>NZ_CP032568.1:4800000-6000000 GCF_003626895.1 Nocardia yunnanensis | reverse complement strand
GACCGGCACCGGGTTGGCGACAGACGCCTGGCTTTCAGCGGCAGCGGCGCCTTCCGGCTGGAACTGGCTCTTATCCGCCTGCTGGCCGGGGGCGGCTGATGCCAGGCCCGCGCAAGTCAGTGAAACTGCCAGCGGCAAAGCGCCGAGGACCGAGATTCGTGCGGTGTTCCGCGTGGGTCGACGGTGACGTGCCATGACTCCCCCTGTGTTGTCCCATTGGATTGACGATCTAGATGAACCGATTCAATGTGAGACTGAGGGGTGCCGCAAATTTTGTGGCAATCGTCACGCGTCGGCCTGGGCATCACGCGACTGTTCGGTTCAGCGCTTGATGACCGCGAGTTTGTCGATGCCGTGCACGTACAGGGTGTGGGTTTTGGGATCGACAGCGAGACCGTGGCTGGTTTTCACCTCCAAAGACTCAGCGACAGCGCCGGATACCGGGTCGATGACCTGGACGTGGTTGTCCAGCAGGCAGGCTGTGTACGCCCGGTGGACGGTGGGGTCGACGGTGATCGCGTGGACATCACAGCCGGGGTCGATGACGGCGGTGCGGGCTCGGCTGGTGGTGTCGATCAGGGCGACGCCGGCCGCGGACGGCACGTACAGCGTGTGCGCCGAGGTGTCGAGGGCAACCGCGTAGGGCATGGAGCCGACCGGGATCGAACCGTCGACAGTGTGCGTCACGGTGTCGACGACCACCACGGAGGCGTCGGAATAGCTGGCCAGGTAACCGTAATGAGTGACCGGATCGATGACCATCGACATCGCCTGGATGCCGGCCTGGACCGTATCGACGATGGTCTGCCGCACCGGATCGACAATGGTCAGGAAGCTGTGATTCGACAACGCCGCAGGGGCTTTCGAGTCATCGGTGTCGACGACGAAAACCGTGTGCGTGCCGGTGTCCACGGCGACGCCCGACGAATTCTTGCCGGTGGGAATGGTGGCGGTCACGCGGTTGACGGACAGGTCGATGATCGACAGCGTGCTCGAATTGTCGACGGATTCCTTGGAGCTGACGACATAGGCGAAGCGCAGCCCCGGATCCACGGCGACACCGGTGGGACGCAAGTTCGGACCCACCGGGATCGTCGCCTCGAGAGATTGGGCCACGAGATCGACGACCGCGACGGTGCCGTCGGAGGTGTTCGCGACGATGGCTTTGTGCGCGAACGAGTCGACAGCCACCTCACCGTCGCCGCCTTCACCGTATCCACGCGCGCCCTTCGAATAGTTGTGCGGGCCGGAATATCCCGGCGCACCATCCGGATATCCTTGCGGACCCGCCGAATAATCTTGCGGGCCGGAATATCCCGGCGGCCCGACGGGATACCCTTGCGGAGCCGCTGAATACCCGTTCGGGCCGGTGTGTCCCGGCGAGCCGGGAGGCCACGCTGGACCTCCGAATCCTCCACCGCCCCCGTGCTGATGCGTCGACATACCGCTCCCCTCCAAACGCTGACATCGGAACCCTAAACGACTTCGAAATGAGCGGCCGCTCAGGCAGACAGCCGCTCTCCGAACCTCATCCGGCGCGCGTCGACTACGGGATCAGGCCCACGCTGGCGGCGCCCGCGCGGATGCCCGCGCCCGCGAGAGCTCCGACGTGACGCCGGAGGCGCAGGTGGTCGCCGCCGGACTTGTTCCGTACGCGTTGGCGTTGGGGGATGGGGGCAATTAGGGTCGGCGGCAGCATCGAACGGGGGCGTGGACGAGCTGTTCCCGGGTGGCGTACGGGAAGGCACGAGATCTATGGCTTATATGGGGAATCAAGGCATCTCGAATACCCCTGTTCGAGGATCTGGGGGCGCGGGGCAGGCGAGCGTCGGGCGGGTCGCCGGGCTCGTGCTGATCGCCGTGGCGGTGTTGACGGTTGTCGTGTGCTGCGTGCCGGTGGCGACTCTTCGGTTCCGAGGCGGTTCGGAGGACGAGTACGTCTGGCGCGTTGTCGCCGGGTGGCACCACCTCAGGGTGCTGGATGTATTTCCGCTCGCGCCGTACGTGATCATCGTGATCGTCACCGGCGCCGCGGGGATGATACTCGCGATGGGTAAGGGCGGCCGAGGCCGAGTGTTGTTCTGGGCAGCGGCATTCGGGAGCGGGATGGCCTTGCAGATGGCGTCGGGGGTCGTCGTCGGCTATGCAGAAGGCTTCGGGAAATACGCTGCGCCCGCCGTCGGATTCTGGGTGTTCACGGTGCTGATGGTGGTTGCCCTCGCGGCCTTCGTGATCGGGTTGCGGGATGCCGTGGCATCGACACCCGGTGCGGCACCGGAAGTAGGGCGGCGGGGCCGCGACCCGGGTGGCGGGGATATTCCTGATTGTCGCGGCGGTGGTCGATTTCGGGCGATCGTTCGTGCCGATCGTGGACGAGTACAACTTCTCGACCGTGTGGAAGTCCGCCGGCGACGGGTCGTTCCCGTGGGCTGCGGTCCAGTTCGTGGTTTTCCTGATCATCGTGCTGGTCGTGGCGGGCGCCTTGCTGGCGGGCACAGGCATACGAAACCCCGCGGTGCGAGCGGCCAGCGGGGCGGCCGCCGCGTTCGTCGTCGCGGACGTGGTCGGCGAGCTGGGATTCGTGTTCGGTATGCGCGGACTCGCCTTCTGGGAGTATGCCGGGGTTGGGTTCCTGCTTGGGGTGCTCGCGTTGCTGCTGTCCTTCGCCGCGACCATCACGAGCCTGGTGGCTCAGTTGGCACGGCCACGACCGATGGCGCCGCCGAGGCCCGGTTACGGGCCGGGATTCATGCCGACGCCTCCGGCCGCCGTCGGGAGCAATCCGTTCGCTCCGAATCCCTTTGCGCACCCAACGCCCACACCGAACCCCCTCGCACACCCGGCGCCGATACCGAATCCCTTCGCGCAACCGGCGCCCGCACCGAACCCCTTCGCTCCAGCGTCGGCGGGGCCAAACGTCGAGGCGACCGTCAAACTCGACCCGGTGCCCGCCGCCGTGCAGCCGCCGCGAATGGCGCGGGTGTACGACGGGAAGGATGCAGACGGCAAGCCGGTGGTGAATCGGCCGGAGTTGGATGGGAATTCACGGACGGCGGTGTTGGCGTATCTCGAGTCGGCGCCGATTGTGTTGGCGGCTCGGAGTTTCGATCAGGACGAGTTCGTGCCGGGGGATCGGGATGTGCCGTTGACGTTTCGGACGGATGGGGTGTGGGTGTGGGCGGGGGCGGTCTCGCACTACCTGCACAAGCATGGGTTGGCGCCGGAACCGGAGTTGGTGCAGCACATCGTGAGTCGCGGTTTTCGGGTGGGCGAGGTTGGTCAGGCGGCGCAGGATGCGGCTATCAAGGTGATCACCGGGGGGTGAGTTACCAGGCGGACAGGGCCGTGGCGTAGGTGTCGCGGAGGGCTTCGAGGCGGGGGCGGGTGAAGCGGCCGGGCTCGCGGGTGTAGGTGGTGCGGCCTTCTCGGGAGGTGAAGGCTTGGGCGGGGATGCGGTCGGCGGTGGCGGGGAGGAATTTGAGGGTTTCCTCGACCGCCGCTACCGCGGTGGCCAGCGTGTGGCGGGCGGCGCGGACGGCGCGATCGTCCAGGCCCGCGGTGGAGGCGGGGACTTGGCGGGCGCAGACGTCGGAATACCAGAGCCACACACCGGGATCCAGGAGTTCGGAAGGGTTCTCCGCGCCGAAGCGGACCGCGCCGGCCGGCGGGGGCAGGATTTCTTCCGGGAGGCGGAATTCGTAGACGCGCTGCTGCCCGCAGCCCGGGCATTCCCCCGTATACCGGCTGGCCAGCACGTCGTCGACGCTGATGACGGAACTGCGGAAGGTGCAGCGGGTTTCGCCGCAGGCGGGGCAGGGTTGCAGGCTGACGTACAGGCGCGCCTCCGCATTGGTGCGTGCCAGTGGCAGCGTGTCGGCCATACCGTCCCTTCCCCTCGCTGAGTGCTGATTCATGAGGATACGAACAATTCCGGCGGCGTGGCGGGCGGGGGCGCACACGACTGTTCACGTTGTGTTCACCGGGTGGCTGTGGGACAGTCGATCTTCCACGATCGGCTGACTCGCGAGGGGCGTCATGGCGGGAAGACTGAATGCGAACCCGGACAAGGTGCGCGATGCGGCGCTCGTCGCCGCGGAAATCCGGGATCGGCTGCAGAACATGGCGCAGGCGGCCCGGGCCGCAGTCGCACCGGGTGAATCCGCCTGGGGTGACGATGATTTCGGTGGCAAGTTCGCCAATGGCGCGAAGGGGTTCGCGACCGGCAGCAACAATCTGACCACCGGCACCGACAATCTGGCGACCTCGTTCGGCAATCTCGAGCAAGGTCTCGACAAGTCCGCCGCCGATCTCGATGCCATGGAGCACGGCAACTACGGGCAGTTCGCGTAACGGCGGCCACCGAATGTCCAGTGACAAGGGCGAAGTCGCCGCCGCAGCGATTCTCGAAACCTTCACCACGCAGATGCGCGAGATCGCCGAAGCATCGCAGCAACGCGCGCAACTGATGGCCTCGGGTACCGCGGCGAGCGGACGGGTGACCGTCACCGTGAACGCGGACGGCATCGTGATCGCCACCCGGTTCTCACCCGATGTCGCCGAGCTCACCCCCGAGGAGCTCGCCAAGGCGGTGACCAGCGCCGCGCAGCAGGCCGCCCAGGATGTGGCCAAGCAGTCGCGAGAGCTGTTGCAGCCGTTGCGGGATCGCCGCGCCACCATGCCGAAGCTGTCGGAGCTGATCGAGGGCATGCCGGATCTGCAGCGGCACGCGCCGCTGGACCCGCCGGCCGCCTCGCTCGCCCCGCCCAACTCCCGGGAGCGGCTGGCCCGGTTCACCGAGCCCGCCCCGCAGTTCAGCAATGCCGTCGACTACGACGACTGGGACTCCGGCCGGCGCAATCAGGGCGCCACCGACTCCAGCTGGTGACTCACAGCTCCGGGTAGTAGCCGCGCTGATAGTCGGAGAGGTCGTAGATGGCCAGCTCGCCGTCGCCGCGGCAGATCGGGCACACCCGGCGGCCATGGCACAGTGGGCATTTGCGCAGCTTGCCCGCATTGTCGAGCCAGCCAGCACCGTGGCAGCGCGGGCAGTGGCCCTCGCCGTCGCACTCGTAGCACAGCACGTAGCCGGGCGTGACGGTGTCGGCGGTGCGCACCGGCTCGGGTCGATCGGGCGTCATGCGGTCTCCTTCCGGGCGGAGACTATCACCGCACGCCGGTAGCCACCCGGTCACTCGGTACTCATTCACCGTTCGTGTTGAGTTCACCTGCATCGTTGTGGCACAGTCGGTCTCGCCAAGATCCGAACCGACCGGCGTGAGGTGGCCTGTGGCGCTGGAATTTCCATCCTGGCTCGAATGGCTGAGCTGGCTGGTGGGTTCCGAATGGCCGCACGGTAACGAGGACCGGATGTGGCAGATGGCCCGCGACCTGGAATCGGTTGCGGGACAGTCGGATGAGTTGATCGACGAACTCACGCGCCTGATGGACGACATCAAGAAGGCGTACCCGGATGGTGTCGGCGGGGAATCCGCGCTTCAGTGGTTGCAGCCGCTGCGCGACGGTGACAGTTCCGGGCACGGGTCGGTCAAGGAATTCGGCGACAACTATCGCCAGCTGTCCAAAGCCGCCGACCAGATGGGCGATTCGCTCCAGGGCGCCAAAATCAACTTCTATATCGCGGGCGCGTTCCTGCTGGCCGAACTGGCCTGGGCGGCCGCGACCGGACCGTTCGCGGGCTTCTTCGAAACCGAGGCCATGCTCACGGCCCGCACCGCCTTCCGCACCCTGGGCAAAATGCTCGAGGGCCGCATCGAGTCGCTGATCGAACGCCAGATCACCAACGAGATGCTCAAGGAAATCGTCGTCAAGGCCGTCTACGAGGTCGGCAAGGGCGCGTTCATCTCCACCGCGCAGAGCGTCGGCCAGGAGTTGGCGGTTCAGACCATCCAGAATCTGGACGGCCGCGGGCACGGCTACGACTGGGGCGCCATCGGGAAGAACGCTGTGGTGTCGGCCTTCTCGGGTGCGGCGGGCGGCGCGGCCGGGTTCGGCATGAACCGCGCCTTTCCCACCACCATGGGCGGGTGGCGCGGCGCGTTCAACGGCGCGCTCGACGGCGCCGTGGGCGGGTTGGGCGGAGCCGGGGCGGCCTGGCTCGGCAATGGTGTGGTCAATGGGAACTGGGAGCTGGATCCGCGTTCGCTCACCGGTGGCGCCTTCGCGGGCGCCGGGCCCGGCGGGCTGCTGGGATGGGCCGGCGAGACCAACCACAACGGCCCACGGGATGTGCCGACGCGGGACGGCAGCACGACCGTCGTCACCGAACCCCACACCACCGCACCGACTCTCGACCGGCCCGGCGCCGGACCCGAGAGTCACCCGGGCACTACCGGCGGACCCACGACCGACGGCACAGCTCCCCATGGCACCAACGGAGCCCCGACCGGTGGCACCAACGGGGCCCACCCCGAAGGTGCAAATGGGGGCCACCCCGAAGGCACCAATGGGGCGGCTTCCGACGGCAACTCTCAGGGCGGAGGGCGCGACGGCGGGCCGTCGCTGCATCCGGCGAGCGCACCGGATGCGGTGAACACCGATCAGGCCCCGCCTCCGGAGCACGGCAACGACTCTCACCCCACCGACAACCAGGCGCCGGTCTGGGCAGACAGTCGCCGCGAGCGGCCCGACCTCGACGCGCAAAACGACGCGGGTGCCACGGATTCCGCCCCGCAGCGCGGCTCGGACACCCACGCGCCGGGCGCCGGGACTACCGGAGACACCTCGGGCGGTGACGCGCACGCCGGTGGTCAGCACCCGGCGACCGGTGACCACGCCGATCCCGCCCACGGTGGCAATGGTGACCCCAGCGGCCACGCTGACTCTGGCAGCAACGGGGATCCCAGCGGCCACGCAGGCTCCGGCAGCAACGGGGATCCCAGCGGCCACGCCGACTCCGGTGGTAATGGTCGCATCGGCGGTGACGCCGACGGCGCCAGGCCGACAGCCGATCCTGGCGCGGAGCCGAATCGTCTTGCGGCGGGTCCTGTTCCGATGGACGCCGGAAGTTCCGCGCACAGCGGGCCCGGCGGCGAACCCGGCCGTGGCGCCCCGGCCGGATCGGGTACGACACCGCCCGCGCACGCGGCCGGTCCGACCTCCGAGGCCCGCCCGGCCGCCGATCCCGCCAAGGCCACACCGCTCCCCCGCGACCTGCGCGCCGGCGCACCGCTCGACGGCACCGCACCCAAACCCGTCGGCACGGTCCCCGAATCGCGGGCGGCCGCAGCTGACAGACCGTTCCGGGCGGGCACGGATCCGGTCCAGGCGGCACGCACCGGGGTGGAGAAGGCCGGTCCGAACTCGGCCGACGGCACCGGCGAAACCGTTCCGGCGCACCATGAACCAGACGTTCACGAGCCCGCCGGCGCGCATCCCGTAGGCGAGGACCACACACCACGCCGTCACGACGAGGAACCGGGCAGCCAGGACCGCGCGACCGACAGCCGGGACCACACGTCCGGCGGCCAAGACCACGCGACTGGCGGCCGGGACCACGCGGCTGGCAGCCAGGACCACTCGACCGGCGGCCAAGACCACGCGGTTGGCGGCCGGGACCACGCGTTCGCCGATCCGGACCATGCGCCGGGCGCTTCGGATCATGGGTCGGGCGAACGGGATTCCCAGTCCGCCCCGCAGGCGGGCCTGCCCGACGCCGGCCCGGTGCCAGTGCATCTCCCGGGCCCCCACGAGAGCGAAGCGCCGCGAAACCCCTCCGACAACCGCAGATCCGGCGTGCCCGCCGCCGCCCCGGTCGGCGACTTCCACGGCGACGCCCGGCCGGAGGGTAAACCGCTCTCCCAGGACGATGTCGACGGCCAGGTCGACCACAACCTGCGATTGATCACCCCCGAGGACGTCCGCTGGAACCGCAATACGCGGGAATTCGTGCTCCCCAACGGTGACACCGTCCGCATCGAGGTCACCGACACCGCGCCGCCGGCCGAGGGCGGCAAGCGCGATGTCGCCCAGATCCACGAGCGCCCAGGCGGTTACGACATCCACATCTCTCCGCGCGCCCGCACCGAGGACGTGGCGCGGGCGGTGGCGCACGAGCTGGCCGAGATCCGGCTCGCGCAGGAGGATGACATTCCGATCTCCCGCCCGGATATGCGCGAGGACCGCCCCGACGCGATGACCCCGCACCTCGCGGGACGGTTCGCGGAGCTGAAAGTGCTGGCGGCCAGCGTCGATCGGGCGGTCATGGATCCGGCGACGAAGGCCGGGGAGCTCTCGCGACTGCGCAACGATCTGCACGATCTGACCCAGCAGCTCGGATTCCACGACCCAGCGCACGAGGCCACCGTCAAACAGCTGCTGCACGAGCATGATCCGGTGCTCGCGCATCGAATAGGACTGCAAGAGCACGACATTCTCGGGCACCGGCCGACATTCGGGCCGTCGCTCGACGAGCATGGGTTCGCGCAGGGCGCCCACGAGCACCTCGACCAGCTCGGTCAGCATCTCACCGGCGAGCACGCCCCGGACACGCTGCGCGCCGAGGAGCAGGGCCTGCACGGCCGCATGCGGGAGGAGCTGTCGCGGCGGATCTTCGACCCCATCTTCGATCCGGCCACCCGCACCGCGCGCAAGACCTGGGACGGCCTGCTCGAAGCGCTGAACCCGTTGAGCGCGGTCATCAACGATCCCTCGCTGTCGCCGCGTGACCGCGCCGCCGCGCTGCATCAGGCCATCGACGATTTCCGCTCGCACCCCGACATGACCCCGCAGGTCCGGGACGCGATCGGCGACAATGGTTTCCAGCACATGCACGATGCCGCCCAGGCGCTGGCCGACGGTCCCAACCACGTCACCGGGGTGCTCGACACCGCCACCGGTCGCCTCGTCGTCGACGGCCGGGAGACCACCCTCGGCGAATTCCTGCAGGGCGTCGACCGCGCCAATCGCGGAGCCACCGAGAACGGGCTCAATGTCGAATACACGGTGGTGCTGCACGACCCGGTCGACGGGCAGTCGGCCGTGGAGGTGATGCCCCGGCCGCGCCCGCAGCATCGGCTTCCCATGGAGCAGACCGTCTTCGGGCCGAATCACGAACCCCTCCCGCGCGAGGAGCGACCCTCCCTGCCCGCCGCTGTGGAAGGCGGGCACACCGTCGATGTGGGCGTCGGCCGCGGCGCGTACGCGCTCGAGCTCACGCCCGCCGCGGACCGGTCGCACGGCGGCCTGGTCGTCAAGACCGAACTCGCCTCCGAATTCGCCGGCGCCGCACAGCGTCGTCGCGATCTCGGCATCCTCGATCCCGGTCCGCTCACCGAGCCGGGCACGGTCATGGTGTTCGGCGATCTGCTCACCAACGGCCATCTGCTCGCGGACGGGACGGGCGAACCGGGCCTCGCGCGGATCTACATCAACAATGTGAGCGCGCATCTGAACCCGTCCGAATATCACGGGATGGCGGAGCGGCTGCGCGACGCGCTGAAACCGGGCGGCCGCATCGAGATCCAGTGGGACACCAAGCCGGAGAACACCGAAGAGCCGTTCAAGTACCGCGGGCACATTACCGGGCCCGAGCTGATGCGGGCCCTCGACCAGATGTACCCGGAGGGGGCCAACCCGTTCCGGATCGTGGAGGAGACCACGATCCCGGAGGGGCAGCGCAACTACGACTACACGATCGACACCGGCGCCAGCAACAACCTCAATCGACAGCGGATGGCCGGCATCATCCCGCCCGAACCCGACCATCGCATGGTCATCGCCTACGAGCCGCACGGGGAAGTCGTGGCCGCGGTGGAGCCGCATGCGAGCGATGCGCCGAGCCCGGAGACCATCGAGGCCGAGTACGGCATACCGCAGGAGAATCAGCAGAAGATCCAGGCCTACGCCGATGAGCACGGCCTGATCATCGATGTGCGGCCGACCAATCCGGACGCCGTCGACCACCTGCGTGACGGGGCCATGCCCAAGCCGATGTCCATCAAGGACAAGACCATCAACGCCGCCGATATCGCGCTCGGCGCGCCACCCGAGGCCAAGGGACTGGTCGGCCGGTTCGAGCCGGGACAGCTGCGCATGCCCGAGGGCGAGGACCTGACGCCGGAGCGGGAGGCGGCGTTGCAGAAGCGGCTCGGCGACCGCGAGAACGACTACCGGGCCTACTCGGGCTACATGGACGACCTCGTCGCCCAGGGCAAGTTCCGGGTCACCGCCGACGGCGTACTGGAAGGCCGGGTCGGCGATGAATTCAAGCCGGTCACAGGCGATCACGACCTGTTCGACATTCGCCACCCCGATGGCACCCCGCTGACGCCGGAGGAGCTGCGGACGCACGAGAACGCCCTGATGAACAGGGATGCCGGGATTCAGCACGGGCCGCACGTGTACTGGGAGCCGACCTCTCACTATCAGCGGATCCGCAACTTCGAGAAGATCATCGACGAGCACCAGTTCGATCCGGACCCGAATACCAAGAACGAGCCGCTGATTCGGTTCGCGCCCGGTGAGCAGCCGAAGGTCGTGTGGGCGGACCGGACCGTCGCCGACGTCGATCGCGATATGACGCCGTGGCATCTGGAATCGGATCTGTCGCGGCTGTCGCCGGAGAGCCAGGCCGATCTGGAACGATTGCGCCAGCGTGCTTTCGACCTCGCCGGTCACCCGGACTTCGATCACGCCAAGTATCGGGAATGGCTGCACACCGACGTCGAGGATCCGGCGGCCACCGGGACCCGCGAACACCTGGCCGCCATGATCAAGCGGGAGGCGCGGGCCGGCACCGACCCGGCCGACATCCTGCGCATCCTGGACTCGTACGAGAATCCGGACGGCTCGGCGCGCGGCGGCAACCCGGAGCCCGGCGACGATCCTCAGCCGCCGCAACGGCCACCGGGCGGCGGTGGGCCACGCGACCCCGGCCACGGCGGTCCGCGGGAGCCCGCGGGGGACCCCGGCGAGCCGGGTGACCAGAACCCGCGTGAGCCACACGACCAGAACCCGGCCGAGCCACACGACAAGGATCCGCGCGAGCCGCACGACAAGGATCCGGGCGCGGCGAACGAGCACTCTTCGGCCGCACCGCCGCACCATGATTCGCGGGATCAGCGCAACGACGATATGCGCGATCTGCGGGCGGAGGCACGCAGCCTGCGCCAGGCGGGCATGGATTCGGTGGGCGAGATGACCGGCAAGCATCCCGCGTTGAAGGACGAGTGGCGGCCCGACACGCGAGCGCTGGTGACCGGTCGGTATCGCAGTGATCACGACGGTGGTGTGCACGACAGCTTCAATTACAGTGGGACGCAGCAGGAATGGTCGCCGGCCGCCGAGGCGCCGCGGGCGCCGGATGCCGGCGACCGGATCTTCGAGACCGCCAATGCCAGCGCCTACGATCCCGCGACCGGGCACTGGGCCGACGGCAAGGGCAGTCCCCGGTTCAATGACGCCGAGGCGAAGTTCTTCGAGAATCTGGTGCGCGAGCAACTGGCCGAACACAGCGGCCTGTCGAGGCAGGCGCTGGACGACATCATCGGTGACGCCATCGCGCGCGCCGACGCCGAAATATACGCGGACCGACCGAGTTTCCGCGCCGAGACCAAGCACGCTCGCCACATCATCGAATTCGCCGTGCACGAATTGAACGAACGCGCCCGCGCGGCCGCGCCGGACCCCTCCGCGTACACGCCGATCACGGCCAGGGATTTCTCGCCGCACCAATTGGCGCGGTTCACCGGACTGCCCAAGGACGTGACCGAAGCGCTGTACCCCGTCCCCCCGGGCGGGCGCATCGATACCCGGTACACGCTGCAGCACCTGGCCGATCACGGCATTCCGGAGGAGGCCGCACGACAGGTGTTCAAGGAGTCCGTGGACACGCTCGGACTCAGGCCGGACAACGCCAACCATTTCTCCAAAGTCGATGTCCTGCACGCGCAGAAGCGCATGGAATACGCGATCGAGGAAATCAATCGGCAGGCGGCGCAACACGCCGAGGAGAACGGTGTCCCGTTTTCGCCGATCACCCGTGACAGCGTGACCGGAGATCTGCGCATGGTGGTCGACCTGCCCGCGGCGCGAACCCAGGATATGCCGCCGGAGTACCAGATCTGCCTGTCCTGCCAGCGCGTTATTCTGGCCTACGAATCCGTGTTCCCCGGAATGCGGCTGGAAATCGTCAATCCCGCGGGCGAAAGGTTGCATCCCCGATGAGCCAATGGATGACCGGTCCCGGTGGGCGGATCCGGATCGTCTTCGACAATGTCGTGGCCGATGGGCTGCGGCGGGACTCGGTCGTGGGCGCGACGGACGCGGCGATCGACGCGTATGCCGCGGGGCAGGGCGTCGCGCGGGTGCCGGGGGCGGTGCGGGAAGTGCTGCGGCTCATCGGGGCGCGGCACGGATTGTGGCTGGCCGGAACCGCATTCGGGGTCGACGCCGTCACCGGTGAGACGAAACGCCAGGCGCTGGCGGCGCTCACCGGTCTGGCGCACGCGTTGCGGGATCCGGCGGGAATGCTGGTGCTCAGCGCCCACCAGGCGTACACCTACCAGGTCATCGACGGCGCCGATCTCGCGCAGGAGGATCCGCCGGTCTGGGAGATCGTGGAGGGCCAGGACGCGCGGCCCCGCTGGCGGTCGGTGACCGCCTGGTTCGCGGCGATGGACCCGGATATCGAATCGCGGCGCGAGATGCTCGAGGTGAATGCCGAACTGGGGCACGAGCTTCCGGCCTGGGCGGCGGACATCGAGCCGCGATGAGCGGGGACGATCATCGGGCGGCACGACGGGAGCTGCTCGCGGAAGGCAACCGGCTGCAACAGGCGTATCGGGCGAGCAAGCCCGCGGACTCGTCCCTGGCCGCCGCGGCCGACACGCTGCGTACCCGATACCGCGACAGCCTGCCGGTGATCACCGTGTCGCGCAGCCCGCTCAGTGACCGGCTCGTTGAGCGGGCGATGGATGTCGTGGATTTCGACGGCTGGTTCTGGGATTACGACAATGCCGTGCGGCCGCTGCCACAGCGCGGGGACGGCTGGCTGGCCATGAGTGGCGCGGCACGGCTCACCGAGCCCGTCACCGCGGCGCCCTTCGACTGTCATCCCGGGCCGGATCTCCCGTATGTGGTGCCCGGCATGCTGCGGCGGCCCGGAACCTACGCGGTGATATCGCAGCTGGACGTCGGCCGCCATACCTGCTGGGCCATCAACTATTTCGGGCCCGGCCGACCCTATCCGCTGATCCACGAATGGGGCATCGACCGCAACGACCTGCACGATTCGGGTGGGTACTGGCGTGCGGACGACGCGTACATCGCGTTCAACCGCGACGTCGATTTCGAGCTGCGGCCATGGCTGGAGACCGGCCAGCTGCTGTGGGTCGCGCCGGGTGACAGCGAATTCACGCTGCGTTCGGGCGCGGCCGACTGCCCGTACCTCGAGCTGGATGGCGACCGTCGCGGACAGATCATCCGCAACGGCGACATCCACACCTACGAATTCCGCGGTTCCTGAACGCGGGGTTCGTGAACGCGAGGCTCGTGAACCTGGGATTCGTGAACCCGAGGCTCGTGAACCCCAGGGCCGTGAACCCGGGGTTCGTGAACCCCACGGCGTTAGCTTCGGGCGTGGCCGATCCCGCGACCAGGGAATCCCAGGGCCGTGAACCGCGGAGCCGGTCCCGCCTAGAGGTTCGTGAAGTCGGCCGAGTTGTCGACTTCGACCTGTCCGAAGGCGTCGGCCTGACCGCGCACCAGCGCCGCCAGCTTGCGTAGCTCGTCCACACCCGACCCGCTCTGCGCGACGAAGGACGCGCCGACCGAGGTGAGCGTGTCGGCCGCGGCCAGCGAGACGGCGTCCGAGCCGGCGGCGGGCACGGCCAGCGCCTGCCCGTCCGCACCGAGCGCGTGCTCGAGCCGATCGGCCATGGCGTCCAGGTCAGCGGCGGCGGCCCGTACCGCGTCCGCGTCGAAACGCACACCGCCCAAGTTGAATTCGCTCATCGTCCCTCCCTTTCCGGGCGAATCCTACCGCGCCGGGCCGACTTCCACCGACCCGGTTTCCCGCACAGCGCCGCGGCCCCTCACTGGGCCGGGCGCGGTCCGTTGGTGCCGACCGCGCCGACGACCGGCACGCCGGTGTATCCCAGCTCGCCGACGACCTCGTCGCCGTGTTCGGCGGTGACCATGGAGGTGCGCACTTCCTCGTCGGCGTCACCCGCGGCAGCGGATGCGCCGGCCGCGGCGCCCATGGGCGGCACCATGCCGCCGCCCATGCCCGCGCCGCCGGTCGCCGGCATCGGCGCGGGGGCCGCGACGGGTGCGGCGGTGGTCGCGCTCATGGTGCGCGGGCTGGCCTGACCGAGCGGAGCCGGCGAGCCGGCCACGCCGCCGATACCGGCCATCGGGGCGAGGCCGCCGCCGAGCCCGCCGCCGCCGAGCCCGCCCGAATCCGCGTGCGCGGCAATGGGTTGGGCCTCCGGCGCCGGATCGGCCGGCGTGGCCTGACTGATCGACTGCAACTGCTGCAGCTGCTGCACGCCGGTGCTCGCCGCGCTGCTCACCGGAGAGATCAGACCCAGCAGTTGAGTCACCTGCGACAGCGAGTCCCCGCCGCTGGTGGGCGCGGAGGTGATCTTCACCTTGTGGCCGGCGGTGGTCATATTGGCGCTGTGCACCGTCATCTCGGTGCGGGTCTTGGCGACCGTCGCGGTGGCCTCGGCGGCGGTCTCGGTGGCCAGTGACAGCAGGAACGCCTGGCCGGGCGGGGTGCCGATGAACGGCGCGGCCAGCGTGACACCGGTGACGAACTTGGTGATGATGGCCGACATCGCGGCCGCGCCGGTGGCCACCGAGGTCGCCGCGCCCGCCATCACCGTCTTCTGCTGCAGGTTCTGGCCTTGCAGCTCCACGGCATTGGCCTGCGCGTCGGCGCCCTTCTCCGCCGCACCGGTCGCGCCGGCGCCCTGCCACGAATTCGAGCCCGCCATCGACATGACCGACTGCGCGATCGACATCACCTGCTGCAGGGCGCTCGCGACACCCGAGAGCATCTGGGACGCGTCCAGCCCCTGCCCCAATTGGCCGGTGCCGAACGCGGAGGCCAGATCGGTGAGCGGCTTGGTCAATGCGGTCAGATCCAGGGTGGGCAGCGGCGGCATGTCGGGCAGCGGCGGCAGGGACGGCAGTTGCGGCAGCGCGGGCAGGCCCAGCGTGTGCAGGACATCACCCACCGGGCTGTCCAGCAGCGGCGCGAAGTTGGTGTCGCGCAAGGCATCCGCCACCGACTGACCGGTGGCGGGGGTGGCCTGCACGGCGCCCGTCGAGCCTTCGAAGGGAGTACTCACAGGTCTTGCGTCAGCGAGAGGAAGTCGACGCCGGAGGCCTCGTCGGTGGCCTGGTAGCCCGCCGCCGCCTCGTGGGCGGCGACCGCGGTGCCGGCGTGCACGGCGGCCAGCTCGGCCACCGACGACAGGTGATTGCCTTGCGCGCCGGCGTAACTCAGCAGGAAGTCCTGACCGATGAGTCCGAAAACCGGCACCAGGCCGGCGACCGTGGCGACCTGATCGACCGCGGCGGCGCCGGCGACAGCGCTCGCCATGGCGGCCGAAGCGTCTCCGTAGGCGCGGATCGCGTCCGGTGTGGCAACGAGATTGGTCATGACACCCCCATCAGGAAGATCATCTCGAATTGAACTATACAGAGCGATGATTCGCTCCACCTAGGGAAGAGTTCCCGATGCGACGAACAGCCGGGTGAATTCCAGGTGGCCATTCCGTCCGGCGCCGGCGCGACCGTCGGGGACATCAGATCGGGCGCAGCCAGCTGTCGGGCTCGGTCTCGTACTCCTGCTCCTCGGCGTACTCCTGCCGGGTCACCTCCTCGGTGGTCGGCAGACCGGTCAAGGCCAGCAATTCCGGGGCCAGTCCGGCCGCCCGCAGCTGGGCGCGGCGCTCGACCCCGGCGCGGGCCGCGGACTGGCGGCACAGGCGCAGCAGATCCGCGGCCAGCAACTCCGGATCGCCGCGCAGATGATCGCGCTCCACCGAAATCGCCAGCGGCAGGCCCTGTTCCGTGGTGGTCACCACCATCGAGCCGGTGCGCGAGGACAGGGTGAACTCGGTCGGGAAATCCGGTGCGGTCACTGGTTTACCTCCCATTCGTCGGCGATGGCCAGGCCCACTTCCGCGATCCTCGTCTCGAGTTCCTCGATGACGCGGCGGCGGTCGGCGGGCACGGCCACCGGGGGCTGATCGGCCGTGATCAGGTAGCGGCCGTCGCCGACGAGATCGCGCCACTCCAGCTGATGGCGGGTGATGCCGCGGGGGCCGAAACGCGAACGGCCCTGGACCACTTCGATGGCGCCCCGGCGGGAGACCGGGGCGGAGAGGAATTCGGCCGTGCGGTCGACGATTCCGCCTTCCAGGGTTTCGTGGGCCGGGGACAGGCCGTAGTCGTACTCGGTCGCCACCACGTCCGCGGCCGCGGCCAGGACGAGGTCGGGGCCGTGACCCGCGGGGATGTCGGGCATCAGGGCCACCAGCTCGGCGGTGAGGTCAGCGGCCCAGCATTCGGAGATCGTGAAACCCGCCGCGTGCCCGATGGTTTCGCCAGGCTGCTGCACCACCAGGTACCCGGCCTCGCCGGAGCGCACGCCGAGGGCGCGAATGCCGGCTTCGGGAAGTCGCCAGTCGGCGCCGTCCCAGCCCCGCAGCTCGACGCGGACCTCGGGGGTGTGCAGGACGCGCAGCACCTCGGCGAAGTCCGGGTCGCGGTCGCGCAGGCCGTCGCGGGCGCGAGTCTTACTGTCCTGGAACGCATTCCACAATGGGTCGCGGCTGGTGAACCACAGCGGCGAGGGCAGATGCTCCTCGCCGAGATCCTGCCACAGCACCAGGAATTCCAGATCGGTGAACGTCCAGGATCGCAGCATCAGCCCTCGACCACCGGTTTGGCCACGATCGGCGCCTTACCCATGGCTTCGTCCAGATGCTCGGCGGAATCCAGGAATTCGGGCCGCTTGTGTTCCTTGCCGCCGCCGGCGCCGTGCGCGCCGGGCGGGTGCATGCCGCCCATGCCGCCCATCCCCGAACCCATGCCGGTACCGGTCGCCACGCCCGCGCGGGCGGCACCGATGGCGGAGCCCTCGACCGCCTCGGCGACCGCGGCGCGCGGGAAGAGCCGGGCGGTGGCCGCTTCCACCGCGGCTTTGGCGGCCGGGATACCGCCGCCACCGCCGCCCGGGCCGCCACCGCCGCCGGGAACCTTGAGCTGGTCGAGCAGGTTGGTCAGCGGTGCGTCCTTGAGCTGATCCTTCAACTGATCTTGTTGTTGTTTGTTCTGCTGGCCCGTGGACAGGCTCGACAGACCCTGCATGCCCTGCTGCAGAGCGCTCGCCAGCTGCGACATCTGCTGGCCCGATTGGCTGCTCGTGCTCGAATTCGAGTCGGTGGCATTGGGATTGGATCCGTTGGGATTCGAGCCGTTCGGGTTGGTCCCGTTGGGGTGGGTCCCGTTCGGGTTCGTTCCCTTGGGATCGGTGCCGTTGGGGTTGGTTCCATTGGGATTGGCGCCGTTCGGGTTCGTCCCGTGGGGATCGAGCTTGTTGGGGTCGAGCTTGCTCGTGTCCTTCGGCAGGGCGTTCGGGTTGAACGGCTGCGGCCCGGAACCGAACGGACTCTTGCCGCCGGGGCTCCCACCGTTGTTGCCACCGTTGCTACCGCCGACCGGGTTGCCCCTGTTGTCGTTGCGGGGCGCGTACGGCCCCGGGTTGGACGGCATCGGCGCGGTCGGGTCGGCCAGCTTCGGGACCGCCTGGCTCGCACCGAGCAGGCCCGGCACATACCAGTTCTCGAAGGCCAGCTGGGCGGCCTTGATCATGTTCTCCATGCGCTGGTAGTGCTGATAGTCGAAGTCGTCGGGCTCGTGGTGGGGCATGAGGTTCTTGGTGTTCTCGAGCCAGCCCGACACGTAGGTCAGATTCGAGGCCATCGCGTACATCTGCGAGGTGAGCTCGTCGGCCTGCGACTTGAAGTTCTTGGCCGCGGTGACCGCGGCGTCCGCGCCGGCGCTCGACCACTGTTTGCCGTCGACGATCTTGCCGAGCTCCTGGGTCAGGTCCGCGAAGCTCTTGTTGACCTTGTCGGCCACCTTCTTCCAGGTCGCGCCATAGTTCGCCACCGTCTGCGGGTCCATCCCGGCGCCCGCCTGGTAGAACCACTCCAGCTCGTGGTAGTCGTACGGGTTCTCCGGGGGGATCGAGTCGTAGTGGCCGTCCTCGTGGGCGACCTTGTACAGGTCCGGGTGGTCCTTCTGCTGCTTGTCGATGCGCGGGGTGGAATCCCCGCCCAGTTGCGGGATGGTCCCGGTTTGCAGGGTCGGCTTGGCGGGATCGGCGTCGGCGGCGTCGTTCTCCTTCTTCAGGCGGGTGAACTTGGTTTTGGAGTCCTCTTCGGCGGCGTCGTAGGTCTTGTCGGCCTGGATGAGGGTGTCGGCCATGGCGTTCACCAGCGCGATGTAGTGATCCAGGATGCCGCCGAGGGCGGTGCCCTGATCGTTGAAGCGCCGCTTGAGGATCAGGATCTGGTCGAGCCGCCCGTTGTTGCTGAAGCCCGTGTGCGTGGTCAGGAGCTGCTGATAACTCTTGGCGAACGTGAGCGCGTTCGCCGCGGCGGCAGCGAGTTTCGAGGCCTCGCGCGCCGCTCCGGGCACCAGCTCGAGCGTGCCCGCCTGCGCCTGCTGGGCCAGGCCCGCCCAGCCGCCGGTGAAGTCGTCACCCACGTCCCACTCCTAACTCGCGCGACACTCCGACGATAAGGCCCGAGCCCACCGATCCTCCACTTGTCGACGCCACCGCTACGAATGTCGTTGGTGGAAGCGCTCTTCGAAACCGGACAGGTACACCGACGGCGGCGCGCTGGAGGTGGCGGACTCCAGCACGCCGTCGTCGGCGACGTAGAACAGTGCGCGATCGAGCACGACCTCGTCCGGCTCCACCGGGAGATACACCAGCCAGCCGACCGAAAGGCGTTGCGCGTGCAGGCGATCGGGCGGGTACGCGAGCGGGTCGAGCTGTTCGGTGCGCAGGTGGTGGCGGACGATCTCGATGGCCTCGAAATCCGGGATCGGGTCCGGACCCAGCCGCGCGACACCCGCGAGCGCCAGCTGATAGTGGGCGGCGTCCAGATCGGCTGCGTCGCCGAAGACTTCGGCCAGCTGGGCGTGCGTGACATCGCGGCGCTGCGCGGCGTCGACGAAATTCGCCACGGCCGAACGGAGTTCGTCCGACGGCTGTTCGGTGAGCAGATCGCAGACCACATCGGTGACCGTGGCCGCCGTCCAGATTCCGGGCACCGCTACGGCGACGTCGGCGGCGGCAGGCGACTCGCCGCGGTACCAGCGACCGCGCTCCCACCAGTAGCAGAAGGTCAGCAGACCGCCGGCCGCGCGGGTGTTGAGCACCGGGTTGGCGACCCATTCGGGCGCGCCCGCGTACAGGCGCGGCAAGCGCTGTTTGCCGTTGTAGGCGGCCTCGAGTTCGGGCGCGTTCCAGACGCCGCCCGACAGCACCGCGCGGCCACCGGGGAGCTCGTAGAGCGAGGAGCCGGAACGGCGCGCGCCCTCGAACCAGCCGAAGGACGGCAAGACGCGCGGACCCCACTCCGAGCCGATCGCCACGAAGGCGGCGGCGAGGGCGGCCCAACGCGACCACAGCAGGGGGAAATCCGGGAAGTCGTCGCTGGAAACCACCGGGAGATAGCCGGATTCGCGGTCGGCGCGGGCTTGGACGGCGGCCGCCTGCGGGGTACGGGATTGGCGGTTCTCGTGGCCGATGTAGGCGGCCAGCCAGGTGGGCAGGCTGTCGCGCGGGTAGGTGCCGAGGTCGGTCAAGTATTCCTGCGGGGCGAACAGCTGATCGTCGGGGAACGGTTCGTCGCCGTAGTCGTGATCGACGCTCAGCGCGCCCTCGGCGGTGAGCTCCAATTCCAGCCGCCACCACGGGCCGTCGCCGAGTTCGGCGGACAGTCGGCGGTGGGTGCCGACCAACTCCAGGATCGGCTCGGTGGGCAGGGCGTGGGCTTGGCGCTGACGGTCGTCGGAGAAAACGATGCGGGAACGCTGACCGGTGACGGTGAGAGCGAAGGCGGCGTGCATGCGGTGCCAGCCCGGCGGGGCCAGGGCGCGCAGTTCCGACGCGATGCGATGGGCGAGGCGGCGGGCGCGCTCGGGGTCGTCGGGTTCCTCGGTCCGTAGCGAGAAGCCGACATCCGGGCTGGATTCCGGTGCGGTATCGGGGTTTTCGGATGGCTCAGTGGCCGCGCCAGCGGTCGGTTCAGGGGCCGGGTCCACGCCGAGGACGGCGGTCAGCGGATGAATCTCCGGTGCGTCGTCGTGCTCGGGTACGGCGTCCACACCGAAAGAGGGTACGGGAGCGGCGGATTCGGGGCTGGGCACGGCAGCCCGCGTATCGGCGGGGTGCTCACTGAAATCGCGGGAAACGGTCACGCCGGGTGTCGCTAACTGTTCGAGGTCGGTTTGCGCTCGGCGAGCAGACGCTCGATATCCGCGCGCCAGCGGGCGGCATTGCTGCCGTCGAGCTGACCGGCGAAGGCTGCGCGGGCGGCGGTCACGAGGTCCTCGGAGACATTCGGGTACGCCTTCGCGATCGCCCACAGGGCGGCCTCGGTGGGCGAATCCAATCCGGAAGCGGTGCGCACGCCCTCCCCGGCCAGCACATCCGCCAGGAGCGTGTCGAAATTCCGCCGCAGCTGTTGCTCGCTCGGGCGGTCACCGCGCACGTCGAACCTCCTCATCCATTCCGAAGACCAACTGACAGCATCACATACCGCAGCCGACCGTGTGGTTGCCGGAACCGTAAAAATCGGCGAACTCACGCACTGCCGCGGGACCGGGCTCACCCGAAGATCCCGAACCGCCGCGACGGGTCCGACAGCACATCCCGGATCAGCAGGCCCAGGTCGGCATCCGCGGGAAGCGCGCGATACCGCAGCTCACAGCGCACGTCGCCCGGACTGCCGATCACCAGCCTATGCAGATCCGCGCCGACGCGCTCCCACAGCGCCCCCGCCCCGAGCCGATCCACCTCGATCACCTGATCGCCGATGCGGACCACCAGGCCCGCCTGCGGATCCCGGTAGAACGCGACCCGCAGACCGTCGAGGTCGTCGAACACGCCCGCCGGCGCGCTCGGACCCATCGGGGCCGAACTCAACCGCCCGGTCGCCGGATCGAGCCAGGCGTACTCGCCGTAGCCGGAATGCTGACGCAGATATATCTGCCCGCCCTGCGCGGGACCGGCCGACGCACGCGGGAAACGACTGGTACCACGGGAATTCCCGTTCCCCGCACCCTGGTGGCCGCCGGGCGACATCATCGGCGAACCGCCCGGCAAGCCCTGACCAGCGCTCCCATTTGCCGACGACCCCTGCGCCGCAGCATGGGAGGACGGTTCCTGCGAAGGCACCCCTGCGTCCGCGGGCCAACGTGGCGGTTGCGATACGCCGACCTGGTTGGGCCCGGGCGGCGTGCCAGGCCCCGGCAACCCATGCGGGCCACCGGCGCCGTCGTTCCACGGAAGCGCCTGCGGTGAGCCAGGAGTCGACGGCTGATGAGTTGGCGCATCGGGCCTCGCCGGCAACTGGGGATTCTGCTGCGCCCCCGAAGTCGGGAGCCACTGCGAACCCTGCCGCGAGCCGGGAACGGTAGGCCATTGAGGAGTCTCCGGCGTGCCAGGCAACGTCGGCCATTGTGGCGACTGCGAGACTCCGGGCTCCGACGGCCACCGCGGGTTTTGAGCGCCCGAATTCTGGTGCCACGGCGGCATAGTGGGAGTAGACGGCCACTGCGGTTGGTGTGGCCATTGCTGTTGCTGTGGCCATTGCTGTTGCGGGTTCGCTGGGTACTGATGCTGCCGGTTCGGATGCTGCGGATGCTGGGGCTGTTGCTGGAAATGGGGGTGCTGCCCGTTCGGCGAGCTAGGTCCGCCCGGTGAGGTCGGATGATGCGGGTGCCCGGGTGTGCCCGGGTGCTGCGGCTGATGCGGTTGATGCGTCTGCTCCGGCGGCAGCGTCCACGGTGCCGGCTGCTCGGGCGGCCGCGGCGTGTACTCCGGGAACTCAGGGTTGTACGGGTTGTACGGAAACGGCAGGTGCGAACGCCAATTCGGGTTGTAGCGATACCTGTCATCGCCCGCAACCGACTGCTCACGATCGCCACCACCAGCATCCGCCCCAGACGCTGGTTCAGGCTCAGGCGCTGGATTGGGCTTCGGGGCCTCCCCAAGGTCCTGTGTTGGGGTGGGCGTCGGTTCAGCCGAATCGTCCTGAGTTGGTGGGCGCGACGGGTTGTCGTCCCCCCGGTCGCCGGAAACGGGGGGATCGGTCGGCGGATGGGCCTCGTCCGAGGGTTCGGCGAGGGGTTCGTGTGCGTTCGAATCCGGCTCGGCGCGCTCGTTCGGATTGGGCTGTTCGGCAGCGTTTTTCGGTTGAGCGGGTTTGGGTTCCTCGGAGTGTTGCGGCGTTGGTCCGACTGCGGGGTGGGTGGTGGGTTCCACGGGGATGGTGGGTTCCACCGGGGTGGAGGGTTCCACCGGGGCGGTGGGTTCCGCCGCAGTGGTGGGTTCCGTCAGGGTGGTGGGTTCCGTCGGGGTGGTGGATTCGGGTGGGGTGGTGGGTTCGGGTGGAGAGATGGGTTTGGGTGGGGTGGTGGGTTCTGTTGGGGTGGCGGGGGGTTGGAGGTCGGTGAGGTGGATGGTGCCGTCGAAGTCGACTTCCAGGAGTTTGGCGTGGATTGGTACGCCCTGGTTGGTGAGGCTGGTTGCGGCGGGCTCGCCGAGGACGGTCAGGGGGTCGGTGCGGGGGGAGACGATCAGGATGGTGGGGGGTTGGCCGGGGAGGATGCCTACGCCGGGGCCGCGGATGTCGGCGCCCGCGGCGGTCAGCACGTCGCGGATCGCCGCGTCCTGGACCTGCGCGCCCAGGTGCTGGGCGGCGGACAGGGCGTCGACGCCGGTCCGGACGGCGGCATTGATGGTGCTGCGCAGAGCGGTCAGGTCGCGCACCTGCTGGTCGGCGGCCTTCAGCTGGGCCATGGCCACATCCGGGGACATGCCGGCGGGTGTCTCCATGAGCCCCTGCTGACGCTGAATCTCCGCGTCCACCACGGCAAGCAGCCGCTGTTCGAGCTGTAGCGCGGTGAGCCCGGTCGGATCCTGACCCAAGCCGCGCGCGATCTCAGCCAGCTCCGCCAGCGCGGCACGATGCTGTTCGAGGTGCTCCCGCGCGGTCGCCAGCACCCCGTCGGCCCACGTCGCTATGCTCGGATCCGACCAGGTGTGAACGGTTTCCGCCCCCGCGGTCCACTCCGCTGCCGTCCGCCCGTCCGACTGCTCTGACAGAGCGGTAGACCCGGAATCCGGCGAATGTGGTTCCGGCTCCGCAGTGTTCGCGGGCGGAGCGGAGTGTTGTCCGCCTTCTGGCACATGAGTTCCGGCGCCCTCCGGCACATGAGTTCCAGCGCCCTCCGGCACGTGAGTTCCAGCGCCCTCCGGCACATGAGTTCCAGCGCCCTCCGGCACATGAGTTCCAGCGCCCTCCGGCACATCAGTTCCGGCGCCCTCCGGCACATGAATTCCAGCGCCCTCCGGCACATCAGTTCCGGCAGCTTCCGGCGCATGGGTCACGGCGGCAGCGCCCGGGTTCGGTTCGCGTGGGGGCAGCGGTTGCTCGCCTGTGGTGCTTGCGGGAGAGACGCTGCCGGGGGCGTTGGAAGGTGGCTTCTCGGGGCCGGGAGGTGTTGGGGTGCCACCAGTTTCATTGCCGTCGGGCCTGTGCGCGTCGGGGTAGTGCTCGTCCATCCAGGCCGCCATGGCCTCGGCGGCGTGGAGGGTTTCGGCGGCGTGCTGGAGGTGGTCGAAGGCGCGGACTGCTTCGGGGAGGTTGCCGCCGGCGCGGGTGAGGAGGTCGGTGAGGGTGGTGTGGAGGCGGTCGGGGGTTAGGTCGGGTTCGGTGACGGTCAGGCCGGTGGCGTGGTGGAGGTGCTCGATGGCGGCGGTGAGGGCGGCTTGGGCGGCGTGGCGGTCGCGGTGGGCGGAGGATTGGGGGGTGTCGGCTGCGGCGGCGGCTTCGGCGGTGAGGCGTTGCTGTTCGACCTCCCAGCGCGCCAATCGGTCGGCAGCGGACTGGCGGGCTGGGTCGTCGCCCACCGCGATCGCGGCGTCGAGATCGGCACGGGCTGCGTCCAATTCACGCGCGGTGCGTTGCTGCGGGGTTTCGGCGGCTCGGGCGGCGGCTTCGGCTTCGGTGGCCGCGGTGGTTTCGGCGGCGTGCAGGAATTCCTGGCCTCGCTGGTAGCGGTGGACGGCGTCGCGGACCGGGATCAGCTCGTCGGTCCAGACTTCGTCCCAGGTGAGCGGCATCTTGGACATGCGGTCGACCTGATCGACGGCGTGCTCGACGGCTTGGCTCGAATCACCCACCAGCGCTTCGAGATCGGTGCGCGCGGCCTCGACTTCGCGGCGCCAGGCATCCACCGGGGTCTCGCCCGGCGCGAGACCGTTGCGCACACCGTCGTGCAGTTCGGCCTCCAGCGCCGCGACGCGTGCCTGTGCTCGATCGAATTCGCTTGCCGCAGCGGTCAAGTCCTCGATGCGCTGAGCGTGCCCGGGCAGCTCGCCGCCCTCGGCGCGGTTGCGGGTCTCGAGGTAGTTCTCGGTGCCGGGCAGATGCTCGGGTGTCAGATCGCTGTCGCGCAGCGGACGGAACTCCCCGCCGTCGGCCTCGCGATACATGCGACCTTTGGCGTAGTCGAGACCCTCCCGCGCCACCTGCAGTTCATGCCGGGCGGCCGCGAGCTCGGGTCCCACGATGCGTGGATCACGCGGCGGCGCTGCGGGTTCCGGCGGGTTGGTAAGGTCGTGGTGTTCGGTGGCGAGCCGCTCCAGCAGGTCGATATCGGCCGCGCGGGCGTGGAGTTCGGCACGAATGGCCTCGACGGCGGCGGCCAACTCCTTGGGCGTGAGCCGTTCGTGTTTCTCGATCTTGCCGTCGCGATACGCCTCGTAGACCTCGGCGTAACGCGCTCGCTCCACCACGCGGACGATGTCCGACACCTGTTCGGAGGTAAAGGCTTTCGCCGGGTCGGACACACTGTCGAGGTAGCGGCGGTAGGCGGCGTCCTTGTCGCCCCGGGTCTCGTCCAGCGTGGTCAGCACATCCCGCAGCTGACCCGGGGTCATCCGGTCGTGCAGGTAACTCAGGCGCTCGTCGTAGATCTTGACGGTCTTGCCGATATCGCCGACGTCCACGCCCAGCAGCCGCGACCACATCGCGGCCGCCCCGGACGGGTTGTCCGTCAGCGGCGGCTCACCGATGGCGTCGCTCGCCAGCGCATGCAGCAGGCCGGGCGCGTCCGGATCATGGACGGGCAGATCACCGGACACCGCGCGCGGATCGGTGAGCGGGTCGTAACGCATCCCGCTGTCGCGATGCGGGTCGAGAACGGCAAGCGCGCCAACGTATTCGGTGAGCGCGTCGATGGCGGCGGCACGGCGCTCGTCCGGCCGGAAGATCAGGTTCTCGAAGGCTTCGGCGAGCGCGTCCGGGACGGTGGATTTGCGGTCCGACTCCCAGCCGATGATGTCGACCTTGCGGTCGTCCTTGACCGCCTTCTGCTTGTGCAGCGCGTCCGGATCGACGCCGAGTGCTCGCGCCAGCTTGTCGCGGGCGGCCAGCGCAGCGCCCTCGTCGACATTCTTGCGCAGGACGTCCGCGTATTCGACGAGGTTCGCGAACGCTTGCCGACGCCGCTCCCCCATCCGAATCCGCTGATCCGCCAACGCTTCCGCGATCGCGCGCGGCGAAAGCTGTTCCGGATCCAGGCGCAGCCGGTTGGCCAGATTGCCCAGGGCGCGATCGAGATCGTTGAAGGTGTCGATGGCGTCGGAGGTGCGGATGTAATCGGCCATGCCCTCCAATTGCGCCAGACTCAGGGCATTGTGCTGGCGCAGACCGAGGATGGTCTCCTCGAGGTTCGCGCCGAGATCCATCTCGTAGACCGCGAGCCGCGCGGCGACCTCGTTGCGTTCGATGCGCACCGTGTCGGGGTCGCGCGGGCCCGTCGCGGGCGGCTCGGTGTGCGGGGCGGCGACGGGCTCCGAGGTGGGCTGCACGATCCGCCAGGAGTCGAGTCCCTCACGCAGCAAGGCGACCGGCACCTGACGGCCGTCCACCGCGACCTCGTGGAAGCGGACATTCGGCGACGCCAGGTCCTCGACCTGGACCCGGCCCGCGTCGTTCACGCTGACCGCGCGGTAATCCACGTGCAGCGCACCACGATTCACCAGCTCCCGCACGTCCGGGTGGGCGGCGAGAGCATCCACCAGATGGATGTCGTGGGCATTGTCGCCGCGGATCACCACCAGGCGTTCGGGCGCGCCGTGCTCGCCCGGCAGGATCGCCAGACCGTGCTCGCGGTCGAGCAGCTTGCCGCCGTTGGCGTCCACCCAGTCGCGGGCCGCGGCGGCGGACGCCTCGTCCGCACGCTGCCGGAATTCGGTGTCCGCGCCGAGGAATCGGTCGACCACCTCGGCGAACGCGGCGGCGCGAGCGAGTTCGTCGCGGACGCCGACCCGTAGATCCGCGACGGTGTGGGCGAGATCCTCGGGGGTGGCGAGGGTGTCGAGGCCGACGTCCAGCAGCTGCGCCCAGTTGGATCGTTCCTCCTGAATCTGGTCGCGGCGCAACGCATCCTCGAACAGGCGGCCCTCGCGGCTGCTGGAGAGCTCGTCGTCGATGTCGTCGAAATGCAGCACCCATTCGCCGCCATTGTTGACGCCATGGAAGTCGAGGGCCGACACTCGCGGGTCGCGGGGCCGGAATTCCAGACCCGGATGGTCGAGGCCGACGCCCGCCCTGATGCGGCGTTCGAGCGCCTTCTGCTCCTGCTCGTTCAGCGCCTCGACCAGGGCGAGTTCACGCACATAGCGGCCCAGCGGGTCCTTGTCGAGCAGGCTGACCTCGTGGCTGAACGGGACGACACCGTCCTCCATGAGCCAGCGCTGCGCCGCATCGCGCAAACCCTCGATGGCTCCGGCCCGGCGCATGGCGCGGTAATGGAGCTCCTGCACCGCGCGGCGCAGCGACCGCGGGTCGGCGTCCTCGAGGACGATGCCGTGCTCGTGCGCCGCGCGAACCAGCTCCAGCAGCGCGGCGTCTCGCGCCTCGACCGAATCGACCAGCGGCTGCGGCAGGTCCGTGCTCCACCGGCGCGGCGGCGGCTCCTGAATGCTCTCGGGGCCGAGCGGATCATGGTGCGGCTCCGGCATTTCCGATTCGATCGGCAAGCCGGCCAGGCGCAGGGACTCCTCGACCTCGGCGCGGAGGCGCGGGTCCGCTTCGGTGATCCACGGGCGGTACTCGCCGCCCTGGCGGGTGCGCATGGCCTTCAGGTCCGGGGAGATGTCGGCGATGCGGCGGGTCAGCTTGTTCACCAGTGGCAGGTCCTCGCGGGCCTTCCACAGGGTCGCGACCTCTTTCGCGATGCGGACCGGGTTGAACTTGTCCTTGAGATGCAGCAGGGCCTCGTCGTGGGTGGCGTAGCCGATCTCCATGGCCAGCATGGTCTGGCCCTTGGAATCGTTGCCCGAACCCGACGGATACTTCGGCGACTGGGCGTGGAAGCCGTGCATCATCCGCCGCCACACGCGTTGCAGCCAGCCCGGATTGTCCTTCGGCTTGGCGCCGGGCCGGTGTTCGCCGAGGTCGGGGCGGGAGACGAGTTCGATGCGCTTGCTGCCGTCGGGCTTCTCGACGACGCGGGCGTGGACGCGTTCGCCCTCCGCTTCCAGTACTACATGCGCGTGATCTGCGGCGGGGACGTGCAGGGCGGCGACCATGAGGTCCGCGACATCCATCGCGCGGCGCAGGGTTTCGGCGCGTTGTGCGTCCAGGACGGCCTTGCGCTGTTCGGGTGTGGTGGTTTCGGGGTCCAGGGCGGCTTCCGGGATGCCGAGCTTGCGGGCCCAGTCGTCGCGGACGCGGGCCAAGTGTTCGCGTTCGGCGCCGGTGGCGGCGTCGTGGCGGGTGAGGATGTCGGCGAGGGCTTCGAGTGCGCCCGCGCGCAACAGGTTTCGGAACTGCATCTCGCCCGCCTGCAAGGGGAGATTTTCGCGGGACAGATCGTCCGCGGACAGGCCGAATTCGTCGGCGAGACGCTGACGCAGTTCGTCGAGGGTGAGCACGCGTGGCTCGGCGGCATTCGGGTCGTGCGGGCGTTGTGACCAAGGCTCCAGGGGGCGTTCGGGAGTGGGGCCGTCGCCGCCCGGATGGATTGGTTGCGTACGCGATTCCGGGTTCGACCCGGTTCCCTCTGGGTGAGTGCTGGCGGCATCCCGGTGAGTGCCGGTCGCTTCAGGTGCCGGGTCGAGGGGGCGAGTGGTTTCGGTTCGGCCGGGTGGCAATTCGCCATTCAGGCCGGCTTCACGCAGGGCCGTTTCGATGGCCAGCAGGTCCGCCGGGTCGGCCTCGGTGCGCCAAAACTCCTCGTCACCGTAGATTTCCTCTGGCGTCAGATCCCGGTAGTCGTCGGCCTCGCGCATCGGGCGAGCGGGGGCGCCCTGTTCGGGATCGCCGAAGAAGCCGCGGGCCCTGGCCATTTCGGCGACGGCCCGCAGCACGGTGAGGGGATCGTTGAGATGCGCGGTGGCGGCGTCGAGCCCGAGGGCGTCCAGCAGCCGTGCCACGTACACGACCTCGTCGACGCCGCGGCCGTGCGAGTCCGGTGCGTCTCGCACGCCTTGCAGGAACTCCGCGAGCGCCTTCAAGGTCGGCGAATCCGCCACGGGGTCCACCGGCGGCAGCTCCTCGGCGGCTGTCGGCAATTCGAGCGTCGCCTCGTGGTGAGGGACGGGGACGATAGCCGCCGAATCCTCGCCGGGAGCAGGCAATTCGGCGGTCGCGTCCTCGCCCGGCGGAGGCAGTTCGAGAGTCGAATCCTCGCCCGGTGGGGGCAGTTCGAGAGTCGAATCCTCGCCCGGTGGGGGCAGTTCGAGAGTCGAATCCTCACCCGGCGGCAGTTCGAGAGTCGAATCCTCACCCGGTCGGGGAAGTTCGAGGGTCGAATCTTCGCTCGACTTAGGCAGTTCGAGGGTCGATTCCTGCCCAGGCTTGGGTACCTCGGCGGTCGGCACGTCGTCCGGATTCGGCGGCAACTCGCGGGTCCGCTCCCCTTCGGGCTCGGGCGTCGCGTTTGCCGAACCGTCACCGGAGTCGTTGCCGGGCCGCGGATTCGGGTCTTCGGGTTCGGGACCCGAGGGCGTGTCCGGTGGCCGGTTCGGGGGCTCCTGGCCGCCGCTGGCAGCGTGCTCGAGTTCAGGCGCGGGGGCGACTTCCGGGTCAGAGCCCGGCTTTGTCGGGCCGCCTGGATCGCGCGCGGGGGTGCCGGATTCGCCGTCATCACCGCTGGCGTTCGGGCGGGCGTGCCGTTCCAGTTCGGCCAGGCGGTCCATCATGGCGCGGTGCCAGTCGGGGTGGCCGTGCTCGTCGAAGACAGGTGCCAGCGCCTCCAAGCGGGCTCGGGCCTCCGCAAGGTCGGCGGCGGTGAGATCGTGGTTGTGCCAGATGGTTTCGCCGTCCGGGCCGCGTTCGGCGAAGTGGCGGGCGAAGGGTCTGGAGGTGAGTTCGTCGCCGCGGCGGCCACCGCCGAAGGCGAGGCTGTGGTCGATGCCGCTGACACTGCCGTCCGCACTGAGCAGCCAGTTGACGAAGTTGCGGTCGGGCATGCCGATCAGGACGTCCAGCAGGCCCAGGCGGCGGCCGTCGGGTGAGGACAGGACCGCGTCCAGTCCGGCGTCGGTGATCGAGACGAAATGCTCGGAGCCGAGGTCGCCGGGCATCACCTGCATGTACACGGTGTGCTCGTCGACCTGGTGCACCATCGGAACTTTCGCGCCCACGGCCTGACCTATCAGGGCGACCAAGGTCTCCGCGGTGGCGTGGCGCGGATTGTTGACGACCTTGCGGATGAGCTGCGTCGGCGGATCGGTGTCGAAGGTGACCAGCTCGACGCGCTTGGCCATCCGCATGACGCCCTCGCTGAGGACGGTCACATGCGTTTCACCGGCGGCGAGAGCGGTCTCGACCTGTCGGGCGAACATCGCGTGCGGATCACCGCCACCGGTCTCGGGTACCGGGGTCATGGTGTCGTGGACCCATGCGTGCATGGCGTCGACGGGATGGAAGGCTTCGGCGGCGGATTGCAGTTTGTCGAAGGCGCGAACGAGGTCGGGCAGGTTGCCGCCGGCCTGTGGGAGCAGACGATCGAGCGTGGCGCGCAGGTTGGGTTCGGTGAGGTCGGCTTCGGTGACGTCGAGGCCGGTGACGTCACGGAATTCGGCGATAGCCGCGCGGAGGTCGGCGAGGGCCGCGGCGCGGGCGCGGTCGGCGGCCTGGTGGGGAGTGTCGGCCGCGGCGGCGGTTTGGGCGTCGAGGAGGCGCTGTTCGGCTTCCCAGCGGGAGACACGCTCCTGGGCGGCGGTGGCCGCTTCGGCGTCGCCGGCCGAGTGTGCGGCGTCGAGATCGCTTCGGGCCGTGGACAGTTCGCGGGCCGTAGTCTGCTCAGGGGTTTCGGCAGCACGCGCGGCCGCCGCTTCGTCTCGTTGGGCGGCGGCGTGGAATTCCCGCGCCTGTTCGTAGCGATGCACGGCGTCGCGCAGCGGGACGAGATCGTCGGTCCAGACGTCACCCCATTCGTGGGGCATACGGGACATGCGGTCGACCTGATCGAGAATCGCCTCGAAGCCCTGGCGCGCCAAGGCGGGGTCGGCGGCGATCAGCGCTTCGAGTTCGGCGCGCGCGGTGTCGATTTCGCGCTGCCAGGCAGTGACCGGCGACTCGTTCGGATCGGCCTCCACGGACCGGCGCAGCTCGGACTCCAGGTCGGCGACCCGCGCCTGCGCGCGATCGAAATCGTCAGCGGCCGTGGCGAGATCGGTCAGCCGCCGATCCAGGCCCGGGAGGCTGCCGCCTTCCTCCGCCGGACGGTTGGCGAGATAGTCGGTGGTGCCGGCCACGCGTCCCGGCGTGAGATCGCTGTCCGCGATCGGCCGCAGACCCGCGCCGCCGTCTTCGCGGTAGACCCGCCCCCTGGCGTGGTCGCGGCCCTCCCGCGCCAACTGCGCGTCATGGCGCGCGGCGGCCAGATCCGTGGCGACCGTGCGGGGGTCGCGCGCCGCTGCCACGGGTTGGGGCGGGTCGGTGAGCCTGTTGTGTTCTGCCGCCAGGCTTTCCAGCAGGTCGATGTCGGCCGCGCGGGCTCGGACCTCGGCGCGCAGGCTGTCGACGGTGGCGGCGAGCTCCTTGGCGCTGAGCCGCTCGTGCTTCTCGATCTTGCCGTCGCGGTATGCCTCGTACACCTCGCCGTAGCGCGCATTGCGCACGCCGCGCACGAGATCCTTGACCTGTTCCTTGGTGAAGACCGCGGCGGGGTCGGCGGCACTGTCGCGATAGCGCTGATAGGCGAGGTCCAGGTCGCCGGTCTCGCGCAGTGTGGTGAGCACGTCGGCGAACTGGTTCGGGCTCAGGCGGTCGTGCAGGCCGCCGAGCTGGTCCCGGTAGATCTTGACCGTCTTGTCGAAGTCGTTCATCTGCACGCCGAGCAGCCGCGACCACACACCGGCCGCGGCCGACGGGTTGTCGGAAGCCGGTGGCTCGCCGAGGGAATCGCTGCGCAGCGCGCGCAGCAGGGCGGGTGCGTCCGCGTCGTGGATGGGCAGTTCTCCGTCGACGGCACGCGGGTCGGTGCTCGGATCGAAACGCAGCCGCTGCCGGAACGGATCCACTTCACCCAGCACGCTGCCGTACTCGGTCAGCGCGGCCAAAAGCTCGGGGCGCGTGGCTGATTCGTGCAACAGCTCGTTGATGGCCGCGAGCAGGGCCTTCTTGTCGGTGTTCTTCAGGTCCGGCGCGAAGCCGACGATCTGACCGTCCTCCTTGGCCGGTTTGGCCGGTGCCAGATCCTGCGGCTCGACGCCGAGCTTGCGGGCCAGGTCCTTGCGGGCGTCGAGAACCGTCGCCTCGTCGACGTTCTCGCGCAATGCCTTGGCGTACTTGATGAGATCGTCGACGGCTTGCAGGCGTCGCACCTTGCGCACGGCCGGATCCGCCATGGCCTCGGCCAGCCGCCGCGGCGTGAGCTCCGCCGGATCGATGCCCAGGCGGTGCGCCAGCGCCTGGAGCGTGCGATCCAGGTCGTGGAAGCTGTCGATGGCGTCGGAGGAGCGGATGAAATCCGCCATGCCCTCGATCTGGGCGGCGCGCAGGGCATTGTCGTGGCGCAGGGCCGCGATCGTCTCGGCCAGGTTCGCGCCCAGATCCATGCGGTAGACCGACAGGCGGGAGGCGACCTCGTTGCGTTCGGCGCGGACCACGTCGGGGTCGCGGGACTCGGCGGGAGCGGTGTGCGATTCCGAATGCGGCGCAGCGGTTTCCGGCGTCGGCTGGACGATGCGCCAGGGCTCCAGGCCATTGCGCATGAGCGCGACCGTCGAGCGTTCACCCTCGACATCCACCTCGTGGAAGCGGACCTGGGGCGGTTCGAGGTCGAGCACTCGCGTGCGGTCGTGCTGGTCGAGGCCGACGAGGCGGTAATCCAGTTGCAGCTCACCGCGATTGAGCTGCTCGCGGATCTCCGGGTGAGCGACCAGCGCGTCGAGCAGGCGCACATCGTGATCAAGTTCGCCGCGAATGACCACCAGGCGCTGCGGATGTCCGGGCAGCACTGCCAACCCGTGCTCACGGTCGAGCATGACACCGCCGTGGTCGCGCACCCAGTTCTGGGCGGCGACATCGGTGAAAGCGTCGGCGTGCTGCCGGGCCTGAGTATCCAGTTCCACGAAATGGTCGATGGCGGAGGACAATTGGTTCAGGTGGTCGGCCTGGTCGCGCACGTCCATGCGTAGTTCGGCGACGGCGCGCCGCAGATCCGCCTCGGTGGCCAGGCGATCCAGGCCGACATCGAGCAGCTGCGCCCAGTTCGAGCGCTCGTCCTGAATCTGGTCGCGGCGCAGCGCATCCTCGAAGAGGCGGCCCTCACGGCGGTTGGACAGCTCCTCGCCCGGATCGTCGAAGTGGCGCGGCCACTCTCCGCCGTTGTTGACGCCCTGCAGATCCAGGAAGGACGGGCGTGGTTCGCGGGGACGGTATTCCAGCGAGTCGTCGTCGGGGCCCACGCCCGCCGCCGCGCGGCGGGCGGCCGCCCGGTCCTCCTCCACCCGGATCGCCTCGGAATGGGCGAACTCGCGCAGGTAGCGGCCGAGCGGGTCCTTGTCGAAGATGCTGATCTCGCGGCTGAACGGCACCCACGAGTCCTCCAGCAGCCAGCGTTCGCCGGCGTCGCGCAGCGCCTCGATCGCGCCGGCGCGGCGCATGAGCCGGTAGACGGCCTCGTCCAGCACGGCGCGCAGGGTGTGCGGGTCGTCGGCGGGAATGTCGATGCCGGCCTCGCGCGCCAGGCGCACCAGATCCGCGAGTGCGGCGTCGCGGGCGGTCACGGCGTCTACCAGGGGTTGCGGCAACTCCGTGCCCCAGTGGCGCTCGCCCGGCGGTTCGAGGGCAGGGCCGCGGTCGAGCGGTTCGTGTTGCGGCTCCGGCATTTCCGATTCGATCGGCAAGCCGGCCAGGCGCAGGGACTCCTCGATCTCCGCACGCATGCGCGGGTCCGCCTCGGTGACCCACGGGCGGTACTCGCCGCCGTCTCGGGTGCGCATGGGGATCGCCTCGGCGGCGGCATCGGCGACCCGGGCGGTGAGGTGTTTGACCAGCGGCAGGCGTTCGCGATCCTTCCACAGGGTCGCGGTCTCCTTGAGGATGCGGGCGGGGTTGAACTTGTCCTTGAGATGCAGCAGCGCCTCGTCGTGGGTGACGTAGCCGATCTCCATGGCCAGCATGGTCTGGCCTTTGGAATCGTTGCCCGAGCCCGACGGGTACTTCGGCGACTGGCCGTCGTAGCCGTGCATCATGCGCCGCCACAGGCGTTTGAGCCAGCCTGGCTTCTTCGCCTCGGGTTCCGTTGGCTTGGCGGGGGTTTCGCGCGGCAGGTCAGGGCGTTCGATGATCTCGGCGCGACGGTGCCCGTCCGCGTCCTCGGTCATGCGGATGTGAACGCGCTCGCCGTCGGCCTCCAGCACCACGTGGACGTGGTCGGCACCCGGGGTGTGGAAGGTGGCGACCATGAGGTCGGCGACATCGCTTGCCCGGCGGAGGGTTTCGGCGCGCAGCTCGTCGAGGAGGTCGCGGCGCTGGGCGGGGGTGGTGTGCTCGGGGTCGAGGAGGGCTGGGTCGACACCGAGCTTGCGCGCCCAGTCGTCTCGGGTGCGGGCCAGACGGGCGCGTTCGGGGCCGGCGGCGGAATCGTGGGCGAGCACGGCATCGCGGAGGGCTTCGATTCCACCGGCGCGCAACAGGTTCCGGAGTTGCAGATCACCAGCCGCGCGTGGCAGGACATCATCCGCGACGGTGTCGGGCAGGCCCAGGCGGCGCAGCAGTTCGCCGCGCAACTCCTCGAGGGTGAGCGTGCGCGGCTCGCCCGCGGGTGCGTGCTGCGGGCGCTCGCCCAGCCCCGAGGCGGGATCATCGAAAACCCCGGCGGCCCTGGCCGCTTCGGCGAGGCCACGCAGCGCGGCCAAAGCGTCCGGGCGCTTCGCCAGCGCTTCCACAATGCCCAGCGCGTCGGTGAGGCGGACACCGTAGACCAGATCTTCGACGCTGCGAGGCCGCTCCCCCGCCTCCGGCGTCGAATCCCGCAGCTGCTCGACCGCGGCATGCAGACCCGGCGACGCCTCAACCGGATCCTTGGGCGCCAAGGTATGCGGCTGTCCGCCCTCCTGCCGCTGCGATTCCGTGGCCGTCGCCGGATCGGGACCGGCGCTCTCGGAGTGTGGCAACTCCACGGTCGGCGTCTCGTCGGGGCTGACACCTTCGGGGCGAGGCTGCTTCACCGTCGGCGTCTCGTCGGGGTTTTTGGAGGTGGCGGGGTGTGGTGGGGTATCGGGGTGGGTGGGGTTGGTGGTGGGGTCTGGGCGGCCGCCGGCCAGGTCCCACATGAAATCGGCTCGGATGCGGGAGAGGTCGGCTTCGGCGTCGGCCATGTGGGCTTCGAAGCGGGCTTCGCGTTCGGCTTGGCTGCCGGGTTCCTCGCGGTCGGCCATTTCGTGGAACCACTCGGCGCGTTTGGCGTCCATGTGGGCGTCCCAGTCCGCTTGCTCGGCGCGCATGCGGTCGAACCAGCCATCGGGGTCGTCCGAGGAGGCGCGAGGGCGTGACGGGGGTTCGGTCGGCGGGCGGCCGTCGCCGGAGTGGTTCTGTTGGGCCGCAGGGTGATCGGCTTCGCGCGCCTCTTCCGGGCTAGTGGCCGTTGGGTTTTCGTCGGGGCGGCCGCCGAGGTCGGTCCACAGGCTGTCGGCGTGGTCCCTGGCTTGCTGGGCCAGCCCTTCCGCGTGGCGGGCTTGGTCGCGCAGGAGTTGTTCCTCGAAGCTGCCCGGGATCGCGGTGTCGGCCAGGCTGTGCAGGAATTCGGCGCGGCGGTCGGCCATCTGGGCGTTGAAGTCGGCGCGCTCGGCCATCCGGCGGTCGAACCACAGTTCCTCGGGGGTGCGCGGCTCCGGTTGCGGCCCAGGAGGTTCGGGCGACGGCTTCGGTTGCAGCCCAAGAGGTTCGGGCGACGGCTCCGGTTGCGGCGCAGGAGGTTCGTGAGGTTCCGGGGATTCGGCGGCGGGGTCTCGTGCGCCCAGCGGGTCGCCGGGCGGCTCGTGTCCGGCCGTGTCCGGCGGGTGCAGGCCCGCGGCGTCCTGGGCGGCGATCTTCAAGCGGTGGGCCATGATCTTCGACAGCTCGGAGGCGTTGTCGCCGTTGAGCATGACGTCGCGGTAGCCCTCGGCGAGGGCCTCCGCCGCATTGAGCATCCCGTGCTCGTCGAAGGCATATCCGGGCAACTGGCCGCGCAGCCACTCCTGGACGGCGGTGAAATCGCCCTCCTCGTGCGTCGCCACGAAATGGTGGATCAGGTCTTCCAGCAGGCCCGCGCGGGCCTCCAACTGGCCGTAATGGTCCAGCACATGGCCGTATTCGTGCACGACCAGCGCGTACACCGGGCGGGCGTCGGAACCCGGGACGTGGTGTCCGGCGGCCACCTGCGCGCGAATTCGCTCCGCGAACGCCGCCGGGTTCCTCGCCCACTCCTCGTTGAACACGATTCGGTGGGGTATCAGCACCCCATCGGGCTGTGTGCTCCTGCGGAAGGTGACCGCCATGGCGTCGGGATCCGTCGGGATCGGTCCGATCACCACCTGTTTGGGCTTGATGCCGGGGTTCTCGGCCAGGCTGTCCTCGAGGGCGCGACCGACTTCCCGCAGCACCTCCACGTCGTCCACGAGGTGGAAGCCGACGGGTTCGATCCCTAGGTCGTGCTGGATGCGATCGAGCACGGCCTGATGGTCGAGGTCGGTCCAATGATCGACGATCGCGGGAGCCGATTCCGGTGGCTGCGGTCCGAATTCCGGTTCTTGCGAATGGTTTTCGTGGCCGTCGTCGTGCGCCGGGCGCTCCCCGATCGGGTCGTGCGCCTCGGGGTGGCCGGCGTTCGCGGTGTGATCGAGCAGTAGGCGATGGAGCACCTTGGCGGGCTCGGTGGCATTGTCGCCATTGAGGACGACGTCCATGAAGGCGTCCGCCAGCGCCTCGGTGCGGTTGACATCGCCGTCCCTGGTGAAGCTGTAATTCGACAGCTGCGAGAGCCATTCGAGGTATTCCAGCGGCGTGACCTCGCCACGCGTCCGCCGATAGTGATCGGCCAGCGCGTAGTCGACCTGGTCGCGCGCGAGCGTCCCACCCGCGAAATCCAGTGCGTGGCCGAGCTCGTGCACGAATACCGCGTACAGCGGGCGGTCTCCGGCGCCGGTCGGAGCCCAGCCGATCGCCTCGCCATTGCGCACGACGCCGGCGAACGCCGTCGGATCCGCGATCGACTCCACGTTCACCGCGATGCGGTCGACGACGATCCGGCCGGACTCCAACACCCGCGGCACCGCCTCCATCAAGGCGCCCGCATTGTGCAGCGTGCCGCCGATCTCGATGCCGCGCACATCGATCGGATATTGGTTCACGACATCCTCGATGGCGCGGGCGAATTCGCGCAACGCCTCCGGATCGAGGTGCTCGGCGCCACGGACCTCGACACCCAGCCGCTCGTCGAGATCGTGCACGATCTCGTCGCGGTCCATGCGCGACCAGTGGTCGTCCGGGCGCGGGGACCAGTTGTGCGAGTGCTCCTGATCCAGATATTCCGGAACACCCTCCTGCCCAAGATCTTCCGGCCCCGTGGGCCGATCCTCTCGACGCTGCGACTCCGTGTCCGGCTGCGGCTCCGTGTCCGGCCGTGGCTCCGGTGGAGGTTCCTCCTGCTGACGACCCGACCTGCGCAGGGGCCGCGTCGGCTCATCGCCCAGGGTGTCGTCGCGAGTCGTTTTGGGATCGCCGGCCTCTTCGGGGGGCGCGGCGGCCGGCGGGCGAGGTTTGTCGGCCGGCGGGTGCGCGGCGTCGCCCACATGCTCGTTCGCCAGGTGCATCAGCCCGGCTCGCACCGAATTCTTCAGCGGGCGAACCGGTTTGCCCTCGCTGTCGAAGAGTATGGCGTGGGTGCCCTTGGTCTCGCGGGGAATCTCCGGCGGATAGCCGTGGACCAATCCGGCGCCCGGGTCGATGACCTTGATCTCACCGCCCCGGTTCACCAGCAGATAGGCGTGTGCGCCGACGCCGTGCTCATCGGCGGCCCCGGCGTACTGGTCCACGACCATGGCGGACGCGCCGTCGCCGAGGTCGCGCAGGCGAGCGGCGATGGCATCGTGCCCGTCCGGGAAGGTCTCGAGCCTGCCGCCCGCGCCCGCGACCAGCTCCTCGATCCGCATCCCCTCCGGGCCGACGCGACGCTCGGGCGGGACGATGGATTTGTTACCGGTGAGCTGACGCAGCAGACGCAAGGCCAACTCGCCGCAACGACCGCGATTGCGTTCGCGAACCTCGTCCGCGGTGAGCGAAATGGGTTCACGGGCAGGGGTACTCGATGGATCGTCCACGCGGCCGGGGTGGGGCTTGTGTCCGTCCGTGCGCTCCGGCGGAGTGCCACGACGTGCATCGGTCGCCGGGGTTTTCTCGGGATGAACTGGACCAGTTCCGGGCGCTTCGCCCCCACGGTGGGGTTCCGAAGGGCGAGCCCGATCACCCTCAGCCGCAGGAGCATTCGGCGTTTCGCCGAGCGGCATCGGGGCGACGAGGAGGGCGTCTTCCGGAGAAGCCGGATCTTTCTGCTGCCGCTCTCGGTCAGAAGTCGACTCTCGTTCTGGCCCAGCGGATTCCGACTCCGACTGCATGCTGCCATCACGCGTTTCCGCCGGCACATCTTCGTGGTGAGGCAGTGCCGCACCCTCCGACTGCGGCATCTCCCCCGCACGTCGCGGTTCGCCGGCCCCTTCCGGCGACCCCGTCCCGTGATCGCGAGCAGTCAACTCGCGGTCGGCTGGATTCCCCTCATCGTGCGGCAAACGCGCCCCGGGCTCAACCGAAGTCTCACTCTCACGCAATGCCCTGCCGTCATCGTTCCGCCCGGCAGGCTCGACGTCATCGCGCGCCACCGGCTCGTCCCCCCGGGGTTCCTCGATCCGCTCCTCATGAGAGGAGGACGGGTCGTTCTCACGGGAGGCAGAGGGGTCGTCCTCGCGAGGGGTGGCGTGCTCATCCTCGCGAGGGGTGACGTGCTCATCCTCGTGAGCTGCCGAAGACCCTTCTTCTCGCGAACCACGAGGTTCGTTGTCACGCAGGCCGGAAAGCTCCTCGTCGCCACGCACAACAGGCTCATCGTCGCGGGGGCCAGACTCGACGGAATCGTCTACGGGGCGGCGGGATTCCGGCTCGTCGAGCACGGTCGACTCAGCGCGCGTGGAACTCTCCTCGCGCCCGGTCGGCTGATTGCCCTCGTATCGATCGTCCGTCTGCTCATCCCCACCGCGGGCAACCTGCTGCGGCTCGGTCTCTCCCGCCGCCGGACCATCGGTGGACTGTCGCGGCTCGGGCGCTTCGCCAGCACGACCGTCGGTGGGCTGCCGCTCCCCCGGGACGTCCTCAGCACGACCCTCGGTGGACTGCCGGGCCTCCGGGGTTTCCTCTGCGCGATTGTCGGTGGGCTGCCGCGACTCCGGCGGCTCAGGCGGGCGCGCATCGGATGGCTGATGCGCGGTGGGAGATTCGTCGCCGGCGGAGGTTTGGTCCTGGGACCGGCCTTCTGGCTGGTGCGCATCCGACCGCGGGGACTGGGTGTCGGCGGGCGAATGGGAGATCCCGGGCTCGCCAGCGATATCTGGCGTCGAGGCCGACTCGGGAGCAGGATGGGGAGTGGATGTCTCCGACCGGTCTGCGGGTGCCGGGGACGGCTGGTCGGTTGCGGCGCGGGGCTCCGGGGGTGCGCCGGCGCGACTGATGTCGGGGCGGGGTGCGGTTGCGCGGGTTTCGGGGAGCGGGGATTGGGTTGTGCCCGGCAGGTGTTGGGTTGAGCCCGTGGGGGTCGCGGCACGGGCGGCGTTGCCGGCCGACGCTGCCGCGACGCCCGAGGGCGAATTGCTGGCCGCAGCGGCACTGGCACTGGCGCTGGCGGAGGGACCAGAGGTGCCGCCGCTGGTAGTAGAGCCCGCGCCGGTTCCTGCGGTTGTCGTGCCGGGCGCGGAGGCGGCTCCGGCGCCGCTCGTACCCGGGCCCGCTGAACCGGTAGGGCTGGCGGTCGGCGCACCGGCGCGCGCGGTGGAATCCCCGGCGGCCGGGCCGGGTGACGTGTTGGAGGAGGGGGCGCTCGATGCGGAACCTGCTGCGGTAGAGGGGGTTGCCTCTGCACCGCTGGGACCTCCGACAGCGGATGGGTAGCTGCTCGACGTGACGGGTGTTGCGCCACCGGTGGCTGGGCCGTCCGAAGTTGCCGAGGGACTGCCCGAGGAGGTCGTCGCGGATCCTGTGCCGCCGACCGTCTGTTCGGTGGAAGGCGTCTCGGTGACAGGGGTTTCTCGGGTGGCGGGGTGGATGGGAGCCGGGCTGGGCGCGGCGGTCGTGTCGCCACTCGACTGGGGGCGACCGTTGGTATCGCCTGCGCCAGGGGCTTCACTGACGGTGTGGGTGTCGGTCGGGGCTGTGGTGCCGGCCGAATGAAGCTGCGCGCCAGTCTGGTTCGCGGGTGCGCTGCCGCCTTCGGTGCCGGCCGCGGTCTCGGGGCGGGACGTGCTGCCGTCGCTCACCGTGGTGCCGGTGTCGGTGGGAGCGACGCCGGCGCGGGGGCCGTCGACGCCGTTGGTTCCGCCGTGGGTGCCACCCGGGCCGTCCAGGGCCGGATGGCCGCCGACCGAGGTCAGGTCGGTAGCGCCGATACCCGAGGTCTTGAGAGCCATACGCGGCTCCCAGAAGCTGTGTGCGGCCGTGTGATTCAGGCCGGAGACGCCGCCGTTGAACGCACCGGCGGTGAGCATGCGGATATCGAACTGGGTGTGCTCGAGGTTGTTGACCGCCTTGTCCCAGCCGTTCTCGGCCCAGTCGAAGCCGAACTGGGCGGCGGTCGCGCCGACGAAACCCGCACCGCCGCCGATGATTCCGGCGGACGCGCCGGTCAGTCCGGCGGTGATGTAGTGCTGCAGTGCGGGATTGCGGGTCAGGGTCTTCACGCGATTGCCGATCGCGTCGCCGAGCGCGCCCCCCAGCGGGCCCGCTACCGCGCCGCCGACACCGGAGCTGATCGCCGTCACGCCGACCTGTGTCCAGTTGACGCTCTTCCGATGCCCGGTATCGACCTGATACTGCTGAATCCCGTAGTCCTGCAACGTTCCCAGCACGGTGTTCAACACCATGTGCTTCAGCGCGAACTTCACCACCGCGGTGATGCCCATCTTGGCCGCGATCGCCAGCATCCGATCGAGCGCCTCCCGGCCGATGATCCGGACCGCGATGCGCGTCATGGTGACGACGACCGCCTCCACCGCGGGAGCGGTCGGGGGCCACAGCCAGGCCGCCGCGATCTCACCCGCCGCCATGACCAGCGACGAGTAGAACATCAGCTTCGTGTACTGGATCTCGGTGCCGGACTCCTCGACCGAGTCACCGAGCTGCTCGAAATGCTTGGCCAGATCCAGGATCGACGTGCCGTCGCCACCGCCGCCCGCACCGGCCAGCTGGTCGAACAGCTTCGACATCGCCTCGACGCCGTCGCCGTTCACGTAGGCGGCCAGGGTCGCGGACTTGGCGTCGGTGATCGACGAAACCTGCTCGCGCAGACCGTTGGCCGCAGTGCGCCAATCCTCGGCCAGCGCCCACATCTGATCCTCGTCGCCCTCGGGCCATTCCACACCCACGAGGTAGCCGAGCCAATCGAGATACGAAGGCAGTTCCAGCGACATCCGCCGCTATCCCGCCCGCAAGCGCGGTGTCACCATCCGGAATCGGTGGCCCCACCGCGAGATCGCCGCTCCTCTGGATCGGCGGCACGGCGTTCCGGCGCCTTGGGCGGCGCGGTCGAGACCACCGGCGGTTCCGGAATCCGCAGCTCCTGACCCAGGTCCGGCATGCCCGGCACCATCTCCATCAGCTTCGGCAGCCGATCGCGGTTGCGCGAGAGCGGATCCAGGATCTCCCGGCCGCGCCTGGCCACCTCCGCACTAGCCTGCTGCGCGGCCTCGGTCACCGCCTTGGCGATCTCGTGGTAGTCGAGATCCTCGATGCCCGAACCGAATTTGGTTTCGATCAGCGTGCCGTCCGCGTTCACGGTGACGGTCACGCGTTTGCCGCGGACGCTCGCCGACGCGGTCAGCGCCGCGCGTTCGCGCTGCAACTGGGTGATGGTGCGCATCTGGTCGCGAAAGTCGTCGAGAATATCCGCGAAATCGGATCGGGCCCGCTCGTTCACCATGATCGGATCACTGGAACCCGTCGCCGTTGTCGTGATCCATCTTCTTCAAATCCTCCGCGGCCTTCTTCTGACCATCCGAGAAGTTGCCGAAGGTGCCGGCCATATTGCTCGCACCCTCGAGGATGTTCTTCTTACCGGCGAGATAGCCCTGATCGCCGTTGGCGAAGTTGTGGCCGAGCGTGTCGTCGCCCCACGGCGTGCCGCGGCCGTCGACGGCGGAAACCAGTGTGCTGACGACCTTTTCGATGCCGTCGCGCACCTTGTCCGTCTTACCGGCCGCGGTGATCAGCAGATCCTCGTAGGCCTCCAACCGATCGCTCATGGTGAGCAACCATGTCAGGCGTTGGCAACCACGCAGTAGCCGGAAAATTAACGGCGGGTGCCGATTCGGGCCGATCGTGCCGCGCACCCGGCCGTCGCCTACTCGCCGCGATCCTCCCTGTGCGACAGGACTTCCCACATGCGGGCGTCGACCCGCTCGGTCAGCTGAAGCGGAGACACCGGGACCGCCTGCGCGTCCGCCACCCCCACCTCGAACAGGTACCGCCCGTCCAGCCGCAGATCGCGCCAGGCCAGCAGCGAATCCATGACACCGCGAGGCCCATAGATGGAGCGGCCCTGTCGGACTCGGATGAAACCGTTCCACTCGGCCGAGGCGGCCCAGAACGCCGCACTGCGGCTTTCGCTCGTCTCCTCGAAGGAGTCGAACGCGAGCGACTGCCTGACCTCGAACGGGTCCCGCTCCTCCGGTTCGGAGAGCAACGGCACCACCGGTCCGCCACCCGCATCGGTGGCGGGCAACTGGGCGACCACCAGCGCGGGCAACTCCTCCGGCTCGCACTCGGTGAGCGTGAAACCGCCACTGTGATAAATGGTTTCGCCGGGCTTCATGGTCACCAGGACAGCCCGGCGACCCCGCCGGGCCGCATGCACGCGAATCCGCAGCGCCGGGTTGTCGAGATCGTCGTCGTGGCGGGCGTGGGCGGCGATGACGAGATCGGGATCCGCCAGGATCTCGAACACCGGCTTGATCTCGGCGAACAAACCGGTACCGAGCCGCTCGCTCACCTCGCTCAGGGCGCGTCGTTCGTCGTCCTCGTAGCGATGGCGGCTGGTGTAGGTCAGCGGAAACGGGACATCGCCGTCGAGGTAGCGGTTGCACAGCACGATGAACTCGTCATCGGAGAAGTCCCAGATCACTGCTCGGCCGCCGTCGCCTCCGGCGCCCCGAACGCCTGATCGAGACCGTGCTCGAGGGTCCGCACGAAATCGACCGGAACGTCCACCGGCTCCGCGCCCGCCGCGGAGGCGACCATGGCGCCCTCCGGAGTGCCGATGGGCGTGGCGAGTTCCGCTCCGAGACCGGTGCGGAACAGGTTCGTGAACGCCGGTGTGCCGGCGGCCTGGCCGGTCGCCCGGGACTGGCCGTCCGTTCCGACGGGCAGCGCCTCCGAGCGGACCTCGGTGGCGGGAATGCCCGCCATCGGGGTATCGGCGGTGGAGGTGAGGCCGAGCAGCTGGCCGAGTTGTGCCAGTTTGGCCGGGTCCTTCTCGACCGCCGCGAACGCGGACGTGACCTTGTCCTCCGGCACGCCGAAAAGGTGTGCCAGAGCGGCGGTGTCGGTGGTCTGCGTCGCGGACTGCAACTGCTGCAGCAGGGTTGGCAACTGCTGCGACAGGGTGGAGATGCCGGAGGTCATCCCGGTCATCAGCGAGGTGAGGGCGCTGGTGAGCTGCGAGGTGTCGGAACCGCCGGTGGCGCCGGACGAGGTCGTCTGCGGCGTCGAGGTATTCGGATAGCCGGAGTTGGGGTTGGGGTTGCCGTTCGGGTTCTGGCCATTGGGATATTGGCTGTTCGGGCTCTGACCATTCGGAGTCTGGCCATTCGGGTTCTGGCCGTTGGGCTTCTGGCCGTTGGGGCTTTGGCCGTTCGGGTGGTTCTTGTCGTTCTTGGGCTTGTCGTGCTGGTCGTGCTTCTTTGGCTGGTCGTTCGGGTTTTGCCCCTGCGGATGGTTTTGCCCCTGGGGACTCTCCCCGGGAGTCTTGGGCTTACCCGAGGGTGAGCCGGTCGGCTGACCTCCGGATGGGGCGCTGGGCTTGTCCCCGGCCGGGGAGCCGGGCGGGGCGGTGGGCTTGTCCGCCGGCGGGGCGGTCGGCGTGTCTCCGGGCGGCGCGGGTGGCTTGTCGCCCGGATTCGGCGGCGTGGGCGCGTCGACCTGAGGTCCCGGCATCACCGGCAGCACCGACTGGGTGTCCTTGCCCGGCTCGAGGTAATACCAGCCGAACTTCTTGCGGTACGAACTCAAATCGCTGTCGCCCCACGGCCAGCTGTCGTACCAGCTGTCGTGCTTCTTGGACGGCATCGCGTCCTTGCAGTACGCGACCCAGCTGCCGGTCCAGGTCAGCAGACTGCTCATCGTGTTCATGGTGTCGACGAGCGGCTGCAGATCGTTGGCGTATTTGTTGACCGCGTCCCGCGCGGCCTTGCCGCCGGCGCCGAGCCAGCTGTTGGCCAGACCCTCGATGGTGTTCACGAACGCCTTGGACTTGCTGTCGATCTTGCTCGCCAACTGCGCGTAATCCTCGCCCGCGAAGGCGTACGGATCGCCGTTGAGGGTGTTGTGCAGCTTGATCAACGTATCCCAATCCTGGTCCTTGGACTCCCAGTTGATCGGGTACTTGTCTTTCGTCTTGTGGTCGTCCTTGGCCCAGTTCTTGAGGTCCTTCGGGAGTTCCGGGAACTGACTGAACGCGCCGGAGCGGTAGGTCTTCGGGTTGATATCCAGATCGGCCGCGTTCGTAGGGGTCGGGAAGTCCGTCGCCCATTTGATGTTGCTCTCCGCGGCCTTCAGCTGATCGGCCGACACCCCGTCGGCGTAACGGTAGGCCTTCGACGCCTCCCGGAACGTGTCGATCATGGCGGTCAGGATGTCGACATGGGTGCCGAGCGCCGTCTTCAGCTCGATCCCCCGGCGGTTCAATCCCGAGGTGAGCGCCTGACCGGACCCGAGGAAGCTGATGTCGGGGAGCGAATCCAGCTTGAAGTCCGAGACCGCCTTCTGATACGCGCGCATCGATGCGAGCAGCGTCGACGTCGCGTTGATCGCGGTCTGTGCGTCCTTGGGGTCGAACTGCAATGTGTGCGCGTCGATCTGCGCCTTCAAGCCCGATCCCCACACAGGTGTCTTCGTATTGTCAGGTGCCATCGGTAACTACTGCCGCTCCGCCGAGGTTTCAGATGTCAATGCCAGCACAGCCTACTGCCGTGAACTCGCGGTGGCGCACAAGGAAATTCGGGACAGGCGGGCAGATCCTCGGTGCGAGAGTGTCAGCCGGAGCGGGTGGCAGCGCCGCCATCTGCGAAGATCGGTATTCATGCGGGTACTGGTGCAGCGTGTCACGAGGGCACAGGTCAGCGTGGGCGGCGAGGTGGTCGGCAGCATCGATCCGGCCGCGCACGGGGCGCCGCACGGGCTGGTGGCGCTGGTCGGGGTGACGCACACCGATACTGTCGCCACCACCAAGGCGTTGGCGGACAAGCTGTTCCGGCTGCGGATCCTGGAGGGCGAGCGGTCCGCGGCGGATCTGGGCGCACCGGTGCTGGTCATCAGCCAGTTCACGCTCTACGCCGACACCGCGAAGGGGCGGCGGCCTTCCTGGTCGGCAGCCGCGCCGGGTTCGGTGGCCGAACCGCTGGTCGATGTCTTCGCGGACACGCTGCACGAACTCGGCGCGACCGTCGCCACCGGGCGGTTCGGGGCGCACATGCACGTCGAGCTCGTCAACGACGGGCCGGTCACCCTCCTGCTCGAAGGGTGAGGCGGAAGGGTCAGGCCGCGGGCGTGAGCAGCTTCAGGACACGCTCCACCAGAGCCGTATCGCAATGCTCGACGACCTCGGTGATCCGGCCGTCGGCCACGGTGAACAGCATGCAGTAGGTCTGGTGGTAGCGGTCGCCCGACACCGTCGTGCCGTAGCCACGCGCCTGAACCACGACGCGATCACCGTCGGCCAGGATCAGGTCCGCCTCGAGCCGGTAGGGCTCGGCGAACTGCGCCATGAGCGGCCGCAGAAGCCCCTGCACCACAGCGGTTTTCGGCGCCCACGTGGCCGCCCACGACCAAGATCCGGGAAAGGTCCAGCTGCACTCGTCGGCCATGGCAGCGGTCAACGCCCGCCCGTTCCCCACCGCCAACTGCTCGAAGATGCCACGCATCAGTTCTTTGTTCTCCGTGCTCATACCGCCGACGCTACGAGCGATACCAGGCATGCGAAAAGCGAGAATCCCGCATACCCGGTATCACATTCACGCATGGCCAGGCGATTCCCGTGTAAGGGCCCGATTCATTCGGTCGTGCGGGGGTTGTCATTTGTGCCAGTAGTTTTCGGGGCCGGCTTGGTCGGCGGCGGCTTTGGCTGCGGGGTCGGTCCAGTCGTCGGTGGTGGGGTCTCGGGAGAGGGTGATGTAGAGGGCGGTGGATTCGTAGATGTAGCGGTATTGGTGGGCGCTGTAGCCGCTGCGGCGGGCGCGGGAGGGGTCGTTGGTGCAGACGTCGGCGCCGGGGCCGTCGTGGGGGCACCAGAGGGCCCAGTCTTGGGTTTGGCCTTTCATGGTGGCGTAGAGACGGTCGGCGTCTGCGGTGGTGTCGAGGGCGAGGACGTTCACCGAGACCATGATCTTGTTGGAGTCGTCGACGTAGGGGCCGGCGACCTGATGAGCGCAATTGTAGGTGCGCAGAATGGATTTCACGTTCGCGGACATGGCAGGAGTGATGCAGTCCATGACGCCGCTCGAACGCAGGGTGTAGTTCACGTTCTTGCCGTCGCGGAAGGACTGCGGGAGCAGGGCGGTGAAGGGGGTTTTGTCGGTGGCCGCCGAATCGAGGGAGGACCAGTCGAACGCGGGCGTGGTGGTGGTCGGCGGGCGGGAAGAGTGCGAGGTGGTGGTGTAGGGCGAATATGTCGAGGTCGACGACGCGGCGCTCTGGTCGGAACTCTGTACGGCGCGCACGACCAGAACGGTCGTGACGATCGCGACGACGGCACCGGCGATGATCGCCGCGGCCAACGCGCCCGACCTTCGTTGCGGCTCAGGCGGTCTCGGGGGTGAGAACACGGGTACGGGCGGCGGTGCCGGCGCGGCGAGCACGGCTGCGCGCCACTCCGCCGCGGACGGGCGCGCCTCGGTGGCCGACGGGTCGTCGAAGGCCCGCTCGATCAGCGCACGCACACCCGGGTCCAGCCCGGGCGCCAATTCGGAGCGCATGAACCAGCGGCCATCCACCAGCGCGGGCAGATTCGCCTCGCGCAGCAGGCTGCGATACACGAGCAAGGCGACACCCAGCCGGTCGCTGTACCGGTCGGGGCCCGCGACAGCGCCGAATCGCACTCGGGGATCACGCCATTCGTCGGCGATCGGCTGCTGGACCGGCGCGGCCTGTGCCGAACGCAGTCCATCCCCACCGCGCAGATACACACCCGTCCGCGACCGACCCCGAATGTGGAAACAACAAGCGCTCAAAGGGCGAGATGCAGACGGAGGGCGTTATCCAGCTCGGAGAGTTGTTTGACCGACAGCCTGCCGAGGACTCGTCCGACCCGTTCGACCGAAACCGAACGAACCTGCTCCGCTTGGGCTTTGGAGGCGACACGAAGGCCCGGGACGTCGTCCAACAGCACCTGGAAAGGGAAGATTCGCTCGGTATTGCTGGTGACAGGGACGACCGTGATCACACCCCGGCCGAGCTGCTCGGCCCTTCGATTGGCACCGTCGTTGCTGACCACGATCGCGGGCCGATGCTTCGACACCTCATTACCGCGAACCGGATCGAAGTCCACCGTGACGATATCGCCCCGGCGCATCAAGCCAGCCCGTCCGCGACTACCTCGTTCCAGACACCATCTGCTTCGGTTGCCGACCAGTCATCCCACGCCTGCTCATACGCGTCCTCGAGCGCTCGAGCGCGCAACAGCTCGATCGCTTTGGCTACAGCCGCGGACCGACTCGGCAGCCCCGACCGGCAAACCTCCTGGTCGAGCGTCGCCACATCGTCCGCGGAGAGGCTCACACTAAGCTTCATACCTAAAATGCTACCAGGGTAGCAATGTGGGTACGATGGTCACTTCTGCCCTTGAGTTCCGGGGCCGGGCGAGCAGTTCGTGCAGGCGTCGACCCGATCGGCGACTCGTTGCTCGCAGCCCCGGGAAACGACTCATGCCCACCCCGGCTGGCCGGGGTGGGCATGATCGATTGCGCGGAAGGCTATTCCGGGCGCAGCGTCAGGATGCGCGGGCCGTCTTCGGTGACGGCCACCGTGTGCTCCCAATGCGCGGCGCGGGACCCGTCATCGGTGACGACGGTCCAATTGTCGTCCAGCTCATGGGTTTCCGTGGTGCCCAGGGTGAGCATCGGCTCGATGGCCAGCACCGAACCGACACGCAGTTCGGGCCCCTTGCCGGGAGCGCCCTCGTTGGGAAGGAAAGGGTCCATGTGCATTTCGCGGCCGATGGCGTGGCCGCCATAGCCGGAGACGATGCCGTACTTGCGGTCGTGCAGCTTCTCGGCGGCGTAGGTGCCCTGCTCGATGGCGTGCGAGACGTCGGTGAGGCGATTGCCGGGCAGCATGGCGGCGATGCCCGCCTCCATCGACAGGCGGGTGGCCTCCGACAGCAGGCGATCGGCCTCGATGATGGTGCCGACACCGAAGGTCCACGCCGAATCGCCGTGCCAGCCTTCGAGAATCGCGCCGCAGTCGATGGAGACCAGGTCGCCCTCGACCAGCACATCGTCCTTGGACGGAATGCCGTGCACCACACGGTCGTTCACCGACGAACAGATCGAGCCCGGGAAACCGTGGTAGCCCTTGAACGACGGAATCGCCCCGGCCTCACGAATCACCGACTCGGCCACCTCGTCCAGCTCCAGGGTCGAGACCCCGGGCTTGGCGGCGGCGCGCACCGCCACCAGCGCACGGCCGACGATGGCGCCGGCCGCCGCCATGGCGTCCAGTTCACCGGCGGTGCGGAAGGGCACCACCCGCTTGCTCTTGCGGCCGAAGACCATTAACGGCCCAGGGCCTTCAGCGCACGCGCGTTGACCTCGTCGATCTCGCCGACGCCCTCGACCGACACGACGGAACCGTCGTAGTGCTCGAGCAGCGGCTCGGTCTCCTCGCGGTAGACGCGCATGCGGTTGCGGATGACCTCTTCGGTGTCGTCGCCGCGGCCGCGGGCCAGCATGCGCTCGACCACCACGTCCTCGTCGACCACGAACGACAGCACGGCGTCGAGCTCCTTGCCCGACTCCTTGAGCATCTTCTCCAGCGCCTCGGCCTGATCCACGGTGCGCGGGTAGCCGTCCAGGATGAACCCGTTGGCGGCGTCCGGTTCGGCGATGCGCGCCTCGACCATGCGGTTGGTCACGTCCGAGGGCACCAGATTGCCGGCGTCGAGGTACTGCTGCGCCTCCCGGCCCAGCGGGGTCTGCTGGCTGATGTTCGTGCGAAACAGGGCACCCGTGGAGATGTGCGGAACACCGAGCTTTTCCGACAACAGTTCGGCCTGGGTGCCCTTACCGGCACCGGGCGGTCCGAGCAGTACGAGTCTCACTTCAAGAACCCTTCGTAGTTTCGGTTCATCAACTGGCTCTCGATCTGTTTCACGGTATCGAGGCCGACGCTCACAATGATCAGCACCGAGGTACCGCCGAACGGCAGGCTGGACATGCCGCCGCCTCCGGAACCGATACCCAGCAACAGGTTCGGCAGCACAGCAACGGCGCCGAGGTACAGCGAACCGGGCAGGGTGATCCGGCTCAGCACGTAGTTCAGGTAATCGGCGGTCGGCTTGCCGGGACGATAGCCCGGGATGAAGCCGCCGAACTTCTTCATCTCGTCCGCGCGCTCCTCCGGATTGAAGGTGATCGCGACATAGAAGTAGGTGAAGAACACGATCAACGCGAAGTAGATCGTCACATAGGCCGGGTTCGTCGGGTTTACCAGGTACTTCTGGATCAACTCCTGCCACTTGGCGGGGTTGCCGGAACTCTTCTGGGTCAACTGCGCCAACAGGTTCGGCAGATACAGCAGCGAGGACGCGAAGATGACCGGGATGACGCCCGCCTGATTCACCTTCAGCGGCAGATACGTCGACGATCCGCCGTACATCTTGCGGCCGACCACACGCTTGGCGTACTGGACCGGAATCCGGCGCTGGCCCTGCTCGACGAAGATGACACCGATGATCACGACGAAGGCGGCGACGCCGACCAGGATGGTGGTCATCAGGCCGCGGCTGTCGTAGATCTGCTTGCCCTGCGCCGGGATTCGCGCGGCGATACCCGCGAAGATCAACAGCGACATGCCGTTACCGACACCGCGCTCGGTGATCTGCTCGCCGAACCACATGACCAGGGCGGCGCCGGCGGTCATGACCAACACGATGATGATCATGCCGAAGATCGAGGTGTCATCGAGAATGGGTTTGGTGCAGCCACGCAGCAATTGACCACGCGAGGCGAGCGCGACCAGACCGGTCGACTGCAGAATCGCCAGGGCGATGGACAGATAGCGCGTGTACTGGGTCATCTTGTTCTGACCCGCTTGGCCCTCTTTGCGCAGCTCCTCGAACCGCGGAATGACGACCGTCAGCAGCTGGATGATGATGCTCGCCGTGATGTACGGCATGATGCCGATCGCGAACACCGACAGCTGCAACAGCGCACCACCCGAGAAGAGGTTGATGAGCTGGTAGATACCGGCGGAATCACCGCCGTTGACGATGTTGACGCACTCTTGAACGTTCTTGTAACTGACGCCCGGCGAGGGCAGCGACGCACCGAGCCGGTAGAGCGCGATCAGTCCCAGCGTGAAGAGAATCTTCCGCCGTAAGTCCGGGGTCCGGAAAGCCGACACGAAGGCGGAAAGCACAGATCCTCCTGGCTAACGACATAGGTCAGGCCACGGATTCAGCGATGATTACGCCGAGAACCATGACGGTGTTGGCAGACAACACTTGAACTTTAACAGCGACACCGGGCGAGCTCGCGACTCGCCCGGTGCCATTGCTACTTCAGGTTACCGATTCCGTAGCGACTGCTTGCAGGTCGCTGGAAAAGATCAGCCCAGTTCGGTGGCGGTGCCACCGGCCGCGACGATCTTCTCCTTGGCGGAGCCGGAGAACTTGTCCGCCGAAACCTGCACGGCCACAGCGATTTCGCCCTCGGCGAGCACCTTCACGAGCTCGTTCTTGCGAACGAGACCCTTGGCGACCAGTTCGGCCTTGCCGATGGTGCCGCCCTCGGGGAACACGCGGGCGATGTCACCGACGTTCACGACCTGGTACTCGGTGCGGAACGGGTTGGTGAAGCCCTTGAGCTTGGGCAGACGCATGTGAATCGGCATCTGACCGCCCTCGAAGCGGACCGGGACGTTCTTGCGAGCCTTCGTACCCTTGGTACCGCGGCCCGCGGTCTTGCCCTTGGAACCCTCACCGCGACCCACGCGGGTCTTCTCGGTCTTGGCGCCGGGGGCAGGACGCAGGTGATGCAACTTGATGGTCATGCTTGGACCTCCTCTACAACAACGAGGTGGCGCACGACGTTGATCAAGCCGCGGTTCTGCGCGTTGTCCTCACGCACCGTGGTCTGCCGGATGCCGCGCAGCCCGAGGGTGCGCAGCGACTCCCGCTGATTCGCCTTGGCGCCGATGCTGGACTTGACCTGGGTCACTTTCAGCTGTGCCATGTCTAGACTCCCTGTCCCGCGCGCGCACGCAGCATGCCTGCGGGAGCCACGTCCTCGATGGGCAGGCCACGGCGAGCCGCGACCTCTTCGGGACGCTGCAGCATCTTGAGAGCCGCAACCGTGGCGTGCACGACGTTGATGGCGTTGTCGCTACCGAGCGACTTGGCCAGAACATCATGGATGCCGGCGCATTCCAGCACGGCACGGCAGGCGCCACCGGCGATCACACCGGTACCGGGCGAAGCCGGACGCAGCATGACGACACCGGCCGCGGCCTCACCCTGAACCGGGTGGGTGACCGTGGAGCCGATCATCGGAACGCGGAAGAAGTTCTTGCGAGCCTCTTCGACACCCTTCTGGATGGCCGCGGGAACTTCCTTGGCCTTGCCGTAGCCGACGCCGACCAGACCGTTGCCGTCACCGACGATCACGAGGGCGGTGAAGCTGAAGCGACGACCACCCTTCACGACCTTGGAGACGCGGTTGATCGCGACGACACGCTCGAGTTGGTTCTTCTCGGCGGCATTGTCCCGACGATTGTCGTCGCGACGGCCACGGCCGCCACCACGCTGATCGCGGTCGTTACCACCGCTGTTCTGTCCGGCGGGACCGTTGTTTCCGCCGTCGCGCCGCTGACGTCCCGGCATCAGACGTTCCCTTCGTTCGCAGTGTTGATCATCAGAACTTCAGCCCACCTTCACGGGCGGCATCGGCGAGGGCCGCGATACGGCCGTGGTAGTCGTGACCACCACGGTCGAACACGACCGCCTCGACGCCGGCGGCCTTGGCGCGGGCGGCGATGAGCTCGCCGACCTTGGCGCCCTTGGCGGACTTGTCGCCCTCGAACGCGCGCACATCGGCCTCGATGGTCGACGCGGCGGCAATGGTCTTGCCGGCCGAATCGTCGATCAGCTGGGCGTGCAGGTGACGCGAGGAGCGGTTGACCACCAGGCGCGGACGCTCGGTGGTGCCGACGACCTTCTTGCGCAGACGGAAGTGACGGCGCGTCTTGGACAGGCGGCGCGCGGTCGAAACGTCCTTGCCGATCGGCTTGCGAGCGGCCTTCTGCTTTTCGGTTTGTGCCATGGCTTACTTACCCGTCTTTCCGACCTTGCGGCGAACGACCTCGCCGGCGTAGCGGATGCCCTTGCCCTTGTACGGGTCGGGCTTACGCAGGCCGTGGATCACCGCGGCGATCTGGCCGACCTTCTGCTTGTCGATGCCGGACACCGAGAACTTGGTCGGGGACTCCACCGCGAAGGTGATGCCCTCGGGAGCGTCGACCGGAACCGGGTGGCTGTAGCCCAGGGCGAACTCGAGGTTCGAGCCCTTGGCGGCGACGCGGTAACCGACGCCGAAGATTTCCATCTTCTTCTCGTAGCCCTTGGTGACACCCTCGATCATGTTGCTGATCAGGGTGCGGGTCAGGCCGTGCAGCGAACGGTTCTGACGCTCGTCGTTCGGACGAACGACCTCGAGTTCACCGGACTCCGCCTTGACGACGGTGATCGGCTCGGCGACCACGTGCGACAGGGTCCCCTTGGAACCCTTGACCGTCACGTTCTGGCCGTCGATGGTCACCTCGACGCCGGCGGGAACCGGAATCGGCTTCTTACCGATACGCGACATTGTTCCTACCTCCCTTACCAGACGTAGGCGAGGACTTCGCCGCCCACGCCCTGCTGCTTGGCCTGACGGTCAGTGAGCAGACCGGAGGACGTGGAGATAATCGCCACGCCGAGGCCGCCGAGCACCTTGGGCAGGTTGGTGGACTTCGCGTAAACCCGCAGACCCGGCTTCGACACGCGGCGGACGCCCTGGAGGGAGCGCTCACGCGAGGGGCCGTACTTCAGGTCGACGATCAGGTTCTTGCCGACCTGCGCATCTTCGATGCGGTAGTCGGCGATGTAGCCCTCGCGCTTGAGGATCTCGGCGATGTTCACCTTGAGCTTCGAGTGCGGAGCCTTCACCTGATCGTGGTACGCCGAGTTGGCGTTGCGCAGACGAGTCAAGAAGTCTGCGATGGGATCGGTCATGGTCATGTTCGACCGTTACCTCTCTCGCCGCGGTTCCCATTCAGCACCGTCAAAGGGCGGTCGTGGGCCTACGACAAATAGGGGCGGTCCAGCCGGGGTTGCCCGACCGGATTGAGCACTTGCGCCCGGAGCAACGCCACCCGCGCGAGGCGCGAATGGACACAGCTGTGCCCGAGCAACCGGTCTAGTGTAGACAACCCCTGATCAGCCACCAAATCGAGGCCCAGGTCACAGCGGTGAACGCTTGGCGGATCAGTGCGCGGAGCCGAGGCAGAACGCCTTGGGCATGATCTCGCCGGGCTGCTGATACGAGTAGGTGGCGATGGAACCGGACACCCGGTCGCACAGCGAGGTGTCGAGCTGGGAGCTCAGGATCTTGTATTCGGCGTCGGGGCTCGAGCAGGCGGTGATCTCGACGTCGTCGGCGCCGGACTTCTTCAGGCAGTCACCGATCTTGGCGTTGTCGATGGTGCGGGCCGGGTCGGAACCCTTTGCGATCAAACAGAATACGATGCCGGTGCCGAAGGCGCCGATGCCCTTCTTGGCCTTGAGGATGTAGCTGTAGGTGGTCTGGGTGCCGGAGACCTTCTTGCAGGCGGCGTCGGGCATGAACTCGGTGGTGTCGAGGCGATCGAGGACGCGGTAGACGGCGGTGTGGTCGGCGCAGTCGGCCTTCAGCGGATTGTTGCCGGCGGTGTCGGTGAGGCAGTCGCCCTTCTGGGCCGCGTTCGCGGCGTGCGCGGGATCGGCGCCCTTGATGCCCACGCAGACCGAGCCCTTGCCCTTGTCGGTGTAGACGTACTCGGTCCCGGCGACATCCACGCACCGCTCGTGCGCCTGCCCGCTTCCCGCCCGATCGAGCACCACGAATCCGGCATCCGCCCCGGAGCACGACACCTTGTCGAACCCGTCCTCGCCCGTCTTCTTCAGGCAATCCCCGGCCTGCACGCCGCCCGAGGATCCCCCGATCAGCCCGCATCCGCTCGTGAACAACGCCAACAACACCGCGGAAACCGCAACCGCCCAACGCATCCGGAACCCTCCCCGTAACAACCCATTTCGGACGATTGGTCACCGTAGCGTGCCCGTGCGGCCACGACCAATCGACCAACCCGAAACTGCGGTAGTCATGACGCGGTCACGAGATGGATCCCGGGGCCGAAATCCATTGGGTTGGCTGACCGGTTACGCGAGCGACCGTCTCGAAGTCGTGGTCGTAGTGGAGAACCGTCAGATTGTTGGCCGCGGCGGTCGCTGCGATGACGAGGTCGGGAAGGCCGGCACTGCGGTGCTGCCCATGCTCCGTAAGCAGTTGCTGCGTCCTATGGGCTCGCACCCAGACGTCATCTGGCGTGACCGCCCAGCCGAACAATCCATCGAAGAGGTCCTTCTTGCGAAGACGATCGGCCAGAGACTGAGCTCCGTACAGCAACTCGAGTTCGACCGCATCGCAGAGGGCGATCAACCCCGCATCGAGCGGTTCCTCCCATGCCTTGCGAACCGAAGGGTCGAGCAGCAAACGACCGGCGGCAGAGGTATCGATCAAGAACTCGATCATCGACGGTACCCCCGTTTGTCCCGCAGGTAGTCGAAGTCACCCCGTTCCGCCATCTCGACTAGCTCCGCCAGCGCCTTGGCGCGCTTGATTCGCTTCGCGACTTCGATCAGGGCCGCGTTCACCGTGTCCTTCTTCGTGGTTGTACCCAGCAGACGCTGCGCCTCCGCGAGCGCTTCGTCGTCAACCTCGATCAGCAGCTTGGACATGGGGACCACCTCCTATATACAGAATAGCTAGCTCGAATATACGCGATATCCAGCCCGACGGACCGGAATGGCCGCGGCCTCCGGACGGAGGCATGCGAAAGGCCCCCGCCGAGTCGAAACTCGGTGGGGGCCTTCGGGTTTAGGAGCGGCTACCGGCGATCGAGCACGGCTTCGACGCGTTGCTGTTCTGCACCGCGTCCGCCCGCCGGTTCACCTCGATGGCGAAAGTCATTGTCGCATCCGGCCGAAGCCCGAAACCCCGCAAGACAGACTTGATCATCGCCGCCATCGCCTCGGCGAACGTAAGGGCTCGCGAGCCCCCTCGCCGAAGTCGATCGATACGCGAGTGTTGTTGCCGCGAGCTTGCCGAGTTCGCTAATGTCCGATTTATCCTGTGAGTTGGCTGTGAGGCAAGGCATTTGGCGAGGGGACGAGCTGAAAGCGAAGATCATCGAGTCGATCGATCACGGGGATATGGTCGTCATCGCCCGGCCGATGGAGGGCGGGGACCCTCAGCTCGCCAAGAGCAACGTCCCGGTGGCCAGCACCGCCGTCACATCGCCGAAACACCGAGCAGCTCAATGGCGCTCCTGCGCGCCAGTTCCCCGTCCACCCCGTATGCCCTGGCCACCTACCAGGGCTTGGAGCTCGACAAGCAAACTATGCTGGTAGAGGTTTCGGGCGACACCTTCGATCAGCTCTACCTCGGCTGGTGGCTCTGGATGCAGATCGGCTAGCACGCCGAAGGCCCCCACCGGGACGGGTCTCGGTGGGGGCCTTCGGGTTCGGTATTACGCGGTCACGAGGACCGGTAAGTCACCAGGACGACTTGTGGACGCCCGGGAGTTCGCCGCGGTGGGCCATTTCGCGCAGGCACACGCGGCAGAGGCCGAACTTGCGGTAGACCGCGTGGGGGCGGCCGCAGCGCTGGCAGCGGGTGTAGGCACGCACGGCGAACTTCGGCTTCGCGTTGGCCTTGTTGATCAGAGCCTTCTTAGCCATGGATCAGTTCTCCTTGAACGGGAAGCCGAGGTGCTTGAGCAGGGCACGGCCTTCTTCGTTGTTGGTGGCCGTGGTCACCACGGTGATGTCCATACCACGCGGACGGTCGATCTTGTCGACGTCGATCTCGTGGAACATGGACTGCTCGGAGAGACCGAAGGTGTAGTTGCCGTGGCCGTCGAACTGCTTGGGCGACAGGCCGCGGAAGTCGCGGATACGCGGCAGCGCGATGGAGATCAGGCGATCCAGGAACTCCCACATGCGGTCGCCGCGCAGGGTGACCTTCGCGCCGATCGGCATGCCCTCACGCAGCTTGAACTGCGCGATGGACTTGGTGGCCTTGCGGATCTCGGGCTTCTGGCCGGTGATCAGGGTGAGGTCGGCGACCGCACCGTTGATCAGCTTCGCGTCGCGGGCGGCGTCGCCGACACCCATGTTCACGACGACCTTCACCACGCCGGGGATCTGCATCACGTTGGCGTAGTTGAACTCGTTGTTCAGGGCCGGCTTGATTTCCTCGCGGTAGCGAGTCTTCAGACGGGGCTGAACCTTGTTCTCGGTAGAAGTCATCTCAGATGTCCTTCCCGTTGCGACGGGAGATGCGGACCCGCTTGCCGTTCTCATCGGTGCGGAAGCCCACGCGGGTCGGCTTGCCGTCGGAGTCGACGACCATCACGTTGGAGGCCTGGATCGGCGCTTCCTGAGTGACGATGCCGCCCGAGCTGGCGCCACGCTGGTTCGCGGAGTTCGCGACGTGCTTCTTGATGCGGTTCACGCCCTCGACGAGGACCTTGCCGGTCGCCGGGTAGGCCTGAATGACCTTGCCCTTGGCGCCCTTGTCCTTGCCCGAGATGACGATGACCGTGTCGCCCTTGTGCACCTTCATGGTTACAGCACCTCCGGGGCGAGCGAGACGATCTTCATGAAGCGCTTCTCACGCAGCTCACGGCCGACCGGGCCGAAGATGCGGGTGCCACGCGGATCGTTGTCCGCCTTGATGAGCACCGCGGCGTTCTCGTCGAACTTGATGTAGGACCCGTCCGGACGACGGCGCTCCTTGACGGTGCGCACGACGACGGCCTTGACGACCTCGCCCTTCTTGACGTTGCCACCCGGGATGGCGTCCTTGACAGTGGCGACGATGATGTCGCCGATGCCGGCATAGCGACGCGACGAGCCACCGAGCACGCGGATGCAGAGGATTTCCTTCGCACCCGTGTTGTCGGCGACGCGCAGTCGCGACTCCTGCTGAATCACTTCAGCTCCTCCTAGACCTGGACGAAATGCACGCCGGATTGCCGACCCGACGGGCATGGTCAGTTGCCCTTCAAACGCACGCCTGCCAGCGGTTTTCCACCAAACTGGAGATCAACCACTGTGGGTTCGCGGCCGAAGTGCGGGCAGAGCTCCCGCAGGCAACCGGTCCATAGTAGCCAAGTCCCAGGTCGGACCCAAATCGGGGCGGCCGATCAGGCCACGGGCGTGGATTCAGGGCTTCCTCAGGCGGCTCCACTAGCGTCGGCGCGAGCAATGTCGCAGCTATCCGATTATCCGGTAGAGGAGATTCGCGTTGACGTCCGAGCGCCTCGCTCTCGATCGCCGCAAGTTCCTGATCGCGCTGGGCCTGGTGCCCACCGCCGCCGCGCTGGCCGCGTGCAACAAGACCGACAAACCCAAGCAGCTCATCGGGCCGGACATGGCCGGGTCGAATCCGGCGATCCGGCCGCAGGACGACCTGTACCGCTTCGTCAACGGCAAGTGGCTCGACGAGTATCAGCTGCCGCCGGACAAGGTCTCCTTCGGCACTTTCGACGAGGTGCAGGAGCGAGTCGAGCAGCAGCTCGAGGACATTATCGAAGGGATTCACAATCCCAAGTCCGGCTCGAACGAGCAGAAGATCCGCGATCTGTACGACGGCCGGATGGACAAGGACGCGATCGAGCGGCTCGGTATGACGCCGCTGCAGGATCTGTTCGATGAGATCGACAAGGCGGCCCCCAAGCCGGATCTCGCGAAGGTGATGGGCGGGCTGCCCGGCGTCGGGCTGATCGGGATCGGCGTGGGGCCCGACCCGAAGGATTCCAATGCCCATCTGCCGTCGGTGTCGCAGGCGGGGCTCGGGTTGGATCAGCAGTACTACCGCGACCCGAAGTACGCCGACAAGTTCACCGCCTACCGGACCTACATGCAGCGCATCGCCGCCGGCGCCGGGTTCCCCGACCCCACCGCGCTGGCGAACCGGGTGGTGGATCTCGAGGCGCGCATAGCCGGATTCCATTGGGACAACGTCAAACTGCGCGACACCGATGCCACCTACAACCTGAAGACCTGGACCGAGCTGGTCGCGCTGGGACCGCAATTCGATTGGGATCCTTGGCTTTCCGGTACCACCGATCGCCCCAAGAATCTCTTCGACAAGATCGACGTCGGTGAGCCGTCGTTCGTGACCGGCGCCGCCCAGTTGTGGGCCGAGGTCGATATCGCCGCCTGGCGTGAGTATTTGAAGCTGGGTCTGGTGCGCACGTTCGCGACGTATCTGCCCAAGGCCATCGCCGACCCGAACTTCGATTTCTTCGGCAAGGAGATGTCGGGCCTGAAGCAGCGGCCGGAGCTGTGGAAGGCCGCGGTGTCGACCGTCAACGGCACCGTGGGCGAGGCGCTCGGAAAACTGTACGTGGACAAGCATTTCCCGCCCGAGGCCAAGCAGCGCGCGCTGGAGATGGTGGATGATCTGCGCGCAGCCTACAAGGACAACTTCACGAATTCGACCTGGATGTCGCCGCCCACCCGGGAGGCCGCCATCGTGAAACTAGGCAAGATCAACGCCAAGATCGGGTATCCCGACAAGTGGGAGGACTACTCCAAGCTCACCGTCACCCGCGGCAAACTCGTCGAATCCCTGCGCGCCTCCGATGCTTTCGAGGCCAAGCGGATGTTCGATCGGCTGGGGACGCCGGTGGACAAGTCGGAGTGGGGTATGCCGCCGCAGACGGTGAACGCCTACTACAACCCCAGCGGCAACGAGATCGTGTTCCCGGCGGCGTTCCTGCAGCCGCCGTTCTTCGACCCGGACGCCGAACCGGCCGTCAACTACGGTGCGGGCGGTGCGGTCATCGGCCACGAGATCGGGCACGGTTTCGACGATCAGGGTGCCAAATACGACGCCGACGGCAATCTGAAGGATTGGTGGACGCCCGCGGACAAAGCTGCGTTCCAGCAGAAGACACAGCAGCTCATCGACCAGTACAACCAGCTGGTGCCGGCGGGGCTGCCGGCGGATCAGCACGTGAACGGGGAGCTCACCGTCGGGGAGAATCTGGCGGATCTGCGCGGGCTGGAGATCTCGCTGGCCGCGTACCGGATGGTCGAGAAGCGCAAGGGCGTCGACACTCCCGATTACCGGCCGATGTTCGAATCCTGGGGCCGGACCTGGCGGACCAAGATGACCGACGAGTCGCTGGAGAATCAGCTCGCCAACGACCCGCATTCGCCCGCGGAATTCCGCTGTAACCAGGTGGTGCGGAATCTGGCCGAGTTCTACGCCACCTACGACGTGAAGGACGGCGACAAGGAATACCTGCCGCCGGAGCAGAGCGTCACGCTCTGAGCCTGCGCCGGCGAAACTCCCAGGTTCGCGACACCCGACGCGGGGCTGCCATCCCCGGTAGCCTCGCGTGCAATCGCGAGCTTCGGGGAGAGGTAGTGCCTGTGACATCGTCGGGACTGGACCGTCGTCGTTTTCTGATCGCGCTGGGTTTGGCGCCGGCGGTCGCCACCTTGGCGGCGTGCGGGCACGACACCAAGAATTCGGTCGCCTCGACGCAGCTGACCGGGCCCGACATGTCCGGTTCGGATCCGGCGGTGCGGCCGCAGGACGACCTGTTCCGCTATGTCAACGGCAAATGGCTCGCGGACTATCAGCTGCCCGCGGACAAGGTGTCGTTCGGGACCTTCGACGAGGTGCAGGAGCGGGTCACCGCGCAGTTGCGGGAGATCATCGAGGGCATCCAGAATCCCAAGCCGGATACGACCGAACAGCGGATCCGCGACCTGTACGACGCGCGCCTGGATACCGACACCTTCGAGAAACTGGGCATGACGCCGCTGGCGGGCATGTTCGCCGATATCGATCAGGCGGCCGACAAGGCGGCGCTGGCCAAGGTGATGGCCGCGCTGCCGATCGGCGGTTTGATCGGGTTGAGCGTGTCGGTGGACCGCAAGAACTCCGCCGCGCACGTGCCCACGGTCTCGCAATCCGGAATCGGGTTGGGCGAGCAGTACTATCGCAAGCCCGAATACGCCGACAAGCTGGCCGGATACCGGACCTTCCTGGAGAAGATCGCCACCGGTGCGGGTTTCGCCGATCCGGTCGCGCTGGCGGGGCGGGTGCTGGATCTGGAGAAACGCATCGCGGCCGGATTCTGGGACAACATCAAGCTGCACAACACCGAGGCCAGCTACAACAAGATGTCGTGGACCGACATGGTGGCGCTGGCGCCCCAATTCGATTGGGATCCCTGGCTTTCCGGCAATACCGATCGACCCAAGAGCCTGTTCGCGACGGTGATCGTCGGGGAGCCGTCGTTCGTCACCGCGGCCGGGCAGCTGTGGCACGACGTGGATATCGCGCTGTGGCGGGAGTATCTGAAGCTGTCGGTGGTGCGGGAGTACGCGCGGTATCTGCCGAAGGCCATCTCCGACGCCAACTTCGAGTTCTTCGGCACTGTGATGAGCGGGCAGCAGCAGCGGCCGGAACTGTGGAAGTCGGCGGTCGGCACGGTGGATTCCACGATCGGCGAGCAGCTCGGAAAGCTGTACGTGGCAAAGCATTTCCCGCCCGAGGCCAAGCAGCGGGCGCTGGACATGGTTGCGGATCTGATCGCGGCCTACAAGGAGAACTTCACCAATTCGCCGTGGATGTCGCAGCCCACCCGGGATGCCGCGCTGGTCAAGCTCGGCAAGATGGGGGTGAAGATCGGCTACCCGGACAAGTGGGAGGACTACAGCGGGTTGAGGGTCACCCGCGGTCAGCTCATCCAATCCCTGCGCGCCGCCAATGTTTTCGAGTCCAAGAAGATGTTCGACAAGCTCGACAAGCCGGTCGACAAGTCCGAGTGGGGCATGACGCCGCAGACGGTGAACGCCTACTACCAGCCGGTCAACAATGAGATCGTCTTCCCGGCGGCGTTCCTGCAGCCGCCGTTCTTCGATGCCAATGCCGAGGCGGCCGTGAATTTCGGTGCGGGCGGCGCGGTCATCGGGCACGAAATCGGCCACGGCTTCGACGATCAGGGCTCCAAATACGATGCCGACGGCAATCTGAAGGACTGGTGGTCGCCGCAGGACCGCGCCAAGTTCGACGCGCTCACCCAGAAGATCGTCGATCAGTACAACGGCCTGGTGCCCGCCGGACTTGATCCGGCGCATCACGTGGACGGTCAGCTCACGCTGAGTGAGAACGTGGCCGACAATCGCGGCCTGCAAATGGCTTTCGCCGCCTACCGCATCAATCAGAAGCGCGCGGGCGTCGCCGATCCCGACTACAAGGACATGCTCGAATCCTGGGGCCGCAACTGGCGTTCCAAGCAGACCTCGCAGTACACCGAGAACCTGATCGCCAACGACGTCCACTCCCCCGACGAATTCCGCGCCAATCAGGTGGTCCGCAACCAGGCCGAGTTCTACGCCACCTTCCAGGCCAAGGATGGCGACAAATTGTTCCTGCCGGAGGATCAGCGCGTCACCTTCTGATCCGCGAATTCTATTCGGCCACCTGCGATTCCGCTTTCCGTTCACACGGCCAGCGGCGGTGGCGTGCGGTGGCGGCGCGCGGGCGGGCGGTAGGCCCGCCACGCGGTCGCGAGTCGTTCGGCCGCCTCCGCCAGCACCGCGTCCGGATGACGGAAGTGCAGTCGGACCCGGTTCTCGCTGTCCCCGCTCGGGTCGAGACCGGAGCCGGCGAGCACGGCGACGCCGTGGCGCAGCGCGGTCTGCGCGAACGAGGCGCCGTCGCCGTGCGGCATCCGGCACCACAGGGTCTGGCCGCCGTTTACCGCCGGGATTTCCCAATCTGGCAGCGCGACGGCGAGTTTCGCGCGCAACAGGTCGTGGCCCGCACGCAGCCGTGCGGCCCGCTGCTCGTGGGTGGCGTCGATGTCCGGCACCAGCGTGGTGGCGGCCAGTTGCGCGGGCAGGTTGCCGCCCAGATCGTGCACCGCGCGCAGCCGGGTGAGCCGCGCGATCACCGCCTCGGGGGCGCGAATCCAGCCGACCCGCAGACCGCCCCAGATGCTCTTGCTCAGCGACCCGATCGACAGCACGTCATCCGCGACGGCGGCCAGCGGCGGCGGCGACACGACGCCCGGGAAGCCGAGATCGGCGGTGATCTCGTCGGCGATGAGCGGAACATCGTGTGCCGCAGACACTTCCGCGATGCGCTGACGGCGCAGGCCGGAAAGCACCGCGCCGGTGGGGTTCTGGAAGGTGGGCGTCGCATAGGCCAGCACCGGACGGTGCGCGCGCACCGCGTTCTCGAAGCCCGCGAATCCGATCGGCAGCGTGGCCGGCACCGCCGCCTCCTCGTGAAACGCCTCCAGCGCACCGGGATACGTGGGCGTCTCGACCAGCACCCGGTCGCCGGGCCGGATGAACGCGCGCGCCAGTAGCGACAGCGCCTGCTGCCCGCCGTTGGTGACGAGGATGCGTTCGGGTCCGGTGGGCGCGCCGAGGCGGGTGTAGCGCTCGGCGATGGCGGCGCGCAGCGGCGGATAACCCGCCGGGTGGTAACCGATCTCGGCGGTCATGGCGGCCAGCGCCGGAACCAGCTGCGCGTAGGCGGCGGTGACGACCGCCGGGGGCGCTTCCGGGGCGGCGCAGGCCAGCGAGATCAGGTCCGGGTGCGGTTCGAGCAGGTTCAGGAACATGGGGGCGCTGGTGGTGTGGTCGGCGGTCTCGGCCATCGCGCCCGCCACCCGGGTGCCGCTGCCGCGCCGTCGCACGATGCGCTCCTCGGCGGCCAGCAGGTCGTAGGCGGCGATGACCGTATTGCGGCCCACCGCCAGCTGTTTCGCGAACACCCGTTCCGGGGGCAGCAGCGCGCCCGGCGGCAGATCCCCATCCTCGATCAGCTGCCGCAGCCGCGCGGCCAGCAGCCCATACAGCGGTCCCCGCCCCGACGACCAGCGTCCCAGTCGTTCGGTCACCTCGATTGGATCCATAGTGGAACCAATTGTCCCGCATTGGCCCTCCCGCCGCCCCCCACGGTCGCCGACGATTGTCCCCATGACCGAAACCGCCACCGCCACCTCGATTCCCGCCGCCCTCGCCACCCTCCCCGGCCCCTTCCAACAACGAGAACTGGCCCGAGTCAACGACTCCGTCGTGCGCGTCGCCCAAATCCACGGCGAGTTCCCCTGGCATCACCACGACGAGGACGAACTCTTCCTCTGCTGGGACGGCACCTTCCGCCTCGAACTCGCCGACCGTCCCCCGGTAACCCTCTGCGCCGGTGACCTTTTCACCGTCCCCGCCGGCATCCAGCACCGCCCCGTAGCCGAGCACCCCGCCCACATCCTCCTCATCGAACGCCCGGAAACCACCCAATACGGCAGCTGAACGGCGTCACGCTGGGTCGAGGAGTTCCCTGGGCGCGGCCTGACGCCAGGAGTCGGTGATGATGGCCGCCAGCTCGTCCTGATCGTCGAGGGCCGCCAGTCGGACCCGTACCCAGGCGTTGCCGGCCTCGTGCGGAGCGATCCAGAACTTGTCCGGCTCGGCTTGGACGAGTTCGTCGCGATCGGCGACCGGGCAGCGGACGGCCATGGAGGTTTCCTGCTCCGGCAGCGTGAGGAACAGTTTGCCCGCCACTCGGAAGGTGGGCATCTGCCATTCGAACTGTTCCTTGGTGCGCGGCAGTGCGAGCGCCACCGCCCTCACCTCGTCCCCGGTCGTGGTCATGCGCCCGATCCTCCCAGTCACGGGTGACAGCCGCGACCGGCCGCCGGGTTGTCGCCGATTCGATCCCGATCGGGGTGGCCTATTGTGCTCTGCATCGATTAGGTTAGGGTTGCTTAAGTTGGAACCCGGGGGTTTGGAACGATGGAGCGTGCGGTGCCGGAAATCTTGTCCGCCGTCGAGCGTCACCGGCTCGTGGACGAATGGGCCAACGGCGTCGAACTGTATGACGTGCCGTCGGTGGCCATGCTCATCGAATGCGGGCGGCGGGTGCCGGCGCTGCGGACCGCGGTGCGCTGCGGGGATCACATCCTTACCTATGCCGAACTGTACGAACGCCTCGACGGCGGGGTGACCGGCGCGGCCGGTCCGACCCTCGACGATCTGGCCCGCCTGCTCTGCGATATCGCCGCGGCTGCCGAGTTCGGCGCGGTGCTGGCCGAACTGGGCCCGGCGGGCACCGGTCTGAAGCCGGTCGCGGTGGCCGCGGCCGCCGACGATCGGCGCGCGGTGGCCGCGGATCAGCGCGCGTGTTCGGTCGATCGCGCCTACGGTTCGCCGGATGTGCGCCTGCTGGCCACCGGGTGGGACACCACGGACGCGGCGGTGGAACTGCTGGCCGCCCTGGCCGATGGCGCGACCCTGGTCCTGGCCACCGCCGCCCAGCGCGCCGAGGCGGCCGCGCTGGCCGAACTCATCGCCTCGACCGCGCCGACCCATGTGGTGGCCGATGCCGCCACCCTGGCCGGGCTGGCCTTCCTGCCCTCCCCCGCGCTGCCCTCGGTGCGGCGCTGGGATGTGTTCGGCAACGACTGTCCCGCAGCGCTTTCGGAGCTGCTGCGCGGGCTGGCTCCGGGCTCGTGCGCCGGATTCGCCTACACCACACCGCAGTACGCGGGGGTCGCCGCGCGCGGCCCGCTGGACGGTTCCGGCCGGGTGCGCCCGATTCCGGGCGCGCGGCTGCTGGTGCTGGACGAGTCGCTGCGGCTGGTGCCGCCGGGCCGGTCCGGGCGGGTGTACGTGGGCGGTTCGGCGCTGGCGCTCGAACTGGACGGTCACGCAGAAGGTTTCGTCGACGATCCGTTCGCGCCCGGCGGCCGGCTGGTGCGCACCGAGGTGCACGGCGGCTGGACCGCCGACGGCTGGCTGCTGCTGGACATGATCGAATCCGCCGCCGCCCCGGCCGTTTCCGATCAAACCGGACGGTCCATCCCCTCGGATTTCGCCGCCGGCGAGGGATATGCCGCGGCCTGAGCCGCCCGTCCGAACCCTCGAAATGCGGCCCTCGCACCGAACTTTGTGCGCGGAAACCTTCGAACAATGCCGATCCGCACTTTTCAGGTGATTCCTAGCGATATTGTGGAATCACCCAATATGGCCACCGAGTGCGACGACGCCTCGGGGTGCCCGAGGGCCCTGAGTCACCGTGCACGACCGGCGGTGGCGACCTCATCATCGGTGCTGGAGTCGTCCACACCGATCACGCATTGGTGCACCGGTCCCGGCACCAGCCGGCGCGACGATCACCAGGCGTTCAACTCGGAGCGTGCTGCCGATGCCGCTCGGCCTCATCCCCTGCCCCCGAACCTCGGGCGCGGGTGAGGCACGCGGACATTCGCGGTGCCAGCGCTGTCCGATCTCCTCCGGTCCGGCCACGGGTCGACGTCCCGCTGTCCGGGCGTCGATGGTCGTGTCCCTGGAAGGAGGGGCTGTCATGAGCGCGGAATCCCCGCTGCCCGTTCCGGCAACTACCGCAGTCGAATTCCCATCGGTCGAGCGCGAGCGGTTGCGCATCGCGATGGTGGTGCCACCCTATTTCGACATTCCACCCAAGGCGTACGGCGGAGTCGAGGCCGTGGTGGCCGATCTGGTGGACGCGCTGGTGGAGCGCGGACACCGGGTGACCCTGCTGGGCGCGGGCGTCAACGGCACCAAGGGCGAGTTCCAATCGCTGTGGGACCGGGCCCAATCCGAGCGGCTGGGCGATCCGTTCCCGGAGGTCGTGCACGCCTTGAAGGCCCGCCGGGCACTCGAGCGGCTGGCGGTGACCGAGGGCCTGGATCTGGTGCACGATCACACCTTCGCGGGCCCGCTCAATATGCCGGTCTCGCGCGAGCTCGGGGTGCCGACTGTGGTGACCGTGCACGGTCCCGTGTACGGCGACCCCTACCTGTACTACAGCGAGCTGGGTCCCGACGCGCACCTGGTGGCGATCAGCGACCGGCAGCAATCCCTGGCCCCGGACCTGAACTGGGTGGGCCGCGTGCACAACGCGCTGCGCGTGCAGGACTGGCCCTTCCGCACCGACAAGGACGACTACGCTCTGTTCCTGGGCCGGTTCACCGCGGACAAGGCGCCGCATCTGGCGCTCGAGGCCGCGCACGCCGCGGGGCTGCCGCTGATCCTGGCGGGCAAATGCGCCGAACCGCCCGAGTTGCGCTATTTCGAGAGTGCGGTGCGGCCGCTGCTGACCGAACGCGATCAGATGTTCGGCATGGCCGATGCCGCCGCCAAACGCGAATTGCTGTCGCGGGCACGCTGTCTGGTGTTCCCGGTGCAATGGGAGGAACCGTTCGGCATGGTCATGATCGAGGCGATGGTGTGCGGGACGCCGGTGGTGGCGTTGCGCGGCGGCGCGGTCGCCGAGGTCATCGTGGACGGCGTGACCGGTCGCGTCTGCGACGATCCCGCCGAATTACCCGCGGCCATCGCCGAAGTCCAGGGCTACGATCCGCACGCCATGCGCAAGCACGTGGAGTCGAATTTCGGCGCGGACACCCTGGGTCGCGGCTACGAGGAGATCTATCGGCGCGTGGTGCGGGAGTACCGGCCGCGCCGGGCCGGGCGGATCACCGTGCACGCCTGGGGCGCCGCGCCCGCGCATCAGAACCTCGCGCTGCCGGGGCGGGCGGCGGGCACCGGTCCGGGGCGCGCGACGGCGTCCACCATGCCGGGTCGCGTTCCCTCGCATACCGGGCATCCAGACGCCTTGACCGGAGGGGAGCTGGCGCCGGGCCGTAAACCTGTGTCCGACAGTGGTTCTACCTCTAAGGCGGCGTCGCGGCGGCGACGCGTGCCGCGGCGAAAGGGTCTGCATGAACAGTGACACACCGAACGCGCTCAATACCGGCGAGCCCGGTGTGGGCGGGTGGGGCGGAGCGGTGACGCTGGTGGAGGGCAGCACGTTCTGCCTCTCGGACAATCTGGGCGACGTCCAGCACGGCACCCCGTACGGCCTGTTCTTCCGGGACGCGCGGGTGCTGTCGCAGTGGGAGCTGCGATTGGACGGACAGCGGCCGGAGCCGCTGTCGGTGTGGAGTCCGGAGGCGTTCACCGCCCGGTTCATAATGCGCCGGCCGCCCAGGGCCGGCGCGGCGGACAGTACGGTGCTGATCGTGCGGGAGCGGCTCGTCGACGACGGGCTGCGCGAGACCATCACGGTGGAGAATCTGGGACGCGAGACCACCGCGGTGGACCTGCACCTGCACGTGGACGCGGATTTCGTGGATCTGTTCGCGGTCAAGGAGGGCCGCGGCGGCAATGCCCGCGCCGAGGTGATCGTGGCGGATGTGGAGCTGCTGCTCAACGATCGCTCCGATCGCTCGCGCGGGTTGGCGGTGTCGTCGTCGGAAACGCCGGTGGTGCTGCCGGGTTCGCTGTCGTGGCGGGCGGTGGTGCCCGCCGGCGGCAGCTGGCAGACCGAGATCGTCTGCCAGCCGACCATGGGCAATCAGCCCATCCACTCCCCCCTGCGGCCGGGCGAACATTACGAGGCCAGCGAGCCGAGCCGCAAGATCGCGCAGTGGCGGGATACCGCCACCAAGATTACGGCCGCGGACGCGCAGCTGTCGTGGGTGCTCGAACGCACCGAAAGCGACCTGGGCGCCTTGCAGATTCACGACGACGCGCGCGGCGGGCGGCCGTTCGTGGCGGCGGGCGCGCCCTGGTTCATGACGCTGTTCGGGCGGGATTCGCTGCTCACCGCGTGGATGGCGTTGCCGCTGGACGTCGGTCTGGCGGTGGGCACCCTGCAGCAGCTGGCGGAGATGCAGGGGCTGCGGGTGGATCCCATGACCGAGGAGGAGCCGGGCCGCATCATGCACGAGATGCGGCGCGGCCCCGCCAGCGGTCAGGTGCTGGGCGGTGAGACCTATTACGGAACCATCGACGCCACACCGCTTTTCGTCATGCTGCTGGCGGAGGCGCGGCGCTGGGGCGCGGACATCGACGCGGTGACCGCGCTGCTGCCCGCCGCCGACGCCGCGCTGGCCTGGATCGCCGACTACGGCGACCGCGACGGCGACGGGTTCGTGGAGTATCGACGCGCCACCGACCGCGGCCTGATCAATCAGGGCTGGAAGGACAGTTTCGACGGCATCAACGATGCCGCCGGGCGGCTGCCGGAACCGCCGATCGCGCTGTGCGAGGTGCAGGGCTACGTGTACGCGGCCACGCTGGCGCGCGCGGAGCTGGCCGAGGAGTTCGGGGACACCACCACCGCCGGGCACCTGCGGGACCGGGCGGCGGAGTTGCGCACCAAGTTCGCCGAGGCGTTCTGGCTGCCGGAAAAGGGTTGGTTCGCTGTCGGTTTGGACGGTCACAAGCGCCGGCTGGATGCCTTGACCAGCAATATCGGCCACTGCCTGTGGTCGGGCATCGTCAGCGACGAGCACGCGTCGATCGTGATCGCCAAGCTCGCCTCGCCCGAGATGGACAGCGGATTCGGTTTGCGCACACTGGCTTCCAGCATGGGCGCCTACAATCCGATGAGCTACCACAATGGTTCGATCTGGCCGCACGACACCGCGATCGCGGTGGCGGGCCTGCTGCGCTACCGGCATCTGCCCGGCGCGCTCGAGCTGGCGACGCGGCTGGCCGACGGGCTGCTGGACGCGGCGGCCGCCTTCGGCGGGCGGCTGCCCGAATTGTTCTGCGGTTTCCCGCGTTCCCGGTTCGGCGCGCCGGTGCCCTACCCGACCTCGTGCTCACCGCAGGCGTGGGCGAGCGCGGCGCCGCTGCTGCTGGTGCGCTCGTTCCTGGGCCTGGATCCCGATGCCGCCCATCGCAGCCTGACGGTGCTGCCGCATCTGCCGCTGCGCTGGGGGCGGGTGGAGCTGACCGATCTGCGGCTGGGCGGTGCGGTGATCGACCTGGCGGTCGAGGGCGATCGGGTGACCGCCCACAATCTGCCCGACGATTGGCGGTTGATCACCCACTGATTCCGATGTGACAGCGGGGCCTCGGACCTCAGCTCTGGGCGGCCGCGCGCATGCCGCGCACGGCCAGCGCGCCGAAAACCGTTGCGAGACCGGCCGACCAGGCCAGCGTCTGCAGCACGGGCGTGGCGACCGGGCCACCCAGGACGAGATCGCGCATGGCCTCGATGGCACAGCTCATGGGCTGGGCGCGCACGACGGGCTGCAGCCAGTCCGGATAGTTCTGCACCGGAACGAATCCCGAGTTGAAGAACATGCCGATCAGCACCACGATGGCGAACACCTGCACCACCTTGTCGCCGACCCGGCTCACCCCGACCGTGATCACCATCGGGGTGAAGCCGGCGATCACCAGCACCGGCACCGCCAGCGCGCCGAGGAAACCCGGCCAGCCCTGCGGGAAACGCAGACCCAGCAGTATTCCTACCACCAGGACGGCCAGAGCGACGGCGGCGGCGCGCACGCATTCGGCGAGCAGACGGCCCAGCAGGCCCGCCCAGCGGTGGACGGGCAGCACCCAGAAGCGGCGCAGCAGTCCGCTCTCGCGCTCACCGTGCAGCGACAGGCCGGTGCCCATCGCGCCGTACATGGCGCCGGCGATCGCGATCATGGGGACGAAGCCGTAGATCGGGTCGGCGGTGGTGGACAGGCCGAGCGAGCGGTCGAGCACCAGATCGAACATGAGCAGCAACAGGATCGGCAGCACCAGGGTGCTGGTGAGCACCTCCGGTTGCCGGGACCAGCGACGCAGCAGGCGGCCGGTTTCGATCAGCGCCTGCGCGGGCAGGTCGGTGCGCGGAGGTGCCGCTGGGACAGTGGTGCTGGCGGTCATGCGCGGCGTCCTTCCGCTCGGATGGCGAGGGCCGCGCCGGCGAGGGCCAGGCCGGCGATCCACAGGGCGGCGACGCCGAGTTCCGCCGGGTAGCGCCCCTCGGCGAGGCCGCGCAGTGCGGCGGTGACCTGGGAAACCGGCTGATTGCGCGCCCACGGCTGGATCCAGCCCGGGAAGCCGTGGGCGGGAACGAATCCGGTGGAGGTCATGACCAGGAGCAGCTGCGGTACGAACAGCACGGTCGCGCCGAGTTCGGGGTTGCGGGTGGCGGTGCCGAGCGCGTCCGCGCCGATCACCACGGCCGTCCCGAAGGCGAGGGCCACCAGCACGAACACCACGGCCGCGGCGGGGTCGTGGAAGCGGAACCCGAAGAGGCTGCCCACGATCAGCGCACCGGTCAGGGCGGCGACGCCGCGCACCAGGTTGGCCGACATCCGCGCGGCGACCGGCACCCACGACCGCACCGGCAGCGACCGCAGCCGGGTGGCCATTCCCCCAGCTTGCTCCCGACCGGCCCGATCGCCCGCGAACATGGCGGTGAAGAACATGGCGTACACCGCGATCAACGGCAGCAGATACTGCGCGAAGTCGATGCCCGCGGCGGACATGGATTTTCGCAGCGGAACGTAGAAGCAGATGTAAAACGCGATGGGCGCACCGACCGCGAGGATCACGTCACCCTCGCGCACTGCGGAGCGAATGCCGCGCTCGCTCAACGCCCGCCATTGCCTGCTCGCTGGAACTCGCATCACCGCAACACGAGTCACGCGCTCACCGCCGCCGGGGTGCGCTTGGTGAGTTCGATGAAGACCTCGTCCAGGGAAGGGCGGCGCAGGGCGATATCGACGAGTTCGATTCCGGCGGCGCTGATTCGGGCCAGCGCTTCGGTGAGGGTGGCCGCGCCGCCGGGCGCGGGCAGTGCGACGCGGTCGGCAGACTCGGCGACGGTGATCTCGCCCAGCCCGGTCAGGGCGGTGACCAGGCGCGGCATGTCGGCGGCGTCGACCGGAACGACTTCGCAGAAGCTGGAACCCGAGCGCGCCTTGAGCTGATCGGCGGTGCCTTCGGCGATGACGGTGCCCTTGTCCACGACGATGATGTTGTCGCTCAACGCATCCGCCTCCTCCAGGTACTGGGTGGTGAGCAGGACGGTGACGCCCTGCTGCTTGAGCTCGCGCACCAGCGCCCACAAGCTCTGGCGGCTCACGGGGTCCAGGCCGGTGGTGGGTTCGTCCAGGAACACCACGCGCGGCTGCCGGACCAGGCCGCAGGCGATATCGATACGCCGGCGCATACCGCCGGAGTACTGGCCGACGCGGCGATCGGCGGCCTCGGTGAGCGAGAAGCGGTCCAGCAGTTCGTCGGCGCGCTGAACAGCCGCCTTGCGCCGCAGCCCCAGCAGGCGACCGAACAGGACGAGATTTTCGCGGCCGGTCAGCACTTCGTCCAGCGCGGCGTACTGCCCGGTGAGCATGATGGAGGCGCGTACCTCCTCGGCCTGGCCGACCACGTCGTATCCGGCCACCAGCGCGCACCCGGCATCGGGGCGTACCAGGGTGGACAGCACCGAGACGGTGGTGGTCTTGCCCGCGCCGTTGGGTCCCAGCACGCCCAGCACGCAGCCCACTGGCGCGCGGAAACTGATGCCCCGCAACGCTTTCACCGGGCCGAAGGACTTCTCCACCGCTTCGACGACAATGGCGTCATCCGGTTGCGGCTCCCGGTTGTCCGTACTCATGATCAGGTATTCCCCCTGCTCTGTCGATGTTTCGGAAGACGATCAGCCGAGCAGCGACACCACGTCGTCCAGCGACGCGCCGCCCAGGATCGCGGTGACGGGCAGATCGCGCCGCAGATCGGATTCGATCCGCTTGCGCAGATCCAGCGCTTGCAACGAGTCCAGCCCCAGCGCGACCAAAGGCATGGAGCCATCGATGGTTTCGTCTGGCTCCATGCCCATGACGAACCGCAGCGCGTCCCGAACCTGCTCGGCGACATCGGGTGTCGGCATCGCTACGGCGGATTCCGGTGCGGCGTGCGCGGTGACCGGCGCACCAGCGGCCACGATCGCGGCCGGCGGTTCGTCCGGCAGCTCGGCGAAGAGCGGGTCCAGGCCGAACAGCGCGAACAAACTGCGCAGCGTGGGCCATTCGGCGGCGACGACCAGCCGGTTGCCGGGTGCGGTGAATCCGCCGGTGATGGCGGCGACCGGATCCATGGGCAGCAGTCCGGTGCCGCTGATGCGGGCCAGCGCCTCGTCGTGGTCGACGCCGACCGAACGCCACAGGCCCCACTGGATCGCGGCGGCCGCAATCCCGTTGGCGCGCAGCCGCATCGCGGCGACATCGAGCATCCGGTTGACCGCCGCGTAGACGGCGTGGCCACGACCGCCGATGACGGCCGACAGCGACGAACAGGCCAGCACCCGCGCATCCGGGGCAAGCGGCAGCAGCCGCACCAGCCGGTCGAAGGCCAGCACCTTGGATTCCGCCGCGGTGGCGACGGTTTCGGGCGACGGCTCGGCGGCCGCCGCGGCGTAGTCGACGGCGGCATGCACCAGCAACGTCACCGGCGCGGGCAACACCGCCGCCAGCGCCCGGACGGCGGACTCGTCGGTGACGTCACAGCGTTCGACCTGAACGGCCACACCGGATTCCGCGATCGACCGGAGCCGGGCAGCGGCTTCACCGCTGCCGCCGGAGCGGCTCACCAGCGTGATCCGGCCCGCTCCCCGCCGGGCGAACTCGGCACACAGATCCAGCCCGAGTTGACCGGTCCCACCGACGATCACGACCTGAGCCAACTGCTCCGCGCCGAAGGGCACGTCCGCAACTTCCGACGCCGGGTCCACGGTGCTCGATTCGGCCGCGTCCAGTACCAGCCGTTTGGCGTACAGTTTGCCGTCACGGGCGGCGAGTTCGGGCTCACCAGCGGTGTGCACCGCGCTGATCACCGCCTTGGCAGCGGCCGGAAGCGCTTGCCCGGCAGCCAGATCCACGTGCCGGAACGCGATGCCGGGGTGTTCGGACGCCAGGCACCGGAACGCGGCCTGCGCAGCCGCGTGGACCAGATCCGGCGCCTCTCCCTCCAGCACCGGTTCACCGCCCGTCGTCGCCAGCCAAACGTCTCGGATACCCGAAAGGTCCGGCAGCCAGTCACGATCACCCACGAAGGCGGCCGCTCGCGCGACGCGCGCAGCCAGGTCGGCCGGCAAGCAGGCGGGTGCGGATTCCTCCGCGCCGCCGGTCGGTGCGGGCAGCAGGATGACAGCGGTGTCGCAGGCCGGGTCGGAGGCGGCTGCCGCCACCGAGGCACCGTGGCGGGCGGCCGCCTGGGTGATCGCGGCGGCCAGTTCGGTGGCGGCGCCGGTGTGGTCGAGGATCGCGAGGGTGCGCGGGGGTACCAGCTTGCGCTTCTCGAGTCGGATCCACTGTTCGCGGAGCCGCTGCGGCACCGCGTGGATCGGCTCGCGGTCGGTGGCGGCCGAAGCGGGTGCGCTGATTCGAACCTGACCGCTCCCGGCCGGGGTTTCGGGGTCGGTCGCTTGCCGGGCGTAATCGAAGGGGGCCCAAAGCTTCTTGGGGTTGGTCTGGGTGTTGGGGAAGTCCAGCAGGGGAAGGCGGATCGTGTCGTCGGCGCGGAGGGCGGACCAGGTGAAATCCGCGTGGTGGACGGCGATTTGGGCGAGGTTGCGGGTGAATTCGCGAAGATCTCGAGCGCTGCGGCGGGAGGTGCCGATGGTGTGGAAGGGGCGAGGCGGGGCGATGCCGGAGAGGGTTTCCTGCATGGCGAGCAGCAGCGCGGGGTGGTCGGCGATTTCGACGAAGAGGTCGACGTCGCGGGCGGCGGCCGCGGCCACGGCGAGGTCGAAGCGGACGCGATTGCGCAGGTTCCAGTACCAGTATTCGGCGACGGGCAGGTCGGGGGTGACGGCCTCGCCGAGGGTCGCACCCAGGCAGTCGATCGCGGTCGGCAGGAATTCGGGGTGGTCGAGGGTGTCGCGCAGGGTCCCTTCGAGGTCCGCGCGGAAGGTGGAGACGAAGGAGGTGTGCGCGGGATACTCGACGCGGATCTCCTTGGCGAACTTGCCCTGCGCGGTGAGGGTGGCGACCAGTTCCGCGACCGCCGGACGTTCCCCGGAGACGGCGAGCACGTGCGCGGAGTTGACCACCGCGAGTTCGGCCCAGCCGGAATTGCGGGCCAGCAGGGCCTCGCATTCGTCGCGGTCCACGCCCAGCACCGCCATGGCCCACTGCCCGGTCCAGTCGTTGGCCCGCTCGAGCGAGGCGACCAGGTTGGCGCGCAAGGTCACCACCCGGACCCCGTCGGCGAGCGAGATAACACCCGACACCACGGCCGCGGCGATCTCGCCCTGCGAATGCCCCACCGTCACATCGGGTTCCACGCCCACGGCCCGCCACATGGCGGCCAGCCCGAGCATCTGCATGAACAGCGCGGGCTGGACGATGGCGACACCCTCGTCGACCTCGCCTGCCTCGTGCAGCAGGTAGGCGAGCGGCGAAATACCGTGCAGCTCTCGGAAAACCGCGTCGCATTCGTCCACCGTGGCCCGGAAGACCGGAGAATTACGGTAGTAGAGCAACCCCATTCCGGGCCGCTGACTGCCCTGGCCGGGGAAGACGTAGGCGATGCGCCGCGCGGCGGCAGCACCGTCGGCGCGCACCACGGCCGGATGCGGACGTCCGGCGGCGACGGCGCGCAGGGCCTCGACGAGCTGAGCGTGGTCACCGACCATGGCCACCATCCGATGCCGGCGCGCCCCGCGCGTGCGGATCAGCATGTCCGCCACCTCGTCCGGGCTCACCCCGGGCCGCTGCTCCAGGTAGGCGGCCAGCGCGGCGGCCTCGCGAGCGAGCGCGTCGGGGGTGTCGGCGGACAGCGGGATCGGGGTGCTGCCGTCGGGAAGTCGATAGTCAGGCATGGATTTCCTTCTGCGATACCGCCTCTCGAAGCCCGGCCGTCGCGGACGCGGCCGGTTCGAGGGCGGGCATGGCGAGCACGGCGTGCGCATTGGTGCCGCTGACCCCGAAGGAGGACACGGCCGCGTAGCGGACGCCGTCGCGTGGCTCCCAGTCGCACAGTTCGGTGGCCAGCCGCAGCCCGGCGGCGTCCCAGTCGACGCGGGTCGTGGGCTGTTCGGCGTGCCGGGTGGGCGCGATCTGCCCGTGCAGTCCGCACAGCAGCACCTTGATCAGCCCGAGCAGACCGGCGGCGGCCTGGGCGTGGCCGAGGTTGGATTTCACCGAACCGAGCAGCGGCCCGGTGCCGTCCGCGCGGGGGCCACCGTAAACCTGTTGCAGGGCAGCCAGTTCCAGCGGGTCGCCGACGGCGGTCCCGGTGCCGTGGCCTTCGATCAGGTCGATGTGCTCGGGTGCGACGCCGGCGGCGGCGACGGTGGCGCGGATCAACCGCTCCTGCGCGGCCGTGCTGGGCACCGCGATCGGCGCGCCCTTGCCGTTGTGGTTGATCCGCGACCCGAGCAGCCGCGCGTAGATCCGGTGCCCGAGCCGCCGAGCCCGCGATTCCCGTTCCAGCACCACGATCCCGACGCCCTCCCCCCACAGGGTCCCGGAGGCGTCCTCGGCGTACGGCTTGCACTGCCCGTCGGTGGCGAGGGCGTTGTTCTTGGAGAATTCGAAGAACGCGCCGGGCGAGCCCATGACGCAGGCCGCGCCCGCGAGCGCCCACTCGCATTCGTCGTTGCGGATGGCGGAGGCGGCCAGGTGCACCGCCGCCAGCGAGGACGCGCAGGCGACATCGACCACCACCGCAGGCCCGCCGAGCCCCAGGCAGTTGGCGATACGCCCCGCCACCGCACCGAGCGCGGAGCCACCGGCACGATATCCGGTGTAGTCGTTGACTTCTCCGCCGTGCGGGCCGTACTCGGTATTGGAAGCGCCCATGTAGCAGCCGATCTCGGCATCTCCGAGATCGCCGGGATTGATGCCCGCGTTCTCCAGCGCCCGCCACGCGACGCGCAACGCGACCCGCTGCTGCGGGTCCATGGCCACGGCCTCGCGCGGGGTGATTCCGAAGAACTGGGCGTCGAAATCGGCTGCGCCGTCGAGGAATCCGCCCGCGTCGCACACCGCTCCCCAGCCCTCCGTCTCGGCGAGCCCGAACAGCCGCTCCAGCGGCCAGCCGCGGTCACGCGGAAACGGTCCGAGCAGGTCACGCGACTCCGCCAGCGCCGCCCAGTAGTCGGCGAGGGTCTCGATGCCGCCGGGAGCCTCGACCGCCATGCCGACGATGACGATCGGGTCGTCGTGGTGCGCGCTCACTAGGGCACCATCCTTTCTGCAGCCCAACGAGTTAGGGTTGTGACCTCTCGGTCCCGGCGGGTGCATGGCCCGGTTCGCGAGCCACTCGATGGCCACGATGAGTACTGCCAGCCCCGCCGGGCCCGGCGGGGCTGGCAGTACTCATCGTGGCCATCGAGTGGCTCGCGAACCGGGCCATGCACCCGCCGGGACCGAGAGGTCACAACCCTAACTCGTTGGGCTGCAGAAAGGATGGTGCCCTAGTGAGCCGGCGCGACCCGCTGATCGAGATCGTGCGCGACGGGGTGGAGCTGATCGAACTGGGTCAGCCGTTCTTCACCGGGATGCCGTGTTCGCCCAACCATCCCGGCTTCCGGATGACCCTGATCCGGCGGCACGGTGACATGGTGCGCTCGGACGGCGGTTCGGCGGCCAACGAGATCATCGTGACCGGCGGCCACGTGGGCACCCATATCGACGCGCTCAGCCACGTCAGTCACGACGGCCTGCTGCACGGCGGGGTCGACGCGGCGGCCGCGCAGCGCGGCGGCGCGTTCACCACGCATGGGGCCGAACATCTCCCGGGTCTGCTGCGCCGCGGCGTGCTGCTCGATGTGGCGGGCCTGCACGACGTCGAGACCCTGCCCGGCGGGTACGAGATCACCGCGGAGGACCTGCGGCGGGCGGCGAAACAGGCGGAGGTGCAGCCGGAATCGGGGGATGTCGCCTTGATTCGAACCGGATGGTCGCGGCTGTTCGACGACCGCGACGCCTATCTCGGCACGGCGTCGGGGGTACCGGGGGTCGGGGTGGAGGCGGCACGCTGGCTGGCCGAACGCGGAGTCGTGGCCACCGGCAGCGATACCACCGCCTACGAGCGGATCGCGCCCGGCGCGGGTCACAGTGTGCTGCCCGTGCATCGAATTCTTCTGGTGGAGGCCGGTATTTTCATTCTCGAACACCTGGCATTGGAGGCGCTGGCCGAGGCCGGGCGCACCGAATTCGTCTTTCTGCTGGCGCCTTTGCGCATTGTCGGCGGCACCGGTTCACCGGTGCGTCCGCTCGCGGCGGTGACACGATGAGCGAGCAGACGATCGTCACCCGCCTGGCCGAATTCGCGCACGACGCACACGCCCACGGGGTGGACAAGCGGATTCGGGACGATGCCGCCCGCCGGGTGCTGGATGTGCTCGGCAACAGCGTGGCAGCCCTGGATTCCCCGCCCGCCGCCGCGGTGCGCGCCTTGATCACCGAGTGGGGCGGCGCGGCCGGAGCGACCGCGCTCGGCCTGCCCGGCGCGTGGCCCGCTCCCAGCGCGGCCCTGCTGGGCGGAACCCTCGCGCACGCACTGGATTTCGACGACACCCATCTGCCGTCGGTGCTGCACCCGTCGGCGTCGGTGATCCCCGCCGCCCTGGCCGTCGCCGAGTCCCGGGGCGCCAGCGGTGCGGCGCTGCTGGACGCGGTGGCGGCCGGCATCGAGATCACGGTGCGGGCGGGCATCGCCGGATACGATGCGGCCCTGCGGAATTCGATCTTCTTCGAACGCGGTCTGCATGCCACGGCGATCTGCGGCGCGGTCGGCGCGGCGGCGGCGTGCGCCATGCTGTCGGGCCTGGACGCCGCCGGTATCGGGCACGCCATGGGGATCGCGGCCAGTATGGGTGCGGGTCTGCTCGAGGCCAATCGCACCGGCGGCACGGTCAAACGCGTGCACTGCGGCTGGGCCGCGCATGCCGCGGTGGTCGCAGCGGGTCTGGCGCGCACCGGGCTCACCGGCCCGCCCACGGTGTTCGAGGGCAGATTCGGTCTGCTGCACGCGTTCTGCGGCGACCGCGCGAACCCCGACGCGCTGGTCGAGGGACTCGGCGAGGAGTGGCGGCTGCTGGAGGTGTGCGTCAAACCGTATCCGTGCAATCACTTCACGCACGCCGGCATCGATGCCGCGCTGCGCCTGCGCGCGCGGGGCGTGCGGCCCGAGGACATTGCGGAGCTGGAGCTGGGTGCGCCCACCGCCGCCCTGCGGACCATCGGGTTTCCGCCCGAAGCCAAGGCGCGACCCGAATCCGGGTATCACGCCGCGTTTTCCGGTCCGTACACCGTGGCCGCGGCGCTCACCGGCGGCGGTGGCCTGGGAGTCTTCCACGAGGACTTCACCGACGCCGCCGCGCGTGACCCGCGGCGTCTGGACCTGGCCGCACGGGTGCGCTGTGTCCCCGACGCACGCAGCGACGAGCTGTTCCCCGAGCAGTTCCCGGCCGTGCTGACCGCGCGCCTGCACGACGGCCGGACCCTCACCGAGCGGGTCGAGGTCAATCGAGGCGGCGCCGGCAATCCCCTGACCGCCGACGAGCTCGCGCTGAAGTTCCGGCTCAATACCGGCGACGTTCTCGACGCCGCCGCCGCGGACCGGCTCAGCGAAACCACCTACGGTCTGGCCGCGGAGCCCGATCTGGAGCGACTGCTGCGGCCACTGCGAGACCTCCATCGGCCGGGCTGACCCGACGCGCGCGGGGTCTCTCGCCCAGGCGTGTCAGGCCCGCATCGCGTCGAACGCCTTCTTCAGTGCCGCGGGCGCCGCCGGTGTCCGCGGCGCCTTCTCGCGCAGCTCCAGCATCCGCGCGCCGATCTCCTGGAGTTGCTTGCGCCCGAGCTGTTCTCGCACCTTCGGGAACCAGTTGTCCTCTTCCTCGTCGATGTGGTGGTCGACGCTCTCGATGAGCACGGTGGCCTTGGCGGTGAACCGCTCGTCCTCCGGTTTCATCGTGGCCAGCTCCATCACCAGGACATCGGCGACATGATGCTCCTCGTAGGATTCGAGGATGTCGTCCTCGAGGTCGGGGACCAGTTTGCGCACCTCGGGATACATGCACTCGTTCTCGATGTAGGTGTGCACGGTCAGCGCCTCGATGATCTTGTCGACGAGCCGGCCCTTGGTGGCGTGGGCGTCGTCGCCGGCATTCTGGAACTCCCGGAACAGCTTGCGGATTTCCTTGTGGTCCTCCCGCAACAGCACGATCGCATCGGTGGACATCGCAACTCCTCGAGCTCGGACGGTCAGGGAACATGCTGCGACGGCTGTTCCCGCGATCGCCCGCGGCAAACCGGCGAGCTACGACACGGCAGCCGCCGGAAAGCGGCCCGCGCGACCCAGCAGTGCGGGCACCGGCGACTCCAGCACCTCGCCGAGCCAGGCGGCGGTATCGATGACCGCACCGAGATCCACGCCGGTGTCCACGCCCATGCGATCGAGGGTGTACAGCAGGTCCTCGGTGGCGATATTGCCGGTGGCGGCGGGCGCGAACGGGCAGCCGCCGATACCGCCGATGCTGGCGTCGAGCACGCGGACACCGGAATCCAGGGCGGCGATCGCGTTGGCGTAGCCGGTGTTTCGGGTGTTGTGGAAGTGGCAGCGCGGCAGCGCGTCCGGTGCGCGCTCGATGAGGCCGGTGACCAGTCGGCGCACCCGGTCGGGGGTGCCGACGCCGATGGTGTCGGCCAGCGCGATCTCGTCGGGGCCCGCCGCCGCGACACGCTCGATGAGGTCGAGGACATGGGCGGGGGCGACCTCGCCCTCGAAGGGGCAGCCGAAGGCGGCGGCGATGGTGACGGTGCGCCACAGTCCCGACGCGGCGGCGCGCGCGGCCAGGCGCTCCCAGCGGGCGATGCCCTCGGCGGTGTCGCAGCCCTGGTTGCGGCGGCTGAAGGTGTCGGTGGCGACCACGACCACATTGATCTCGTCGACGCCCGCCGCCAGCGCGCGATCGAGGCCGCGTTCGTTGAACACCAGTCCGGCATAGGAGATCTCGCCGTCGCGCGGGACGCCCGCCAGCACGGCCTCGGCATCGGCCATCTGGGGTACACGCGCGGCGTTGACGAAGCTGACGGCCTCCACGCGGCGCAGGCCCGCGGCCACCGATCGGCGGATCAGCTCGATCTTGTCGGCGGTGGTCACCGGATGCGATTCGTTCTGCAATCCGTCCCGGGGTGCGACTTCGACCAGGGTGATGTCCACGGATCCTCCGTTGTGCCAAGGGGTTCGGTGCGCAGCCAAGGGTTTCGGCGGGTACCGTTCCCGATCTTGCTCACCGTTTCGCTACGGGATACATTGTATCCATTCTTGCCGCCGCCGCGAGGCGATCCAGTCGCGGCGTTGTCACCGAACGGAGTTGGCCGCATGCCAGACCACACCCCCGCCGCCTCGGGCCCGCTGGCCGATCTGCGAGTGATCGAGATGGGACAGCTGCTGGCCGGCCCGTTCTGCGGGCAGTTGCTGGGCGACTTCGGCGCCGAGGTCATCAAACTCGAGTCGCCCGGACGCGGCGATCCCATGCGCGAGTGGGGACGGGAGAAGCCCTACGGGCGTTCGCTGTGGTGGCCGGTGGTGGCGCGCAACAAGAAATCGGTCACCTGCAATCTGCGCACCGCCGAGGGGCAGGCGCTGGCGCGTGACCTCATCGCGCAGGCCGATATCGTGGTCGAGAACTTCCGGCCCGGCACCCTCGAACGCTGGGGGCTGGACTTCGACACCTTGCGCGCGGACAACCCGGGCCTGATCCTCACGCGCGTCACCGGCTATGGACAGAACGGGCCGTACGCGCCGCGCGCGGGCTACGGCTCCATCGGCGAGGCGATGGGCGGAATCCGCTACACCACCGGCGATCCCGACCATCCGCCCGCCAGAACCGGTATCTCCCTGGGTGATTCGCTGGCGGCGGTGTTCGCCACCATCGGCACCCTGGCCGCGGTGCACCACCGCACCCGCACCGGACGCGGGCAGCTCGTGGACTCGGCGATCTACGAGGCGGTGCTGGCCATGATGGAATCGCTGCTGCCCGAATGGGGAGTGGCCGGCTACCAGCGGGAACGCACCGGGCCGGTGCTGCCGAACGTCTCGCCCAGCAATGTCTATCCGACCGCGGGCGGGGAGATGATCCTCATCGCGGCCAATCAGGACACGGTGTTCACCCGGCTGGCCACCGCCATGGGCAAACCGGAACTGGCCGCCACCGAACGCTTCGCCACCCACTCCACGCGCGGGGAGAACATGGCCGAGCTCGACGACATCATCATCGAGTGGACGCGCACGCTGGGCGCGGACGAACTGCTCGAGCAGCTGCATCGGGCGGGGGTGCCGGCGGGCCGCATCTACACCGCCCGCGACATGTTCGCCGATCCGCATTTCGCCGCCCGCGAAGCCATTGTGCGGCTGGCGCATCCGGAGCTGGGTGAGATTCCCATGCAGAACGTGGTGCCGAAGCTGAGCGAGACGCCCGGCAGCGTGCGGCATACCGGGCCGGAACTGGGCGAGCACAACAGCGAGATCTACGCGCGACTGCTGGGCATCGGCCCGGACAAACTGGCCGCGCTCGCCGAGAACGGCATCGTGTGAACGACATTCGGCGTCCGGACCTGGCCGCGGACTATCGCGCCCACGGCTTCGCCGCCCGGCTCGGCGCGGGCGAGCGGGTGGCGCTGCTGGTGATCGACGTCTGCGCCGCCTACCTCACCGACGGGTCCCCGCTGCGGGCCCCGGTGGAGGAGGCGGTGCGGGCCGCCGCCCAATTGGTCACCCGGGCGCGCGGAAGCGGCCGGCCGGTGATCTTCACCCGCGTCAGCTACCGTCCCGGCAGCGCCGACGGTGGCCTGTTCCGCCGAAAGGTGCCCGCGCTGAGCGTATTCGAGGAAGGCGATCCCCTCGGCGACTTCCTGACCGAACCCGCGCCGCGGCCGGGCGAGGTGGTGGTCACCAAGCAGTACGCCAGCGGCTTCCACGGCACTTCGCTGGCCGCGACGCTGACGGCGCTGCGCATCGACACGGTCCTGGTCACCGGCCTGACGACCAGCGGCTGCGTGCGCGCCACCGCCACCGACGCGCTGCAGCACGGCTTCCGGCCGTTGGTCGTCGCCGAGGCCTGCGGCGACCGTGACCCTCGCCTGCACGAGGCCAACCTCCTCGATCTGGACGCCAAATACGCCGACGTGATCGACCTTCCCGCCGCCCTCGGCTTGCTCGAATGACGGGCCCTGGCAACGAAAACGCGGGCAGCAAGCACCGACGCTTCGCTCGATCCGCCTACCTTCGCCGCTCGACTCTTTCGTCTCATCGTGGTTAGGAACGACATGGGCCCGCATCACTACGGCTGGTGGATTCTGTTGCACCTGGTGCTGTTCGTCTTCTGGCTGGGCGGGGATCTGGGGGTGTTCTACTCCAGCCGGTTCGTCATCGATCCGGCGCGCACCCCGGCGGCGCGGGCGACCGCGCTGGCGATCATGAGCGGGCTGGATCTGGGGCCCAAGATCTGCCTGGTGCTGTTTCTGCCCAGCGGCGTCACGTTGATGGCCATGGCGCCGCACGGGGCGACGCTGTTCGGAATCGCCCTGTTCCCTTGGTGGTTCGTGGTGTCGGTGTGGTTGTTCGCGGCGGTCTGGTTGACGTTGGCGATCGTCGCGCACCGGACGCACGGGCGGATCGCCTCGGTGTACCGGGCCGATCTGGGCATCCGGTTCCTGGTGATCGCGGGCATGGCGGCGGCCGGGGCGTACACGCTGGTCGCCACGAACCCCTTCGGCGTGACCACCGATCCGCGCTGGCTGGGCGGCAAGATTCTGCTCTACACCGCCGCCATCGCCGCCGGGCTGGGCATTCGGATCACCTTGCGGCCCTTCGGCGCCGCGTTCGGCCGTCTCCAGGTGGAGGGTTCGAGCGCCGAGGTGGAATCCGTGCTGCGCCGCAGCGTGAACGGCTGCCTGCCCTATGTGTGGGTGATCTGGGGCAGCGTGCTCACGGCCGCGGCGCTCGGGGTGTTCAAGCCGGGCGCGAAACTCTAACCGCTGTAACCGAGCTGGGTCGACAAGGCGCCGGCGGCCTTGAGCAGCATCGGGACGTACTCGTCCAGGCGCGGCTCGAATCGCGACAGCGGGCCGCACACGCTCACCGCCGCGACCACGCCGCCGTCGTGATCGAGAATGGGCGAGGCGATCGAGGCCGCGCCGATCTGCCGCTCCCCCAGCGAGACCGCGTAACCGCGCTTGCGGATCGTGGTCAGCTCGGCGCGCAGTTTGCGCTGCGAGGTGATGGTGGCATCGGTGAACGCGCTCAGCTCGTGCCGGCCGAGATACTCGTCGATCTCCTCCTTGCGCAGATAGGCCAGGATCGCCTTGGAGGAGCTGCCCGCGTGCAGCGGATACGGCTGTCCCAGTGCGACTTCCATGCGCAGTTCCTGATCGGGCACCACCTGGTCCACGTACATGCGCGTGTCGCCACGCCGGATGGACAGGGTCGCGGTCTCGCCGGTGAGGGTGGCCAGTCGCCGCAGTTCCGGGCCGGCCATCACCCGAAGATCGGTGCGCGCCAGATACGCCCGCCCCAGCGCCATCGCGGCATGCCCGAGCGCGTAGCGGCGGGTGGTGGGTTCCAGCGTGATGAGTTCGCGGCTGCGCAGGGCCGTGAGTATGCGGTGCACAGCGGCTTTGGTGATGCCGAGCTCATTGGCGATCTCGGTGACCCCGAGGTCGGCGCGGCCGCTGCGGCCGAAGAGCAGCAGCACGTCCATGGCGCGTTCGACCGCCGCGATCGACCGGCTCTGGCTGTCGGATTCGGTTTCGGGCACGCGGCCAGTGTAGGCGGCGCATTTCCCTGTGGGAAACACCATCCCCCATTGTTCCGCTTGCGCCCACCCCCGCCCAGCGTTACCTTGTGCGTAACGGCGTTTCCACTACCGAAACGGGGCAGAGATGGAGCCGCAGTATCTCCGGACGGTGCTGGCGCAGTGGGCGACCGGGGTCGTCGTGGTCACCACCCACGCCGAGGACGGGGGCCGCCACGGCATGACCGCCAGCTCGTTCACCAGTGTGGCGCTGGATCCGCCCCTCGTCTCGGTATGCGTGGCATCCGGCGGCGCCACCTGCCGATTGATCCGCGCCAGTGGGGTTTTCGCGGTCAACGTACTCGGCCGCGACCACGAGGAGATCGGCCGCCGCTTCTCCGGTCCCGCCCGCTCCGACCGGTTCGCGCTGGGCGACTGGGGAACGGCGACCACCGGCGCGGCCGTGCTGTCCGATGCCGTCGCCTGGGTGGATTGCGTGGTGGCGGCGTGTTATCCGGCCGGCGATCACACCATCGTGCTCGGGCTGGTGCAGGACGCCGCCACCCCGCGTCCGACCGCCCCGCTCATCTATCACGACCGCACCTATCACGAGGGGATCACCCGATGACCACCGCAGAGCTGACCGGACAACGACTGGTCGAGGACATGACCGCCGCGGAACGCGAACGCGCGCAACGGGTGGAGTCGGTGCTGCCGGCCCTGCGCGCCGCCGCCGAGCAAGCCGATGCCAGCGCCGCGTTTCCGGCGTCGCATGTGTCGCTGCTGCGGGAGGCCGGGCTGCTGGGGCTGGTGGTGCCGGAGAAGTTCGGCGGGCTCGGGGGCACGCTGCGCGATCTGGCGGCGGCCACCTTCGCCATGGGCACCGCCTGCCCGTCGACCGCATTGGCGTATTTCTTCCACAACACCAGTGCCTCACGGGGTTTGCTGCCGTTGGAGGCGATCGACGCGGGCCTGTTCGACGAGGCCGAGATTCCGGTGGTGCGGGCCTTCGCCGAGAAGGTGCTGACCCGTATGGGTGAAGGCGTGTGGCTGGCCAACTTCGCGTCCGAATCGGTGAAGACCTCGGGCGCGAACATCACCATCGCCACCACGGCGCGCAAGGTCGATGGCGGCTGGATTCTCAACGGCGAGAAATCTTTCGGCTGCGCTACCGGAGTCGCGGACTACTATCTGACCTCCGCCAAGCTGGAGGGATACGACACCGCGGAGGGACTGGCGACCTTCTTCGTGCCCCGCGACGCGGCAGGGGTGAGCGTGCGCGCGCCGTGGGACGGGTTGGGGATGCGCGCCACCGCCAACAACGGTATCCGGCTCGACGACGTGTTCGTCGCCGACGACGAAGCCCTCGGTGTGCCGAAGGCTTTCACCAAGATGCTGACCATGAGCCGGGGTAGTTTCGTGGGCAATCAGCTGGCCATCGCGGCGGTGTACACCGGGTGCGCGCAGCGGGTCTACGACGAGATCCTCACCGCCACCACGACGCGGCGCTTCGCCGACACGGGCGAGTCGATCGCGTCCTCGCCGGTGCATCAGGTGTTGTTCGGGGAGATGACACGGGATCTGCGAACCGCCTATCTGTGGCTGCGGTATCAGCTGGCGGTGGAGACCGCGGAGGTGCCGTTCAAGCCCAAGCAGGAGGTCTTCACCCAGTGGCGGCTGGGCAAGGGGGCGGTGACCGAGGCGTGCTTCCGGGTGGCGGTGGGCGCGCTCAAGGCGGGCGGGACGTCGGCGGCCTCGATGACGGGGGTCGCGGGGCGGGCCGTGCGGGATCTGGCGATGGGTCTGGTCATGACCTTCCCGGCCGAGCGCGGCATGCTCGAGGTGGCGCGCATCGTCACCGACGCGCACGCCAACGAATTGTTCGCCACCGCACCCTCGGAGGTCGCACGATGACCGTACCGCTGCCCGAACTTCGTGATCTCGTGGACGGCGAATGGAGTACGCCCGGGGTGAAACTCGCGGTGACGCTGGAGGATCCGGCCACCGGCGCCGAGCTGGCGGCAGCGGTCGCCACCGCGCCCGCGCAGCTCGAGCGGGCGCTGGCGGTCGCCGATCGGGCGTCGGGGCGTATCGACGCGGGAATGCTCGACGCGATCGCCGACGCGCTCGAGCCTCGGGTGGAGTACCTCGCCCAGCTCGATGCCTTCGCCACCGGTGTTCCCGTGCGCCAGACTCGGCCGCTGGGCGCGATCGTGTCCGGTTCATTCCGGCTGGCGGCGGCGCAACTGCGGGCGGGGGCGCTGCGCGAGGATCGCGACGGTGTCGAGGTGCATCGGCTGCCGCTGGGTCCGGCCCTGTGTCTGGTGCCGTGGAACGCGCCCGCGCCCATGGCCGCGCACAAGGTGGCCAATGCGCTCGCGGCGGGTTGTCCGGTGATCCTGAAGGTGAGCGAGCTGACGCCCTACAGCGCGGTCGTGCTGGCGCAGGCCATTGCCGAACACGTGCCGGCGGGCATGTTCCAGCTGGTGCACGGCGATGCCGAGACCGGGGCGCGGCTGGTGGCCGATCCGCGGATGCGGGCGGTCTCGTTCACCGGGGGTGTGCCGGGCGGGCGGGCGATCGCGGCGGCGTCCGCTCCCCTGTTTCGGCCCTGTCAGCTCGAATTGGGCGGTAACAATCCGCTGGTGGTGCTGCCGGACGCGGATCTCGATACGGCGGCGCGGATGGCCGCCGAACTGCTGACGACCCTCAACGGGCAGTGGTGCCGCGCGCTGGGCCGGTTGATCGTGCCGGCGGCGCGGTCGGCCGAGCTGCTCGAGGCGATCGGGAAACGGCTCGAAACCCTCTGCGTGGGTTCACCTTTGGACGAGACGACCGAGCTGGGCCCGCTGGTGCATTCCCGGCACGTCGCCGCGCTCGCGGCGGCGGTGGCGGGGCGCGAGGCACAGCGGTTCGGGACGATGCCGGAGCGTGGCAACTTCTTCGCGCCCGCCCTGCTCGACGGCGATGCGCCCGAGGAGATCTTCGGTCCGGTCGCCGGGGTGGTCACCTACGAACGGGTCGAGGACGTGGTGAGCATCGCCAATGCCGTCCCGTACGGGCTGGAAGCCTATGTGTGCGGGACGGATACGGAGTTCGCGCTGGCGGTCGCGCGCGGGATTCGCGCGGGCGAGGTGAAGGTGAACGGCTCCTCGATCATGAGCCTGCACCTCATGACGCCGCGGCCCGCGTGGGGTGTGTCCGGGCTGGGCGAGGAGGGGACGGCGGAGACGTTGCGTTTCTTCACCGGCGCTCGCGTGGTCGGCGTCGAGGGCCGCTTCGCCCTGCACAGCTCATGAGCACCGTCGTGATCGCCGGGGCGGGCCCGGTCGGGTTGACCGCCGCGCTGGTGCTGGCGCGGCGCGGCATCGATGTCACCGTGCTCGAGCAGGGGCCCGAGTTGGCCGCGGAATCGCGGGCCTCCACCTTTCATCCGCCCACGCTCGAAATGCTGAGCGAGATGGGTGTGGTGGAGTCGCTGTTGCGGAAAGGATTGGTCGCCAAGACGTTTCAGTATCGTGAGCGCGGCGGCGCGGAGATCGCCACCCTGGATCTGGGCGTGTTGGCGAACGATACCGACTTCCCGTTCCGGGTGCAGTGCGAGCAGTCCAAGCTCACGCCGATCCTGCTCGACGCGCTGCCCGGCGGTGTCGACGTGCGCTTCGGCCATGCCGTCGAGGACGTCGCGGCCGATCCTTCGGGGGTCCGGGTGACGACCTCGCGTGGAATTCTGCACTGCGACTGGCTGATCGGCGCGGACGGCGCGCATTCGGCGGTGCGCCGCGGGTTGGGCGCGGATTTCGAGGGCAGCACCTATCCCGAGCGATTTCTCGTCGCCTCGGTCTCCGAGGATCTCGAATCCGCGCTGCCCGGCATCGCACCCATCAACTATGTCTTCGATCCCGACGAATGGCTGGTGCTGCTGCGGACGCCGGATCACTGGCGGGTGCTGCTACCCACTCCGGCCGATTCCCCCGACGAGCTCGAATTGGGCCGGCTGGCCGGACGTTTGGACGGTGTCGCCGACCTGGGGCGGCCGTGGCATATCGCCCACGCGTCTTTGTACCGCGTGCACGAGCGGGTGACCAGTCGGTTCCGCGACGGCCGGGTGCTGCTCATGGGGGATGCGGCGCATGTGAACAACCCGCTCGGCGGGCTCGGCATGAACAGCGGCATTCACGACGCCGTGCGCATGGCCGGCGCGCTCGCCGAGCTACTCGCGGGTGCGCCAGACGCCGTGCTGGACCGGGCGGCCGAGGCGCGGCGCACAGTGGCCGTCGACCACGTACAGCGCACCAGCCGTGCCAACTGGTCCGGCCTCCACGGCCACGACGACGAGTATCGACGCGGGCTCCGCGCTCTCGCCACCGACCCCGCCGCCGCCCGCGCGTATCTCCGCCGCGCCTGCCTGATGGACTCCCTGGAGGCGACCGCATGACAGTCGACACCGAGAACCGCGCGCGATGTGCTGGACACTTGGGTGCTCACGCCCGTCGGCGCCGCACCCGCCTTCTGGACACACTGGAGGCGACCGCATGATGATCCCGCGCGAGAACCCCGCGCGCCCAAGCGAACTCGTGGGCACGATACCGGTCACCCCGCTCGCGGCGGTGGATGATCTGGTGGAGACCGCGCATCGGCGGTTTCACCGCTGGTCGGCGGTGCCGTTGCCGGATCGGCTGCAACGGATCTGGGTCGCGGCGGACGCCATCGACGCCGAACGCGATGAGCTGGCCCTGCTGCTGGCCCGCGAATCAGGCAAGCCGGTGGCCGATTGCCGGGGTGAAATCGGTTTCGCCACCACCTATCTGCGCTGGCTCTGCGATCAGGCCCCGTCGGTGTTCACCGGGACCGAGTTCGACGACGCCCGGGGCCGGCTGCGGCTCACCCCCGCCCCGTTCGGCGTCGTCGCCGCCATCACCCCGTGGAACGCACCGATCATCCTGTCGCTGCTCAAACTGGGGCCGGCCCTGGCCGCGGGAAACACGGTGATACTCAAGCCCTCCCCGCTGGCCCCGCTGGCGGTCACCCGGGTGGCGGACCTGCTGCCGGAGACGACAGTCGTCCACGGCGGCCCCGATCTGGTGCACGCGCTCATCGCGCACCCGCGCGTGGGCAAGATCGCCTTCACCGGCGGCGACGCCGCGGGCCGGGCCATCGCCGCCGCGGCGGGTCAGGCGCTCAAACCCGTGCTGCTGGAGCTCGGCGGCAACGACGCCGCCGTCTTCCTCGACGATTTCGCCTTGACCCCGGCCGATTACGACCGCCTCGTGCTGGCCTCGTTCGCCACGTCCGGGCAAGTGTGCATGGCCGCCAAGCGCCTCTACGTCCCCGACCACCGCGCATCGGAGTTCGTCGAGGCGTATCTGGCTGCCGCACAACGCATTCTGCTGGTAGGCGACCCCACCGAGGAGGCCGTCACCATGGGCCCGGTCGTCACCCGCGCCGCCGCCGATCGGCTCCGCGCCCTGATCACCGACTCCGCCGCCCACGGCGGCGAAGTCATCACGCTGGCGAAGAGCCCCGGAGGGGAGGGCTACTTCGTCGACCCGGTCCTGGTGCTCGGCCTCCCCGACCACGCCGCCCTGGTCCGAGACGAGCAATTCGGCCCGGCCGTCCCGCTTCTCACCTATCGCACCGAAGACGAAGTCGTCTCCCGCGTCAACGATTCCGATCTCGGCCTGGGCGCCTCCGTCTGGTCCGCCGACGAATCCCGCGCCTTCGACTTCGCCACCGCCCTGGAAGCGGGCTTCACCTTCATCAACACCCACAACCGCACCGGCATGTCCCTGCGCGCCCCCTTCGGCGGCACCAAACGCAGCGGCCACGGCCGCGAATACGCCGAAGAGGGCCTCCGCGAATACATCCAAACCACCGTCACCCACGCCCCCGCCCCCTTCCGCCCCGGCGCCGCGGGCCTGCCCGCCCGCGCCTACCCAACCTCCTGAGAATTCACCCGCACCGAAGGACGAGCATTTCCACTTCCCGACTGCGCCTTCACCCCAACCAGCGCCAGGGTGCTCGTCGGGCCGCAACATCGGCTGACCAAGATCAAGGAGTCGTCAGCGCGAGAATTTGTTCGAATTTCCGCGCTGGGAACTCCCTGATCTTGGTCAGCCTTTGGGTGGCGCTGTCAGCGCAGGACGGTCAGTGGCTGGCCGCGGTCGGTGTGCATGCACCACAAATGCTGGGCCACCGTGTCTGGTTCGTGGAGGGCGCCGGGGCCCAGGGGGCCTACGATCGTGATTTGGGCGGCGTGTATGCCCTGGGGGGCGAGGGCGTCGTGGAGCATACGCACGTAAGCGGATTCGGCTGCGTAGGCGATTGCCGATACCGCGCGGTCGCGGTGGGGTTCGACGGCGGCGCCCCCGGTGGTGAACAGCAGGGTGCTGTTCGGTTGGTTGCGCAGGTCGGGCAGGACGGTTCGCACGGCGGCCGCGGCGGCGACGACATTCAACGACAGCGCGTTCGCGAGGTCGGAGGGTTCGGTGTCGAGCACCGGTTTGATCCACGACAGGCTGGGGCGTGGGCTGAACAGCGCCACCTGGATCGGACCGAGTTGTTCGCGCAGCGCACCCAGGGACGCCTCGAGTGCGCGGGGGTCGGTGATGTCGGCGGACTCGGCCGAGGTCGTGATGCCGTCGGAGGTCAGGTCGGCGGCCATCGCCGCCAAGCGGTCGGCGTCCCGGGCGACCAGGCCGACGGCGTGTCCCGCGCGGCCGAACCGGCGAGCCGCCGCGGCGCCCAGGCCAGGGCCCGCACCGATTACGACGAAAGCGCCTGTGTTGCTCATGCTTTCACCAGGCCCGTGCTCGACGAAGTCTGCGTTTCGTTCGTTCGACATGCCTTCATGGCACCAGCGGGCCCGCGAGCGTGCCACTCCCCCGTGAGGGTGGCTCTCGCAGGGTCAGCTTCGCGAATTCGCCTGCCGGTAGAGTCGTCGAGGATGACTCTCGACGACAACCAGCTCGGTGCCTTCCTGCGCAGCCGCCGGGAGAAAGCCGACGCCGCCTCCGCCGGCGTCATCGACACCACACGACGTCGAGTCACGGGACTGCGCCGTGAGGAACTGGCACTGCTGGCCGGGGTCAGCCCCTCCTATTACACCCGTATCGAGCAGGGCCGCGACCGGCATCCCTCCCGCGAGATCCTCGAGGCCCTGGCCCGCGCACTGCACCTGGACGACACCGAGCGAACCTATCTATGGTCCCTCGCGACACCGCCCCTCACCCCCACCGGCAACCACCCCGCCCCCACCGTGCGCCCCGGCCTGCTGCAACTGCTCGAACGCTGGACCGACCTCCCCGCGTTCGTCGTCAACCCCGCCCGCGACGTGCTGGCCGCCACCGACCTCGCCTCCCGGGTCAACCCGGCATGGACCGCCGGACACAATCTGATCGAGTTCACCTTCCTCGACCCCCGCGCGCCCCAGGTCTACCCCGACTGGAACGACATCACCCAGCAAGCCGTCGCCGGCCTGCGCGCCACCGCCGCCACCCGCGGCACCGAACTCGCCCCCTTCATCGCCGACATCCGCCGCCGCAGCGAAACCTTTCGCGCCCTGTGGGATTCACACGACGTCTACGACCGCGTCAGCGGCGCCAAACGACTACGCGTCGACAACATCGGCATCCTCCACCTGAACTTCGAAACCCTCGCCGCCACCGGCCCCGAGGGCCACCTGCTCTACATCTACTTCCCCCACCCCAACAGCCCAGACGACCAAGCACTACGCACCCTCCGAACGGCCATTTCAGCCACGACGACGTAGCGGAAGTCCAACGGGCAGTGGTGGTTCAAGGCAGGGGGGCGGGTTCGGCCGATCCGATGAACTACCGGTCCGTTTCGACACACCGAGGAAGCCGGTGCCGGGTTGCTTACTATGCCGGGTTACGGGACCTTGGGTTGTTTTGCGCGATGAGGCCTTCGGCCGGCGGCGGTCCATGTGACCATATCCATGCAGTGCCTTCAGTACTGATTCGGTTGTGACGGAAGGGTTTTGATATGCCCCCAACGCTGGAAAAGCTCAGCTGTTCGTAGACAGCAACTACAAAGGAAAGAGCGGCACGCTCGACGTAGGCGAGTACAACATCACCCGTCTGAAGGAAAAGGATCAGGCCGGCAACGACACCGTCAGCTCGCTGAAGGTCGCCCCCGGCTACGTCGTCATCGCCTACACCGACGCCGACTTCCGCGGCGACAGCAAGGAATTCACGGCCGACACCCCTTATGTCGGTGACGCGTTCAACGACAAGATCTCCTCAGTGAAGGTACGGGCTGCCAGCGCCGGGAAGGCTGCCGACACCGACAAGCCTGCCAAGGACGACGAGGACGGGCCCTACATCTTCTCTGCGGAAAACGGCGACGACTGGTTCTACTTCGAGGACTCCACATCCGAATAGAGACCGGACAACGGCGGCGGGCGGACTCCAATCCGCCCGCCTGCAGCGCAGTGGGTGATCGAGTTGGTGCGGGACTCTATTCGGTGTCGCCCAACCAGGTTGCGGGCAACCGCTCGTATAGTTCCGGCGGAAATTCGGCGGAGCGCTTGCGGGCGAAGGTGGCGTACACATCGCCGTATCGCGTCGGGATCAGCAGCGCGGTGAACTGGTCGAGTTCGGTGTCGCACCAGCGTTGGAGCAGCGCGAAGAACTGTCTGATTTCTGCATCAGTCATCGGGGCGCCGGAATTGTCTGCCATGTCCAGAGATTAGATGCATCGCTTTGTGGGCTCGGCGGCAAAGCGCACTCGGGCTGGTCGGCGGGGTGGCGGCTCGAGGGTGTGGGGGTTGGTGGGGTGGGTATTGCGGTCGGGTCTGTGAGGAACTGTTCGGGAGGGCTTATGTCTCAATCCATTGGCGGTCGGGTGCAGCGGTCTACGGGGGTTGTGGGGGTGGCGGACTCTGTGGTTTCTACGGCTTTCGATGTGGTGGCGCGGTTGCGGAGGGGGCGGGTGTTTCATCCGGAGGGGCGGTGGGTGACGGGGGTGTTGCGGGTGGGGGATGCTCGGGTCGCGGAGTTGATGGGGGGTGCGGAGCGGGCGGTGGTGGCGCGGGTGTCCAAGGGGACGGGGTTGCCGGGGCGGGTGCCGGATGTGTTGGGGCTGGCGGTTCGGGTGGTGGATCGGGAGGGGCGGCCATGGGATTTCACGTTTGCTACCGCGGCTACGGTGCCGTTCTTGCGGTGGGTGCCGGTGCCGGTGCGCGGGTGGGATGCGGCGCATTACGGGAGTCTCATGCCCTATCGGTTCGAGGGCGGGCCGGTGACCTGGTTGTATGCGCAACCCGTTGGGGAGCAACCGCATTCGGCGGGGGTGGAGGATTTCGTCGCGGGGCTCGCGGAGCATCCGGCGGAGTTCACGTTGCTCGAGCGGCCGAGTAGCGGGCCCGGGCGGATTCTCGGGAAACTCACGCTCATCGAACCGGCCACCGGGGATGTTCCGGACTATGTCGATCCGGTGCTCAATCATCCCGCCGAGGTGGAGTTGCTGCCCGAGGCGCTGGCCAAGGTTCGGGAATGGGCCTATGCCGGTAGTCGGGAGGGGCGCGGCGGCGGCAAGGTGGATGCCTTGCCGCCCGCGCGTCTGTGAAGGTGACACTCGGGTGAGGCCCGAGCTGGCGCGGGTCAGGTCCGGCGGCCGCGCCGGAACAGGGCCACGGCCAGCGCCAAGGCGAGCACGACGATGACGATGGATCCGCCCACCACGTAGGCGGTGGTGTGCGAGGAGTGGGTATCGCTGTCCGGGGCAGCGGTTTTCGACGGCTTGGGCGTGGTGAAGGTCAGCGGCACCGAAGCCAGGATGGCATTCGGATTGGTGAGGCTGGTGACGGCGAGGGCGCACGCGCCGGGTGCGGTGGTGCAGTCCACGCCGCCGATGGAGGCCGTCAGCAGGATGGTGTTGCCGCGCTCACCGGGTTTCCACACCCCGGCGGCGTCGGCGCTACCGAGCAGGGAGGCACTGAGATTGCAGTCGGTGGGCAGCGCGATCTGCGCCTTGCACTGGCCGATGGCGACGGTCGGCATATTGGCGGGCAGCCCGTCGAGGGCAACGGTGATGATCTCGCCGACGGTGACGTCGCCCGCGGGCGTGGGATGCAGGACGGGTGCGGCGGTGGCGGGCGGGGCGAAGGCCAGCAGCGCGGCGGCCGTGACCGCCGCGCCCGCGACACCCCGGAAGATGTTGCGTCTCATAGGTTTCACCCGAAGCTGAGCGGCACCGAGGCCAGGATATTGTTCGGATCGGTCAGGCTGGTCACCGCGATGACGCACGCGCCCGCGAACGCCGTGCAGTCCACGCCGCCGACGGAGCCGACGAGCGTGACGCTGCCGGGGTACCAGTTGCCCTGATCGTCGGCGGTGCCCAGCAGCGAACCGCCCAGATTGCAGTCGGCCGGACCGCTGATCTGCGCCTTGCACTGCCCGACCGCCACCGACGCCAGATCGGGCGCGAGCCCGCTGACCGACACGCTGATCGACTGCCCGGCCGCGACCGCACCGGACTGGCTCACCGACACCGAGGCCGCCTGGGCGGGCGCCCCGCCGAACAGGCCGACGGCCGTGAGCCCAGCCAGCATCGCGCCGAATGGGATGCTTCTTCGAAACATGGTCCCCTCCTAGGGATTCACTACAGCCTGCGCCGATCGGCGAAGGCGATTCCGGCGACGAGGACCAGCAGGCCCGCCGTCACCGACCACAGCACCGCGGACGGACCGCGGGTCTCGGTGGATGTGGATGCCGCGGCGACGCTCACCGGCACCGCGGTCGCCGGCGCCAGCTGCGCACCCGCAAACGCCATGGGTGTGGCGGCGGAATTGGCGGCGATCACCGCCGCCGGTTCGGTGCCCGGCAGCGGCGCGGCGGCCACCACGCATTGCTGACGCAGGCAGTCGATCTCCTTGAACCGCGGATGCAGCGTCAGGGTCAGGGTTTTGAAGGTGCCGTCGCCGGCGATATTGACGAAGGTGGCGCCGCCGTCGAGGTCGCAGTCGTGCAGGCCGTTGGTGAAGCCCTGCTTGCACAGTCCCACCGCCACGGCCGCGAGTCCGGCCTGAAAGCCGCTGCCGCTCACCGTGACCCGCTGACCGTCGCGCAGATCGGTGGTCGCGCTGATCTGCAAAGCCGCGGGCTCGTCGGCCAAGGCAGGCGACACCGGTCCGGCCAGGGCGGACACGGCCGCCGCCGCGGCGAACGCGAGCGCGATCCGCCCCCGCGTGACTACGCATTTCATCGTGCGCCTCCTTCGATCGGCAGAACGGTGGCGGTCCGCGCGGCCGGCACCGATCCGGGGTGCGGGATCAAGCGGGTGGTGAGCACCGCGGCCGCCAGCACCGGAATGCTCGCCAGGGTCAGCGCGGTCCCGGTCCCCCACCACCGCGAAAGACCAGCGACCGCTCCCAGCCCGGCCGCCGCGCCACCGGCGAACGCGAGGGCGGTCACCGCACTGTAGGTGCGCACCGCGGAGTCCGGAACCTGTTGTCGCACCAGCGAATCCACCGTGGCCAGCACGCGTACGGTCGCGGCCACGCTGACCGCCATCCCGACGGTCAGCCGCCACGGGCCGGGTGCGGTCGCCACCAGCAACGGCCCGCCCGCGGCGAGGATCAGCAATGGCGCGAGCGCGGACGCCCGATACCCGCGCACCGACGCGACCACCAACGCCACCGCGAGGGCCGCTCCGACATATCCGCACTGATGCGCGTCGAGCACTTTCCAGCGGAAAAGCAGCAAATGCAGTGCAGGCAGAATCGTCGCACCCATCACGAATCCCACAGCGGCACAACAGCTCCCAGCCCAGCGCAGCGGTTGTCCGGTCGGCGCTCCGACCGCGACCCCGACGACGCGGACCTCACCGCCCGGAATCACCGGATCGGACGCCACGGTTTCCACCGACTCGCCGCCGCCGAACGAGACGATCGCCGCACTACCGAGCGAGGCAGCCGCCGCGCTGCCGGGTGGGGCAGCTGCCGCATTTCCAGGTGAGGCAGCTGCCGCACTACCGGGCGAGGTGGCCGCCACGCGACCGCGTTGGGCAGAGCCGGGGCGCCCGGGCGCACGAGTCGGCGGATCGAACACCGCCAGAACGCATCCCGCTGTCGCCGCCACGCCGCCCGCGACGATCAGCGGCAAACCCGGATTCTCGGCGCACGTCCCGGCCAAAGCGGCTCCCGCGAGCCCGCCCGTCGCCATCAGAAAATAGAACTCGCGCGCAGGCACGACCGCGCGCGCCGCGACCAGGAGGGGTCCGGACAGCGCACCGGCGACCAGGACTCCGCACGTCAGCGCGGGAATCGCGGAAATCGCCCCGGCCACAACGGCTCCCGCACCCGCCAGCACCGCGGCCACGCCGACGCGGCGACCGGTGGTCAGCAGACGCCACTGCCAGGCGGGCAGCACCCCGATGGCGGCGAGCACGCCGGCGGTCAAGGCGACATATCCGACCACGGCGCCCGGCAGTCCGACCACTCCACCGAGTGGCTTGGCCAGCAACACGATCGCGAATCCGGCCATCGGACCCGCCGCCGCGGCGGCCACCGCCCACAGCAATCCCCGTCGGCCGCTACAGTCGCCGGCCATGTCAGGCCGCCTCGTTCGGGTGGGCTGGGATGTTCAGGGGTGCGTTCGGTGTCGTCATGCCTCACCTCCAACGCGTTTCGCAGATCGAAACACGGTTTCGCAGTTGCCATATTGAACCCGCGACCGGGATGGCTGTCAAGCGCGAAGGCGCACGTAACCGCCTGGAAACAGGCACTTTTGACCGGCGCGCCGATTCGCCGGCGGCGAATCTCGGCGCTCCACTGGACAGATGTGCGAGCCGGGTACAGAATCGCAACTATTGGAAACAGCGTTTCGTTGTACGGAACACGATCCGTCAGGAGGTCCGCGTTCATGACGCGAGTCGCCGCCGCCCAGCTCGCCGCGGGCACCGATGTCGCGGTCAACCTCGAGACCTGCCTGCGCCTGATCGACGCCGCGGCCGACGCCGAGGCCGAACTGGTGGTGCTGCCCGAATTCTGTAACCACCTATCGTGGTACACCGACCGGTCTCATGCGCGCCGAATGGCGTGCCGGATCGGAGATCCGTTCCTGCGCGCCATCGCCGGCCGCGCGGCCCGCCACCGCATGCACGTCAAGATCGGCGTCACCCTGGCTCGCGACGACGGCCGCACCACCGGCACCAGCCTGCTGTTCGGTCCCGACGGCACCCTGCTGGGCGAGTCCGACAAGCAGATCCTGATGGGCGCGGAGAACGATCATCTCGATTGCGGCGACACCGATTCCGAGATCGTCGAGACCGCGCTGGGCCGGATCGGCATGTACGCCTGCATGGAGGGCGTGGTGTGCGAGGTGCCGCGCTCGCTGGCCGTCCGGGGCGCGCAACTGCTGCTCAACAGCCTCAACTCCTTCGCCACCGACGAAGCGAGCCTGCACATTCCGGTACGCGCGGCCGAGAACAAGGTGTGGGTGGTGGCCGCCAACAAGGTCGGCCCCCTGCTGCCGGAGCAGTTGCTGCCCGATATCGCGGCCCGGCTGGGCGTCCCCGCGGAGCGGCTGCGCGGCGCCGGGGAATCACAGATCGTCGCCCCGGACGGCACCACCGTGGCCCGCGCCCCGGCGGACGGCGAGGCGATCGTGGTGGCGGACATCGACATCGACCGGGCCGACGACAAACGCCGCCCCGACGGCACCGACCTGCTGGCCGCACGCCGCCCCCGCCTGTACTCGCCGCTGGCGGAGATTACGCCCCGCCGCAGCGGTCCGGGCGCGCCGACACTGTCGGTCGCGGCCGTGCGACCCGATCCCGCACTCATCGCCGAAACCGCCGGCGCGGGCGCGCAATTGATCGTCCTGCCCGAAACCACCGGTGCGGCCACCCCGACGATCGACGCGGTGGTCGCGGCGCTGCACGACACGACCGCACACGCGGTTCTGACCCGCCGCGAGGGCGCCGCCCTGGTGGGCGTGCTGGTCAACGCCGCCGGCGTCGTCGGCCGGCAGCCCGCGCTCCACCCCACGCACCGCCACCCCTGGCTGACCGAGCCGGGCACCGCACTCGAGATCTTCGAATTGCCCTGGGGCCGCTTGGCGCTGGTGGTCGGCGACGACGCGGTCTTCCCGGAAACCTTCCGGCTGGCCGCGATCGCGGACGCCGATGTCGTGGCCGTGTCGCGCACCCGGGGCGAGGCGTGGGAGACCCGCCTCGGCCTGCCCGAGCGGGCCGCGGAGAACCGCCTCAATGTGGTGGCGGCAGCGCTGGATCCGACGGGCGCGCTCGACGCCGCCGTCTACGCGCTCAGCCCCGACTTCACCCTGTGGACCCCCTGGCAGGGCCCGTTCACCGGCGTGATCAGCCACCCCGAGATCACCACCGCGCCCGCGGGCGCCTCCCATGTTTCCGCCCTGGTGCGCCCGGCGCAGGCCGTCGAGCGCGCCGTGTCCAGGGGTACCGATCTGGTGGCCGGGCGGCCGCGCGCCGCCACCGTCGCCCTGATCCGCGAACCCGCCATCGTGACAACCGAACCGGAGCAACCATGAGCGAAACCGTCCAACACGTCGAGCAGATGGTCGACGCCAACCCCAGAACCGATGTCACCGAGACCTTCTCGGAATGGCGTGACCTGCTGACCGGCCTGCGGGCGCGCATCGCCGACCGCTTCGAACTCACCCGCGACCCCTCGACCGAGGATCTGGAGTCCTACGGCGATCCCGCCACCGGCCCGTCGGGCAGCCTGGCCGCCTACACCGGCCCGGAGATCGATTGGCTGGTGCATTCCTGGATCGGCGATCCCCGAACGGGTTTCGTGAACCTGCATCTCACCGCGTGGCTCGGCCCGCACGTGCGCGTCCCGCATCTGGGTTCGGCGCTGCTGCTGTGGCCGCAGGGCTGGTTCTACGTCGACGGGGTGCCGCGCGGCGATCTGGTCGGCGACGGCGAATACTACGACCGCTATTACGCCGACGCCGACGAGCCGTGGCTGGCGTTCAAACAGGATCATCCCGACTTCACCTGGTTCACCAGCCGCACCGGTTTCATCCGCGCCAGTCTGTCGCCGGTGGCCTACTGCTATTCGTTCCCGCCGACGCGCCCCAATCTCGACACCGTCGAGACCTTGCTGACCGCCAAGGTCGAGCAGTGGCTGGGCTGGGTGGACGCCGCCGAGCCGGTGCCGGCCGCCGAACGCGAGGGGCTGGCCGCCCGCGACCTGCGCATCCGCCGCAATATCGCCGAACGTGACCCGGCGAATGTCATGGGCGAGCGCATGTTCGGGCCCGAGTTGACCCAGCGCCTGGTGCGCGCCCTGTGGGGCGGGGACCGCGTGCTGCCGAGGCCGGTGGGATGAGCATGCGACTGATCCGCTCCCTGTGGTGGTCGGCGCGCACCGACGGTGACGCGCCCTTCGACACCGCGCATCTCAAGGTCTACTACCCCGCGATCGCCTCCGGCGACGACGCCGAGCGTCTGACCGGGGTGTTCGCCCCCGATCCCGCCGATGCGCCGTATCCGGTGGTGCTGCTGCTGTCGGGGGTCAATGTCGGCCAGGATTCCTATCGCCGCTTCGCCACCGCCCTGGCCGAATCCGGTTTCGCGGTGGTCACTTTCGACCGGGTCGCCGAGCTCTTCGGCGGTCAGCGCGGCCTCACCCCGGGCGTGGATCTGGCCGCCGCCCGGCCGGACGCGTACGGCACCCGGCCCACCTGCCCCACCATCCCGGCCCTCCTCGATGCCGTGGCCGCACTCAACGAGACCGAACCTTTGCGTGGCGCACTGGATTTGGATCGCGTCGCCCTCGGCGGTCATTCCGCCGGCGGCACCGTGGTGTTGCAGTCGGCCCGTTTCTTCCCGTCGGTGCGCGCGGTGTTCGCGTGGGGCGCGCACACGATGGTCGCCACCATGCTGGGCTGGGATCCAGGCACGGTATTGCCCGCGCAGGTGGAGTGTCCGGTGCTGCTGGGTGTGGGCACCAACGACGGGGTGATTAGGGGCAGCGCCGACCGCTACGGCGAAGGTGAGGATCGCCCGGATCCGGTGGCGCGCACCTTCGCCGAGGCGCTGCCCGACGGCGATCATCTGCTCGCGGTCGTGCCCGGCGCCAACCATTTCGGCATCGCCGACGCCGACCCGACCGCCGCGCGCGCCTTCCTGGACGGGCCCGCCGAGGCGGACGCCCTGGCACCCTTCGCGCGGCTCACCTCCCTGTTCCTGCGCACCCACCTGCGGGACAGCGCGACCGCGCGCGAAGAGCTCGCGGGTTTCGACGACGGACTGCTGCTCGAGCGGCGCTGAGGAGATCGCGTGCTCAAAAACTTCTGGTACGCCCTGGAATTCGCCGACAAGGTGGGGCGCGAACCTCGCCGGGCCACCTGTCTCGGCCAGGAATTCGTGCTCTACCGCACCGAGGCGGGCACGCCGATATGCCTGTCGGATCTGTGTGTGCACCGCGGCGGCTCACTGTCGATGGGCACGCTCAACGGTGACTGCATCGCCTGCCCGTATCACGGCTGGCAGTACGACAGTGACGGCGCCTGCGTGAAGATCCCGGCCAATGCGTCCGAACGCAAGATTCCGCGCAAGGCCCGGGTGGACGCCTACCCGGCCGTCGAACGCCACGGCATGGTGTGGGCGTTCCTCGGCGATCTGCCCGAGGACGAGCGGCCGCCCATTCCGGACATTCCGCAGTGGGGCGATCCGGCCTTCCGGGCCGTGCAGACCGAGATGGTGATCGACGCCAACTACGAACGCACCTTCGAGAACGTCGTGGACGCCTCGCATACCCCGTTCGTGCACGGCACCGCGTTCGGCAATCCCGCCAAGCCCGAGATCCCGGATTTCCGTATCCGTTCCGACGACTGGTCGGCCGAGGCCGACATCCAGCTCAGCCCGCCACCGCCGAAGGGCTTGTGGGGCTGGCTGTCTCGCAACAAGCCGCGCCCGGAGTACGTGACCGTCACCAACGGCTGGTATCTGCCCAATGTGGTCAAACTGCATGTGCGGCTGCCGATCGGCGATCTGATCCTCTACGACTTCAATATCCCGCTGTCGCAGGATCGGACGCTGGTCAAGATTCTGGGGTTCCGCAATTTCTTCACCGGCGCGTGGGCCGACCGTGATGCCCGCAAACGCATCGAGAAGATCCTGTTGCAGGACCGCCCGGTGGTGGAAGCCCAACGGCCCGAACTGCTTCCGTTCGATCTGTCCGACGAACTGCATGTCCGCAGCGACGGCTTGCAGGTCGCCTACCGGCGCCGGCGCGCCCAGCTGATCAAGGACGGCTGGTGGGTCGGCGGCGACGACGTGGTCACCGGTGGCGCGCCCCAGCGCAGCGCGACCATCATCGCCTCGCCGGCGCGCCGCGACAATCCCGAACTGGCCAGTGCCTGGGTGCACAAGGCCCGCAATCCAGGAGATCCCCGATGAGCCTGCCGGCCGCGCTCAGCGCGCGCACCCTCGACACCCTCACCTCCGCCCTCGGCATGACCGTCGCCGACGATGTGCCCCTGACCAGCACCATGTCCCCGGAACCGGTGGGGCGGCTGCGCGTGCTGCGCGGCGGCCCGATCGACAAGATCGTGACCGTCGATCTGGTGGTGCCGCCCATCGGGCTGGACTCTCACATGATCTTCGCGTTCACTGGAAAGGATTCGGCGGTACCGCATTTCACCCTCGACTCGGTGTACGGCGGCGACTACTTCGCCATGCATCTGGATCTGATTCCGCGCGCGGATCTGGCGGTGAACCTGGGCTACCTCGACGCCTGCTATCTGCCGCTGACCCCGCTGCTGGACGCGGCCTGGCAGATCGATGGCGTCTCCGCGGCCGCCATCGGTCCCCGCCAGCGCGCGCTCATGTCGCCGTGGATGGTGGTGTGCCGGGCCACCGAACCCGCGTTCGAGAAGCTCGGCGACACCGTCGCCGCCTATCTGGAGCACTGGTTGAGCCTGGTGGACAAGGGAGTTCCCACACCCGAGGCCGATCTGGCCGCCCGCGACAGCGCCAATCGGGCCAATCTGTTCAGCCCCGAGGTCGACCCGGTCTGGAACCAGGTCACCCGGTTGCTGGGCGCGGAACAGTCCGAACGGGTTCGAGGGGAGCTGCGCGCGTGAACACCACACCCAGTGAATGGCAGCAGCGCATCGCCGGCGAATGGATCGGGCGGCCCTCGCTGTTCGACGCCGAGGGAGTGTGGCTGGGGTTCGAGGACATTCGCCGCTCCTCGGTCTTCGACAACGGCGCCACCACCTACTACATGGACGGCGGTCTCACCGGCGGCGGCAAGCTCGCGGGCCGCTTCGCGCTGGGCGCGCCGTTCGAGTTCGGGGTGCAGGACAACGGCGGTGACCGCGTCTACACCGGGCCCGACTTCTACGGATCCGGGCAGCCCTACGGCGGTTTCGTCGACGCCAACTACTACGGGCCCGGTTGGCAGGTGTCGCTCAACACCTGGAACCAGACCATCGGCGACACCCAGGTGTATTCCTCGGTGCTGTATCAGGGTCCGGCCATGATCGGGGTGTTCAACGGCCTCTACACCCGCGATCCGGCGCTCGCCGAGCAGCGGGTGGACACCGAGACCCGCTGCGGTGCGGTCACTTTCACGGTGCCGACCAAGGACGAGAGCGTCTACGCCGGCGATCTGGAGCTGTGGACCGCCGATCAGATCGACATCGGCAAGACCCGGATGCGATTGAGCATCGAACCGCTGGATCTGCTCACCGCCGAACACCACCTGAGCATGTCGGGGGTCATCGAATCCGATTCCCGCATCACCATTCGCCGCGACGGCGCGCGGTCGTTCCACGAAGGACCCGACGTCTACGGCAACGGACTCGCCTACGGGCGCGCCAATTTCGTGCGCCTGCACCAGAGCGACGGCCGACGCCTGACCGGGCGCGAATTCATGATGAACGCCGAACCCGGCATGGGCTCGGGCTCCACGATGGCGGTGGTCTACGAACTGTTCGACCACAACCGGCTCGCGGTGGTCATGCACGGCGTCCTGGAGCGCGAATGACCACCGCGCGGGGCGGGAGCGGCCGGGCAGGGGACGGCCGCACCGTCGTCGTCACCGGCGGCACCCGCGGCATCGGGCTGGGCTTGGCGCGGGCACTGCTGGCGCGCGGGCATCGAGTCGCGGTGTGCGGCACCGACGCCGGGCGCCTCGAGGCCACGCGCGCCACCTTGGGTGACGCGGCGGCGGTCGTCGCGGCGGATCTCACCGACCGCGCGGCGGTCCAGGCGCTCTGGAACGCCGCGGTCGAACGGTTCGGCGGCGTGGACATCTGGATCAACAATGCCGGGGTCTCCCACGACCGCACCCCGCTGTGGCAGCTGCCCGAGGCCGAGGTCCGAAAGGTGCTCGACACCAACCTGCTCGGCGTCGTCAACGGGTGCGCGGTGGCCGTCGCCGGCATGGCGGCGGGTGCGGGCGGGCACGTCTGGAACATGGAGGGTCTGGGCAGCGACGGCCGGACCGTGCCGGGGCTCGGGGTGTACGGGGCCAGCAAGCGCGCGGTCACCTACCTCACCAAGGCATTGGCCGCGGAGGTGCCCGCGGGGGTATCGGTCGGCCTGCTGAGCCCGGGCATGGTCACCACCGACCTGCTCACCCACGGCTACGCCGACCCCGTCGAACTGGCCAAGGCGCGCAAGGTGTTCAACATCCTCGCCGACCGGGTCGAGACGGTCACGCCGTGGCTGGCCGAGCGCGCGGTCACCCGCACCCGCAATGGCGCGCACGTCTCGTGGCTGACCACCGGCAAGGTGGCGCGCCGCTTCGCCGCCGCGCCCTTCCGCACCCGCGACCTGTTCGCCGACTGACCGGCGCCCGCCGGAGAAGGAGATCGATCCATGCCCGACGTGCTGGGCTGGCGCGCCAAGTTCGGGGTGCTCGCCCCCTCCACCAATACCGTGGTGGAACCGGATTTCGCGCGCATGGGGGTGCCCGGGGTGACCGCGCACTTCGGCCGCATCCACATTCGCGACCAGAACATGAGCGACGACGCCGGCATGGGCCGGCTGCTGGAACAGATCCGCGCGGAGATCGTCGGCGCCTGCGAGCGGGTGCTGACCTGCGAACCCGACTACATGGTCATGGGCATGTCCGCCGAAACCTTCTGGGGCGGCGTCGAAGGCAACAAACGCTTCGTACGCCAGATCCAGGAGGTGACCGGGCTCGAGGTGGCCACCGGCGCGGAGGCGTGCCGGCGCGCGCTGGAACTGTACGGGGCGCGCCGCATCGGCGTGGTCACCCCGTATCAGCCGGTCGGGGACGCCAATGTGGTGCGGTTCTTCGGCGAACTGGGTTTCGAGGTGACCGCCATCGACGGATTGCGCTGTCCCACCGCCGCATCCATCGCCCATGTCACCGAGGACGAGTTGCGGGCCGCGCTGCGGCGCGTCGACGGGGACGGGGTGGACGCGCTGGTGCAGTGCGGCACCAACCTGTCGATGGTGCGGCTGGCCGACGAGGCCGAACGCTGGCTGGGCAAACCGGTGCTGGCCATCAATGCCGCCACCTGGTGGATGGCGTTGCGGGACAACGGGATCACCGATCGCATCGAGGGCGCCGGGGCGCTGCTGCGCGACCACTGAACGGCCACGAGAGTCCGGCCCCCTCCGATGCGATCGGAGGGGGCCGGTTCACTGCGTGACGGCCGCTACTGGTGCGTCGGATCCGCCCAGACGCCAATGGATTTCGAGCGCACCGGCTCGATCAACCGCGGCGGCACGGTATTGGGGAACTCCGGCCCCCAGTTGGTGGCGTCGCCGCTCATCACGACCTTGGCGTTGTCGGTGTACCAGTCGACCAGATCCGCGTCCGAGCGCACGATCCAGGTGCAGCCGCGCTCGGCGTCGGCGGTGAAATCGCCGTGGCGGATGAACGGGGGCCGCCAGAAGTAGGTGCCCGGCCACATGTTTCCGAAGTTGTACTCGAACGCGCCGTCGAGGCAGTACGCCTCCTCACTGCACGGGTGATGCGCCAGCGGTGCCTCGCGCCAGCCCGGCTTGGCCTTGATCAGGCGGGTGTAGAAGCCGGTCTTCTCGTCGCGGTGCAGCAGTTTGATGTACAGCCCGGGCACGGGTGTGCCGCCGAGATCGAAGCGCATCGGGCTGCCGTCCTTGACGTCGATCCAGGGCATGGCGGCCGAGTCCAGGACCACGAGTTTCTGGTCGGGGCGCACGAATTCGCGATCCGCGTCGGCGGGTTCGAAATCCCAGCCGGCGCCCTCGCGGAACAGCAGGATCTCGGTGCCCGCCGCGACCCGGATCGGCGGTGTCCACACCCCGGTCGGGGCCATCCAGAACCCCTCCGGTCCGAGTTCGGTGTCGCCGATGGTGACTCGGCCCGACAGGACGAACCATTCGGTCTCGGCGGCGTGCACGCCCGCGGGCCGTGACCAGTCGCTGGTGAAGCGGACCTTCAGCGAGGCCGAGCCGTCCTCCTCGTCGTAGCTGAGGTTGCGCTGTTCGGCGCTGCCGGTGGCGTGACCGAATTCGGCCACATGCCAGATGAGGTCTTTTTCGTCGATGAGTTCGACATGCGGGCGCATGAATCCTCCTGCGGGACGCGCTGTTTCAGGAAAAGTGTTTCCGATACAGAATGTAGTGCTTACCAATAAACAAAACAAGATGTATCGTTTATCCCCGTGAACAGACCCGGACGCCCGGCCGGACCGGCCACCGAGACCGCCGAGATCGTGCTCACCGCCGCACTGGAACTCGTGCTCACCGAGGGCGCGGCCGCGCTGACTCCGCAACGGCTGCACACGATCACCGGCGTCGCGCGCACGACCATCTATCGGCACTGGCCCGCACCCAAGGACTTTCTGGCCGCGCTCATCGCCGTCGCGCCGCACCCCTCCCCCGCGCCCACCGGCGATCCGATCGCCGACCTGCACGCCGAGGTCGACGGACTGTGTGATCGACTGCGCGACAAGCCCGTTGCCGCATTCCTGCGCGCCCTGGTGAGCGCCTCGGCCACCGACGCGGACTGCGCGGAACTGCGCCGGCGCTATGTCGGGGATCTACTCGCCCCGTTCCGCTCGGCCCTGCGCGCGGCGGGAGTGACCGACGAGTCCGAGATCGAGGACATCGCCCTGGGTGTCGTCGCGCCGCTGCTGGTCGACACGCTGCTCCTGGACCGCCCCGCCGATCGCGAGCGCGCGCACCGCGCCGCCGCGGAGGGTCTGGCGCGCAGCACGATTCATCACCTCTGAGATCCGCCACTCCGGCACGAGCAAGGAACAGCCACATGACCAATGCCGTGGGAACCCGCGCCGTCTTCGGTGTGATCGTGCCCAGCACGAACACCGTTGTCGAACACGACTATTGGCGCGCCGCGATACCCGGGATCGCCTATCGGGCGGGCTCGATGTACATCCCCTCCCCCGTCATGGGCGACGACGACGATTTCCAGGCCCTGCTCGGCCAGATTCGCGCCTCCATCGACACCGCCGTCCGCGACGCGCTCACCGCCGAGCCCGACCGCATGGTCATGGGCATGTCCGCCGAAACCTTCTGGGGCGGCGTCGAGGGCAATGCCGCCTTCGAGCAGCGGCTGCGCGCCCGCACCGGACTTCCGGTGACCACCGGCGCGAGTTCGTGCCGGGCGGCCTTGCGCGAGTTGGGTTGTCATCGCATCGCCGTGTTCTCGCCGTATCAGCCGATCGCGGACAAGGAGGTGGGGCGCTTCTTCACCGAGGCCGGTTTCGACGTCGCCGCCATCACCGGGCTGCGCTGCCCCACCGCCATGGACATCGCCCGGGTCGAATCGCCGCGATTGCGGGAGGTCGTCGCGGATCTGGACGGACCGGGGGTGGAGGCCATCGTGCAGGTGGGCACCAATCTGTCGTTCGTCGGCCTGGCCGAGGAGCTCGAATTCGAGCTGGGCAAGCCGGTGATCGCCATCAACGCGGCCACCCTCTGGCATGCGTTGCGCGAGCACGGCATCGACGATCGGGTCGCGGGCGCCGGGACGCTACTGCGCGAGCATTGACGCTACTGCGCGAGCATTGACGAACCGGCCGGCGTCTCGGCGTCGGCCAGCACCCGGCGGGCGCGGCGCACGACGGCCAGATCCACCATCCGGCCGTCCGCGTCCAGCACGATGCCGCCGGGCGCGGAGTCGAAGCGCGCCACCAGCTCGCGCGCCCGCTCCAGCTCGCGCGGCGAGGGCGTGAACACCTCGTTCACGATCGGCACCTGATCGGGGTGGATACAGGCCCGCCCGCGAAAACCCAGTCGCGCCAAGGCTCGAGTGGTGCGCCGGAGCGCCGCGGTGTCACGGAAGTCGGTGCTGACCGGGGCCAGCGGCGACGCGATGCCCGCGGCCGCACTGGCCAGCACGATCTGGGTGCGCACCGCGAGCAGTTCGGCCCGGTCGCCGCCGGGTTCGATGCCGGTGTCGGCGCACAGGTCCGCCTCTCCCAGCTGCAAGCGCGCCACGCGCGGGGCGGCCGCGATCGCGCGGGCGTCGAGGACGGCCGCGGCGCTCTCGAGCAGCGGGCACAGCGCGGTCACGCCGGGCCGCGGCTCCCGCGCCTCCAGGACGGCCGCCGCGGCCCGGACCCGTTCGGGGGATTCGGTTTTCGCCAGGCACACCGCCGCCACCCCCAGGGGCGCGACGGCGTGCAGATCCGCGTCGCCGAGCGCACCGGAATTCACGCGCACCCACACCCGGCGGCGCTGCGTGGTCAGCGATCGGACCCAGGCGGCGGCCGTCGCGCGCGCGGAGTCCTTGTCCCCCAGCGGCACCGCGTCCTCCAGATCGATCAGGACGACATCGGCGGGACCGGCCAGTGCCTTGGCGTACAGCTCGGGCCGATGACCGGGGACATAGAGCGCGGATCTCATGGGCCAACTCCTCACACCGGCAACGGGTCTCGCCGTATCATGCTGGAATCGAAACGCTGTTTCGATGAACGAAACATAATGGCAACGATGCGACGCTGTCCAGCGCATATCGTCGGCCCGAACCCTCCGACAGCACCTGGAGTCGCGATGATCCTCCGAGGTTCGGCTCTCGCCGTACTCGCCGCCGCCTGCCTCGCTTCCGTGACCGGAATCGCCCCGGCCACAGCGGAATCCACCCACCTGCCCGGCACCGTCGACCTGCCCTGCGCCACCACGATCCTGCATCAGCAGGCCGACTGGTACCTGCCGAACGGCGAACCCAAGGGTCTGGTGTGGCTGCAACACGGTTTCGCCCGCACCGGCGAGAATGTCGCCGCCCTGGCCGAAACCCTGGCCGGCAGCGGCTATCTCGTCTTCGCGCCGAGTCTGCCGTTCATGAACCTCTTCGGTTGCACCCTGCAGAATCTCGGCGACAACACCCCATTTCTCGACCAGGTCGCCCAGCTGTTCGCCACCGCGAACGATCCGGCCGGGCCGCTGGCCACCGCGCTGACCAATGCCGCCGCGCGCGCCGGGCGCACCGCACCCGCGCTGCCCCGGGGATTCGTGTTCATCGGCCACTCCGCGGGCGCGGAGGCGGTCGAATACGTCGCCCACCGCCTGCACGTCGCCGCCCCGGCCGCGTGGCCGAGCCTGCGCGGGCTGATCCTGCTGGACCCGGTGAAGTCGTTCCTCGGCACCAATACCGAATCGTCGCTCACCGACCTCGCCCCCACCGGGCTGCCCTTGCTGGCGGTCTCCGGGCCGCCGTCGCTGTGCAACAGTTTCGGCAGCGGCACCACCGCGCTGCAGAACCTGGTGCCGCGCGGCTTCCTCGGCGTGCGCCTGCCCGCGGGCGAGCACACCGACGCCGAGGGCATCAGCACCGATGGCATGGGCGAATTGCTCTGCGGCATACCGCAAACCGGGAACGTCGCCGCCCTCCAGCACCTGACCACCGAGTGGACCGCGCGGCTGTTGGACGGCGTGCCGCCCGAGGACTGCGCCGACGCCCAGGACGCGGCAGCCCAATGCTTGACCGGCACCGCCTGATTGCCCGACCGGCACCCGCCCGATCCATCAGCACGGGGCCGCCCCGGCAGCGAATCGGGAGCGACCTCCACCTGTCTGCATAACCCCGGATGGACCGGGTATGGCAGTGGCGGGCACGCCGGGCCGCCGGCGTCCCCTGACCGTGAGGAGAAAACCGTGCTCGGATTGGGCATCATCGGATGGATCGTGATCGGCGGGCTGGCGGGCTGGATTGCCAGCAAATTCATGGGAACTGATGGTCAACAGGGCATTTTCCTGAACATCGTGGTCGGTGTCGTGGGCGGGCTGATCGGTGGCTTCCTGTTGAAGCTGCTGGGCGTCGACGTCAACGGCGGCGGCTTGATCTTCAGCTTCCTGACCTGCCTGGGTGGCGCCGTCATTCTGCTGTTCCTCGTCGGCCTGGCCACGGGCCGGCGCAGGGTCTGATTCCTGTTCCCATGCCGGCGCCCCGGATGGGGCGCCGGCACTTTCCCTCCGCTGGGGGCGAACGCACTCCGCGGTGAAGGAGGTTGCCATGAATCCCGTGGGCGAGAACGAGTCCTACCCGCGGTCCGGGCCCACACCGTCCGAACCGCCGCCTCCCGAACCGCCACCGGTGGTTTCGCCGCCACCCGGTTCGGTCACGCCGACCGCACCCGCGGCCCGCGTCCGGCGCACCCGGGCGGGCAGCGTGTGGGTGGGTTTGAGTTTCGGCGCGGTCTTTCTGGTGGTGCTGCTCATCTTCGTCGTGCAGAACACCACCAGCGTCCGGCTCGGATTCCTGGGCTGGCATTTCGCACTGCCCGCCGGTGTGGCGATCCTGGTCGCCGCCGTGCTGGGCGCCTTGGTCATGGCCGTGGCCGGGGGTGTGCGAATCATCCAGCTGCGCCAGTCGTTCAGCCGTCTGGCCCGCACCCGCGCGGCCGACACCACCCGCTGACCCGACCGGCGACACCGCCGCAGCGACAGCCCGGTCGCGCGCTCAGAGCAGCCGCGCGACCGGGCTGTCGTCGATGTCACGCAGTAGCTGCGCCACATCGTCGCAGACGAACGCCGCGCCTTCGGACTCGAGTTCGCCGCGCGAGATACCGCCGCTGAGCACCCCCACGGTCGGCAATTCGACTGCGGCACAAGCCCGGACATCCCAAACGGTGTCGCCGACGAAGACGGCCCGCCGCGCCGGAACGCCGGCCCGGTCCAGCGCGATCCGCACGATATCCGGATCGGGTTTGGCGGATTCGACATCCTCGCCGCCGGTGACCGCGTACAGCACCGATTCACTGTCGAGCAGTTTGCGCAGCAGCGAAAGTTCGTCCGGCGGCGCGGAAGTGGCGAGCAGGACCCGCAGGCCGCGGTCGTGCAGGTTCGCGAGAATCTCGCGGGCGCCGGGCAGCAGGGTCAGCGCGTCCGCGCCGTCGAGATAGTGGCGCGTGTGCAGCTCGGAGGCGCGCTCGGCGGTCTCGGAGTCCAGGTCACCGGCCAGGGTCTCGATCAGCTTGTCGCCGTCCATGCCGATGAATGCGCCAATTCGGCACGGTCAGGCCCACCTCGCGGAACGCGCGGTGCCATGCGTACGTGTGCCGATAGTTGGAGTCCACGAGCGTGCCGTCGATATCGAACAACACCGCAGCGGGATCGGGCACGACTACCTCCTCGTCTCGGGCCGGCGGGGGCAGGCCCTCCTCTGATCTACCCCGGGCCCGCCGCCTCAATCGGGGTGCCGCACACGGCGTTCATCGGTGCCGGTCACGGCCCGGGTGGTTAAGCGTCTCGGAACCGGTTATGGCGGCAATATCACCGCTATCGCGGCGGTGATCGTATTCGTGGACGACACGCTCAGGAGGAACGATGGACCAGTCAGTCGCCCCCGTGCTCGAGGCTCTGGCCGAATACGGGAAGCTCGGCCGCTACGGGTTCACGCCCCCGGGCCACCGGCAGGGCCGCGGCGCGGATCCGCGGGTGCGGGAGGTGCTCGGCGGCGCGCTGCGCGCCGACATTCTCGCCTCCTCCGGGCTGGACGACCGGCTCGCGCGCGGCCAATACCTCAGCGACGCCGAGGATTTGATGGCCGAGGCGGTCGGCGCGGACTACGCGTTCTTCTCCACCTGCGGCAGTTCGCTGTCGGTGAAGGCGGCCATGATGGCGGTCGCGGGCGGCGACGGCGGGCTCATCCTGGGCCGCGACAGCCACAAATCCATTGTGGCGGGCCTGATCTTCTCCGGGGTGCAGCCGTACTGGATCACGCCGCGCTGGGACGCGGAGCGCCACTTCTCGCATCCGCCGTCACCCGAACAGGTCCGCGAGGCGTGGCAACGGCATCCCGACGCCTCCGGGGCGCTCATCGTCAGCCCCAGCCCCTACGGCACCTGCGCGGACCTCGCCGGTATCGCGGAGGTCTGCCACGAGCGCGGCAAGCCGTTGATCGTGGACGAGGCGTGGGGTGCGCATCTGCCCTTCCACTCCGATCTGCCCACCTGGGCGATGAACGCGGGCGCGGATATCTGCGTGGTCAGCGTGCACAAGATGGGCGCGGGGTTCGAGCAGGGCTCGGTGTTCCATGTCCAGGGCGATCTCGTGGACCGAGCCCGGCTCACCGAATGCGCGGATCTGCTGATGACGACCAGCCCCAATGTGCTGCTGTACGCGGCCATCGACGGCTGGCGTCGCCAGATGGTCGAGCACGGCCGCGAATTGCTCGGCGGCGCACTCGAAACCGCCGCGCACGCGCGCGCGGCGCTGGCCGCCCTGCCGGGCATCTCGGTGATGGAGCACGACCTGCTGGGCAAGGAAGCCTCCCACGACCTCGACCGGCTGCAGGTGCTCATGGACGTCTCGGCGACCGGCGCCACCGGCTACGAGATCGCCGACTGGATGCGTGAGCAGCGCCGGATCGATCTCGGCCTCAGCGATCATCGCCGGATCCTGGCGACGCTGTCGTTCGCCGACGACAAGCACACCGTCGACGCCTTGGTCGACGGGCTCGCCGCGTGGCGCAAACAACTGAAAGAGCCGACGCCGCATCACATTCGGCTGCCCGCGCCACGGGAGCTGGAACTCGACACGATCATGAAACCGCGCGACGCCTTCTTCGGTCCGTGCGAAGCCGTGCCCGCCGAGCAGGCGCCGGGCCGGATCGCAGCCGAACAGGTCACGCCCTATCCGCCCGGGATCCCGGTCATCGTGCCCGGCGAGCTGATCGACGGCGCGGTGATCGAGTACCTGCGCACCGGCATCGCGGCCGGTATGAACGTGCCCGATCCCGCCGATCCCGAATTGAACACCATCCGGGTGGTGGCGCGCTGAGCGCGCGGCTCGACGCAGCGCGCTGAGCGCGCGGCTACAACGCGATCAGCAACGCGCCGACCGCGATCAGGGCGGCGATCCAGACGATCAGCACGGCCCACGCCGAACGTGGGCCGCCGTAGCAGGGCGCAACGGGTCGGCGACGGTAGCGGCGAGCAGTAGGGGTGTGCACAGCGTTCACGGCATCCTCCTTCGGGCCGGACTGGTTCCCTTCCCGTCGGAGTCATACCCGAATATCAAGGGCCACAACATGTTCAGTTGTGATCTTGCCCCCATTCGGGGCGGCGTCGCCGACGGGCGGCGCGCCGGAAACGCCGTCGGCCGCCGATGAACGCGGTGGCTCGTTTCCGTGTCGCACAATGGGGCATACCGTCAGGGCAAACCGACAGCACACGACGAGAATTCGAGACCCCGCACACCATGGGCGACACCACCGGCGACGACGCGCAGCACAGCGAGTGGGTCGGGCAACCGCATCCCGGCGACGAGCACGAGACCATCTCGGCCGCCGAGCAGCACGCCGCGAAGATGACCAGCGATCGACATCCGCTGGGCCGGCCGGGGCGCAAGTTCGATCGGCGCTCACCGTTCATGATCGGGCTCACGGGCGCGGCGGGTGTGCTGGTCACCGTGGGGGCCGTGCAGGTCGTGCTGGCCGCACACCAGGCGTTGCTGCTGGTGGTGGCGGCGCTGTTGCTGGCGATCGGCATGGAACCCGCGGTGTCGTGGCTGGCCCGCCACGGCGTCCGGCGCGGATTCGCGGTCACCCTTGTCTATGTGGTGGTGCTCGCCGGGCTGGCGGCGTTTCTGTGGGCGGCGATCGTTCCGCTCATCGATCAAGGTCAGGCGCTGGTGCATCACGGCCCCGACACCCTGCGCCACCTCGAGGACCGTTACCCGCTGATCAAGCAGGCGGCCGACCGCTTCCATCTGGAGCAGAAGCTGCAGCAGGCCACCGGCGCCGACTTCGGCAAACTGTCGCAGGGGCTGCTCGGGGCGGGCAAGGTCGTCTTCGGCGCGGTGACCGCGACGGTCATCGTGGGCGTGCTCACCGCCTACTTCTCGGCGAACTTTCCGGCGTTGCGCACCAACCTGTATCGGCTGTTCCCGCACGATCGGCGGCCGCGCGCCATCCTGATCGGGGACGCCATCTTCGCCAAGGTCGGCGGCTATGTGCTCGGCAACCTGTTGATCTCGGTGATCACCGGGGTGCTGACCTTCGTGTGGCTGGCCGCCTTCGGCGTGCCGTTCCCGCTGGTGCTGGCCGTGCTGGTGGCGGTCCTCGATCTCATTCCGCTGATCGGCTCGACGCTGGCCGGTATCGCGATCGCCCTTGTGGCGCTGACGGTTTCGCTGCCGGTGTCGCTGGCGACCGTGGTGTTCTTCGTGCTGCTGCGCTGGCTCGAGGATTATCTGCTGGTGCCGCGCGTGATGGGCCGCACCGTGCAGGTGCCGGCGGTGCTGACCGTGGTGTCGGTGCTGATCGGCGGTTCGATACTCGGTGTGCTGGGGGCGCTGCTGGCCATCCCCATCGCCGCCGGCGTGCTGTTGCTGATTCAGGAACTGCTGTTCCCGCGACTGGACAAACCGGGGACGGGTTAGCTCAGACCGCGGTGCCCGGATCGTCGTCCATGCCGCCCAGGCCGTCCGGGGATTCGTCCTCCCCGTCCGGGTCGTCGTCGGTGCGCACGGAACCGTGCTCGTCGGCGAATTCGGTGCCGTCGTCGTCGAGGTCCGCACGCTCGCGCGGGTCGCCGGTCGATGTGTCCATCTGTCCTCCTCGCGGGTGTGCGATCGCTCTACCCGCGAAACGCGCCGGCAAACGGGGGTCCGGGCGGGATTGCACGGCGGTCAGCGGGGCATTGCGCGCACGCGGACCATCCGCGGACAAGGTGAGCGGAGGCTGAATGCGATTGCGGCGCAGCACCATCGACGGTGCCGGGATCATTCGGCGCCGGCGTGGCCGAGGGTTCTCCTACACCACCACCGCCGGGGAGGTGGTGCGTGACGCGCAGACCCTGGAACGCATTCGCGCACTGGTGATTCCGCCCGCTTGGCGGGAGGTGTGGATCTGTCCCGACACCTGCGGTCACATTCAGGCGGTCGGGCTCGACGCGGCCGGGCGGCGGCAGTACCTCTACCACGAGCAGTGGCGGCGCGAACGCGACGAGGAGAAGTTCGACCGGGTGCTCGACCTGGCCACCCGGCTGCCGACCATGCGCGAACGCCTGCGCACCGATCTGCGCGGGCGCGGTCTGGGCGAACATCGAGTCCTGGCCGCCGCGATCACACTGCTGGATTCGGGCGTGGTGCGGGTGGGCGGGGAAGAGTACGCCGACTCCAACGGCTCGCACGGGGTCGCGACGCTGCTGCGCGAGCATGTCCGGGTGCGGCGTGACGAGATCGCCCTGGATTTTCCCGCCAAGAGCGGCGTCCAATGCCAGGCCGAGATCCGCGACGAGGCGCTGGCGAAGACCTTGCGGGCGTTGCTGACCGCCCGCACCGGCAGCGAGCGCGTCTTCGTGTATCGCGACCGCGCGGGGACGCACGAGGTGCACGCCGACACCATCAACGCGCGGTTCCGCGACCTCGTCGGTGCGGAGTTCAGCGTCAAGGATCTGCGGACGTGGGAGGCCAATGTGCTCGCCGCGGCCGGGCTCGCGACCGCGCCGCGGCCCGGATCGCAGCGGCAGCGCACGGCGGTGCTCAAACGGGTGATGACGGATGTGGCGCAGCTGCTGGGCAATACGCCCGCGGTCGTGCGCGCCTCCTATGTCGATCCCCGCCTGATCCGCGCCTTCGACAATGGCGAGACGATCGCCTCGGCCATCGCCCGCGCGCAACGCTCCGACGACCCCGACGTTCAGCGCGACATCGTCGATCGCGCTGTGATTCGGCTCCTGCGGCGGGCGGCGCATCAAAAGAGCGCCAGCGGGTAGCTCGTCGTTGTCCGGTCGACGACAGCAAAGGAGCCAGAGGTGACGAGATTCGGATACACGCTGATGACCGAGCAGAGCGGCCCGCGCGAGCTCGTCGAGTACGCGGTGGCCGCCGAACGCGCCGGCTTCGATTTCCTGGTGAGCAGCGATCATTTCTCGCCCTGGCTCGCCGAGCAGGGCCACGCGCCGAACGCCTGGACGATGCTCGGCGCCGTCGCGCACGCCACCGAGTCGATTCCGATGATGACCTACGTGACCTGCCCGACCCTGCGCTACCACCCGGTGATCGTGGCCCAGCAGGCCGCCACGTTGCAGATCCTCGCCGAGGGCCGCTTCACGCTCGGCCTCGGCAGTGGCGAGAGCCTCAACGAGCATGTGGTGGGCGCCGGGTGGCCGGGCCTGGCCGAACGCCACGAACGCCTCGAAGAGGCCATCGGCATCATCCGCGCTCTGCTGTCGGGTGAAACCCTCAGCCGCCACGGCCACTGGTATCGCGTCGACGCGGCCAAACTCTGGGACCTGCCCTCGGAGCCGGTACCCCTTGCCGTCGCGGTATCCGGTTCCCGCTCGGTCGAACGTCTCGCACCGCTGGCCGACGAAATGATCAGCACCGAACCCGACGGCGACCTCGTGCGGGCCTGGCAGGCGGCCCGCTCGGACGGCAAGCCCTCCCGAGTGACCGGCCAGCTGCCGGTGAGCTGGGACACCCACCGCGACAAGGCGATCCAACGCGCCCACGAACAGTTCCGCTGGTCCGCCGGCGGCTGGGACGTCAACTCCAACCTCCCCACCACCGACGCCTTCGCCGCCGCGACCAAGTCCGTCCGCCCCGAGGATGTCGCCGAATCGATCCCCTGCGGCCCCGACCTCGACGCCATCGTCGAGGCCGTACGCCCCTACTGGGAGGCCGGATTCACCGACATCGCGCTCGTGCAAGTCGGCGACGAGGCCCAGCAACAATTCCTGTCCGAGGCCGCCGAGCCGCTGCTCGAGAAGCTGCGCGCCGCCGCCCCGTAACCGCGAGACGGCCACTCCCACAGCGGGGTTGTCTACGCGAGCGCATCCGGGCATCGCCAACCCCGCCGCAGCACGACGATCGCCTCCCAAGACGTTCGATTCCCCTTGGCTCCACCACAGGGGTCATTGCACGCACTGCGGTACCGGCCCCGTTCTCGCTTCCGGGTTGGGGGATGCGGAAGGTGAGGATGGAGCCGGTCGGCTGAGTATTTTGGTTGCTCCCATCGGATTTGAGTGTTCGACGTCGATGACCTCGAGCGGTTCGATGTCGATGACTTCGGTGATCAGTCCGGTCTTTTCGAGTGCGGCCAGATCGTCTCGGGCGACTGCGAACAGGTCGTGGGCGGTGATCGGTGGGCCGACCCGGCCGTCGTAGCCGACCGGTGCCCATGACCCGTCGTCATATTGCAGCCAACCGGCGGGCCGGCCCTCGTTCGGCAGTGCTGCCGTGCCTTCGGCGGACATCGCAGTGCCTAGCTTGTACCGGAAGATGTTCGTCCCCAGGTGTTTCCGGGGGACACTGTGATCACGGCAGCGACCTCGAGCAGTTCGCCGGGGATCGTGTGGTCGTCGAAATGCTCAGTGCTCGGCACAATGACGGCGTTGACACCCAGGCGGGAGATCGCCACCTTCAGCCGGTGCACCCGATCCTGCGTGTGTTCGTTGAACACGATCGTTTTCCGCAGGTCGTAACCGGTTCGCTTGGCAGCGGCGAGAATTCGCAACTCGTCGCGGGGCTGGTTGAGCCCCGAGACATCGCTGCGCAGGAAACCCACGGCCGACGGCAGCAAACCCATGATCACCACCCCCGACTGATCGGGACGTAGGTGCGCGGGGGCTCGGCGGCGAGTCGGGCCTGGATGTCGGCCACGGTGAGCCTCGGGTCCGTCTGGGACGGGCCGTCCACAGCGCGGCCAACTGCGGCGAGCAGCAGTAGCGAGATCAGTGTGGCGACGAGGATGATGGTCATGTCGGGTGTTCTCCTGCTCCCTGGAACGGTTCCGGAGTGCACCCGGCCCTGGGAATTTCCGATCCGACGGCCGGTGCCCCACGACCGTGACACGTGCCACAATTGACCAGGGGCACAAACTGTCCCCCTATGCCGTCGCGGACCGTGCGGAGATGTCGTCATGGTGCAAGACAACGAATTCGGTGCCCGATTGATGCGCCTGCGTCAGCAGGCGGGCATGACGCGCCCGGTGCTGGGCGAACTCGCCGGCCGCTCGGGCAGTTGGGTCAAGTCCCTCGAGACCGGCCGCCTGAAGCTGCCCCGTCTGCCGATGCTCATCCGCTTGGCCGAGATCCTCGACCTCAACGACCTGACCCAGCTGACCGGCGAACAGCCACTCGCGCGCTCGGTCTACGCCAAGGCGACCCACCCCGCCCTGCCCAAAGTCACCGAGGCACTCGCCTCCTATCCAGTCACACCCAGCACCGAGAACGCCGACCTATCGCCCGAGGCGCTGGCCGCGCGCGTGCAACAGGCGTGGGTGCTGTGGCACGGTGCGGCGCATCAGCGTTCGGCCGTGGCGACATTGCTGCCGAATCTGTTGTGCGACACCCGGGTTGCGGTGCGACAGCTCGACGGCAAGGACCGCCGCCGGGTGCAGGCGCTGCTCGCGCAGGTCTACCACCTCACCCAGCTGTATCTGTCGTTCCAACCCCCGGCGGCGTTGGTGCTGATGTCCGGCGACCGCGCCATGACCGCCGCCCAAGACGCCGACGACCCACACGCGATGGCCGCCGCGGCCTGGTACGTCAACCACGTCTACCGCGACGCGGGCGAGGAGCACGAAGCGCGCGTCGTGCTGGCCAACCAGATGTGCGCGCTCCTGAGCCCCGACAAAGCGGGTCCGGACCTCGCGCTGTGGGGACTGCTGCACCTGGCCATGGCATTGTCGTACGCGAAAATCGGCCGCGAGGGCGACGCCCTGCGCCGTTGGGACGAGGCCGACCGGGCCGCGCGAGCGCTGGGTGACGACTATGTGCATCCGTGGCTGATCTTCGGTCGTGCCATGGTCGACGCGTACATGATCACCATCCAAGCCGACCTCATTCACTCCGGCTACGCGATCCAACAGGCCGCCAGGGTCGACTTGGGCAAGATGCCCTCGGCCACCCGTCGCAGCTTCCACACCGCCGAAACCGCACGCGCACACCACATGCGCGATGAACCGCTCGCCACGGTCACGCTGTTGTCGAAGGCGAATCGAGAATCCCCGGACACCTTCGGGTTCTCCCTGTTCGCCCGCTCCGCGGTACCCGACCTCGTCGAGGGCGGTGGCGCGACGGTCCGCGCCGATGCCGAACGCCTCGCCTCGGTACTCGGACTCGAAGTCTGAAGCGATCTACCGCCGCGAGCTGGTCACGAATCCGCCACTCGGTATCCGTCTGACCGAGCGATCAGCGGCTGGATGAGTGCGCTCGCCCGAGAGCCGTATCTCGGCATCATGTTCGGCAGGATCGCCAGTCGAAAGGCCCATGCCGCGTAACCGCCCGTGCCAGGTCCGGGCCGCCACTGCGTCGAGGCCCCAATCTCAGGGTGTCACCGTTATCGAAGGACTGTCGTCGTCAGCAAATGCCGAAATCGCTCGCCTCGAGCGCACACGGAACTACCTGCGGACAGGGGACGCTGCCAATGCGGTCCGTCTCTGGAAGAACCACGTTCGCCGATCCGCACGCGAACTGTGGCACTACTACGAACTCGGGGACGTGCACGACTTCTGTTGTGGCAGTCCCGTGGAGGCCCGGGACCTGCTCGACACCGTGGTCTCAGCGCTCTCACCCCGCAGCGCGCGAACTTCGCGCGATCATCGGTCGACTCGACTCCCAGTCGGAATTCTGACCGCCCCCTGCACAAGCTATTCGGCGGCTGCAAGCGTTCGGCCGGTCGTCGGCACTGCCGCTCGCGGCGCCGGTGCTCCGCGCTGGCCAGATCGGTCCGTGCGTCCGGCGCAACCTGGCTACGAGCGTTCGGTCTCACCCACGATGACGTCACCGGGCTCAAAGTCCAGCTTTCGAAGCTCGCGGAAGAGGAGACCGATGGACGTCGATTCGTCGTGTGGCTGTCCGATCTTGCACGGCATATCTATCCCCGCGCACGTGCCCGACGGACCCGGCCGACCGTCGGCATGGATCACCCTGAGCCGATCACCCACGCGCGCAACGCCCGACTCGACGTGTCCCACGACCGCGATCCCACGGCCTGTCAGCGCGAATACGTCCTCAACTGGTAACCGAAACGGCTCACCGCGCGGAGCTCCATTTGCCATGGCCCAATCATGAATGACTCGCGTTCACGACGCTCCGTGACCGACTCGAACCGCGTGACATGCGCGGGACCCTACAGCGAGCCGCGAGCCAGTTGGATGCCCTAGGTTGCCGTATATGACTCGCGAACAGCTCATTCGGGTTTCGCGTACCTGCGGGTATGTGTTCTGGTGGGTCTTCATCGCCGCCACCATGGTGGCAGGGGGCATCGCCTGGTTCGGCAATAGGGACCAGGACGATGCTGGCTGGATTGTCCACTGGTCAGCACTGGGCGCGCCCCGAAGGTACACGGACTACCTACCGTCGGACGGATTCGACATCACCCCAGGCATGACCTTCGTCGCGTTTTGCCTGCTGGTCCTCGCAGCACTGGCCGAGGCGGTCGCAGTGCGGCGGGTGGCCGCCGGAATCGTCACCGTGGCAGTTCCGTTCGTGACGGCGGCACTGATTTGGGCCGCCATGCCACGCGGGCACTGGAACTCCTTTCTCGAGCCGGTTCCTGCTGTGCTGGTGATCCTGACGGCCGTGACGATCCGCGAGGCTTGGGCGCGACGGCTTTCGATTCTGTGACTTCCGAATAGGCGCACGCTGCGACCAGTGCGGTTAGCGGCCACGACAGCACATCGAAGGTCTCGTCCGAAGTGTGGTGTGTCGCCGCCGATCCGCCCTCCGTGAACGAGACGATGCCAGAACCGGCTGAGGAGCGCGTCGTGCGGTGGCAGTTCGCGGTCCCTCATGAGGACGAGTTCAATCAAGAGTTGGATATCGAGCTGGAAGCAGCATCTCCCGCGGGCCACGAGCTGGGATACCCACCGCGACAAGGCCGTTCAACGCGCCCACGAACAATTCCGCTGGCCCGCCAGCGGCTGGGACGTCAACTCCAACCTCCCCACCACCGACGCCTTCGCAGCCGCGACCAAGTCGGTCCGCCCCGAGGACGTCGCCGAATCCATTCCCTGCGGCCCCGACCTCGACGCCATCGTCGAGGCCGTACGCCCCTACTGGGAGGCCGGATTCACCGACATCGCCCTGGTGCAAGTCGGCGACGAGACCCAACAACAGTTCCTCTCCGAGGCCGCCGAGCCGCTGCTCGAGAAGCTGCGCGCCGCCGCCCCGTAACCGCGAGACAGCCACTCCCGCAGCAGGATAGCCTACTCGAGCGCGTCCGGGAGACGGTCGGCCGCCACCCCCAGGAACGAGACCGCGACCAACGCGGCGAGCTGAACGTGGGCGCCCCAGCCGATACCCAGCGGGATCGTCGCCGCCACCGCCGCGGCGGCGATCAGGCGGTAGCCGGGGCGCGGTAGTCGCAGGATGCGACGAAACAGCGCCTGCCCGCAAAAGTACAGGGCCACACCGCCACCCAGCGCGGCCGCCGCGACCGTGGTGAGCGGCCGGCTGCCGCGAGAAACGCTCATCGACAACCCCGCCGCGGTCAGGATGACGCCGATCAACAGTGGATACAGCGCGAATCCGTAGGCGGTGACCGCGGGTGTCGCGCGTCGCGGCACGGCGATCGCCGCCAAGGCGTTCGCACCGCGCTCGTCGTCGGCTCCGAAATAGGCCCACCACAGGACGAAAGCGAGCGCCAGGGCCAAGGCGAGGGTGCCGGCGAGGGAGACGGTGATCGGTTCTTTCGCCAGCCCGACGCCGATGGCGATGATGGATTCGCCGATGGCGATGATGACGATCAGTCCGTGCCGTTCGCAGAAGTGGCCGACCCGGATCACGAACTCGTGGCTGTCGATGAGGAACGGGCTGATCAGCTGTACCACGAAAGCCAGTGCCCAGCAAAGGTATCGGAGCCAGCCGGGCAGCAGGCCGCCCGCCAGAACCAATCCAGCCGACAAGGCGTTGAGCGGGGCGATCCGGCCGGGACCGCCATGGCGAGCAGGAAGAACCCGAACATTCCGACCAGCAACCAGGCTCGGCGCACGGAGGTGTTCGGCGCGACTTCGTTGGTGAGCCAGACATATCCGCTGTACATCCACCAGATCACGCCGAACAGCAGAGCCACCTGGACCAGTGCCTGCCATCCGGGGTGGTCGGTGAAGACGTGGGTCAACTGGGTGATGGTGAAGACGAAGACGAGATCGAAGAACAACTCGAGGGTGGAGGTGCGGCGCTCGCCCCGATCCGCATCCGCCGCATCCGGTCGATCTGCCATGTCCCGAGCCTAAATCGCCGGGGCGACAACATCATCCGGTATGACGCCATCGTAATTGGCGTCGGCATCGCCATGCTGGTGGATCATCCTGGCCGTTTCGGCCAGCGCTCAACGCGGCAGATCAGTGTGTTTGCGAGTTGGTGGCGGCCGCGAAATCGGTGGTCCACAACCGCAGTTGGGGCTGATGATGGGCGAGTGCCGAAAGCATGTGAGGGTGAGCCTGGATCGGGCAAGGGGCGAGTCGTGGTCCGAGCCCCGGCTGGAGCGGTGCGGGGGTGTTGGGCTGGTCCGGTCGCGGTCTTTCGAGGGATCCCGTATGCCGAAGCACCAGTCGGGACTCGGCGCTTCGGCGCGCCGGTCCCGGCGAGCGGCTGGGATGGTGTCCGTGACGCGGTGGATTTCGGTCCGTGTGTTCCCCAACCTGGCCATACCGGCGCGGTGATGGTGTCGCTGACCGGTCACGTTGGTGACGGGTCAGCGGATTGTTTGACCCTCAACGTCTGGACACCGGATCCCGGCAGCGCCCGGTTGCCGGTGATGGTGTGGATCCAGGGCGGCACCTACCTCGAAAACCACACCCACAACCCGCATTACGACGCGGCCCTACTCGCCGAGACCGGTGTGGTGGTGGTCAGCATCAGTTACCGCGTCGGTGCCGACGGCTTCGCCCGCATCGAGGGTGCCCCGGACAACCGTGGCATCCTCGACCAGATCACCGCCCTGGGGTGGGTCCGCGACAACATCGCCCCTTTCGGTGGCGACCCGGGCAATGTCACCGTCTTCGGTCAATCCGCCGGCGGTGCCTGCATCGCCGCCCTACTGGTCATGCCCGCCGCGAAAGGGCTGTTCCGACGCGCGATCTGCCAAAGCATGCCCGGCACCTATTTCACCCCGCGCCTGGCCACCTCGATAACGCAGGCCATCACCACACCGCTCGGAGTCCAGCCCACGATCGAAGACCTGACCCGAGTGACACCACGAGCCTTGACCGAAGCGACCGCCGCGGTGATAGCGAGAATGCCGGAGCGCGTCGATGTCTGGGGTCCGATGGCGCTGACGCCCACGCCGTTCTCGCCCGTCGTCGACGGCGAGATCCTGTCATGCGCGCCATGGCAGGGGCTCGCCGACGGCGCCGCCCGCGACGTCGAGTTGCTCGTGGGCCACACGCGAGACGAATTCCGGCTCTACACAAGCCGACCCGGCCACCAGCCGACCGCATCACAGATCGCCGTGGCGTTCGAGAATCTCGCACCATCCCACGGCGAGCAGCGCTACCGCGCCGCCCACCCCGACGCCGATCCCACCCAACTGTTCGAAATGCTCACCAGCGACTGGCTGTTCCGGATGCCGAGCCTGCACCTGGCCGACGCCGCGCACGCCGGCGGAGGCCGCGTGCGAATCTACGAACTGGCGTGGAGTTTCAACTCCCGCCAAGGCGCCTCCCACTGCCTGGACTTCCTGCTTGTCTTCGGCACCCTCAGCCCCGCCGAGGCAGCCACACACCCCCACGTCCGTCCCAACGCCGCCCGCGAACTGCTTTACCTCGGCAACCGGATGCGCAGCGACTGGACCGCGTTCGCCCTCAACGGCAGCCCGGGCTGGGCGCTCTATGATCCACGCACCCGCACCACACGCGTCTACGACACCACGACCACCGACCAGACTTACCCGCACCAGCCTTCACGCCGCATCTGGTCCACACACCGCTTCGGTGCACTCGAACTGCGCATCTGAACCCCTAATACTGCAACGGCACTCTGTGGTCAGGTGAGTGGGTGTCCGCGGCGGCGGTAGTGCGATAGGCGGGCCTGGTGTTGGCGGCGTCGCCGCCAGCACGACCAGGACCACACGTGTGCGGCGGGACGGATCCGGGTGAGCACGAACGCCACCAGCAGGCGGCGGATCTCCGGTAGCGTGAGAGCGATCATGCCCACAGTGCTGGGATCGGTTCCCCTTTTAACGCAACGGTTTTCGACCCAGCCAGCCAGGCCAGCGCCAGCATCGACAACGTGATGTGGGCATACCACGCCCGCCAGGAACGCACCTGGTAGTGGTCGAGCCCGGCCTCGTTCTTGGCCTGCTGGAAGCATTCCTCGACGTGCCAGCGCGAACCGGCGGTCCAGGCCAGATCGACCAGACGCGACCGGGCCAGCCCGTAGCAGACGTAGTAGGCGATCTCTTCCGGCTTACCGATCGAGCGCCGCGCCAGCAGCCAGTGCCCGCGCCCACCGCTCCAGCGTCCGTCGATCGGCCGTCTGGCCCAGTCGTATTCGCGTGGTCCGTGTGCTCCGGCACCGACCGAGAGCCGCTGCCAGGCGCCCGCGGGCAGTTCCGCGACCAGCGCATCAGCGCGACCGGTGCGGTCGGCGCGCGTGGCGAAACGGTCGTCACGGCGGGTCGCCATCACATACGACACCGCATGATCTTCCAGCCATTCCCGCAGATAACCGGCCTGACCGTAGGCTTCATCGGCAGTGAACCAGGCGAACGGCAGCCGCGCGGCCAGCGCCCGTTCCAGCATGGCGATCACCAGCCGCGGCTTGGTCGCGAACTCCACCTCGTCGGGAATCCCCGCGTCGCGGCACCGATCCCGGTCCTCGGTCCAGGACTGCGGCAGATACAACTCCCGATCCACCAGCGCATGCCCGTGCGGTGAGGCATAAGCGAGGAACACCCCGATCTGGCAGTTCTCCGTCCGCCCGGCCGTTCCCGAGTACTGGCGTTGCACCCCAGCCGATTTCGTGCCCTTCTTCAAGAACCCGGTCTCATCGGCGATCAACACACCGTCACGGTCGCCGAGGTGCTCGACCACGTAATCGCGCACATCATCACGCACCCCGCCCACATCCCAGTCGGCCTTACGCAGCAGCCGCTGCATCCCGTCCGGGCACACCTCACCCGCTCGCTCGGCCAGCGTCCACCCGTTCTTGCGTTCCAACCCCGCAACCAGGCCCGACACATACTCCCGCGCCCTGGCTCGTGGCTCGGACCTACAAAACCGGGCCCCGACACGCGCCATCAGCGAATCCAGTTCGACCACCAGCCGATCCAACATCACCGCACAGGTCTACCAGCACCGATTCAGACGAGTGCCGTTGCAGTACTAAGCCCGCCACCAGCAGCCCAGGCCTGCGGCTCACTCCGACCGGTTCAGTCAGCGCGGTATGCGGCAAGACAGTGCGTTTGTCGGATGAGCCTGTGTCTTGTCGCGATGGGCTTTGGATGTCCAGCGCTACTCGGCGGGAGGCCATTGGTGGGATATCTCGCCATCAATCCTCAGAAATGCGGACCGAAGGATCTCGAGGTCGCGCAGTCGCTGGAACTCCTCATCGTAGCGACGCTCGAGCTCTTCCCTGGACGCGAAGTGCTCGAAACCGCTGTCGTCCTTGCCGCATTGCCACCACAACTCTCCGGGCTGGTCGTCGAACACCCCTGGCAGCCAACGCCCGCGCAGGACACCTGGCCACCGCGTACCTCTAGCCGAGTTGAGCAGGTCATGTGGGGGGACGGTCGGTGCTGCGGGATAGAATCGGTGAACGGTACCGGTCAGATCAGATCGACGTCCTCTGAGTCGATCGCATGCGCGTGTCGCCATACCGGTTCGGAGCGCACTGAATTCGGCTGTTCAGGGCGTTCGTGGACGCCGGATCGTCACGACCACCTGATCTTCCGCCCTGCCGTGCTGGCCGATTCAGTCAGTGCTCAACGCGGCCAATAGCGGGCGAACTCGGGCGGTCAACCCACACTATGGCAGCCTGGGTTCTTGTGTTCGTGCTCTCCGATGAGTTCTTGGTGCCCCGCCCTGGAACAATCCGCTACTGGCCTGCCGACATGAGCGATCCAGGAGCCGAAACATGGAGCATCACAATACCTTTGGCAGCCTTCTCCGCCACTGACGCATCCGATCCGGACACGTTCCGCGTGGGTACATCCGGTCCGGAGATCATCGAAACCTCCCTGCGTCTCGACTTCATCCATCTTCCCGCCGAGAACCTGGCCGAGCTGAGCGGACGTACCTTCACCTTTCCCGTCAATCCAGAGGGCAACTTCATCGACGCAAGCATCTACATCGGTGGCGGTCACTGCCCGGTCGACGTCACGCAGATCGACTTCGGACCTGCCGACGACGGTCAGATTCCAGCGATACTGCACACCGGATTCGACTTCGCGGCAGAAGGTGTCGAGATAGAGAACCGAGCCGCGGTCATCACCGTCAACCTTCGCGTCCCGACCCAGCCCGGAACAGCCTTGTAAGCGGCATTTCAGTGCGTTCCTGGGGCAGCGGGCGTCGGCGGGTTCATGCCTCGGAAGGTGGTGGCTGGGTCGAGGCGGCGGTCTGTTGTGCCATACGTGTGAGGGCGGCCAGGGCGGCCTGGTGTTCGCGATAGGCCAGTCGACCGTGATCGGTCAGCGCGAGCCAGGTTTTCGGCCTGCGCCCCAGGTACCCTTTGCGAACCGCGACGTAGCCGGCGTCCTCGAGCACGGTCATCGCTTTCGACAGTGTGGACTTGTTCAAATCGCACAACTCCGCGGCGGTGCCGAACTCGGCTTGCTTGCAGCCTTCCAGGAACGCGACCAGCTTCAAACGTGGCAGCGAGGCCAGCACATCGCTCAGCTCAGGCATGCAACCCGCCGCTGTCGTTCCAATACCCACCACCCGATGCCGCCCAGCAGCACGGCATAGATGATGTGAGCCCATCCATGGAGGAACCCCTGTACCAGGCCGGGCACCAGCACAATCAGCAGAAACAGTGAAACCCGTTGCCAGCGCCGCCGAGGCAGGTCGAGCAGGTACCGGGGGGCGACTCCGCTGTTGCGTTCCCTGCGCCATACCCGGAGCATCAGGGCAAGAAATACGCCGAATATCGCCCCTCCGATGGCCATGAGAGACCAGAAATCCGCGTCGTCGGACTCGGGGCGGGCAAGACCCACCACGAGCAGGCCTGAGGCTCCCAGCAGCGCCGCGATAGGTGGAACCCACTTGGGCATAGGCGTCGCGGTGCGGGCTCGCAGGGTGGCCGAGGAGGCGATGTCGAGCTGCTCCTGCGGAGACGGTTCGTCGTTCACAACGGTTACCGTAGACCAATAGGTTTCCATCCATCAACCTATTTCCTTCACTGAAGCCTGAGCTGTCATCGGCTAGTGCGCCCGGCCGGCCTCGAACTGGCTCGACCACTTGATCTTCCGCCACTCTCCCGAGCGATGGGGTGTGGAATCAGGCGCTTTGTCGTTGGTCGCGGGCGGGGGTGAGTGGGCGGGGTTTGGCTGGGTGTAGGCGACCGGTGAGGAGGATCCATGCCGCTACGATGCTCAGCGGTACGGCGATGAGGGCGGTGAGGACGGTGTCGCCGAGCTCGGTGGCGAGTAGCTGGCCGACCAGGAGTGAGAGGATCATGTTGTTTCCGGCGTGGGCCAGGCTCGCGGTCCAGATACTGCGGCTGCGTATGTAGAGCCAGGCGAGGATGGTTTCCTGACAAAGCATCGAGAAGGTCCAGATCGCCAGTCCCAGTGCCACATTGCTGAAGCTGATGTAGCCAAGGAACGCCAGCGGGTAGTGCCAGACCGCCCAGACCAGGCCGGTGACCAGAACCGACTTCAGCGGGCGATCGGAGTACACGCGGGGTCTCAGATAGCTGGTCCAGCCGAACTCCTCACCCCAGTAGATCGGCGTTAGTACCACGACCAGGATCAGCAGGACCGGAATCTGCGCCAGCACGGACGGGCTCGAATCCGGTCCGGTCGCATCGGAACCCGGCCACCACAGACCGGTCACCACCGCCACCGCGACGCTGGCGGCGGCCAGTGCCAACGGCGCGAGCCATGCCATCAGGTACCACCGCCGATTCTCGCGCAGGCGTGGTCGCAGCCCGGCATCTCCGAAGCCTTCGCGAGTGATCCACCGCCGCACGATCACCGCTGCCACACCCGGCGCGAAGGCGAACGGCAGTTGCACCACCGGATTGATGGCCGAGCATCCGAACACCGCCACCGCGAGCCACAGCCACAGCCACGCGACCCCGAAGGCGATCAGCACGAACGCCACCACCCCACGTTTGTTCGCGACTACCGGCCGGTCTGGCTTCTCGAATTCGATCACCGCCCAATTCCACTGGAAGACAACAACAGTGGTCGACGGTGACAGCCCCCGAATCGATGGTGTGGCCAGCCACACCATCGCTCGAACCGCGGACTACCGGCAGCAGGAACCTACGGGCACGGGGCCGTTGCCGACCGCGGGCGCCGAGGAAAAGAGGCCCCGCATGTCGCTTCGGGCCATGCTCGAATCAACCGGGGATGGTGTCCGATTTGTTCAAGACTTGGGCTGGCGAGCTGTTTAATGTCGGCGCGGTGAAGACGTTGAGTGAGCAAGCAGTCGACCGTGCCGAGAACTACATCGCGTCCAACGCGCGGGTGCTCGAGCGGCATCGGTTCGCAACCCTGTTCCGGGTCGGGGATCCGGCCATGGTGGTGGCCGCGTTGCGTCCTTACCGCAACGCCGACGGCGGGTTCGGGCAGGCTCTCGAACCGGACGGGCGTATGCCGGGTAGCCAGCCCGCGGCCATCGCGGCGGCGTTCGGTTTCCTCGACGAGGTGGGGCGGCTGGGTGGCGAGCTGGTTCGTGGTGCGTGCGATCATCTGTCGGCGATCTGCGCCGAGGACGGCGGGCTGCCGTTCGTGCACCCCAACGCCGAGGGTTATCCACGAGCGCCGTGGTGGCAGATCCCGCAGCGATACGAGGGTTCGCTCATCTCGACCGGCAGCATCGCCCGGCTACTGCACAAGAACGAGATCGACCATCCATGGCTGGAGCCGGCCACGGACTTCTGCTGGCGGACCATCGAAAACCTCTCGGCCGCCAATACTTACGAGACGATGGGAGCGATCGCCTTCCTGGACAACGTCACCGACCGCGACCGCGCGCGCACGGCCGCGGAACGATTGGGCAAGATCGTGCGCGCACAGGCCATGGGCGCCGACTCCGACGAGTCCTACGCGCCGTGGGACTTCGTCACCAACCCCGACAGCCTCGCCCGTGGTTGGTTCACCGACGAGGAACTCGAGTCGAGTCTGGACGTCCTGGTCGACTCACAACAGCAGGACGGTTCCTGGCCGGTGCGCTGGCCGGCATGGACACCGGTGACAGCGTTCGAATGGGGCGGGTGGGTGACCATCGACGCGATGAAGATCCTGGTCAATCACGGACGCCGAGGATCGGAGTAGCCCCCTGGGGTGCTATCGAGCGACGGTTTCGGCGAGGTAGGACAAGGCTTTCCGGCATGCCTGCGCCAGGGTGCCGGTCTGGTTTCCTTGTAGCCACCAGGTCACCGCGACCCGCAGAGTATCGGTGACGGCGTGGGCGGTGACCCGGGCGCGCAGTTCGGCGTCGCGGGTGCGCTCGGTTCCATCCAGTAGAGCGTCGACGAACTGCTCCTGGTCACCGCCCCACATCAAGCGGAACATCCGCGCCTGCAGGGACGGCACCGACTGGATCAAACGGTACGAGCGCGCGGTGCGTTCGGGGTCGCCCGCGGTGAGAGCGGCGAGCATGGCCCTGGCGACGAATTCGGAGTCCGTTTCCCCGGGGTGACGGTGCGACAGGACGGCGAGGGTTGCCGCGCGTCCGTCGGGATTGCCGAGGACCACGTCTTCCTTGGCCGGAAAGTAGCGGTAGAAGGTGCGTGGCGCGACGTCGGCGGCGTCGGCTATCTCCTCGACGGTGACCGCGTCATAGCCCTTTTCCTCGAACAGCCGCAGCGCGCAGTCGGTGATCGTGTCCTGTGTGCGCCTGCGTTTGCGCGCCCGCAGGCCGGTCTCGCTACCCTCCGCTGCCACGACGGTCAGGCTACCACCCATGACACACGCGCCTAACGACGCATACGCAAAAAGGCAGTCTTGCCAAATGTCACATCTGCCATTTACGCTTTCGGTGTCCGGCTCGACCCCGAGTCCGGCGCGAGCGAGAAGGAAAGACTCTCGATGAACCACACCCAAACCCTGCGCCGGCACTTCCAGGCCTACAGCGACCACGACCTGGAAGCCTTGCTCGCGACGCTCGCCGACGATGTGATCGTGCGTTTCCCGACAAGTCCCACAGCGATCCGAGGCAAGCAGCGGTTGCGGCCGGTCTGGGCGCGAGTGCTCGACACCGTCATCCCGGATGTCAAGCAGGACGTGCAGCGCATCGTCATCGAAGGCGACACCGCCGCAACAGAATTCACCGAAACCGGAACCCTGATGATTCCGGAGGGAGCCGCCGCGTCCCTGGAACCCGGCGGGCGGCCATATCTCCTGGAGATGGTCTCGTTCTACCACTTCGACGGCCAGGGCCACATCGACCAGATCCGGTCCTACTGGGACACTGGCGATTTCGCCGCCCAACTCGGCATCGACATCGCCGTCATCCGCGGCCTACAGGCCAGCGCCCACCGCTGAGCCAACCACCGGCCGCACACCACGCCGATCCTCGGCGGCTGCCACGACTACCCCTACCGCTGCGACGCGACGATAGGCTCTCCGCCACCCCCCCAGCCGGCGCAGGTAACAGCTGCAACACAGTCGGCTTGCGCCCAAGGACAGCAGGTTCCGGAAGCGCAATGTACGGCAACCGACAAGCATCCTGCGTTGGGCAATGCCGGACGTTCGCGGTGCTCTGGCCTGCGGGCGCGGGTGAGCAGGAAGACACGAACGTTCCCATCAGCTGCCAGGGCTGTGCAGCGAGGTGTTCGGCGCGACTTTGTTGGGGGTCAGATCCGCTGCATCCACTGGATCACGCCGAACAGCAGCGGTAACTGGGCGAGTGCCTGCGGTCCGGGCCGGTGGAGGCTCGAGGGTGTAGGTGTGGTGTTCACCTTGGTCCGCATTCGTCGTATCCGGTGGGCCTATCGCGCCTGAGCCTAAATCCACGGGGGGACAACGTGATCCGGCATGTGGGTCGTCGGGTTGGGTGGATTTGGCTAATAATTCATAAAATATGGAAAGCTGGATTAGGATCGGGTGTATGACGATTCCTGGTGCGACTGGCTCTGCGTCGTTCGGGTCGATGTATGCCGGGCGGGGGACGCATCGCGAGGTTGTGGAGTGGCTGGCGGCGCGGATTTTCGCGGGGACGTTCGCCGAGTCGGAGGTGATCGATCTGGGTGGGGTGATGGGTGAGTTGCAGGTTAGTCAGACTGTCGTGCGGGAGGCGGTCAAGGTGCTGACGGCCAAGGGGTTGGTTGCGGCACGGCAGAAGCGTGGGACTGTGGTGCGGCCTCGGGAGCGGTGGAATCTGCTGGATGATGATGTTTTGCGGTGGCAACTGGGTGCTGGTGTGTCCGAAGGGTTTTACGGGGAATTGCATGCCCTGCGGTGCGCGATCGAACCTGCGGCGGCGGGGCTGGCGGCCGGGCACCGGACCGGGGAGGACCTCGCTGCGCTGGAAGATGCGCTTGCCGCGATGGCGGATGCGCGCGGCGCGGTGCCGGCGCTGGTGGAGGCGGATGCGGCGTTTCACACCGCGCTGCTGGCGGCGTCGCACAATCGGTTCTTCGCCCGGCTGCACCAGTTGATCATTCCCGGTCTGCGGCAACGTGATCTGCATGTGCACGCCGGGGCATTCGAGGATCCGGTGCCGTTGCACGCGGCGGTCGTGGCGGCGGTGCGCGACGGGAACGCCGAGGGCGCCCGGCGCGCGATGAACATCCTGCTGGAGCGGGCGGAGCAGGATCATGCCCGCGCCACTGCCGCCGATCCCGTTCTGCCCCAGTAGTTCCGAACAGATCCGACCCCGAGGACCGCGCATGAGAATCACCCGCATCGAGACCTTTCTGGCACCGCCGCGCTGGATGTTCGTCCGGGTGGAGACCGAGGATGGTGTCGTCGGCTGGGGCGAACCGGTGGTGGAGGGCCGCGCCGAACCGGTGCGGGCGGCGGTCCACGTTCTGGCCGAATATCTGCTCGGCGCGGACGCTTCGCGCATCGAGGACCACTGGCAGGTCATGACCAAGGGCGGCTTCTATCGGGGCGGACCGGTGCTGTCGAGTGCGGTCGCGGGGCTCGATCAGGCGTTGTGGGACATCAAGGGCAAACAGCTGGGCGTCCCGGTCTACCAGTTGCTGGGCGGGCCGGTGCGCGAACGGATTCGGGCCTACGCCTGGGTGGGCGGGGACGAGCCCAGCGCGATCCGGGAGGCGATCGGCGCGCAGCTCGACGCCGGATTCACCGCCGTCAAGATGAACGGGTGCGGGCGGATGTCACCGGTCGCGACCCGGGCCGAGATTCGCGGCGTGCTGGAGCGGGCGGCGGCGGCACGCGAAACCCTCGGGGACGAAAGGGATTTCGGGCTCGACTTCCACGGCCGGGTCTCCCCCGCCAACGCACGCCGGCTGCTGCCGCTGCTGGCCGAGTACGCGCCGTTGTTCGTGGAAGAACCGGTGCTGCCCGAGCACACCGAGGTGCTGGCGGATCTGGTCAACGCCTCGAATGTGCCGCTCGCACTGGGTGAACGGCTGTTCTCGCGGCGGGAGTTTCTCGGGCCGTTGCGGGCCGGGGTGGCGATCGTGCAGCCGGATATCTCGCATGCGGGCGGGATCTCGGAGCTGCGGCGCATCGCGGCGCTCGCGGAGATCTACGGGGCGCAGCTCGCGCCGCACTGCCCGCTGGGTCCGGTGGCCTTGGCGGCGAGCCTGCAGGTCGGATTCGCCACCCCGAATCTGCTGATCCAGGAGCAGTCCATCGGCATTCACTACAACCGAGGCGGGGAGGTGCTGGACTATGTGGCCGATACCGAGCCGTTCCGCTTCCACGACGGCCACCTGCTGCGCACCGACCGGCCCGGACTCGGGGTGGAGATCGACGAGACCGCCGTCCGCAAGGCCGACGCCACCGGCCACGCCTGGCGAAATCCGGTGTGGCGTCACGACGACGGGTCGTTCGCCGAATGGTGAACCCCATGGAAGAGGGTGCGATGAATTTTCTCGAGGACCTGCGCCGCGAACGCCTGGTGGTCATCGTGCGCGGCAAGGACGCCGACGCGTCGTTGCGCACCGTGACCACGCTGGTGGCCGAAGGCCTTCCGCTGGTGGAGGTTTCGCTGAGCGGCGTCGGCGCGCTCGACGTGATCCGCGCGGCCCGCCGCGAACTCGGCCCGGACGCCTGGCTGGGCGCGGGCACGGTGCTCACCGCCGAGGACGCGCAGCGCGCCGTCGAGGCGGGGGCGAACTTCGTGGTGACGCCGGGTCTGGGTGCGGGGGTGGCGGAATCGGTGCGGCTGGGGCTGCCGGTGCTGGCCGGTGCGTTCACGCCCACCGAGGTGACGGCCGCGGCGGCACTCGGGGTGACCGCGGTCAAACTGTTTCCCGCCTCCCTGGGCGGCCCGGACTACTTCCGGGCGCTGCGCGGTCCGTTCCCGGACCTGCCGATGGTCCCGGTCGGCGGTGTCACTGCCGAAGCGGCCACGCAGTATTTGCGCCTGGGCGCCACCGCGGTCGGGGTGGGCTCGCCGGTGCTCGGCGATGCCGCCGACGGCGGGGACCTGAACGGCTTGCGTGCGCGGGCCGCGCGGTTCCAGGAGGCCCTGGGATGACCGACGTGCTGACCTTCGGTGAGACCATGCTGGCCCTGCGCGGGAGCGGCCCGCTGAAACTCGGTGGCAGCATGGCTGTTTCGATCGCGGGGGCCGAAAGCAATGTGGCCATCGGCTTGGCGCGGCTGGGTCATGCGGTGCGCTGGGCGGGTGCGGTCGGCGACGACGAGGCCGGGCAGCTGGTGCTGCGCACGCTGCGGGCCGAAGGCGTCGACGTCACCTGCGCCGCAGTCGATCCGGAGGCCCCGACGGGGCTGCTGCTGTTCGAGCCGCGGCTGCCGGATCTCACCCGGGTGCACTACTATCGCGACGGCTCCGCCGGATCCCGCCTGTCCCCCAGCACGATCGAGCAGGCGTTCGCGTCCACGCCGCGTCTGCTGCATCTGACCGGGATCACCCCGGCCCTCGGCCCCGCCGCCCGGCGTGCCGCCGAATGCGCGCTGCGGCTCGCGCGGGAGGCGGGCGTGCCGGTGTGCCTGGATGTGAATTACCGCTCCCGCCTATGGGATCCGACGACGGCCGCGGAGGTGTTGGGCGCGTGGATCCCGGAGGTCGATATTCTCGTCGCCTCCCACGATGAGTTGCCGTTGGTGGTTCCGCTGTCCGTCGGACCCGACCCCGCCGAGCAGGTGAAAGCTTTGCTGGACAAGGGTGTTCGCGAGGTGGTGGTCAAGCTGGGCGAGGCGGGCGCCCGCGTGCACACCGGCTCCGACGAGCTGCATCAACCCGCCCGTCCGGTACGCGTGGCCGATCCGGTCGGGGCCGGAGATGCGTTCGTCGCCGGGTACCTCTCCGCGTTGCTCGACGGCCTGGACCTGCCCGCCCGGCTCGATCGCGCCACCACGACAGGCGCGTTCGCCGTCGCGTCGATCGGCGATTGGGAAGGCGCGCCCACCCGCGCCGAACTCCCCCTGCTCGCGGCCCCGGCGGGGACGGTGATCCGCTGACCCCACGACATGCCCGGGTCCGTTTCATCCGCTTCCGGCGTGGCGCCGTGGCATACGATGCGACTTCGGCACAACACCTGTTCGGAATCGGTGTCCATCGGTCATCTCAGGCTGGGAGAAGCGATTGGGTCGGGCCACAGTTGTTCCGCTGCTCGCGTGCTGCACCGCCCTGCTCACCGCGGTGATGCCGATTTCGGCTGCCGCACCCGGCGATTCGGGTGCGCCGCCCGCCGATCTGGCGACGGCGGTACAGCGCGATCTGCACATCGATATGCCGGAATACCTGCGACGCGCCGAGACCGCGCAACGCCTGGCCGACTTCGAGAAGCTGGCGCGGGCCGCCTATCCGATGGTGTTCGCCGGGGTGCGCATGGACGGTGCGCGCGCCCTGGTGTCGCTCAGCGCGGGCACGGGATACGACGCCGCCGCGACCGCCGCGAGCCAGGCCGGTTTCGAGGTGGTGCGCGTCGCGACGAGCGTGGCGGCGCTGCAGCAGCGACGCGACAAGATCCGCCGCTGGATCGACACCCAGCCGCGCGAGTCCGCGCACGCGTTCGTCGGCGACGGAGTCGACATCGGCCGCAATACGGTCGTGTTCTACACGACCGGCACCGCGCGGGTGCCCGCCGAACTGGGCGCGGTCGATCTGATCGTGGTGGATCAGCCGCAGACCGGTCCGGGCATCGACGATCCGGAGATTCCGGTGACCATCGCCGGACCCGGCGAACCGTATGTGGGCGGTCAGCCCTTCCGCATCGCCTTCGACGCGACCCACTTCGCCAAATGCTCGCTGGGCTTCAATGCCACCGATGCCGAGGGACACGACCTCGCGCTCACCGCCGGTCACTGCGACCCGAACAATCTGGTCGATCCCGCCGCGAAAACCGCGGAGCCGCACAAGATCTACGAATACAGCGAGACCGACATCGGAGCGGAACTGGGCTACTTCGCCGCCTCCGCGTTCGGGCCGCGCGACTACTCGATCCTGCGCATCGACGCCGATCAGGGCGCGCGCTTCCGCAACAATCTGATCGCCGGCGACCCGGACCAGCAGCCCGCCCCCGCCACGCCGCCCGGCGGTGGATCGGCGGTGTCGCTGGCGCTGGCCGCCACCGGCCGGACCATCGCGCTCGACGGGGTCGCCGTGCCCGTCACCGGCATGCCGGCCTGCAAGTCCGGCTCGATCACCGGATTCACCTGCGGCTCGGTCGATATGGTGGGCAAGACGTTCAACGAGGGCGGCCTGCCCTACAACGACCGCACCGTCCGGGTCGAGGGGTTCTTCACGGTGATCACCTGCAGTGTCCCCGGCGACAGCGGCGGATCGGTGATCAGCGGCACCAAGGCGCTCGGGCTGCTCAGCGGCGGCACCACCAAGGACCGGCACTGCGCTCCCGGCGACATGATCACCGCGCAGCCCGTCGACACCGTCCTCTCCGAGAATCCCGGCCTGCGCATCCGCACCAGTTGATCACCGAAACCCGTTGCCCGCCAACCTAAAACCGCGCAGATCAGTGGTCGGGCAGCCAGTTGCCGTGGAAGCCGTAGGGGACGCGGCGAGGCAGGTGGATGGTGGCGACGGGGGCGGCCGCGAGATCGGTGGCATCCAGGATGACCAGATCGCTGCGGTCGGCGCCGGGGTCGTAGACGTAGGTCATGAGATAGCCGTCACCGCCGGGGGTTTCGTCAGCCGGCGCGAAGGCGGCTTCGGCGGGAATGCGGCCGTCGGCGAACTCGTGGGCGGTGCGGCCGCCGGTGTGCAGGTCGTAGCGCAGCAGCGCGCCGTGCCCGTCGCCCGCGACGGTGGCGTGGCCGAAGCGGGAATCCAGGCCCGCGAGACGATCGTCGATGCGCGGGAATTCGGCCGCGCGGTCGTCGATCTGCTCCTCGCGCACGCCGCCGGTGGCGAGATCCAGGGTCCAGCGCCACAGCGTCGCGGGCTCGTCGAAGCTCTGCGAGTCCGCGCGCCACATGCTGCGATACCGGAAGGCGTACAGCACGATCCGATCCGGCTCGTCGTGGGCGTTGAGGGTGTGGAAGATATAGCAGGGCTCGATGTCGAACCAGCGGACCGCGCCGTGCGGATCGTCGCGACGCAGCACACCCAGCCGCGCCCGGTAGTCGTCGCTCCACTTGAACGGCATGCCGGTGCCCGCGATCGCGGACGGCAGATCGAAAAGCACCGGCAGATCCAGGAATACGACGTGCTTCGCGGTGAGCGCGAAATCATGGTGCATGGTGGCCGCGGGGACGTCGATGGGCCGGCTGAGCTCGAGGGTGCCGTCGGCGCCGGCGCGATGGTAGGTGAGGTAGGGCTCGCGGAAGTCGTAGCCGAAGAAGTGCAGTTCGCCGGTGACCGGGCAGGTCTTGGGGTGCGCGGTCATGGCGGTGGTGAGCTTGCCGTCGAAGTCGTGCGGGCCCACGGTGTCCAGATCGCAGGTCAATTCGTACGGGAACGAGGATTCCACCAGGGCCAGCGTGCGCCCGGCGTGGCGGACGACATGGGTGTTGGCGACGCCGGCGGTGAAATCGCGGCGGCCTTGCGCGTCGATGCCGCGCGCACCGTCGGTGAAGGTGCTGGTGCGCACCCACCGATTGCGGTAGGAGACCGCGCGGCCGCCCTCGAGCCGGACGCCGTGCACCATGCCGTCCCCGAGGAACCAATGCTTGGAGGCCGCGGCGTGCGGATTGGGGCCATTGCGCAGGTACCAACCGGTGAGCTCGCCGGGAATGCTTCCGGTGCAAGGCAATTCGTACTCGGTGAGCTCCTCGGACACGGGTGCGTAATTGCCGGTGAGATGGGGGGCGGTCATGATCGGGTCCTCACTGTGGAAGCCACGCGGATGTTCCAGTTCCGACATGTCCCAGCCTGAGCCTCCACTCACGACATGTCAATACTGGAATGTAGAGTGACGCGCATGAGTCTCCGGTACGCATTGCTCGGTCTGCTGTCCGAAGGTCCCGCCAGCGGCTACGACCTGCTGCGCACCGTCAAGCACTCGCTGGCCACGGTCTGGCCCGCCACCCAGAGCCAGATCTACACCGAGCTCACCAAACTCGCCGACACCGGACTCATCGAGGTCACCGACGAGGGCCCGCGCGGCCGCAAGGAATACACCCTCACCCCCGCCGGCCTGGACGCCCTGCGCACCTGGCTGACCACCACCACACCCAAGACCCAGGTCCGCAACGAGGCCGTCCTGCGCATCTTCTTCCTCGGCGTCCTGCCCCGCGCCGAGGCCCGCGCCTATCTCGAAGGGCTGCAAGCACGTTCGAGCCAGGTGCACGAGGAACTCGTGGAACTCGAACACCAGGTGGCCTGGGACGACACCGACCTGTCCCGCTTCGGCCGCATCGCCCTCGAATACGGCGAACGCCTCACCGCCGCCAACCGCGAATGGGCCCGCTGGGCCCTGGATCAACTCCCGCCCGAGGACTGACCGCTCAGTCGAGGGTGAGGAGTTTGGCCGTCCCGGACACGACGGTTTCGCTGCGGTCGACCAGCGCCACCCGCGCTTGCACGGTCGCGCCGGAGGTCAGTGCGGGCTGGCCGGCGGCGGCGGTGAGTGCGATGGTCGCGGTGTGCTGGGAGCCGTCGCAGGTGACGGAGGTTTGGACGCCGGTGGCGGCCGGGGCTTCCGCGTTCGGGTCGCCGACCATGGCCTCGATCCCGGCGACGCCCGCCGAGGCTTCACAGGTGTACTGGATTGCGACCGCGGACGAGGTGGCGGACTCGACGCTGAGCGAATTCTCCGCCAGCGCGGGCGCCGCGGCCAGTGACACCGCCGCCGTGCACGCGGCGACGGCCGTGGCGAACGCGATCGCGCGCCGCTGAATACGAGTGGTGACCATAAGTTTCGTTCCTCCTGTGGCTCGCTGAACACACCGGGAAAGCTGAAACACGAGGAAAGCCGGAAGCTCGGAGAAGAAGATCCGGGCTCAGCTTACCGGTCGCGCGTCGACTGCCACCGCCGGATGGCGAGACCGATGTCGGTGGCCGGGGGTTCGCCGTAGAGCCATTCGCGCGCGATCCGATGCCAATTGTTGGTGGTCCGCAGTTGCCCCAGCGCCGCGAAGGTGAACAGATCCGCGCGGCGGGAGAAGACGTGCTCGGGCGGCAGCAGTTGCCGGCGCATGCCCCGGAATTCGGCGGCGCGCGGGTCGATGGCCAAAATGACCGCGCCGGTGGCCAGTTCCGGCGTCACGGCGATCTCCTCGTCCAGCAGATGCCAGCCCGCGGCGGCCCACACGTAGTCGAGGCATTCCTCCGGCGTGACGCCCGCGTCCGGATCGATGATGCCGCGCCCGACCCAGCGGTCGTACAGGGCATCCGCCCGGCCTTCACAGGCGGCTCGCAACGCGTCGCGCTCGAATTCCACATGGACGGCGTCCATTCGGTTGTAGAGCCCGAAATCCACGAAGCCCACCCGCCCGCTCGCCGCGAGCAGCATATTGCCCGGATGCGGATCGCCGCAGAACTCGTAGTCGGTGAACAGCGAACTCACGTAGAAGCGGTAGACGATCTCGCCGATGCGGTCGCGCTCGGCGTCCGGCAGCGCCCGCATCCCGTCGAAACCCTGCCCGTCGAGGAACTCGGTGACCAGAACGTGGTGGCCGCAATACTGTTCGATGCTGTCGGGCACCACGACGAACGGATGGCCGCGGTAGCGCGCGGCGACCCGATGCTGGGTGCGCGCCTCCCGCGCATAGTCGAGTTCGCCGCCGATATTGCGGGCGATCTCGTCGAGCACGGCGGCGTCCGCGGCGCTGGGCAGCACCGATTTCAGCAGCCCGCTCAGCATCCGCAGATTGCGCAGGTCCGACTCGACCGCCGCGTCCACGCCGGGGTACTTCACCTTCACCGCGACCGCGCGCCCGTCGCGCAGCCGCGCCCGGTACACCTGCCCGATCGAGGCCGCCGCGATCGGTGTCTCGTCGAAGTCGGCGAAAACCCGTGCCAGCGGCCCGAGGTCGTCCTCGATCACCCGGCGCATCGCGGCGAACGGCACCGCGGGCGCCCGGTCGCGCAGTTCGGCGAGCTTGTCGCGGAACAGTTCTCGATGCGATTCCGGCACCAGGTCGAGCTCCAGCACCGACAGCAGCTGACCGAGCTTCATGGCCGCGCCCTTCATGCTGCCGAGCACGGTGACCAGCTGCTGCGCGGCCTGCAGCGAGGACCGTCGCGCGAGCACCCGCCGGGCCTCCTCGGTGCGCCCGACCATCGACAGCCGCGTTCCCAGCCCGCGCGCGGCCTGTCCCGCCGCCAGCCGGCCCATCCGCCCGCCGCGCGCGATCCGGCCCCGGGGCACACCCTGGGTCATTCGAACCTCCGACCTTGTGGCCCAACAAAATACCGGACCGGCACGATCCCGGCGGGATAAACTGAGGATCGCTCATCTTTCACCGCAGCAGGGAGGCAGCGATGCCGCCGAAGGCCGCCGGCAACCGCCGCCGCCCCACCCAGGAGCGTTCCAAGGCGACGCGCGAACACATTCTCGACACCGCGGCCCGCCTGTTCGGCGAGCGCGGTATCGCCGAGACCTCGACCAACCGGATCGCCGCCGAGGCGGAGGTGAGCATCGGCACGCTGTACCGGTACTTCTCCGATCGCGGCGTCATCGTCGAGGAGTTGCTGCGCCGGCTGCTCGAGAACATCGAACGCCGCTTCACCCAATGGGTTTCGGGCCTGTCGCGGCAACCGGGACCGCATCCGCCCACACCGAACGAGCAGATCATCGTCGAACTGCTGGAGGTGTTCACCGTCGAGCTGGTCGAGAACGCCAAGCTGGTGCGGGCGCTGGTGGCGGGCGTGCAGTTCTACAGCAGCGGCCTGCCCGAATTCGAGCCGCGGCTGCGGCTGCTGGTCAAGGTGCTGCTGATCCAGATCCTCGGCCCCGGCGACGATCGCCGCTACGACACCATGACCTTCGTGCTGATCAACACCGGATTCGCCGGCGTGCTGCGCGCCACCGCCCTCGAGGTCGGAAGCCAGGAGCGGCAGGAGGCGATCGCCATGACCGCGCGCATGATCAGCGCCTGGCTCGACGCGGAAGCCGTTCTGGGCCGCACGGATTCGCGCGCCTCGCACCGCTAGTCCGCTCGGCTCAGAGCGAACCGCCGCCGCCCAGCAGCCACGGATTGAAGGTGCAGTCCAGGTTCGGGTGCGGGGCGGGGTCGAGCGCCCGCAGCACGATCGACAGCGCCCGCGGCGAATACATCATGGTCAGGTGGTCGGAGACATCCTGCTCGCAGCCGTCCTGCAGGGTGATGTTCGAAACGTGCGCGCCCGGACCGGCTTTCAGGAACGTGAGGTCGTAGGGGTTGGTGACCTCGTCGTAGCGGGTGCCCACGATGGTGTAGTCGATGCCCGGCACGGTGTCGCCGCCGGCATTGAGCTGGTTGACGAAATCCGAGCCGATGGTCTGCTGGATACCGGCGTGCCCGACGAAGATCTCGACCAGCCCCAGCACGTCGATGCCGAGATTGTTGATGGCCCGCCCCAATGCGCCGATGCCGTCGAGCGAGGTGCCGTGGTTGGTCGCGCCGAGGGTGATCAGATCGTGCACCTTGGCCGCGCCGCCCTCGAACTTGGTGTACCAGTTCGACAGCGCCCCGCCCTGCGAGTGCGCGACCACATCGACCTGGGCTGCGCCGGTGGCCGCCAGCACGCGATCCACGAACGCCGACAGCTGTTTCGCCGAATCCTGGATGTAGCCGGTGCCCATGGTGCCCGGCAGCACCGACCCCAGTCCCCCGCCCTCGACCAGGTTGGCGCGACCGTAGTTGAGGGTGAAGGTGCAGAACCCGGCGTCCTTGATGGGCTGGCCCATATAGGCGAAACCGTTGTAGGCGTTCATCCAGGTGCCGTGCACCAGGATCACCGGGCGCGGATGCGCGGCGCTGGGTTTGCAGTTCCAGTCGTTGGCGCCCGGCGGGGTCGCGTCCGGATTGAGCAGGCCGTAGCCGAAGGCCGCCACCCACGAGGTCATGACCGGGCCGTAGCCCTTGGTGTCGGAGGCGTAGCCGCCCGCCGACCCCGAACTCGAACCCGAACCGCCGAAACAGTTTCCGGAGCCGTTGCCCGAGCCGGCGCCGCTGCCGGAGGTGCACGCGCTGCCGGAATCCACCACCGGCGTGGCGCCCGGGACGCCCGCCGCGATGTAGTCCGCCAAACCCTGTTCGGTCGGCTGCGCGCCGGGTGCGGCCGGGTCCGCCTGCGCGCCCGCACCGCAGAATCCGGCCGCCAGCAGCGAAACCCCCATCAGGACCGCGGTCCTGACCGGCGTGCGGCGCGTAGTTCGTCTCATGTCATGCCTTCCTTGCAGCGACCTCGTGTCGGGTTCCCTTGCCGCCGTGCGTTTCCGGCGTCGAAACCGCGCTCAAGGTAGGCCCTGGCGACGAACCGCCAGAAGGTGTGCCGCGAAACCTTGGACCAGCTCACGAATTTCCGGCCCGATATTCGGTGAGGCGCTACAAGCCGCCCCGCGAAGGAGTTGTCACAACCACTCCGATGCCATGTCAGTGAGAAATCCACATATCGGCGCCACTGCCCCCGAACCACTTTCCCGCGGCGAATTATCGATACTCCGGCAGCCGGAAAGGAACGATCATGAACCACACTCGCACCCCCGGGGCCGAGCAGGCGCGGGCCCTGATCGGCCGCCACTATCGGTGCGCGGAGCCGTTCCCGGTGGAGCGCACCCGCATTCGCGAGTTCGCGCGAGCCGTCCAGGCGTTTCATCCGGCGCACTGGCACGAAGCGGCGGCGGCGCGGCTCGGGTTCGACGCGGTGCTGGCCCCGCCCACCTTCGCGGCGGTGGTCTGCCAGCAGGCGCGGCGCGAGATCCTCGACAAACTGATCACCGGGTATCGGCTGGATCGGATCGTGCACGTCGACCAGACCCTCGACATCGGCCGTCCGCTGCTGGCCGGCGACGTGCTGACCTGCGACGTCTACTTCGAATCGTTCCGGCAGTTCCGGACTTTCGACGTCATCACCGTCACCGCCGTGCTCACCGATCAGCGTGGGCAGACCGTCCAGACCAGTTCGACCGCGCTGCTGGCCCGCACCCTCGAGCGGGACGACGCCGCCGAGCGGGAAGGGGGGCCCGCCGGCCCGGAACCGATGCTGAGCACGGGCGTGCGCCACAGCCGCCTGCCGCGCACGCGCATCGCGTTCGAACGGCTGGCGGTCGGCACCGAACTGCCCACCGCCGGGGCCACACTGAAGGCGCGTGATCTCACCGATTACGCACGCGCCGTGGGTGATCCGCGACCGGACGGCGTCCTCGACCCCGCGATCGACGGGGACGGCCCGACGCTGGTCGCGCCCGGCATGCTGGTGCTGGCGCTGGCCGCCGGGTACGTCACCTCGTGGACGCGGGATCCCGCGGCGGTGGTGAAGTATCGGGCCGAATTCGCCAACCACGTGCACTATCTGGCGGTGCCGCGCCGCGCGGACGCCGAGATCGACTTCACCGGGCGGGTGGTGGCGCGCGACGAACGCCGCCGCACCGCGACCGTCGCGCTCGAGGCGACCTCCCAGGGGCGCAGGATCTTCGGCTACGCGAGCGCGGAGGTGAGCTTCGCTCCCCCGGCCCGGCGGTGAGGCCGGACCGGCCGTTTCAGTGGTGCTCGGCGAAAGTCCGGGCGATGAGCGCCGAACGCAATTGCCACAGATCCGCGGTCAGCGTGGGATCCAATCCGGTGAGCTGGCCGATGCGTTTGAGTCGGTAATCCACCGTATTCGTGTGAATGTGCATGATGCGCGCGGTGCGCTGACGATTCAGATTATTGCTGATATGGCATTGCAGGGTGTGCAGCAGTTCGGGATGGGCGTCGAGCGGATCCAGCAGCGCGCCCAGCGTTTCCCGGCCGGGCCCGGGGCGAGTGAGCTGGTATTCCAGCGCCATATCGGTGAAACGATAAAGCCCCGCAACGCAATCGAGCCGCTGCACCATATCCAGTAGTTCGTGCGCGCGGTCGGCGGCCGCCGGGAGCTCGCGCGGCGCGGCCACCACCAGCGCCGCGGTCACCGGCACCCGCGCCGCCTCGGCGAGCCGGGCGATCAGCGCGTCCAGCTCGCCGTCGTCGAGGGTCGTGGTCGGTATCAGGATGGTGCCGCCGTCCACGCTCAGCAGCGCGAGCGCCGTCTCGCCGCAGCGGGTCGCCAGTTCGGCCTGCAGCCGCCGCAGCTTGCGCCGCGCCACCACGGCGCCGTCCAGCCGCGGATGCGCCTCGTCCGGATGCTTCGGAACCGCCAGCGCCAGCACGTGATACGCCTCGGCGATCTCGAGACCGCATTCGCGGGCCATGGTCGAGGTCGAATGGCCGCCCAGCAGCGCGGAGGTGAGGGTGTGCACCGCCGTATGGTGCTCGCCGACCACCGCCCGATGCTCGCGCACGTAGGCGCGCGCCACGGTCGCGCTGATCGTGTCCAGCAGGCTCACCACGAGTTTCGCGCCGGCGACGAGCTGGTCGTAGTCGCGTTCGGTGGCGCTGGCGATCACCCGGTCCAGGCCGATGCGGAACCCCTCGTGGATCGAGTGCAGGACGGTGTCGATGGGCACGCCCTCGCGGGCCCAACCGGCGGCGGCCTCGGCGACCCGGCCGGTCTTGGCCGGGATGTCGCGTCCGTCGAGCATGCTGACCGCGAACTCCAGGCAGACCCGGGTGACGGCGGTGACGTCGCCGGAGATGATGTCACCCGGCAGGGTCCGGCACGGAATGACGTGATCGACGAAATGCCCGACCAGTTGCCGGGATACGGCGCGCACGTCCCGCAGCGGGGTCGACATCGGCCGGCCGGAGACGGTCAGGCCCGCCGGGAGAGTTTCGTCGGTTGTCATCGTCGACGTCCTTCCGATCTACCGCGAGTCGCGATCGATCTCGAACTCTAAGGTGGCCGCGAACTCACCTTCTACTCTCTTTCCGGAGCCGCGCGCGGTGGCCGCGAAATGGCGGGATGAGCTGTGCGAACCCCGGATGCACGTAACCGGGCGGCAACGGGTACCCGGGCAGGTTGGTGAGACCCGCTCACTTTTGGCGGTTCAGCGCTTGGCGCGTATCGGTCGCGGCCGGGCACGCGAGGGGTCACCATGGAGACGCGTCCGAATGATGAGGAGCGCCTGTGGATTCCGATCTCTGTTATGCGTCGGCGCGGGAGCTGGCCGGATGGCTGCGCGCGGGCGAGCTGTCGGCCGTCGAGGTGGTGCGGGCGCACCTGGACCGCATCGAACGGCTCAACGGCAAGGTCAACGCCATTGTCACGCTGCTGCCCGAGCAGGCCCTCGAGGCCGCCGCCATCGCCGACGCCCGGCTGGCCACCGGGTACCAGCCGGGACCGCTGCACGGGATTCCGATGGCGCACAAGGACACCCACGACACCGCCGGAATCCGCACCACCTACGGCAGTCCCCTGCTGGCCGAGAACGTGCCCGAACGCGACGAACTGGTGATCGAGCGGCTCGAGGCCGCGGGCGTCATCACGCTGGGCAAGACCAATGTGCCGGAGTTCGCGGCGGGTTCACACACGGTCAACCCTCTGTTCGGCGCGACCCGCAACCCCTACGACCTCGGCAAGTCCGCGGGCGGCAGCAGCGGCGGGGCGGCGGCCGCACTGGCCTGCGGGATGCAGCCGCTCGCCGACGGCAGCGATATGGGTGGATCGCTGCGCAATCCGGCGTCGTTCTGCAATGTGGTGGGCTTTCGGCCCTCGCCCGGGCGGGTGCCGACGTGGCCGGATCCCCTGGCCTGGTCGACGCTGGCGGTGCAGGGGCCGATGGCGCGCACCGTGGCCGACGCGGCGCTGCTGCTGTCGGTGCTCGCGGGCCCGGATCCGCGCAGCCCCACCGCGATCAGCGAACCCGGATCGCTGTTCGCCGCACCGCTGGACCGCGAACTGCACGGGCTGCGGGTGGCCTGGGCGCCGGATCTGGGCGGCGCCGTGCCGGTCGAACCGGCGGTGCGCGATGTGCTCGACCGCGCGGTGCGGGTGTTCGCCGGTCTCGGCGCGGTCGTGCACGAGGACTGCCCGGACCTCTCCGGCGCCGAGGAGGTGTTCCGGACCCTGCGAGCCTGGCAGTTCGCCGCCGGGCTGAGTCCGCTGCTGGCACACCGGGATCGGATCAAAGCCGACCTGGTATGGAACATCGAGCAGGGTCTGACGCTCACCGGCGCCGAGCTCGCCGAAGCCGAAGTGCTGCACACACTGCTGTTTCATCGGGTGCGAGAGTTCTTCGAACGCTACGACATTCTGCTGGCCCCGGTCAGCCAGGTGCCGCCGTTCGATGTGGATCTCGACTATCCCGAGCAGATCGCGGGCGAGCCGATGCGCACCTATCTGGATTGGATGCGGTCGGCGTATCTGATCAGCGCCACCGGTTGCCCGGCCCTGTCGGTGCCGGGCGGGTTCACCACCGCGTGGCTGCCGGTCGGGTTGCAGATCATCGGCCCGCATCGGGCCGACCGGTTGGTGCTCGAGGTCGGTCACACCTTCGAGCAGGCAACCGGATTCGCGACCGTCCGCCCGCCGATCGCGGCGGGCTAACCGTTCAGCAGCACCGGCAGCGTGACATGCCCGTTGGAGATGAAGCTGCCCATCGGCCGCAATTCCTTTGCGTCCGTGGCCAATCGCAGGTGCGGGAAGCGCGCGAACAGCGCGGGCAGCGCGATGGACGCCTCCAGCCGGGCCAGCGGCGCACCCAGGCAGTGGTGCGCGCCGTGCCCGAACGCCACATGCTGATCGCGGGTCTCGCGGCGGATGTCGAACTCGTCGGCGGTCTCACCGTGGATCTTGGGGTCGCGGCTGGCGCCGGCGTAGGACGCCAGAATGGCCTCGCCCTTGGGGATGGTGATGCCGTCGATCTCGATGTCCTCCACCGCATAACGCAGCGGCAGATGCGCGACCGGCGCCTGATAGCGCAGCGTCTCCTCGATCACGTCGTCCCACGACGCCTCGCCCGCCAGCACCGCGGCCAGCTGGTCCGGGTGGGTCAGCAGCGCGACCACGGCCTGCCCGAGCAGGTTCACCGTGGTCTCGTGCCCGGCATTGATGACCAGCATCAGCGTCTCGACGAGTTCCTTGTCGTCGAGCTGCGAGCCGTCCTCCTCGTCGCGGGAGGCGATCATGGCGGAGGTGATGTCGTCGCCCGGGTGCTCGCGCCGGTAGGCGACGAGTTCGCCGACGCGCTCGTACATTTCGAGGAAGTTGGCCATCGACTCCTCGGCGGTCAGCGACCCGTCGAAGAAGCCGTCCACGCACTTGTGAATGGCCTCGTCGAGATGCTCGGGCACGCCCATCAGGCCGCTGATCACGCGAATCGGCACCGGGTAGGCGTAGAACGAGCGCAGATCCACGATCTCGCCGGCGGGTTCGGCGGCCAGCTCGTCGAGCAGTTCGGCCACGATGGCCTCGATATGCTCGCGCATGGCGGTGGTGCGGCGGTGAGTGAAAGCCGGCGACACCAGCTTTCGCAGCCGCCGATGATCGGCGCCGTAGGCGGTGAACATGTTCTCCACCGCCACCCACGGCAGCAGCGGCCACGCCTCAGTGATCTCGCCGTTGCGGAAGGCCGCCCAGTGCCGGCGCGGATCCTTGGACACGCGCGGGTCGGCCAGCAGGCTCTTGAGCACCGCCTGATCGGTGACCGACCAGGCCGGCACCCCGCCGGGCAGCTCGACCAGCGCGACGGGGCCCTGGGCGCGGATGCGCGCGGATTCGCCTTGAATATCGGCGCCGGTGACATCCAGCACGATCGGGCTCTGGGACATGGACTGCTCCTTACACCGCGCGCAGCGCGGGGCTAATCGGGAAATCGACCGGCAGTGCCACCATGGCGCGGTGGAACGGGCCGGGACGCCAGGAGATTTCGTGTTTCTCGACCGAGAGCCGCAGATCCGGCAGGGCGTCGAGCAACTGGTCGATGGCGGTCTGCACCACCAGGTAGGCGACCGAGCGGGCGGGGCAGGCGTGCGGTCCCGCGCTCCAGGCCAGATGCGAGCGGTTGCCGGTGCGGTCGCCGCCGGCGATCTCCGGATCGTTGTTGCACGCGGCCAGGCTGATCAGCACCGGCTGATGGGCGGGCAGCCAGGTGGTGTCGATGAGGATGGGCTGGCGCGGATAGCTGATCGCGAAGTTCGCCATCGGCGGATCGTTGAAGAGGACCTCGTCGAGCGCGTCGCGCGTGGACAGGCTGCCGCCCAGCATGTCCCCGCCGAAACGGTCGTCGGTGAGCATCAGCAGCAGCGTGTTGGAGATCAGGTTCTGCATGGGTTCGATGCCCGCGCCGTAGAAGCTGACCAGCTGGTAGAGCATCTCCTCGTCGTTGAGCTCCGCCGGGTGATGCGCCATGCGGGAGGTGACGTCGTCGCCGGGTTCGGCGCGGCGCAGGGCGATCAGCTCGAGCAGCGCCTCGCCGAGGGTCTGCATGCCCCAGGCGGCGTTGACCGTGTCGAACAGCGCCGCCATGCCGGTGGCCACCCGCTGCCCGATATCCGCCGAGCAGCCCACCAATTGGTTGAGCACCTCGAACACCAGCGGCAGCGCGTACTGCGACACCAGATCGGCGGCGCCCTCGGCGGCGAGGGCGTCGATGAGCGGTCCCGAGATCTGCTCGACCGTGGAATGCACGGCGTGCAAATCGATTCCGTCGATGGCCGCGGTGTAGGCCTGCCGGTAGCGGGCGTGCTCGGCCCCGGCATTGCGCAGCGCGTTCGGATACCACTGCATCATCGGCCGGATCGGCGAATCCTCGGGAATCGTCTCCTGCCAGGTGCGCGGATCGGCCGGAAAGTGTTCGGGATCATTGAGAATCCGCAGCGCGGTCCGATAGTTCACCACCAGCGTCGCCGGCACGTCGGGCGCCAGCTCGATCGGCACCATCGACCCGTGCGTGCGGCGCATCTCCCGATACGCGCGATGCGGATCGGCCGCGAATTCCTCGCTGCCCAACAGTATCCGAGGCTGAGCCCGCACACCGGTCACCGGACACCCCGCCCCCGCGAACCCGCCCCACGATCCTGTCGACTCCAAAACTGAAACTCCCTATCGAAGAACAACTTTCACCGACCCGCCGGCCATTCCGGGCGAGGCAACGCTTCGCACCCTAGCAGCCCGGCAGCACACACACCCCGTTTGTGAAACGTCGCTAGCCGTCCACGATGGAGGTGATGAGGGTGCGGGCGTCGGCGGTGCGGGTGGTGACGATCTGGGTGTAGACGTCGGGCAGTTCGCCCGGGGACTGCTGGGTGATGCGCACCGACCAGTGGTCGTCGTCGGCGGGCGCGAGGCGGCTGACCTGAACGCAGTAGCGGGTGCCCGCCAGCACCGAGTCGATGCCGGACTGGATCTTGGCGGCGTCGGCGACGCCGGCCGCGTCCTCGGCCACGAATTGCCTTGCGGCCGTGCCGGAACGCAGCACGTAGTAGGCGTACTGGAAGCCGAGAATGGCGTCGGGGCCGCTGCCGGTGCCGCCGGGGCCGATGCCCGAGACCGCGTCGGCGGTGCGGCGCGAGGGGCAGTTGTCGGCGGCCAGGCTCGCGGCGGCGGTCACCGAGGGGGCGGCCGGGGCGGTGGTCCGGCTCGTCAGCACGGTGGACGGGCGCGCCAGCACCCCCGCGTCCGAGGAGTCGCGGCTCGGGCCCAGCAGCGACGACAGCAGACCCACGGCCGCGGCGCCCGCACCCGCGACGACGACCACCGTCAGGCCGATCAGCAGTGCGCGCGAACGGATCCAGGGCGGCGCGGTCTCGATCGCGCTGTGCCTGCCGGTGTCTCGCGGCTTGCCGGTCTCGCGCGACCGTCCGGTGTCGCGGGGCTTGCCGGCCTCGCGCGGGGGCGCCGAACCGCGCGGGCGCGCGGACGCGGTGCGTGGCCGCGGCGCCGCGGTGCGCGCGGGCGATCCGGCGGCCCGCGGGCGCGGCGCACTCAGGGCCGCGGCCACGGCATCGGCGAATTCGGTGCAGGTGGCGAAGCGGTCGCCCGGATGCTTGGCCATGGCGCGCGCCAGCACCTGGTCCACGGCGGCGGGCAGCGCCGGATCCAGATCGCGCACCGCCGGCACAGGCGCGTTGACGTGCCGGTAGATGAGCTGGGGCAGGTCGCCGTCGGCGAACGGGGGTACACCGGTGAGCATTTGGAACAGCGTGCACCCCAGCGAGTACACGTCCGCGCGGCGGTCGACGCGGGCCTCGCCGTGGAAACGTTCGGGCGCGGTGTACTGGAAGCTGGCCAGCACATCGCCCTTGGCGGTGATGCCCCGGGTCTCGTGGTTGGATTCGGCGATCCCGAAATCGGTGAGCAGCGCCCATTCCCGGGGTTGCGCGGTGAGCAGGATATTGGCGGGTTTGACGTCGCGGTGCAGCACCCCCGCCTCGTGGGCGTAGTCCAGGGCGCGCGCCACATCGGCGGTGATGGCGGCGGCCCGCGGCGGATCGAGCGGGCCGGCGGTCAGTTCGGCGGCGAGGTCGGACCCGTCGACGTAGGCCATGGCCAGCCACTGCCGGCCCTGCTCCTCGCCGCGGGCGTAGATGGTGACGATATTGGGATGCGTCAGGCGGGCAATGATATTGGCTTCGCGCAGGAACCGCTGCCGGCTCTCCCCGTCGTCGCCCGCGACGCTGTTGAGCAGCTTCAACGCGACGAAGCGGGGTAGGTCCCGATCATGCGCGAGATACACCTCACCGGTCCCGCCGGTGCCCAGCAATCGCTCGATCCGATACCCGGCGAAGATCACTCCCGCCGGAAGCTGCCCAACCAACCAATTCCTCCCGATCCGCCTGCCGCCGCAGACAATACCGGGCACCCGAACTCCCAGCCCACCCCGCGTTTCAGGATCGGTCGCCGGTCCGGGCGTGCCGCGCAGCGGGATTCGTTATTCTGGGATACGAACGACTCCCATCGCGCGGTGCGGCGAGGTTGTCGGGAGTCGCATCGGCCGGGTGGCGGGCGCGGTGCCGGACGGCCGGATGTCGTTCGGCCGGAAGGACTCCCGATGATGATACGGCGGCTCGGAGCGGTGGCGGCGGTCGCGACGGCGATCCTCGCGGGGGTGTGCGGAGTGGGATCCAAGCCCGCCCAGGCCGATTGGATTCCGGAATTCGCGCCTCTCGGCTCGACGGTATCGACCTTCGGGGACGCGAATTTCTGTGCCGGGTCCATCTATGTGGGACTCGAGGCGGCGCACGGTCAGCCCGGGCATGTGACCGCTCATCTGTCGCCGCTGGGATATCTGAACGGGCCGTGCGGCAATCACATCGCGCTGGCGTGGCTCGGCTCGGCCGGCACCGGGACGCGGGACGTCTACGTGCACGCGGGCTGGGGACCGGGCGAGACCGTGACGGTCGATCTGTGGATGGGCATGGGCCTGGCCAAACTGTTCGCCAACAGCTGGCCGCTACAAGGGCCTTGGGCCGAGTGGTATCTGATCGTGCCCTAGCCGCAGCGTGTTTCGCCTGAGTCGCTATCGGGGGGCGGGCGGCCGCAAACAGGCGATGGCCGTGGCGGATTCGGTGACGATCTCCCGCATGGCCGCTTCCGCGGCCGGACCGTCACCCCCCTGGACGGCGGCGGCCACCGCCGCGTGCAGGTGCAGCGCCTGCGGATTGGCCTGGGCGGGCATGAGTTCGTGTTCGGTTCTGCCGGTGAGGACTTCCCGCACGATCGGCGCGAACACCGCCAGCAGCGGATTGCCCGACGCCGCGAGCAACGTGGCGTGGAAGGTGACGTCGTGCTCGAGGTAGGCGGCGGTATTGGCGGCCCGGGAAGTGGCCGACATGCCCATGACCGCGGCGGTCAGGGTCGCGCACTGCTCGGGGGTGGCGTTGGCGGCGGCCAGGCGCGCCGCCAACGGTTCGGTGCCCGAACGCAATTCGGCCAGCCACGCCAGCTGGGCGAAACGATGCGGTCCCGCCAGCTGCCAGCGAATCAGCTTGGGATCCAGCGCATGCCAGTGCCCAGGATCGAGGACGGTGATGCCGGCGCGGCGGCGAATGCTGACCATGCCGAGGGATTCGAGCACGCGCACGACCTCGCGGGCGACGGTGCGCGAGACGTCGAAACGGGCGGAGATCTCCTCGGAGGAGATGCGCGCACCGGGCGCGATCGCACCGGCGGCGATCTCCGCGCCGAGCCGATCCAGCACCGACTCGTGCAAGGGCAGCGAGTCGTGGGGAGCCGGAGATTCGGCGCGGTCGACCATGGGCTCAGTGTCACACATCCGCGGCATACCTATCCGCATCCGAACTCGAATACGTAGTACTTATTACCGACATGGCTTGATATAGTCCTCCATATTAGGTCCCTGTGTCCTGGATCACTCCACCCCGACTCGAAGAAGCGTCATGCACAACCGTGAACCTCTCGCCGTGGCGAACCTGGCCGACGCGGCCGCGCACCACGCCGGCACCACCCAGCTCGTTCTCGCCGCCGTCCTCGGCGTCGCCCTCATCGTCGGCCTGATCACCTGGCTGAAACTGCATCCGTTCCTGGCGCTGGCCGTCGGCGCGATCACCGTCGGGCTCATCGCGAAGCTCGGCGCGGCCGACACCGTGGCCTCGTTCGTCAAGGGTTTCGGCTCGACCATGGGCAGCGTCGGCATCCTGATCGGCTTCGGCGCCATGTTCGGCAAGCTGCTGGCCGATTCCGGCGGCGCGGACCAGGTGGTCGACACGCTCGTCACCCGGGCCGGGCCGCGCGCGCTGCCGTGGGTGATGGGCCTGGTCGGCGCGATCATCGGCTTGCCCATGTTTTTCGAGATCGGTGTCGTGCTGCTGATGCCGGTCATCCTGCTGGTCGCCACCCGCTCGCGACTTCCCTTGCTGGCGGTGGCGATTCCCGCGCTGGCCGGGCTCTCGGCCATGCACGGGCTGGTGCCGCCGCATCCGGGACCGCTGGTGGCGGTGTCGGCGTTGAAGGCGGATCTCGGGCTGACGCTGGGCTTCGGCGTGCTGGTCGCCATCCCGACCGTGATCCTGGCCGGGCCGCTGTTCGGCAAGCTCGCGGCGCGCTGGGTGAATGTGCCGGTGCCCGAACTGTTCTCGGCCACGGAAACTTCCGGCGAGCGCACCGAGGGGTCCGGCAACAGCCTCGACGCTTCCGGCGAGCCCGCCGCGGACGCCGAGCGTGGCCCGCGCCCGAGCTTCGCGGCGACCTTGGCCACCATCCTGCTGCCGGTCGTGCTCATGCTCGGCAGCGCGGTGTTCGACGTGGTGTCGCCCAAGTCCGGGTCGGAGGTCAAGAAGCTCCTGGATGTGCTGGGCACGCCGGTCGTGGCGCTCGGCATCGCCCTGCTGGTGGGCATGCTGGTGCTGGGCCGGGGCGGGCGCATGACCCGAAACGCGTTGGCCGACACCATGAACAGCGCCCTGCCGCCGATCGCGGGCATCCTGCTGATCGTCGGCGCGGGCGGCGGTTTCAAACAGGTGCTCGTCGACACCGGCATCGCCGGCACCATCGCCGACGCGATCCGCGACTCCAGCCTGCCGGTGCTGCTGCTGGCGTGGTTCGTGGCGGCCCTCATCCGGGTGGCCACCGGATCGGCGACGGTGGCGACGGTGACCGCCTCGGGCATTCTGGCGCCGGTCGCGGCGGGGCTGAGCAATTCGCACGTCTCGCTCATGGTGCTGGCGATCGGGTCGGGATCGCTGTTCCTGTCGCATGTCAACGACGCCGGGTTCTGGCTGGTGAAGGAGTACCTGCGCCTGGATGTGGTGCAGACGCTGAAATCCTGGAGTGTCATGGAATGCGTGATCTCACTGGCCGGTCTGGCGGGTGTGCTCGCCCTGAGCGCGGTGGTCTAGGAGCAGCCATGGAGTCCAGCGCACCTCCGCACATCGTGATCCTCATGGGCGTCTCCGGTTCGGGGAAGTCCACGGTCGCGGGCATGCTCGTGAGCACCCTCGGCTGGGATCTGCTGGAAGGCGACGATCTGCATCCGCCTGCCAACATCGCGAAAATGGCGGCGGGACACGCGCTTACCGACGCCGACCGGGAACCGTGGCTGCACGCGATCGCGGATTGGATGTCGAAGGAGGTGAGCGCGGGCCGTTCGGCCATCGTCACCTGCTCGGCATTGAAGCGCTCCTACCGCGACATCCTGCGCGCCGGGATGGCCGGTCATCCGGAGGCGATGCTGACCTTCCTGCATCTGACCGGTTCCCGAGACGATCTGCAGCGCCGGCTCACCGCGCGCATGGACCATTTCATGCCGCCGGGACTGCTCGATTCCCAGCTCGACACGCTCGAAGCGCCCGGGCCGGACGAGCACATCGTCGGCATCCCCATCGGCCCGCCGCCGCGGGAGGTCGCCGCCGCCGCACTGGCCGCCCTGCGCGCGCGCCGCTGATCGGCGACCGCACCCCGACGGGCCGGGCCGGGTGAACATCGGACAACCAGGACGTAGCGGTACCTTTGGCTGATGCCCGCCATTGAGTTTGCCTGTCGGTAACTCTCGTATGAAACAACCAACGCGCACACGCCGGATGGTTCCACGAGAGGTAGGCACGCGCTGATGCCGCAACCGCAGGCCGAGACCGAGATCGACGCCGACCCCCTGCTGCGGGCCGCCCTCGCGCCCCCGGCCCGCACCCTGGTCGACATCCTCGCCGCCACCATCGCGGCCCACCCCGACGCCCCCGCCCTCGACGACGGGGAGACGGAACTCACCTACGCCGAACTCGGCGCCGAGATCGCGGTCGCGGTCGAACGGCTGGCCGCGGCGGGCGTGCGGGCCGGGGATCGGGTCGGGGTGCGGATGCCCTCGGGCACCCGCGGTCTGTATGTCACCATCCTCGCCGTGCTGCACGCGGGCGCGGCGTATGTGCCGGTGGACGCCGACGATCCCGACGAGCGCGCCCGGCTGGTGTTCGGGGAGGCCCGGGTGTCGGCCGTCGTCACCGCCGCGGGCATCGAAACCACCGGCGCGGCACGGGAATCCGGGGACGAGGAGACGGTTGCCGCGCCCGCGCTCGCCGACGACGCCTGGATCATCTTCACCTCCGGTTCCACCGGCACCCCGAAAGGCGTCGCGGTTACCCACCGTAATGCCGCGGCCTTCGTCGACGCCGAGGCGCGACTGTTCCTGCGGCACGCGCCCATCGGGCCCGGCGATCGGGTGCTGGCCGGCCTCTCGGTCGCCTTCGACGCCTCCTGCGAGGAGATGTGGCTGGCGTGGCGGCACGGGGCCTGCCTGGTGCCCGCGCCGCGCGCGCTGGTGCGCACCGGCGCGGATCTGGGTCCGTGGCTGGTGCGCCGCGAGATCAGCATCGTGTCCACGGTGCCGACCCTGGCCGCCACCTGGCCGGTCGAAGCCCTGGAACCGGTGCGGCTGCTCATCTTCGGCGGCGAAGCCGTGCCGCCCGAACTCGCCGAACGACTGGCCGGCGACCCGGATTCCGGACGCGAGGTGTGGAACACCTACGGGCCCACCGAGGCGACGGTGGTCGCGTGCGCGGCGCTGCTCGACGGGCGCTTCCCCATCCGCATCGGGCTGCCGCTCGACGGCTGGGACCTCACCGTCGTCGACGCGGCCGGAAACCCGGTGGGCGACGGCGAATCCGGAGAACTGGTGATCGGTGGCGTCGGCCTGGCCCGCTATCTCGATCCCGCCAAGGATGCCGAGAAGTACGCGCCGCTGCCGTCGCTGGGCTGGGAACGCGCCTACCGCAGTGGGGATCTGGTGCGCAACGATCGCGCGGGCCTGGTGTTCCTGGGCCGCGCCGACGATCAGATCAAACTCGGCGGCCGCCGCATCGAACTCGGCGAGATCGACAACGCGCTGCAGCATCTGCCCGGCGTCACCGCCGCGGCGGCCGCCATCCGGACCACCAAGGCGGGCAACAAGATTCTGGTGGGCTATCTCGCCGGACCCGAACCCGGCTATGACCTGAGCGCCGCGCGGACCCTGCTCGCCGAGCAGCTACCGGCGCCGCTGGTGCCGCGGTTGGCGGTCGTCGCCGACATGCCCACCCGGACCTCGGGCAAGGTGGACCGCGACGCGCTGCCCTGGCCGCTGCCCAAGGCCGCCGCGGCCACCGCCGACAGCGGCCTGTCCGAGACCGAGCAATGGGTTGCCGGACTGTGGGATTCGATCCTGGGCGCGGAGGTCGCCGACTCGAACGCCGACTTCTTCGATCTCGGGGGCGGATCGCTGGCGGCGGCGCAACTGGTCGCGGCGCTGCGGGAACGGCATCCGCACATCACCGTCGCCGACCTCTACGATCAGCCGCGCCTGGGCGCGCTGGCGGCGTTCCTGGACGCGTCCGCACCGGTCGCCGCCGTGGAAGAGCGGGAGGTGCGCCCGGTTCCGCTGTCCGCGCAGCTGTTCCAGGTGCTGGCGACGATTCCGCTGACCACACTGACCGGATTGCAGTGGCTGACCTGGCTGGCCATCGTCGGCAATATCGCGGCCCGGTCGGGTTCGCTGCCGTGGCTGCCGCACCTGTCGTGGTGGTGGACGCTGGCGGCGTTCCTGGTGTTCATCTCCCCGCCGGGCCGGATGGCGTTGTGCGTGGCCGGATCCCGGATCCTGCTGGGCGGGGTCGAACCCGGCAGCCACCCCCGCGGCGGCTGGGTGCATCTGCGACTGTGGACGGCGGTGCGGCTGTCGGAGGCCAGCGGCGCGGAAAACCTCTCCGGCGCACCGTGGATGGTGCCGTTCGCGCGAGCGCTGGGCGCGCGGGTCGGGCGCGGGGTCGATCTGCACACGCTGCCGCCGGTCACCGGGATGCTCGAACTCGGCGACGGCTGCAGCGTCGAACCCGAGGTGGACCTCTCCGGCTACTGGATCGACGGCGACGTGGTGCACATCGGGCCCATCCAGATCGGACCCGGCGCGGTCGTGGGCGCGCGCTCGATGCTGCTGCCGGGCACCAGGATCGGGCGCAATGCCGAGATCGCGCCCGGCTCCGCGGTGTCGGGCAAGGTGAAGGCCGAACAGGAATGGGCGGGCTCACCGGCGGTGAAAGTCGGCCGGGCGCCGCATCGCTGGCCCGACGAGACGCCCGCGCGGGCCCCGCACTGGGTGGGCATCTTCGGCATCACCTCCATGGTGCTGGCCGCGGTGCCCATCCTGGCGCTGGGCAGTGGCGGACTGCTGATCGCCTGGTGGATCCGCGACACCCGGACGCTGACAGCGGGATTCGGGCGCGCCTTCGCCATCCTGCCGGTCGCCATGCTGCTGGTACTCGGGGTGTACGCCGCCGTCACCATCGTGGCGGTGCGGCTGCTGAGCATCGGCCTCACCGAGGGCCATCACCCGGTGCGCAGCCGCGCCGGCTGGCAGGCGTGGGCCACCGAACGCCTGCTGGACTCGGCGCGCACCTTCCTGTTCCCGCTCTACGCCAGCCTGCTGACCCCGGTGTGGCTGCGACTGCTGGGCGCGAAAGTCGGCAAGCGCGTGGAGATCTCGACCGTGCTGCTGCTGCCGAAGTTCACCGTGGTCGCCGACGGGGCGTTCCTGGCCGACGACACCATGGTCGCCAGTTACGAATTGGGCGGTGGCTGGCTGCGCATCGGCGAGGCCAAGGTCGGCAAGCGCGCCTTCCTCGGCAACTCCGGCATGACCGCGCCGGGCCGGCGGGTGCCCAAGAACGGTCTGGTCGCGGTGCTTTCGGCCGCGCCGTCCAAGGCCAAGGCGGGCTCGTCGTGGCTGGGCAGCCCGCCCACCCGGCTGCGCCGCGCCGCCGAATCCGGCGACACCGCCCGCACCTTCGATCCGCCGCCGCGGCTGCGGGCCGCCCGCGCGATCGTCGAAACCTGCCGTCTGATCCCGGTTTTCGTGACCTTCGCCATCGGGCTCGGGGTGCTGTTCGCGCTCGCCGCGCTGGCGCACACCCTCGGGCATCTGGCCGCCGCGCTGCTGAGCGGACTGGTGTTGCTCGCGGCGGGCGCGGTCGCGGGCGCGGTGTCGGTCCTGGCGAAATGGCTGCTGGTGGGCCGGATTCGCACCGAGGAGCATCCGCTGTGGAGTTCGTTCGTGTGGCGCAACGAGGTCGCCGACACCTTCGTCGAACATGTGGCCGCGCCCTGGTTCGCGCGCGCCGCGACGGGTACGCCGGTGCTGAACGTCTGGCTGCGCGGGCTCGGCGCCACCATCGGGCGCGGGGTATGGTGCGAATCCTATTGGCTACCGGAGGCTGACCTGGTGACACTCGGTGACGGCGCGACCGTGGAACGCGGCTGCGTGGTGCAGACGCACCTGTTCCACGACCGCATCATGGCCATGGACACCGTGACCCTGGGCGCGGGCGCGACCCTCGGACCGCACTGTGTCGCGTTGCCCGCCTCCGCGATCGGCGCGGGCGCGACCATCGGGCCCGCCTCGCTGGTGATGCGCGGCGACAGCGTGCCGCCCTCGACCCGGTGGTGGGGCAACCCCATCGCGCCGTGGAGCGGGGGCCGCTGATGTCACCGCTGGACGAACCCATCGACGACTACCTGCCGCAGAACGGCAACCGCGGCTATCGGGTCTCGCGTTACGAGCTGGACCTGACCTACAAGATGTCGAGCAATCGGCTGGCGGGGATCGCGGAGATCACCACGGTCACCACCGGGGCGCGGGAGCGGTTCGCGCTGGATCTCTCCCAGTCGCTGGCGGTGTCGAAGGTGTTCGTCAACGGGGCCAAGCCCGCCAAGTACGTGCATCAGCGCGGGAAGTTGGTGATCACGCCCCGGCAGAAGATTCCGGCGGGCGGCGCGCTCGTGTTCACCGTGCACTACGCCGGCCCGCCGCGGCCGGTGCGCGGGCCCTGGGGTGAGGTCGGGTGGGAGGAACTCACCGACGGGGTGCTGGTGGCCAGCCAGCCCAATGGCGCGGCCTCCTGGTTCCCGTGTGACGACCATCCCAGTTCCAAGGCCAGCTACCGGATTTCGATCACCACCGATTCCCCCTACTACGCGCTGGCCAACGGCACGCTGATGCGCAAGCAGACCAAGGCCAGCCAGACCACCTGGGTCTACGAACAGCCCGAACCGATGGCCGGCTATCTCGCCACCATTCAGATCGGGCAGTACCGCAAGCAGCGCCTGGACGCGCCGCGCGGCGCCGTGCCCATGCACGCGCTGCTGCCGCTGCGGCTGCGCGCCGCCTTCGAACACGACTTCGCGCGCCAGCCGCGCATGATGGAGGTTTTCGCCGAGAAGTTCGGGCCGTATCCGTTCGAGGCGTACACGGTGGTGGTCACCGACGACGAACTCGAGATTCCCATTGAGGCCCAAGGCATTTCGGTCTTCGGCGCCAACCACTGCGACGGGCGGCGCGGATCGGAGCGGCTGGTGGCGCACGAGCTGGCGCACCAGTGGTTCGGCAACAGCCTCACCCTCCGGCAGTGGCGCGACATCTGGCTGCACGAGGGCTTCGCCTGCTATGCCGAATGGATCTGGTCCGAGGCGGCGGGCGGGCCCAGTGCCGACCAGCTGGCCCGCAGCGCGCACCGGAGTCTGGCGCGGCAGCCGCAGGATCTGACGCTGGCCGATCCGGGCGCGGAGCTCATGTTCGACGATCGGGTCTACAAGCGCGGGGCGCTCACCCTGCACGCGCTGCGGCTCACCCTCGGCGACGCCGCGTTCTTCGACCTGCTGCGCACCTGGACCGCGCGGTACCAGCACGCCTCGGTCACCACCGGCGAATTCACCGATCTGGCCGGGCATTACAACCCGGTGCCGTTACAGCCGCTGTGGGACGCGTGGCTGTTCGCGCGGCCGCTGCCGGAGCTGCCACCCCGCCCCGCGTTCGAGGCCCGATCCTCGACCGGGTAGACTCTCAGCGAACACAGAATGTGATCATGGATGTGACACGGTCACATCAAGCGTCGTAGATCGCTACCATTCCTGAGCAGCCCCCACTGCGCGGCAAGCTTTCCTTACGGCGATCGATTTTGCCCATCGGCAATCTCGCCACCCCAGTGCCCCCGGCGCGGACCATTTCCGCAGCACGGCTCGGGCAACCCGATGCCCGAAAGGCACCGCCACACAGATGAACACCGCTACCCTCTCCTTCGCCGACCTCGGCGTCCGCGCACCCCTGGTGCGGGCCCTCACCGACGCCGGCATCACCGCGCCCTTCCCGATCCAGGCCGACACCCTGCCCGACTCGCTGGCCGGGCGAAACGTCCTCGGCCGCGGCAAGACCGGCAGCGGCAAGACGCTGGCCTTCTCCATCCCGATGATCGACCGGCTCGGCGGCGAGAACCGCAAGCCGACGCCGCATCACCCGCGCGGGCTGGTGCTGGCGCCCACGCGAGAGCTGGCCACCCAGATCGCGGCCGCCATGCAGCCGCTCGCGGCCGCCTACCGGATGTCGGTGACCACCGTCTTCGGCGGCGTGTCGCAGCATCGTCAGGTGCAGGCCATGAAGCGCGGCGTCGATATCGTGATCGCCTGCCCCGGACGACTCGAAGATCTGATGAAGCAGGGCCTGGTCAGCCTCGACGCGGTGCGGATCACCATTATCGACGAGGCCGACCACATGGCCGATCTGGGCTTCCTGCCGGGTGTCACCCGGATTCTGGCCGCCACCCCCGATTCCGGTCAGCGCCTGCTGTTCTCGGCGACGCTGGACAACGGCGTCAACAAGCTGGTGCAGCGGTTCCTGCCGGACGCGGTGAAACATTCGGTGGACGAGGCGAATTCGCCGGTCGCGGCCATGACCCACCACGTGTTCGAGGTGTCGGGCGCGGAGACCAAGCGGGCGGTCGTGCAGCGGCTGGCGTCCGGCGCCGAGCGGCGAATCCTGTTCACCCGCACCAAGCATCAGGCCCGCAAGCTGGCCCAGCAGCTCACCGTGGCGGGGATTCCGTCGGTGGATCTGCACGGGAATCTGTCGCAGCCCGCACGTGACCGCAATCTGGCGGCATTTGCCGCGGGGACCGCGAAGGTGCTGGTCGCCACCGATGTGGCGGCGCGTGGCGTGCATGTCGACGGGGTCGAACTCGTCGTGCACGTCGATCCGCCGACCGAGCACAAGGCGTATCTGCACCGGTCCGGGCGGACCGCGCGGGCGGGCAATGCCGGTGATGTGATCACGCTGGTGCTGCCCGATCAGCGCGGGGACATGGCCGCGCTCATGCGCAAGGCCAAGATCACGGTCACCCCGCAGCGGGTGACGGCGGCTTCGCCCGAGGTCACGGAGTTGATTGGGGAAGTCGCGCCGCTCGTGGCGGTCACGGAGGCGGCCGCGGCGCGCCGGGTGAACGGTGCCGACGGGGTTCGTGAGGACCGGCCGGCGGGCCGGCGTTCCCGGGGGCCTCGTCGCGGCCCCGCGCAGCCGGCCGCGCGGGGCGGGCGGCGTACCCATGTCGAACACGAGATCGACGAGCGCGGCGCGGGTCGTCCGCATGCGCGAAAGAGTTCGGCCACAGCGCGTTCCGGCAAGCTCGGTGCGCACACCACCGGCCGGCCCGCGCGCACCGAGGGTTCGAGTAGCGGCGCGGGCGGTGCACGCCAGCGCTCCGAGCGCGGCACTGCCGGTGCGGCGCGTCAGGGCGGTCGCGGCGGGGCCGCGCCCGCCGGGAGCACCGGCGGTCTGGCCGGTTTCTCGCGGTCGGGGGCCGCGCCGCGCCGCCGCCGTAACGGCTGAGACCGGAGCCCGGCAGCGAGAACGGGACAATTGCCCGTATCGACTCGCTGCCGGGTTTTTCTATGGTTAACGCAGAGCAAGCAGCTGCCCGCTTTATCGAATTCCGAATTTTCTCTATCGTTTCGGACCCCGCGTGGGGTCCGGAGAGGAAGTCATGAGATTTCGTGGGCCACTGCACGAGCGCGCCATCGTCAAATACGAACGCGTCGAGGGGCGATACCGGGTATCGGTCACTCCGGCGGACCGGTTGTCGTGGCGGACCGGCTATGCGCCGGACATGCGGGAAGCCGTGGAACTCGCGCACGACCTCGCCGACTGAGCACTACCGCGGCGGTGCGCCGGGCTCCAGCAGGCGCTTGGGGTGCATGCCGTCGACCTGACCGATGAACGGCGGGTGAATGCTGTAGCCCAGCATGCGGCGAATGTCCTCCGAGACCGCGCGGACCGTGTCGCGAGTCATGGAGAGCGTGAACGCTTCCTGCGGGCGCAACCACGGTTCGCAATATTGGGCGGTGAGCGCCAAACGCGGATTCTTCGAACGGTTCGCGCCGCCGCCGTGCCAGAGGGTGCCGACGAAGAAGACGCAGCTACCGGCGGGCATGACGACCGGTTCACGCGGCTCGCCGTCCGGGAGGCGATCACCCCAGAGGTGGCTGCCGGGGACGATGTCGGTGGCGCCGTTCTCGGCGGTGAAGTCGTCGATGGCCCAGATCGTGGCCGCCCCCAAGGCTTTTCGCGGACGCGGGAGCGGGTAGAAGCCGTCGTCGGTGTGCAGCATCTGCGCCTGTTCGCCGGGCAGGATATTGATCACCTGCAGCATCGACAGCAGGTAGTTGGGCAGGAACAAGCGATCCAGCAGCGCCAGTACGCGCGGGTGGTCGGCGATGCGGTCGCACGCGCGGGTCTTGTTCAGCACGCTGTAGATCCGCTGGGTGGCGTGGCCTTCGAAGTTGTTGCGTCCCTTGAGATCCAGCAGCGGGAGCACCGCGGCGCGGATGGCGTCGAGCTCGGCGGGCGACAGCAGCTCCGGCAGGATCACGTACCCGTCGCGCAGCACCGCGGCCAGATCCGCCTCCGCGATCGCCGGATCGATTGCCGCGCCACCGCTTTCGGTGCGCCGATAGGTCCCGGCCAGATCCCCGTCGAGGTCGCGCAGCGACGTCACCTTGCCACTCATGCCGCCATCCTAATGACGTAACCGAATTCTGTTATCGTTTCGACTGTGGCACGCGCACCGATCGGTCGTCAACAGCTTCTCGATGCCGCGCGCGATGAGCTGGTCGATGCCGGCGGCACCCTCGAACTGAGTGCTCTGACCCGGCGCACCGGTCTCAGCACCGGCGCCCTCTACCACCATTTCGGCTCCAAAGTCGGTCTGCTGGCGGCGATCTGGGACGACTTCTACGAAGGGTTGAGCGAGGCCACCGCCGACCATCGACTCCCCGACGGGGACTGGCCCGCCCGCGAACGCGCCCGCACCCACCGCTTCGTCGCCTACCACTTCGACCATCCCCTCGCCGCGCTCCTGCTCAACCGCGCGGCCCCGCACCCCGGCCTCGCCGAGATCGAGTCCACCTACATCCGCAACCTCACCGACGCCGCCGCCACCAACATCCGCCGCGGCCAAGCCACCGCCGAAATCCCCGCCACCGTCGACCCCGACACCGCCGGCGCCTACGTCATCGGCGGCCTGCGCCACGGCATAGCCCAGCAACTCCGCGTCACCCCCCGCCCACCGCTCCCCCTGGCCGCCGACCACCTGTGGCGTTTCACGGCTGCCGTCCTATCCCTCTAGCCACGAAAACCACTGGCCCCACCCTCATCCCTGGGCACCATTGCCACCCATGCCCTTCACCACCGCCGACCGCCTGGCCATCCACGAGCTCCTGGCCCTCCACGGCCATGTCAGCGACACCGGCGACTTCGCCCGCTTCCCCGAAATCTTTACCGACAACGTCGAATACGACCTCACCGCCTACGGCGCAGGCGTCATCACTGGCATCCCCTCCCTCATCGCCCTCGCCCTCCAACTAGGCGACCGAAACCCCCTCGCCCACCACGTCACCAACATCATCGTCACCCCCACCACCCCCACCTCCGCCCAAGCCCTCTCCAAGGGCCTGGCAGTAAACCTCGACGGCACCACCGCCAGCGTCACCTACGAAGACACCCTCCACCAAACCCCCGCCGGCTGGCGCATAACCCACTGCCGAGTCCTCCCCCGCCAAAAACCCCTCACCCCCTGAGCAATCGACTCACGGCCGTAGAATTGGGCTCGGCCACAGCGTGCGAGCAACCAGCGGAGGCGACGTATGACCGACGAGGAAATCGTCATCCTGTTCGCCCTGACCAGACTCGACAACGCGACCAGCGACCTAGACCTGGAAGACATCGCCGCCCTCGTAGTACGCCGCCTGACCCCCGACCAGGTACTCGACCTCGCCACCCGCACCCTCGCCACCCGAAACGAACTACGCGGAGCCATGTTCGAGTCCGCCGTCGAACACGTCCTCCGCACCGTCCTCACAGCCCGAGGCCCCGTCGACTGACGAATCGCGCAAGCCATTGCGAGCCAACCCATAACTCGGGGAAGGCGGTTGCGGCGCGCCAGGTCGACGAGGAGGGATTCGACAACCGGTACTGAGCGCGGCGCGCGTGGCTCAGGCGACCGTGCGCTCGATTTCGGTCACTCGCCGGTCGAGACGCGAGGAACTCGCACCTTCGGCGGCGATCCGTGCGAGTTCGATTGTGGCTCGGGCCGCGTCGAGATTGCCTGTGCGGGCGTAGGCGTCCGCGAGCCAGGTCCGGTACAGCGCGACCTCGCGGGCGTGTTCAGGCGGATAGCTTTCGATCGCCCGGGAGAGAAGCGGCTCGGCCCGGCACGCCTCGCCGAGCTCGACGAAGCAACGGCCCGCCATGACATCGATCTCCGAGCGGTTGAGCCAATAGACCCACTCGGGCTCCTCGATGCCAGGCGAGTGCGATTCGTAGGCGTCGTCAACAGCGTCGAGGGCGCGGCGCGTCTCCTCGTGGTCACGCGAGCGGGCGCTGGCCCAGGCAAACCGCTCCAGCAGCAACGCACGAACGACAGGGCTCGCACCCCTGGCGCCCGTGACGGCAGCCCGAGCCAATATGGCCGCGTCGCTCGGGCTGCCGATATTGGCAATCTGATAGCTCAACGAGGACAACAACTGTCCGGCGAGCGGTCGCTCGCCCGCCGCCGCGGCGGCCGATAGCCCATCGAGGTAGATCCGTTGTGCCTCAATGTATTGCCCCGCATCGGAGGCGACCCATCCGGCGAGCTGGGCCAGCTCGCTCACCGCCACGAGCAGCCGCTTGCCGATCGGTTCGGCGAAGCTGGCCTCGCGCACGACCTCTTGTGCGTTGGTGAGTTCCTTGTGGACGACCGGGTAGAGGTCTCGGCCCCCGATCGAGTCGTCGAAGTGACGGAGTTCGATCACACGGCGCTCGAGCTCTTCGGCGAGGCTCGCGCCCACCCGGCGGCCGACGGCCGTATGGCGGACGGCGGGCGAGTCCGAGACGAGCCATTCGAGAGCGAGCCGTATCGGGTCTGTCGCCGGTGCTTCGAGGGTCTCGACGGAGACATTCAGCGCGCGGGAGTATGCGACGACATGCTCGCGTCGTACACGGCGTGCGCCCGTTTCGAGCTGGCCGAGCAGCGACTTGCTGAAGTTCGTTCGTGCGGCCACTGCGACCAAGCTCAGGCCCGCTGCTTCGCGCGCGGCTTTGAGTCGCGCTCCAGAGACCGGCCGCCCTCCCATGACCCAGCATCGTAGGCCCGTTTGTGGACGTTTGTGGACGCGAATCGTATTCGATTCGCTCTCGTCATCGGCAACGCTCGAAATGCACGCGGTGCCAAGCTGATCGCTCGCTTGGTGCCGGGTGCGCTCCATCCGTACCAGGGAACTGGAGGCACCCGACAATGGGGATCATCCTCGCGATAACCGTCATTGCGCTACTGCTGTTCGTTTCCACGATCGCCTTCCGCGCCATCGATGGCCGACAGTCCGCAAACCGCCCGCTCACGGTCGCCGATATCCAATCCAGACTGGCCGCAGAGCCGCCGCGCACGTACGTTCCGATCAGTCGGCGGTGGTGACGATGGGCCTGCTGCCCTCCGCGGTCGGATTTCTGCGCAGCGATGTCTCGGGGCTGAACCAGCCGCGTGACGAGCAACGGCGCGGACTCCGCGGCCGAGCTAGGCCGTGCGATGTCCATTGAAGGAGTTTTGGCCGTCCTGAACGAGCGGCCGCGGGCATGGCTGCAATACGACGATGGTTCGTGGGCGCCCGTTGCCGAGGACGGGCGGGTCGGGCAGTCGATCACTGTGGAGGATCTGCTCGCGGTCGCCCGGCAGGATCTCGACGCGCTCGAGGCGGCCGGATTCATCACCGAAGTCATCGACATCGAACCCCTGTCGGTCGTCGATGTCGAGTACGGCACTGGACAAGGAGGGCAACCCACGCTGCCCGCGCTCGAACGCGGACCCATCGACCGCCCGTAGCGGCGGAAATCCGTTTGAGCAGCGGTAGACTCGCCGCTGTGACACTTTTGAGGGCACCCGATGAATGACGCATTGAACCCCGGATACTTCAACGAACAAGCCCAGCAGGATCCGCTGTGGATCGCGTGGGCGCAACCGTCCCGAATCGCCGCGCAAATCGACCTGTTGTTCGCCGAGTCGCTGCCGATGGCTTCACCCGAAGGTGACCCGCGGCCGGACGCGGAGCGATTCAGTCACGACATGGTCGGCTGGGTGTGCGAGCAGTTCGACGACCTGTTCCCGGACTGGGAGGCGTTGACCGAACCCGACAACGCCGACCTCGCCGACCAGTTCGTCTGCTACTTCGGCGAAGCATTGCGTGCCCTCGCCGGGGGCGAATGGTTCAACGAGGATTACGAGACCGCGCCGGGGTCGGTGCTCTACGACGAGAAGTTCACCCCCGCGATCGGCTACCGGTGGGGCAACAGCCCCGACGACATCACGAGCCTGCTGTTCGACGCGGTCGAGGCCGACGGCGGCACCGACGCGTTCGTGTCCATCGGTTCCGAGATCTATTCGCGCTCGGTCGATTACGCCCACGAGCGCGGCGTTCCGCACGAGATCGACGAAGAAAGGCGCAAGGCCGGCCTCGTGTAGGCCGCCGTGAGCACTCCCGAAGATCCCGACAAGAGTCGGCGGGCAGCGCTCGAGCGTCAGCGCAGCGCGCAGCAGGAAGAGTCGGCGCGGCGGCGCGCCCAACAGGAACGCGATCGTGACCGCGGCCGCGAATCCAACGAAAAGGGCCGCCACTTCCATGAGGGGATGGCCCAGATGCGCGGCGAGACCGCGCGCAACGGGTGGGTGCACGAACGCGAGGAACGCACCTCGCTGGGCGGGCGAAGACATGACACCGCCCGAGTAGGGCCGGACGGGCGGTTGCGCGAGTTCACCGAGTACAAGAACCGCCGCTATATCGGCTACGACGAGGCGTTCTTCCAGCTGCAGAAAGAACGTGAAATCCTCGAACGCAATCCGGACGCGCGGGGGCGGGGGGTCATCCGTGACAGCGCACGTCTGGACCTGCATGTGCGCACCGCGATGGATCGGCTCAAACACGATTTCCCCGGCCGGTTCGAGGAACAACGTGTGACCCGCGAACAGGCCCGCAAGGCGGAGGCCATCGGACGTGAACTCGAGCGGACCTGGGAGAGCGGTCAGCTCGAGCTACACGACGTCGAGCGACTGCGTGAGCAAGAACGCGAACGCCAGCGCGAACGCCACCGGCAGCTGGCGCAAGAGCGCGCCGACCGGGTCCGTGCGCAGAAGGAGGAGCGCGAACGGGCAGCGCGCGAGCGTGCCGAGGCGGAAGCTGCGGAACGCACGCGCGCTTTGGTGCAGCGCGCCAAGGAGATTCAACAGCGCGAAAGGGAACTCAGGAAGTTGATGCCGGGCGCACCGGACGATGTGCGAGCTGTGTTGTTGGCGCAGTCTCGGCTGCCCAGCGACCCCAAGCGCAGCCGCAGCGAGGCGACCGAACGCACCATGCGCGCCGGCCGGGACACACAGCAGCGCGACCGTGACCGCGGTCGTGACGGACGGGGGCGAACCGACTGACAACCCCGACGAGGACTTGGTCCTCAGCAGCCGCCAAGGCCGTTCGCGCACATGACTTTTCACGTCCATTGTCTCCGCTAAACGGGTCGCGAAATGTCGGCGATCGTGGATTATCGGTACAGCACATGCGCTGCTCGTTTGGTTCAGCCCTTGCGGTCGTGAAGGTTGCGGCACTGCTGCTCGACAAGGTTGGCGAAGTCTCGTGCGAGCGGGCTGAGGGATTCCCAACGGCGTACCGCCCATCCGACCGTCAGTGGCGGAAGGAAGGGCAGGGGCTTGAAGCGCATGGGCCGATCTGCGGCGGAATGGTAGGGCAGGGCGGGGACGATGGCGTGGCCGATGCCGAGTTCTGCGAGTAGGACAGCGGTGTTCCAGTCGGCTACACCGGTTTCGGGTTTCAGCTGGATCCCCAGCGCGTTCAGCGCGGTGTCGAGCTGGATGCGGGAGACGGCGTTGTCTGGCAGCCGGATGTGCCTGATCTCGGCGAGATCGGCCGCGGTGATCGGGTGGCGCTGCGTGAGCGGATCGTCTTCGCGGACAGCCAGCACCCACGGCAGCGCCATGACGGGTCGTTGTTCGACGCCGGCGATGGCGTCGCCGATGCTCACCCACGCGAGATCGACAGCGCCGTCGGTGAGGGCTTCGAAGCACCGGCGGCTGGAGATGATCGTTCGAAACTCGAGTGTGGCGCGGGGAAATCGCTGCCGGAATTCGATCACGGCGTCGGACATGAGGTTGCGGATGGTGGTGGCGCCGGTGGTGACGCACACGGTGCCGGTATGGCCACGAGCCATGTCGGCGAGCCGGGCGAGTGCTTGGTCGAGGCCGAGAATTCCGTCTCGTGCTGCGGTGAGTAGCACGAGTCCTTCGGGTGTGGGTGTCACGCCCGCCGGTCCGCGTTCGATCAGGCGGACTCCGGTGGCGTGTTCGAGCCTCTTGACGTGCTGGCTCACTGCGGGCTGTGTGCGCGCGAGGTCACGTGCGACAGCGCTGAGGTTTCCGGCCTGGCAGACCGCGACGAATACCCGCAGGTCGTCAATGGTTATCCGCACGAAATTCACGGTAGCGCGAGGATGATCAAAGCCCAGCCTTGGGGATTGCCAAGCCAATTCGAGGATTGACCGGCCACCCGCGAGTCGTGATGATCATTTCGGGCCCAGGGCGGCAACCCGCCCCCTCCCCCACCCCGTCCGGATAGGAGCCGGGGGAATCAGGGGCGGGTGCCGACCCGAACGACTCTGTCGAATCGAAATCACTTGGAGGGGCATGGATTCGGACCTGCTACGACAGTGGCATCTCGGTGGAGAGTTGCTCGAGGTGACGGTCCGCGGCACCGCGCGGCGGGTGTTCGTGCGATGCAGTGGTGAGGGGCCGGCCCTTGTGCTGTTGCATGGGTTTCCGGGCTCGTCGTTCGAGTGGGCGGCCGTCGAACCTGGATTGGCGAAACACCACACCGTGGTGACTGTCGATCTGCTCGGCTTCGGTGCCAGCGACAAGCCCGCCGGGCATCGATACAGCGTCTTCGAACAAGCCGATCTCGTTGAATTAATTTGTGCCGCAATGGGATTGATGACGATTTCGATGGTTTCCTACGATTACGGAGCGATCGTCACCACCGAGCTGCTGGCCCGGGGCGACGCGACAGGTATCGGGCTCGGGCGGTGCGTTTTCCTCAACGCAGGTCTCTACGCCAACAAGTACCGGCCACGGCCGGCCCAGCGCGCGCTACTCGTTCCCGGTCTCGGGGCGCTGCTGGCCAGAGGTTTCACCGAAAGCGTGTTCGCCCGTAGCTGGGGCGAGGTGTTCTCGTCGCAGCATCCTCTCTCCCACGACGCCGCGAGGCTACATCACCGCGCCCTGCGTGAAGGCGATCCCCACGGTGACATTCATCGGCGACTGCTGCGCTATATCCCTGAACGTGCTGCGCACGCCGCACGATTCGAGAACGCCCTCGCCACCACCGAGGTACCGCTGTCGTTCCTGTGGGGCATGCGTGACCCAGTGTCCGGGCAGGCGATCGCCCACGAACTTCGCCGACAGCGCCCCGCCGCAGACCTCATCGAATACTCCGAAGTCGGGCATTGCCCCCACATGGAGATCCCGCACCGCGTTACCGCCGACATCCTCCGCCGCACCCAGGAGTTCTGAAACGCATGAATCCCGATCGTCGTCTACATGGCGGTTCCGGCCCTGACAGCCGTTATTCAAACGCACGGCCTTCGGCTGCAATTACGGGTACGCCGACAGCGGCCTTACAGGCTGACGGAGCGGGCGTAGCTCACGCGGGACATGACCTCTGCGAAGGTTTCTCGCTCGAGGACCGGTATCAGGGTCTGGTGGTATCGGCCTCCGCTGGCCACCGTGACCTCGACGTAGCCCGATACTTGGGTCTCCTTGATCAGCAGGAAGAACAGGCCGATGAAGCAGACTGGGAACAGCAGGATGGCCAGCACGATTGCGTAGGCTGGCATCTTGGTTTCGATACGCGAGTTGTCCACCGCGTTCCACGCTGCGCCCCGCAAGGGCATTTGACCCGAAGGCGTGACGATCACACCCGGCATCACCGTGATATCTCCGACGCTCACCAAGGGCATTACCGGGATGGGCATCTGACCCGGGATGGGCTGTGGCGCATGGGGCTGCGGTACCGGCAACCACTGATGTGGCTCAGTCATCGGCCCTCGAATTTGCAGAGTCGGGCACTCGTGCCATCGCGATCTTGTACATGCGGTGACACTGCCTCGCACCACAACCCGGGACAAGGCATTCCGAAACCCTTGGCACACCATGTCACAGGCACGGCACAACGGGCTCGTCACGGGCGGCTAGAGGTCGATGACGACCTTGCCCTTTACTCGGCGAGCGGACTGGAGTTCGACGGCTGTGCGGATTTGGTCGATGGGGTAGATGGCGGCGATGGGGACTTGGAGTTGGGCGGTGGCGACGAGGTTGGCTAGTTGGTTCAGGGTGGCGGGGGCGGGGGTGGCGCCGTTGGCGGGGGTGATGCCTTCGATTTGAGTGGCGATGGTGGTGATGCGGGGGTCGGGGACGCCGAGTGTTCTTGCGGCGTGGACGGTTTCGGTGCCGAAGAGGTCGATCGCGGCGGTGACGCCTTCGGGGGCGAGGGCACGGACACGGTCTTCGAGGCCGTCGCCGTAGGCGACCGGTTCGGCGCCCAGGTCGCGCAGGTAGTCGGCCGAGGCCGCCGAACCCGTTCCGATGACGCGCGCTCCGGCGATCCGGGCCAGCTGGACGGCGAAGACACCGACTCCGCCGCCGGCGCCGCCGATCAGCACGGTGTCCCCAGGACCGACGCCGACCACGGTCAGGGCGGCCGAGGCCGTGCGGCCGGCGATGGTGAGGGTCGCGGCGGCGCGATCGTCGACGCCGTCGGGAGTGTGATGGGCTTCGTTCGCCGGTCCGCCCGCGGTCACGTCGATCACCACGAAGTCGGCGACCGCGCGCGAGAGGGCACTGCCGAATACGCGGTCGCCCCGCGCGAAGTCGGTCACCCCCTCTCCCACCTGATCGACCACACCCGCGTAGTCGGATCCGAACCCGGCCGGCAGCGTCAAGCCAAACCGCCCGGCGGTCTCGGCGTCGGAGGTCATGAACCAGTCCATCGGGTTCAGTCCGGCCGCGCGGACGCGCACACGCACCTGTCCCGGTCCAGCCTCCGGAACCGGGACCTCCCGCACGGCGAGGACTTCCGGGCCGCCGAACGAATCGAGTTGGACTGCCCTGCTTCGGATTTCACTCTGCGCCTGCATACTCGCCTGCCTCCTGTATGGGACGAACGCCCGAAGCGGACTATGCTCCGCTTTATGACCGACTGTAACATAAGCGGAGCGTGATCCGTTTTGGCTGAGGCGGGGAACCCGACCCGACGTGCGGATGCGGCACGCAATCGCGATCAGCTGCTCGCGGTGGCGACGCGCGTGTTCGCGTCCGCTGACGCCGAGCCGTCCCTGCGGGCGATCGCCCGCGAGGCCGGGGTGGGTATCGGCACGCTCTACCGGCACTTTCCGACCAGAGAGTCACTGGTCGACGCCGTTTATCGCAGCCAAGTCATGGGGCTGACGACCGGTGCCCACCAACTGCTGGAACAGGGCCCTCCCGCCGTGGCGATGCGTCGGTGGATGGATCTGTTCGGTGACTGGGTCGCGACCAAGAACGGCATGCTCGAGACGCTGCTGGCGATGATCGAGGCGGGCGAGATCGCTCATGGCCAGACCCGAGACGAGTTGCTGGCGGCCATCACCACGCTCCTCGAGGCCGGCCAGGCGGTGGGCGAGATCCGTCGAGACGTCACCGCCGAAGACGTCGCGGCGAGTCTGATCGGAATTTTCACCGTGGCCCCGAAACCACAGCAGGAGGCTCTCGGCGGTCGGCTGTTGGACCTCCTGATGGATGGGCTTCGGCCGGTGGGAGGTTTACGTCGCGTCGGTGAAGAGGCCGTCGATGAGGACGGGAACCACGGTGCTGGAGTCGATTTCGGCGGCGATGGTGACGTCGTCGGTGAATCCGAGGGCGGTTAGTTCGCGGCCGGATGCGCTATCGGTGATCAGCGCCGGCACGTCGGGCTCCGAAAGGTAGGTGGCTCGCGCGCATCGGGCTTCCGGGGAAAGCGGTGCCCAGCCATGGGAGGCCACAGCTTCGATGACCGCGCCGGCGCCGAGTAAGTCCTCGATGGCGGGGCGGAGGGTGTCGCGCTTGGGCCAGTGTTCTCCGGCGGCGACCACGCCGACGGGGCGCTCGGCAGTTCCCCAGCCCTGCTTCACAATCCACCGGCCTACCGCCGTCGCGTTTCGCAACGAGGCTGCGACCACCGGCACGCCGGCGACCGCTGCCGAGATCGCGGAACCGTTCGGGGAGGGCAGTACCAGGCGTTGGGGGGCGGGTGCTCGCCGCAAGGAGGCGGGCGACAACGACCATGGCTGTTCGGCGGATACCGCGGTGCGGCCCACTGCCAGTCGAGCGTCGTGGGCGCGGGCGAAATCGGCGGCGGTCTCGTCGCGGAAGGCGTAGGGGAACACTCGAGTTCCCGCCTCGACTGCCACGGAGACCGCCGTGGTGAACGACAGTACGTCGATCACCACGATGGCCGCGCACTCGGAGCCCAGGGCCAGCGCCCCAGCGAGCCCCCATTCGAACCGCACCCCGAATCCGCGCTGCCGAGCCCACTCCGGCTGTGCCGTCACCACATTCCCCTCTCCGCGTAGCACTCCACCTTCTCATCGAGAGCGCACACGGCCTGTCCGGCAGCACGGCGGCGGGACGCAATACGCAGGCCGAGGGGGATTCGCTCAGGCTGAGGCGAATTCGGGCTAGCGGGAGCGGCCGCGCGGACCGAGTTGGTCCCGGAACTGGCCGGGGGTCAGGCCGGTTTCCTCGCGGAAGGCGCGGTAGAAGTGACGGTCGGTGGCGAAGCCGGAGGCGGCGGCGACCGCGGCGAGGGAGCGCGAGGGATCGGCGCGGATGAGGCGGCGGGCGTGAGCGATTCGGGTGCGGCGCACGATGGCGCCGGGTTCGCCGAAGCCCTCGCAGACGCGGTAGAGCGTGCGGCGCGAGATCAGGCAGGCGTGCGCGATCTCGTCGACGGTGAGATCGGGGTTGGTGAAGTGCTTGCGGATGTAGGCCAGCACCTGCTGGCGGGTATAGAGCGAGTCCGAAGGAGCGGGTGAGGTCTCGCCATTGGCGAGCAGCAGCGCCGAGGCCATCATGCCCGCGGCGTCGGTGCCGAAGACGGTGACCGCCTGATTGAGTTCGTCGGGCGAGAGTTCGGCCAGGCCGCGAAAGAATCCGGTCACCACGCCGAGCGCACCGGTGGCGGGTACGGCACTGGCGGTCGGCAGTTGTTCGCGGGTGAGCCCGGAATGCTCGAGGACCAGTTGCATCGGCGCGCGCACCATGGTGAACAGGCAATTGTCGGTGGTGCGGCTCTCGAGCGGCTGGCCGCTGTCGAAGAAGGAGATGGTGCCGGGCTTGCATTCGGCGACCCGGCCGCCCTGCTCGGTCCAATTGGTGCCTTCGAGCACGATATTCACCAGCAGGAACTCTTCGGTCGACTGCGCCACCATCTTTTTTGTCCGCAATGCCCGTTGCGCACTGGCTCGCATGCGCGAGACGGCGAAACCGTCGAATTGCGTTGTGGCGATCTGTCCCTGCCAGTGACCTTGGCGCAATGGCTCGATCACCGTCGGGGCGACCGCATCCGACATCAGGGCTTCCCACTGCTCGAACGCCTGACGTGGCGAAAGGGTCGAGGACGATGAGATCTCGACAGCGCCGAATGCGGCTTGCTCCACGCGGGTAATCTTCCCACCACATATCCCCCAGCAACCAGGTTTCGCCAGAGATCCGTATTCGGTTCGAGATGAAGGCCACGGCCGTGACCTCGGGGAGTACCGATCGGTCAGCCGAGTGAGATCGATCTCTAACAGACCGGACGGTCCGTACAGTCTTCCGGTTTGCCGGACCGATAGCCGGAGTGCAGGCCGGGCCCCGCCGGAACTCCGTCGCCACGCCGACCGATCGAGAGGATGGAAGCCCCGCCGCCGGCGTCCCTCCGCCTGATCAACTGCCACAACGACATCCGGGCGCGCCCACACGGCCCACCGGTCGAATCCCGCTCCCCGCGAGGCCATCCGGGGTTTGCGGACACCCCGGCGACTTCGTCACGTTACGCCACCGCGCGGCCCCCGCCGCGGGCGCCGCGGAATGCCAAAAAGCTTGCCGCGCTGCAGATCTTGCGATTCCATGATTATCGTCCGAAATGTCGGTTATCCTGTCAACCGGAGGGCTTCCGCCTCCCGCCGAGCGAACCCGAGTGTTACCTATGAACGAACACGATCTGCGGCACCTGGAAATCCCGCTTCCCTTCGCGCCGCAACGGCATTCCATGAGCGATCGAGCACAGGAAAGAGTTCAAATCTGGGCGATGCGTTTCGGATTACTCGCCGACGATGCCGCGGCGCGACGGTTCGAATCGCTCGGTTACGCACGATTCTCCGCATATTGGTGCCCCACCGCGTCTTTCGCCGACATGCTCCTGGTCGCCGAATGGATCACGCTCTTCTTCGTTTTCGACGATTTGCAGAACCAGGCCATCACCACCGGTCGGCTGGAGGACTACGACCGGTTGCGCCACACCGCCCTGCAGGTGGTGTACGAGCGCGGTGTCACGGGGCCGGTGCCACCCGTCATCGCAGCTCTGTCCAACCTGTGCACCCGCACCTTCCCCAGGAATTCCGTTGCCTGGCAACGCCGTTTCGAATTGAATCTGGAATTGTGGCTCATCGGGCATGCCCGCGAGAATTCGTTCCGTCAGGCCGGCCGCTCCCCCGGCCCGGCGGAATATCCGCGGCTGCGCCGTGATGCCAGCACGGTATTGCCGACCGTCGATCTGGCGGAAGTCATCGAACACACCGAATTACCCGACGCCCTCTATTTCGGTCCGTCCTATCAGGAGATCATCGCCACCACCGCCGATATCATGTGCCTGACGAATGATTTGCATTCGCTGGCAGTGGAATACGATGCCGAGGACACCATCAATATGGTGACCACGCTCCGCGATCATCGGGGTATGAATTTGTCCGAAGCGGTCGCGGAGGTCCGCCGGCTCATCGACGTGAGAATCGCCGACAGTCAGGCCGCCGCGCAGTCCATCACCGCCGAAATGGACGCACTGCATCTGCCGCCGCGAATTCGCAACGGCGTCCGCCGCTGTATTCGCGATTGCCAATCCGCCATGGCCGGAATGGAATTGTGGGATCGGACAGAGACCGTGCGGTTCACCCCCGACGAGGAGTTGGGGGCCACCCGCGCCATCGACTACAACAACGGCTTCCTGGACGCCTCCGAGCTGGGCCGGGCGGCCCCGGCGGATTCGCGGAGGGTGTAGCCGTCACAGCAGCTGCCGATGCCGCCGCATGCGACGGCGGACATCGGCCATCATCGACCGGGTGCCCGCGTCGCGAACGAACCTGGGAATGAAGCGGTTCACGAAGCCGACGAACCGGAACAGATGCTCGAAACGGCGCTGGTCGGCGGCCGACCATTGCACGCCGAGCTGTTCGCGGAAGTACGGCGGCAGATAGCCGGCGGTCAGGAAGCGCAGCAGCCCGCCGAAGACGATCCGCAGGGACCAGTGGATCATGCGCAGGTGCAGCAGGTCGTCGACGAAGGCGCGGACCTTCTCGTCGGCGGCGACCTGTTCACACGCCCGCAGCCAGTACTCGTCGAAGTCGGCCCGGGTACGCGGCCACATCTCCGCGGTCACCTGGAGGGTGGTGCCCAGTGGCGCGGCGGTCGAGTAGAACGCCTGCGCCTGTTCGGGATTCATCTTGCCGTTGAGCAGTTGGTAGGAGTCCTCGAACCCGACGTAGAGGCACGCGGCCACCCACAGTTGCAGGTTGCGATCGAACGCGTTGTAGGCGACCGGGGCGCCGGGTTCCGACTTCACCTGCCGGTGCGCCACATTCACCGCGTCCCGGAAGGCGGCCTTCTCCTCGGGCGTGCCGAGGATCGCCACCGCCAGGTAGGAGGACGTGGTGCGCAACCGTTTCCAGGGATGCACCATGAGCGCCCCGGACTCGACCTTGCTGTCGGCCACGCCGTGCCCGACGCCGGGCCGGGCCATCTGCATGGCGACGTTGGCCGCCGCGCCGGAGAACTGCCAGAAGTCCAGCGCGTCTTCGAGTTTCGGCGACCGCTTGCCGTCGGGGCGGTGCACGCCGGGGATGGGGATGCGCGTCTGGTCGAGGGTGAGGGCCGGCTCGCCGGACGGCTGCGCTGCCGCGCGGGTCATGGTTCCCCTTCCGAGTAATGATCGCGATGAACGGTTACTAACTTAATCTCACATGCCCCGCCCAAAAAGACACGTCACAGGCGCTGCAGCACCACTATAGAGCGCAGAGAAGATCTCCGAAACCACTTACATTCGCGAGAATCGGCAGTAACATACGCAGCTGCGGCGGTTCGTGTGCAGAGGTGCGGACCGGGACCGGAAGGACGTTCACGGCATGCTGAAACGCTTGGATCGCATACTCGGCTACGAGATGAAGGTGTCGGAGTTCCTGGGCACCTTGATCATTCTCGGCATCCCCTACGGGCTGATCGGGCTGGTGTGGTCGCTGACCCACACCGCGCACCTGAAGCAGCTGCACGGCATCGATGTGATCGTCTCGTTCCTGGGCGCCATCGTGTGCTGGCCGGTGCTCACCTTCTCGAACGTGTGCATGACGTAGATGATGGCGCTGACACTCGAAAATCAATCCCCCGCAGTCGAACCCGAGCCCGGTGAGCTGGATCGGATCGGCGCGAGCCTGCGGGGGCTGTGGCGGCGGCATCCGCAGCGGTCGCTGGAAACCCTTGGGCGGCAGGTGGAACTGGGCCGCGACGCACTGGCACAGCTGGTGATCTCGATCCTGCGCGCCCGCTTCCCGTATCGCGAGTTCATCAAGCAGTGCGCCTTCATGACCAGCGTCTCGGCCGCGCCGACGGTGCTGGTGGCGATCCCGATCGCGGTGGTGGTGTCGATTCAGGTCGGAGCGCTGGTCGATCAGGTCGGTGCGACCACCTTCATCGGCGCGGTAGCCGGACTGGGCATCATCCGCCAGGGCGCGCCGCTGGTCACCTCGCTGATGATCGCGGGCGCGGTCGGGTCGGCCATCACCGCCGACCTGGGTTCGCGCACCATTCGCGAGGAGATCGACGCCATGATGGTCATGGGCGTGGACCCGGTGCGGCGTCTGGTGGCTCCGAGAATCGCGGCGGCGGTGCTGGTGAGCATGCTGTTGTGCGGGTTCATCGTGTTCGTCGGCTTCGCGACCGCCTACCTGTTCAACGTCTACGCCCAATCGGGCACGCCCGGTTCGTTCATCGGCTCCTTCGCGTCCTTCGCGGTCGCCGACGATCTGGTGATCGCGGTGCTCAAGGCGGCCGTCTTCGGATTGCTGACCGCGGTCATCGCCTGCGATACCGGCCTGCACGCGCACGGCGGCCCGGGCGGGGTGGCCAATGCGGTGAACTCGGCGGTGGTGAGCTCGGCGCTGATGCTGTTCGCCACCAACGTGGCGCTCACGCAGCTCTACAACACACTGCTGCCGACGAAGGTGGTGTGAGATGGGCTCGACCTACACTCCCCCGCCGCTGAAACCGGTGCGGCTGGTCGCGAGCGCCGCGGCGATCCCGGTGCGGGCCAATCAGCGCCTGGGCCATCAGGTGCTCACGTTTCTGCGAGCGTTGCTCGCGATCCCGTTCGTGCTGAAGCACTATCGCCGCGAGGTCCTACGGCTGACCGCCGATGTCGGCTGGGGCAACGGTTCGCTGGTGGTGGGCGGCGGGACCATCGGCGTGGTGATCGCGCTGTGCGGCTTCGCCGGCGTCACCGTCGGCATGGAGTCGTTCACGGCGCTGAACCTGCTCACCATGTCCCCGCTCACCGCCGCCATCTCCGGTTTCGCCACCACCCGCGAACTGGCCCCGATCATCGGAACGCTGGCGTTCCTATTTCACCGCGGTCCTCGACGGCGCGACCGGGGACTGCGCAAGCAATTCGATTCCACCAGCAAGGATTTGCGGGACGTGCTCACCCAGGGCCAGGTGGTGTCCAAGGCCACCGACGTGCAGTGCGCGGTACGCAACGCCGGCGCCGACTCGGCCGAGGCGATCGTGGTGATCGGGCAGACCATCACCAGCCTCGGGACGCAGGGCAAACCCGCGCCGGGGCAACTCTCGATGGTGATGCGGCTGCAGCGCGCCGGGGGCCGCTGGCTGGTCGACAAGGTGAATTCACCGTTGGCGCAACAGCCGCAACAGTGACTACCGGGCGGCGAACCGGCCGGCCGGGGCGTCGTGGCCCGCGCACCACTGATCGGCGGGTACCACGGCCTTCACTTCGGCGATATGCTCACCGCAGCCGGCCCAGGTCGTCTTGCCACAGGACTCACAGGGGACGGGTTGACACACGGGCGCTCCTCTCGTTGCCGATGATCGAAGGAACATCCAACCACACCCCGCCGACACCGGGCGGACCCGGGTTATTCATCGCGAACAATGAGGTGATCTCAGCGACTTTCATTGGTGTCGGCCGTGTTCGAAATGGGTGAGGACGAGTGCGGCTTTGACGATGTCGCCGATTTTCTCGGGGCTGGTGGTGAAGTGGCGCAGGGCGCGCCAGCGTCCGGTGAGCAGGGCGAAGCCGCGTTCGGCCAGGCAGCGCAGCCCGCGTAGCAGAGCGTTCCGGGTGCGGGTGTCGATATCGAGGTCGCGGCCGTCGCTGGGCTGTTTGACCGCGGCTGATGCCGAACCCGGCACCGAGCACCTCGAGGTCCTCGCGCTTCCGGAACCAGGCCAGCACGAACATCGCCTGCCGAAACGGTGTCAGTGCCCGAGCGCCGCGGCGGGTGCCGCGGGCTCGCCGTTCGGCGGCCAGCAACCGCGAAACATGGCAGACCAGCTCCCGAGACACGTCGAGCATGGCACGATAGGCAATCACGTGGAGTCCTTCAGGTATCAGGTTCTTGTGGTGAGAAACCGTTTACCTGGGACTCCACGCCTGTGTCCGGGCAAGTCCCGAAACTCACGAATGCCCGAATCATTCAGGCACACAACAAACTTGGTGAGATCACCTCAATGGCCATCCGGAAATGGCTCAGGCACAATGTTTTACTCGTGCTGCAGCTGATCAGGTCACGAGTTGAGCAGCAGGCGGCGGCGTAGGAGGTCGAAATTCTCCCGGCCGAACATGGCTCTTTGAGCGCCTTCAGCTGCGTGACGGTCCCCTCGACAGCACAACTACTCCAGGGGAGGACCGGTCCGTTGCGGACCGCGTCAGAGCCCTTGAGCAGACCGGTGGCGAATCCTTGGAGCTGGGAGATGTCGCTGGTACCGCAACCTCCACGCGCTCAACGACAGCCGATTCCACCGAGGATCCCGCTGAGGACTCGTCGGCGCCCTGATCCCACGGCTGTCTACGGGCAAGCCCCTGATCCGCAGGCCGAGGTGCGGCACGAGCCCAAGGAGACTCTGGCTACTGTCGCCGATAGATCCACCGAGTCGTTATCAAGATCACGAACGAGCTATGACTATGACAACCAGTCGATTTCCCCGACGAATTCTGCAGAGAGGGAGGTAACGGACATGTCTGCAGCCAATAACAAATTGCCTTTGGTGGTTCTAGCTGGGATCGAACCAGCGACCCCTCGCGTGTGAAGCGAGTGCTCTCCCGCTGAGCTATAGAACCGGGTCGGTGTCGACGAGTCGACTGTTCGGCGGCTTGGGGTGCCGGTCGAACGAGAATGAAGATTACACACCCGGTTGGGGGGACACCAAATCGGGTGGATAGGGGCGTGAAACGGGGGTTTGAGGGTGGGGCGGATGAGGTTCATTTCGGGTTTGCCGGGGGGACATGGGGGTGTCGCATGGGTGGGGTGGGATGGGCGAAGGGTTGCGTGTCTGGGGGGCGGGGCGGCGGGGGGACTACATGGGTGTAGTTCATATTTTGGCTGGTCTACCAGGCGATTTGTTGCTTGCGCATGGCGTCGGCTAATGTTCTCTCTCGTCAGCGGGACAGCCGAGAGGCGCCCGGGGAGACATGCGGATGTAGCGCAGCTGGTAGCGCATCACCTTGCCAAGGTGAGGGTCGCGGGTTCGAATCCCGTCATCCGCTCGAGAGGCCAACACGGCCTGCTTGGCGGTGTGGCCGAGTGGTGAGGCAACGGCCTGCAAAGCCGTGCACACGGGTTCGATTCCCGTCGCCGCCTCTTCTTCACGAAGAGGATAACAAGACCCGCGCGATTAGCTCAGCGGGAGAGCGCTTCCCTGACACGGAAGAGGTCACTGGTTCAATCCCAGTATCGCGCACCAGGATTCAGCGAAAAGGCCCGGCTCACGCCGGGCCTTTTCGCTGTTCAGCGCACGGTGTGCTCAGCGCAGGCCGGCGAAGAGATCGGTCTCCTGGGCGGGTGCGGCGGCGACGCGGTTGCGGTGGCGGACGAAAGTCTCGGTGCCCAGGATCAATTGCTGCAGGTCGGAGGGCATGCGCAGGAAGGGGACGCTGTCGCCCTGGCTGGCATGGGCTTCCAGCGCCTTGACCTTGCGCTGTACATAGGCGGCGACGTCCACGTAGGTGGTGATCTGGTCCATCGGCGTGCCGAAATCCTCCGGCGGCTCGAAGTCGAGCTGGCCTTGGGCGCGCAGTTGCTCGAACATCTCCCGGGAGCTTTCGCGGGGAATCGCGGTGTAGTACAGCTTGTCGGGGATGTCGGTGGCTGCGGTGGCCGCCAGGGTGATGCGGCTGGCCTGGATGTGGTCGGGGTGGCCGTAGTTGCCGTTCTCGTCGTAGGTGACGACCACCTGCGGGCGATAGTGGCGCATGAGGTCCGCGAGCCGGGCGGCCGCCTGGTCGACGGGGACGTTCCAGAACGAGTCGGGGCGGTGGTTGGCCTCCCAACCGTCCATTCCGGAGTCGCGGTAGCCGAGCAGTTCGACGTGTTCGATGCCCAACAGCGCGGCCGACTCCCGGAGTTCGGCGAGCCGCAGCGCGCGGACCGCCTCCGGATCGTGGCCGGGTTCACCGGGTTTGATGCCGCCGGGTGCGTCGCCCTGTTCACCGTTGGTGCAGGTCACCAGGACGGTGCGAATGCCTTCGGCCGCGCAGCGGGCGAAAACCCCGCCGGTGCCGAGGACTTCGTCGTCGGGGTGGGCGTGCACGGCCATGAGCGTCAATCGGTCGGTCATGAATCTCCGTCTGTCGGGTGGCCCTGGGTGTCGGAGCCCGCGGCGGGCCCGATGCGACGTGGTTTGGCGACGCGGCGGATGCCGGCGGCGGGGGCGTCCTCGGCGGCGCGTTTGCGGCGGGCCGTGCCGAGATCGATGACGCTGCCGTCCTCGCCGGAGCCGTTCGCGGCGTCGGTGTGCGGTGTGAAGCCGGCTTGGCCGGGATCGACGGGCCACCAACCGGTTTCGCGTTGCAGTTCCGAACGCAGCACGGGCCGGGTGGGAGCCGGATCGTAGGCGGACAGGCCCTCGGGCTGCCAGGTCTTGCGCGGGCTGACTTCCTCCGACATGCGCCGCGGGCGGCGGGGCAGCCGGGTGAGATTCGAGGCGGCGTCACCTGCCTCGGGAGAACCGGCCTCGGCGGCCTTGAGACTCTCGAGTTTCTTGCGTAGCCGTTCGACGGCGTCCAACCTGTCGCCCCCGGGGCCCGGTAGTGATCCGCGGCCGGGCACCTCCCGATCCGACATCGAACTACCAGCCGACAGTGGCCGCGACCGCGGCCGACCCGACGACCGGTGGTAGACCCACCGGATCTCTGACTTCGTTCCCTCGCGTGACACTCACGTTCGCATTCTCCCTCGAGACCGCCGCAGACGTTCCCGCCCAGTCTCCCACCGTCCACCGACGCCCGGCCCACAGCGGTGCCGGGCGATTCGCGCGGGCGGGTACGTTCGGGGGCGTGGGGAGTGCGGACGGCCCGGTGGGCCGGTCATTCGATGTTCGACGGTGGCTCACGATCGTGGCCGGAATCGTGGCGGCGGGGCTGGTGGTGGCGCTGGTGCCGGCCTGGTGGTGCGGGCGCGACGCCGACGCCTGGTATCGCGGGGACCCGGGACGGGTGCGCGGGCTGGCCGAGGAGATGGTCGCCTTCGAGGCGGCCGACGATCAGCGGCGCGCCGGCGGCGCGGGAGCGATCGACGGGATGCGGGGGTTGCTCGCGCATCAGATGACCGCTCTGGGGCTGGCGCAGGTGTGCCTGGCGCATCCGGAGTGGCGGGATCGGTACGCACCGGTCGCGACCCGGGCGGCGACCAAGAGCCTGCGACCGGAGATGCGCGGCCCGTTCACCGCGGCCTGGCACGGCGAGGACGCCGCGACGGTCCCCGACAGTCCGCACGGGCACGCCTACCTTTCCTATCCGGCGCTCGCGCTCGGCATGGCGCGGCTGGTCGATCCCGGATTCCCGCCCGAGCTGGCGGCCGTGCAGGACACGATGGTCGCCTCGTTCGAGCGGCGGCTGCTGGCCGCGCCGACCGCATTGCTGGAAACCTTTCCGGGCGAGGCCTATCCGACCGATGTGGCCGCGGTCGCCGCCGCCATCGCGGTGCACGGGCGCGCCACCGGCGTCGACCATTCCGCGGTCCTCGCGCACTGGGGGCGGCAGGTGCGGGCGGTGCAGCTCGATCACGCGACCGGACTGGTGTGGCAGCGCATGGGCGTCGACGGCCGGCCGCACGACGCGCGGCGCGCCTCGGGCACCGGATTGGCCTCGTATTTCGCGGGTTTCGCGGATCGCGGGCTCGCCGAGGAGCTGGCGGACGGGTTCTTCCGGCAGGAGCACAGCCTGTTCGGGTTCGGCGCGATGCACGAATACGGCGGCGGCGCGGACGGCCCGGGCGATATCGACTCCGGTCCGTTGGTGCTGGGAATCTCGGTGTCCGCCACCGCTTTCGCGCTCGCGCCCGCGCGGGCGTTCGGTCACCGTGACGTTTTCACCCGGATATTCCGGACCACGGATCTCGTCGGTCTTCCGATGCGCAGCGGCGATCGCGTGCGGTTCACCACCGGCGGGGCGATCGGCAACGCGCTGTTGCTCGCCTTCCTCACCTCGGGTCCGGAGGTGGCGCGATGAGACGACCCGATCCCGCGCTGCTGCGCGCCGGCTGGCGTTTGATCCGGGTGCCGTTGCTGCTGGCTGTGGCGTACCTCATCCTGCGCACGGCACTGGAATCCCTGTCGGCCCGGCACGGATTCGGCTCGCCCGAGGGATTGGGGCTGGGTTACCTCGCGGCCGCGGTGCTGGTGGCGGGCCTGCGCCTGATCCTGGTGGTGGTCGTGCCGGTCGTCGCCGTCTACCGGGTGACGACCGCTCTGATCATGGTCCTGCTGCGCCGATATCGGCGAACCTGAGCGCCGGGGTCGTCAGGCGAAACCCGCTCGCGCACAGCACGTTCCGGCCCTCAGGATTGACCGAAAGGGACGAATTACTGCCAGCCGGAAGGAAATTAGATGAAACCTTCCGTTTCAATTTCCCAATCCGAATCTTGCCCGGTAGTGTGCCCCCGTCACCCCTGAATGTGACGAAACCCCCGTTCTGGCAATGGAGTTCGAGTGCTGGAAATTCACCACTTCAGCTATGGGTGGGTCACCCCCGTCCTGGCCTACATCATGTCCGTCATCGGTTCGCTGCTCGGTTTGCGGTGCACCGCCCGCGCCGGCTCGGGGGACGGACGCAACGGCTGGCTGATCTCGGCCGCGGTCGCCATCGGCGGCACCGGCATCTGGGTCATGCACTTCGTCGCCATGCTCGGATTCTCCATTCGCGGCGCGGAGATCAGATACAACGTGCCGCTCACTCTGCTCAGCGCCGTCATCTCGGTGACTGTGGTGTGGATGGGGCTGTTCGTGGTGGCGCGCGAACCCTTCGGCCGGCTGTCGCTGTTCGCGGGCGGCGCGGTCACCGGGCTGGGCGTGGGCGCCATGCACTACTCGGGCATGTACGCCATGAACACCGACGCGACCATCGACTACGACCCGGGCATCGTGACGCTGTCCATGGTGATCGCGGTGGTCGCGGCCACGGTAGCGCTGTGGTTCACCCTGGTCATCAGGGGCATCTGGGCGACCCTCGGCGCGGCGCTGATCATGGGCGTGGCGGTGACGGGCATGCACTACACCGGCATGGCCTCGATGAGCGCGCACCACATGGACAATGCCGTGGCGCCGCACGGCACCGGCGCGATGGAACTGCTGGCGCCGTTGATGATCACCGTGAGCACGGTGACGCTCATCCTGCTCATCCACGTGGGACTCACCGAGGTCGACGAGCGCGCCATGGTCGCCGAACCGGTTCGGCCGCAACCGGCCTCGCGGGCGGCGTGGTCGCTGCAGTCGGCCGCCGTGGCGGCCGCCGAGCTGCGCGGCTCCGGACAGGACGAACCGGGCGCCACGGATTATCGGACCGCGGGCCTCTACGCACCGGCCGCCGACTACCAGGTGCCGGGTCGGCATGCGGCCACGGATTCTCCGCAGCCTGGCCGCTATCAGACCGCCGGGGCCGGCGCCGGGTCACGCCCGGACCGCAAACCGTTCCCCCAGCGCGGTCGCAAGCCGTGATGCTGAGAGTTGCCGTCCCGGTTCGCTGAGAATCCGGTCGGGGTGTTCGACTTTCCGGTTCATCGCCAGCAAACTGACTGCCGTGGCGCACCACCAGCTGGAACTGATCTTCGCGGTCCTGTTCGCGACCATCCTGGCCCAGCCGCTCGGACGGCGGCTCGGCCAGGCCCCGGCGGTGCTCATGACCGCGTTCGGGGTGGTACTGGCCCTCATCCCAGCCGTCCCCGATATTCGGATCGACCCCGAACTCATCCTGCCGCTGGTGCTTCCGCCGCTGCTGTACGCGGCCGCGCGACGCACCTCCTGGCGGCAGTTCGCCGAGAACTGGGCCGCCATCAGCCTGCGGGCGGTGGTGCTGGTCATCGTCACCACCGCGGCCGTGGCATGGGCCTTCCACCTCTGGTATCCGAGCGTGCCGATCGGGGCGGCGGTCGCGCTGGGCGCGCTGGTCGCGCCCCCGGATCCGGTGGCGGTATCGGCGCTGGCGGGCAAGCTGGGACTGCCCCGGCGGCTGGTGGCGCTGCTCGAGGGTGAGGGCCTGTTCAACGATGTGACCGCGATCGTGCTGTACTCCGTGGCCATCGAGGCCGTGGTCACCGGGAAGTTCTCGGCGTGGGGCGCGCTCGGCGACTTCGCGCTGTCGGCGCTGGTCGGGACGGGGGTCGGGCTGGTATTGGGCTGGGCCGGAAGCAAACTCATGCGGCGGCTCGAGGAAGCGCCGTGGCGGGTCGCGCTGGGTCTGCTGCTGCCGTTCGCGGCCTACGGGTTCGCCGAATCGCGCGGCGGGTCGGCGGTGCTGGCGGTGCTGGTGTGCTCGATGTATCTCACCGACGCCGCAACGGATTTCAGCGACAGCGACTACCGGCTGGTGGGCGACTCGTTCTGGGAGATCACCGAAATGCTGGTCACCGGTTTCGCTTTCGGGCTGATCGGGTTGGAGCTGAGCACGGTGCTGCGGGACGCCGGACCGGACTGGCCACGCTATGTGGGCGGGGCGCTGGTGGTCATCGCGGTGGTGGTGGGCTTGCGGCTGATCTGGCTGCTGACCACGACCACGCTGTTTCGGGCCTGGTGGCGCAGCCGCGACAAGGACGAGCCCTACACCTGGCGCGAGACGGTGGTCACCTGGTGGGCGGGCATGCGCGGGGTGGCGACCGTGGCGCTGGCCTTGGCCGTGCCGTTCACCACCGACGACGGCAAACCGTTTCCCGGGCGCACCCAGATCCTGTTCACGGCCATCGCGGTGGTGTTGTTCACGCTGCTGCTGCAGGGCCCGACCCTGCCCGCGGTGGTGCGGGCCACCGGGGTGCGCGCCGACACCGGCGCGGAACGCGCGCTCGAACGCCAGCTGTGGGACCGGGTGCTGCGAGCCGAACTCGCGCGTCTGAAGGAGATCTCCCAGACCGACCACCTCCCCGACGAGGTGTACGAGCGACTGCGCCAAGGCTTCGAACGCCGTCTCGCCCAAGCGGATCCGGAGGCGGCCGACAGCAATGCCCGCCTGCACACCGATCGCGGCCTGGCGTGGACCAAGAAGATGCGGGCCATCACCAACGACGTGCTCGAGGCCGGCCGCACCGAAGCCCTGGCGGCCCGGCGCGAACCGGGTGTGCCGCCGGACGTGGTGGATCGGGTCATGCGCCGCCTGGATCTGCGCGGCACCGGCGTCTGAGCGACTCGGGTCCGGCGGCGGTCAACGGCAGGGCTGCGGTCAGCGGCAGGCTGGCCGTCAGCGGCAGGGCGGCCGTCAGCGGCAAGGCGGCGGGTCGGCGCGGCGGAGCAGGGAGAGCGCGGGAGTTGCCAGCAGGGCGGCGAATTCGCGCGCGAACGACTTGCGCAGCAGCAGGCGGGTGGTGCGGGCCCCGGTCACCTCCGCCCGCACCTCGAGGGTGCGGGCCAGCCCGGCGGTCCGCAATACGTGAAAGTCACTGGTCACGACCGTCATTTGGAGCGTGTCCGGGTCCAGGCCGCGCCGCCGCAGCTCGGCGGTGGTGCAGCGCAGATTCTCCTCGGTGTTGCGGGAGTTCTTCTCCCGCACGATGGCCTGCTCCGGAACCCCGTGTGCCAGCAGGTAATCCGCCATGGCGTCCGCCTCGGCGACCGGGCCGCCGCCGCCCTGCCCGCCGGAGACCACCAGCAGCGGCGCGCCACCTCGCTCGCGTTCGCCGCGATACACCTCGAGTGCCCGGTCGAGCCGGCGGGTCAGCATCGGCGCGACGGTACCGTGGCGGAGCTTGCACCCGAGCACGACCACGACGTCCGCGCCGGCGTCGGGTGCGCGGCGCGCACGGCCCAGCGTGTACGCGACGAATCCCGCCAGCGCCGCCAGCACCGCCGCCGCGGCCGCCGTCACCGCTACCCGCCACACCCGCATACCCCGCCACACCCTCTCGCCCGGCTCCCGCGATGATCGGCTCGACTGTCGAGACCTGACGTTAGCGACGCGGGCCGCCCGGGGTTCAGTCGGGGTTTGCCAGGTCCAGGGCCAGCGGCGGATGGACCTGACGGGCGCGGTCCGGCGGACGCGAGTGCGCGTCGAGAATCAGTGGCGCGCTCGTCACCGCAGCTGCGACGGCGGGCGCCGCGGGAGAGGTGTCCTTGAGTTCGACGCCCGAACGGCCGAGGCGCCGAGCGCCGTCGAGCAGACCAGTCGCGATCTGCGCGGCGCGTGCGTAGGTGAGGCCCTCGGGCGGGTGGATGTTGGAGATGCAGTTGCGTTCGGCGTCGGTGCGGCCGGGCCGTGGGCGGTGGGTGAGGTAGATGCCGAGGCTGTCGGCGACCGAGAGCCCGGGACGTTCGCCTATGAGGACCAGGACCGTGGTGACGCCCAGCGCCGCGCCGATATGGTCACCCAGCGCCACCCGTGCCTGGGTGGCGATCACCGGCGGCGCCAGGGTGTAGCGCTCCCCCATCGCCGCCGCCAGCGCGGCGAGCATCGGGACGCCGTGATCGGCCAGGGCGCGCGGGGAAAGACCGTCGGCCAGCACGAATCCCACGTCCGCGCCGCTGTGCGGCACCGAGGCACCCGCTGCCGTGTCGGCGCCCGACCAGATGGTGCGTGCGCGAGTCGCCGGCACGGGTTCCGGCCGGGCGGGTGCGCAGGGGGTGACGGCGCCCGGCAGCCGCCCGAGGTCGGGGCGGCGGAGGTATTCGGAGCGGTCGCCCGCCAGGCTGCGCACGTGGATCGGGTCGCCCAGGCCAAGGGCGGCCGCCTCGGCGGCCAGCGCGGCGACGTCGAGCGGGGTGTGCACGGCGTCGCGGGCGGCGGCGTGCGCGGCCCGGATTTCCAGGACGTCCCGGGTGGGCAGCGCATCACCGGCGCGCCCGAGTCCGATGCGCGCCTGGGTGGTTCGCCGCAGACCGTCCCAGAACTCCTGTACCGCAACATCATCCGGACGCCCGAATCGCGATTCGCTCATGCGCTGTGTCCCTTCCGTTCTCGGGCCGCTCACGCCGCGCCCTTGGCGGCCAGTGACCGCAGCGGCGAGGCGAGGGGTGCGATCGGCAGGACCCGGCCTTCGGCGCTCAACATGCCGAGCGAGTCGAGCCACGCCGCGAATTCCGGTGCGGGACGCAGGTTCAGCACCTTCCGGGCGTAGAGCGCGTCGTGATACGCGAGGGACTGATAGCCGAGCATGACGTCGTCGGCGCCGGGGACCGCGATCACGAACGGGCAGCCCGCGGCGGCCAGCAGGGTGAGCAGGGTGTCCATATCGTCCTGGTCGGCCTCGGCGTGGTTGGTGTAGCAGACGTCGACGCCCATGGGCAGGCCCAGCAGCTTGCCGCAGAAGTGGTCCTCGAGGCCGGCGCGAATGATCTGCTTGCCGTCGTAGAGGTATTCGGGCCCGATGAAGCCGACGACGGTATTGATCAGCAGCGGGTCCAGATCCCGCGCGACGGCGTAGGCGCGCGCCTCGAGGGTCTGCTGGTCCACGGGCCGGCCGCCGGTCCCCAGGTGCGCGCCCGCCGAAAGCGCCGATCCCTGACCGGTTTCCAGGTACATGACATTGTCGCCGACGCCGCCGCGGCGTAGCGACCGCCCGGCCTCGTTGGCCTCCCGCAGCAGCGAGATGTTCACGCCGAAGCCGGAATTCGCGCCCTCGGTGCCCGCGATGGACTGGAACACCAGATCCACCGGCGCCCCCGCCTCGATCAACCCGAGGGTGGTGGTGACATGCGAGAGCACGCACGACTGGGTCGGGATGTGGAAGCGCTGCCGCACCTCGTCGAGCAGGCTCAGCAGCTCCGCGGTGGCGCGCGGCGAGTCGGTGGCCGGATTGATGCCGATGACCGCGTCCCCGCAGCCCAGCAGCAGCCCGTCGAGCACGGCCGCGGCGATGCCGCGCGGATCGTCGGTGGGGTGGTTGGGTTGCAACCGGGTGGCCAGCGTGCCGGGCAGCCCGATACTGGTGCGGAATCCGGTCCGCACCCGCACCGCGTGCGCGACCGCGATCAGATCCTGATTGCGCATGAGTTTGCTGACGGCCGCGACCATTTCGGGCGTCAGCCCCGGCGCGACGGCGGCCAAGGTTTCCGCGGCGTCCGGGGCGGCGGCCACCGCCAGCAGCCAGTCCCGCAGCCCGCCCACGGTGAGATGCGAAACAGCCTGGTAGGCAAGGCGATCGTGGCTGTCGAAGATCAGCCGCGTGACCTCGTCGGTCTCGTAGGGCACCACCGGCTCGGTGAGGAAGGTGTCCAGCGGCACGTCCGCCAGCGCCCACTGCGCGGCCGCCCGTTCGGCGTCGGATCGCGCGGCGCACCCGGCGAGTTCGTCGCCGCTGCGGCGCGGCGTGGCCTTGGCCAGCAGGTCGACCAGACCGTCGAAGGTGTGGGTGGCGCCGCCCAGACGCTGGTGGTAGATCACCTCACCGATCGTCCGGACCCATGTTGCTGCGGCGTAACCGCCGTTTTCCCTTGGCATTAATGCGCGTTACGCGTGCCGAACCGCGGTCCGGCCCGGCGCGCGCCGGGGCGGTCGGCGACCTCGGGATACCATCGAGGACATGGCATTGGGCACCTATCAGCCGCCCTGGCTGCGCACCGTCGATCTCGGCGAGCAGGCGCGGGCGCTGCGGGTCTGGTGGCAGCGGCCGCAGCGGCTGCGGCGCGCCGTCCAGGCCTACCGGGATCTGCTCGCCGCCACCCCGGCCTGTATCGCCTATGCCTTCACGCTGTTCGTCACCTGGTGGACGCTGCGCGGGGCCAGCGATCTGGTGGGCCGGCGACTGATCTTCTCGGCGTCCACGAATCTGCGCAATATGCAGAAGGATCCGGTCCAGGTGCTGGTGGCCTCCGCGTTCTGGACCGACGGCGGCTTTCCGTGGGGCGACATTCTGATCCTGATCACGCTGATGGCGCTGGCCGAACGGTGGCTGGGGTCGCTGCGCTGGATTCTGGTGGTGGCCATCGGTCATGTCGGGGCGACGCTGATCACGGTGGTCGGCATCGCCCACAAGATCGACAAGCATGTGATCGCGACCCGGGTGGCGTTCGCGGCGGATGTCGGCCCCAGCTACGGGATCTCGGCCATGCTGGCCGCGCTCACCTTCCGGCTGCGCGGCCCGGCCCGCTGGCTGTGGGCGTTGTGCATGCTGCTGTGGTACGCGTGGGGCGTCTACGACAGCCGCACCTTCACCGATTACGGCCATTTCTTCGCGCTGCTCATCGGTTTCACGGTGGGCGCGATCGGGGTGGCGTTGTCGCACCGCCTGGTCGCGGTGCGACAGCGCCGGGCCGCGCGCTCCAGCGCGGCGGAAGCGATCCGGCAGGCCACCGCCGACCCGGCCCCGCAGGCTGAGCCGGAGTCAGCCCGGGACCGGGTCGATGCGGCGGCGGTCGCGTTGCACGAGCCGGACGGCGGGCTCCACGATGCGGGCCGCGACCGGGCCGAGCACCGCCATCATTAGCACGTAGGCCGAGGCCAGCGCGGCCAGTCGCCCGTCCACGCCGCCCAGCGAAACCGCCAGTCCCGCAATGACGATGGAGAATTCACCGCGCGCCACCAGCGCCGCGCCCGCTCGCGCGCGACCCATGCGGCGAATGCCCTGCCGCGAGGCCGCCCACCAGCCGGTGGCGATCTTGGTCAGCGCGGTCACGACGGCCAGCAGGATCGCCCAGCCCAGCACCGGCGGGATCGCCCGCGGGTCGGTATTGAGCCCGAAGGCCACGAAGAAGATGGCCGCGAACAGATCTCGCAGCGGCTCGAGCAGTTTGGCCGCCTCGTGCGCGGTCGATCCGGAGATGGCGATGCCGAGCAGGAACGCCCCCACCGCCGCCGACACATTGAGCGCCGAGGCCGCGCCCGCGACCAGCAGCGCCGCGCCGAGCAGCTTGAGCAGGAACACTTCCCGGTCGTCGCTGTCGACGATGGCCGAGACGTAGCGGCCGTAGCGCAGCGCCACCACCAGCACCACGGTGATCGCCACCATCGCGATGGCCAGCGACCGCAGTCCGCTGGCGAAGCTCAATCCGGCCAGCATCATGGTCAGGATCGGCAGGTACACCGCCATCGCGAGATCCTCGAACACCAGAATCGACAGGATGACCGGGGTTTCGCGGTTGCCGAGCCGCCCGAGGTCGTTGAGCACCTTGGCGACGATGCCGGAGGAGGAGATGTAGGTGACGCCGCCCATGGTGACCGCGCCGACCGCGCCCCAGCCCAGGGCCAGCGCCACCACCACGCCGGGGGTGGCGTTGAGGACGATGTCGAGCAGGCCCGCCAGCCAGTCGCGGCGCAGGCCGGTGACCAATTCGGCTGCGGTGTACTCCAATCCGAGCAGCAACAGCAGCAGCACCACGCCGATCTCACCGGCGATGTGACCGAATTCGGTGGCGGCCTGCATGCGCACGATGCCGCCGTCGCCGAAGGCCAGGCCGCCCAGCAGATACAGCGGGATCGGCGACATGCCGAAGCGGGCGGCCAGTCGCCCCAGCATGCCGAGCGCGAACAAGATCGCGCCGAGTTCGAACAGGGCTAGACCGGTCGAATCCACCGGCTCAACCGTCGACCAGGATGCGGGCGGCGGCGTCCAGCCCGTGCGGGGTGCCGACGACGACGAGGATGTCCCCGGAGTCGAGTACCTGATCGGGTCCCGGGGACGGTTGCACCTGACCGGCCCGCATGATCGCCACGATGGACGCCTTGGTGCGCGTGCGCATCCCGGTCTCGCCCAGCCGCCGGCCCCGATACGGGGAGCTGCCGCTGATGCTCAACTGCCTGGTGGTGATCCCGGGTAGGTCCGAATGTTCTTCCCGCAGCTGCTGAACCAACTGCGGTGCGCCCAGCAGGTTCGCCATCACCGCGGCCTCGTCGGGTGTCAGCGGCACCTGCGCCAGGCAGGCGTCCGGATCGTCGCGCTGCGACACGATCAGATCGATGCCGCCGTCGCGGTGGGCCACCACCCCGATCCGGCGCCCCGATCTGACCTCGAAATCCTTCCGCACACCGATACCGGGCAGCGCTGTCACGTCGACGTTCACGCCGTCCAGATTAGGACAACCCGCCCGAACTGCGGGGAGGTGCGGGCCGCTGCGACGGTCGCGGTGGGGGTCAGTGCTGCTCGAGCGGGGCGAAGCTGCCGTCGGGACCGGGACGGAAGTCGGTCACCGCGCGCACGGCCGCCAGCGGCAGCGGCCCGTAGAGATGCGGGAAGCGCATGGATTCCGGATCGGCGGGAACGCCGGGTTCCCATTTCACGGGTGCGCCCAGGCGGGCCGGATCCAGGTGCAGCAGCACCAGATCGGTGCGGCCGGCGAAGACGCGGTTGGCGGGCAGATGGGCCTGGTAGGGGGCCGACAGATGGATGAAGCCGGTCTCGGGCAGGTCGGGTGTGCGGTATTCGCCTGCGGCGCGGGCGTTTTCCCATTCCTGCCGGGAGCAGATGTGCAGCAGCGTCGCCGGGTTCAGGTCCTGTTCGTTTCCCACCCGGTCCACCCTAGGCCCTGCCGGCGGCGGTGTTCAGAACGGCCGCGGCCGGGCCACGTGCACCGAGATGTCGTTGACGCCCACCGGGACCGGCGCGAAGCGGCCGACGGCGCGGGCCGCGGCGGTGGTGTCGGCGGTCCAGACGCTCAGGCAGGGCCCGGCCGGGGAACGCCGCGCCAGTTCGAACGCCTCCCCCGCGTCGGCGACCCGGGCCACCGGCAGCACCGGGCCGAGGGTCTGCTGGGTGAGCACCGCCATGGTCGGATCGACGTCGGCGAGCACCGTCGGTTCGAAGGCGTGCGCGGCGCCGGCGCCGCCGCAGCGCAGGGTCGCGCCCTTGAGCAGTGCGTCGCGCACCTGATCGCGCACCAGCTCGACCTGGGCGGCCGAGGTCATCACCCCGGTGCCGATCTCGTCCCCGAGGATCGGCCCGAAGGCGGCGGCCTCGGCCACCAGCCGGTCGAGAAACGCGTCGTAGGCGGAGTTTTCGACATAGATGCGCTCGACGCAGTTGCAGCTTTGCCCATTGTTCGCCAGACCGCCGAGCGCAATGCTGGCGGCGGCCCGATCCAGGTCGGCATCGGACAAAACGACCGCTGCGGACTTGCCGCCGAGGTCCAGGCAGCACGGAATCAGCCGCGACGCCGCGCGCAGCGCCACCACTTTCCCGGTCTCCACGCTGCCGGTGAATCGGACGTAGTCCACGCAATCCAGCACGGCCGGTCCGGCGTCGTGTCCGGTCACCGTCTCGAAAACCGCTGGGGCGCCGGTCGTGGACCAGCCCGCGGCCAGCGCGCGCAGCGTCAGCGGCGTCTCCGAGGACGGCTTCACCACCACCGCCGACCCCGCCACCAGCGCGGGCAGCGCGTCGTAGAGGGCCAGGGCCAGCGGATACGTCCACGGCCCGATCACCCCGACCACCGCGCCCGCCGGGCGCGCGACGGCCAGCTGCATGGCCGCCCCCGGACGCAGGGCGACCTGCGGGTGTCGCCCGCCCAGGAATTCCGCGCCGTGCGCGCGATAGTGGTCGAGGGCATCGAGGGCCAGGCCGAACTCGGCATCGGCCTCCGACAGCGTCTTGCCGGTCTCGGTCGCCAGCAGCGTCGTCAGCGCGTCCCGGTTGTCCAGCAACCAGTTTCGGAACGCCGTCAGCCAATGGATCCGACCGACCACCCCGAGCGAGTGCCAGAGTGCGGCATTGTCTCGCAGTCGCTCCACGATCGCCCGCACCGCGGCGGGCGTCTCGGTGGCGACGGTGTCGACCACCCGGCCGTCGGCGGGTGCGATCACGGTGAGCATGGGCGGGCGGACCTTTCGGGCATCCGGCACCTGCGAAGAGGAGTGTTGCGCGGTGCGCATGAATCTCACCGTATGGGTGAGGGTTTCGGCCGACCAGCTTGCAATCGGCCAGGAACCGGCGAATATGGGCCGCACCAGGCACCTTACCGGCCGGTAACGGGTATGCGGACGCCCGAAGTTTGCGAGACTTCCTGAGTGACGGAAGAGTTGGCGCAGATTCGTTCCATCACCAGCACCGCGCTGCTGGCCGATTTCGCGGTGGGCCGGGGCATCCCATTGTCGACGGTGCTGCGCGGCACCGGCATCCGGGAAAACACCCTGCACGATCCGTCGACCGAAATCACCATCGGCCAAGAGTTCTCGCTCATGCACAATGTGGTCGAGGCCGTGGACGACGAACCCGGCATGGGTCTACTGGCCGGTCTGCTCTGTCATCCGCCGTCGCTGGGCGTACTCGGTTTCGCCCTGATGTGCAGCTCGAACCTGCGCCACGCCATGGACATTGCGCTGCGCTACGCCGATCTGTCGTTCACCGCGGCGCACCACTACCTCGAGGATCACGGTTCGGAGGTGTGGGTGCTGCGCGACGACGCCATGCTGCCGCCGGAGATCCGGCGTTTCGCGCTGGAGCGCGATCTCGCCGCCATCGCCACCATCCAGCAGGACCTCATCCCCATCCGCATTCCGGCCGTGCACGTGCAGCTGTACGTGGACGCGCATCCCATCTACGAGATGTTCGGCGCGGTGTTCGGGGTCGAGGAGGTGGTGTTCTCGGTTCCGCAGTCGCGCATGGCCTTTCAGGCCACGGCCTTGGAAACCCCGCTCCCGCAGGCCAATATGTCGACCGCCCGGTTTTATGAGCAGCAGTGCGCCGACCTCATGGAATCCCGCCACAGCCGCTCCGGGCTCAGCGGCCGGGTGCGCCAGCTGCTCATCCGCCACGGCGGTTCCGCCGATCAGGCCCGCATCGCCGCCGACCTGGACGTCAGCGTGCGCACCCTGCGCCGGCGCCTGGCCGAGGAGGGCACCACCTTCCGCGAACTCAGCCTGGAGACCGTCGGCATGCTCGCCGAGGAACTGCTCATCGCCGGGCTCACCGTCGAACAGGCCGCCGACCGGCTCGGTTATGCCAGCGTATCGGCCTTCGCCTCGGCCTTCCGCACCTGGAAGGGCCAATCCCCGGGCCACTTCGGCCGCCTGCATCGCGGCCGCGCCCCCGTCCGCACCCGCTGAGCGACGGATCTGGTAGACCGACAGGTACGAGTTGTCGTCGAACCTGCGAGGAAGCATGAATCCGTCCGTCATCATGTCCGCCCGCGATCTCGAGTTCCTGCTCTACGACTGGCTCGATGTCGAGGCGCTGACGGGACGGGAGCGCTTCGCGGACCACTCGCGGGAGACCTTCGATCAGGTGCTGCGGCTGAGCCAGGATCTCGCCACCACCTACTTCGCGCCGCACAATCGCGAGAACGATCTGCACGAGCCCACCTTCGACGGGGAGCGGGTCACCGTCATCCCCGCCGTCGGCAAGGCACTGCGGGCCTTCGCCGACGCCGGGATGATCGGCGCGGCAATGGATTACGAGATCGGCGGCATGCAGCTGCCGCACGCCGTCTACACCGCGTGCATGTCGTGGTTCCACGCCGCCAACGTCGGCACCGCCGCCTACGTGCTGCTCACCACCGGCAATGCGAATCTGCTTGCCGCGCACGGCAGTCCGGAACAGCTCGACGCCTACGTGCGGCCCATGCTGGAGGGCCGCAACTTCGGCACCATGGCGCTGTCGGAGCCGCAGGCCGGATCCAGCCTCGCCGACATCACCACCCGCGCCGTGCCCGCCGCCGACGGCTCCTATCGCGTGTTCGGGCACAAGATGTGGATCTCCGGCGGCGACCACGAATTGTCGGAGAACATCGTCCATCTGGTGCTGGCGCGCATTCCCGGCGCACCGGAGGGCACCCGCGGCATCTCGCTGTTCATCGTCCCGAAGTTCCTGCCCGACGCCGAGGGCCGCCCGACCGTGCGCAACGACGTCGTGCTCGCGGGCATCAATCACAAGATGGGCTGGCGCGGCACCGTCAACACCGCACCCGTCTTCGGGGACGGCCACTTCACCCCCGGCGGCGAGCCGGGCGCGGTCGGCTATCTGGTGGGCGAGCCGAATCAGGGTCTGGCGCAGATGTTCACGATGATGAACGAGGCTCGCATCGGTGTCGGTCTCGCCTCGGCGGCGCTGGGCTACACCGGCTACCTGAAGTCCCTGGACTACGCGCGCAGCCGCCCGCAGGGCCGCCCGGTGACCGCGCGCGGCGGCGCGCAGGTGCCGCTCATCGAGCATCCGGACGTGCGGCGCATGCTGCTGGCCCAGAAGTCCTACGCCGAGGGCGCGGTGGCGCTGGCGCTGTACTGCGGCAAGCTGGTCGACGAACACCGCACCGCGGCAACCGAATCCGAGCGCGCCCGGGCCGCCACCCTGCTGCGCATCCTGACCCCGATCGCCAAGTCGTGGCCGAGCCAGTGGTGCCTGGCCGCCAACGATCTGGCCATCCAGATCCACGGCGGCGCCGGCTACACCCGCGACTACGACGTGGAACAGCACTACCGCGACAACCGGCTCAACCCGATTCACGAAGGCACCCACGGCATTCAGAGCCTGGATCTGCTGGGCCGCCAGGTCACCCTCGACAATGGCGCGGCCCTGGTCGCGCTGGTCGAGACCATGACCGCCACCATCGCCGCGGCCCGCGCCACCGACGACGCCGAGCTCGCGGAATTCGCGGCGGCGCTGGAGGCCGCCGCCACCCGGCTCACCGCCACCACCGCCGGACTGTGGCGCGACGGGGATGCGGCGGCGGCACTGGCCAATTCGGCGGTGTACCTCGAAGCGTTTGGGCATGTGGTGCTGGCCTGGATCTGGCTCGAGCAGGCCGTGACCGCGCACGGCGCGCCCGCCGTGGACGGCCATCGTCGCGATCGCACCGCCTTCCTGCGCGGCAAGCGGCTGGCGGCGCGGTACTTCTTCCGCTGGGAACTGCCGCGCACCGCACCGCAATTCGACCTGCTCGACTCGGCCGACCGCACCACGATGGACCTCGACGAAGCCTGGTTCTGACCGGCGCACAGTCGTTTCGGGGTCGCACCCCCTGCCGGGGTGGCCGGGTTGTTCGCGCTGCGCGAACAACTCACCGCCCATGGATACCCCGGCCCCGTATGCCCGCGGGCGCGTGTGGCGAGGTCACGCCGGTCGCGGTCCGGTCTCCGATTCAGCCGCCTTGATTACGGTTTGCTGGCGTCCCAGCCACAAGAATCAATCGGAGTGTGAGCGTCGGTGGGCGCGGGTAGTCTCCCGGTAGACAACTCGATCAGCGTGTTCGAACGGGAGGTGAAGACACCCTCGCGACCGATTCCCAGGACCTGTTCGCTTTCAGCGAAATCGCAGGTCGTGTTACTGAAAACACACGGGAAACTCAACGGGAACAAAGACCTCTCGCCGAACGTCTGACAGAGTAGTCATCAGCCACTGCTGGGAAGTAGCGGTAGCGAGGTTCGCGGAATGGACCGCGGGCCCCCACACCAGGCGAATGGTGTGCGAGCACCAGGAGCCAGGACGGAGGAGTCATGCCAGGAACCCTGACAAGCACCCCACTGACCGCGGTCGACCGTTGCGACCGCTGCGGGGCGGCTGCGCGCGTGCGCGCAACCCTGCCCGCAGGTGGAGAGTTGCTCTTCTGCCAGCATCACGCCAACGAGCACATGGACCGTCTTCGTGCGCTCGAGGCCGTGATCGACACGGAGTCGGCACCGGCGCTTTAACAGCTCCTCCAACCCGGAGGGACTCGATCGGGAGTCGCACGCCTTCGGGGAGCCCGCTCGACAATTGAATCTTCCCAACAGAAAACCCGACAGCGGGCGGCCGACAGGTCGCCCGCTGTTGCTGTGTCCGGACCGGTTCTACGTGGTGCGATAGCTCACAGCTATGGCCTGGGACACGCGAATCCCGGTGTGCGCAACGCGAGAATCGTCATGTACGCGCGGCGCGGTCGCCCGGGTACAACGGTTGGGTGCCGTCTACCTCACAAGCCACCTACCTGCAGGATCGACACATGATCGCCGTCTGGACCTGGGACGGCCACGCGCCCCGGAGCGCGCCGAAGGGACTGGGCGAGGTCGAGACGCTCGCCCTGGCGGTGCCCGGCCGCGACGGCATCGGCGTCACGGACGTGGAATGCGCTCTGGTGGAACCGGAACGGCTATGCACTCTGGCTATCGACAATCCGGGGGAATCGATACGGCTCTTACGGCAGGCGCTGGAATCCGAGGTCGAGGCGCGGCGGCTGCCGGTGGCCGCGCACGCGGTGCCCAACGCCTCCGGGACCGCGGTGGTGTCGGCGGGACGCGCGCTGCGGGCGTTGCGCGACACCGTCATGCTGACCGCCGAGCTGCGGTCCGGATTGAAGGCCGAGCTGCGGCCGTATCAGGCGCGCGGCATCACCTGGCTGCGGGAGACGACCGCGGCGCACGGCGGCGCGGTGCTTGCCGACGAGATGGGGCTGGGCAAGACCGTGCAGGCCATCGGGTACCTGCTCGGGAAGGCCGGGGACGGACCGCAATTGGTGGTGTCGCCGACCTCGCTGGTGGGCAACTGGACGCACGAGATCGAACGGTTCGCGCCCGGACTGCGGGCGGTGGCCTGGCGCGGCGGGCCGCCGCCCGCAGCGGACGCGGGCACGATCGTGGTTACGGGGTATCCGACCCTGCGCGGGCACGGGGCGGCGTTGGCCGGGCGGCGCTGGGGCACCGTGGTTTTCGACGAGGCGCAGGTGCTCAAGAACCCGCGCACGCAGGTGGCGAAGGCGGCGCGGGCGATCACGGCGGACGCGCGGATCGCCCTGACCGGCACGCCGGTGGAAAACCATCTCGAGGAGCTGTGGGCGCTGCTGAACCTGGTCACGCCGGGGGAATTCACGCATCGGGCGCAGTTTCGGCGGCGGTTCGTCCGGCCCATCGACGAGGGGTCGGCCGCGACGGTGCCGCGGTTGCGCGACGCCATCGAGCCGATCGTGCTGGGGCGGCGCAAGTCTCAGGTGGCGGCGAACCTGCCGCCGAAGATCCACTGCGATCTGGTGTGCGATCTGACCGCCGAACAGGAACGGCTCTACGATCAGCTGCTCGACCGAGCCGAGGCGACCGGGTTCGGTGCGGGCGCGCAGCGGCACACCCGGGTGCTGGCGGTGCTCACCGAGCTCAAGCAGGTGTGCAATCACCCGGGGCTCATCACCGGGGACGTGCGCGAATTGGCCGGGCGCTCCGGGAAATTCGACGTCTGCGCCGACCTGCTGGCCGGCAATCTCGACAACGACGCGCCCACACTGGTTTTCACCCAGTACCGGCAGACCGGTGAGCTGCTGGTGCGGTACTGCGCCGAGGCGTTCGGGGTCGCCGCGCCGTTCTTCCACGGCGGGCTGAATCCCGAGCAACGGGCGCGCATCGTCGCGGACTTCCAATCCCCGGACGGCCCGCCGATTCTGGTGTTGAGCCTGCGTGCGGCGGGCACCGGTCTGACCCTGACCCGGGCCGCCGACGTCGTTCACTTCGACCGCTGGTGGAATCCGGCGGTGGAGGCGCAGGCGTCCGATCGCGCGCATCGCATCGGGCAGACCCGCACCGTCACCGTCACCACGCTGACCTCGGGGACCACCCTCGAGGAGCACATCGCGGGCATGCACGATCGCAAGTCGGCGCTCACCGATCTCACCGACGCGGCGGGCATCGCCGAGCTGGCCCGCCTCGACGACGAACGACTGATGGAACTGCTGCGCCGGAAGCGAGGCAATTGAGATGGCCGACAACGAATTCGGGTACACGGCGTGGGCGCGGGACTTCGTGCGGCTGGCCGAACCGCTGCGGGTCACCAAGCCCGAGCCGCTGCTTCCCCGCGCCCGCAGCATCGCCCGCAACCACGGCGTCCGCACCGAACTCGAGGGCACCGTGGTGCGCGCCCACATTCACCGCGGCACCGAGGCTTCGGTCACCCACCTGGAGTTCACGCCGCTGCCCCGGCCGACCGTCGAGGCGCTCTCCGCGATCGTTCCCGCCGACACCCTCACCCTGAGCGACGAGCTGCACGCCGCCGTCGGCGCGGCAGGTATCTCGGTGGCCCCGATCCTGGCGGGCACCGACTGCTCCTGCCGCGCCCGCAACGCCCGCTGCCTGCACATGCTGGCCACCTGTTACGCGGTGGTCGCATTGATCGACGAAAATCCTTGGCTGGCATTGGATCTGCAAGGTTATCGGGCCGCAACGCCCGAGACGGACTCCGACGTCCCGGTCACGGTATCGCGCTGGACGCCCATCGACGCCCTCGATCCCGTGACCTATTTCGGCTGAGTCCCTTCAGGGGCGGCGGGCGCGGAAGCGGAACATGCTTGCGCCGGTTTCGATGTCGATATCGGTGAATCCGACGCGGGTGAGGCGGTCGGCGAGGGTGTCCGGTGGGACCGGGACGCAGGTGTCGCCGAGGTGGATGAGGCGAAAGGACAGGCGGTCCAGGCCGTCGCTGCCGGCGAAGACGCCGCCGGGGCGCAGGACCCGGTGCGCCTCGGCGAACAGGTCGTCCTGCCGGGCGGGCGACGGCACGTGGTGCAGCATGGTGAAGCAGACGACAGCGCTGAATTCGTTGTCGGGCAACGGCATCGCGGCGCCGTCGCCTTCGAGGACGCGGAGCTGATCGGCGCGGCGCTCGCGCAGACGCGCGGCCAGGGCCGGATCGATCTCCAGGCCGGTGAGAGCGGGGACGCGCTCGCGCAGGGTGCGGACATTGGCGCCGTAGCCGGGGCCGACCTCGAGGGCTCGGTCGCCGAGGTCGAGACCGCGCAGGGCCCAGGGCACGATGCTGGTGGCGCTGTGCCGTTCCCACCGGCTGGAGCGGCACAGCAGCTGGTGAAAGTAGTTCATTCCCATGGGTGGAACGCTAGGCAGCCGCCGCGGTGACCGCGACGGACTACGGTGACAGATTGTGTCGCGAAACAGCCAACCGCCCGGCGGTGCGGTGCGGGTGCTGTCCGCGCCGGACGGTCCGACCGCCATGGTGTTCGGGGCGGGGAGCCTGCCCGCCGGGCACTGGTTCGACGCGCACGAGCATCCGCAGCATCAAATCGCCTGGGCGGCACGGGGAGTGCTCACGGTGGAGATCGGCCACGGGCACTGGGTGCTGCCGCCGACGCGGGCGCTGTGGATTCCGGCGGGGACCCGGCATCGGACCGGCACGCTCGACGGTGCGCTCATGCACGGCATCTACCTCGCGCCCGCACGATCCCCGGTGACCTACGCGGGCCCGACCATGCTGCGCGTCGAACGACTGCTGCACGAACTGTTTCTGCATCTGACCGCGGCGGCCACCGCGCCCGCGCCGCGGGAGCGGGCCGAGGCGGTGCTGTTGGATCTGCTCGATCCGGTCGATGTCGTGCCGTTGGGCGCGCCGACGCCGCGGGATCCGCGCACCCGGCAGGTGGCCGAGTGGCTGCGCGCGGATCCCGCCGATCGCCGCACCCTCGCCGAGCTGGCCGCCGCGGTCGCCGCCAGCCCCCGCACGCTGGCCCGCGGGTTCCGCGCGGAAACGGGAATCACCTTCGGCCAGTGGCGAACCCAGTTGCGACTGGCCGCCTCGCTGCCGCTGCTGGCCGCGGGGCTGCCCGTCGCACGGATCGCGGGCCGCGTCGGCTACGCCACGCCGAGCGCGTATGTCGCCGCCTTCCACCGCGAGGTCGGCGTCTCACCCGCCCGCTATTTCACCCGCTGAGCGCTTCACCACCGAACCGCGCGGCGGTCAGGCGGGCGGCATGAGGACCGAATCGATCATGTAGACGGTCGCGTTGGCGGTCTGCACGCCGCCGCAGACGACCGCGGCGTCGCCGACCTTGATGTCGTTGCCCGCGCCGGTGACGGTCACGTCCGCGCCCTCGACCGTCTTGTGGGTGCCGGCGATCTTGTCGGGGGCGATGCGGCCCGGGACCACGTGGTAGGTGAGGATCTTGTTCAGCGTCGCCGAATCCGTCTTGAGCGAATCCACCGTTGCCGCCGGGATTTTCGCGAAGGCCGAGTCGACCGGCGCGAAGACGGTGAACTGTCCGCCGTCGAGGGTGTCGACCAGGTTGACCTGCGGGTTCAGCTTGCCCGATACCGCCGCCACCAGCGTGGTGAGCAAGGGGTTGTGCGAGGCCGCCACCGCCACCGGGTCCTGCGCCATCCCGCTGACCGAGCCCGCACCGGTGGGCACCTGCTGCGCGTAGTCCTTGCAGCCGGGGCCGACCAGATCGGAGGCCGCGCCCGCCGCGGTGGTGCTGGTGCCGGTCATCGACGTGGTCGAGGACTTCGCCTCGGACTTGTCGTTCGAACATCCGCTCACACCGGCGATCACGCCGGTCATGGCCAGTCCGATGGCGATCGCGTACTGGAACTTCTTCATGGTGAGTTCTCCTCGTCTGCGCGGTCGTCGGGACCGCGTCGGTCGAATCGGGCAGGCGCCGAGAGGGTTTCGGACCGCCATCGATCCAGGTTTGGTCCGGGCGGAAAGTTCCTCAGCAGTTGGCGGGCGCGGGCAGGCCGGCGAAGCGGTCGGCCAGATAGCCGGCGGCCTTCATCGCACCCGGCACGATCGCCCCCGCGTGATCCGCGCCTGGAATGACGTCGAACAGCACCGGGGTGCCGGCCGCGCAATAGCGGCCCGCGGTGGCCAGGGCCTGATCCAGGGGCACCTGATCGTTGCCACCGTGCCACTGGTAGATCGGCGCCCGCGGGACGCCGGGGAAGGTCTCGAGCGCGTTGGCGTGCATGGTCGCGATCAGCACGGGATCGGATTGCATGCCCGCGGTGAAGAATTCACCGACCGAATGCCCCGCCCCGGCGGTGATGATCTGGTCGGTGCAGACATTGGCCAGCTGGTCGCGCAGGGCGAATCCGGCGGGCGTCAGGGCGCGGTCGAGCGGCATCTCCTCCGGGTACTCGCGCTGCAACCCCATGGCGACCGCGAAGCCCAGGCCGAACAGCGGATGCGGCCGATCACCGATCTGCAGGGCCACCTTGCCCGGATTGACCGGCAGACCGCCTTGCGCGACACCGACGATCGGCAACTCCGGCGCGTACTCGGGGGCCAGGGCGGCGGCGAATCCGGTCGACATCGCACCCCCGGAATACCCGATCAGCCCGACGGGCGCGCCCTGCAATCCGGCCGGGGCGAACCCCTCGACCGCCCGGATACCGTCCAGGGTGATCTGCCCGCCCAGCCGGGACGCGCCGTAGGCGCTGGTCGGTCCCAGATGATCCGGGACCGCGACCGCCCACCCGCGCGCGAGCATCAGCCCCAAGGCCCCGGATTCCTGCATGCCGCCGTCGAACAGCGAATGCGAGGGCGCGCACCGGGTGCCCAGCGAGTTGACGAACGGCTGATACGACACCAGCGGCCGCGCACCCGGCCCGGGCGTGATGAGTGTGGTGACCGCCGCGATCGGGCCGCCGTGGGAGTCGGTGGAGCGAAACAGCAACTGCCACACCGTCGCCCCGGGCCAGGGATGCGTGCCGACCGGACGCGAGCGCAGCACCTCACCGGGTGCGTGGCCGGCCAGATCGGCCGGGGCCGCGTAGAAGCCGTCGGGATCCGGCGCCGGATAGATCGGGCCGGCCTGCGCGGCGGGCGTGGCCAGGCCGGCGGCGCACAACACCGCCAGGCCCCCGCTTCGAACCAACATCCGCACGATCGATCGGCATAGCGTCACAGGCACTCCCGGGTCGAGGGCAATGGTCTCGACCAGAGGTTCGCCAGGAGTGTGCTGAGGGTTTGGTCCGAATCTCAGACGCGGCGCAGGGCCGCGATCCGCTCGGTCAGCTGATCGGCCGTGGCCAGTGCCGTTGGCGGGCCGCCGCATTCCCGGCGGAGGTCGCCGTGAATGACGCCGTGGGGTTTGCCGGTGCGATGGTGGTGCATGGCGACCAGGCTGTTGAGCTCGCGGCGCAACTCCGAGAGCCGATCGGCGGTGGCCGCCCGTTCGGCGGCGGCCTCCACGCTGGGCCCGGCCGGGGCCGCGACGGCGGCGCTGCGGTCGGCCAGCTGACGGGTTTGCCGCTCGCGCAACAGCGCCCGCATCTGGTCGGCGTCGAGCAGGCCGGGGATGCCGAGGTAATCGGCCTCCTCGTCGCTGCCGGAGAAGGTGGCGGTGCCGAAGGAGTCGCCGTCGTAGATGACCTGATCGAGTTCGGCGTCGGCGGCCAGGGCGACGAACTTCTTCTCCTCCTCGCCCGGTTCGTCCTTCTGCCGGTTGGCGTCGATGAGCAGTTCGTCCTCGAGGGAATTGGCCTCGCGGTGCGGTTTGCCGATGACGTGATCGCGCTGCAATTCCAGCTGCGCGGCCAGATCCAGTAGCACCGGCACCGACGGCAGGAAGACGCTGGCGGTCTCACCGGCCTTGCGGGCACGCACGAATCGTCCGATGGCCTGCGCGAAATACAGCGGGGTGGACGCGGAGGTGGCGTAGACGCCGACGGCCAGGCGCGGCACGTCGACGCCCTCGGACACCATGCGCACCGCGACCATCCACGGGTCGGTGTTGTCGCTGAACTCGCCGATGCGTTTGGAGGAGTCCGGATCGTCGGACAGCACGACGGTCGGCTTGGTGCCCGAAATGTGTTCGAGCAGTTCGGCGTAGTCGCGGGCCTTGTCCTGGTCGGTGGCGATGACCAGGCCGCCGGCGTCCGGCATGCCGGTGGCGCGCAACTGCCGCAGGCGAGTATCGGCCGCCTGCAGCACCTTCGACATCCAGTCGCCGGCCGGGTCCAGGGCGGTGCGCCAGGCGCGGGCGGTCTGCTCGGCGTTCAACGGTTCGCCCAGGCGCGCGGAGTATTCCTCGCCCGCGCTGTCGCGCCAGTGCGCCTCGCCGGAGTAGGCGAGGAAGACCACTGGCCGCACGACGCCGTCGGCGAGGGCCTCGGAGTAGCCGTAGGTGTGGTCGGCGCGCGACTTCTCGAAACCGGATTCGTCGGCCTCGTAGGTGATGAACGGGATCTTGGAGTCGTCGCTGCGGAAGGGGGTACCGGTCAGGTGCAGGCGGCGGGTGGCGTCGCTGAACGCCTCCTCGACGGCTTCGCCCCAGCTCTTGGCGTCGCCGGCGTGGTGGATCTCGTCCATGATCACCAGGGTGCGGCGGTTCTCGGTGCGGACCCGATGCTTGAACGGGTGCGAGGCGATCTGCGCGTAGGTGACGACCACCCCGTGATAGTCCGAGGAGGTGGAGCCGGTCGAGTTGGAGAAGTTCGAGTCCAGCTGAATCCCGTTGCGCGCGGCCGAGGCCGCCCACTGGTGCTTGAGGTGCTCGGTCGGGGCGACCACCGTCACCTGATCGACCGTGCGGTCGTTGAGCAGCTCGGCGGCCACCCGCAGCGCGAAAGTCGTCTTACCGGCGCCCGGCGTCGCGACGGCCAGGAAGTCGCGTGGCTTGGTCGTCAGATACTTGGTTAGTGCTCTGCGCTGCCATGCACGTAACGAACCGCCACCACCCGAAGTCACTCGGTAGAGATTAGCGATTGCGACCCACTGCTTTCCAATCCGACACAGCCCCGCCGAGTGCCGCACGACACATTGCGGGACTGGTCCCATTCGAACCGCTGGTAGGCGATGCTTAGGCCACGATGAACGCGCACGACGAATCTCCGCAACACGCCGACGCGCCCGTCCCGGGAACGCCCGTCGTGCTCGCCGCCACCCGCTGGGGTCGCATTCGGCAACTCGTCGTACACGTCGCGGCCAAGGCGTGGGACGACGCCATCTTCTCCAAGTCCGCCGCGGCCGCGTTCTGGCAGACCCTGTCGCTCGCACCGCTGCTGCTGGGTCTGCTGGGCAGTCTCGGTTATGTGGGTCACTGGTTCGGTCCGAACACGGTCACCATCGTGCAGGCCAAGATTCTGAGCTTCGCGCGCAAGGCGTTCAGCCCGAACGTGGTGGACAGCCTGGTGCAGCCGACGGTGAACGATGTGCTGCAGCGCGGGCACGGCGGCATCATCTCGGTGGGGTTCGTGCTGTCGCTGTGGGCGGGATCCTCGGCCATGGCCACCTTCGTCGACGCCATCACCGCCGCGCACGGGCAGGCGACCGCGCGACATCCGGTCTGGCAGCGGATCTTCGCGCTGCTGCTGTACGTGGGGTTCCTGGTCATCGCGGTGCTGGTGCTGCCGTTGATCGCGTTGGGGCCGACGCTCATCGGGCGGGTGCTGCCGCATACGTGGCGGGAGCCGGGGCTGCGGCTCATCGACGCGTTCTACTACCCGGGGACGGGTCTGCTGCTGATCGTCGGGCTGACGTTTTTGTACAAGATGGCGTTGCATCGGACGCTGCCGTGGCATCGGCTCTTCGGCGGGGCGCTGGTGGCGGGGGTGTTCTTCATGGCGGCCAGTGAGGGGCTGCGTCGGTATCTGGCGTGGGTGACGCGCACCGGAATCTCCTACGGCGCGCTCGCGACCCCGATCGCCTTTCTGCTGTTCACCTTCTTTCTCGGGTTCGCGATCATCCTGGGCGCGGAGTTCAATGCCAGTGTCGAGGAGTTCTGGCCCGCGCGGGCCACTCGCTGGGAGCAACTGCGCAATTGGTGGGAGCACCGCACCTATCGCCGGCGCTCGCACCGCCCGCAGCCGGCGCGACCGACTCCGCCGCGGCCCCTTCCGGTGGACCCGCCGACCGATCAGTTCCCGCCGCTGCCGCTGTCGATCAAGGACGCGGAATGACCGGCAACGAACTGGGCGAGTTCTTGCGCGCGTGCCGCGCGGCGCGGCGGCCCGAGGAGGCGGGGCTGGTCCCCTACGGTCGTCGGCGGGTGGCGGGATTGCGGCGGGAGGAGGTCGCCGAGCTGGCGCGGATGAACACCGACTACTACACCCGGCTCGAACAGGGGCGTGAACGCCGGCCCTCACCGCAGCTGCTCGAAGCGCTGGGTGCGGTGCTCGGTTTGAGCGCGGACGTGCGCGACCACATGTTCCGGCTGGCCGGGGTGATGCCGCCCGCGCGCGAGCCGCGTCCGGCCGAGGAGGTCGGTCCCGCGCTGCGGCGGATGCTCGAAAGCTATCCGGCCGCACCGGCTCTGGTGCTGAACCCGGCCATGGACATTCTCGCCGCCAATGCGCCGGCGGACGCGTTCTTCTCGGGGTTCGCGCGCCGGGACAACCTGGCGCGCATGACGTTCCTGGACCCGATCGCACCCGAGTTCTGTGTCGACTGGCGCTGGACGTGCCAGGCCATGGTGGCCGGTTTCCGGCAGGCCGGCGCGCTGTACCCGGGGGACGCGCGGCTGCGGGAGGTGGTCGGCGAACTGCTCGGGGCGAGTGCCGAATTCGCCGAGCTGTGGCATTCCTACGCATTGTGCGTCGCCACCGCCGAACCGCGGGAGTTCCGTCATCCCGAGGCGGGGCCGCTGTCGCTGACCTACGAGTCCTTCGATGTGCGCGGCGGTTCGGGGCAGCGTCTGATGGTCTATCACGCCGAGCCGGGCAGTCCCACGGCGGCGGCGCTGGCCCGGCTGGACGGGTCAGCCAGGGTGTAGCGCACCCAGGCGAGGGCGTGGTCGCGCTGCCTACCATCCGACGGTGCAGCCTCTCGTCAGCCCTCGCCCCTCGCGTCTCGCCCCGGTGGGCGCGGCCCTGCTCGCCGTGGCGCTCGGCGCCGTCGCGCCGGGAACCGCGCGCTCCCAACCGGTTTCCTGCCCGGCCGTGACCGTGACCACCGCCGGCACCGCGGTGATCCCGTTCGTGGACTGGGCCGAGAATCTCGGCTACGACGCGCACGGGCAGCTGTGGGTGGCGCGCCTCTACCGCAACGAGGTGCAGCGCTACGACAGCGCGGGCCGGGTCACCGCCACCGTTCCCGTCGCCTCCCCCGGCGCGATTCGGCTCGGGCCCGATCGTCTGCTGTATGTCGTCTACGGCGACAATTCACTGAACTTCGTCCCGGGCGGGCACGACAGCGGCGTGGTGCGTTTCGATCCCGCCGCGGACCGGCCGGTGCCCGAAGTCTTCGTCAGCGGACTGACGATGGCCAACGGCGCGGACTTCGACGCGGCCGGCAACCTCTACATCGCCGACACCGGATCCGGTGTGGTGCGGGTGCGTCCCGACTGCAGCCTCGACACCGCGTGGTCGGATCAGGCGCAGACCTTCGGCGTCAACGGCCTGACGGTACAGGGCGATTCGGTGTACACCACGGTGTATCTCACCCCGCAGGGCCGCCTGCTGCGCATCCCGATCGCCGACCCGTCCCGTCGCAGCACCGTCGCCGACACCGTGCTGGCCGACGACCTGGCTGTCGGGCCCGGCGAATTCCTCTACACCGCAACCACTTCCGGCGCCCTGCTGCGCACCGACCCCGCCACCGGCGCGACCTGCACCCTGCTGACCCGCGATCCGCTCGCGGCGGTCGCCGCCGTCCCGGGCTCCCCGCGCGACCTGATGGTGGCCACCGGCCGCGGCGATATCCTCACCGTCCGCCTCGGCGACTGATGCCCGGGGTGGAATGCGGCGGATTGTCGGAGGGTGGCCGCACACTGTCGGTATGGACGTCACATCGGCCGTGGGGTCGGTACTCGGGGCGTTCGGGCTCTCGGGTGCGGCGGGGCTGAACGCGTGGCTGCCGCTGTTCATCGCGGGGCTGGCGGATCGGTTCGGGTGGATCGATCTGGGCGGTTCCTACGGGTGGCTGTCGTCGGCGCCCGCGCTGATCGTGATCGGCGTGCTGCTGGTGGCCGACCTCGTCGGCGACAAGATCCCGGCCGTGGATTCGGTGCTGCACGGGATCGGGACGCTGGTGGCGCCGACGTCGGGGGCGGTGTTGTTCACCGCCGAGACCAGCCTGAACTCGCACCTGCCGACCGCGGTCGCGGCGGTGCTGGGCGCGTTGACCGCCGGCAGCGTGCACGCCGGCCGTTCGGTGGCGCGGCCGTTCGTGACGGGAACCACCGCGGGCGTGGGCAATCCGGTCGTCTCGGCCGCGGAGGACATGACCTCCCTGGCCTTGACCGTGGTGGCGTTCGTGGTGCCCGTGGTGGCGTTCGTGGCGGTGCTGATCCTGCTGATCGGGTTGGGCTGGCTGGCTTTTCGCGCCTCGCGGTGGCTACGCCGCAGGCGCGAGCGCAAGCAGCTGGGAACGCCACCACGCAGTCCCGGTTAGGTCTGCCGCCGGATCGCGCCGACCGCCTTGCGGGCGGCCACCTGCACCGGATCCCAGACCGGCGAGAACGGCGGCGCGTAACCGAGATCCAGCGCCACCATCTGCTCGACCGTCATGCGGGCGGTGAGCGCGACCGCGGCGATGTCGATGCGTTTGCCCGCGCCCTCGCGGCCCACGATCTGCACGCCCAGCAGCCGGCCGCTGCGGCGCTCGGCGAGCATTTTCACCGTCATGGGCGCCGCGCCCGGGTAATAGCCTGAGCGACTGGTGGATTCGACGGTGACGCTCACGTATTGCAGCCCGGCCGCGCGGGCGTCCCGTTCCCGCAGCCCGGTGCGCGCGACCTCGAGATCGCAGACCTTGCTGACCGCCGTGCCCACCACCCCGGGGAAGGTGGCGTAATCGCCGCCGACGCCGGACCCGATGATCTGGCCGTGCTTGTTGGCGTGCGTGCCGAGCGGAATGTGACGCAGACTGCCCGACACCATGTCGAGCACTTCCACGCAATCGCCGCCGGCCCAGATGTTCTCGTGCCCGCGCACCCGCATGGCTAGGTCGGTGAGCAGGCCCCCGTAGGCGCCCAGCGGCAGCCCCGCCGCGCGGGCGAGGTCGGTGGCGGGCCGCACCCCGAGCCCGAGCACGACCACGTCGGCCGGATACTCGGCCTCGGCGGTGACGACCGCGGTCACCTGTCCGCGCACGTCGGTCCGGAAGGCGGTCACCTCGGCATTGCCGATCACCTGAATACCCATGCCCTGCATGGCTTTCCGGATCAGCACCCCCATATCCGGATCGAGGGTGGACATGGGCTCGGCACCGCGGTTGACCATGGTGACCTGAAATCCGCGGTGGATCAACGCTTCCGCCATCTCCACGCCGATATAGCCCGCCCCGACCACGACGGCCTGCCGGCCCTCGGTGGCGCGCAAGGTTTCGATGAGCGCCTGCCCGTCGTCGAGGGTCTGCACCCCGTGCATGCGCGCGGCGTCGGCGCCGGGCAGTGCCGGGCGGATCGGTGTCGCGCCGGTGGCGATCACCAGTTTGTCGAATTCGGTCCAATAATCCTGGCCCGACTCGAGATCGCGGGCCCGCACCCGTTGCCCGGCGACGTCGATCTCCGACACTTCGGTGCGCAGCCGCAGATCGATGTCCCGGGCGCGATGTTCGGCGGCGGTCCGCGCGATCAACTCGTCGGGCCCGCCGACCTCCCCGCCCACCCAGTAGGGAATCCCGCACGCCGAATACGACGTGAAATGTCCCCGCTCGAACACCACGATGTCGAGTTCGGCCGCGCTTTTCAGCCTGCGCGCCTGCGACGCCGCCGCCATCCCGGTCGCATCGGCACCGATGATCACCACACGTTCACCCATACCGACACGGTACGAGGTGCGAGCCGGCGCAGCCGTTCATCCTGCCGGTCGGTCATCGCGATGTCACACTTTCCGGCGGATGCCGAATTGCTGGAACTCGCCCGAGAACACACCGAGCGGTTTGCCGCTTTTGTTGGCGAATAGGCGATTACCTGGAACAAATGCGGATTCGCAACGCCTCGGCGGCGGAAAAAGGACTAGCGTAGGTCGTTATGGCATTGAAGAGCATGGAGGTGACCATGAGCGAGAAGGATTGGCTCGTGGTGCGCGATGCCGCCGAGTGCGCGGGAATGACGGTGGAGGAATACGTCGCCTGGAGCGTGCGGCTGCTGGCCCTGCAGTCCCGGCCCGGCGGTGCGCGCCGCCGCGACTTCGCCGGCGGGCGCAGACCCGGCCGCCGCAAGCCCGCCCGCGTCGAGGAGACCGAGGCCACGGCCTGGGCCGACACCTTCACCGAGCGCCTCTCGCACCGCGCCGAGCTCTACCACGACTGATGATGACGGTTGGCACGGTGCGCGGCCGCGGGTTATGCTCGGGCCGATGATCACTCATATCGAATCAGGATTGGGGGTCTCGTTCGCACCAGGTGAGCGCTGATGCTCATTTCCCTCGCGAACGGGAACGAATCCCGGATTTCTCTCTGGCAGCGCGTGCGCGAGTACGCCGTGCCGCCGTCCATGATCGAAGCCGCGACCGCACGACGAATGGTCGGCGATTGGGCCGGCGCCTGTGCCGCAGCGGGTTTCGATGTCGATATCGACCTGCGGGTCTTGGCACGCCGGTACGGCCGTGACCTGACCGCACGAATACGGGCCGATCTACGCCATCTGGCGCCGGATCTGCTGCGCTGGCATATGCCCAGGATCGCACCCGACGGCCTGCTGCGTCCCGGTCTGACGATAACGCTGGCACAATACGGTGCTGAAAGCCCTTGCGCCAGCGGCGGTTCCGTACACCTCATCGTCCGGACCGCACCGGCGTGGGCCGAGGCCGGGCAGCGGATCAGCCTGTCGGTCTGGGACGCCCGCGATGCCGGGAGCGGAGTCCGCCTGCACCCGCATGGGCGGCCCGACCGGCGCTTCCGGCTCGATCTGCACCGGCATCTATGGGACGCACGCCGCAGTTCCGAGCTGCGAATGCGTTCGGGGGCAGCGTGTCTCGCCGACCACAGCGGCCTGGACCCCGGAATCACCGACCTGGCGCCGCCGGGTTGCGCCCTCGGCCGCTGGACGGCGGAGGCGGCGATCCTGCTTCGCGCCAACGGCACTCCGTCCAGTCCACTGCTGGTGCGCTGCGGGCGGCAGCGGTTGATCGTCGAGCCGAGCCCCGGCGGCGACGATCCGCCCATGCTCCGGCTCGCGGTGGGCTATCCGCGCGGCCGGGTGGGCGCGCTGCCGGTCCTGCCGGATACCGCGACCTGGACGCTGCCCGACCTCGAACTGCTCGAAGCCGGGGCGATCACGGCCGAGCGCTTGCATCCGCTGGTCGCCGCGGCGCTCGTACCGGGCTATCAACGCCGCGACAGTCGTTGCGGCACAGAGAGTTCCGACGCTGTCCGGCTGGTGGACTGCCGAGGTGAACGCCATCGGATCGGCCTGGTCGACGGCGTGCTGACCGCCCTCGACCACGATCCGGCCGAGATCCGGCGCGAGGAACTGCTGGTCGCGTTGACCGGCAGTCCCCTGCCCTGTCTGCGGGCGATCGATCTCGCCCATCGGCAACCCGATTGCCTCGCGGGCGTCCGAGAACGATTGCGCCACGGCGATACCGCCGGCGCGCTGGCCATCGTCGAGGACCTGCTCGGCCCCGGCGCGGCGCTGCGCGACGGTGCGCTGCGCGACGCCCTCGAAACGGCCGCGCAACGCCGAATCGACTACGGGCTGTTCCGATCCGGGCTGTCCGCGCACGCCATGCCCGCGGCCGACAAGACCCGCCCCAAGCGTGGCGTGCCCGTGCCGCGCACGCATCCCCGGCACGCGTCCACCCGCTGACCGCCGGTTACCCCCGAACCTCTTCGACCCCAAGGTGATTCACACATGTCTGTTCACTCCCTGCGTCCTGCCACCGACGAACACACGCAAACCTCCCAACTCGATATCGCCGCCGACCTGCTGACCCTGCTGGGCACGGTGACCACCGAACCGCGCCGCAATGCCCAGCTCGAAGCCCTCACCCTGGCCGTCGCCGCCGACCTGCCGGTGCTGCTGTGGGGCGAGCCCGGCATCGGCAAGACCGCGGCCCTGACCCAGCTCGCCGAATCCCTCGACCTGCCGCTCACCACCGTCATCGCGAGTGTCCATGAGCCGTCGGACTTCTCGGGCCTGCCGATCATCGGCGACGATCCCGCCGTGCAGGGCGTCCCCATGGCCCCGCCCGACTGGGCGGTGCGCCTGGTGCGCGCCGGGCGCGGCCTGCTGTTCCTCGACGAACTGTCCACCGCCCCGCCCGCCGTGCAGGCCGCGCTGCTGCGACTGGTCCTGGAGCGGCGCATCGGCTCGCTGCGCCTGCCCGCCGGAGTCCGCATCGTCGCCGCCGCCAACCCGCGCGCCTCGGCGGCCGACGGCTGGGAATTGAGCCCGCCGCTGGCCAACCGCTTCGTACACCTGCAGTGGACCCACGACCACGAGGTGGTGGTGCGCGGCCTCGGCGGCACCTGGCCGCAGGCGACGTTGCCCGCCCTCGATCCCGGAAAGCTCACCACGGCAGTGGCTTTCGCACGGCGCGCGGTGTGCGAACTGCTCACCGGCCGGCCGGCGCTGGTGCATCAGCTGCCCACCGGCGAGACCCGCCGGGGCGGGGCGTGGCCGTCACCGCGCAGCTGGGAGATGACCATGCGGCTGCTCGCCTTCGCCCTCGCCGCCGACGCCGATCCGGATGTGCTGTCGATGCTGGTGCGCGGCACCGTCGGCGACGGTCCCGGCTTCGAATTGCTCACCTGCGTGGACCGTTTGGATCTGCCCGACCCGGAGACGCTGCTGGCCGATCCGGCCGCCGCCGTGCTGCCCGAGCGCGGCGATCTGCGCCAGGTCGTGCTCGACGCCGTGGTGGCGGCGGTCCGCAGACGACCGGAGCGGGCACGCTGGGACGCCGCCTGGGCGCTACTGGTGCGCGCGGTGGAGACCGGCGCACCGGATCTGGTGGTCGTGCCTGCCACCACCCTGGCCACGCTGCGCGAAAGCGATTGGGACATACCGTCGTCCATCGAAGAGCTGGCCGGAATGGTGTCGGTGTCGCAGGGCGCGGAGGGCGCCGCCGCCCGGGTCGCGGCGCAGGTGCGGCGATGAACCGGAGCGCGCGACTGGATCGCGACTGGGACCTCGGCCCCGACGGCGCGGACGGGCTGAGCGAACAGGAACGCGACGGGATCCGATACCGGGTGGCGCAGGGCCTCCTCGGCGATCCGGGCAAGGCGCCCGCGGGCTGGCGGCGCTGGGCGCGGGAGGCCATCCACCCGCCGCAGCCGTGGCGCGAACTGCTCGGCGCGGCCATTCGCTCGGCGGTGTCGGCCGCCGGGGCGGGCGACGACTACACCTACGGCCGGCCCGCCCGTCGTGCCGCGGGCACGCCCGGTCTCGTCCTGCCCAGCCTGCGCCGCACCCCACCCCGGGTCACGATGATCATCGACACCTCCGGTTCGGTCAGCGACGCCGAATTGGGCAGTGCCCTACTGGAAACCGCGGCGGTCACCCGGACCGTGGGCGGCCGCCGCGATCTGGTGCGGGTGCTGTCCTGCGATGTCGCCGCCCGCGTGGCCGATCCGCTCTGCCGCGCGGAGGGGATCGCGCTGATCGGCGGCGGGGGCACCGACCTGCGCGCCGGATTCGCCAAAGCCCTGCGCGCCCAACCTCGCCCGGACGTGCTCGTGGTCCTCACCGACGGCCAGACCGCCTGGCCGTCCGCGCGCCCCCCGTGCCGGACCGTGGTGGGCTTGTTCCGCCGCGAACGCCCCCGGCACGAGAACTATCCGGACTACGTCCCCGGCACCCCGCCGGATTGGGCGCGCGTCGTGCACATCGGGTGAGATCACGAACCGACTTGGGAGCCCAGGTAATTCAGCAGGATCTGGGCATCGTCACCGTAGTCGACGTGGACGTTGGAGGCATAGAAGTTGGCGAGGGTGACGCTCTGGGTGCTCAACCGCACCAGGTCGTCGATGTGGTCGGGTCCGGCGAGGCTGACGATGGCCTGCACGGCCGTTCGCAGGTTGCCCCGGACCGCGGCGGTGAAGGGGCCGATCACCGAACCGGCGAGCGCGAGGCCGGACTGGGCCAGCGCGCCGAGCTGTCCGGCGGCGGCCAGCGGATCCTGACCGGATGCGGATTCGACCGCGTGCCACAGGGTTTCCTGCAGCCGGCCCGCGTTCGCGGCGATGCTCACGATGTCGATGCGGGTCATGATGTCGGCGATGACGCTCTCGGCCGCCGTCCAGCCCGACGGATCGACGGCCGCGGCCGCCCGGATGACCGAGGCGATCAACGGCAGATCCACCCCCTCGGCCGCGGTCACCAGCGGGGCCAGGGCATCGTCGAGCTCGGTGACGATCCGATGCGCTTCGGTGAAGTCGCCGGCCCCGATCAGGGTGGGCAGGGTGGTGAGCCCGGCCAGGATCGGCGGCAGGTTGGCCGCCACCGTCGTCCAGCCCGCGCCCATCTTCACCGCCTGGTTCAGCAGGGTGGGCGCGTCGGTGGTGATGGGGATGACCGAGGCGATCGGGGAGGCGTCCCCGCTGAGGATCTTGCCCAGCGCCGCCAGGAACGGGGAGGCGGCCGCATTGAGCGAACAGTACAGATCACCCTCGACACACAGGGTGCGCACGCGGTCGGTCAGCGCCCCGAAACCCTGCCCGCGAGTTCCGGCGATGCCGTGGCCGGGCTGCGGATCACCCAGGGACAGCGTGGTATTCGGGTCGCGATGCGGATCGGCCAGCAGCCCCACCCCGACCACGCGGTCGGCGTCGATCGGGCCCTCGCCATTGCCGATGCGGGTGGCGAAATCACCGATGCCGTCCGCGCCCTGGCTGTATCCGGCGAGGATGACGCGGGTCGAGGCGCAGAGTCCGCTCGCCATACGGTCCAGTTCGGTTTCGAGGGTGCGCAGCGATTGCGCGTAGGTGAAACCCTGATCGAAGGCGCTGGCCGCGTACGGGGCGTACAGCACGGTGATGTCGTCGCCGAGCCGCCGTTGCAGCCCGTCGCCGATCGGCCGTAGCATGCCGACCGGCACCGTCGGGTCCGCGTCGGGGTGTGTCTCCCAGGTGCCCGGGGCCATGATCGCGGTGTAGGGCGTGCAGGGCTGAGCCGCCCGCGCCCGCGCGCCCCCGCCGCCGACCACCGCGGATGCGGCCAGCGCGCCCACCACCATGATCGACGCGCACGAGAACGCCAGCCTGCTCATCGTTCAATTCCTCTGTTCCCGGCGGGGTTTCGAACAAGGTCGATTGTGACCAGTCAGGCCCGATTCCGCAGGGTTTTCCGACACATCCCCATTTCAGATGGGTGGCCGGCGAATCGTCGGCGGAACTCGCTCACGAAGCCTTGCGCACCAACGGCACTCGCCGACGCCGCCGGCGGCCCGGCGCCGGTGGCACCGCTCGCCGCGCCCGCCGCCCGTAGCGCAGCAACTCCATCAGCAGATCCTCCGCGGCGCGGTAGCGCGGAATGTCCACCCACAGCCGATACAGCGTCTCCGGGTCGCCGCGCTCGAGCACGGTCACCCGCACCGGCAGCACATAGCCCGCGATTCCGGCATCGCTCAACGCGAACAGCACCCGATATACCTGAGACTCGTCCAGATCCGCCAGCACCGCCCAGGCGCGCGCGTTCAGGCCATTGGCCAAACCCCGCTCCGGAACCCAATGCCCGGTACCGCGAACACCCGACCACGGATCGGGAATCTGCCGCGCCGCGGTCATCGCGGCCGCCGGCCGCCGCGGCGGCACATCGAGGGTCGAGCCATACCGCAGTGTAGGCGCACCCCCACCGCCCGCGCGCCCCTCGAGCGGACCGGACTACCCACCTGACGGACCCGACTACCCCACCTGACGGGCCGGCTCGCTCACCGAGCCGGCGACGACGATCGCGTTGCCGCCCTGTTGTTTGGCCCGGTACATCGCACCGTCGGCGGCGCAGATGGTTTGGCGCACCAGCTCGCAGGCTCGCGCCGGATCACCCGGGGCGGCGAAGGCGGCCAGTCCGATGCTGGCGGTGACGGCGATCGATCCGATCGGCTCGGCGACCGCGCGCCGCAGCTCGTCGGCGACCGCCACCGCCGCATCGATCGGCAGGCGGACGACGATCGCGAATTCCTCACCGCCGAAACGGGACACGATGCTGCCGCGCGGGGCGGCACGGCGCAGGCGCTCGGCGGTGGCCACCAGCACCTCGTCGCCGACGGCGTGGCCGTGAGTGTCGTTGACGACCTTGAAACGGTCGAGGTCGATCATCATGACGCACGACGACGACGCGGCCGGGCGGGCGAACCAGATCGCCGAGTAGTAGTCCAGGCCGCGGCGGCTCAGCAGTCGCGTCAAAGGGTCACACAGCATTTCGTTGCGCAGCAGCGAGTAGCAGATCTGCAGGCCGGGCGGGACGATGACCGCCGCCGCCATGCCCAGGATCATGATCATCGCGGAGCTGACGTCGCCGCTGCGCAGCAGCGGAACCGCCAGCAGCCCGGCCGCCAGCAGCGACCAGGCCGTCTGCGCGGCAAGGACTTTGGGGCTGTGCAGGGCGCTGACGTAGATGCCGATGATCAACAGCATCATCATGCCCACCGCGCGGGCGACATAGCCCGGGCTCAGCGCGCACACCGCGGTGACGCACACGTCGGCGACGGCGATCAGCACCAGCGATTCGGTCTCCCCCGGCCACGGCCGCAGCAGCCAGCGCGCACACCACGCCACCCCGCTGCCCACCAGCAGCCACAGCAGCACACACGAGACCGAATCCGTTGGCCGCGTGGGCGACAGCACGGTCAGCACGGCGATGATCGGCGCGGCCAGCCCGCACAGTCCGACCGCGGTCTTCAACGCGCCCAGCGCCGAACGGGTGGCGATCGCGTCCACCACCCATCGGTAGTCGACGTCCTCACGCCACCAGTCCCGAATCAATCGCAACTCACCGAGCACGTCCGGCCCCTTCGGTGCGGAACGAATCCTCCTGCTGTGCCGATCACATCCGCCCGCACCATCCTCGGCCGGATACCGCAGTCTACTCAGCGGTAATAAAACCGTCCGGGGAATCGTGAGTCAGGTCACAGCGAAGTCGGCGGCTCCAGCATGGGCACCAGGAAGCGGCGGGCGATCGCGGCGAGTTGCTCCTCGTCCGCCAGATCGACGAGCTGGCTCGGAATCGCCAGGAACGACGCGCAGATTCGCACCATCAGCTCGGCCACCAGATCGGTGTCCAGCTGCGCGGACACGGTCCCGGCGCGCTGCTCCTGCCGGAGTTGATGCGCCACGAATTCGCGGACCATGGCCACCGCGCGGCCGCCGTCGCCGATCAGGGAGCTGACCACGTGGTCGGGCTCGGCGGTGATGAGGGTGCCGATCAATGGATTGCCGCGCAGGGTGCGCAGCGAACTCACGAACCCGGCCACGACGCGCTCGGCCGGGGTGGCGGCGGTGGCGATGTCGAGCAGGAAGGTGTCGAAGTAGCGCCGGAATTCGCGCAGGACGACGTGTTCGACCAGATCTTCCTTGGTGGCGAACCGGCGGTAGACGGTGATGCGCGAGACCCCCGCCTGGCGGGCCACGTCCTCCATGGTCGAACGCTGAATCCCCCACTGCCGGAAGCGTTCTCCGGCCGCGTCCAGGATGCGGGCGCGAATGCGGTCGGTGTCGCCGGCCTGTTCGACGGCCTGCCGGTAGGCGCGTTCGATCAGGGACTTGCCGCCCGCCGGCGCAGCTTCCACGGTGTCCTCCTCAGACGTGCCCATGCCCGATGGTACGCAGCTATTCACCAGCGACAGCGCCGGTTTCGGTCACCGGTTGGTCAGCGGGATCTCGATGCTCAACGGCATGCGCAGTTCGGCCACGTACCAGAGGGCGAACTGGCGCAGGAACTCGTCGAACATCCAGTACGGGGCATCGACCACAGGGGCCACCGCCAGCACGCCTTCGCGCACGGCGACGAACGGACCCCACGCGACCTCCAGCAGCGGACTCCACACGGGTTCACGCGGAATGGCGAGCCAGTCGGCGACCTTGTCCCCCATGACGAATCGGGTGAACGCGCCCAGGATGCCGCGGCTCAACAGCGTCAGATCCAGGTCCGCGCCGAGGTTGAGCAATTGGTTGGCCAGATCCTTGCCTTCGGCGGTGGGCGCCAGAATCGGGTCCAGTTGCTGGCTCGCCTGCGCGTTGGCCTGCTCCCAGGTCGCGGGAATGTACTCGTCGCGGATACCGAGCAGATGCCCGGCCAGCTGCCAACTGTGCAGGTAGCCATCGGATTCCGCGGCGGGGATGGGCACCTGCCAGGCGGTGAGGGTCCGCATGATGGTGGTGGCGAGGCTGTGCCAGGTGACCATCAGATCGTCCTGGCTGATGGGGGTGACGCCGGCGGGCCAGTACGGTGAGCGCGGCAGCAGATGCCGCACCGAGGCGTGAATGATGCGGGTTTTCACGCAGGTCACGATCATCTCGCCGCCGTCGCCGTAAGCATTGACGGTGCCGATGTCGTAGCCGAACTTCGCGGTCTTGGCGATGCGCTCCTTGAGATGCGATCCGCCGCGCGAGTAGTACACCGCGAGCGCCTCGTGCGGGATGACCGTGGACATCATGCCGCTGGCGAACGCGTACAGCACGCCCAGATACAGGCCGCGCTTCTTGTTGAACTCGAAGGAGCTGGCCAGCTTGCCCTGATCGGCCCAGGCGGGCAGCTGCCGCGCCGATTCGATGAAGTCCGCCAGGTTCTTCGGCAGCCCGGCGGGCAGCGGCTGATCGTTGTAGATCCAGGTCGCCAGCAGCCGGTTGACCTCCGGCACGTCGGCGTGGTCGATCACGTCCGCCAGCACCGTGTCCGCGTCCGGATCGTACTTGGTCAGCGGGTCGGCGCCGTCACCCCCGCCGGCCACCGAATCCGCGGGCGACCAATTCCACGGTTCCGCTCGCGCGGTGCGCGCGGTCAGCGCCATGGCGCCGACCACCCCCAAAAGCCCTCCGCCCGTACGCAATGCGTCGCGTCGGCTGAGACGGTGTGCGTCCATCGTGCGTTCCTCTTCGTCGAGAGATACAGAGAAACATTTTCCGTTTCCCTGTATCTTCGATGAGACCACACCGTGACCGCCATCACAACAGTTCGAGAGAAAGACCGAGACGATGAATCCCTATGTCCTGCTGCAGAATCTGCTCAATCGCCTGGACCTCGGCTCGGCGGGCAGCAGCGGACCCGCTGCCCGCTGAGCGTCACAGACCCGTCGAGACCGTGGCGAACTCGCCGGCGCTCGCCAGCGCGACGTCCTCGTCGACCTCGTGCTGGGTCAGGCGCCGGCCGCCGCGGCCCAGTCCGAACCCGGCCAGCAGCGCCGCCACCGCGAAAAAGCCCGCGCCCGTGAGGAATGCGATGCGGTAGGCGCCCTCGGCGGGCAGCGCCACCACCGCGCCGTTGGGCAGCAGGTGATCGAGGGTGTCGCTGGTGAGGATGGTGACGACCAGGGCGCTGCCGATGGCGCCGCCCACGGTCCGCATGATCGAGTTGATCGAGTTGGCGATGCCGGTCTCGTGCGGGGCCACATTGGCGACCAGCAGGGCGGGCATGGCGGCGTAGGCGATCGCGATCGCGGAGTTCGCGATGACCAGTGCCACAATCACTTCCGCGCTGGAGGTGTGCAGCAGCGCCAGCGAGGTCAGCGAGCCCAGGCCGATGACGCTGGCGATCAGCAACACGAAGCGCGGGCCGATCCGCCCGACCAGGCGGCCGGCGATCGGGCCCATCAGCACCGAGGCCACCGCGCCCGGCAGCATGAACGCCACGCTGGTGCGCAGCACCGAGGCGTCGAAACCGAAGCCCGCCAACGCCCGTGGCGTCGCGACGAAATAGGTCGAGCCCAGGAACACGCTGAACATCGCGAAACCGACGCAGAAGCTGGCCAGGTTGGTCATGGCGACGGGACGGTGCGCCAGCAGCGAGGTCGCCACCAGCGGGGAGCGCAGCCTGGACTGCAGCACCAGGAATCCGGCCAGCACGATCACCGAGGCGATGAACAGCCCGATCACTCGCGCACTGCCCCAACCCCATTCGTGGCCCTGGGAGATCGGCAGCAGCAGGCACACCAGGCCGGTGCCCAGCACCGCCGCGCCCACGTAGTCGACCCGGCCGCCCTGTCCGGCCCGCCGCGGCAGGGTGAGGATCGCCAGCGCCAGCACGACCACGGTCAGCACCACGCACAGCCAGAAGATGCGGCGGTAATCCGCGCCGCCCTGGGTCAGCACGCCGGTCGCCACCAGCGCGACACCGCTGCCGACGCCCAGCGTCGAGGCGGTGACGGCCAGCGCGCCGGTGAGGCGCTCGGCCGGAAGTTCATGGCGCAGCACGCTGATCGCCAGCGGGAACAGGCCGAAGCTCGCGCCCTGCAGGGCGCGGCCGACGATCAGCCAGTCGATGCTGTGCGCGGAGGCGGCGATCAGGCTGCCCGCCAGCGTCACCACCAGCGTGGCCAGCACGACCGGCTTGTGGCCGTAGACGTCGCCGAGGCGGCCCAGCAGCGGGGTCAGCGCCGAGGCGGCCAGCATGGTGGCGGTCGTCACCCAGCCGACGGTGGTCGCCGAGACGCCGAGCTGATGGCCGATCTGCGGCAGCGCGGGCACGGGCAGGGTCTGGGCCATGGCCAGCAGGAACACGGTGCTGGCCATGGTCAGCACGATCGCGGTCGGCGAGGACCGCCGAGACTCGAGCGAGGAGGTCATTGCACGGACCCTACGCAGAAATCGACACTGTGTCGATTATGATAGACGCCACGTCTAGTATCGGAATGAAACGCGCTCTAGGGTGTGGTCATGGCGCAGAAGGGCGGACGCGAGGTGAATCAGTCCCGCAAGAGCACCGCGGGCCTGCGCCGGCGCGGCACGATTTCCAAGGGTGATCAGCGCGAGGCGCAGATTCTCGAGGAGACGCGCCGGCTGCTGACCACAAAGCCCATGGCCGCGCTGACCGTCGACGACATCACGCATGCGACGGGCATCTCACGCACGAGTTTCTACTTCTATTTCCCGTCCAAGCAGGCGGTGCTGGCCCGGCTGATGGAGGACGTCAGCGACGCGTACGCCCAGACCCACGTGTGGCTGCCCTCTACCGGGCCGCAGCGCGAACTGCTGCACACCCAGCTCACGGGCGCGGCGGAGATCTGGCACGACAACAGCACGATCCTGGTCTGCTCGCTCGAGGGCTATGCCAGCACCTATCCGCCGCTGACGGAGTTCATCGCGGGCATCCAGGCCCGCTTCACCACCGCGCTGGCCGCCAAGATCGACCGCGATCGGGCGGCCGGTCTCGCCCCGGCGGGCATCGACTCGGCCACCCTCGCCGGTCTGGTCACGCTCATGCGCGACGGGCGGCTGTCGCAGTTGTCCGCCGAGCCGCGCGGCGTGGTGCTGCACGGCGTCGACGATCTCACCGAGGCGATCCTGCGCCTGATCTACGGCCGCCTGGACTGACCGGTCACTGGCCGGGTGCGCGATCCAGCCAGGCCGCGAACGCGTCGAAGGTGACGGGGCGGCCGAGGAAGTCGGCGGCCAGGTCGGCGGCGTCGCGAGTGCCGCCCGGCACCAGGATTCGGTCGCGATATCGGTGTGCCACAGCGGGTTCGAACAGGTCGTCGGCGTCGAAGGCGGAGAACAGGTCCTTGGCGATGACCAGACTCCACAGATAGGTGTAGTAGGCGGAGGTGTATCCCGACAGGTGCCCGAACGAGGTCTGGAAATGGGTGTCGGGCAGCGGGGCGATCGGGCTGTAGCGGGCCAGGGTCGCGGCGACGGCGGCGGTGTGATCGGCGGGCCGATCACGGTGCAGCCCATAGGATATCGCGGCGTAGCCGACCTGGGTGAGGACGGTGATCGCCTTGCCGAACTCGTGGGCGTCGCGCATGCGCGCCACCAGATCGGCCGGGATGGCGGTCCCGGTCTCGTCGACGGCGAAGGAGCCCAGAATCGTTGGGTCCCAAGCCCATTCCTCCAGCATCTGCGACGGCGCCTCGACGAAGTCCCATTCGGTGGCCACGCCGGAGAAGCGGGCCCAGCGCTGCCGGCCGCCCAGGACGTGATGCAGCAGATGGCCGAACTCGTGGAACAGGGTGACCACGTGATCGTGTTCCATCAGCCCGCGCGAGAAGTTGCAGACGAGAACGCCTTCGGGCAGCAGGCGGTCGGTGATGCCGCCGACCAGCTCGAATTGCGCGGCGTGCTTGTACTTTCCGTCGCGGGGATGCAGATCCAGGTAGATGCGGCCGCGGCGCTCGCCGTCGGTGTACACGTCGTAGGCGGCGACCTCCTCGTGCCAGACCGGGACGTCGACCGGGCGGTATTCGAGGCCGAACAGGCGGCCGGTGACCTCGAGCAGGCCGGCGCGCACCCGCTGGAAATCGAAGTAGCGGCGCACCTCTCGCGCGTCGACATCGAAACGTTCGCGGCGGATCAGCTCGGTGTAGTAGCCGGACTGGGAGCGGTCGATGCCCTCGGCGGCGGGGTCGTCGGCCCGACGGCGCGCCAGCAGCGCCTCGTAGTCGCGGCGGCCCGCGTCCGCGGCGGCCGCCGAGATCCGCTCGATGAATTCGGCGATGGCCGCGCCGGTGCCGATCATCTTCACTTCGGCGTCGTAGTCGGGCCAGCCGGCGTAGCCGAGCAGCCGGGCCTTCTCGTCGCGCAAATCCAGCATCTCGTGCAGCACAGCGTCATTGGCGGGCCAGCCGCGGCTCTCGAACTGGGTGGCGAGGGCGCGCCGGGCCCCGGCGTCGCGGGCGAAGGTGCGGAACGGCAGGTAGTCGGGATAGTCGGTGTTGACCTCGACCAGTCCGTCCTCCTGGGGCGGATGGGCGGCGAGGAAATCCTCCGGCAGCCCGTCCAGCTGCTCGGGCACCAGCCGCAGCGTGCGCACGTCGGTGGTGATGGCGCGCCGGAAATCCTGTTCCAGCACCGCGAGTCGCTCGGAGATCTCCCGCAGCCGGGCGCGCGCGGCCGCGTCGGCGTCCACGCCGGCGCGCCGGAAGTCGCGCAGCACCTTTTCGCGCATGCGTTCGGCCGTCGCGTCCAGCCCGGCCGGATCGGTCGCCGCCACCACGTCGTACAGTCCGCGATCGAGGTCCCGGTCGGTCCGGACCCGATCGACATCCTGGGCCAGCTTGTCCCCCAGGTCCCGCACCTCCCCGTCGGGGTGCACCTCGGCGAACAACCCGGCCGCCGAATCCGCCGCGCGCAGTGCGATATCGGCGTCGTTCCACAACTCCAGCACCGCCTCGGTATCGAGACCGCCGCCCTCCCGCAGCCGCCCCGAAACCTCCCCCACGACTTCCAGCCGACCACGCACATACCCGTCGAGCCAATCCGCCCACTCGGCGGTCGGCAACACCAATGGTTCGAGACTCATCCCCCGACCCTAGCGCCGGCGGGCCAAAGTAGGCCCGGGGCGGCGGGGCCGTCCCGGGCCGCGCGGTCTTACGGAAGCAGCAACATACCGAGGAGGTTGTTCACTGCCTGAATGACGTCACCGATGAAATGCGGGATCATGTCTTGCCTCCTTCGCGAAAGATGCTCATAGATCAACTGGATTCGCCCGCCCGGCCGGGAGCCGGTCGACACGGGCGCTGTTCTCGTATTCGTTGCGGTCGTCGAAAAGGATGGACGGTCGGCTTGCTGTTTTCGGCGCAGGCCGAGTTGCAGCAGGGTGAGGCCCCACAGGCTCGGGGGTGTGTGCCGGGGGTCCATCAGTTCGTTCTCCGCCAGCGGGCTGTCCTCGTCCTCGACGGTCTCCGGTTCGAAGGGCACCAGGCTGCGGCCGGGCGCGCGGAGGGTTTCCACGGTCGCGAGGAGTGAGCCTGTGCGGGAAAGGGTTTCGTCGAAATCGGCGGGTGTGACGGCGAGGTGTTCGCACAGCAGCCGGCGGCGGATGTCGAGGATGGACTCGCGGAGTTCGGGGGCCGCGGGCGTGCTGTCGGCGGCCTCGACGATCAGGTCGCATTCGGTGTCGAAACCCATCGACCGATTGTTGAGGTTGGACGAGCCCACCCGCAGGATGCGATCGTCCATCACCAGCACTTTGGCGTGCACGTAGACCGGCGCGCCGCCCGCGGTGACCGGATAGTAGACGCCGAGCCTGCCCCAGGTGTCGGCTTCCCACAGCAGATGCAGCAGCCGTTTGCGCGCGCCGTCCATGGCCTGCTGTTCGAGCCAGCCGTCGGCGTGGCGGGGCAGGACCACAACGATTTCCGGGCCGTCGGGTTCGCGCAGCCGCGCGGCCAGCGCCTCGGCCAGAGTGCGCGAGGCCAGGTACTGGCTCTCGATGTAGAGCGAGCGGGCGGCGTTCGCGATGGCCGCCAGATAGAAGGTCTCGATCTCGCGGATTTCGTCGCGGCCGTCGTGCGCGGGCAGCGTCCGGGCGATGCCGACGTCGACGCCGCGCATCGTCGGTTCCAGCCCGCGCGGCCAAGGGGCGCTGCCGATCTCGCCGACGGGGTCGAGTTCCTCGCCGGTGGCGGCCTGCCAACGGGCGCGGGCCAGGTCCCCCATGGCGCGCGCCGCGGCGCCGTCGACGGCGGTGGTCGCATCGTGCCAGGGGCCGTAGGCGGTGCCGTTGGGCTCGGTGCGGTAGTGGTTGTCGTCGCGGTGATCGCTGGTGTCCCAACGGTCCACGGTCATGTCGATGCCGCCGCAGAACGCCAGCGCGTCGTCGATCACGACGATCTTCTGGTGATGCGCCGAACCGATCGGGTGGGCGCCGTCGATCTCGAGATGCAGGCGGCGATCGGTCATCCAGTTGATCACGAAGATCGGTGTCATGCCCCGGCCGATCGCGGCGAACGCGCCGAGATTCCACTTCAGCAGGTAGATGTCCAGATCCGGGCGCTGTTTGGGCAGCCAGGCGAGGAATTTGCCCAGGGTATCGGGTCCGGCCAGGGTCGTGCCCTGCGGTTCGAACTTGATCCGGGTGTCGAAATCCCAGCCGATCAACACGATTCGCTTGCGCGCCTGCAGCATCGCCGATTTGACGTGCTGGAAGTAGTCGGCCGCGTCCACGATGCAGGCCAGCCGATCCGCGCGAGCGATCTGCCAGCAGGTCTCACCGGGAACGAGAACCGGTCGATCATCACCCATCGAACTCTCCCTCGCACCCCAACCCGACACCACCGCGTCCGACCCGCCCACCGGCGGCACCACAGCACCGGACGATATTGCGACAGCGGCTGCGGTTCCCCGCCCGCAGCGGTTGAAACCCGGGGGTCATCTTCGTCACATCGCCGGGCCGGAATCGGTCCTCACCCGGGCTGAGCGCGGTCCCGCTGGCTCTGGTGGCTCGGTTCGCCGAGGCGCAGCCGCGGCCGCACCGGCGTCAGGGGCGGGCTCGCACCGGTTCGCCGGGCACTGAGTGCGGCACCGAGGGCTCTGACCGTCGCCTCGGCGTCGTAGGACGGAGTCCAGCCCAATTCCGTTCGCGCCCTGCTGGTGTCGAGCAGCGCGACGCGATCGGCCAGCGTCAGCCAGCCGGGATGTAGCGGTTGCGCGCCCAGCCGCCAGCTCGCCCAGGCCATCGCCGCCAGGACGCGCCGGGACATCGGGAGCCGGAACCCACCGAAGATTCGCGCGAGCCGATCGGCCGTGAGGACCGGTTCGGCGGCGAGATTGAACGCTCCGGCGGCCCGCGACTCGAGCGCCGAACGCACGGCGGCGGCGACATCGTCGGCGTGTATCACCTGTAGCCGCAAGTGTTTCCAGGCCGGGACGGGCAAGGCCGTGCGGCCGATGAGCGAGCGCGGGAACCACGCCGGCAGCGCCCAGTCCGCCAGCTCCGCCGCCGCGTCCGGGTGCAGCACCCCGCCGGGTCGCAGACGCGCGACTCGCGTCGCGGGGTACGCGCGGACGAATCGATCGAGCTGCGTCTCCAGCACGGCTTTGTCGCGGCTGTACGCGCTGCCCGGCACACCCCGCAGCGGCCATCGCTCGGTGACGGTCTGCCACCGGCCGGCCGGTGCGTACGCGGCAGCCGAGGACAGGCAGATCAACTGCGATACCGCCGTATCGGCCACCGCGGCAAGGACATTGGCGCTGCCGATCCGGTTGGTGCGCTGCCGCGGCGGATCCGTCGAACGCGGGTGGATCGCCCAGGCCAGATGGACCACGGCCGCGGCGCCGTCGAAGGCCGCGCGCAACGTGTCCGCGGCACCGGCCGCACCGATATCACAACGCACCCATCGCGCCCGGTCGTACGGGTACACCGGCTCGGGTTCGCGCCGAGCGATACCGACCAGCTCCGTCTCCTCGGCGGCCAGCGCCCGCAACACCGCCGTGCCGATACTGCCGGAGGCGCCGGTGACCATGACTTTCATGGCGAGGCCGTCAGGCCAGCAGCGCCACGGCCACGACGAGGAAGGCGATCACCAACAGGGCGACGATCACGATGGTGGCGATCCCCATCGGCGGAAAGTGATTGCGAGTGCGTGGTTCCGGCGCCGAGAGCCCGGAGACCTGCCCGCTTTCCGGTGGCGTCGACCCCGGTGCGACTCCCCCGCCGGGTTCGAGGTCGGGGATGCGCCCCGGGTCGGGATCCATCGACATGAGAGCCTCCCTGTGGGTCGGTGCACTGCCGTGCCGGCCGCAACCCCGGCCGAGTGTGGGAGTGGACACGACGCTGGGTCCACACCCAGGCACTACCCACGCTCCCATGATCGAATCCGAACCCGTCTCGATCAGAAATGGCGCGCACCTGAACAGCGAAAAGTCGCCTCCCTGCACCGAGTCCTCTCGAACCCGCGACCCCTAGCTCGTCGGCGCCGGCTATCCCCGCGACTCCTACCTCGTCGGCCCCGGTTATCCCCGGGTCGCCTCGTCGACCGCCGTGCCGCGCAGCACTTGAAAACCGGCGCGTGCCACCACGACTGGGATGCGCCGCGCGGCTTGCAGGTGGCGGACGCGGGCGGCATCGGGCAACTCGTCCCAGGGCAGCGGTTCGGCGTCGTCCTCGGCGTCGAACGAGGTCGCACGCGCGCCGATGCGCTGCTGGATCCATCGGTCGTATTCGACCCGGGCCAGCAGCCGCACCTCGTCGTCGTCGAGGATCGCGTCGAGTTCCGGGTCCTGAGCGGGCACCATGAAACAGCCGATGGCAGCGAGATTTTCGCCGATGCGCCGAGCCTGCGCGCGATTGGACTCCCGTGCGGTGTCCGACAGGTCCTCCCAGCCGCGCAAGACGTGCGCGTCGCTGGACGCGGCGCCGGTGGTCATGGCCTCGTGCACCCGGGCCTGATGGGCGACTCGTTCGTTGGTGTCGTGCGCGGCCCGCGCGAGCTGTTCGACGACCTGGGCGGTGACGTACCCGGTGAGACTGTCGAGCACGCGGTCCTGCGCGATGAGCCGCTGCTCCATCCGCCGGCATTCGTGCAGGATGGCTTGGGCGTCCAGGAAGGTCTGCTCGGAGCGGCGGTCGCCCGCGCGGCCGAGCACATCCTGGCCGACCATGATCACGATCATGAACAGCAGCTGGGCCAGGGAGGACAGGAAGGTCATGAACAGGAACGGGTAGCGATCGAAACGCTGAATCCCGGCCTGCGCCAGCAGAATCCACAGCACCTGCGTCCCCGCCGCCAGATAGAACGCCCACACGCTGCCCAGCCGCATGGTCAGCCACGCCGCGATCCGGTCGTTGCGCGTCACCACCTGATCCGCGGCCTGGGGCGGGTGCCGCACCCGGTGCTGCCGGATCCACGGGTGCGGACTCGATTCGAGCAGGCTCAGGCCCCGGCTCAAGGTCCGGTCCTGCCGGCTCAAATGCGCTTGCAGTTCGGCGACCTGCCGGAAGATCGACTCGGTGTTCTCGTAGGTCTGAATCGAGCGCTGATCGGCGGCGGCGCTGAGGACGCGCTGGCCGACCATGATGATCAGGCACAGCACCAGCTGTGCGACGTTGTCGAGAAACAACAGAAACGGGAACGGATAGGGGTCGGCGCGATGCAGCGGACCCCACCAGGTGACCAGCGCCGTGTACCCGCTGAACGCCACCAGCACCGTGTAGACGGCGGGCATCGAGCCCACCCAGCGCGTCACCACCGCGGCGACGGCGTCGTTGACCCCCATGCGCTGATCGGCCAGCTGGACCGGCGATCCCGCCTCGTCGGGGGTATCGTCCGCGCGGCTGCCGCTGCTCACCTGTGGGGTCTCCTTGTCTGATTCCGTGACGCCCCACTGTAGTTCGGCGGTCCCACCGCGGGCCGGACGCGCCGAGCGGCGCAAGCGTTGTCCGCTTGCGCCGCTCGCCGAGGACTCGGAAGTCGTTGGCAGACCGATCTATTCGGCCGGCTCAGTAATAGTGCGCCCGCCCGCCGACGGGTCGGCCGACGGCACCCAGCAGCGCGAGGACCGCGCCGGCCACGAGCAGCACGATGCCGAGGGTGGTGAGAATCGGTACGCCCAGCAGGATTCCGACGACGAGCAGGACGACTCCAAGGGTGAGCATGCGCACTCCTTATACAGACGAAATTGCGACAAACAGGCCAATTCCCGGCATCCCGAGGTTCAAACCCTCGCTGTCGCATCCGTCACAGCGCGCATTCCGCTTCCGGCACAAGCGGATCGGCGGTCACCGCCCGAGATAGGCGCCCAGACCACCGAGTTCCTCGTTGGCGATGAACACCGATCGGACCGTGTAGATCACCTCTTCGACATGATCCAGACAGCCCCACGCCGAGTCGCCCCACGAGTCGGCGACCTTGATCTCGGCGGGCGCGGAACAGCTTGCCGCACCGCCGAGTTGGCAGCGCTCGGGGTGCGGGGCGGCGGCCTGGGCGGCCGCGGCGGCCCGCACCCGCGCCGCGAGTTCCGCGGCGGCCTCGGCACGCTGCTCGGCCTCGGCGCGCAACCGCTGCTCGGCGGCCAGCGCCGCCTCGGCACGCGCCTCGGCGGCCGCCTTGGCCTGTTCGATGTGGTGGCGTTCGATGGCCAGTCCGGCGGTGTCGGCGAACACGCCGGCCAGCGCCAGATCGCTCTCCTGCGGGGCCCGGGGCGTGGGGTGGTACATGGCGAAGGTGCCCAGCAGGCTGCCGTCCCGAGCCAGAATCGGCGTCGACCAGCAGGCGGCCAGGCCGGCCTGTTCGGCCAGCTCCCGGAAGTCGTCCCAGAACGGATCGGTGCCGATATCGGTGACGATGACCGGGGCGCGCCGATAGGCGGCGGTGCCGCAGGAGCCGACGCCCTCACCGGTGGCGATGCCGTCGATCGCCGCGTTGTAGAACTCGGGCAGGCTCGGCGCGGCGCCGTGACGCAGATGCGCGCCGTCGGGGTCGGCGAGCAGCACCGAGACCAGCACCCGCTCGGCCGACAGCTCCTCGATGCAGCGCGCCATCCCGTCGAGCACCTCGGCGAGCGGCGCCTGGCGGGCGATCTGCTCGACCAGGGCACGCTGCTCGGCGAGCAACCGCTGGGCCTGCCGGATCTGCGTCGTCTCCACACCGACGACTCGCACGCCGATCACCTGGTGCGTTCCGTCACGTCGCGGCTCGCAGGTGAGGTCGAAGTACTTCGTCCGGGCGTGCGCGCCCGCACCCGCCACGAGCCGCACCCCCGGACCGGTCTCGACCGCTCCGGTGTGAAAGACGCGGTCCAGCAGCGCGATCAGCTCGTGCCCGCCATCCCCCAGCAACTCCGCCAGTGGCTGGCCGGGGCGATCCGCCTCGGCGTCGAAAGCGTCGAAGAATCCCGGCCCGGCCTGCTCGACCCGGTGCGCCGGGCCCGTCAGCTCGGCGAAGAAGGCGGGCGCCCGGCCGAACAGGGCGCGCAGATCCTGGTCCGCGGCGCGCACGCCGTCCGCGGGCGCACCCGACACAGCAGTCATGTCCCGACTTGCCTCTCCTCGATCAACACCTGTGGCGACCGCTCCGAAAACAGCTGAGCATCAGTCACACTCGACAGTACTGTTCGCGGGGTTGCCCCTGCTCGGCCACCCCGGGGCCACCGCGGCGGGGCGACGCCGCCCGCGGCGGATGTGCGCGGCGCGTGCCGCGGTCGGATAGCATCTGGTGGCCGCAACGGTCCAGAAACCGGCCGAGCGGTTGGTCGTTGCGATCGCCGCAACGGTGGTGAGGGGAGTTCCGCACCTTGAGGCAGTCTGGTCGTCACGGTGGCCGTGCTACCTGAATCCCGCGGCACCGGCAGCCAGTTCCTGTCCCCGGCGACCCGTGGCTTCCACGTGCTGCTCGTCGAGGACGACCCGGCCGATGCCCTGCTCGTCGAAGCCCTGGTCGAAGACGGCGCGCCCGGCGTTCACCTGCATTGGGTGCGGTCGGTCGCCGAAGCCGTCGAGCAGCTGCGCGCCCGGCGTCCCGACTGTGTGCTGCTGGATCTGAATCTCACCGACGCGCACGGTTTGGAAGCCCTGGCCCGCATTCGCGCCACCTCCGACGCGGCGGTGGTGGTGCTCACCGGCTTGGACGAGAAGCTCGCCGGTCTCGACGCGCTGGCCGCGGGCGCGCAGGACTATCTGGTCAAGGGCCACGTCGAACCCGAACTGTTCGGCCGCGCGATCCGGTACGCGGTCGAGCGCAAACAGGCGGAACGGACCAGCGCGGCCCTACAGGCCAGCAGGCTGCGCGCCGAGGAGAACGCGCGCCTCGAACGCGGGCTGCTGCCCACTCCCCTGCTGCGCTCGGACACCCGCCTCGGCGTCGTCCCCCGGTATCGGCCGGGACAGGCCCACGCGCTGCTCGGCGGCGACTTCTACGACGTGGTCGAGGACAGCGACGGGTTCGCGCACGCCGTGGTGGGCGATGTCGCCGGGCACGGGCCCGACGCCGCCGCCATCGGCGTGGCGCTCCGATTGGCTTGGCGCACACTCGTTCTCAACGGCGTCACCGGGGCCGAGCAATTGCGCGTCATGGAGCGCGTGCTGCTGGCCGAACGCGGCGATCGCCGCACCTTCGCCACCGCCACCACCCTCACCCTGCCCCCGGGCGAACAGACCGTGCGCATCCGGCGTGCCGGGCATCCGGGAGCGTTGCGGCGCACGGCGGGTGCGTGGGAATGGGTGGAGGTGCCCGGCGGGCCCGCGCTCGGTTTTCTGCCCGACCACGCCGAATGGCCCGAGACCACGCTCGACCTGACCGAGACGGGCGCGCTCGCACTGTTCACCGACGGACTGTTCGAAGGATGCGTCGGCCCCGACCGCGACCGCCTCGGCGAATCGGGACTGCTCGCGCTCGCGCGCGGCATCCCGGCCACCGACCCCGACCGCTTCGTCGACGAACTCATCACCCGGGTCGAGGCGCTGGCCGCGCCGACGGGCGGACTCGACGACGATGTCGCCATCCTCTACCTGTATCGGAAAGCGAGCCGATGACAGCGACACCCGACCCCGCGCCCCGCCGGCGCGACGGATTCACCACGCGCGCCTGGTTTCAGACGATCATCGCGACCATGGTGGTGGTCGTTCTGCTCGGCGCGGCGGTCACCGCGCAGGTGATCCGCACCACCACCGCGGCCACCGACCGGCTGATCGGCCAGACGATGCCGGCACAGCGCACGGCCCTGGAATTCCAGTCGGCGCTGCTCGATCAGGAGACCGGCGTGCGGGGCTTCGCCATCACCCGCGACCGGCAGTTCCTCGATCCCTACACCGCGGGCCTCGACACCCAGCAGCGGAAAGCGCAGGAGCTTCGAAAGCTGCTGGGAGACAAGGACGACCAGCTCACCAGAGACATCGACGGCATCGAGCAGGCGGTGGAGCAGTGGCGTGCCAGCTATGTGACGCCGCTGCTTACGGGTACCGACGCCCAGGCGAGCGGAACCACCGGCCAGGGCAAGCAGATCTTCGATCGCATCCGGACGCTGTTCGCCGCGCAGAACCAGCACCTGAGCCAGGCGGTGCGCGCCGACACCGATCGGCTCGACCACGCCCGCCTGGTGCGCAACAGTGTGCTGATCGCGCTGCTGATCGCCTTCGTGGCCACCGGCGCGGTGCTCACGGTGCTTTTGCGACGGCTCGTCGACCGGCCGCTGCGGTACCTCACCCAGTCCTCGCTGCGCGTGGCCGGCGGCGATTTCGGCTTCCGCATCGACGCCCAGGGCCCTGCCGACATCGCGGCCGTCGCCACCGCGGTGGAGGACATGCGCCGGCGCATCGTCTCCGAACTGGAGGCGGCCCGCGCCCAGGAAACCTTGCTCGCGGAACAGACGACGGCACTGGAGGCGCAGGCGGTCGAATTGCGGCGCTCCAACGGCGAACTCGAACAATTCGCCTACGTGGCCTCCCATGATCTACAGGAACCACTGCGCAAGGTGGCCTCGTTCTGCCAGCTGCTGGAGAAACGGTATTCCGGCCAGCTGGACGAACGCGCCACCCAGTACATCGAATACGCGGTGGACGGCGCCAAACGCATGCAGATCCTCATCAACGATCTGCTCATCTTCTCCCGCGTCGGCCGCGTCACCGACGGCGATCGCCCGATCGCGCTCGGCGAACCGCTGCAGCGCGCGCTCGCCAACCTGACCTCCGCCATCGACGACACCGGCGCTCGCATCACCCAGCCCGAGCAGCTGCCCGAAATCGTCGGCGAGCCAACCCTTTTGACGATGCTGTGGCAGAACCTGATCGCCAACGCCATCAAGTTCCGGGCCCCCGACCGGACGCCGGAAATCCTGATCACCTGCGAACCCGACGCCGACGGATACCTGTTCACGGTGCAGGACAACGGGATCGGTATCGACGCCGAATTCGCCGACAAGGTGTTCGTCATCTTCCAGCGGCTGCACAACCGCACCGAATACGAAGGCACCGGCATCGGCCTGGCCCTGGTGAAGAAGGTCGTCGAGCATCACGGCGGCCGCATCTGGGTCGACACCGACTACCACGACGGCACCCGCATCTGTTTCACTCTCAGCAGTCAGCCCACCGTCCCCGCACCGGAAGGCCCTCGCTCATGACCGACACTCGCCGGCCGATCGACATCCTGCTGGTCGAGGACGACCCCGCCGATGAGCTGATGACCCGGGAAGCGTTCGAGGACAACAAAATCGGCAACGAGTTGCACGTGTGCCGCGACGGCCAGGAGGCCCTCGACTATCTGTACCGGCGCGGACCGTACGCCGACGCCGCACGCCCCGACCTCATCCTGCTCGACCTGAACCTCCCCAAATACGACGGCCGCGAAGTGCTCGCGCAAATCAAATCCGACTCCGACCTGGCCTCCATCCCGGTAGTCGTCCTCACCACCTCCGCCGCCGAGGAAGACATCCTCCGCAGCTACGCCCTCCACGCCAACGCCTACGTCACCAAACCGGTGGACCTGGACCAATTCATGGCAGCCATCAAACAAATCGACGACTTCTTCGTCCAGGTAGTCCGCCTCCCGCCCCGGTCCTTCGACCAGCAGTAGCCGAGCCCGGCCGAGCTCTCCGATCGGGTTGCGCGACGCTCCGACTTGTCCGCGGCCCCAGGCATATTCGGCCTCGCCCGTGATGATCGGTGAGCCTGCGGCGGAGGGGTGCTGTTGTCGGGGGGTGCCGGTAGATTCGATGAAGTTGATCATCACTATCGGGCGTGGCTCGATACCAGCAAGGAGTTCCCGTGAGCGTACCCACAGGCTTCGCCAACGCCGTCTACCCCGCGGCGGATCTGGACGCGAGCGTCGCGACCTTCACGGCAATGCTCGGCGCCGAGCCTGTCTTCCGCACCCCGGACTACGCGATGTACGCCATCGGTATCGCACTGTCGTCCAAACCCTGGGTACGCCACCCACTCCCGTTCTGGACCGTGAGTGACATCGCCGCCGCGCACGCGTCGATGGTGGCGGCCGGCGCCACCGCCCTGGGCGAGATCGCCGATGGTTCGCTCGCCGAGATCGGCACCGCCCGCGTAGTCAACGGCGATCCCGCGACCGGCATCGTCGACATGCCCGGAAACCGCCTCGCAGTCCTCAAAGCCGCCGACGGAAACCTCATCGCCATCAACCAAACGGTCGGCTGGTGAACGCGATTCGCTAGACGGCGGTCGGTCGACTAGAGCACGGCCTCGTAGCCCATGCCGCGCATCACTGTTGTCACATGCGCCTCGAAAAGAGTGTCCGGATCGGCGACCAGTGCGCGCAAACTTCCGAAGATCTCCGAGGCGAGGAAGCCGAGGATCGACGACCAAGCGTTGATGATGACACCGGGCACGGGTGAGTCCGACAGTTCGGTGTCGGCCACCATCGAGACCAGCAGCGGGCCGGCGGCCAACGGAGGGACGTCGGACCGGGCCGGATCGGCGGCACCTGCGGCGATCGCCGACAGATACGCGGAGGCGACAGTGGCGATGATGCGTCCCGCCGCGGGCCCGGTCTCTTCGGGCGCTGCGTGATAACCCGGAATAGGGGTGCCGTTGATCAGGGCGAAATCCGAAGGGTTGGCCAGCGCCCAACTGCGGGCCGCACCGCAGATCGCCCGCCACCGCCTCGACGGATCGGGTCCGCCGGCGTCCTGTGCCGCATGTATGGAATCCGCCATGCTGTTGTAAGCGTCCACGCACAGCGCGGTGATCAGCGCTGCTTGACTCTCGAAATACCGGAAGATGGCCGCCGGCGACATCCGCATCTCCCTGGCGATGCCGCGCAGCGACAGCCCGCCGGTTCCGTTTTCCGCAAGTTGTTGGCGGGCAAGAGATTTGATCTCGGCAACGGTCTCTGCACGCCGCTCGGCGCGCCGAGTCACCGCACCGGCGGTCGCACCGCCCGCCTCGCCGACCATCGAATCTCCCTCCGAATCAAGGACCGGGACTGCAAGCCAACGTGATCAACGATTACATTGCGAACGCTATTCTCACATCGTAGTGTAGGCCGTGTTCGGGGTCTGATCGGTGAACAACAAACGTGGGGGCGCACCCCCGACGAGGGGTCGATGACATGCCACGTTCTCACGCGAGCGCTGTCCGGTCGATGATCGTGCAGGAGCGCACCGACCTTGCGAATCTGTTGCGCGAGCTCACTACACAGGAGTGGGAACGCGAATCCTTGTGTCTCGGTTGGCGTGTGCGGGACGTGATCGCGCACCTGCTCTACGAGGCGACTCCTCCGCTCACCTACGGTTTCGAGTTCCTGCGGGCTCGCGGCTCGGCGGACAAGCTCAACGATCTGTATGTGCGTCGCGCACAGTCGATGACCACCGCGGAACTGCTGCGCCGGTTCGAAGCGACGATCGGCGGCGGCCTGGCGGCCACGACTCTCCCGCGCGTGGCCTTGGCCGACCTACTTGTTCACCACCAGGACATTCGGCGCCCCCTCGGGCGCGACCGCAAAGTCCCTGAGGATCGGCTCCGCACCGTGCTGCGCCACCCGGACCCGTTCCTGCGAACCGGACTGCGCACCAAAGGATTGCGCCTGACGGCGACGGACGTGGATTGGACTCAGGGCCACGGCCCGGAGGTTCAGGGCCCCGGGGAGGCGATCATTCTGGCCGGCGCCGGCCGCCGGGCAGCTCTCGACGACCTCAGCGGTGAAGGCGTCCAGATTCTGCGCAACCGGCTGGGCTGAGCGGTCCGGCGGCCACAGCGGCCATCAGGGGCGGAGCCGGTAGTAGAAGCCCATCCCGCGCCGTTTCCAATCCCGGGCCATGGGAAGCGTCGGCGCCCAGAACGGGTCGAGGATCGGCAGTCCCGGCCGCGCAAGACCGAATCGACGGAGGTTTCGGACCACTGTCGAGAGCGGGAATGTCGGCTGATACTCGTAATCCAGCCTGCCGCGCCCGAGAAAGTCTGCGATCAGGTGCGACATCTGGTCCGGTGAGCGGGTGATGCCGTTTACCTCCGGGTGGTCTCGGCGCCACAGGTCGACAGCCTCCTCGCTGGCGAAAAAGCTGTTGTAGTCGCACCAGCCCACTACGCGGTGGGGCATTTCGCGCAGCGGGTATCCGAGATGGACGCGCAGCGTCTTGGGCGAATAGTCCAGCAGGACACCGTCTCGTCCGACGAGGCGCACCGGTTGTTTCGTCTGTCGGCACAGCGACTCGACGACCACCTCCGCACCGGGAAACTGACCTGAGGTCGCGCATGCCTCGACGGCGCACTCGGCATACCAGTGCTGTCGGCCATCGACGCTGACCCGATAGTGGTTGGCGAAGGTCGCGAATGGACGCGCGTACACCAACTCACCCAACGGCGGCTGCGGCTCGCTCAACTGTTCACCCTGAAACACTGTGCTGTCGGCATGCTCCTCGTCCTGGCGCGCCACACAGATGGCCCCTTCCAGAGCCAGCAGGTCACGCGATAATTCCGCGTCGGAAATTCCGAACTCGGCGCGCAGATCCGCGATGCTCGGCGCGGTACCGCGGTCACGGACCTGGTGCATGATTCGTTCTCGAATCGCGCGAGTGCGGTCGGAGAGTTCACTCATGGATGCCTCCACTGCGCCAGCACACCGATGCGTGCATTGGTTACTATGCGATCAGTGTTCACTTTTCGCAGGGCGGTGTCAATGAGCCTTCGATGCCAACCGGATTCCGGGGATCTAGAGCGCGGGATGGTCCAGACTCTCCAAGCTGCCACCGAGGTGAAACAGCATTTCCTGCTCGGCACTCCTGACCGCGCGTTCGGCGAGGTCCGGATCGCCGGTGGTGACGGCATCGACGATGGCCGTCATATGGGCGAGGCAGCGTTCGCCGATGGCGCGATTCCACTCGAGCGCGGGCGGCTCCCCGCCGAGTGCCTTCAACGTCAGCTGATAGACCTCGGCGAGCATGGAGTTGTCCGCGATCTCCGAGAGCGCGGCGAACAGGGCCATGCTCGCGGTCGCGAACTCTTGGAATGTCTGCGCATGTTCAGCGGCGTGTTCGATTTCGGCAAGCACGCCGCGTAATCCCTTGGCCTGCAGCTCTGTACAGCGATGAGCGGCCAGCCGGGCGGCGCGTTGTTCGAGCATCGCACGCAACTCCATCGCTTCTCGCGGTCGGGCGTTGGCAACCCGGTCGAGCAGCGGAAATTCGAGAGTGCTCGAGGACAGCACATACGTTCCATCACCTGGACGGGGCGCGAGCATGCGCGCATGAACCAGGGAGCGCACCGCTTCACGCACGGTCGATCGGCTCACCCCGAGGGCGGCCATCAACTCCGGCTCCGACGGGATCTTCGCGCCGACCGGCCAGTCGCCGGAGACGATGCGGCGCGCGAACTCATCGGCCACCTGCTGCGACAGATTGGCCACCCGCGTCGGCCTGGCAAGTTCAGCCATGGCGCCCGTCCCCTTTCCGGACGCCAGCCGCGCCCCGTGCAGACATCGGACGTTTGAACTCTACATAATCCTCGCGCCGTCACCTCCCAGTAATCGGGGCGGTTTCACGCTAGACGGTTGCCCACCAGCTCAGCGTTACAGGCTTTCATCTGCTAATACGTCACATACGGGCATCGTTGACAAACATCAGACGGCTATCGTCAACTTGGAATCACGCCAACTAAGCAATCATTCAGTTACCCAACCGGCGTGGAACTCAGGAAGGTGATCGAGCATGCGGAAACTACTGTGGGCCTCGCTGGCCAGCGCCACCGTGATCGCGGGAGTCGCGGTCTCCGCGGGAACTGCCGAGGCGTCCCCACCCCCGCCCGGGCCCGCCTGCGCGGTCTTCTCGTATCCCGCCATACTGCTGATCGAGGCCACCGGCGGCCAGTCCAGCCCACTGCTACCGCTGGCCAATTCCATCCAGCCGCTGTTCTGCTCCTGAACCACTCCCCCTCAACGGCTTTCGCGAGAAAGGCAGGACCGGTGAAGCGCACCCTGACTGTATTGGCCGGAGTCGCCATCGTTTTCAGCGCCGCGGCATGCTCGCACGATTCGACCACCAGCCCAGCACCGACCTCCACATCGAAAACCACTGCGGCCGTGGCTACTTCGACTGCGGCACCGACGTCGACCGCGCCGGCGCACCCGACCTCCAGCGCCGAACGCCGCGGCGCCGACGGCTCCACCGGCAACGGCCTGAGCGCGGAATACTGCGCCAAGAACCAGGACCCGGGTTGCCCCCTGGGCAGCTACATCGGCCCCAACGCCATCCCCAACCCCAACGGCGACGGCACCTGGGTCCCCTGCGAGGGCACCATCTGCACCAACCCCAACCACGGCGCGGGCCCCGACAGCAATTCGCCGGACACCACCACCGTTCCCCAGACGACCACAACCCCACCGACTCCGGGCCCCGACCAGGGCCGAGTGGAAGGCGCCCCATGCGAGGGCGACGGCACCTGGGTACACCTCGACCGCGGAAACGCCGGCCACTACGGCACCGACTGGCTGTGCCGACACTGACCACCCCATCGGCAAGGGAGACAACGGATCAGCACAGGCGTCGTCCGGCCGGCGAGTCGTCGCCGGAACCCATTGTCGCGGTAGCGAAGTACAACGTCGTTGTAGTCGGCGCGGCTGACTCCAATCGGATCAGCCCGCGCTGACGTCGATCAGATCGGCGCAGTATCTCCGCTGTTCTGATCTGGTGATGCGGCCAGGTCCGCCACAGCCGACCGGCTCACCCCTGAATCCCCTCAAAACAGCACCAAACTGGCACCCGGCGGCATAGCTCAGCAGTCACCACCCCATTGACCTGCGGGAAACGGTCAATCCTTCTTCATCATCTCGTAGATGCGTTTGCAGTCTGGGCAGACGGGGGAGCCGGGTTTGGGGGAACGGGTGACCGGGAAGACTTCGCCGCAGAGGGCTACTACGTGGGTGCCCATGACGGCGGATTCGGCGATCTTGTTCTTTTTGACGTAGTGGAAGACCTTGGGAGTGTCGTTGTCGGTGGACTCGTCGACGGTCTCGTCGGGACGTACCAGGGTGTCTGCGCTCACCCGTCCATGATGCCAGGGGTGGGGCGGGGGTGCGTAGAAGGGCCGGACAGGGTGGGCGTGTGCATCCGACGCTGTGTAGTGGAAGACTCGGGGTATGCAGCGTGACGGCGAATCTCAGGCCGAGGGCACCGGCGGCGAGGATCGCCCCGACGTCGAATTCCACCCCGCCGGTGCGATACCGATGCCGCCGCGTCAATCGGAGGGCTACTTTCCGGGTGAGCAGAAGCATCCGGCGCTGATCACCGAGGCGCAGACCTCGCTCGAGGAGCAGCATCGGGCGCGGGTGCGGCGCTACATCATGATCATGTCGTTCCGCATTCCCTGCCTGATCGGCGCGGCCGCGGCGTATGGCATCTGGCACAGCTGGTGGCTGTCGCTGCTGATCATCGGCGTCTCGATCCCCCTGCCGTGGATCGCGGTGCTGGGCGCCAACGACCGCCCGCCGCGCCGCAAGGACGAGCCGAGTCGCTGGGACGGGCGGCGCGATCAGAAGGCGCTGGAATCCGGGAACCACAAGGCCATCGACGGATAGAGACACGAGCCGCGGATTCGTTCCGCGATCAATTCGGATTGGCAATTCTCCGCGAGAATTCTCGCGGAGAAAATGAGACCGAACGCCACGGTTTTACAGGTCATTATCCGCAGTTAAATATTCAACCTGGAAAGCTAATTCCCTGAAGGCATTGGCGCGAATGGGCCGCGCCTCACCCCACAAGATGGCCACTGAGCTGCGGCTATCCGCCGCACACCAATCTTCGATGCCAAACTGTTATTTACGATTACAGCCCACTCAGATGTGAACAGGTCACATTTTAAACCCCTTGAGGTGCTGCCCGCATACCGAGCCTCACCGATGATTCACGTTATCTGGAGATAGTCATGAGTTCGACCACATCCATGCTGGTTCGCGCCGGCATCGCCGCCCCGGCGGCACTGGCCACCGCCCTGTGTTTCGCCGCACCCGCCAATGCCGCACCGGTGAACGTGAACTGGAGTTGCCAGGGCACCATCTTCGGCATCGGGCAGACCTCGAGCATGGCGACCACGGTCACCGGAACCGCGCCCGGTTCGGCGGCCGCGGGGTCGGCGGTGGCTATCACGCTGACGCCCGGCTCCTCGTCGGTTCCCAGTTCGGCGTCCGGCTTCACGGTGACCAGCGTCAGCAATCTGAAGATGATCTTCCCGACGCCGGCGAACTCCACGCTGGTCTCGGCCACGGCGTCCGGCGGCACCGTCGCGGGCACGGTCACCACCTCGGGCGGGAATGTCGTGCTGACCGTTCCGGGTCCGATCGCCGGGGGCACGAGTTTCACGCCGCCCGCGGTCACCATCAATGTCACCGCCGGCAGCCCGGGCACCCCGATCACCAGCAAGTACGCGGGTACCAGCTACGCCAGCCCCGGCATGACCATGACCACCAACGTGCAGTGGATCGGCGGCGTCGCGACCGCGTGCTATCCGAATCCGTCGCCGACCCTCACCACCACGACGGTGAGCTGACCGCAGGCCACTGGACGGACGAAACGTGGACCGAGCTGCTCGTAACAGCCCGGTCCACTCTGACGAGGGTGGGATCCTATGCCTCCGATGTCAACCGAACCTGCCCGGATCGCCGTCGAGCTCAGACGAGCTCTCGAGTTCTATCACGGGACCCTGGAGGACCTCGCCCGAGAAGTGATCCGGGTGCTGCGGGTCAACGAAACCGACCGTCGCGCACTGGAAATCGTGCTGCTCGGGGAGCCGACGACACCCGGACTGCTGGCCGAACGCCTGGGCCTCACCGCCGCGGGCGCGACGATCATGCTCAACCGCCTCGAGAAGCAGGGCTATGTCGCGCGCTCGCTGCACCCCACCGATCGCCGCCGCGTGGTCGTGGTGGCCACCGATCTCGCCGCCCGCCGCGTCCAGGAACTCGTCGAACCCCTGATCGACGAGGGCTACACGGCCATGCTCGACTGGTACGACCCCGAGGAACTCGCCTTGATCGCGGGCTTCCTCACCCGCGTCGGCGAACTCCAGCGCACCCACCGCCAACGACTACGCGGGCTGGACCCCTACCCGCGCCCATGAGGGCATCCGGATGCACGCCGACAACACCGCCGCCAGCGCGCACAGCCCACCGGCGATGAACCAGGCCATGGTGTAGCTGCCCTGCGCGTCGCGGATGGCGCCCGCGCCGAAAGCGGCCAGGGCCGCGCCGATCTGGTGGGAGGCGAACACCCACCCGAAGGCGACCGGTCCGTCCGCGCCGAAGTGCTCGCGGCACAGCGCGACCGTCGGCGGGACGGTGGCGATCCAGTCCAGGCCGTAGAAGATGATGAACGCCCACATGGTCGGATGCACGTCCGGACCGAACAGGATCGGCAGATACAGCAATGAGGTGCCGCGCAGGGTGTAGTAGACGACCAGCAGGTAGCGGGAGTCGAAGCGGTCGGTGAGCCAGCCCGAGGCGATGGTCCCGGCGACATCGAAGATGCCGACGGTGGCCAGCAAGCCCGCCGCCGTGGTGGCGGGCATGCCGTGATCGTGGGCGGCGCTGACGAAATGGGTGCCGATCAACCCGTTGGTCGATGCTCCACAAATGGCGAAACCGCCTGCCAGCAGCCAGAACACGGGTTTGCGGGTGATCGTCGCCAAGACCGTGAGCGCACGGGCAGCTCCGCCCGACGCCGGGGTGCGCACCCCGACCTCACTGTCCGGCTCCGCCCCGTACGCCCGGATCCCCGCATCGCTGGGGAAGTCGCGAATGAACAACAGCACCAGCGGCACCACCGCCAGCGCGGTGATCGACACCACCAAAGACGGTGTGCGCCAGCCGTGATCGCGGGCCAGCGCGGCGATGAGCGGCAGAAAGACCAGCTGCCCGGTCGCACCGGCCGCGGTGAGCACACCCGTGACCAGACCGCGTTGCGCCACGAACCAGCGGCTGGTGATGGTGGCCACGAACGGCATGGACATCGATCCCACGCCCACGCCGACCAGCACACCCCAGGTCGCCATCAACTGCCAGGTCTGGGTCATGAACACCGTCAGCCCGCTACCGCCCGCGATCAGCACCAGCGCGCACGCCACCACCCGCCGGATGCCGAACCGGTCCATCAGCGCCGCCGCGAACGGTGAGATCAGCCCGTACAACAGCACATTCACCGACACCGCCGCCCCGATGGTGCCGCGCGACCAGCCGAACTCCTCGTGCAGCGGCTCCATCAGCACACCCGGCACCGAGCGGAACCCGGCGGCCCCGATGAGCGCGATGAAACTCACCGCGGCCACGATCCAGGCCGGATGCAGCAGTCGGGAGGAACCCTGCGGCGTCGCGGCCACCCCGGCCGCCGGTCCCTGGAAGCTGTTCTGATCGACCGGAACTCGGGTTCCCTCCGGTTCGAGCTCGTCCTTCAATTCGCTCACCCGACAGAGCGTGACCGAAAAGCGCTTCCCCCACGAGTGGCCAGAATGACACAATGCGTCAAGATCCGGCCATCGAAGGGAGTACCGTGCCGACCCCGCATCTCGTCGCCGTCCTGGTGCTGGAACCGACCGTCGGATTCGACATGGCGATCCCGCCCGTGGTGCTGGGCTCGGCCCTGGACGCGGACGGCAATCCGCTCTACACGGTCCACACCTGCGGAATCGATTCCGGCGCAGTGGCCTCCACCGGCGGATACGCCATCGTCCCCGAATTCGGTCCAGAACTGCTGGCCCGCGCCGATACGGTGATCGTGCCCGGCACCCGGATCCCCCAGCCGCGACAGGACGGCCTCCTGCCCGAGCCGGTCGCCGCCGCACTCGCCACCATCCGCCCGGACGCGCGCATCGTCTCCATCTGCACGGGTGCGTTCGTGCTCGGCGCGGCGGGCCTGCTCGACGGCCGCCGCGCGACCACCCACTGGCAGTTCGCCGAGCGGTTCCGCGCCCTCTATCCCGAGGTGCTGCTGGATGAGAATCAGTTGTTCGTTCAGGACGGAAACGTCTGGTCCTCAGCGGGATTGGCGGCGGGCATCGACCTGTGCCTGCATCTGATCCGCACCGATCACGGGAGCGCGGTCGCCAATGGCGCGGCCCGTTACTGCGTGGTGCCGCCGTGGCGGGAGGGCGGGCAGTCGCAGTTCATCGAACGACAGGTGCCGGCGGCCGGCAGCGACGGGACCGCGCCGACACGCCGGTGGGCGCTGCATCATCTGGATCGGGAGCTGGACCTGAACTCGCTTGCCGCGCATGCTCATATGAGCGTGCGCACCTTCACCCGCCGATTCAAGGCCGAAACGGGGATGGCGCCGGGTGCGTGGATCCTGCAGCAGCGGGTCCGCCACGCCCGGCACCTGCTCGAGACCACCGACCTGCCGATCGACGAGGTGGCGCGCAGCGCGGGCATGGGCACCTCCGCCTCCCTGCGCCACCACATGCGCGTGGAGCTGGGCGTGCCGCCGCTGGCCTACCGCAAGACCTTCCGCACCCGTGACACGCTGGAGACCGCTTGACCGAGACCCTGGAGACCGCATGACGATTCGCTGGGTGTGGGCCTTCCTGGATCGTCCCGCCGCACAATTCGACATCACCGCCGAATTCTGGACCGCCGTCACCGGCACCACGTTGTCGCCCCGGCGCGGTGACCACGACGAATTCCTCACGCTGCTACCGGAATCCGGCGCGGCGACACTGAAGATGCAGTCCATCGGCGGCCCGGCGCGCCTGCACCTGGACCTCGATGTCGACGACGTCCCGGCGGCGACCGATCGCGCCGTCGCACTCGGGGCCACCCTGGCCGAGGACAATATCCTCACCTCCCGCATCGGCTACGCGGTGCTGCACTCCCCCGCCGGAATGCCGTTCTGCGTCACACCCTTCCACGACTCCGCCACCGCGCTCGCCCCGACCGTGACGGGCCCATCCGGTGACCGCAGCCGCCTCGACCAGATCTGCCTCGACATCGGCGACAGCGACTACGATGTCGAATCCCGCTTCTGGACCGACTTGACCGGGTGGGCTTGGCGTCCCAGCACGCTGCCCGAATTCACCCGCCTGTCCCCGCGTCCCGACTCGCCCATCGACTTCCTGCTCCAGCGCCTCGGCGAAAACCGGCCCACCACAGCACATCCCGATATCGCCTGCACCGACATGGAAGCCACCGCCGCCTGGCACGAATCCCTCGGCGCCCGGCGCACCGACCGCGGCAAACACTGGATCGTCATGGCCGACCCCACCGGCCAGCCCTACTGTCTCACCAGCCGCAAACCCGCCTGACGAGCAGACGCCGGCCACTGCGCTGGACACGCTGAAACCCCGGACGATGTCCGGGGTTTCAGCAAGCCCATGGGTTTCAGCAAGCTTGTGCCGAGGGCTTCGGGGTGACGAACGCCGTGCGGCTATTTCCGCTCGGTCTGCGGCTCACGCCGCGCGTCGCCGGAATTGGCCAGCGCCTCGAGGTCCTCGAGGAACCGGTCGATGCTGTCGGCGCGCTGTTGCGGCGAGCCGAGTTGTTCGCGCACCTTCTCCTCGGTGAGCGCGAGCATGGCCGCGGCGAGATCGGCCTCCAGGTCGCGGATCATCTGCCTGCGGTACTGCAGGATCTGATCGCGGCCCTGCTTGCGCACCCGCTCCACCTCGGCCGCGGCGGCCTCGCGCATCTGGGCGATGATGCGGTCGGCGTCGACGCGGGCTTCCTCGCGCATGCGCTCGAGTTCGGCCTTGGCTTCGGAGACCGCATTGTCGTAGGCGGCCTTGGCGCTGGCGAGGCGCTCGGCGGCCGCCTCGCTCTCCTCGAGCTGCCGGCGAATCTGGTCCTGCGCGTTGTTCATGATCCTCTTCATCGGCGGCACAACGTATTTCACGAAGAACCAGACGATGACCGCGAAGCCGAACAGCTGGCTGAAGAACACCGGCCAATCGAAGGTGATGTGGTAAATACCCTCGGCGAGGTGGGTATCGGTGAGGATCATGCAGACCCCCGTCCTCTCTGCTGGCCCGCGCTGGTCCGGGCACGATCGTTCCCGCCGAGGACCCGGCCTGCCAGGTCCTGTGCGAGTGGTTCGACGGCTTCGCGTAGTTCGGCGGCCACCTGGTCGGCCTCGGCGCGCAGGTGCGCCGTGGACTCGGCCACGATCTGGTCGGCCTCTTTCTGCGCCTCGCCACGCATCTCCTCGAGAATGGCCCGGCCTTGCGCCCGGGCCTCGTTGCGGATCTCGGCCGCTTCGGCGCGAGCCTTCTCGAGTGCGGATTCGTAGCGTGCCTCGGCTTCAGCGAAGGTTTCGCTGGCTTCCTTGGCGGTTGCCGTCGTGACCTCGACGCGTGCCTCCCGCTCCGCCAGCACTTTTCGGATCGGCGGAACCACGAAGAACCAGATGACCGCGAGCACGATCAGGAAGATCAATAACTCGGCGAAGAAGGTGCCGTTGGGAACCAGGAAGTTCCCGGCGGCCTCCACATCCGTTCTGGGAGACATGATGACGTCTACTTACCGGGAGTAGCGAATACGAACAGCGCCATGAACGCTAGGTTGATGAAGTACGCCGCTTCGACCAGACCGACGGTCAGGAAGAAGTTCACGCGCAGGCGGCCTTCGGCCTCGGGCTGGCGGGTGACGCCGTTGATCAAGGCGGCGCCGGCCAGACCGTCACCGATACCCGCGCCGATGGCACCGCCCGCCAGAATGATGCCGCCGCCGATGAGAGCGCCCTGGACGATACTCGCGGTTGCTGGGTCAGCCATTTTTCACTTCCTTCAAAAGGGTTGTTGCGCTGAGTCGCCGACGCGGCTCAGTGGTGTTCACTCTCCAGCGACATCGACTGGCTGAAGTAGAGGATGGTCAGCAGGGCGAAGATGAACGCCTGAATGGCTCCGACGAACAGATCGAAGATCTTCCAGACGGCGTTCGGACCCCAGCTGATCCAGAACGGGAACAATGTGATGACCGAAACCATGACACCGCCGGCGAACATGTTGCCGAAAAGCCGCAAGGACAGCGACAGCGGTTTGGCGATTTCCTCGACCACATTGATGAAAACCATGGGGCCCCAGCCGGTGTGGCCCTTGAGCAACTGTTTCACATGTCCGCCCGGACCGCGCCGCCACGCACCGGCGGCGTGATAGAGCAGGAATACGAACAGCGCCAGCGAGAGCGTGAAGTTGAAATCGGAGGCCGGCGGGGCGATCAATTCGCCGGAGCCGTACTGCACGGGCAGCACCGACAACCAGTTCGACAGCAGGATGAAGGTGAACAGCGTGACCGCCAGCGGCAGTACGAACGGCGCGATCTTCATACCGATCGCGGTCTCCACCTGATTGCGCATCTGGACCGTGATGGTCTCGAAGAACAACTGCACGCCGTTGGGCACGCCGGAGGTGATCTTGGCCCGCAGGTAGAAGGCCAGCCCGAGCACGATCAGCGCGGCGACCCCGGTGGACACGATGGTGTCCACGTTGAAGGTCATGCCCCACAGGTGGGCCTGGGCGTGCTCGCCGACATGAATCTTGGACTCCCCCGAGGAATCCTCGGCGGCCAGCCTTGTCGGTCCCGACAGATGGGCGAGGGTAGCAACGGGGATGGTCATGATTGCTGTCGAAGCCCTTTCACCTCGGGCAGAACGGTGTGCAACACCAGAATCAATTGAAAGAGGGCCAGCCCGAAGAAGATTCCGACGCCGTTGGGCCGAGTCAGGAACGCCACCAGAATCGACAGTCCGGTCAGAATGATCAAGCGCGAGGCCGAGGAGAGCGCCAGCTTTTGTTTGCTGGGAGTTTCCGCATCGGTGATGCGGACAATCGACATCCACGTGAGCCGGGCATTAACCCAACCGAGAGTCAAACCGCCGGCTATGAAAACACCCAGCAACAATCGATCGAGCGCACCCGTGACCATCAATGCCAGTACGCCGAAAGCGATTGCAATAGCCGTCGCCCTGCGCATCCGGAGCCTGTTCAGGTCCAATACGACACCGCCTTGCCGTCATCCCACCTCGTAGTGGGGCTGTGCATGATCAATAGCATACACAGCCCAACCTCGTTGCGGGCCAGTATTTTTGATCTTCAAATTTTTGATCTTGAAATTCTGAAACGCCTTTCAGCTAACTTTTCGCCATTTTAATCCGGCTTTACCATTACCCGGCCTTTTCGGCTCCGACGCCGGTCAGCGACCGCACCTGCATCTCGGCGTACTTCAAATCGTCACGCTCCCGAGACACGATCGTTCCCAGCCAGCCCAGAGCGAACGAAACCGGGATGGACACCAGACCCGGGTTCGAGAGCGGGAACCAGTGGAAGTCCTGGGATTTGATCATGGCGGTGGGCGCGCCGGACACCGCCGGGGAGAACACGATCAACACGATCGTGACGGCCAGTCCGCCGTAGCTGCTCCACAGCGCGCCGGCGGTGTTGAAGCGCCGCCAGAACAACGAATACAGGATGGTCGGAAGGTTTGCCGAGGCGGCCACCGCGAACGCCAGCGCCACCAGGAACGCCACATTCTGGTTCTTTGCCAGAATGCCGCCCACGATCGCCAGCGCCCCGATCACCACCGCGGTGATCCGCGCGACCCGCACCTCGCCCCGGCCGTCAGCCTGCCCGCGCCGCAACACGTTCGCGTACACGTCGTGCGCGAACGATGCCGACGCGGTGATGGTCAACCCCGCGACCACCGCCAGAATCGTCGCGAATGCCACGGCCGCAACGAATCCCAGCAGCACCGGGCCGCCCAGCTCGAGCGCCAGCAGCGGCGCCGCCGCATTCTCCTTGCCCGGCGCCTTGGCGATCTTGTCCGGCCCGACCAGCGCGGCCGCGCCGTAACCGAGCACCAGGGTGAACAGATAGAACACCCCGATCAACCCGATCGCCCACACCACCGACCGGCGCGCGTCCTTGGCCGTGGGCACGGTGTAGAAGCGCATCAGCACGTGCGGCAGCCCGGCCGTGCCGAGCACGAGAGCCAGGGCGAGAGAGAGGAAGTCGAGCTTGCTGGTGCCGTTCTTGCCGTATTTGAAGCCCGGTTCGAGCAGTTTCGCGCCGGTCTTGCCGCCGTGCGCCACCGCGTCCTGCAGCACGCTCGACACATTGAAGTCGTAGCGCCCCAGCACCCAGAAGGTCATGGCCGCGGCCGCCGCGATCAGCAGCACCGCCTTGACGATCTGCACCCATGTGGTGCCCTTCATCCCGCCGACGAGCACGTAGACGATCATGATCGCGCCGACCACGCCGATCACGAGATTCTGTCCCGCCGAACTGGATACGCCCAGCAGCAGCGAGATGAGCACCCCCGCGCCCGCCATCTGGGCGAGCAGATAGAACAGGCTCACCGCCAGCGTCGAGGTGGCCGCCGCGGCCCGCACCGGCCGCTGCCGCATGCGGAAGGCCAGCACGTCGCCGAGGGTGAATTTGCCGGTGTTGCGCAGTAATTCGGCCACCAGCAGCAAGGCCACCAGCCAGGCGACCAGGAAGCCGATGGAATAGAGGAATCCGTCGTAGCCGTAGACCGCGATGGCCCCGGCGATGCCGAGGAAACTGGCCGCGGACAGGTAGTCGCCCGAGATGGCGATCCCGTTCTGCGCGCCGGAGAACGCGCGCCCGGCGGCGTAATAGTCGGCGGCCGTGCGATTGTCGCGGCTCGCCCACACCACGATGCCGAGCGTGATGACCACGAAGATCGCGAAGATGGTGATGTTGAGTCCGGGCCGGCTGCCCTCGACGGCGGCTGCCAGATAGGTGTTCACCGCTGGCCGCCTTCCAGTTCGGCGCGCAGTCGCTCGGCCTCCGGATCGAGCCTGCGGTCGGCGTAGCGGACGTAGAGGCCGGTGATGACGAAGGTCGAAAGGAACTGCAGCAGCCCGAAAACGAGGCCGACGGTGATATTGCCGCCGACCTTGTGCGACATGAAGCCGTGGGCGTAGTCGGCCAGCAGCACGTAGAGCGCGTACCAGGCCAGGAACAGGGCGGTCATGGGGAACACGAAGCGCCGGAAGCGCGTACGCAGGCGCTGGAACTCGGGACTGTCGTAGACCTCGGACCAGTCCGGGGACGGTCGGTCGGTCGTGGTGTCGGTTGTCAACTGCGATACCTCCTGGTGATCCAGGTCACATTAGCAATGGATCTTGGTGTGAGCGGGGCGAATAACCGCAGGTGAGATCGCGAATTAATCGGTAAGTGAGCGGAAATTCATGCCTGCCGACCGCCAGCTACCAACCGGTTGCCTTCCGGGAACCGGGCCGCCGGCGAATGCCGCCGGGTCGCGGTGGCAGAGTTCGCTGTTATGCCGACGAACCAGACGACCACCTCGTCCCTGCTCGCCGACCTCGCGCCCGACCTCCGCGCGGCGCTGACCCGCGTCGGCTACGACGCGGACACCCTCCTCGACGCGCTGGGCGACGCCGCCCACGCCGCCCTCGGGCGCGGCGAGCCGGTGCCGGTCCGCCGCGCCGCCACCACACTCGGCGAACTCGGCACCCTGGTGCGACTGCTGCTGCTCGGCGATCCGGTCACCGAAACCGAAGCGGCAGCGGCCCTCTCACCGCTGAGCATCGATCGTGCCGTCGCGGCGGGCCTGCTGGCACGGGATGGCGACGAGGTGCGCGCGGCACTGGACCTGCGACCCCTCGATCTGGGCGAGGGCACCCGCTGGGTGCTGTCGGATCTCGACGACTCCATGCGCCGCCGCAGCCTCGGCACCGATCACGTGCTCGGCGTCGGGCAGGCGTCGCTGTCGCTGCTGCGTGCCACCCCGACCCGCAAGACCGGCGCCGTGCTGGATCTCGGCACCGGCTGCGGCGTGCAGGCGGTGCACGCCGCCGCCTACGGCGCCGAGGTCACCGGCACCGACCTCAACCAGCGCGCGATCTGGCTGGCCGAGGCCACCGCAGCGCTCAACGACCTGGACATCGAACTGCTGCAAGGCTCCTGGTTCGAGCCGGTCGCGGGCCGCCGCTTCGATCAGATCGTCGCCAATCCCCCGTTCGTGGTCGGCCCCGCGCGGGTCGAGCACACCTACCGGGATTCGGGTCTGGCGCTCGACGGCGCGAGCGAACTGGTCGTCTCCGGCATCCCCGAGCTGTTGAATCCGGGCGGCACCGCCGCGCTGCTGGCGTCCTGGGTGCATATCGAAGGTCAGGATTGGCGCGGCCGCGTGGCGAGCTGGCTGCCCGACCACGGCGTCGACGCCTGGATCGTGCAGCGCGACATCGCCGATCCCGCCCTCTATGTCGGGACCTGGTTGCGCGACGCCGGATTGGACCCGCGCGAGGGCGCCGCCCAGGCGCGCGCCGAACGCTGGCTCGACGCCTTCGCCGAATCCGGGGTGACGGGCATCGGATTCGGCTTCGTCTATCTGCGCGCCATCGACGGCCCCACCGAACTGCTCGCCGAGGACCTCACCCACGGCTTCGACGATCCGCTGGGTCCCGAGGCGCTCGCGTACTTCGAGCGCTCGGCGTGGCTGCGGGCCGCGGCCGCCGACCCGGACCTGCTCCTCGACTCCCGCTACGAGGTCGATCCGGCCACCGCCCTCGAACGCGTCTATCTGCCCGGCGCCGAGGGCTGGGCGCAGCGGGTGACGCGGCTGCATCGCGGCGACGGCCCGCGCTGGCAGCACGAGGTGGACGACGCCACCGCCGCGCTACTGGCCGGCATGCGCCCCGACGGCCTGCCGCTACGGGAACTGATCGAGCTGCTGGCCTTCGGCGAGACCGGTGAGTCCGCGACCGAGGAGTTCCGGACCGCGGCCCTGTCGATCGTGGCCGGGCTGGTGCGCCACGGGCTCGTCCATCCGCGCTGAGCCTCCCGAAAACCGTTCCTGAGCGGCGTGAGGTCCGTCACGATCACATGTCGCCCGCGTATCGATCCCGACGGGTGCCGGGAATGCGGGCGGGCCGGGTTTCGTTGCCGTTCACGCTCGCAGGACCTGCCGCCGGAAAATCCATTCGCAGGTTTGAAACGCGTATTCGCTTGTCGCGTCAGGAAGTTCGGGTCCGGCGGGCGGCAACCACCCGGTCACCGCGGGCCGCCCGCCGGAAGTTCGGGTTCCGCAGGATACGCGCTTCTCAGGAACTTCTCAGATGTGAGTCGTGAAAACCGCAGATCAAGCACGGTTTACCGGCTCTGGTCCGGGGAACTTTCCTGATGTCGGGCCCGTTGAACGGAGCGAGACACCACCGACAGGAGGCAAGTCATGACAAGCCCCGCCACCACTGACGTGCGCACCAGCGAACAAGACCTCGATGCCGCAAGCCCCGCCGCCGACTTGGTACGGGTGTACCTGAACGGGATCGGTAAGACGGCGCTGCTGACGGCGGCCGACGAGGTCGAGCTGGCCAAGCGCATCGAGGCGGGCCTCTATGCACAGCACCTGCTGGAGACGAGCAAACGACTGTCCGCCGCGAAGAAGAAGGATCTCGCGATCCTGGTTCGCGAAGGTCAGGCCGCTCGCCAGCACCTGCTGGAAGCCAACCTCCGCCTCGTGGTCTCCCTCGCCAAGCGCTACACCGGTCGCGGCATGCCGCTGCTGGACCTCATCCAGGAGGGCAACCTGGGTCTGATCCGCGCGATGGAGAAGTTCGACTACACCAAGGGCTTCAAGTTCTCGACCTACGCCACCTGGTGGATTCGCCAGGCGATCACCCGCGGCATGGCCGATCAGTCCCGCACCATCCGCCTGCCCGTCCATCTGGTCGAGCAGGTGAACAAGCTGGCGCGCATCAAGCGTGAACTGCATCAGCAGCTCGGCCGCGAGGCCACCGACGCGGAACTGGCCAACGAGTCCGGCATTCCGGTGGAGAAGATCGCCGATCTGCTCGACCACAGCCGCGACCCGGTCTCGCTGGACATGCCGGTCGGCAATGACGAAGAGGCTCCGCTGGGCGATTTCATCGAGGACTCCGAGGCGACCTCCGCCGAGTCCGCGGTCATCGCCGGGCTGCTGCACCGCGACGTGCGCAGCGTGCTGGCCACCCTGGACGAGCGTGAGCAGCAGGTCATCCGGCTGCGCTACGGCCTCGACGACGGTCAGCCGCGCACCCTCGATCAGATCGGCAAGCTGTTCGGCCTGTCGCGCGAGCGGGTCCGCCAGATCGAGCGCGAGGTCATGTCCAAGCTCCGCAAGGGCGAGCGCGCCGATCGCCTGCGCGCCTACGCCAGCTGATCGACAGCCGGGTGGAGCCGCACCCCCTGCACGGCTCCGCTCGTACTCGTCGGGCCATCTTCGAGGCGCTGGCCCGATCCGCCGGCCGATTCCGCTCCCCGTACGTCCCCCTCCGGGCGAGCAGAGTCGGCCGGCGTATGTTCGTTTCGAGGCCATCGACACGCGGTAGCGAGTGCGGTTGCGGGCCAGCCGGTCTCGCAGGTGGGAGTCTGGCGCACGTGACCGATTCGCTGACGATGATTGCCATCGACACTTTGTCGCAGCTGGTGAACTCCTATGCGAGCGAGATCGCCGGGGCATCGCTACCGGCGGTGAGCTGGATGTGGGACTGCCGGGCCCGCCTGGACGCGACCGGCGCGGACGCCGAATTCTGCGGCACCGTGCACCCGGATCTGGCTGCCGCCGAATCCAATTCGCAGCTGCTCACCTGGGCGCGCGCTCTGAACCTGACCGACGCCACCGACGTCTGCGACGCCTCCGCCGGCCGCCGCGTCTTCACCGGGCAGCTCGGCGAATCCCGCATCCGGCTGACGGCCCTCATCGAATCCCTGCACCCCGCAACCGAAACCCAGCCCCTCATCGCCCTGATGTGAGCCGCAACCGGCTGGCGTCATGCAGACCGCAGCTCGAAGGGCCGCGTGATCGACTGGCACGGGGTGGGGGCGGGCACCCGGCCCTGGAAGAAGCGGCCCGGTGTCACGCCCATCAGTGACCGGAAGTCCGCGGTCATATGGGATTGGTCGTAGTAGCCGGAGTCGGTGGCGAGGTGCGACCACGGGGTGTTGCCCGCGGCGGCCAGGATCTGGCGCACCCGGGTGATGCGGGCATAGTGCTTGGGCGACAGCCCGATTCCGGCGGTGAACAGGTTGCGCAGCTGGCGTTCGCTGACGGCGAGGCTGGTGGCCACCTCACCCACCGGGACGGTGGAACCGATGGCGGCGACGGCCGAATCCAGCAGCCGGCGATGGTCGCGGCGGATCGGGTTGTCGCGAAGGTACTGCGGCAGTTCGGCTTCCAGGAAGTCCGCGATCTCCTCGGGCTCGCGCACGAGCAGGCCCGCCGCGAGTTCGGCCGCCGGGCCGGGCAAGTCCGAGAGCCGGGCCACCCGATCGGTGAGCGCGGCGGCCGGCAGGCCGAGCAACGCCTCGGAGGCGCCCGGGGCCAGCCGGATTCGAGTGCAGCCGGCGGCCTTGTTCGGATTCGCGTAGGTGGCGCGCGTGCGCGGACCCAGCACCAGGACGTCACGCTGCCCGGAGGCCGCCCGGCGCAGCACGATCGTGGTGGCGGTTTCGGGCACATGGGTGAACGCCGTGACGGCCGGACGCACCATCGGAATGTGCGCGATCTCGGTGATCCACGGGCGCAACGCCGCGGGCGGTGGCAGCCGCCGCTCGAGATCAACGGCGGTCACCACCGTCGCCGTCACGGCCCCCGACGTTTGCGCACTGGTCACCACATCGACTCTAGTGAGCATCCAGCCACCGGACACTGCCGATTTTTCCTATGCCGGACGTGGTTGCCTCCGAAACACGACCGGTTTCAGTGCGAGCCGGCGGGCGGGGTCCACTGGGTCAGCGCGATCTCGAGTTGATTCGGGTCGGTGAGCCGTAACAGCAGCATCCCGCCGGCGGCACGCGAGAGCGGTTCGCTGATGGGCGCGCCCTCCTCGGTGAGGCGCTCCTGTTCGGTGATCAGGTCGGCGACGTCGAAGGACATCTGCACATCCGGGTCCGGCTCCGCTTGCCGCACAATGATTTCCACGTCCAGGTCGTCGCGTTCGAGGCTGATCGCCCCGTCGCCGATCGGCGTGGCGCGGAAACCCAGGTGGGTGCAGAAGAAGGCGCTCGACGCCGCGGGATCGGAAACGCCCAAGGTGATGGCCGCGCCGAGAATTCTCATACCGTCGTCCTGTTCTCGAGGTCGGCCGCCGGAACCGGCGGCCCCCCAACAGCTTCGGCGTCGGCGCAGGTGGGAACAACGACAAAGATCGAAACGCCGGTTAAGCCCGAGGTTCACGACCGCGATACGTTACGCGAATAACAGAGCAAGTGCTCTACTACGCACAGCGAACCGTTCACCGCGTTGCGGGCGCGGGCGGTCGATCTCGGTCTGATCTGGCTGCCGGTGCGCGAACCCGATCTGACGGTCGGTCCGGTGGTCATGACCGAGGGCCGCGTGCTGGCCACTCCGACCGGTTCGGATCTGGCCGGCCGGGCGGGCATGTCGATGGAGGACCTGGCCGACTGCGTGTTCCCGAGGCTGGGTAACGTGCCGCCGTACTGGGCCGAGGGCATGCTTCCCGCCATCACCGCGGAGCGGTAGCGGCGGCTGTGCCGGTTCTTCCTATCACCGGCACGGTTTCGGTCGGCAGAGTTGTCGACATGATCGTAGTGACGGGTGCCACGGGCACCATCGGCAGTGAAGTGGTTCGTCAGCTGGCCGCGCGGGGCGCGAAAGTACGTGCGGTGAGCCGGAATCCGGAGGGCGCGCGGGTTCCCGACGGTGTGGAGGTGGTCCGGGGCGACTATCTGGACCCGGAGTCCTTGGCGGCGGCGTTCGCGGGAGCCGAGGCGGCGTTTCTGGTGGGGCAGGTCTCGATCGAGGACGCCGATACCGATACCGCGCTGATCACCGCCGCCCGGGACGCCGGCGTCACCCGGCTGGTGAAGCTCTCGGCGATCGGCACCGGCGACACCCTGCTGGGACCGTTCGCCGCCTGGCATATGCCCGGCGAGCGGGCGATCAGCCAGAGCGGGGCGGTGTGGACGATCCTGCGGCCGAGCTCGTTCGCCTCGAACACACTGAGCTGGGCCGCACCCCTCGGGGCCGGCCGGCCGGTGCCCAATCTGACCGGGTCCGGCGCGCAGGGCGTCGTCGATCCGCGCGATATCGCCGAGGTGGCGGTCGCCGCACTGCTGTCCGACGACCACGCCGGCCGGATCTACACCCTGACCGGACCGCAGGCATTGTCGGTGCCCGAGCAGGCGGCCATCCTGGGCGAGGTCCTGGGCCGCCGCCTCGAGGTGGCCGACATCCCGTCCGATCAGGTCGGCGCGGCCCTGGTCGCGGCGGGCCGCAGCGAGGAGTTCGCCGCGCGCGCCGCCGCGGGCAACGCTTTCGTCCGCAAGGGCGGAAACACCACTGTCACAAAGGATATCGAGCAGATACTCGGCCGCGCCCCGCGCACCTACGCCGACTGGGCACGCGATCACGCCACACAGTTCCGGGTGTGAGCCAGAGACCGTAGGCCGACCGATTTGCCACGTGGCCCGGTCGACCGCGCGCTTGCTACACCCATCTGGAACTCCTGCTCGACACACCGATGATGTGAGCGCCGACGCCAGCTCGCCCACAGTGCGAAATGTCGATGTTCCACAGGATTGCTCTGCCCCGTCTTCCTGGGGCAGAGCAATCGTGGGGCGCGGCTAGCCGGAGTTGCGGAGGGCGGTGGCCAGGCCGTTCATGGTGAGCAGGATTCCGCGTTCGACGAGTTCGGAGGTGTCGCCGGCGCGGCGTCGGCGTAGCAGTTCGACCTGGAGTTGGTTCAGCGGTTCCAGGTAGGGGAAGCGGTTGTGGATGGATTCGGCCAGGGCGGGGTTGTCGGCGAGCAGCTCGTCGGTGCCGGTGATCGCCGCATGCATGCGGACGGTGCGGGAGAATTCGTCGCAGATCATCCCGAAGACATTGTCGCGCAAGGCTTTGTCGGGAACCAGGTCGGCGTAGCGGGCGGCGATGTCCATATCCGCCTTGGCCATGACCTGGGCCAGGTTGGACAGCACCGTCTGGAAGAACGGCCAGCGCCGGTAGAGATCCGACAGGGTGGCCAGGCGGGCCGGATCGTCCCCGATCCACTGTTCGAAGGCGCTGCCGGTCCCGTACCAGCCCGGCAGCATGACCCGCGACTGACTCCAGGCCATGACCCACGGAATGGCGCGCAGGTCATAGACGGAGTTGGTCGGTTTGCGGGAGGCGGGGCGGCTGCCCAGATTCAGGTCGGCCACCTCGGCGATGGGGGTGGAGGCGCGGAAGTAGTCGACGAAACCGGGCGTCTCGTGCACCAGCTTCGCGTAGGCGACGCGCGCGGATTCGGCCAGCTCGTCGAGGATTTCGTAGGCGGGCTCGGCTTCGGCGCCCAGCCCCTCGACATCGAGCAGGGTGGATTCCAGGGTGCCGGCGACCAGCGCCTCGAGATTGCGGAAGGCCGTGCCGGACTCGGCGTACTTGGTGGAGATGACCTCGCCCTGCTCGGTCAACCGCAGCGAACCGCGCACCGCGCCCGCGGGCTGGGCGAGGATCGCGTCGTAGCTGCGGCCGCCGCCGCGACCCACGGTGCCGCCGCGACCGTGGAAGAGCCGCAGGCGAATTCCGGTCTTGCGGGCCGCGTCCACCAGGTTCAGCTCGGCGCGATACAGCGCCCAGTTGGCGGCCAGATAACCGCCGTCCTTGTTGGAGTCCGAATAGCCGAGCATCACCTCCTGCTGCATGCCCCGCGCCGCCACCAGCCGGTGATAGGCGGGCACTTCCAGTGCGGCCGAGAGGATCTCGGCGCCGTGACGCAGATCGTCGATGGTCTCGAACAGTGGCACGACACCGACCGGGCTGGACGGCGGAGTGTCCGCGTCGCCCGGGTCGAGGATGCCGGCCTCCTTCAACAGCAGGGCGGCCTCGAGCATGTCGCTGACCGAGGTGCACATGCTGATGATGTAGTTGGGCACGGTATCCGGGCCCAGATCGTCGAGGGCGGTCTTGGCGGACCGCACCACCGCGAGTTCCTTGGCCGCCAGCTCGCTCAACCGGGCGGTCGGCCCGATCAGCGGGCGGCGGGTGGTCAGCTCGGCCGACAGCAGCTCCACCCGCGCGGGCTCGTCGAGCGAGGCGTAGTCGGAATGCACTCCGGCCCAGGCGAACAGCTCGGCGACCACCTGCTCGTGGGATTCGGAGTTCTGGCGCATGTCCAGACCTTGCAGGTGGAAGCCGAAGGTCTGCACGGCGGCACGCAACCCAGCCAGCCGATCATCGGCCAGCAGGCCGTCACCGGAGGCGCGCATGGAGGCGTCGACCACGGCGAGATCGGCGAGCAGCCCCTCGGGCCCGGCGTAGGGTTCGGCGCCGACATCGATACCGTCGGCGGGGATCTCCCCCAGCGACCGGCAGGCCGTGGCGCTGAGCCGCGCCCGGATGCCGCGGATCGCCCGGCGATACGGTTCGTCGGCCCGCTGCGGCGAATCGTCGTAGCCCGCATCGGCTATCGCCGCGAGCTCCGGGGTCACCGGCACCAGCCGCGCCGACTGCGACAGCGTCTTCTCCAGCTCCACCAGCGATTTCAGATAACGGTCGAAGGCGACGGCGCCCGCGCGGTGGGTGGCGCGATGCACCACCTCGGCGGTCACGAACGGATTGCCGTCGCGGTCGCCGCCGATCCACGACCCCGGCCGCAGGATCGGACGGCTCAGCAGTTCGTGCCCCGGCCAGCGCTCCCGCAGGGCGGCTCGCACCTGATCGTTGATGCGCGGGATGACGTCGAACAGGGTCAGGTCGTAGTAGCGCAGCCCCACCTCGATCTCGTCCTGAATCCGCAAGCGCGCCAGACGAATCAATGCCGCGCGCCACAGCTGCAGCACCTGCCGCCGGATATCGACCTCGAGCTCGGCGAACTCCGGCTCGAAGCGGTTGTAGCGCTGCCGCTGCCGCATCAGCTCGGTGATCCGGCCCTGCACGTCGAAGATGGTGCGCCGCCGGGTTTCGGTGGGGTGCGCGGTGATGACGGGCGACACCAGGGCATCGGTCAGCAGATCCGCCGCGGCGTCCCCGTCGAGGCCGGCGGCGTCGAGCTTGCGGTAGGTGGCCGCCAGGCTGGAGTCCTGTGGCGGCTCTCCCGCCGCGACGTGCACCGCGCGCCGCCGATCGCGCTGCAGATCCTCGGCCAGGTTGGCCAGCAGCAGGAAGTGGCTGAAGGCCCGGATGACCGGGATGGCGGTGTGAATGTCGACCTCGCGCAACATGTCCGCCACCGCGCTGCGGTCCACCTCGGAGCGGCGCACCTTGAACGCCTCGACGCGGACGGCCTCGATGAGGTCGAAGATGGCCGCGCCCTCGTGGTCGCGAATGGTGTCACCGAGGATCCCGCCGAGGAACCGGATATCGTCGCGCAGTGGCGCGGTGGCCGTCTCGATCTGGTTTCCCTGCATACGTTCACCTCTCCGAAGCGATGTGCTTCTGTCCCTGTCGCGGACCGCTCGTGGCGGCCGCTCAACCCAATCGGCGCGGACCGATGTCGAACCTGTTGGGTTCCGGCCCGATCCGCACCCGTCCATACAGCACGGCCGCGCCCTCGGGCGAGGCCAGTACCGGTTCGCACTGCAACTCTCGCACCTCCGGCAGGTCGTCGCAGAGCGCCGAGATCCGTTGCGCCAGTTCGGCCAGCGCGCCCTTGTCCACCGGTTTGCCGAGATCGCGCCCGGCGACCGTGCCCGACAGCAGCGGGGCCGCCCGCGGCGCGTCGATGAGCTCGGCCGACTCCGCCTCGGTCAGCGGCAGCGCCCGGTACACCCGATCACCGAGCAGGTCGATGATGGTGCCCGACAGGCCGAAACTGATCACCGAGCCGAACGACGGATCGTCCTGCACCCGGAAGGTGCAGCCGACGCCCTTGGTGGCCATCCGCTGAATGTGCACCGGATTGCCGGAGATCTCGGTCAGATCGGTGAAGGCGCGCCGCACCTCGTCCGGACGCCACAGATCCAGTCGCACGCCGGTGAGATCCGGCCGGTTGCGCCACATCTCACCGGTGGCCTTGGCCGCCACCGGGAAACCCAGCTCCTCGGCGGCGGTCACCGCGGCCTCGCCGTCGCGCACCTCGCGGAACTCGACCACCCGAATCCCGTAGGCGCCCAGCAGTTCCGCGGCCTGCAGATCGGTCAGCCAGTGATCGGCGTCCTGGGGCAGCCAGCGCGCCACCAGTTCCCGGGCTCGCGCGGTGTCCACGCCGCCGGGCCGCACGATCGGTGACAGCGGCCGGGTGCGCCAGTCGGCGTAGCGCCGCACCCGCGCCAGTGCCCGGGCCGCGCGTTCGGGATCTCCGTAGGAGGGAATGGACCCGCGTTCGAGCATCCCGCCCAGCCCGCGGGTGGCGAGCAGGTTGGACATGCCCTGGTCGGCGACGAAGGTGGTGAGCACCGGGGTGGCCGGGTCCGATTGCGCGCCCGAGCGAATCGCCTCCGCGTAGGAGACGACGGCGGTCGGCACCGGCGGCGAATAGATCACGATGACCGCGTCCACGCGCGGATCGGTGACCGCCGACGCGACCGCGGTCAGATAGTCGGCAGGGCCGGCCTGCGGCCCCAGATCGATCGGCTCGCCCGCCTCGAGCCCCTCGCCGCGGGCCGCGTCGACCGCCAGCCAGCTCAGCGCGGCGCTGTTGCCGATCACCGCCAGCCGCGGCCCGGCCGGCAGCGGCTGATAGGCCAGCAGCATGGCGCAGTCGAAAAGCTCGGTGATGGAATCGACCTGGATGATCCCGGCCTGCGCGAACAGATTGCGCACCAGCGAGCGGTCCAGATCCCGGTCCCGGTCCACCCGCGCCACATTGCGGCCGCTGTTCACGGCGACAATGGGTTTGGTGTGCGCCACCCGCCGCGCGATGCGGGAGAACTTGCGCGGATTGCCGAAGGTCTCCAGATACAGCAGCACCACATCGGTGTCGGGATCGCTGTCCCAGTACTGCAGCAGATCGTTGCCGGAGACGTCGGCGCGGTTGCCGGCCGACACGAAGGTCGACAATCCCAGCTGCCGGGCCGCGGCCTCGCCGAGAATGGCCGCGCCCAAAGGCCCGGACTGGCAGAAGAATCCGATGCGCCCGCGCCCGGGCAGGACCGGGGCCAGCGTGGCGTTGAGCGCGATCGCCGGATCGGTATTGGCGATGCCGAGGGCGCTGGGGCCCACCACCCGCATGCCGTGCGCGCGGGCCGCGTCCACGAGTTCGCGTTCGGCGTGATAACCGCGGGGCCCGGTCTCGGAGAAGCCGGCGGTCAGCACCACCAGCCCCTTGACGCCCTTGGCCATGCAGTCGTCGAGCACCGAGCCGATCTCGGTGGCGGGCACCGCGATCACCGCCAGATCGACCTCGTCGGGGATATCGCGCACCGTCGGATACGCGCGCACCCCGCGCACCGCGCTGCGCTGGCGGTTGACCGGGAACACCGGACCCTGATAGGCCCCCGACAGCAGGTTGGCCAGCACCGCGCCGCCCACCCGGCTGGTCGAGGGTGTCGCGCCGATCACCGCGATCGACTTGGGCGACAACAGGTTTCCGACGCTGCGGGCCTCCGAGGCGCGCTCGCGCGAATCCCGCACCGACAGCAGCGCCTCGGTCGGGTCGATGGCGAACTCCAGATGCAGCACCGACCCGTCGCGGCTGCGCTGCACCTGATAGCCGGCGTCCCGGAACACCTGCACCATGGCGTTGTTCTCGGCCAGCACCTCGGCCACGAAGGTCTCGATATCGTTCTCGGCCGCCGCGCCGGCCAGATGCTCGAGCAGAATCGAGCCCAGCCCGCGCCCCTGATGGCCGTCGGCCACCACGAACGCCACCTCGGCCGCCCGCGGTCCGGGCCGGTCGGCCAGATACTCGTAGCGGCCGACGGCGATGATCTCGTCGCCGAGTTCGGTCACCAGCCCGACCCGGTCGCGATAGTCCACATGCGTGGTCCGGTACAGGTCCTTGGGCGTCATGCGCGGGTAGGGCCCGAAATACCGCAGGTAGCGGGTGCGATCGGAGAGCCGCTCGTGGAAGCGCTCGAGCGCCTGCGCGTCCGCGGGGGTGATCGGGCGCAACCGGACCACACCGCCGTCGGAGGCCAGCACGTCGGCGAACCAATGCTCCGGCGGCGGAGGCGGATTCACCGGTGTGCCGGGTGTGTCCGGCGGCAGCGGCGGGGCGGCGGGTTCAGTCACGAGGATCCTCCGGATCCAGGCCGAGCAGGCCGTAACTCGCCCGGCGCGTTGCCAATACGGATGTGTCCAGGGCCCGGCGGGCGCGGTCGGCGCGCTCGTCACCGGTGTCCCGGCCGCCGCCCGGACCGTCCCAGCGGGCGAAGCCGGTGTCGGCGCCGTCGCCCATGGTCTCCGGCGCGGCGACCGTCGGCGCGTACCGCCCGACCTCCTCGCGCCAGGCGACCGGCGTCGGGGTGGCCGGCTCGATATCGCGGTCCAGCGCCGTGGCCAGCAGATGCGTCCAGGCGCGCGGCACCACCCGGATCAGCCCGTAGCCGCCGCCGCCGACCGCCAGCCAGCGGCCCTCCGCGTAGCGATCCGCCAGATCGCGCATGGCGCGGAAGGCCGCGCGCTGGCCGTCCACACTCAGTTCCAGATCCGCGAGCGGATCCTCGCGGTGGGTGTCGACACCGCACTGGCTGATCACGATCTGCGGCCGGAACGCGGCCACCGCACCCGGCACCACGGCGTGAAAACCCCGCAGCCACAACGCGTCCCGGGTGCCGGGCATGATCGGCAGATTCACGGCCGTGCCCTCGGCGGCGCCCGCGCCGGTCTCCTCGGGCCAGCCGGTATTGGGCCATAGCGTCGCCGGATGCTGATGGATCGAGACGGTCAGCACGCGCGGGTCGGCGTAGAACATGCGCTGCACACCGTCGCCGTGGTGCACATCCACGTCGACGTAGGCGATGCGGTCGAAACCGTTGTCCAGCAACCACGAAATGGCCACCGCTACATCGTTGTACACACAGAACCCCGCTGCCGAGGCCGGCATGGCGTGATGCATGCCACCGCCGATGCTCACCGCCCGGCGGGTGCGGCCGGCCGCGATCTCCCGCGCGGCGGCCAGGGTGCCGCCCACGATCACCGACGCCGCCTCGTGCATGTGCGGGAAGACCGGGTTGTCGGCCGAGCCCAGACCGTAGGGCGGGTCGGCCGGCACCGGGCCGGACGGCTGCCGCGCGTGCTTGACCGCCTCGACGTAATCGTGGGTGTGCACGCGCAGCAGATCCGCGTCGCCGGCCGCGGCGGGGGTGAGCCGTTCCACCCCGTCGAGCAGTCCGAGTCCCTCGGCCAGCGACATGGTGAACCGCAGGCGGGCCGGGCGCATGGGATGTTCGGGGGTCCAGGAGTAGTCGAGGTACCGATCGGACCAGACGACGGTTCCGGCACCGGCGGTGATTCCCTCACCGGGTGCGCTTCCGTCCTCGCGCGCTAGGCCAGGCATACCTGCCACGCTAGTGCGTCGGGCGAGTTCGTAGGCTTTGGACACCGCGTTGCTGTCGTACCGGGATGGCAGGCTGTGCGGCGCGCTGTTCGTCCGGAAACCAGCGGGGAACACGCTGCCCGTCCTGGGTGTTGACACTGCGTTCGCGAAATAAGCTGTCGCCCGGTGCAGCCGCCGTGCATGGGTAGAATTCGTGCCGACGAAGGGGTTTAACAGGTGAAAGATCTGGTCGACACCACGGAGATGTACCTCCGTACCATTTACGATCTCGAGGAGGAGGGTGTCACGCCGCTGCGCGCCCGCATCGCGGAGCGCCTCGAGCAGAGTGGCCCGACCGTCAGCCAGACGGTCGCGCGCATGGAGCGCGACGGTTTGCTGACCGTTGCCGGTGATCGCCATCTCGAGCTGACCGACAAGGGTCGGTCCATGGCCGTGGCCGTCATGCGCAAGCACCGGCTGGCCGAGCGGCTGCTGGTCGACATCATCGGCCTGGAGTGGGAGAACGTGCACGCCGAGGCGTGCCGGTGGGAGCACGTGATGAGCGAAGAGGTGGAACGCCGCCTCGTCGAGGTGCTCAACCACCCCACCACCTCCCCCTACGGCAACCCCATTCCGGGTCTGGACGAACTGGGCGTGGTGCCCGGGCTGGGCGCCGAGGAGCGGCTGGTCCGGCTCAGCGATCTGCCGGTCGGGCAGCCGCAGGCCGTGGTGGTGCGACGGCTGTCCGAGCACATCCAGACCGATCCGGAGACCATCAATCAGCTCCGTGAGGCGGGTGTGGTGCCCGATGCCCGCGTCACCGTGGAGACCAAGCCGGGCGCGGTGATCATCTCCGTGCCCGGACACGAGGGATTCGAACTGTCCGACGAGATGGCGCACGCCGTCCAGGTGAAGTTGGTCTGATACGTGAAGCTTCTGGTGACCGGAGGCGCGGGCTACGTCGGTGGCGTGTGCGCGCAGGTCCTGCTCGAGGACGGCCACGAGGTCGTGGTCGTCGACGATCTGTCCACCGGCAATGCCGACGGCGTCCCGGCCGGCGCGAAGTTCGTCGAGGGCGATATCGCCACGGCGGGCGTCGAGCTGGTCGCGGCCGAATCCTTCGACGGCGTGCTGCATTTCGCGGCCCAGTCGCTGGTCGGCGAATCGGTGGTGGCGCCGGAGAAGTACTGGCACGGCAATGTGGTGAAGACCCTGGCGCTGCTCGAGGCGATGCGCGCCGCGGGCACCCCGCGGCTGGTGTTCTCCTCTACCGCGGCCGTCTACGGCGAGCCCGAGCAGGTGCCGATCGTGGAGGACGCCGCCAAGCAGCCGACCAATCCCTATGGGGCGTCGAAGCTGTCGATCGACTACGCCATCACCTCCTACGCCACCGCGCATGGGCTGGCGGCGACGAGCCTGCGGTATTTCAACGTGGCGGGCGCCTACGCCGGGCTCGGTGAGAACCGTGTGGTGGAAACCCATCTCATCCCCCTGGTGTTGCAGACCGCGCTGGGTCAGCGCGAGTCCATCTCGGTCTTCGGCACCGACTATCCGACGCCGGACGGCACCGCGGTGCGCGACTACATCCACATTCGCGATCTGGCGCAGGCGCATCTGCTGGCGCTGGCGAAGTCGCAGCCGGGTACGCACCGCATCGTCAATCTGGGCAGCGGCACCGGTTTCTCGGTGCGCGAGGTCATTACGGCGTGCGAGCGAGTGACCGGGCTGCCGATCAATACCGTCGACGCCGAGCGCCGAGCCGGTGACCCGGCCGTGCTGGTCGCCTCGAGCGAGCGGGCGACGGCCGAACTCGGCTGGCGACCCGAGCACACCGATCTCGACGAGATCGTCTCCGACGCCTGGAAATTCCTGCGGTCGCTGGGTGACCGCGCGCACTCCGCGCGCCGCTAGCTCTCATCGCGGTTTCGCCCGGGATCGACGCCGAGATCGGTTGCGGAATCGCTGCCGAGGTCGGCTCCGGAATCACTGCCGCAGCCGACGCTGGGATCACTCCCTAAACCAGCTGCGGGCTCACCGCCGAAGTCGGCTCTGGGCCCGCTGCCGAAGCTGGCTCCGGAAGCGGCGCCGAGGTCGGGTCCGGGGTCGAGCCCCAGATCGATGCCGAGGTCGGCGGCGGTCTGGCGGCCGGACTCCGCGAGTCTGCGCAGTCGTTCCGGCCGCATGCCCATGCGCAGTCCGGTTTCCAGCAGCTCGGCCATCTGGTGCTCGGGGTCGGCGGCGCGCGCGGCGTCCAGCGCCACGCCCGCCAGCGGTCCGTCGCCGCGCACGTAGGCGCAATAACCCAGCAGCGCGGCGGCTTCCGCGCGATCCGGTGCGGGCAGCGCCCGGGCCAGCTGCAGCCACAGTTCCTCCGCGCCCGCCGCGCGGGCGCTGGGCGCCAGCGCGAACATGAGGTCGCGCAGCGGCTTGTCTCGCAGCGCCACCGCCACCTCCGCCAGCTCGGCGGGCATGAGCCGGGCGCCGGCCTCGACTCGCCCCAGCTGTTGCAGCACCCGGCACGCCTCGCCTCGCCGCTCGGCGTTCGGATCCCGCTGGGGCGCAAGGCGCGCCAGTCGTTGTGCGGCGGCCGCGACCGCGATGGGCAGCGCCGCGGCGGTCGCCTCGCGCAGGACCGGGTCGACGGCGAGCACGTCCAGCAGTTCCTGCCGCGAGCCCCGCAGCGGCCGGCCGTCGACCACCTGCCGCACCGTCACCAGCGAAGTCGCCGGATCGGATTGCAGTCCGTGCGCGCACGAATCGGGCAGGCTCCACCACGGCAGGCCCGGCCCGATGGCCGGCACCGCCCAGGCTCCGGTGAGCGGCACCGCGTCGGCCTCCAGGCGATGTTCCAGCGCGGCAACGAGATCCCGATGCTTGCGCGCCCGCACCCCGCGATGCCGATGGCCGGGTTCGGTCGCGCGATCGTCGACCACGAGCGCCAGTGCCGCCACCGCCCGATGCCGCACACAGACTTCCGCGACCTGATCCACCAGCGCGCCGGTCGCCGACCGCCCCGGATTGTCCAGATCCATCCGGGTTACCACCTCCACCTCCGCCAGATCCGGTGAGCGCGAATCCGATCCGAGCACCGTCACCACCAGCGAGCGCGCGGGCATGAACCCCAGCATCGCCGGCACCGCGGCGATCAGGTCGCCGGGCGTGCGCAAGCGCGGCCCCGGCTCCGGGCGACCGGCAGCCGGCGGCCGCTCGGGCTGGGAGCCGGGCACGGTGCGCCCGGCAGCCGGCGGCCGCTCGGGCTGAGAGCCGGGCACGGTGCGCCCGGCAGCCGGCGGCCGCTCGGGCTGGGAGCCGGGCACGGTGCGCCCGGCAGCCGGCGGCCGCTCGGGCTGGGAGCCGGGCACGGGGCGCCCGGCAGCCGGCGGCCGCTCGGGCTGGGAGCCGGGCACGGGGCGCCCGGCAGGCGGGAGTCGGCGGGGTGGCGTGGGTTCGATGGGCGTTGTCATGCCGTCGAGCGTGCGCCGGGACGAAGACCGGGCCCCGGCGGCGACCTCGGGATTCGCTGGGGCTGTGGATATTCGGGCGTGCCGTGGATGGATCGGCGTGGCTCGGCGGCATTCGGGCGAGACTTGTCGGAGCCGGCTGCTACCGTGCGCGCCCTCGCGACCCCCACGTGAAATGGATTCGTTTCATTTCGCCCGAATTGTCGGTTGCGCGCTGTTACAGTCCGGCTCGGCACTCGTCATCCGCAGTGCCGGAAGGAGTATCGCGTGCAATGAAGAGCACGACATTCGCGGCGGCGGCCGCGCTGACCGCCGCGGCGGTGCCCGCGCTGCTGGCCCCCACGGCCGCGGCCGACACCAGCCAGGTGCGGGTCGACAATGTCTCCGACAGCCAGCAGTGCGCGGTCGGCAAGCCGTGCTACGTGCGGGTCCGGCTGACCGGCGACAACCGGCTGAACCAGGTCACGGTGTCGGTCAACAACACCGTGGTCGGCTATGCCGTTCCGGTGCAGGACGACTGGGACAGCAATGCCGCGACCGCGCAGGTGACCTGGGTGCCCTCGGACTACGGCGTCTATACGGTGAGCGCCGCGCAGGACAGCTCGACCGCCTCGATCGGCTACACCCTCAACAACCCCTCGGCCGGTGGCACCGGATCCTTCGGCGGGCTGCTGCCGACCGGTTCCGCGGGTTCCGCGGGCTGACCGATACCCGGGCTGGGCAGAGCCTGGGATCGGCGCGGCTCCCGGGCGATCACGCGGGCCGATGCCCGGCGAGGACTTCCAGGTAATGCGGATTGGACATGATCCCCAGGACATTGCCGAACGGGTCCACCACCGCGGCGGTCACGAATCCGGTCCCCGCACCGCGTTCGATGATCGGCTCGTACACGGTGGCGCCCAGGGCGAGCAACCGGTCGAAGGTGGCCGCGACATCGTCCACGTGCCAGTTCACGATCTGCCCGCCCGGCCGATCCGGCTGCGAAGGCGCGAACTTGCGGTTGATGATGCCCAATTCGGCCTGGTAGTCACCGATCCGGAACTCGTAGTACCCGTCGGGCACCGCGAAATACGGTGCGACGCCGAGCAATTCGCTGTACCAATCCTTGGCGGCCTCCAGATCGTCGGCGTAGTAGGTGACCGTCGCCATTCCGCGCAGCATTGTCGTCTCCTCGGTCGGGGGTGGTATTCGCTGTTGGATTCATCATCTCTCTCAAAGTGCTCACCGAATGAGCACTTTGAGGGCGACAATTTCGGTATGCGCGCGGATCGATTGGTGGCCACCCTGTTGTTCATGCAGACCCGGCCGCGAGTGACCGCGGCCGAGGTCGCCGCCGAGCTCGAGGTGTCGGTGGCGACCGCGCGCCGTGACCTGGAAGCCTTGTCCGCGGCCGGGATTCCGGTGTACCCGCAGCCGGGACGCGGCGGCGGCTGGGCGCTGGTGGGCGGGGCGCGCACCGATCTGAGCGGGCTCACCGCGGGCGAGGCGCAGGCGCTGTTCCTGCTGCTGGGCCCGCTGGCCTCGACCAGCCCGGCCACCCGCTCGACGCTGCGAAAGCTGTTGCGGGCCCTACCGCAGTCCTTCCGCATGGAGGCCGAGGCGGCGGCGGGCGCGATCGTGGTGGACCCGGCCCGCTGGGGCGCGGCGGCCGAGCGCACGCCCGAGCGAGTCGGCGAATTGCAGCGAGCGGTGGTGCGCCGCCGCAAGATCCGGCTCGGCTACGAGCGCCGCGGCCAGCGCACCGAGCGCTTGGTCGACCCGTGGGGCCTCGTCGATAAGGACGGCATCTGGTACCTGGTCGCCGGCACCGAGCGCGGGCGGCGCACCTACCGGGTGGATCGGATCGCGGCGATCGAGGACACCGACGAGATCGCCGAGCGCCCAGCGGATTTCGACCTCTCGACCGCCTGGTCGGAGGTGGTGACGGAGGTGGAACGACAGCGCGCCTCGCTCTCGGCGACCGTGCTCGTGGAGGCCCGGCTCGCGCCGGTGCTCGCGCATCAGCAAGGGCGGCACTGCATTCTGGGCGATCCGGTCGCGGACGGCCGGGTGCGCGCCCGCATCACCGCGCCCACGCCGCTGATGATCGCCCAGCAGCTCGCGGGCTGGGGCGCGGCCGTCGAAGTCGAACATCCCGAGTCGGTGCGCGCCGAACTCGCGCGGCTGGGCGCCGAACTCGTCGAGCGCTACGCACCTACCGGAGGGTAACCGCTTCGCAGTCATGCGATAACCGAATCATCTTGCAGCAGTGGCGATTTCGCGAAATTCGACGGTCCGCCACTGTTACAGTCCGCCCGGCGCGACCCCTTCAACGCGCCGAAAGGATCCACCCATGAGAAACCAGCTCTACCGACCGGCCATAAGTATCGGCGCGGCCGCCGCGCTGGCGGTTCTGGCCGGCTCGATGGCCGCCCCCGCCGGCGCCGCGGTCGACACCGTCACCGTCGCCGGCCTCACCAGCGACAAACCCTGCTCGGTCGCCGACGGCTGCACCATCGAAGCCTCGCTCAATGGCGCCGATCAGCTCAGCCCCGTCGATTTCCTGGTGAACGGCAAGGTCATCGGCACCATCACCCCGACCTCCTACGGTGCGGGCGCGGCCGCGAACATGCCCTGGCATCCCACCGACCAGGGCACCTACACCGTCGGCGCCCGCCAGGGCCTGGCCACCGCGACCATCGTCTACAAGGTGGGCACCGGCGGCGCCTGCCCGCCCATCTCCTCGCTGGTGCCGGGATCCGCGAGCGGCGGCTCCTCGGGCACCGGCTCGGGCGACAGCGGTTCCGGCGGCACCGGTTCGCTCAGCGGCTCGGGCGGAAGCGGTTCGGGCGGATCGGGTTCGGGCAACGGTTCGGCCTCGGGCTCCAACACCCCGCTGCCGGTCTGCTGATCGCGCCCGGGAGCCGAAACAGGCAGGGGTCGGCTCCCGACCTTCCGGTCCTCAGCCCTTGCGGACCTTGCGCAGCGCGGTGGTGAACAGGGTGTCGAGGCCCTCCCCGTCTTTGCCGGACCCGGATGTCATGTAGCTCACGGTGATCCGCACCTCACCGATCTGGCCGATCAGGGTCTGCATGGTGCGCTGCGACCCCGTCGGATCGTTCGGCGCGGCGACCGTGCGCTCGAAGGCGAGCGTGTCGTCAGCATTGGCGGGCGGCGCCGGATTCAGCCGGGTGCTCACCACCGAGGTGAGGCCGGAGTCCCCGAGTCGCACGGTCCCGCACTGCCCCAACTGATCTCGCAGCGCCGACAGCGGCTGGTCCGAACGCGTCAGCACCACGGTCAGGGTGGCGCGCGCCTCGTCGTCGGTGCCGACCGCCACCGCCGGTCCCGCGGTCGGCGTCGCCGGCACGCAGCCGCTCGGATCCACCTGTGCCCCCGGCAGATACCCGTTCACGTCGTCGGCGGCCTGTTTCGCGGTGTCGGCCGGCAGCACCAGCGCGGTGTAGCGAGTGGGGAATTGCGAGGGGTCCGGCAGGAGTTTGGCCAGTCCCCCCTCGGCGCTCACGATCGGCGTGACCGGACCGCGCACCGCGATCGGATGCCCCTCCACCGAATCACCGCATCCGGCCAGCAGTCCGCCCGCCAGAACCATCCCCACGGCGGGCGCGGAGTTGCGGTACCAGCGGTGCGTGGTGGCTCGGAAAGACGCGGTCACCCCGCCCACTATGCCGAAAATCGGCTGTTCACACCGATTGCCACGCCGCTCGCCGGGCCGCCGGGAATGCGTGTCCGGCACCGGCGTGTTGCACCCCTGGTGCGGGTGGTGCACACCTGTCATGCCCATGAGGGACAATAGGGAATGGTCGCGCAAGTGGGCCACGCAGGAAGGAGTACGCGATGGACTACGAGTCGCGAATGTACGAGCTGGAATTCCCGGCTCCGCAGCTGTCGTCCGACGACGGCTCGGGTCCGGTTCTGGTGCATGGTCTCGAGGGTTTCACCGACGCCGGACATGCGGTGCGCCTGGCCACCACGCATCTGAAGGAAAGCCTCGAGCACGAGCTGGTCGCCTCGTTCGACATGGACGAGCTGCTCGACTACCGCTCGCGCCGCCCGCTCATGACCTTCAAGACCGATCACTTCTCCGACTACACCGAGCCGGAGCTGAGCCTGTGGGCCCTCAAGGACACCGCCGGCACCCCGTTCCTGCTGCTGTCCGGGCTCGAACCGGATCTGCGGTGGGAGAAGTTCGTCACCGCGGTGCGGCTGCTGGCCGAACAGCTGGGCGTGCGCCGCACCATCGGTCTGTCCGCGATTCCCATGGCGATCCCGCACACCCGCCCGCTCGGCGTCACCGCGCATGCCTCCGATTCCGATCTGATCGGCGATCATCAGCGTTGGCCGGGTGAGCTGCAGGTGCCGGGCAGCGCCTCCTCGCTGCTGGAGTTCCGGATGGCCCAGCACGGGCACGAGTCGGTCGGCTTCTCGGTGCACGTGCCGCACTACCTGACCCAGACCGCCTATCCCGAGGCCGCGCAGACCCTGCTCGAGAACGTGGCCGAGAACGCCGGCCTCGAGCTACCCCTCGCCGCGCTCACCGACGCCGCCGCCCGCGTGCGCGAACAGGTCAACGAGCACATCGCCGGCAATTCCGAGGTGGAGACCGTCGTGCAGGCCCTCGAGCGCCAGTACGACAGCTTCGTCACCGCCCAGGAACGCCAGTCCTCGCTGCTGGCCAGCGATCAGGAACTGCCCACCGGCGACGAGCTGGGCGCGGAGTTCGAGCGCTTCCTGGCCGAGCAGGCCGGCTTCGGCGACGGCGACGGCCCGGAGAACCCGCCGCTGCGATAGTGGTCGCTGCCGGGTTTCGCCGGGTCGACCGGTAAGGTTGCTCTGCGTGCAGCTGTCCGAATTGGTTCCCGACCGTGCCGTACCCGACGTGGACCCGGACTGGCTGTACGAGACATTCGCCGACTGGGCGAGCGGGGAGGGCCTGAACCTCTACCCGGCGCAGGAGGAAGCGCTGCTCGAGCTGGTGACCGGTTCGAACGTCATCCTCAATACGCCGACCGGATCCGGCAAGTCGCTCGTTGCGCTGGGCGCGCACTTCGCCGCCCTGAACAAGGGCGAGCGCAGCTACTACACGGCACCGATCAAGGCGCTGGTGAGCGAGAAGTTCTTCGCGCTGTGCGAGATCTTCGGCGCCGACCGGGTCGGCATGGTCACCGGTGACGCGGCGGTCAACCCGGACGCGCCCATCATCTGCGCGACCGCGGAGATCCTCGCCAATCTGGCGCTGCGCGAAGGCGCGGCGGCCAAGGTCGGCCAGGTGATCATGGACGAGTTCCACTACTACGCCGATCCGGATCGCGGCTGGGCCTGGCAGGTGCCGCTGATCGAACTGCCGCACGCGCAATTCCTGCTCATGTCGGCCACTCTCGGCGAGGTCGACTTCTTCGCCGAGGATCTCACCAAGCGCACCGGGCGCGAGACCGCCATCGTGTCCGGCTCGGAACGGCCGGTGCCGCTGAGCTTCTCGTATGTGCGCACCCCCATCACCGAGACGCTCGAGGATCTGGTGACCACCAGCCTCGCGCCGGTCTACGTCGTGCACTTCACCCAGGCCGCCGCCATGGAGCGGGCGCAGGCGCTGATGAGCGTCAACGTCTCCTCCAAGGCCGAGAAGGAGGCCATCGCCGCGGCCATCGGCGAATTCCGTTTCGCCACCGGCTTCGGCAAGACGCTGTCGCGGTTCATCCGCCACGGCATCGGCGTGCATCACGCGGGCATGCTGCCCAAGTATCGGCGGCTGGTCGAGAAGCTGGCCCAGGACGGGCTGCTGAAAGTGGTGTGCGGCACCGACACTCTGGGTGTCGGCATCAACGTGCCGATCCGCACCGTCATGCTGACCGGGCTCACCAAGTTCGACGGCGTGCGCACCCGGCGGCTCAATGCCCGCGAGTTCCATCAGATCTCGGGGCGGGCCGGGCGCGCGGGCTACGACACCCTCGGCACGGTGGTGGTGCAGGCGCCCGAGCACGAGGTGGAGAACGCCCGGCTGATCGCCAAGGCGGGCGACGATCCCAAGAAGCTCAAGAAGGTCCAGAAGAAGAAGCCGCCGGAAGGTTTCGTGTCCTGGTCGGAGGAGACCTTCGACCGGCTGGTGGCGGCGTCGCCGGAACCGATGCAGTCGCGGTTCAACGTCACCAACTCCATGCTGCTGAATGTGATTGCGCGCAAAGGCAATTGCTTCTACGCCATGCGGCATCTGCTGGAGCAGAACCATGAGCCGCGGGCCGCGCAGCGCAAACACATTCTCAAGGCGATCCGGCTGTATCGGGCGCTGCGGGACGCGGGCGTGGTGCAGCAGCTCGACGAGCCCGACCAGTACGGCCGGCACGCCAGGCTCATGGTCGATCTGCAGCGCGACTTCGCGCTCGATCAGCCGCTGTCGCCGTTCGCGCTGGCGGCGCTGGAACTGCTGGACAAGCAGTCGCCGACCTACACCCTCGATGTGATCTCGCTCATCGAGTCCACCCTCGAGGATCCGCGCCAGCTGCTGATGGCCCAGCAGCACAAGGCCCGCGGCGAGGCGGTCGCGGAGATGAAGGCCGAGGGCATCGAATACGAGGAGCGCATGGAACTCCTCGAAGAGGTCACCTGGCCCAAACCCCTGGCCGCCGAACTGATCGAGCCCGCGTTCGAGACCTACAAGGCCGGGCACCCGTGGGTCTCGGAGTTCGAGCCGTCCCCGAAATCGGTGGTGCGCGAAATGGTCGAGCGCTCCATGACCTTCGCCGAACTGGTGTCGGGCTACGAGCTGGCCCGCTCGGAGGGCGTGGTGCTGCGGTATCTCGCCGACGCCTATCGCGCGCTGCGGCGCACCGTGCCCGAGCAGGCCCGCACCGAGGAACTCGACGACATCACCGAATGGCTCGGCGAGCTCATCCGCCAGGTCGACTCCAGCCTGCTCGACGAGTGGGAACAGCTCACCAACCCCGGCGCGGAGTCCGACGACCAGCAGGTGGCCTTCGGTGCCGAGACGGTGCGGCCCATCTCCGCCAACGAGCGCGCGTTCCGGGTTCTGGTGCGCAATGCCATGTTCCGGCGCGTGGAGCTGGCGGCGCTGCGGCGCTGGGACGCGCTCGCCGACATGGGCGACGAACTGGACTGGGAGACCGAACTCGGCCCCTACTTCGACGAGTACGAGACCATCGGGACCGGTCCGAACGCTCGCGGGCCCCAGCTGTTCCGGGTGGAGCAGCGGCCCGGTTTCTGGGATGTCCGACAGGTCCTCGACGATCCGAACGGTGATCACGGCTGGGCACTGGTGGCCATCGTGGATCTGGCCGAGTCCGACGCCGCGGGTGAAGTGGTGTTCGACGACGTTTCGGTCAGCGCCGGCTGAGCCGGTCACACTCTCGTAAGGCCTCGCCTGAGGCGGCGGACCGAATTCCGCCGTTAGAGTGACGTAGTCGTTCGTCCACCGGTTCGTTTTTCGAGGCGCAACGCGTGTATTGTCGCGCAGGTTGCCTGAGTCCCTGCCGCCCCTGGCCGACGGAAAAGAGTTCCCTTAGATTGCCCGGTCGAAACCTGCCCGAGTCGCCCTGTCTGGTCATCGACCTCGACAAGGTCCGTGCGAACTATCGCGCACTGCACGCCGCCCTACCTGCGGCACGAATTCGCTTCGCCGTCAAGGCGAGTCCCGTGCCGGAGATCATCCGGCTGCTGAACGACGAGGGCGCGGAGTTCGACGTCGCCAGCGTCGGTGAGATCGAACTCTGCCTCGTGCAGGGCGTCGATCCGGCCGTCATGTGCTACGGCAATCCCATCAAGAAGGCCGCCCAGATCGCCACCGCCTACGCGGCGGGCGTGCGACGCTACGCCTTCGACACCGAGGACGATCTCGCGCGCATCGCCGAGCACGCCCCCGGCTCCGAGGTGGAGTGCCGGTTCCTGTCCTCGGCCCCGCAATCGCAGACCCCGTTCGGCACCAAGTTCGGCTGCGCGCCGGGCGAGGCCGCGCGGCTGCTGGTGCGGGCGCACGATCTGGGCCTGCGGGTGGTCGGCCCCTACTTCCACGTCGGCTCCCAGCAGCTGGATCCGAAGGCGTGGGGCATCGGCATCGAGCAGGCGGGCGCCATCGCGGAAGCGTTGGCGGTCAAGGACATTCCAGTCACGGCGGTGAATATCGGTGGGGGACTTCCGATTTCGTACGCCGACCCGGCTCCCGGACTCACGGAGCTGGGTGCGGCCATCGCCGACGCGGCGAGCCGCTATCTCCCGGAACACACCGATCTCGTCGTGGAACCCGGTCGCGCCCTGGTGGGCAACACCGGCGTGATCCACGCCGAAGTGGTGAATGTTCGCGTAGCGCCGGACGGGCGGCGCTGGGTATACCTCGATATCGGCCGCTACAACGGTATGGCCGAGACCGAGAACGAGTACATCGCCTACCGATTCCAGACCGATCGGGACGCGGATCCGAAGGACGAGGCCGTGGTGGCCGGTCCTACGTGTGATGGCGACGATGTACTCTATCAACGCACGCGTGTCCTGCTTCCGACCACGTTGCGAGCCGGTGATCCCGTTCGGATCCTCGAAACCGGTGCCTATACGGCGAGCTATTCGTCGGTGTCCTTCAACGGTTTCCCGCCTTTGACTGTTCATGTCACTGGCGCTGAGCGAGAGTGAGTTTTAGCCAATGATCACGGCAGAATTCACCGGCTGGCATGTGCTGGCCGAGTTCGGTGGTGTCGACGCCAACCTCTGCGACGACCTCGAACGACTCGAAACCGCGCTTCGAAAATCGTTGGTCGCCGCGGGGGTGACCATCTGCGATGTCGTGAGCAAGAAGTTCGAGCCGCAGGGTGTCACCATCCTGGCACTGCTGGCCGAGTCGCATGCTTCGATCCACACCTACCCTGAGTCCGGCGACATCTTCGTCGACGTATTCACTTGCGGCAGCATCGGTTCCGGCGCCACCAAGGCGGTCGAGCTGCTGCAGCAGGAGCTGGCCCCGGGTTCGGTCAACATCGAGGTCATCCAGCGCGGGCACACGGCGCGCCGGATTCACGAGCCGGTGGGCGAGGGCCTGACCCGGGTGTGGAACACGACGGAGACCATCGTCGACACCAACACCCCGTTCCAGCACATGGTGATCGCGCGGACCGAGCAGGGCATCTCCCTGTTCTCCGACGACGACCGCCAGTCCACCGAGTTCTCGCAGCTCACCTACCACGAGGCCATGCTGGTCCCGGGGTACGCGCTGGCCGAGAAGCTGGACAACGTGCTGATCATCGGTTCCGGTGAGGGCGTCGCCTCGCAGATGTCGGTGGCCGCGGGCGCCTCGCTCGTCGACCACGTCGACATCGATCAGTTGGAGGTGGAGCTGTGCGCCAAACACCTCCCCTACGGCTACACCGAGGCCGATCTGGCCGAGGCGGTCGCGCAGACCGGCCCGATCAAGATGCACTACGCCGACGGCTGGGACTTCCTGGCCCAGGCCGAGGCCGCGGGCGTGCGCTACGACATGATCTGCATCGACCTGCCCGACGAGCGGGTCGAGGACGCGCAGCACAACCGGTTGTACGAGGACGATTTCCTCAACCGCTGTAAGGCGCTGCTGGCCGAGGGCGGCGTGCTCGCCGCGCAGGCCGGCTGTCAGACCATGTGGCGCAACGAGACTCTCACGCGTTCGTGGACGCGCTTCCACAACCTGTTCGAGACGGTCGTGCCGTACGTGTCCGACGAGCACGAGTGGACCTTCATCTTCGGTACCCCGAAGGCGATCGCGGATCCGGTCGCGAAGATGACCGCCACGCTGTCGGCGCTGCCGTACAAGGCGGCGACCATCGACGAGCAGGCCCTGGTCCGGGGCGCGATCGAGCCGCACGCGCTGCGTGTGGGCGTGAGCGTCCAGTAGATTCCGCCGTAGCGAAAAGCCCCCGCGCACCGTGGTGTGCGGGGGCTTTTCGGTTCAGGCGATGGCCGGGAGCCGCACCACCTGGCCGGCGTAGGCGAGGCCCGCGCCGAACCCCAGCAGCAACGCGAGGTCGCCCGGCTTGGACTCGCCCGAGCGCAGCAGCTGTTCCATCGCCATCGGGATCGAGGCGGCGCTGGTATTGCCGGTCTGTGCGATATCCCTTGCGACAGCGATGTTCTCGGGCATGTGCAGGGCACGCAGCAGAGCATCGGTGATGCGGCCGTTGGCCTGGTGCGGGACGAAGGCGTCCAGCTCCTCGACCGTCACCCCCGCCTGATCGAGGGCGTCGCGGCAGGCCTTCTCCAAGAACGTGACGGCCCAACGGAATACGGCCGCGCCGTTCATCCGGATGTAGGGGCGCACGGTGGTGCCGCCGGTGGCCTCGGCCTCGGCCACTTCGGCGAAGTACTGCTGAAAGTCCTTGTCCTGCTTGATCGCCGCGGTCTGACTGCCGTCCGAGCCCCACGCCACCGGGCCGATGCCCTCGGTGTCGGACGGTCCGACCACCGCGGCGCCCGCGCCGTCGGCGAAGATGAACGCGCAGGTGCGGTCGTCCTGATCGAGCAAGTCCGACAGGCGTTCGACGCCGATCACCAGCACGTGGCGGGCCTGCCCGGAGCGAACCAGGTTGGCGCCGTTGGCCAGTGCGTAGCAGAAGCCCGCGCAGCCGGCGGAGACGTCGAAGGCGGCGGTGTCGTGCATGCCGAGTTCGGTGGCGACGACCGCGCCCGCCGAGGGGCCCAGCACCATCTGCGAGGAGGTGGCCAGGATGACGGCGTCGATCTGCTGCGCGGTGATGCCCGCGGCGGCCAGCGCGTCCTTGGCGGCCGCGGTGCTCATGGACACGATGGTCTCGTCGTCCTCGGCCCAGTGTCTGGCCTCGATGCCGGAGCGGGTCCGGATCCATTCGTCCGAGGAGTCGATCCGGTCGACGATCTCGGCATTGGGGACCACCCGGCGCGGGCGGTAGGCGCCCAGGCCGAGCAGCGCGGCGTGAGCGACCGGGGTAGCGGTGGCGATCTGGGCTGGCATGCGCGGATTTCCCTCTTTCCCATATGAACCGATCGGTCCACGTAGTTTAGGTTTAACATGGACCGATCGGTTCACACAAGCCCTGGAGGATTTCGATGACGGCGGGACCGCGCGCCCGATTGATCGCGAGCACGATCACCACGGTCCAGGAGCACGGCGTGCACGCCGCGGGGCTGAACGAGCTGCTCAAGCGCAGCAATGCCTCCAGGAACTCGCTGTATCAGCACTTCCCTTCCGGCAAGGGCGAATTGGTGGCCACGGCCGCGCGCCTGGTGTCGCGCATGGTCTACTCGCACGTGAGCCGCATGGCCGACGCGCTGCCGGGCGCGCCCGCGCTGGCCGGGTGGGTGGACGAACTGCTCGCCTTCTGGCGCGGCCAGCTCGAGACCAGCGACTTCCGCGCGGGCTCGTTCATGATGGCCGCGGCGCTGGACGAACTCGACCCGACCCTGCAGTCCGCGGCCGGGCAGGCGTTCTCCGAATGGACCGCCCGGCTGGCCGACGGCCTGGTAGCGGCCGGCATCGAACGCTCCACCGCGTGCTCGCTGTCGGGTTTCATCCTGTCGGTGATCGAGGGCGCGATCGTCCAGAGCCGCGCGCTGAAATCCGTCCTCCCCTTCACCGACGCCGGCACTCAGCTCACCGTCCTGCTGCGCCACCACCTGCCCAACCGCGGGTGACGCCCGCGGCGGGCGCGATTCGCGGTTGACTTGGAGCACACTCCAGGTCGTAGCGTCGTAGGCATGATCGCGACCAGGAAACTCGGCGAATTGACCGTCAGCGCACAGGGACTCGGCTGCATGGGCATGAGCAGTGCCTACGGCGTCCACGACGACGACACCGAATCCATCGCCACCATCCACCGCGCCCTCGACCTGGGTGTCACCCTGCTCGACACCGCCAACGTCTACGGCCCCGAAACCAACGAACGCCTCGTCGGCCGCGCCATCGCCGGCCGCCGCGACGAGGTGGTGCTCGCCACCAAGTTCGGCATCGTCTGGGGTGAGGGCGGCGTGATGGGCGCGCGCGGCGACGCCGCCTTCGTCCAGCAGTGCTGCGACGAATCCCTCGCGCGCCTCGGCGTGGACCACATCGACCTCTACTACCAGCACCGCGTCGACCCGAACGTCCCCCTCGAGGAAACCTGGGGCGCGCTGTCGGAACTCGTCGCCGCGGGCAAGGTCCGCTACCTCGGCATCTCCGAAGCCTCCGCCGACGACATCCGCCGCGCCCATGCCGTGCATCCGGTGACGGCCCTGCAGTCGGAGTGGTCGCTGTGGACCCGTGACCTCGAATCCGAGATAGTCCCCACCTGCCGCGAACTCGGCATCGGCATCGTCCCCTTCTCCCCGCTGGGCCGCGGCTTCCTCACCGGCGCACTGACTTCCGCCGCCGACCTCCCGGCCGACGACCTCCGCCGCCGCCTGCCCCGCTTCTCCGACGCCAACTTCGACCGCAACCTCGCCATCGTCGAGGCCCTGCGCACCCTCGCCGACGAAAAAGGCGTCACCCCCGGCCAATTGGCCCTCGCCTGGCTCCACTCCCGCGGCGACGACGTAGTCCCCATCCCCGGCACCAAACGCCGCACCTACCTCGACCAAAACGTAGCCGCCACCCACATCACCCTGACCCCCGCAGAAATAACCCGAATCGAAGCCGCAGCCCCCACCTCCGCCATCGCCGGCGCCCGCTACCCCGACACCCTGGCCCGCGCCGCCAGACGCTAACCAGCAAACCGGTCACCCGCCGACTACTTGTTGAAACTGGCCGCCAGGTGAGGCCCCGCGGGATACTGCCGGGATGCGGGTATCGGTGGCGGCGGATGAGCGGACCGGAGTGGCTGACGACGTGGTCGAGGAGCTGCGTCGGCGCGGGCACGAGGTGACCCTGCACGGGGCGCTCGAGCCGCGGGAGCGGGACGATTGGGCGTGGGCTAGTGAGGCGGTGGCGCGGGATGTGGCGGCGGGGCGGGCCGAGCAGGGGGTGGTGTGTTGTTGGACCGGGACCGGGGCGTCGATCGCGGCGAACAAGGTGGGCGGGGTGCGGGCGGCGTTGTGTGTGGATGCGTACAGCGCCGCGGGCGCGCGAAAGTGGAACGACGCCAATGTTCTTGCGCTGAGCTTGCGGTTGACGTCGCGGGCGCAGTTGATCGAGATTCTCGATGCCTGGTTCGGCGGGGCGGCCAGTGACGACCCCGGTGATCGGGCCAATATCGAGCATGTGGACGGGATCGGGTGATCAGGACTGCGCGGCGAGGTGGGCGTGGGCGGCGCGAAGTTCGCGTTTGAGGATCTTGCCGCTGGGGTTCTTGGGGAGGGCGTCGACGAAGGTGACGTACTTGGGGACCTTGTAACCGGCCAGGCGTTGTTTGCAGTGGGCGATGAGGGCCGCGGCGTCGGGGTCGGTTCCGGTGCGCGCCACCACGATCGCGGTGACCGCCTCGATCCAGTGCGGGTGGGGGATGCCGATGACGGCGGCTTCGGAGACGGCGGGGTGCTGATAGAGGATTTCCTCGACCTCGCGGCCGGCCACGTTCTCGCCGCCGGTTTTGATCATGTCCTTCTTGCGGTCGACGACCGACAGATAGCCGTCGGCGTCCATGACACCGAGGTCGCCGGAGTGAAACCAGCCGTTGCGGAAGGCTTCCGCGGTCTTGGCCGGATCGTTCCAGTAGCCGAGCATGGCTTGCGGTGAGCGGTGCACGATTTCGCCGACCTCGCCGACACCGACCGGGATGTCATCGTCGTCGACCACCCGGGTTTCGACGTTCAAGGCGGGGCGGCCCGCCGAGCCGGGCTTGGTCAGCTGATCTTCCGGTGCGAGAACCGTTGCCAGCGGAGCCAATTCGGTCTGACCGTAGAAGTTGGTGAGCCCCACGGCGGGTAGGCGCTCGGAGAGTTCCAGCAGGACTTCCACCGAGAATGTGAAAAACGGCACCATAGGTCCGACCGGGGCGAATGCGCCAGAAATGCTCGTAGGAACTGCCGCTTACCCTTCCGCAGCAGCGAAGGACGGCTACCTCCTGCCGGACCAGAGTGGCCGGATAAGGATTCGGCGCGGAGTGACCCCGCTGGCCTCAGTCCTCGGCGGTCGGGACGGGTAGACCGTAGTGCGTGCACAGCGCCTCGAGCATGACTATCTGGCGTTCCAGGTAGCGGCCGTTCTGTGCTAGCTGGGCCTCGATGGCGGGTAGGCGGCTCTGGTGGGACTCGGTACTCACCAGGCCACCGTAATCATTGCTACCGCTCGGGTGCGCGCCACGGGTGCGCTAGTGCGGCGGCCCATGCCTTATCCCACGGGAACAGGTGTATGTAGTCCGCGCCGGTGCCTGGCTCGTGTTGCTTGTACACGTCGTCGCCGACCAGAACGGTTACGCCCCAATCGGACAGGTCGCGTATCGCCCTCTGGAGGGCTGGAAAGCTGATCTGCGCCCAATTCGAAAAGGGCATGGCTACTACGGGTAACCGTTTACCGACCGCCTCGACCAGCAGACCGAGCGGCAGCGTGTCCGAGATTCCGGCGGCCCACTTGGCCAGGGAGTTGCATGTGAGCGGGGCAACGATCATGGCGTCCGCCGGGGGCAGGATGTCAGGGGCGTCGGGCTCTTTGTACAGGCTGCGCACCGGGTGCCCGGTCTTCGCGGCGAGTGCCTCGGTGTCGATGAACCGGCGGCCGTCCGGGGAGGCGATGACGCACACCTCCCACCCGTCGGCCTGTGCGAGGTCCACCAGCTTGCCGATATCGCGGGCCGCGGGTGAACCGGTGACGATGGCGTAGAGAACGGGTGCCCCGTGGTCGTTCATGCCCACCAGTGTTTCACCTACGCACCCCGCACCAGGCTGCAAAGTTCGACAAGCTGGTGGTAGATCGCGAATCACTCACCGCCAGAGCGCGAACCGTTTCGTGAACCTGCGGGTGATAGCGGGTCAACTGCGGCGCGATGCTGCGGGCGGTGTTCAGTGATTCCAGGGCGCGCGTGCGGTCGCCGTGTAGCAGCCACGCCCGCGACAGGTCGATGAAATAGTGCCCGGTGCGGCTCGGAGCGGCACCGCGCGGCAATTTGATCGTGGCGGCCCGACTGACAGCGGTTGTGCCATCAGACAATTCGACCGGCACCGCGACTCGGTGAATGTCGACGTTGGCGGCGGAGAACTTTGTCCCGTAGTGGTTGGCCTGTTCCTGGCGTGGCGCGGTCTGTATTGCGGCGGCAGTCAGGTAGTCGTTGGCCAGGTCGGTGTTTCCGGTGCGGGCAGCGAGCACGGCGGCGCGTAGATCCAGGGCACCGCGGACAGCTTTGGACGCGTCACTGGTGGGTGGGAGATCGACGTAATCGGTTGCGCGGCTGATGGTTCGCAATCCGCCCTTGTATGCACCGTCGAACAGCAGGATCAAGGCGTGGTTCCACTCGGCGGTCGCGGCACGGAGCGGGTCACCACCGAGTGAGGCGAAGGTTCGGGCGCGCTCGTCGGCGAGGTGGGCCAAGTCGAGGTGGCCGAGTCGATACAGCGAGACGACTGCGTAAGAGTATGCGGCGGAGAGCATTTCGCGAGCGGCTGGTTGGTCGTCGGCGGGGAGTTCGTTACAGGTTCGGTGTAGGTGGCGAAGGATATCGGGCAGCGCGCGCACCACCTCGGCGTGTTTGGTCTTGCGGTCCCACACCTTGACCGCGGTCAGGGCCTCGCCGAGGTCAGCCAGGCTACGGACCTCTGTGTCCAATTCGGGGTCGTCGCCCTCCACCAGCGCCTGCCGCAGTGCGGGCACACCGGCCTGTTCAGAGGTAGGCAGCGCATTGCGGGATCCGTAAGGCTGCTCGGTCAAATCGGTCACGCTCACCGACAACGCCCGCGCGACAGCGGCAGTCAGGCTGTGCGTCGCCGGACGCTCCCCGCTTTCCACCTTGCTGAGCAGCGAGCCCGAGACGTTCGCCCGGCGGGCGAGGGCGATTTGCGTCAATCCGCGCAGTTTGCGGACTTCAGCGATACGGGCACCGATGCTGAAATGTCGCTCCACGGTCACCATTCCAGCGTGACCCCTCGGCGCTGATCATTCAATACCGCCTGGTGTGGCAATCCTGTGGAAGTTCACCCTCAATTTCACGCGCAAGCTCACCACCACGCATCCGCTTCCGGCCGAGACCATCTCCCGGCGGCGGGTGTTTCCCAACCGAGACAAGGGCAGCGGAAAGCATCGGAGGGGTACCGGTGAGGCGGGAACCGACAGCACTCGGACATATCGACGACGAGGTGACCATAGCGCCGGAATGGGATAAGGCGGTGTGTATCCGGCTGGCGCGCCAACTTGGCTATCGGCTGATCTGGCCGCCGGAATACACCCGGCTCACGATCCTGGATCTGGTGCGCGAAACCGATGTGGACGCCGTGATCACACCATCGGCGACGCATGTGGACGCGCTCACCTTGGACAGGCTCATGCACACATGTGACGTCGAAACAGCCTGCCCACGTGAAACATTCGCGCGCTACTTCGGGGGGCGGCGCGGATGTCCAGCGTGAGCCCGTTGACTCTGCCGGACCTCGCTGTGCTGGGCGCACTGCACACCGCCGGTGAATCGTTGTCCGCCGGGGCAATCGCCGCCGCTGTAGCGAAGCCAGCGTCGAGCAGCCCCGGAATGCACCTGACCATCAGCGCCGTAAGTCGGATCACTGCACGGCTGCGGGCGCGGGATCTGATCAGCGCGACCGGTGGCGGAATCGGCCAGCGCTGGTACCTCACCGAACGCGGGCGAGTCCTGTGGGCGGCCAAGGGAAGCCGATTCACCCTGTGACCCGGCTCGAGAGGCAGCGAAGTCCGCCCTGTGCGAGTCGGCTGCGTCACCCCCGCGAACGGGCGGGTGCACCGAATCTCCGGCGTCCGCTGTGCCAGCCCACCACAACTTGAAACACGTTGCCGCCCAGCGATATACGGCACGACAAGTAGATAACAACCGAATAGATGAGAGAAATCCCATGCGTTACAACACGATCGCTGTCCTGGTGACCGCGCTGCTAGCTGTCGGCGCACTTACGGCCAGCGCACCCCAGGCTCGCGCGGAAGTCCCGCTGCCCTGTGTCGTCAGCGCCCACGATCCGACCTCGCCGCCGGGACCGCTGATCCACTTCGGATTCGATGCGCACTGCACCTCGATCCCCAACACCCTCGACGTGACAACCAAACTGTTCCGCGCGGGCCAGGTGAAAGGCGACCCGCAGTATGAGCACTACCTGCTACAGGCGGACGCCACCGGGAATTACGGGTACGTGTGCACAGCGGATGCCGCCGTCGCCGAGTGGCATACCGAGGTCACTTTCACCGCGAAGAAGGGCAACGCCCAGGATACGAATACCGTGTACACGGTTCCCGAAGCTCGCCCCCAGCTCGCCTGCTGATGTACACCCACCGACGAGAGGCCCAACGCATGACCGCAGCGATTGAGTATTCATTCACCGGCCCCGCTGTACTCGCCCCGCTCACGGCCCCAACGTGGGTCCAGCGTGAAGGCAACGAACACGGGTACCTGTCGTGGCTTTCTCCGCTCGTGAGCACGCCGCTTGGCATCCAATTTGACTACAGCGCAGCGGTTTTCAATCCCGGTCAAGTGTCACTTGTCAGGCATGAGGTGTCGGCGACGGTGGGTATCGACGGCGCGGAGCCCTTCCTGATCCCGGACCGGTCGACCCGAAGCAGCGAGAAGATGTCCCGCACGTCGTTCCTGGCCATCTCCCCCACTGGCCGCGCGGCAGAGGTCGTGATCACGGTGACCGATCATCTCTCCGGCGTCACGTACAGCACCGGACACCTGTCAATCCAAGGGCTCACCGAATAAGGAGAGACAAGCGGCGCACCCGTTACGGAATCGATTGCGCCGCTTGCCGCTTATCCAAAGCGCCGAATCACTTGCCTCTCCGCACATTGCCCTCCCGCACAGAGGAAATGATGTCGTAGCCCTCGCCGCCCTGGACGGCCGGGGTGACTCGGTAGTGCGCGAATGCCCGGATCCGCTTCAGCACCTCGCGAGATTCCCAGAAATCGGCCTCGACCTCTGCGACCTTGCGGCGGTTAGCTTCCCGCCGGGTCGCTGGATCGATCGCCGTCGCTGCCTCCAGGGCCTCCTTCAATGCCGCCGACATCGAATTCCGTTGGCCGGCGGTATGATTCGGTCGCCTGTCCAGTTCAATGACCTCGGCCCCGGCTGGGTCGCCCGCCGCGTCGTCCATGTCATCGTCGATGTCGGTCGGGTCGGATAGGATGGGGTTCAACTCCGATCCTTTCGGATAGTCCTCAGTCGGCGGCGGCGGGCAGACCGGCGAGCCCGATCCAGCCGAACAGCCGAATCTCGCTGTCGCCCAGCTGTTTCACCGCGGCCTCGGCCTCCCCCGCCAGCGCGTCCTCGGCGAGCAATGCGATCGCCCCGGAGTGTTCGAGGATGAACGCCACCTCGTCGGCGGTGAGCATGAAGTTGATCGGCACGAGATCGCGCCCAGCCGCGCCAGCGCGAAGTACGCCAGCACGAACTCGCGACAGTTGTGCGAGTAGATCGCCACCCGATCCCCTTGCGCCACACCACGATCGGCCAAACTGTGGGCGAACCGGTTGACCGCGTCGTCCAGTTCGGCATAACTCTCGCGCCGATCCCGCCACACCAGCGCGGTCTTGCCGGGCGTCCGGGCGGCACTGCGCCGCAACAGATCTCCGAGCGTCTGCGACCGCGCCACCGTCAGTCCGCCCGCCACCGCCTGCTCAGTGCCATTCATGCGACCAACTTCTACCGCATGACTGTGTCCCGCGTCATAAAGTCTCGCTGAGCAGGACCAAATCCCGCCGCCACGCAGCGCATTTCCCGGCATAGCGCGGCAGCTGATCGCGCTCGAACGCGGTCGCCGACCAGTCCCGGTCCTCGGCCGCGGCGGTCCAGGCGTACGTCCACGCGTACCCGGCCCGCTCCCCCGCCGTCACCGCCACCGGCACCAGGTCGTATTCGTCGTCCTCGAACGCATCGAGCACCCGCCACTCGGCGTCGGTGAGCCCGGTGAGCAGGAACCCCTCGGTCACGCGATTCGTGGCGGTCACCAGCCCGGGATAAGAACGCCCCGGCAGTGCGGCGGCCCTGCGGCCGAGCAGCCGGGCCGGTTCCATATCCGGTACGCGACCGATCAATTCGGCCAGCACCGCGCCGAATCGGAGAGTGCCGTAGACGAACAGCGGATCCTGAGCGACCGGCAGTCGCCGCCGGGGGTACGCGCGCTCGCTCACTAGGGCACCATCCTTTCTGCAGCCCAACGAGTTAGGGTTGTGACCTCTCGGTCCCGGCGGGTGCATGGCCCGGTTCGCGAGCCACTCGATGGCCACGATGAGTACTGCCAGCCCCGCCGGGCAGCTCAAGAGCTGGAAAGTGCTACGGAAGCTACGTTGCTGCCCGCACAAGGCCGGACAGCTCGCCAAAGCGATTCACGCCCTCCAAATCCGCGAACTCGAAGCCGATCGAGGATGAAAAAGGCTCACTGGAGCTTCATCAAGCGAGGTGAGTCGCCAGGCTGGCACATGCCGGGCGATTGATGTGCGCCGGCAGCGCCATGACCTTTTGATCAGGCCAAGTAGCCGAGGAGGAGGTTGGTGATTTCGGCGGGGTGGCTGAGGGCGGCGCAATGGCCGCCGGGGACTTCGTCGGGGGTGAGGGCCAGGCGGGATCGGGTCAGGCGGCGGAGGAAGGGGGCGGGGAAGAATTTGTCGTCTTCGCAGAGGATGACGCGGGTGGGGATCGATGGCCAAGTAGGAAGGGGCCAAGGGGTTTTCGCGACCGTGGAGGATTCGCCGCGGTGGGATGCCCTCCGCATGGCCTCTTCGGCTATCGGGCGCGGGACGCCGTTGTAGAAGCTGATGAAGGGGTCGTCGTTTCCGGTGCGGCCGCCGTCGAGGGCGGCTTGTTCCTCGACGGCCTGCCGGTAACCGGTGTTGGCCCACCATTCGTTCGGGCTCTCGCCCGGGGCCGGGATCATGCCTGCGAGCAAAACGAGTAGCCGGGCCGAGAGGCGTTGGGCCGCAAGGGTTGCGGTGTACGCACCGTAGGAGTGGCCGACTATCACGAGGTCCTCGTGATCGGCTACAGCCGCGGTCGCGGCATCCACGTAGTCGTCGAGGGTGGCGGAGTCGTCGTCGGGGAGGTCGGGGGCGAACGTCCGGTGGCCGTGGGCGCGCAGGCGCTCCTCGACCAGATGCCAGTACCAGCCGACGTCGCCACCGCCATGGATGAGGAGGAAGGTCGCCACCGAATCGAGCCTGCCTCATGTCGCAGCGCGAGGCAACGCCGTTCGGCGGACCCGGTATTGGGCTCGGCCGAGATGCGTCGCCCGCGATCCGCTAGACGCGCAGACCGTTGATCAGCGCCAACACCACGGGTTCGGTGTGGGCGCGAGCGGTTTCGGGGTCGTCGGCGTTGGCGATGAACATGGCGGCTTCGCCGAGCGCGGACAGGATGATCAGCGACAGTGGGCGAATATCGAGGTCGGCGCGCAGCACACCCGCTTCGATCCCGGCCTGGAGACCGCCGACGACCAGTCCGAGCCCGTACTTCTCGTCGACCTCACGCCACTCCTGCCAGCCCAGCACCGACGGCGCGTCGATGAGGGCGATGCGGACCCGCTCGGTGTCGACGCAGGAGAGCAGGAAGTTGTGCAGGCCCGCTTCGAGCGCGGCCAGCGCGTCGGTGGGCGGTGCGGCGGCCATGGTCTCGCCGACCTGCTGCAGGATCTCCTGCTGCACCTGTTCGTACACCGCCCTGAACAGGTCTTTCTTGTCCTTGAACTGGTGGTACAGCGCGCCGCGGGAGCTGCCCGCACGCTCCACGATCTCGGGGGTGCCGACGGCCGCGTAACCGCGTTCGGCGAAGAGTTCGCGCGCGGCGGCGATCAAGGTCGCACGGGTCGACTCGGATCGTTCGGCTTGCCTGATCATCTGCACCTTTCTGGCCCGGGTGAGTGGATCGTAGCGCGCAACCATTGAAAACAGGCAGCCTGTTTGTTAGTTTGAAATCCTCTTCACCGTCACAGCTCCAGAGGGAGTCATCCAGATGACGCACACCATCAGCCCCGAATCTCCTGCCGCCTGGCGCGATCCCGCCCTCGGCGTCCGACGCGAACTGGCTTTGCCGCAAGGTCAACTGTCCGTATTCGACAGCGGCAGTGGCGATCCCATCGTTTTCGTGCACGGATTGCTGGTCAATGCCAATCTGTGGCGCAAGGTCGTCCCGTCGTTGTCGGGCGAATACCGCTGCATCGCAATAGATCTGCCGTTCGGCTCGCACACCACCGCCATGCCGGACGCCGATCTGAGCGCGCCCGGCCTGGCCCAGCTGGTCATCGCCGCCATCGAGGAACTCGATCTGGGCCCGGTCACGTTGGTAGGCAACGACTCCGGCGGCGCGGTCAGCCAGCTGGTCGTCGCCGCGCGTCCCGACCTGGTCGCTCGTCTGGTCCTGACCTCCTGCGACACGTACGAGAACTTCCCGCCGCCGTTCTTCGACTACATCGGCCTCGCGGCCCGCACCCCGGCGGCCCTCACCGCGCTCGGCCTGAGCCTGCGCAGCCGCGTGATCCGGCGGCTGCCCATCGCCTATGGCTGGCTCGCCGGACCGATCGAGCGACCGGTCAGCGACTCCTACGCGCTGCCGGTCAACAGCAAGGCGATTCGCGAGGATGTTCGCCGCGTCATCGGCGGTCTCGACAGCAAATACACCCTCGAGGCCGCGAAGACGTTCGCGGACTTCGAGAATCCGGTGCTGATCGCCTGGTCGGCGGGCGATCGATTCTTCCCGGATCGCTACGCCGAGCGGCTCGCCGCCGACTTCCCCCATGCCCGCCTCGACTGGATCCGCGATTCACGCACCTTCTCCGCCGAAGACCAGCCGGGCCAATTGACCGCGGCCATCAAGGCTTTCCTCGCCTCGACCGCCGCCGAGACGCCACGATGAGCGTGCGCGATCTGCCGCAGCTCGCCGGCGTCGAACATCGCTTCCTCGACGTCGGCGGGTTGCGCACCCACGTGGCGCTGGCGGGCAGCGGCGAGCCGCTGGTGCTGCTGCACGGCTGGCCGCAGCATTGGTGGCAGTGGCGGCACGTGATCGGCCCACTGGCGCAACACTTCCGGGTCATCTGCCCGGATCTGCGCGGGCTGGGTTGGACCGACGCGCCGGAGGACGGTTACCAGCCCGGTGTCATGGCCGACGACATCGCGGGCCTGCTCGACGCTTTGGGCGTCGATCGCTTCCACGCCATCGGCCATGACTGGGGTGGTCTGGTCGGATATCTTCTGGCCCTTCGGTTTCCGGAGCGCATGGCACTACATCGCGATCAATACCGCCAGCCCGTTCCTGCGTCCGACGCCGCGCGTGCTGACCGGCGGTGTCCGGCTCTGGCATGTCGCGGCCAATGCAGCGCCGGTGCTGGGCCCGCGGCTGGCGGCCCGCACGATCCCGAATTGGGCGCTGCGCCATTGGGTTCACCGATCGGCGGCTCTGACACCGGCGGATCGGGAGGTCTTCCTGGCTCAGTTCGAGGATCCCGCCCGGGTCGACGCGACGGTGCGCTACTACCGCAATCTCCTCACCCATGAGATACCGCTGCTGCTGGCGGGCCAGTATCGGTGGAATCGGCTCAGGGTGCCGACCATGGTCCTCGTCGGCAACCGGGACCCACTCCTGCCGGTGCCGACGGCACGCGAATTCGGTGCGCTGGCAACCGATATCCGCGTCGAGGAGTTCGACGGGGTCGGTCACTTCCCGGCGACCGAGCAGCCCGAGCGGGTCGTCGAGCTGGCGCTGGAGTTCTTCGGCGCTCAGAAATCGCTGTCGAACGCGTCGAATCCGCCGAAGTCTCCGTAGTCGCCGAAGTCCTGGCCGCCGAGATCGGCGCCGGGGTCCACGTTCTGGCCGTAACCGGGGTCGTTATCGCCCTGGTCGTATCCGCCTTGGTCGTAGCCCCCGCCGCCGGCGGCATCCAGGCCCGCCTGATAGCCGTCGCCGTAACCGTTTTCGAAGGCGGCCGTGTCGTAGCCGACACCGGACATCCCGCTGAAGAGGGCATCGAACAGCACCACCGAACCGACACCCCACGCCCCGGCGACCAAAGCGGTCTTCCACCACGGCTCGGAATACCAACCGGCCGGAACTGGTCGGCCGGCGACACGACCGCCAGGATAGTAATTCGGTGTCGCGGCCGACGGCGTAGGCGAGGCCTCGACCCGCCGTCCGTCGAACTCGATGGCCCGATTCTCGGTCACCCGGCCGGCACTGCGCTGGCCGTCGAGCTCGGGGACCGCGGGGCCGGGATCCATACCCATGGCGGTGCGCGCGGCGCTCACGTAGTAGAGGCCTTCCAGCGCGGTCTCTTTCGCCAGCCGCGCCTGCGCGGGGGACGTGGCCTGCTCGATCTGCGAGCCCGCGGCATTGAAGCGTTCACCCGCGTCGGCCAGCGCCTGCTTGGACGCGGCATCGGTGCCGGTGAGGTTGTAGACCTGCCCGCCGAGGCGTTCGATCACCCGGCGCGCATCGGCCTTCGCATCCGCGAGTTGCGCGTTCGACCGCGACTTCTGCGCGCGGTTGACCGCGACGACACCCAGCAGGACAACCACCATGACGAGGAACAAAACGACGACCGTAGCCATGCGACCAGCCTACGCAGCAAATTCGCCATTGAATTGCTGCGCGCTGTGAGCTGACCGACTAACCCGCCACCGCGGCAAAGCGACCCGCACGTCGCGCTGGATCAACCTCCTCTTCGTCCAGCTCCGACACCGCGAACTGTCGTTTGCCAGCAGTTTTCGCCGAGTACATGGCACGGTCGGCGCTGCGCAGCAGATCCGAGAAGTCGCAGTCGCGGCCGGGCGGGCAGAACGCGGTGCCCACACTCGCCGACGCCGGCACCCACCCCGCGGCGGTCGAGACCGGCTCGCACAGTGCGGCCAGCACTCGCATCGCCAGCTCGGCGAGAGTATTGCGGCGCGCGGGCAGCGCGACCACGAACTCGTCGCCGCCGTAGCGCGCGATCACGGCCTCGTCCGGACAGACCGACCGCAGCCGCTGCGCGATGGTGACCAGCACCTCGTCGCCGACCGTGTGGCCGTAACCGTCGTTGATCTGCTTGAAATCGTCGAGATCGATGAGCAGCAGGCCCACGCCGCGCGCCGGATCGGTGGACATCACCCGCACCCGCTCCTGCAGCAGCGAGCGATTGGCCAGATCGGTCAGCACATCGTGGGTGGCCTCGTGCCGCAGCCGCGTCTGCAAGGCCGCGATCTCCTGCACCCGCACCGACACCGCCTCGGAGAGACTGCGTTCCTGCTGGGCGAGGGCCCGCTGCTGCAACGCCTCGGCGTAGGCGTCGATGGCCTGACTGGCGATGAACGACCAGCGGGTGGCGATCAGCGAACCCCGCGGGCCCGGAGACAAACCCAGCAGCGCCCGGCTGGCCGGGGCGAGCATCCGGGTGCGGTCGAACGGTGATTCGGCCAGACTGCGGCCGATGCGGCGGGCGTCCTTCACCGGAAACGGTTCGGACCCCGCCAATTCCAGCAACTCCTCGATGACGCGGCCGAAGATGCGCTCGAGATCGTCGGAGGGAACGCCGGGCGCCTGACCCAGCGCGGCGCTGCTCGCGCCCGAGTGCACGGCCCGCACCCATTCCCTGATGGTGACCGCCACGATGGCGGAGGTTCGCGTGTCGAGATGGATGGGCATCTGCGCTCACCCGGCGAACATGAAGCCAGGACCGGCGGCCTTGCCGGTCACGCCCTTCGGATCGAACTCACTACTACGCGGTCGTCGCCCGCACCTCTGGTGCATGCTCACCGCCCCCTTTCCGATACCCCCGTCCGGACAAAAAGGATCCTAGCAAGCCACCCGACATCGAAAACCCCTGATTCAGAACAGGTTCCCGTGTCTCGCGAATGGCGATCGCATGGCACATCGCTACGGCCACCTGGGTGTTACACACTTTTCCGGCATGTTCTGCGCGACGCGCCGGACGCCCGGCCCCACCGGCCGCGACGTGCGCCGACACGGCCTGATTGGCATTCCGGGAGTGAGGTTCGGTACAGTGCTCAACGCACACGGCATCCACGGATGCGGTGACTGCGGGTGTAGTTCAATGGTAGAACCTCAGCCTTCCAAGCTGATGGTGCGGGTTCGATTCCCGTCACCCGCTCTTACCCGCCCCGACCTGATCTCGAGACCGGCGCGGGGAGCGTTCACCGAACGCGTATCGGGGTGTAGCGCAGCTTGGTAGCGCATCCGCTTTGGGAGCGGAGGGTCGCAGGTTCAAATCCTGTCACCCCGACCGTGTGGTTGAGACACGATTGAGGCCCTGACCAGCACGGCTGGTCAGGGCCTCGCTCTTTTCCAGGGGCAGCGCGAAGGGCCGTGCCAGATTCGTGCCTGACCGCTCACCGCGTGGCACCCGATCCGGGCCGCCGTGAACCGTGCTGGATCCCATGACCATCGCTCCACAGGACGAACGCGCCGTCCGGGCGATGCAGACTCGCGCGCTCCCACGGATCGACGGGCGTATTCGGGTCGGCTCCCGGTGCCGGGCGCGGAACGCGTCCGGTGCCAGGGTGATTGGGCGTTTACCCGATCGGGTACGCGCCCCTCACCAGCCGACTACCCGGCGACACCGCGAATCAGAATGTCGTCAGGAGATTTGACGGATCCGTCAATATCGCAGGCCACCAGCGACTTTGGGGGATCCCCCAAAGTCGCGACCAGGGGAAACGAGCGAATATCGGCCCGAGGAGAGCCCTCTACCGGCCAATTCCCAGCCCCACTCGACTCGGTGGACGCCCGTACCGACACCTTCCCAGGGTCTTTTCCGCGCGGCCGGAGTATCGCGTCCGACAACCTTGTGGGATCCCGCAAAATTGCTGGTCAGCGTGAAACCGTTCCCGTTTCCGTTTCCGCCGGGCGCAGCCACATTGTGCGATCCCCAAAGTGGCTGGCCACCCTTCTTGACGGCAGCGGCATCAAGTCCGGTCACGGACCCGAACAGCCGACCCCCGGGAACTGCCGCCACCTCGCCCTCGAACCTTCCGGGATCCCATAAGACGGCTGCTCAGCACAAGCCCCGGGTACTGACCAGCCACGTTCTGGATGTGCAGACGCTGCGGACAGCACCCGCGAGGGGATCGGATCACACAGGGCTTCGAGCCGTCCCGCGACGACCGGCACCGACCAGGGGAAATGCTGAATACCCGGCCGCACTAGCTCTCCCGCCTGCTGTTTCGTCGCACCGATCCGCCCTGTGGCGCGCACCCTTTACGGCTTCCAAGGGTCTTTTTCCGGGACAGCACGCGACACGCGAGGACACGAAGACCGTTGGGTCAGTGGGCGTCTGACTCGGCAGGACGCGGCGTGCCAGACCGCTCCTCGGGGAAGAACGCGGCAGGCCATGTCGCGGGAAACCTCTTATGCGCAGGAATATCCTTACGTGCCTGACGCGCAGCGGTATCGAGTCGGTCGAAACGTCGCAGCACCGCGATCCCGTCCAGGACGGTCTGACCGTGGATGTTCATCGCAGCGTCGAACGACGTGGCCGTGTCTTCGTGCCTGAAGATACGTGCGACACCGTGCATCGCATCGTTACGGGTCTCGGACCACACCCTTATGTCGGCAGTCACGGCACGGAACTCCGGATCATGTTCCACGCCAGGGGCGTTCGGGACTGCTGCATAGATAGGTGACAACCGATTTGGCTTGCCTTCGGGCGGGCTGGAAGGATGCCACCGTGCCCAAGCCCTACCCTCGTGAGTTCCGCGACGATGTCGTGCGCGTCGCGCGTAACCGCGACGACGGCGTGACCCTCGAACAGGTCGCCGCCGATTTCGGGGTGCACCCGATGACGCTGTCGAAATGGATGCGCCAGGCCGATGTCGACGAGGGCACCAAACCGGGCAAGACCTCGAGCGAGTCGGCCGAGTTGCGGGCCGCGAAACGCCGAATCCGGTTGCTGGAGCAGGAGAACGAGGTCCTCAAGAAGGCCGCCGCCTACTTCGCCCAGGCGAACCTGCCGGGAAAATGATCTACCCGCTCGTCCGCGAGCTGGCCGGAGACGGGATCCCCGTCACGGTGACGTGCCGGGTGCTGGGACTGGCCCGTCAGCCCTACTACCGGTGGCTCGACGACCCGGTCACCGACGCCGAACTCGAGGCCGCCTATCGCGCCAACGCGCTGTTCGACGCCCACCGCGACGACCCGGAATTCGGTTACCGATTCCTGGCCGACGAGGCCCGCGCCGCGGGCGAGCCGATGGCCGACCGGACCGCGTGGCGGATCTGCTCGGACCACGGCTGGTGGAGCGTGTTCGGCAAGAAACGCAACGGCAAGGGCAAACCCGGCCCGCCCGTGCATGACGACCTGGTGTTGCGCAATTTCACCGCCGATGCCCCGAATCGGTTGTGGCTCACCGATATCACCGAGCACCGCACCGCTTGGTGAGGGCAAGCTTTATCTGTGCGCGGTCAAGGACGTCTATTCCAACCGGATCGTCGGCTATTCCATCGATTCCCGGATGAAATCAGTCCTGGCAGTGCGCGCGCTCAACAACGCGGTCGCCCGACGTGGTGATGTGGCCGGTTGCGTTGTTCACAGCGACCGCGGGTCGCAATTTCGGAGCCGAAAGTTCGTGCGCGCCTTGACTCGTCACGGCATGGTCGGGTCGATGGGCCGTGTCGGCGCGGCCGGTGACAATGCCGCCATGGAGAGCTTCTTCGCGCTGCTGCAGAAGAACGTCCTCGACCGCCGATCTTGGTGCAGCCGTGAGGAATTGCGCATCGCGATCGTCACCTGGATCGAGCGAACCTACCACCGCCGCCGACGCCAGACCGCCCTCGGTCGTTTGACGCCGGTCGAATACGAGACCATCATGACCCCACCGGCCAGTCAGGCCGCGTGACCGAACCTGTCACCTGATCTTGCAGCAGTCCCTTCTTGTATCCGATGAGCGCGCCGCACAGCCGCCCGATCGGCTCGACCTTGATCGAGTCGTCGCCCTGTAGATGGCCCAGACGGCTCGCGAGTCGATCTCCGATCAGCGAGTCCAGAATCGCGATCGCCTCGAGGAAGTAGCCGTGGCTCGCGCACCGTTCGACCCGATCGAATGCGTCTGCGTAGCGTCGCCATCGCTGGCTGCCGAGACCGTTTCCGCGCGACTTCTCACGCGTAGGAATGACCATCGTTCCCCCTTCACGCACAGTGTTGAGCAGCCCGACCTTACCGTGAGATACCTTGAGCCGCTGGTCATCCCGTCCCCGGCTCACCGCCGGGCTACCCCTCGGGCTGGGTTTCGCCTGCTGGCGGCCTTGGAAATCAACTCCCGTGCTACTTCCCCGGTCACGGACTGGCCCGCCAAGATATCGAACGTCCGGTGATACAGCTTGATTTCCCGTGGTTGAGTGATCGTCAACTCTGCGGTTATGCCTTCGACGGTTACCCGACGCTCATCGAAGATGACGAAGTTCGTCAGCTGCATCGGAAGCTCGGAACCGAGGGGGACAATCCCGAACGTGACACGCGGCAACCCCATTGCGGCTATCAGCCGGTCCAGCTGTCCTCTCATCACCGAGTCTCCGCCAACGTTGTTGTACAGGGCTTGCTCACCCATCAGCAGATGAAACCGGCGGTCGCCCCTGTATAGGACCTGTTGCCGCTCGAGGCGTTTGGCTACACCCTCATCCAGATCGTTCGGTATCTCGTGGAACTTGATCGACCTCCGTAGTATCGCCGAGGCGTATTCGGCGGTCTGGAGCAATCCAGGTATCAGCGACGGCTGATACACCCGCATCACCTTGGCCTGCTGCATCAGGCGAAGAATCTCATGCTGTTTCTGCTTGGTCCCACCGCTGAGGGTTCGACGCCACTCCCGGTAAGCGGCGTCTATGTTCCGCAGAGACGCAACGAGGTCGGGTATCTCGCCCTCGGCCCCAGTGAGCTTGCACCAGAGCTGAATATCAACCACTGACGGCTTGGTCTTGCCGTACTCGATCTTGGGAACTCGGGTTTGGTGCCAGCCCGCCCTACGGGCAAGCTCGCTACCGCTGAGCCCGGCAAACTGGCGAATCGCCCGGAGACGTTCCCCGAGCGCTTCACGCTGTTGCTGTACCGAATCTGCCACCGATCAGACTTCACCGGCGTATTCGCTGAACGGCACCGCGGATTGCCACAGCCTCTCTTTCACGGCCCGGCAGTACGAGGCGATACCCGGATCGGTGGTGATTGCCGCACCAGCGGGCTTACCGTCGTTGTCTACCAGGTTGAAACCGACGGTCGAATCATCGAACAGCCACCAGTCATCCGGAGGAACCTCGCCGGAAAGGTGCCTCGGCAAGTACCGAATGTCTTCCCCCGCAGCAACATTGCTACCGGTGATCGATAACAGCCAGCGCTGATAGTCGCTGTGTGGCACCGTAACTACCCGGACACGAGTCACTTTCACCCCACGGCTGACCGTCTCCTGAACAAGCTCGGTCCACGGGCGCTTGCCGTACTCCGGTACCGGAGGCTCACCGTTCAGGAAGCGTCGCAACGGCTCCGATTCGGCGGGCACGGAGTAAGAGTCCCGCACCTCCAGGTGGAACGCCTCCCGTTTCGCCTGCCGGAACAGTTCAGGCCACGGGCTAGGCTGCCGCAGTAACACCGTAGAAAGTCCTCTCCGCCTTCGGCACTTCGACGGCAGTCTCATGGGGCTCCATGTCCAGCTTGCCCACCGTCTCAGGATCGGTGATCGGTCGGCCGGACATCAGGAACGTTCCCCGTCCGGTGTCGTTCATCGTGGCACCGATGAATGTATCCGGCTCAGCGAATCCCAACAGCAGGTGCGGTATCTCGATTGTTCCGGGGCTCTGAGTCTTCCAGCCCACTACCACGTAGGTACTCGTGTCCGTCGCGTACAGCGTCGGGCACTCCCCGTCACCTGAACCACCCTTGCCAAGGAACTTCAACAACATGATCGGACTCCTATCTGGACTACGCGCAACTATGCTTGCGCGTCCTGATTGTCCCTCTCATACATGTTGGACTACCTCGAATTAGACCAATTCCAGCATAGTTTGGCATAGGTGTGGCCTGGAGACCGTCGCGTTTCTTAGCGTCGTTTCATGGCGTTCGGGGCCGGTGCAGTCGTCTCGGTCCCGGACTGCCTCACCAGCGATGACAGGGGCGGTCGTGATCGAGGAACCAGACGAAGCGCAGGCCGTTCCGCGTACGCGGCTGTTCGAGTTCCCCGGTGGCGTGTTGGAACTCCAGTCGCACGGAGACGAAGCCGAGGACTACGGCGGCTTCTATCTCCAACTCCACGACTCCACGGCCCTCGACGGCCACGATCAAAGGGCGATCATGCGGTACACACCCACGGCGCTGGGATACCTGCGCACCGATGTCTCCGGCGTGAGTCAACAGTGGGACGAGTCCGAAATTCGGAGGCTCGCAGCGCGATACGGGTACGACCTGGCTGAAATCGTGCCCTACGACCCTGCCAGCGGTCGGCCGCCCCTGGCGCGACTGAAAGCCCAAGCTACCCGTCTGGACGCGGAAGCGGTGTTCGTGCCGTCGCTCGAGCACTTCCCGGACGGTGAAGCGCCCGGCTCGCTGGTGCAGCGCCTGGACGTGGTGACGGTGCACCCGGAATCTACGTGTTCACGTCGTGCGGTGCCGCCGGTGCCCGACCGTGCGCCTGTGCGCCGCGTTGACGGCGCGTAAGCCCTCAAAGCCATTCCGGTGCTCGGGGAATCCGCGGGAAGGGGTGATGCGATAGACGCACCGATTCAGGACAACTCGATGGCGTTGCTCCACAAACGACGGCAACGCTTTTCGCGATCGGACCCCGGCTACCGAACGCAACCGCGCCGGGATCCGTTACCCCCGAAGACAGGCCCAGCCACAGGAGAAGGCTGGGCCTGTCCGTATGAGCCGAACCAGACGAGACGCGCCCGCAACGGCCACCGGATCGAACAACGACGCCCGAACCGGACTCCCGCAACCTCCGAGTATGTAGTCGGTAAGGCTCGCACGCTGCCAGTCCATCGCGCGCTTCGAAAGGTGACTACCCGACCCATGTACTCGGTCAGGTCGCCATCCGGCCTCACGTGTCAGAAAGTTACGGGAAGTGACCCCCGACGCCAAGCCGCCACAACCCCAAAGTTTCTGTCGCACATCTCACCTCGGCAAGAGGATAGGAATAACCACAGCCCAACCCCCACCCTCCACCCGCCAACACACCTATGCGACCGGTGACCACCGCCACTGTCGCTGCCCGCACTCGCCACCGAAACCGCGAACGCCCCGCCGCATCGCATCGGGTGCGAACGGCGGGGCGCTGTGCGGGGGTCGGCTACGCGGCCCACACTGCCTGGTAGACAACATATTTCAGCAGGTGGACACACCAGCAAGATCGGTAGAAATGACAGGTTCAAATCCTGTCACCCCGACCATCTTTCGAGCCTCCCAGTCCAGGTCGGAGGATTAATTCTCGCTGGCGCAATGGAACTGAACTGTCCGAAATGCCCACGGTCGACCGATCCTTATCGCACGCGGATCGCACGGCGGTGCTGTAGCCAAATCTGTATCCAATTGGGCGCAGTCGGTTGCCCATGGCCAGGACTGGCTGCGGTAACGGCAAGACGCCCCGGACTCATAGCGGACCGCAGTAGCAACAGGCCCGAGGGTTCGCGGCCCGCCCTTCTCCCTCCCATGAGAAACCAAGATCAAGGAGCTCTCAGCGCGGGAATTCGGACACATTTCCGCAGTGAGAGCTCCCTGATCTTGAAATCCCCTACTCGGGTCGGTCGAGTTTGGCGGTGGCTTCGTCGAGTTCGCGGCCTACTGCTTCGAGGCCGGCTATGAGGGTGTCCAGGTGGGTGGTGAGGTCGTCGGTGACGTCGGAGGGGGCGAATTCGGCTCGGAGGGCGGCTCGCTGGGCTTCGATCTCGTCGAGTTGGGGGTCTCGGTCGGTCACGTAGCGAGGGTACCGGTCAGCTGTTGTCGTGGCCGGTGATCTGGAGGGAGGTGACGCGGAGTTCGGGGTCGCCGAGGACGAAGTTGCCGGTGATGGTGGCGGTGGCGGTGAAGTAGTCGTTCTCGGCGAGGGTGCTTACGCCGGGGCCGGTCAGTTCGATGGAGGTGCCGTCGAGGACGTAGGAGTCGGCGGGGCCGGCGGTGACGAAGGCGGCGTGGCTGTCGTCGGTGACGTTGTAGACCTCGCCGTAGAGGGTGACGGTTTCGCCGATGTGGTGGGTGTAGTCGGAGAGGATTTCCTTCAGGGCGGCTTCCGACGCCGGGGACTGCTTCTGGATGGTGGTGACGGGCTGGGCGACGGCGGCGCCGGCCGCACCTCCGGCCAGGGCGACGGCGAGGACGGCGGCGGTGATGAGCTTGCGCATGAGTACTTCCTGTCGAGCATGACGCGGGGGACCACGCGCCCCCGCCGGTTTCAAGATCGTCAGAAGACCGGCGGAACGTTAACAACCGATTTCGGCCGGCTGCCGGATCGGTTGGCGCAGAGCAGGTTCCACGTACACGTCATGCGGTCGAGGGCGCTCGTCCGGTTCGTCGTCGCCGGGGCGGCGGTAGAGCCATTGCAGCAGGCACAGTCCCGCCAGACCCGCCAGTGCGGCGGCGATGCCGATCTTCCAACCGGGTGGGCGCCAGCTCACCACCAGTTCGCCGTTTCGGGTTCCCGGTGGGATGTCCACGGCGAGAAAGGTATTCGCGATTGCGTGGAAGCCGAGGTCGCGGCCGTCGAGGGAGACGCGGTAGCCGGGCCAGGCCAGGCGCGCGAACACGATCCGCCCGCCCGCGGCGGAGGTGACGCGCAGGCGGCTGGTGACGCTGTCCCGGCCGATCGGTGTGGCGGTCACGTCGCGGGTGTCCGCGACCAACCCCTGGCCGGAGATCGGGCCGCCGTCGCGTTCGAGGACCCAGATGTAGCGTTCGTGCCCGGGACAGTCGGTCCAATGCCAGCCGGCCGGAGCGGGATGGGTCGGCGCGTCCGGGTATTGGGCGCGTTGCAGCACCACCCGATCCACCTTCATCAGATCGACAATGCTTCTCCCCGTGGCTGATTCGACCGAGAACGCCGCCGCGAAGGCCGCCGGACAGGTGCTCCCGTCCCAGCCCATGCACAGCAGTTTGCTGAAGGCCGCGTAACCGATCGGGGTGTAGGCGTTCACGTAGTGCGCGTCGATGTTCTTGGCGTAGTTGCCGAATACCAGCGAACCCCAGGCCCGGTCGCCGCGCTGCTCCTCGGGTGGCACCAGCGCGCGATCGGCGAGTTGCAGTGTGACGCCGTCGAATCGGGGCAGCGCCGCCCGCATCGTCGAACGCTTCTCGGGGAAGTGATACGACATGGGCGTCGATGATTGCATCCGCACCTGGTCGTAGGCGATCGGGAACATCGCGACGATGGCCAGCGCACAGGCCGCCGTGAGTCCGCGAGTCCTGGCCAGCCACACCAGCATCGCGGTGAGCGCCGCCACCGCCGCCGTGGCAATCAGATGCCGGACCACCAGATGCGGTGCGGCACAGAACGATCGAACGAACAGCAGGCCGATCAACAGCCCGGCTGCCGCCCCGCGCCGCCGCCAGTCGCCGAAAACGGCGTTGCGGCTGAGCCATACGCACACCGCCACCAGCAGCCCGACGGCGAGCATCGGCAGCACCCGCGCCGGCCAGCGCAACGGGCCGATTCGGCCGGGGCCGGCGGTCCAGAACAGGAACACCAGCGCGAACAACACCATGCCCGCGTGCTCGCGCCACCGCGCCCGGACCCCTGCCCAATCGACGAAGGCCAGCAGGGGAATCAGGAACCAGGCGATGTAGACCATCGGCAGCGGCTGCACGTACCCCCACCAGCCGGTGAAGGCCGGAACCGTGCTGGGCAGACTGGCATTCAACGATTCCGACCAACCGACGGTGAGGAAGTCCTCGTTGAGGACGCGTTCGTTGCCGCGCCAGGTCACCGGCGAGGACAGGATGCCCGGCAGATAGGTCTCGAGTCCCACGAGACCCGCGCAGGCCGCGACCGCCAGCAGCCGCAGCGACGGCCGCCAGGTGCGGCGGTAGATCACCTCGCCGACCGCCACCGCGCCGATCATGAGCGCGGATTCGACTGCGGGAAACACGTATTGGACCGAGATGGCCAGGTACAGGTAGACGAACACCGGAATGGGCCCGTGCGCCCAGCGGCGGGTGCCGTCCCCGCGCAGGTAGCGCACCGCCGACGCCCACGCGTGCAGCATCCACGCGGTGCCGGTGAGCGAGGTCGCCCAACTCGCCTCGTCGAAGAACAGGAACCAGCCCGAGAGCGGAAAAGCGATGGCCGCCACCGCCGCCCAGCACGGCCGGGCCTTGTACGCCAGGCACACGCGGTACACCCCGAGCGCGGCGACGATCGAGAAGAGCAGCTTCACGACGGTCACGTACAGCGCGAGATCGTCGACCATCGGCGCGAACCAGTCGACCAGCAGCTGTGGCGGGTTGTAGAGGCCGGCCTCCTCCATCGAGTAGTTGCCCGACATCCATTCCCACGGCACCAGAGCCGGGAAGCGGCCGGCGTGCAGATGCCGGCCGAGCATCACCCACATCGGGCCGTACTGCGCCTCGGTGTCGTCGGTGTAGAAGTGGCGGGGGTTGGCCAGCAGCACCGCCGCGTACCCTGCGACCGCACCGGCGACCGTGACCGACCCCCACCGCCACGCATCCGCGCGCGACCCGAACTCCCCACGAATTCCCACAGGCTCGGGACCCTACCGGATTGAAGCAGTATGCAACAGTTGCACTGTGCTCGTGTTCGACATCGAGGGATCGGCGAGGCGACCGCCCATGCCCGCCGTCGGCCGCGCGGGATTGATCGAGGCGCTGACGGCGTTCACCCTCGCTGGTGGAGAACCGCTCACCGGTCTCGATCGCGACAGCGATCCGCTCTGAACCGAGCGGTCGTTCCGCCACCGATCGGACACCTTCAGTTACTCGACAGCTACCGCTATTCCTATGGCGCTCGCCACGCGGTGGCCAGATTTCGGTAACCGGAAGTTGTGCCTCCGTTTATCTTGTGTTATCGATTTACAGTGCTGCTAGACAACGAGATGAACACCGCGCGCTCGTCGTTGTCCGGCGACAAGGTCAGAGCGCACGCGCTACCCGCCGCCGCGCTGATCGTGGCCGTGGTGTTGCTGGCCGCCGCGCAGGCGTGGGCCTCGGCGCACGACGTCCTCGGCCCGCTGCGCAGCCTGGTCGACGACTACTTCGCCAACCCGCAGTCGGCGGCGGTCTCGTGGGCCGGTCTGGGGTTGGCGGTGATCGGCGTGCCCGCTCGCGTGCGCATCATCTCCTTGGTCGCTGCGGGTGTGCTGGACCTGCTGACGCTGGCCCTGCAGGCAGTCTGCGGATGGCATGTGTCAATCGGCACCGGGCCGACGCTGGCGCTCACCGGCCTGACGATCGCCGTCCTGCGCTGGGACGGAACGCGCCGCCGCACGGCCTTGCACGCCATCGGATTCGGCGCGCTGCTCGTCATGGCGTCGAAACTCGCGGACACCTGGCTGATGGTCAGCATCATCGCCGGGCCGCGGGTGCTCGATCAGTACGTCCAGCTGGCGGATCGGGCGCTGGGTGAACCGGCGTGGCTGGTCGGCCGGCTGCTGGACGCGCTGGGGCCGGTGCCCTCGCACGTGCTGCACGTCGTCTACATCCAGCTGCCGGTCGCGGCGGTGGTGGTCGCGGTGTGGCAGCTGCGCAAGGTGACCACGCACGGCTGGCCGCGACACCATCTGGTGCGAACCTTCCTGGTACTCGGCGTGATCGGGCCACTCGGGTATGTGCTGTTCCCCGTCGTCGGTCCCGTCTTCGCCTACGGGCCGCTGGGCCACGGCCTCGAGATCGGCAGCTGGCCGCAGGTGTGGCCGGCCTTCACCGCCGACCCGCAGCCGATGCTGTTCGACTCGGTGACCGCCCGCAACTGCATGCCCTCGATGCATACCGCCTGGGCGACAGCCTTGTTCGTCCACTCCCGCACCGGACCGCGCTGGCTGCGCTGGGCCGGGGCGTTCTGGCTGGTGTGCACGCTGCTGGCGACCCTGGGCTTCGGCTACCACTACGGCAGTGACCTGGTGGCGGGCGCGGTGCTGTGCCTGACGGTGGAATCGGCGCTGCGCGAACCGAAACGAGGCTGGGACCTGTACCGGGTGCGTATCGTCTCGCTCGGCGCCGCGGTGCTCGCCGGTCTGTCGCTGTCGTACCGATTCCTGGCCGGGACCATGGCCGCCTACCCGGTGGCCGCCGGGTTCCTGGCGCTCGGCGCGCTGGTCGCGGTGGTGGCCGTCTTCTACGCGACCTGGTTCGCCCGTCCGGGCGGCCGGGTGGCGCACTGGGGCGGACGGATCCCGGCCGATGGATTTGCCGTCAATTAGCCGGTCGGGCAAGGCAATCCAGACATCTTGTGCGAAAGCCGAAAGGGTTAGATTCTCCCTGATGATCACTACGCGGGCGGGGCAACGAAGCTTGCTGGACAACCTGAAAACCGAGGGCGGCGGCGGGTTTCCCCGTATTCCGATCTTGATCGGGGTGCTGGTCGCGGTGGCGATCACGGCGCTGTTCGCCTCGCTGCACGGCTTTCTCGACCTGCAGGTCTACCGCGTCGACACGCGTGGCTGGCTCGAGCACGGCACCCTGTACGGGCCGACGCTGCCGGTCGCCGGGCACACCGATCTGCCGTTCACCTATCCCCCGTCCGCCGCCGTGCTGATGATTCCGCTGGCGATCATGCCGCTGTGGCTGGCGGAATTCCTCGTCACGGCGAGCTCGCTGGCCTGCCTCGGGGTGACGCTGTGGCTGGTGCTGTCGCGGGTGCGGCCGGAGCTGGATCCGCGCACCAAGATCACATTGAGCGTGGCGGCGGTCGTGGTGGCGCTGGCCGTCGAACCGGTGCGCACGACGCTGTGGTTCGGGCAGATCAATCTGGTGCTGATGGCGGCGGTCGCGCTGGACTGCCTCACCGAGAAGCCGCGCTGGCCGCGGGGCATGCTCATCGGCATCGCCGCGGTCACCAAACTCACCCCCGCCGCGTTCGTCCTGTACTTCCTGATCCGCCGCGACTGGAAGGCCGCGGGCACCGCCGCCGCCACCGCGGCCGCCGCGGTCGGGGCCGGATTCGTGCTGTTTCCCCGGGAATCACGCGACTACTGGCTGCACGCCATCGTCGACACCAACCGCATCGGCTCCCCCGACTACGTCGGCAACCAGTCGCTCAAGGGCATGGTGTTCCGGGTCGGCGTGCCGCAATCGGCGACCACGGTCGTCTGGCTGGGCCTGGCCCTGGTCGTGGCCTGCGCGGGGGCGACGCTCATGCACCACCTGGTCACCGTCGAACGTCTTCGTAGCGAACCCCGCCCGGGTGCGGCGCCCGTGACCATCCTCTCGGTCACCGCCCTGCTCGTGAATGCCGCGGTGCTGCTGCTGGTCTCGCCGGTCTCCTGGACCCACCACTGGGTCTGGGTCGCTCCCGCGCTGGTGGCCGCGATCGCCTGGGCGTACGGCGCTCCGCGGCGCGCCCCGTTCGCCGCCATCGCGGTCTTCGCCCTGCTGTTTCTGATCGGCCCGGGCCTGGTCCCCAACGGCAAGCACCGTGAACTGAATTGGTCCTGGTGGCAGCACATTCCGGGCGATATCTACATTCTGGCGACCGTCGCCCTGCTGGCGGTCGGCCTGGGCCGGCTCCTGCGCCTGCGCGTGCGGGCCCGCTAACCGCGGATACGACGAACGCCTCCGACGAGATCGTCGGAGGCGTTCGTTTCTCGCTGGCGAATCAGCCCAGGGCGAGGGGGGTGGGGTCGGCCGCCGGCTTCGGCAGCGGGTTGTTGACCGCGGAACCCGAGTTGGCGGAACCGGTCTGGATGCCCCGCAGGATGCTGCTCGAACCGCTGTCGGTGGCAGCGGTCGGCTTCGGGAGCGGGTTGTTCACCGCCGAGCCCGAGTTGGCGGATCCGGTCTGGATAGCCCGCAGGATATCGCTCGAACCCGTGGTGGTCGTGGCGTCGGCGGAAGCCACACCGGCACCGACGAATAGCAGGCCGGTGGCCGCGGCGGCCACTCCCAGCATCTTGCGCATGAAATCTCCTCGAATGACAAATCAGCGGGTTGCTTTGCTGATCACCGCATGAATATCACAGCCGTCCGTCACCAGGCAATTCATGGGATCTGCCTGATTTATTCGGCACTGCCACGACAAATGCGATCCGGCCGCCGGGGGATGGCTGAACTATTTTCCCGATGGAAACTGGGAATTCATCTTCACGAGTGTCCCCGCTTTCCAGACGCCGGTGATGGCACTCAGTTCCGCGGTGGTGAACTGCTGGTGGATCGGATGGTCGAGTTCGGAGACCGCGCCGCCGGACGCGCACACCTTGATGATTTTCGCGTTGCGCCGCAATTGTTCTCGCACCGCGCGCATGCAGTCGGCGGTGCCGTCGCACAGGCGTAGCTCGCCGCCGTGTGCGCCGCAGTCGGCGACCCAGGGCAGGGGCAGGGCGTGCAGATCGCCGTGGCCGCCGGTGGTGGACAGGATCGCGCCGGCCGCGTAGATCGTCGGCCCGGCCAGTGTGCCCTCGGCGACGATGGGGGCCAGATAGATTCCCAGTCCGCCGACCTCGCGCACCGAGGTGAATCCGGCGTCGAGGACGGCGCGAAGATCCGCGGCGGCGCGGACCGCCCGGGTGGGCAACGGTTCCATGGGCAGTCTGGCCAGGTCCATGGTGGTGATCCCGAGGAAATGGCCGTGGCAGTCCCACATGCCGGGCATGACCGCGCGGGTCGCGATCACCCGCGCGTGCGGCGTCTCGGGCGCGTCGGCGGCGGTTCCGGCATAGGCGATCCGAGCGCCGTCGAGCACGACGACACCCGCAGCGATCGGCGCGGCCCCACCGGGGATCAGCACGTCCGCCTCGATGCGGTAGGTGTCCATCGCGCTCCCAACCTGACGAGTTCGCTTCCGACACTGTCCAGTATGGGTACGCGGTGCACAGCGCGGCCGCGAACGTGCACAGTGGAGACTGTGGGAGTGGAATTCGGGCGGGTCCCCGGCGGGAGCTGGGATTTCGCGAGTCCGGCTACACCCGGGCCGGGCGGCGCCGCGCTCATCGGCTATCGCGATACCGGTGGTGGCGGGCTGGAATTGCGAGTCGCGGGGGTCGCGGCCGTCACCGTGCTGATCGAATTCGGGGAGCACGGGCTGCTGATCGACGATGCGGGGGGACGGCGCGCGCTCGGCGGTTTCGTGGCCGGACTGCCGCTCGACGCCATGCGGATTCGAGGTGAGCGCGCCGCATGCGTCGAGGTTCGCGTGTCGCCGCTGCGGGCGTATTCGCTGTTGGGGATCTCGCCGCGGGATCTGGGGCGGGGCGCGGTCGCGCTCGAGGACCTGTGGGGTCCGCGGGCGGTGCGCCTGCGTGAACGGCTCGCCGCAGCCCGGACGTGGGATGAGCGCTTCACGGTGACGAAATCGTTTCTGGTGGAAAATGATTCGGTCCGTTCGCCAGATCCTCAGGTGGTCGAGAGTTGGCATCGGATCGTCGGCTCCGGTGGCCGGGTGCGGATCGGCGCGCTCGCCGAATCGGTCGGGTGGAGTCACAAACGGCTGTGGGGGCGGTTCGAAGCGCAGATCGGGCTGACGCCCAAGCGGGCGGCGATGCTGGTCCGATTCCGTTCGGCCGTCGACGAATTGCTGGCGGGCCGGCCGGCCGCGGAGGTCGCGGTGGCGTGCGGGTATGCCGATCAGGCCCATCTGTGCCGGGACGTGTCGATATTCACCGAGGCCACGCCGGGGTCGCTGTCGGCGAATTATCTGCCGCTCATTGCCCGGCACCGGTATCGGGCGTGGGGAAAATTCTTCCAAGACCCGGTGTGACCATCGGCTCGATAGTGGTGCCATGACCAACACATTCGATCCCATCGCGCTTCAAAACGCCGTGGCGGACGTGCATCGCGCGGGCGTGCCCGGAGTGTTCGCCGAGGTTCGCCACGGTGACCGGACCTGGTGCGGTGCAGCGGGATTCGCCGATATCGATACCGGGCGGCTTGTCACGCCCGAGATGCGGCATCGCGTCGGCAGTCTCACCAAGACCTTCACCGCGGCGGCCGTGCTGCAACTGGTCGACGAGGGCGAGCTAGCCCTCGATACTCCGATCGGGCAGCACCTGCCGCGGCTGGTTCCCGGCGATCGCGGAGCGGCGATCACGATTCGCATGCTGATCAACCACACCAGTGGTCTCGCGGAATATCTCCCCTACGCCTACCCTTCCCTGGCCGGCTTCCCCGAGGTGGCCAAAACGACTCCGCAGAGCCTGGATGACCACCGGTACACCAGGTTTCACGCCGTCGACCTGATCGTGCGGGGTGTGTCGGCGCCGGCCACGGGAGCGCCGGGCGGAGAACCGGGAACCTACTCGAACACGAATTACCTTCTGCTGGGCCAGCTTCTGGAAACAGTGACCGGCATCGCCGCCGAGAAGCACATCACCCGGGCCGTCATCGAACGCGCGGGTCTACACCACACCGAGCTGGCGACGGAACCGACTATCACCGGGCCGCATTCGAAGCACTACGAGTCCTGGTTCGGGATGATCGATCCGCCGCGCGATTACAGCGTCTACGACATGTCGTTCGTGGGGCCGGCGGCCTCGTTGATCTCGACCACGGGTGACCTGAATCGCTTCTACCGGCTGCTGCTGGCCGGTGAGATCATCAGCGCCTCGGCGCTGGCGGAGATGCAGCGCACCGTTCCCGTCACCTCCTTCGAGGGCAAGCCCATCGACTACGGTCTCGGTCTGCACAGGTTCACCGTTCCGGAACGCGGAATCCATTGGGGCCACGACGGTTCCGTGTGGGGCGGCGGGGCCGTCTCCATGATCAGCGCGGATGGCGAGCGGCAGCTGACGATCGCGGTCAACCTCCAGCGCTGGAACCGCCTCGACGCCTCCGGCCGTCCGCGGCCGCATCCCATCGATGCCGCGCTCGCCGCCTTCGTTCAGGCGGCGTTGTGAGTCAGCGGCGCAGCACTTCGACCGCGATATCGATGAATTCGCGCAGGAGTTTGTCGGGCGCGTCCCCCATGACCGCCAGGCAGGTTTCGGCCATGGTGGCATCGGCGACGGGACGGTAGACCACATCCGGGCGGACGTAGGCGCGCGCGACGCTGAGCGGGACCAGGACCAGGCCGTGACCGGCCGCGACGAGTTCGAACTTCTCCTCGAGCGTCGCGGTCCGGCGGCTCGGGACATCGAACATGCGCTCGCCCGCGAGGTCGGCAATCTCTCGATGATTTCCGGGCCGGCCTGATCGCGCGCGGCCTTCCGGAGGCCATCGTGACCGGCTACGTGGACATGATGAGCGCCAAGAACGAGGGCCTCGACGACGCCGTCCCCCGCACCGTCGACACCTCGACCCCCACCACCTTCCGCGGCTGGTGCGAACAGATCCTCGCCCCGGCCGTCCGGCGGTAGGCCGCCGCGACCTGACGGCAACGGCGGGGGCACAATGGATGAGCACGCACAATCGCGCTCCGATGTCCTCGTAGGTAACGCGCTCGATTCGATAGCGATGATTCAGCAAACACCACATCAGGAGGTCGACATGCTCTCTGCGAAGCGGCTTGCTGCCAGTTCCGTCGTCGCCACCGCGGCCGCGGGAACCATGCTGTTCACGGGTGGAGGGGTCGCCCAGGCCGACGACGTGCCGGTGTGGCAGGCCAACTGCCACGTCTACAACATCTTCAACACCGGCGGAATGTCGAACTGCGAACTGCCGACCTGGCACCAGGTCAAACTCACCTGCATCGCCTGGCCGGTCCCCTTCACCTACTGGAAGTACGGCCCGATCCAGTACGGCCAGAACCAGTCCTGGGCCAGCTGCGACTCCTTCAACGCCTTGGTGAATGTCGAAGTGATCCAGGCATATCCGTGATCGACTCGTCGGCGGGTGTGACGCCCGGGTGCGCGCTCAGCTGGGCCCCGCACCGCAAAACCGCGTCACACCACGCCGCACGATGATCGCCGCCACGGTCAGCGCGAGCAGCTTGTCGCTCCCGAGCGGCAGCAGCGACGCGACCGCCGTGACGTCGGTCGTGAAATCCCCCGTGAGCTGCGCGGCGATCCGACTGCCGCACACCGCTTCCCGGAAGGAATCGAGGCGGTCCTCGAACCACTGCCTACCGAACCGCCGGTTGCCGTCGTCATCCTGAGGTCCCGCGCCGAACCCCTCACCGAGCAGGTACGAACCGAGCGCGGCGAACAGCTCCTCCTCGCCGTATGCGTTGAAATCAGGCGCGTCTTCGCTCATGTGCGGGCTCCTCGGAGTTCTCGGGAAATCATCTGTGCAAGAACAACACTGATCATTCGCTGGTAGAACGCGAAGGTGTCGCGGGTGGACTCGACTGCCTCGTCGACACTGGACAATGCGGAGAAGATCGCGCTCCCCATTATGCTGCTGACGAGTTTGTGATACGAGAGCGGCCGCGAGAAGTCCAGCAACTCATCGACATTGCGCACGCCCCACGCGTCGAGTGCCGCACGCGCGCCGCTGCTTTGGAATTTCTCCACGCCCGAGCGAATCGCCCCGAAATCCGTCGCATCGAGATAGGTCTCCATTCCCGGCTCCCGATCGTCCACGAAGCTCTGGATGAGCGCCATCGCGCGCTGCGGATCGCCGTCGATCCACATGTCGTAACCCTGAATGGTCTTGTAGTAGCCCGGGATGTGGAACGTCGTGTCGAAGGCGGGGTGGGCTTGCAGCGCGGTCCAGCAGCGCGCGTCGAATGGCCGGTCGACGGCCGTTCCGAGCTTCACCATCTCGTTCAGTCCCCAGCCGAGCACGATCGTCTGCGCATAGTCGGGTCCCGCGATCGCCGCCACCCGATCGATGCGGGTCTGGACCGCCGGGTGTGTTTCCGGCGGGCGCAGGTATAGCGGGTCCGACGCGACGCTGATGGCCAGCAACCCGACGATCGCGTAGGTCGCGGCTGCCAGCCGGTGCTGCTGCTGCCCGCCCAGTACCCGAGTGACCAGTTCCACCCCGAACGCGTCCGCCTCGAACTCGCACCCGTGCTGCTCATCGCGACTCAGCTCCGAGCGTTTCGACGCGGTGTGACCCAAGACGACATGGCTCATTTCGTGCGCGACCAGAAACAGCAGCGCCACCGCCCGGGCGCCGCTGGCCTCGTCCTCACGCAGCACGTTCTTGCGGGAGAACGAGGACGCGACCTGAGCCGAAACACCCACGGCCCGTTGATGATGTATGTAGTACCGGATACTCGCCGCGCCGGCCAGGATCACGTCCTCCTCCGGATTCGCCCGGCCGCTTTGTATTTCCCAGGTCCGGCGCAGCAGCGACAGCGGAAGGAACCGGCCCTTGGAGCGGGACCACGCGCGCAGCAGATCACCGAACAGCGCGAGCAGCGACAACTGCGCATCCGAGATCCGGATGAGATGCGATCCGTCCGGGAAGCCGACCGTGGTCGCCTCGTTCAACTCCGTATCGTGAACGAAGATCTCGGTCCGAGCGATCATCGCCTGCTGTTCCTCGGGCACATGCACGGCGAGGTCGCGCATCGCCTCGGTCAATGCCGTATCGGTGAGGTCCTGGATGGTCCCGTACTCGCGCAACTTCTCATCCATGAACGCGAGCACATCCCGCCCCTGCTCATGACTTCGAAGCAATGCGAACTTCTTCCGGCGCTCCGACCGCAGATTCTTCTTCCGCCGCGCAGCCATCGACGGCTCATCGCCCACCTCGTCCGCCATCTCGCCAACCGCCCCGGTCGCACCGCCGCAGATCCGCCCCAGACTACTCGGCCAGCGAATTCCAACGGCGTGTCACAAACCCCGGCACGCTGCCGACCCAGCGCCGGAGCCCCTGGACCGCCATCCTGCACGAGCCGCTCGTCAGCAGTTGTTGGGCTCGCCGTACTTCACGACCGACAAGATGGCGTCGCCTTCGCCGAAAGGCGTTCCGGGAGCCAAGTTCTGGGCGATGACGATCCAATTGCGATCCAGAACCTGGTGGCGGCCTTTGCCTGTCGCGTCCTTGGAGCGTGAGTAGAACACGCCCGCTTGGTGGATCTTGTTCTGTGCGTCCTGCAGATTCATGCACACGACGTTCGGCATGACGGCCGTCGCCCCCGATGCGGCGGGAGTCGTCGTGGTTCCCGCCTGCGGCGTGAGGATCGTCGGCGGAGGCGTGGTGAGTTCGGGCGCGGTGGTGATCGTCGGCGTGGAAACCGGCGTCGTGGTAGCGGTGATGGAGGGCGGAGTGATCTTTACCGTCGTCGTCACCGGATGCGCCGCGTCCTTCTGAGCGCCACATCCCGCCAGCACCAAGGGGAGTCCGGCCAGCACGGCAAACCGGCGCGCACTCGACGCCACCGTGAATCGGTCGTACACGAAACCCCCAGCTCCAAAGTTGTCCGACTGCGCCATCAGCGCGGCCGCCCCAGTATGGGCGGCAACCACCCCGATCGAATCGGCAACCGAATCGGTTACCGAATCCGCGTCGATCCAGACGTCAGCCAGGCTGACAGGTGGGGCACCAGAAGAGGTTTCGGGCATCCATCACCGCGTGGGCGACTGTGGTGCCGCAGAGGCGGCAGGGGTCGCCGGCTCGGCGGTAGACGTAGGTGCGGGGGCGGTCGGGGGCGTAGGAGGGTGCGCCGTGGTCGTGTTCGGGGCGGACTACGTGCATGAGGCCGCGGCGGACGCCTGTCTTCATCAGGGCGACCAGGTCCAGCCACATCGCGTCCCATTCGGGGCGGGTCAGGGACTTTCCGGGGCGGTAGGGCGAGATGTTGTGGCGGAAGAGGACTTCGGCGCGGTAGACGTTGCCTACTCCGGCGAGGACCTTCTGGTCCATGAGCAGGGCGCCTAGGGGGCGCTGGGAGCGGGAGATGCGGGACCAGGCGCGGTCGGGGTCGGCGTCGCGGCGCAGCGGGTCGGGGCCCAGGCGGGAGGTGAGGGCGTCGACTTCGGGGGCGAGCAGGATTTCGCAGGCGGTGGGGCCGCGCAGGTCGGTGCCGTACGGTTCGCCCTTGCGGCCGGCGCCGATCAGGCGCATGCGCACCTCGCCCACGGGATCGGGCATGGGGACCGCGGATTCGGTGAACTTGCCGTACAGGCCCAGGTGGACGTGCAGGGTGACGCCCGAATCGTAGTGGTGGAGCAGGTGTTTGCCCCAGGCTTCGGCGCGGGTCAGGGTGCGGCCGTCGATCAGTGCCGCGCCGTCGGCGAAGCGGCCCTGGGGGCTGGAGACTCGGACCGGGCCGCCGGCGAAGCGTTGGTGGTGCAGCTTCGCCAGGCGGTGCAGGGTGTGGCCTTCGGGCACAGGTCAGTTGGGGAGGGCGGGAGGGACGCCGGTCTTTTCGTAGTCGGCGAGGATGTCGATGCGGCGCTGGTGGCGTTCCTCGTTCGACCAGGGAGTGGTGACGAAAGCGTCGACGATGGCGAGGGCTTCCTCGGTGGAGTGCATGCGGCCGCCGATGCCGAGCAGTTGCGCGTTGTTGTGCTGGCGGGCCAGCTGGGCGGTCTCCACGCTCCAGCCGAGGGCGCAGCGCGCGCCGGGCACCTTGTTGGCGGCGATCTGCTCGCCGTTGCCGGAGCCGCCGAACACGAAGCCCAGCGAACCCGGGTCGGCGACCACGCGACGGGCGGCCTCGATGCAGAAGGCCGGGTAGTCGTCGAGGGCGTCGTATTCCAGCGCGCCGCAGTCGACGACCTCGTGGCCCTGCCCCTCCAGGTGGGCCTTGACGTGGTTCTTCAGTTCGAAGCCGGCATGGTCGGCACCCAGATAAACGCGCATGGCTGCGATTGTGTCAGCCCGCCCGCGCGCCGACACCCAGGGGTCCGGACCCGCCGCGCGACGCCGAACCCCCGACACTCGCGAAACGTACTATCCAGGCATGACGTCCGACGACAGTTCGATTCCGCCGAACGCCTACGGGGGGCAAACATCCGGCGGCCTACCGCAGCAGCCATCGACCGGTGCGCATCCCGTCGCCGCCACGGTCAACGGCGCCACCGGTTGGGATCACCGCCTGGGCCCGCCGGGATGGGCTGCGCAGCAACCGTATTCGCCGCCACCGCCGCCGGTGGTGCAGCAGTCGCGCGGGCTGTCCCCGTTCGGGATGCCGGCGCGGCACAGCTGGGAGATCCCGCTGCTGGTGATCGTGGTGATCGTCACGGTGCTCGCGTATCTGGTCGCGCTGCTGCTGTTGTTCACCGGCAATGCCGGACAGCTGACCCTGGTGCTGGTCTTCGCGCCGCTGATCGTCTACCTGATCCGCGGTATGAACTACGCGGGCCAGCGCGTCAACGGCGTCAAGATGTCGCCGACTCAGTTTCCCGAGGGCTACCGGATGGTTCAGGAGGCCGCCGCCCGCTTCGGCATGGCGAAGGTTCCGGACGCCTACGTGGTGCTGGGCAACGGCCAGATCAACGCCTTCGCCTCGGGCCACGGTTTCCGCCGGTTCGTGGTCGTCTACAGCGATCTGTTCGAAATCGGCGGCGCCGCACGCGATCCCGACGCGCTGGCGTTCATCATCGGCCACGAGGTGGGTCATATCGCGGCCGGGCACGTCTCGTATTGGCGGCAGCTGGGCATGTTCGCGGGCTCGTACGTGCCGATCCTGGGCAGCTCGCTGATCCGCGCCCAGGAGTACACCGCCGACAATCACGGCTTCTGCAACCGGCCGCACGGTGCGCCCGCGGCCATGCAGACCCTCGCGGGCGGCAAGTACCTCAACGCGCTGGTCGGCTTCGACGAGATGGCCGACCGGGCCGACCAGGAGAAGGGCTTCTTCGTCTGGATCGTGAACGCCATGGCCAGCCATCCGGTGCTGACCTGGCGCATGTGGGCGCTGCGTGATCGCAGCCGGCACGGCAAGTTGTTCTGGCGGCCCTCGGCTCCGCCGCGGCCGATGGTGGCCCCGCCCTTCGGCGGCTATCAGCCGCCGGCCGGGTATGGGACACCGCAAGGGTTCGGTCAAACGGGTTACGGGACGACCCCGGGTTACGGCACGACGCCGGGTTACGGTCCGCCGCAGGGTTACGGCGCCCCGCCGGAGTCCGGCGACACGACCACCTACTACGAGTACCGCGGCCCGAACTGAGGCCGTGACAACGTAATCGGGCGGGTCCGCACCACGGACCCGCCCGATTCGTCTATCCGGTCACGCCGAAATCCCGTGCCCCTCAGTCGAATACAGGATCCTCGGTGCGAGTCCGCTTGAGCTCGAAGAAGTGCGGGTAGGACGCCAGCGCGACCGCCCCGTCCCACACCTTGCCCGCGTCCTCACCGCGCGGAATGCGCGAGAGCACCGGCCCGAAGAACGCGACCCCATTGATGTGAATGGTCGGCGTGCCGACATCCGGGCCGACCTTGTCCATGCCGGCGTGATGCGAGGCCCGCAGCGCCTCGTCGAACTCGGTGCTGTCGGCGGCCGCGGCCAGCGACTCGGGCAGCCCCACCTCGGCCAGCGATTCGGCGATGACCTGGGCCAGCAGTTCGGCGCGCGAGCCGTCCTCCCGCTCGTACTCGGCGCGGCGGTTGTGCAGGCGGGTGCCCATGGCGGTGTAGAGCGGGGCGAGCACCTTGTCGCCGTGCTCCTGCGCGGCGGCGATGGCGACGCGCACCGGAGCCCAGCCGGTGGCGAGCAGCTCGACGTACTGCGGCGGCAGCCCCTCGCGGCCCTCGTTGAGGACCGACAGGCTCATCACGTGGAAGTGCGTCTCGATATCGCGGACCTGCTCGACCTCCAGGATCCAGCGGGAGGTGATCCAGCACCACGGGCACAGCGGATCGAACCAGAAATCGACCCGGTCCTTCTTGGTGTCGCTCACAGGTGAGTCCTTTCACAGTCTTCGACGGCCGGGAGGGCAGCGCTCGGCGCGAGCACAGCGAAGCCGTACTCCATGCGCAACAACCCGGATTGTTGCCGATATTTCCGCGCCGGCCCCGGCGGCCGCGACTAGTGTCGGAATATCGGCCTCGTCGGACGGTCGGCGTCCGGGACGGCCCGCCCCGACCGCGCACGCAGGGAGGTTCGGCATGACCACGTCCAGGTTCGTCATCGCCGGCGGCGGTCTCGCCGCCGCCAAGCTCGCAGAAGCCTTGCACGCCAACGACTTCGACGGCTCGGTGACCCTGATCGGGGCCGAGGAGCACCTGCCCTACGAGCGGCCGCCGCTGTCGAAGGAGCATCTGCTCGGCAAGAAGGCGCTCGCCGATTTCACGACCTATCCCGCGCAGTGGTATCGCGACCACCACGTGGAGGTACTGCCCGGCACCACCGTCACCGCCGTGGATCGCAGCACCAAAACCGTTGCGCTGCCGGACGGTACGACCCTGCCCTACGACAAGCTGGCCCTGGCCACCGGCTCGCGGCCGCGCCTGCTGCGGCTGCCCGGCGCCGACGCCGCCGGCGTGCACGTGCTGCGCACCATCGAGGACTCCGACACCCTGCTGGAACTGTTCGGCGCCGCGCGGCGGCTGGCCGTGATCGGCGCGGGCTGGATCGGGCTGGAGGTGACGGCGGCCGCCCGCACCGCGGGCGTGGAAGTGACTGTGCTGGAAGCGGAGTCGGTGCCGTTGCGCGCCGCCCTCGGCCCGGAGATGGGCGCGGTCTTCGCGCAGCTGCATCGCGATCACGGCGTCGATCTGCGGCTCGGGGTGAAGGTCGGCGAGATCACCACCGCCGACGGCCGCGCCACCGGTGTCCGTCTCGACGACGGCACCCACGTCGAGGCCGACGCGGTGCTGGTGGCGATCGGCGCGCGCCCGAATATCGAACTGGCCGCCGATGCCGGGCTGGCCGTGGGCGGCGGCGTGCTGGTGGACGAGAGCCTGGCCACCAGCGACCCGGACATCGTCGCGGTCGGCGATATCGCCGACCATCAGCACCCGGTGCTGGAGCAGCGAATCCGCGTGGAGCACTGGGCCAACGCGCTCAACCAGCCCGCGGTGGCGGCATTGACGATGCTGGGCCAGCCGGCCGTCTACGACCGTCTGCCCTACTTCTTCACCGACCAGTACGACCTCGGCATGGAGTACACCGGCTATGTCGGGCCCACCCAGCAGGCGCGCGTGGTGGTGCGCGGCGATGTCGGCGCCCGCGAGTTCGTGGCGTACTGGCTCGACCCCGGCGATCGTGTGCTGGCCGGCATGAACGTGAACGTGTGGGATGTGACGGACAAGATCAAGCAGCTGATTCTGAGCGGCGAGCCCGTGCGACCGGACGACCTGTGACCGCCGGACCAAGGAGCCACCCGTGAAATACATGCTGATCAAGACCTGCGGGCCCGCCGCCCACTGCGACACCTTCATCGGCGACTGGACGCCCGAGGAGATCCAGGCGAACATCGACTTCCAGCACGCCCTCGGCGAGCAACTGGCCAAATCCGGCGAGCTCGTCGACGCGCAGGGACTCGCCGATCCGGGGCAGGCCCGCATCGTCATGTCCGACGGGCGTTCCGCCCCGGTCGTCACCGACGGGCCGTTCCCGGAGACCAAGGAATTCCTGGCCGGATACTGGATCGTCGACGTCGACTCGGCCGAGCGGGCCATCGAGATCGCCGCCCAGGCGTCGGCCTCGCCCGGCCCCGGCGGCCGGCCGATCGGCGAGTACATCGAGGTCCGCGCCATCATGGACGCGCCCGCCGTCGATCTCTGATGCCCGACGTCATGCTCGAGGACCTGTTGCGTGAACTCGCACCGCAGGTCCTCGGTGCGCTGGTGCGCCGCACCGGCGATTTCGACGCCGCCGAGGACGCCCTCCAGGAGGCTCTGCTGGCCGCCGCCACCCAGTGGCCGGCCGAGGTTGTGCCCGGCAATCCGCGCGCCTGGCTCATCTCGGTCGCGCACCGGCGGATGATCGACGCCATCCGCTCCGAGGTGTCCCGCCGAAATCGCGAGACTGCCAACGCGATTCGCGATCCGCAAGGGCTGAGCCCCACCGCTTCCGACCCGGCCGACACCGTGGTCGCGGCACTCACGGAGGCCGGACTCTCCGACCTCGCGTCCCCGCCCGGGGGCGTACATTCGGAGGCCGTTGGAATCTCTTCCGGTCATGACGATTCGACCGACGAGGACGACCGCGACGACACACTGACCCTGTTCTTCCTGTGTTGCCACCCAGCGCTGACGCCGGCGAGCGCGATCGCGCTGACCCTGCGGGCGGTCGGCGGCCTCACCACCGAGGAGATCGCGCGAGCGTTCCTGTTGCCGGAACGCACCATGGCGCAACGGATCGCGCGGGCCAAGAAGCGGCTGGCGGCCGAGGCACGGCCGTTCGCGATGCCGGTGGCCGCGAACGGGCAGCGGGGCGAATGGCACGAGCGGCTCGACAATGTGCTGCGGGTGCTCTACCTGATCTACACCGAAGGCCACACCAGCGGCGGCGAGCGACTGCATCGCGGAGACCTGTCGGGTGAGGCGATTCGCCTGGCGCGGGCGCTGTTTCGCGCGCTGCCGGACAATCCCGAGGTCACCGGCCTGCTGGCGCTGCTGCTGCTCACCGACGCACGCCGCGCCGCCCGCACCGGGGAGCACGGCGAGCTGATCCCGCTCGCGGAACAGGATCGCGCCCTGTGGGACCGGGAAATGATCATCGAGGGTGTCCGGCTGGCCACCGCGTCCGTGCGCAGCGGACTCATCGGGCCCTATCAGATCCAGGCCGCCATCGCCGCCCTGCACGCCCAGGCGCTACGGCCCGAGAACACCGACTGGCCTCGAATCCTGTTGCTGTACAACGCCCTCGAACGCCAGGCTCCCAATCCGATGGTCACCCTCAATCGCGCGGTCGCCCTCGCCATGGTCCACGGCCCGCATGCCGGCCTGGACCTCGCCGACACGCTGTCGGAGTCGCTGGCCGGCAGTCACCGGCTCGACGCGGTGCGCGGCCATCTGCACGAAATGGCAGGCGACACGGAGGAAGCCGTCGCGGCGTACACCGCGGCCGCACGCGCCACCACCAGCCTGCCGGAGCGCGACTACCTCACCATTCGCGCCGCCCGGCTCCGCCGCGCCTGACCGTCGCGAATCAGGCGGCGACGGAGGCGCGGAAGGCCGTCGGGCTGATGCCGCGATGGCGTTTGAAGGCGGCCGAGAAGCCGAAAGGGTCCGCGTAGCCGACGGATCCGGCGATCTGGGCGATGGTGAGATCGGTGTCGGTGAGCAGTTCCTCGGCCTCGTCCATGCGGGTCTCGGTGAGGTAGGACAACGGCGGCTGCCCCATGACCGCGGTGAAGCGTTTGGCGAAAAGCGCTCGCGAGACCCGGGCTTCGGCCGCCAGGGAGGCGACCGTCCACGCGTTGCCGGGGGCGGTGTGCATGGCGTGCAGGGCCGGGGCCACGATCGGGTCGGCCAGGCCGCGGAACCAGGTCGGGGCGGCGGGGCCGGCCTGCTCGAACCAGCTGCGCATGGTGCAGACCAGGGTCCAATCCAGGAGCCGGTCCATCATGGCCTGCGATCCCGCGCTCTGATCGACGGCCGCGGCGGCGGCCTGCTCGAACCAGGCGCAGGAGTCCATGTCGTCGTAGACGACCAGTACGGCGGGAAGGGCGCACAGCAGGCGGTCGTGGCGGCGGGTGGAGGTCCGGTACGCACCGACCACCAGGGCGGTGGCGTCCGCCTCGTCGCCCCAGCTGATGCCAGTCAGTTCCGTGTCCCCGCAGTCGGAACCGGCTGTGAAGCAGGCTATCTCGTATTCGGTGGCATCGGCAGGTTCGCCATCTTTCGAGGTCGGATTCGCGGAATCGCTTGAAACCAAGCGAAATTCCGACGGCCCACGCACCAGCGCGGTATCGCCGACCCCGATCGTTCGCCGCTCGCCGCCGGGCAGCAGCAGGGTGCCGCCGCCGCGCAACACGGTGATCATGGTGAGCGGGGCGCGGTCGGCGAAGCGAATGGTCCAGGGCGCGGGCATGACCGCGTGGGTCAGAATCGAGCCTTCGGCGCGAATACCGCTCAGGAGTCTGCTCAGGGGATCCACCCGCTCCAGCGTAGACGAATTCCTATCCAGTGAAGCTTTTCACCCATGGATCGTCCACGGCGCGGCAGGTGTACTGAAGACACCGAACCGACAGATCACCCGACCCCGGGAGGTAATCCCTTGTCGCACAACGATATCGATCAGCAGACCCGAACGGCACTGGTCGTGATCGCACACCACCGGTCCGACTCGCTGACCGCGCACCTCGCCCGCCGGGCCGCCGCCCGGCTCGAACACGCCGGATATCGCATCGACCTGCTCGACCTGCACGCCGAGGGCTTCGACCCGCGGATGACCGTGGCCGATCAACCCGATTGGGGACATCGGGAGAAGACCTACTCCCCCGAGGTCCACGAGCACATGGATCGAATCCTGGCCGCGGACCTCGTGGTCGTGGTCTTCCCGGTCTACTGGGCGAGCACCCCGGCTCTACTCAAGGGCTGGATCGACCGGGTCTGGAACTACGGTTTCGCCTACGGCCGCAGCACACCTCGGCTGGCGGGCAAGCGCATGCTGTGGCTGGGCCTGGCCGGCGCCGCCGCCGACGACCCGCTCATCCCGTTCATGCAGCAAACCCTCGAGGGCCAGCTGAACATGGGAATCGCCTACTACTGCGGCTTCTCGCACTCGGCGGTCGGCCTGCTACCCGACGCGGAGGAGCGCCGCCAGCGCCTCGACGCCGACGGCACACTGCGCATCGAGGCGGCGACCGTCGGGGCGGAGCGCGCGGCCCAGTACGCCGACCTGGAACGCCGAGCCGACGGCTTCGTCACGGATTTCCTTGCCGCCGAGCCTGTTTCAGCCTGAGCGTGCCGAGCCAGTTCAGCCCTGGACGCCGTTCCAGGCGTTGCCGGTGATCATCTCGTAAGCGGCGACGTACTTCTGCCGGGTCACTTCGATAACCTCGGCCGGAATCTCGGGCCCCGGGTACTCCTTGTTCCATCCGGTCGAGGTGGACCAGTCGCGCACGAACTGCTTGTCGAACGACTTCTGGGGGCGGCCGGGCTCGTAGTCGTCGGCGGGCCAGAAGCGCGAGGAGTCGGAGGTCAGCACCTCGTCGCCGACGGTGAGAACGTCACCGTCCCAACCGAGTTCGATCTTCGTGTCGGCGATGATCACGCCGTGCGCGGCCGCGTGGTCCGCGCCGCGCGAGTAGATCTCGAGGGTCAGGTCGCGCAGCTTCTCCGCGACCTCCCTACCCTCCTGGTTCACCACGTCGTCGAAGCTGATCGGCTCGTCGTGGCCCTCGTCGGCCTTGGTGGTCGGGGTGAAGATCGGTTCGGGCAGCTTGTCGCCGTCGCGCAGACCGGGCGGCAGCGCGATGCCCGACACGGTGCCGGAGCGCTGGTATTCGGTCAGTCCGCCGCCGGTCAGGTAGCCGCGCGCGATGCATTCGACCTTGACCATCTTCAGCGGCTTGACCCGCACGCCGCGGCCCGCGAATTCGGCGGGCACGTCGGTGGTGGACAGGATGTGGTTGGGCACATCGGCGAAGAAACCGAACCACCAGTTCGACAGCTGGGTCAGCAAAGCACCCTTGTCCGGGATCGGCGTCGGCAGGACCACGTCGTACACCGACACCCGGTCGGATGCGACCAGGATCAGCGAGTCGCCGTCCTCGTACAGGTCGCGCACCTTACCGGCGTGGATGTGCTTCAACGGTCCTCCTCGTGCTGGGCTGCGGCTGCGGCAGAGCTTACCGACGCGCGTTGCCCGCCTCGACGCCCGGTCACCCGCCCGATCCCCGCGACCTGGCGCGACGGTCCGTGCGGTGCCCCGCCGCGGGCCGACCGGACGTGGCATTGTGGGGAACGTCGTGTCCGCGCCGGGTCGCGAGTGGAGAATTGTTCGGTCCGCTCGAGGTCTCGCGTGGGCACCCCGCAATCCCGCACCGAGCCCTGGGCAGCGCCGCCCGGCGGGCCGGGTGCACCTGCACGGCAGCAGTTCTCCGAGAGCTAAGGAGCCCCCTTGTCCGCACCGAATCTCACCCGCGAGCAGGCGATCGAACGCGCCGCGACGGTCCAGGTGGAGAACTACCGGGTCGAATTGGACCTGACCGGACAGCCCACCGGTGCCGACGAGCCGCGCCGTGAGACCTTCCACACCAAGTCCACGGTGCGCTTCACCGCGACCCCGGGTGCGCAGACCTTCATCGACTTCGTCGGCGCGGGTGTGCGTTCGGCGGTGCTCAACGGTGTCGAACTGGATGTCAGCGGCTACGACGAGGAGCAGGGCCTGACCCTGCCGAATCTGGCCGCCGCCAACGAGCTGGTGATCGAGGCCGACGGCGAGTACTCCAACACCGGTGAGGGCCTGCACCGCTTCGTCGACCCGACGGACGACAAGGTCTACCTGTACTCGCAGTTCGAAACCGCCGACTGCAAGCGCATGTTCGCCTGCTTCGACCAGCCCGACCTCAAGGCCACCTACGACGTCATCGTCACCGCGCCCGAGGACTGGGAGGTCATCTCCAACGGCGCGGTCATCGACACCCACAAGCTCGGCGCCGTGGTCCGCCACACCTTCGCCACCACCCCGCGCATGAGCACCTACCTGGTCGCGCTGATCGCCGGTCCGTACGCGAAATGGACAGACACCTACCGTGATTCGCACGGCGAGATCCCGCTGGGCATCTACTGCCGCGCCTCGCTGGCCGAATTCATGGACCACGAACGACTTTTCACCGAGACCAAACAGGGTTTCGGCTTCTACCACACCAATTTCGGTGTGCCCTATGCCTTCGGCAAGTACGACCAGCTGTTCGTGCCCGAATTCAACGCGGGCGCCATGGAGAACGCGGGCGCGGTCACCTTCCTCGAGGATTACGTCTTCCGCTCCAAGGTGACTCGCGCCTCCTACGAGCGCCGCTGCGAGACCGTGCTGCACGAGATGGCGCACATGTGGTTCGGCGACCTGGTCACCATGAAGTGGTGGGACGACCTGTGGCTCAACGAATCGTTCGCCACCTTCGCCTCGGTGCTGTGCCAGGTGAGCGCGACCGAATACACCAACGCCTGGACCACTTTCGCGAATGTCGAGAAGTCCTGGGCGTACCGGCAGGACCAGCTGCCCTCCACTCACCCGATCGCCGCGGACATCCCGGACCTGGCCGCCGTCGAGGTGAACTTCGACGGAATCACCTACGCCAAGGGCGCTTCCGTACTCAAGCAGCTCGTCGCCTACGTGGGTGAGGAGCCGTTCCTGGCCGGTCTGCGCGACTACTTCACCGAACACGCCTACGGCAACGCCACGTTCGACGATCTGGTCGGCGCGCTGGAGAAGGCGTCCGGCCGTGACCTGTCGGATTGGGGTGCGCAGTGGCTCAAGACCACCGGCCTCAACATCCTGCGGCCCGACTTCACCGTGGACGCGGACGGCAACTTCGCCTCCTTCGCCGTCGTCCAGGAGGGCGCGGCGCCGGGCGCCGGTGAGCGCCGCGTGCACCGCCTGGCCATCGGCGTCTACGACGATCAGGACGGAAAGCTGGTGCGCACCAAGCGCGTCGAGCTCGATATCGATCCGGCCGAGCGCACCGACGTGCCGGAGCTGGTCGGCGTCGGCCGCGGCAAGCTGGTGCTGATCAACGACGACGACCTCACCTACTGCTCGGTTCGTCTCGACGCCGACTCGCTCGACACCGTGGTGGCGCGCATCGCCGATATCGCCGAGCCGCTGCCGCGCACCCTGGCCTGGTCGGCGGCCTGGGAGATGACCCGCCAGGCCGAGATGAAGGCCCGCGACTTCGTGGCGCTGGTGCAGTCCGGCGTCGGCGCGGAAACCGAGATCGGTGTCGTGCAACGACTTCTCATGCAGGCCAATACCGCCCTGGGCGCGTACGCCGACCCGGAATGGGCCGCGGCGCAGGGCTGGCCGGCCTACGCCGACCGTCTGCTGGAGCTGGCGCGCGCCGCCGGTGCGGGCTCCGACCATCAGCTGGCGTTCGTCAACGCGCTCACCGGCTCGGTGCTCTCGGATCAGCACGTGCAGGTGCTGCGGCAGCTGCTCGCCGGTGACGTTGCGGGCGTGGGCCTTTCGGGCCTGACGGTCGACACCGACCTGCGCTGGCGGCTCACCCAGGCCCTCGCCGCGGCCGGGGCCCTCGACGCCGACGGCATCGAAACCCCGCTCATCGACGCGGAATTGGCGCGTGACAACACCGCCGCAGGCCGCCGCCAGGCCGCCGCCGCGTCCACCGCCCGCCCGCAGGCGGCGGTCAAGCAGCAGGCGTGGGACACCGTCATGAACGACGACTCCGTCGCCAACATCACCACCCGCGCCATCGTCACCGGGTTCGCCCCGGCCGGCCAGGCGCAGCTGCTGGCGCCCTATGTGGAGCGCTATTTCGCCGAGATCGCCTCGGTGTGGGAGCGCCGCTCCAGCGAGGTCGCCCAGACCGTCGTGGTCGGCCTCTACCCGCACTGGGCCGTCACCGAGGAGGCGATCGCGGTCGCCGACAAGTTCCTCGCCGGCGACCACCCGCCCGCCCTGCGCCGCCTGGTGGTCGAGGGCAAGGCGGGCATCGAACGCTCCCTGCGCGCCCGCGCCTTCGACCGGTCCTAGCGGTCGGCTGCCGCGACATGGCAGCACCGTCGACGGCGACAGCCCTCCCGTACGCAAAGCGGGAGGGCTGTCGCCGTTGTCACCGGGGCGCGCCCGGAGACGAGTTCGCTACCAGGGCATGCCGTTGCAGCCGGCCCAGTTCGCCGAAATGGTGCACATGGACGTGATGCCCAGCAGCTTCAGCAGGGCGGCGGCCAGGCTGCCGACATCGCTGCCGGTGGAGGTGGCGATGAAGTTCACTGCGATTCCCTCTCTCGAAATTCCCGACCGCACAGGAGATTAGGCGGTGCGATCCCCGGATCGAAGACCGCTGAATCGGTGCCCCGAACTTCCGGGTCGCACCCGCAGCCGCCGCACGCTGCTGTGAGCGGATCCGCTCACAGCAGCGCGGCAGGACTTTCCGGGGTCCGGCGGGGCACCGTGAAAGCATGAGCGACAACAAGATTCCGATGTTCAACTGGCGCACTCGTGAACAGCTCTACGCCCGGCGCGTGGTGGTGCTCGACGGGGCGCTCGACGACGACAACGGCACCCTGCTGATGACCCAGCTGATGGCGCTGGCCGCCGAGGACGCCGAGGCGGGGATCTCGCTGTGGATCCACTCGCCGGGCGGTTCGGTGCCGGCCATGCTCGCCATTCGGGACGTGATGCGGCTGGTGCCGTGCGAGGTCTCCACGCTTGCGCTCGGATTGGCTTGCAGCGCAGGACAATTCCTGCTCTCCTCGGGAACGCCCGGCCGCCGTTTCGCGCTGCCGCACGCCCGCATTCTCATGCATCAGGGCTCGGCGGGCATCGGCGGGAGCGCCGTCGAGGTGGAGGTGCAGGCCGACGATCTGCGCTACACCGTGCAGACCGTGCTGGGGCTCATCGCCGCCGATACCGGGCAGCCCTACGACCAGGTTTTCGAGGACTCGCTGCACGACCGCTGGTTCACCGCCACGCAGGCCCGCGAGTACGGGTTCATCGACCACATCGTGGAGTCCTTCCACCAGGTCATCCCCGAACGCCCGCGATTGGGAATCTCGGCGTAATCCCTTGGGCCACAGATCGTCTCCAGAAGGCACGGCATGACCAGCTACACCATTCCGAACGTGATCGCCCGCGACCCCCGCGGCGAACGCATCATGGACGTCTACTCGCATCTGCTGACCGAGCGCATCGTCTACCTCGGCACCCCCATCGACTCCGGGGTCGCGAACGCCCTCATCGCCCAGCTGCTGCACCTCGACGCGGAGAGCCCCGGGCAGGACATCAACCTCTACATCAACTGCGAGGGCGGTGACCTGTCGGCCATGCTCGCCGTCTACGACACCATGCAGCACATCCAGTCGCCGGTGGTCACCACCTGCGTCGGCCAGGCCATCGCCGTGGGCGCAGTGCTGCTGGCGGGCGGTGCCAAAGGCCGCCGCAATGTCCTCCCGCACGCACGAATCGTGCTGCACCAGCCCGCGATTCGCGGCCAGGGCACCATCCCCGACCTCATCCTGCAAGCCGACGAGATCGTCCGCATCCGCGCCCAGATCGAGAACATCCTCGCCACCCACACCGGCCAATCGGTCGAAACCCTCCGCCGCGACACCGACCGCGACCGCGTCTTCACCCCCGAAGCCGCCCTCGCCTACGGCCTCGCCGACCAAATCCTCGGCCCCCGCTGACCCAGCGACCGGCGGACACCGATTCCGCGGTGTCCGCCAGTAACGGCCCGCGAGAATCACGCGGAACGTCCACCAGCGCAGGCCCACAAGCAGCGAGTGGCTGTCTGCCAGCCCAAGCCCGCAAGGATCAGTGGAATGTCCGCCAGCACAAGCCCGCGAGGATCAAGAAGGGGGACGCCGGCGTGGGCTCGCGGGGATCAGGCAGCGAGGGAGAGGTGGCCGGAGTGGCGGGCGGGGGCGGAGGTTCGTGCGAAGGAGGCGAGTTGGCGGCGGCGCAGTCCTTCGGCGACCTGGAGGGTGAGACCGCCCAGGCTGATGCCCAGCGCGCCCGCGAGGGCGGCGATCATCTCGCTGGAGGGCTCCTTGCGCCCGCGCTCGACTTCCGACAGGTACTGCGGCGAAATCCCCGCCCGCCCAGCGGTTTCCGAAAGCTTCTCCCCCTGCTCGAGCCGCAACGCCCGCAACTGCGCCCCCAGCGCCTCCCGCCACAACGGCTCCCGCTCGACAGTCCGCCGCGTCGGCTCGGAAGTGCGTGGCACAGCCTGCGGCACACCCCGTCCCTCCACAGCCGGAACCGGCGACCCCTGCGGCCGCACCGGCTCCTCGAGTCCACCGGGGATAGCGCGCAAACGCGGATGCTCGGACATACCCCGAGCCTAAATTCCCCCACCCGAATCCCGCGCCCCGATCTGCTCAGAGCGAACTGGCCCCCATCCGTGCGCACTCTTGGGCACTGGGCTCGAGTCTGACCGGCTTGACGGTCGCGAACACGCCGGGCGCGCGCCCACCGAGCACCGCGACCTTGCCGGCGACGGGACCGGGCACTGCGGCCTTGCCTGCAATGGGGCCGGGCTCGTTGTCTGTCGGCAATGGGGCCCCGGGCTCATTGTCTGTCGGTGGGGCGCCGGGCTCATCCCGCGGGGGTTTGGGGGCTGGGCCCCCAAACGTCCCTTGGGGTTTCAGGGGCGAAGCCCCTGGAATCTTGCAGAGCCGCGGCTACACGCGGCCGATGGCCGCAGCCATCACACGCACGGCCGAGACCAGGCCGTCGATCAGCTCACCCTGCCGGAACGAGCTGGTGGCCGCGGTCGCGCCGAGCTGGCAGACGCGGTCGTTGGCACGCTCGGCCACGTCGCGGCCGGAGCGGACCTCGACGGAGCTGGTGTTGGGATCCACCGCGATCAGCACCGAGCGGGCGGCCTCCGGGGTGGACGGGAACAGCGCGTCGACGCCGGCGGCGGAATCCGCGCCCAGGTCACCGATGTAGATGTTGAAGCGCACCTTCGTGGCCCGGGTGGCATCGGTGAGCGCGTTGTCCATGAGCAGCCGCTCGCGGTCGGTGAACGGCACGTCCGCGAACAGATCGCCGGCCTCGTGCACACCGGAGACGCGGCCGCTGACCGTGATCGCGTGGCCGTGGGGTAGGTCGGCCTGGTTCACCGCGGGCCAATTAGAACTTGCCACTTGCCCGGCCTCCGATCAGTTCCGCAGGGGCGGAATCAATTGCCGCATGGGAGCCATGCGAGTCAGCAATGTCGTGGTGGCCGGCGCCGGTCACCTCGTCGGTCGCGCTCCACAGCACCGGAGGCTGGGTCCACTGCTCACCGAGTTCGTAGTGATCCGGCCGCTTGCCCGGCAGCGGCTTGCCGAGGAACGACAATCCGGCGATCACCAGATAGATCGCAACCGGGATGCCGACGTAGATCAGCACTGTCTGGAGAATGCTCACGGCCCAACGGTATCCGATGCCGCATCGACTACTACGACCGGTAAGGGGTAGTGCGACCGTGTCGTGACAATCACCCTTTCAGATCAGCCAGGCCGTGGAGTTCGCCGGAAGTTTCCTGCCGCTGAGGGGCGCGCTGGTCAACAGCACATCCCCGGCCGGCAGCAGAATCGGCGCGTCGGTGGCGTTCAGGACGCACAGCAATCCGCCGTCCCGCCGGAAGGCCAGACACCCCGGCGGGCTCCCGTACCACTCCAGCCCCGGCCCCGCGAATTCCGGCCGCACGGCCCGCAATTCGATCGCCATCCGATACAGCGACAGCATGGAATCCAGCCGCTCCAGCTGGGCCTCCACGGTCAGTCCCGCCCACTGCGGCGGCATCGGCAGCCACGGCGTGCCCGTGGTGAACCCGAACGGCGGCCGATCTCCCTCCCACGGCAGCGGCACCCGGCAGCCGTCCCGGCCGCGCTCGGTGTGCCCGGACCGCTCCCACGTGGGATCCCGCAGGGCTGCCTCGGGCAGGTCGTCCACGTTCGGCAGCCCCAATTCGGCGCCGTTGTAGACGAATACCGCGCCCGGCAGCGCCATCTCCAGCAGGATCATGGCTCGCGCTCGCGCCTGGCCGACGGCCCCGCCGCCATAGCGGGTGACCTCCCGCTCGATGTCGTGATTGGACAGCGTCCAGGTGGGCGAGGCGGCGACCTGGGACACCGCGCGCAGCGAATTGTCGACGGCCTCGCGAATCCGCTCCGGCTCGAAGGCCGTCTGCGCGAGCCGGAAGTTGAAGGCCAGATGCAGCTCGTCGGGCCGGACGTACTCGCCGAAGCGGGTGTTGTCGTGGACCCACACCTCGCCGATGGAGACCGCGTGCGGGTACTCGTTAATGATCTTGCGGATGCCCCGGTGCAGGTCGTGCACACCGGGATTGTTGAAGCGCGGATCGTCGTCGTCGAGGTGCAGCATGTGCGTCGGGATGTGCGCCATATCGGGCAGCCCGTCGGGTTTGGCCATGCCGTGGGCGACATCGAGGCGGAACCCGTCCACGCCGCGATCGAGCCAGAACCGCATGGTTTGCTCGAAATCGGCTGCTACCTCCGGGTTTTCCCAGTTCAGGTCCGGTTGCTCGGCCGCGAACACGTGCAGGTACCACTGCCCGGGTCTTCCGTCCGGTTCGATCACCCGGGTCCATGCCGGACCGCCGAAGATGCTCGGCCAATTGTTCGGCGGCTCAGCACCGTCCGGCCCCCGCCCGTCCCGGAACCAGTAGCGGGCCCGCTCCGGACTCGCCGGCCCGGCGGCCAGCGCGGCCCGGAACCACGGGTGCCGATCGCTGGTGTGGTTGGGCACCAGGTCCATGGTCACCCGCATGTCCCGGTCGTGCGCCTCGGCGATGATCGCGTCCATCGCCGCCATCCCGCCGAAGAGCGGGTCGATATCGCGAGGGTCGGACACGTCGTAGCCGCCGTCGGCCATGGGCGAGCGCATGACCGGGCAGATCCACAGCGCGTCCACCCCGAGAAGTTCGAGATAGCCGAGCTTTTCGCGCAATCCCCCCAGATCGCCCACCCCGTCCCCGTCGGAGTCGGCGAAGGAACGGGGATACACCTGGTAGAACACGGCCGAACGCCACCACGGAGCCTGTCCGGCCCCATCCCCGGCCGCGGCGGAAATATCAGTCACAGCCGTAATGGTGCCAAAACACGGCCATTTCCGGTGGGTCGTCGTGCGGAGTTGTCCAGTTTCAGCAAATGATCAGCGGACGGCTGCGGGCAGCAGGAAACCCGCATGTACGCTGCGGGTTCGGCGAAACCAATTCAGAAGGGCGAGTTCATCAGCGAATTGGCGGCCATCTCGAAGTAGCCGAGCAGCTGCTGCCGATGCGCGTCGTCGAGCACCTCGGGCTCGATCTCGGCCACCGCGATGTGCATGGCTCGCAGCCACGCGTCCCGCTCGATCGGACCCACCTTGAACGGCATGTGCCGCATGCGCAGCCGCGGATGCCCGCGCTCGTCGGAGTAGGTGCGCGGGCCACCCCAGTACTGCTCGAGGAACATCCGCAACCGGCGCTCGGCCGGGCCCAGATCCTGCTCCGGATACAGCGGCCGCAGCACCTCGTCATCGGCCACCTCGCGGTAGAAGGCCGCCACGATCCGATGGAAGGTCTCCGCACCGCCCACGGCTTCGTAGAAGGATGTCGCAGTCTGCTCGCCGGAAGTCACGTCCCCCATTCTGCCGTGTCGGTTTCGGCGGCCGCTCGGTCCAGCGTCGATTCGGCCACAAACCCGGCGATGACCTGGCGAAATCACACCCTCGACGGACCACGTCGGGGGCCCGGCGCGATTGTCACACCTTGTTCATCCGAATGTGCCCGACAATGTGTCGAAAGAGATGGCATTGTGCGCCATTCCATGGTCAACTGGGTGGCAGTCTGCCGAGATACCACACAATCGGACGAATACGAAACCGGGGTATGGCCCATGAAGCAGCGGCACGGCGCCCGAGAGGCGCGGACGCACCGACAACTCCAGCCCGCCGACGTCCACAATCGTGGGTCGGGGGCTACTCCGCTGCACTTGCTGTCCGAATATTCTCATTCCGAGCATCACCCGGGCGCTCATCCCGAGCCCGCCCATCCGGGCGACCATCGCGAACATTCGCATCATCCGCCCGCCGCAGCACCCGTTCCAGCCTGGGCCAAACGCCGTGTGCTGCTGTTGAACGCCACGTACGAGCCACTCACCGCCCTGTCCGCGCGCCGCGCCATCGTGCTGCTGATCTGCGACAAGGCCGATACCGTGCACGACAACCCGGAGGGTCCGGTCGTGCATTCCGCCGGGACCGCAGTGGCGCTGCCCTCGGTCATCCGCCTACGCAACTACGTGCGTGTCCCCTACCGGGCACGGGTACCCATGACCCGCGCCGCCCTCATGCATCGCGACCGATATCGCTGCGCGTACTGCGGCGGCAAGGCCGAGACCATCGACCACGTGATTCCGCGCAGCCGCGGTGGCGCGCATTCGTGGGAGAACTGCGTCGCCTCCTGCGCGCCGTGCAATCACCGCAAGGCCGACAAACTGCTGAGCGAACTGGGCTGGGTGCTGCACCACCCGATGGTCGCGCCGAAGGGTCCGCACTGGCGGCTGCTGTCGGCCAGCAACGAGCTGGATCCGTCCTGGCTGCAGTACCTCGGCGAGGGCGCGGCCTGACCTCGTCACGGCGAAAGCGCCTGCGGGTCAGCTGTATTCGCTGATGAGCATGCCCCACGTGCCGGGCTCGAGCGCCTCGAAGACGTGGGGCATGTCACCGGGATAGCAAATGTAGTCGCCGGGCGCGAGCTCCACGGGAGCATCCGCCGGGCCCACCCGAGCGCGGCCGACGGCCAGCACCACGTGCTCGACGACGCCGCGGCTGTGCGGATCCGATTCGCGCGGGTGGCCGGGCTCGGCGGTGAGCCGGTAGATATCGCGCCGGACCGCCGGCGGCGAGGCGGCCAGCAGGGCGATGCGGTATTCCGATTGCCCGGAGGCCAGCGCGGGCGCTTCCCCGGCGCGAATCACCTGCACCGCCGGGCTGGGCGGGTCCAGCAGGCGCGAGAACTGGATGTCCAGGGCGATGCACAGCGCCCACAGGGTTTCGATGCTCGGATTGCCCGCGCCCGATTCCAGTTGGGACAGCGTCGATTTGGCGATGCCCGCGCGTTTGGCGACCTCGGTCAGCGAGAGCCCGGAACGGGCCCGCTCCCGGCGCAGGGCGGCGGCGATCGCCTCCTGCGGAGACTCGGGTGCCGCCGGCGCGGACACCGGCACGGAGCTGTCTGGCTGGCTCATGATGGGCTTCACAGTACCGGGATCACGTGATGCCCCTTTGACGAACCCGGCCCGGTGCGTTCATTATAGAAAACATGCGTTCGGCATGGCGAACACTCGATCGGGGTGTGCTCACAGGTATCGCGGCGATTTGCTTGGCAGTCGCCATGATCGGCATATCCTACGGCGCTACCGCCGTCACCTCGGGATTGCCCGGCTGGCTGCCGATGCTCATGAGCGTGGCCGTGGTCGCGGGCGGTTCGGAGTTCGTGTTCATCGGCATTCTCACCGCGGGCGGCGGCCTGGTCGCGGCCGTGCTGGCCGGGCTGCTGGTCAACGCCCGGCACGTGCCCTACGGCCTGTCGGTTCCCGATGTGGTCGGCACCGGCTGGCGGCGGCTGGTCGGCACGCATGTGATGAACGACGAATCGGTGGCCATGGCCCTCGCGCAGCCCGACCGCGACCGGCGGCGTGCCGCCTACTGGCTGTGCGGGCTCGCGGTCCTGGCCGCCTGGCCGCTCGGCGCGGCCGTCGGGGCGATCCTCGGTTCGGTCGTCCCCGACCCCAATGCCTTCGGGCTCGACGCGGTCTTTCCCGCCGTGCTGTTCTCGCTCGTGCTGCCCGCCCTGCGCGAACCCCTCACCCGCACAGCCGCATTGGCGGGCGCCGCGGTGGCGGCGGCCACCACCCCGTTCCTGGGCGCGGGCCTGCCGGTCCTGCTCGCGCTGACGGCGGTGCTGCTGGTCGTGCGCCGCGCCGGCGGCGACAAGGCCGAGCCTGCGGGCGAAACGATCACCGGTGCCGTCGGTGAGGATGCGGCCGGCGTTGTCGCCGCGGGCAACAGGCAAGCCCGATGACGAAGACGCTGCTGCTGGGCGCGATGGCTTTGGCCTTCGGCACCTTCGCATTCCGACTGGCGGGGCCGCTGCTGCGCAGCCGGATCACGATCTCGCCGCGCACCATCCGGCTGCTGGAGATCGCCTCGGTCGTGCTGCTGACCGCGCTCGCGGTGACCACGCTGATCCCTTCGGGCGGTGGCCATTTCGGGTGGGCATTGCCCGCCGGAGTGCTCGTCGCGGCCGGGATGGCGTGGAAGCGGGCGCCACTGCTGGTGGTGATCCTGTCGGCGGCCGTGGTGACCGCCGGGCTGCGGGCGCTCGGCGTGCACTGAGCGAGCGTCGGGGCACGCCTGCGCCGGGCTGCTGCCCGGCGCTCAGCCGGGAAGCAGCGGCAGCGCGGGACCGCGGCGGCGGGCGACCGACCCGTAGCGCGCGTCCAGGCGCAGCCAGGTGCGGGCCGCGCGGACTCGCACGATCTCGTCCACCGAGATGCGGCGCGAATCGGTCTTCTCACCGCCGTGCGGAATGAAATCCATGGCGGCCAAGGCGAACACCACTCGCATGGGCACCTCTACCCGCTCGCCGCCGCCCGAGACGGTCAGCACCGTCTGATCGAGCAGGGCGGCGGGCGGACCGTGCCCGCTACCGTGTTCCTGCGCCAATTCCGCGCCGCGCTCGGCCAATTCGACGAGCATGCGCGCGGGCACATCGTCGATGTGGACGAACCCGGTCTCCGGGGGCAGGGCGGTCCGCCAGGAGGAATCCATGGGGTACCCGAGCGCGAACGCCCGCCCGTTGTCCGGGCCGTGCAGACCGGCGAGGAGGGTGTCCCCGCCGACCGTCACATCGTCCATCCCGAGTTCGGCGACCACCGTCCGCACCGCCAGCGTCTCGAAACCGGTTGCGGCCCAGGCGGAGACGTAACGGTCGCCGCGCCGGCGCAGCCGGATGACCGTGGCCGGGTCGAGGCGCAGGGCATGGGTGAGGAAGGTGGCGAGGTTCTCGCGTTCCGCGGGATCCGCAACGGCGAGGGTCAGTTGTCCCGACAACGGTCGCGCTCGGTCAGTCGGCCAGCCACAGCGCCAGGTAGTCGCGTTCCTCGGCGGTGAGGCGGCGTAGTCGCTGGGTGTCGATGTCGAAGGCGGCCAACTGTGTGGAAGCGATCACCGCCGGCGGAGAATCCGGGGCGGCGCCGGCGGCGCGTACCTCGTAGCCGACGGTGAAATCCACCGCGCGCAACCGCTCGATCCACATCGACACGTCCAGGGGCGTGTCCTCGTGCCGCAGCTGACCCTTGTACTGCACCCGCAGGTCGGCGAGCACGCAGCCGGTCCGCAGCTTGACCGTCGGCCGCTCGTCACCGAACAGCCACGGGATGCGGGCCTCCTCCAGCAGGGTGACCATGCGGGCATGGTTGATGTGCTGGAACGCGTCCATATCCGACCAGCGCACCTCCACCTTGTTGTGGAAACGCTTGGGCCGGCCCGGGGCCGGGAGCGCTCCCGGCTGGGGCTGGGCCGTCTTGGCGTGGCCGTTCAGCGAACCGACACTCGTCAACGCGGTACCTCCGATTGCGCGCCCACCCCGCTCACCATGCTGCGCACCTGCCGCGCCGCAACCGACAGCGTGGCCAGGTCGTGGGTTCCGGATTCGAACAGTTCCGACAGGGCGCTGCGTGCACGGCCCAGCCGGGACTGGTTTTTCGACTCCCAGTATGCAATTTTCTCCTCGGCCGTCTCCTCCGGGTCACCGGCGGAGAGCACATCGAGGGTCAGCGAGCGCAGCGAACCGTACATGTCGTCGCGCAGCGCGAGCCGGGCCAGCGCGTGCCAGCGGTCTCCGCGTTCCAGGTGGCTGACCGCCTGCAACAGCCAATCGATCTTGAGGTGGTCGTTGAGCGCGTAGTACAGCGCGCCCACCTCCTCGCCGCTGCGTTCGGTGATGTCCGCGATGTCCAGCACATCCAGCAGGGGGAACTGGTTGAGCAGGTTGAACACCTCGGTGGCCAGTTCGCTCGGCGCGCCCTGATCGACGATGGCCTGGCACTGATCGTTGAGGGTGTCGATGTGGTGACCGCGCAGCCAGCCCGGCACCTTCGGCGAGAGCGCGCGCACGCCCTGGGCGTAGCGGTGGATCTCCGCGCCCACCGCGATCGGCTGCGGACGGTTGTTGAGCAGCCAGCGCGAGGCCCGGTCCAGGGTGCGCTTGGTCTCCAGTTCCAGCCCGTCCTTCATGCCGGTGGGGACATCCGCGGCGCGAATGCGATTCCACACCGCGTGCAGATCGAAGATCTGGGTGGCGGCGGTGAAGGCGCGCACCGCATCCGACGCCGAGGCCCCGATCTCCTCGCCGAGGCGGAAGGCGTAGGTGATGCCTCCCAGATCCACCACCTCGTTGACCAGCATGGTGGTGGTGATCTCCCGGCGCAGGCGATGCCGCTTGATGGCCGAGGCGAAGCGGGTGCGCAGCGGAGTCGGGAAGTAGTGCGGCAGGCGCGCGGAGAAGTAGACGCTGTCGGGCAGATCACTGGCCAGCAGATCGGCCTTGAGCGAAAGCTTCACGTGCGCCATGAGATTCGACAACTCCGGCGAGGTCAGGCCGGTGCTCTGCTCGGCCCGCAGCTTCATCTCCGCATCGCTGGGCAGCGCCTCCAGATCGCGGTCCAGGCCGCGGTTCTCCTCGAGGTCCTCGATGACGCGCTGGTGCACATTGAGCATGCGCGGGGCCTCGGCCCGGGACATGCCCATGAGGATGTTCTGGGAGACGTTGTCGCGCAACACCAATTCGGCGACCTCGTCGGTCATCGAGGCCAGCAGCGGATTGCGGTCGGCGGCGGGCAGCTCACCGCTGGAGACCACGCCGTCGAGCAGGACCTTGATATTGACCTCGTGGTCGGAGCAGTCCACACCCGCGGAATTGTCCAGGGCGTCGGTGTTCATCTTGCCGCCGTAGCGGCAGAACTCGATGCGGCCCAAGGCCGTGACGCCCAGGTTGCCGCCCTCGCCGATCACCTTGACCCGCAACTCGTTCGCATTGACCCGGACCACGTCGTTGGACTTGTCGCCGACCTCGGCATTGGTCTCGGCGGCGGCCTTGATGTAGGTGCCGATGCCGCCGTTCCACAGCAGCTGCGCGGGGGACTTCAGGATCGCGCGGATCATCTCCGGCGGCGACAGCACCGTGACCTCGGCTGGCAGTCCCAGCGCCTCGCGCACCTCCTCGCTGACCGGGATCGCCTTGACCGTGCGGTCGTAGACGCCGCCGCCCGTGCTGATCAGCGTCCGGTCGTAGTCCGCCCACGAGGAGCGCGGCAGCGCGAACATGCGCTCGCGCTCGGCGAACGACGTGGCCGCATCGGGATTCGGGTCCAGGAAGATGTGGCGGTGGTCGAACGCCGCCACCAGCCGGATGTGACGCGAGAGCAGCATGCCGTTGCCGAACACGTCGCCGGACATGTCGCCGATGCCGACCACCGTGAAATCCTGTGCCTGGGTGTCGATCTCCATTTCGGCGAAGTGCCGTTTGACGCTTTCCCACGCGCCCTTGGCGGTGATGCCCATCGCCTTGTGGTCGTAGCCGACCGAACCGCCGGACGCGAAGGCGTCACCCAGCCAGAAACCGTAGGACTGGGCCACATCGTTGGCGATGTCGGAAAAGGTCGCGGTGCCCTTGTCGGCAGCCACCACGAGGTAGGTGTCGTCGGGGTCGCGACGCAGCACCCGCGCCGGCGGCAGCACCGCGCCGGTGGCGCGATCCACATTGTCGGTGATGTCGAGCAAGCCGGAGATGAATGTCCGGTAGCAGGCGATGCCCTCGGCCTGCAGGGCCGAGCGGTCGGCCACCGGGTCGGCGGTGCCGGCCGGCGGGTTCTTCACTACGAAACCGCCCTTCGCGCCGACCGGCACGATCACCGCGTTCTTCACCGCCTGCGCCTTGACCAGGCCCAGGATCTCGGTGCGGAAATCCTCCAGACGATCCGACCAGCGCAGGCCGCCGCGCGCCACCGGACCGAAGCGCAGGTGCACGCCCTCCACGCGCGGCGAGTAGACGAAGATCTCGAATTGCGGTCTGGGCTTGGGCAATTCGGCGATCTCGCGCGGTTCCACCTTGAACGACAGGTAATCTCGCGGCCGATCCTCGGCGTCGGTGATGTAGTAGTTGGTGCGCAAAGTGGCCTTGATCAGGCCCAGGATGGCACGCAGGATGCGGTCGGCGTCCAGACTCACCACCTCGTCGATGCGGTGGCGGACCGCCGCCTCCAGCTCGGCGGCGTGGTCGGGATTGGCCGAGTCCGGATCGAAGAGGGCGGCGAACAGCTCGACGAACATGCTCGCGGCTTCGGGGTACGTCAGCAGCACGCGGGTGATAGCGGCCTGACTGTAGGGGAATCCGGCCTGCTGCAAGTACTTCGAGTAGGCGCGCAGGATGGAGACGGTGCGCCAGTTCATGCCGGCGCGCAGCACCAGTTCGTTGAGGCCGTCGGCCTCGGCGAGGCCGTACCAGAGCGCCTCGAAAGCATCGGTGAAGCGTTCCCGCAGCCCGCGCACGTGCGCGTCGAGGACGTCCAGGCGGCCGACGGATTCCACCAGTTCGGCGTCCATATTGCGGTCCAGGGCGCTGCGCAGCAGCTCCGGGCGCGCCAGCAGGCCGAAGTCGTAGACCCACTGGTCGGGACCGTGATCCAGCTCGACCTGGTGGGGGCGCTCGTCGATCACCTCGACGCCGAGGCTCTGCAGCAAAGGCAGCACCTGGCTGAGTGAAATGCCGGGACCGTCGATGAAGAGGGTGAAACGCCATGAGCCGGGGGCGGAATCGGGCCAGCGATAGAGATGCTGTTCGATGCCGCCGCCGGACAGGCCGTGCAATCGCTGAATGTCGGCCACCGCGCGGGTGGGCTCGAAGTCCTCCTTGTAGCTCTCCGGCAGCGCCTCGACATAGCGCTGCACCACGGCGGGGTCCAGCGTGGTGGAGGCGGCGACCTCGTCGCGCAGGTGGTCGTCCCAGGTGCGGCTGGCCTCGGCGAGCAGATGCTGCAGGCGCAGGCGGTTGGTCTCGGAGGTGTCGGCGGCAGAACCCTGATCGGGCAGGCGCACGGTGAAATAGACGCTGGCGAGGTCGCTCTCGGAGACGCGCGCCGAGTAGTCGATGGACACACCGCCGAGTTCGCGGACCAGGATGTCCTGCATCTCCAGGCGCACCCGGGTGGTGTAGCGGTCGCGCGGCAGATAGACCATGCAGGCCACGAAGCGGCCGTAGCCGTCCATGCGCATGAACAGCCGAACCTGGCGGCGCATACCGACATTCAGCACGGCGCTGGCGGTACGGCGCAGGGCGTCGGGCTCGGAGGAGAACAGCTCGGTGCGCGGGAAGGACTGGATGACCTCGAGCATCTCCTGGCCGGAGAAGGAGTCCAGGTCGAAACCGCTGGCCTCGATGAGCGAGCGCACCCGGCGGTCGATGACCGGGATGTCGAGCACGTTCTCGTGCAGGGCGGTCACGGTGAAGACGCCGATGAACAGGTGCTCGCCGGTGACGTTGCCGGACTCGTCCATTTCGGCGACGCCGACGAAGTACGGATAGACCGCGCGGTGCACGGTGGCCGGGACCAGGCCCTGGGTGAGCATGAGCAGCGGCTGGTCGCCGCTGTTGTCGGGCACGCGGAAATCGGTGCCGACATTCGGGCGCAGCACGCCCAGGCTGGATTCGGGCACGATGATGGATTTGGCCTGGCCGTCCACGGTGCTGCGTTCGTAGCGGGCGTAGCCGAGCACGGTGAAGTGGCCGTCGGCCAGCCAGCGCAGCAGGTTGGCGCAGTCGGTGAGATCCATTGCGGGAAAAGCGGATCTGCCTGCGGCCGCGGCGGTGTCGAGCTCGCCGGCGACACGCTCTTGGGCCTGGCGCATGGCCTCGGTGTCCTCGATGACGCGGCGCACGTCGGTGAGGACGTCGGGCAACGCGGTCTCGATCTGCTCGAGCTGGGCGCGGCTGGTGGAGGGGTGCAGCTGCACGTGCATCCAGGACTCGCGCAGGCCCGTGGAGCCGTTGCCGTCGACCTCGTGCGGCACCGCAGTTTCCAGGCGACCCGCGGCGTCACGGGTCACCTCGAAGATGGGGTGCACGACCTCGCTGACGCTTACGCCGATGCGGCTCAGCGAAGAGGTGACGGACTCCACGAGCAGGGGCATGTCGTCGGTGACCATCTGGACGGCGACACCGAGGCCGGCTTCGTCATCCGCCTGGTACACACGGAGATTCGCGGTGCCGGGGGTGCGCTCGATCGCCAGATCGACATGGCAGCGGAAGATATGGGTGGAGGTCGCCGGGATGGCGCAGTCCGCGTCCCCAGCGTCCACGTGTCGGAAATACGCCTCCTCCAGGGATACCAGGTTGCCGCGCAGCGACGCGGGCAAACTCGCAGCCCAGGCAGCGCTGGACAATTCGGACGAGACCGTCATTTCGCCAACTCCTCGGATTCGGTTCCGTAACAAAGTGACGCCGATGCGAGAGTAGCTGGGCGCAAGATGTGCCGGGCTGAATTCCTCTCAATGCCGCGCCGCGTCTCACAATACGGACGAACCAGACGGTTCGCGGCCCCAAACCCCCGCCCCGAAACCTCCAGGTCGCCCCCGACAAACCTTGCACCAAAACACAATTCACGCAAACGTGCGAATGCGAAACCACTTAGTTCGCTACCCGATAGCCGTTCACTATCCCGGCCATCCCCCGCCACCCAGCCAACCCACAACCATCCAGCAACCAACCGTTAGACCAACAACCCCCGCCCAACCTACTCCCCCTTGCCCCACACCATCTTTCGTACACCGTCATATCAGACCGCGAACCCCCATGTCAGACCGCGCACCTGTCATGTCGGACCGCGGACCCGTCAAAGTCGCGGACCGTCATGTCGGACCGCCGACCCGTCATATCAGACCGCGGACGCCATCCGCCGGTCCGACAACGCCAGTGCTCCCGACCCGCGGCGGTAAAGCCAGCGCGACCTGCTCAAAGACAAGACCGCCATCGACTGCGTCCTGCACACCGTCGCCGACGGCGTCACCGACCCTGCCATCGGCTCCCGCTCGGACCCGCCCTGAGCGGGCGGGCCGAGCGGCGGCGTCTGCCCGGAGCTATCCGCGGGTGAGCTTGCGGTGGGTGACGCGGTGGGGGCGGGCGGCTTCGGGGCCGAGGCGCTCGATCTTGTTGGCCTCGTAGGCTTCGAAGTTGCCCTCGAACCAGAACCAGGAGGCCGGGTTGTCGTCGGTGCCCTCCCACGCCAGGATGTGGGTGCAGGTGCGGTCGAGGAACCAGCGGTCGTGGGAGATGACCACCGAGCAGCCGGCGAAGTTCTCCAGCGCGTTCTCGAGCGAGCTCAGGGTCTCGACATCGAGGTCGTTGGTGGGCTCGTCGAGCAGGATCAGGTTGCCGCCCTGCTTGAGGGTCAGCGCCAGGTTCAGGCGGTTGCGCTCACCACCGGAGAGCACACCGGCCGGCTTCTGCTGATCCGGGCCCTTGAACCCGAACGCCGAAACGTATGCGCGGGAGGGCATTTCCACATTCCCGACCTGGATGAAGTCCAGCCCGTCGGAAACCACCTGCCAGACATTCTTGTTCGGGTCGATGCCGGCGCGATTCTGGTCGACGTAGCTCAGCTTGACCGTGTCGCCGACGCGGACGCTGCCGCTGTCCGCGTTCTCCAGGCCCACGATCGTCTTGAACAGCGTCGACTTACCGACACCGTTGGGACCGATGACGCCGACGATGCCGTTGCGCGGCAGGGTGAACGACAGATCCTTGATGAGCTGCCGGTCGCCGAAGCCCTTGTCCAGGTGCTCGACCTCGACGACCACGCTGCCCAGGCGGGGACCCGCCGGGATCTGGATCTCCTCGAAGTCCAACTTGCGCATCTTCTCGGCCTCGGCGGCCATTTCCTCGTAGCGGCCCAGACGCGCCTTGTTCTTGGCCTGCCGCGCCTTGGCGCCGGAGCGGACCCAGGCCAGCTCCTCCTTGAGGCGCTTCTGCAGCTTCTGGTCCTTCTTGCCCTGCACCTCGAGGCGCTCGGCCTTCTTCTCCAGGTAGGTGGAGTAGTTGCCCTCGTAGGGGAAAGTGCGGCCGCGGTCGAGCTCGAGAATCCACTCCGCGACATTGTCGAGGAAGTACCGGTCGTGGGTGACGGCCAGCACGGCGCCCGGGTAGGAGGCCAGGAACTGCTCGAGCCACAGCACCGATTCGGCGTCGAGGTGGTTGGTGGGCTCGTCGAGCAGCAGCAGGTCGGGCTTGCTCAGCAGCAGCTTGCACAGCGCGACGCGGCGGCGCTCACCACCGGAGAGGTTGATGACCGGCTCGTCCGGCGGCGGGCAGCGCAGCGCGTCCATGGCCTGCTCGAGCTGGGAGTCGATATCCCACGCGTCGGCGTGATCGAGGTACTCCTGCAGCTGGCCCATCTCTTCCATGAGCTCGTCGGTGTACTCGACGCCCATGAGCTCGGCGACCTCGTTGTAGCGGTCCAGCTTGACCTTGACCTCGCCGAGGCCCTCCTCGACGTTGCCGCGAACGGTCTTCTCCTCGTTCAACGGCGGCTCCTGCTGCAGGATGCCGACCGTCGCGCCGGGCGCGAGCCAGGCGTCACCGTTGTTCGGCTGGTCCAGTCCCGCCATGATCTTCAGCACACTGGACTTACCCGCGCCGTTCGGGCCGACGACACCGATCTTGGCGCCGGGAAGGAAGTTCAAGGTCACATTGTCGAGCACGACCTTGTCGCCATGCGCCTTTCGCACCTTCACCATCTGGTAAATGAACTCAGCCATATGGGCAAGCCTAACTGTGTGTAGTAGCGGGTTCTCCGGCAGTGTCCGCATCCACGGACGGCCGTTCCACGGGGTCGGTCCGGTCGGTTCGACCGAAGGATTTACGCCGCACCGGGGCGGTGCAACGACCCAGGTCGGGACCCACTGCCAGGGCCCGCATCTCGAGGTCGGTGCGCTCCGCGCCGTCTCGGGTGGTGTATTCGTTCGAGCGCAACTGCCCGTACGCGATGATCGGATCACCTCGCTGCAGTGACGCTTCGACTCCTTCGACGATCCCCCGTCGCCAACAGCTTACGGTGAGATACAACGTGCCACCGTCCACCCAGTCCCCGGCGCCCTGATCGTAGCGGCGCGCGGTGCTGGCCAGCCGGAAGCTCAGGACCTGATCCCCATTCTGCATCGTCCGCCGCACCGGATGGGTGACGATCCGGCCGATGACCGCGGTGTTCGCCTCGTACATTCCACTCCCCCTTGCCGATTCGGGCAACTGCTTTCCGTCGCCTTCCAGCTTCGCCCGCGGGCAAGACCGGTGACAGCCCCGAGACGGCGAGTGTGGACAACACGCGCCCTGTGGACAACTACAGCGTCGCGAGATCGGTATTGGCTCCGCACAACACGATTACCGGCCGCTCCCCCGGCGCCGGCACGTACGCGCCGCTCTGGATCGCCGCGACCGCCGTCGCGCCGGCCGGCTCGACGACGATGCGGAACTCCCGCCACAGGTACTCCCGCGCCATGACGATGGCGTCGTCGCTGACCAGCAGGGACCGCACCCCGTAGCGTTGCGCCACCTCCATCGCGATATCACCGATCCGGTTGGCGCCCAGCGCATCCGAGGCGACGCTGGAGACGTCCACATCCACCGGATGCCCGGCCGCCAGCGCGGCGTGCAGCGTCGGCGCGCCCTCTGGCTCGACCCCGATCACCCGTCCGCGCAGCCCCAGCGCCACCGCGACGCCCGCGACCAGTCCGCCCCCGCCTACCGCGACCAGCACCGGCGGCCGGCCTCGCACCTGTTCCTCGATCTCGAGCCCGACCACCCCGGCCCCGGTCACGATCTCCGGCAGGTCGTAGGCGTGCAACGGCATCGCGCCGCGTTCGGCGGCCAGTTGCCGCGCGTACTTGTGCGCCTCGGCGTAAGTCGTTCCGTGCCACAGCACTTCGGCCCCGTGCGACCACATGGCCGCCACCTTGGTATGCGACGCAGACTCGGGAACCACCACGGTGCACGACATTCCGCGCAACGCGCTGGCCAGTGCCGCCGCGATTCCGGCATTGCCGGCCGAGGCCAGCACCACGCCGGTCTTGTCGCCGCGGGTCTGCAACAGCGCGTTGAGGCAGCCGCGCACCTTGAAAGTACCGCCGTGCTGCAGGTATTCGAGTTTGAGCGTCACCGGTACCGGCCCGCGCGGGCCCAGGATGTCGGTGTGGAACACGGGGGTCTTGCGGGTGTGGCCACGCAGCAGGCGACGGGCCTGGCGTACGTCGGATCGGTAGAGCCGCTTGACCTTCCGGGTCGCCATGGCGACATCGTTCACTTGCGTACCTCTCCGTCTCGCCGGGCGAGTTCGGCGAACATGGCGTTGTACGCGGTGAGGTCCGCGTCGTCGTCGCGTTCGGCCTGGCGGTCGATCCGGTTCGCGAGGCGGGTGTCGCTGCGCGACCACTGAATCAGCAGCGCGAGCATCACCACGACCAGCGGTATCTCGCCGCTGGCCCATGCGAGGCTACCGCCGGTGTGCTGGTCGGCGAGCAGGTCGGTGTTCCAGCGCAGGTCGAGGCTGCGATAGAACCAGCCGCCCATCACGGTATCCATGCTCATCAGCGCGATACCGAAGAACGCGTGGAACGGCAGCGAGCCGAACACCATGCCCAGCTTGGTGAGCGGTTCCACCGGCCGCGGCTTGGGATCGATGCCGATCACCACCCAGTAGAAGAGGTAACCGCTCACCAGGAAGTGCACGTTCATGAAAAGATGCGCGCCGTGCGTGCCGACGAACTTGTCGAAGATGCCGCCCAGGTACAGCGCGTAGAACCCGGCCACGAAGAACACCGCGGCGATCACCGGCTGAGTCATGAAGCGCGACACCGGATTGTGCACAGCCGCCAGGATCCATTCGCGTGGTCCCGGCGGAGCATCCCGACCGGCCGGTTGAATTGCCCGCAGCGCCAACAACACCGGGCCGCCCAGCGCGAACAGGATCGGCGCCAGCATCGACAGCATCATGTGCTGGGCCATGTGCACGCTGAACATGGCCGGCGCGTACCGGCCCACCCCCGAACTGGTCGCGATCAGCAACGTCGCGCACCCGGCCAGCCACGCGATGGTCCGGCCCACCGGCCAGGCGTCACCGCGCTTGCGCAGCCGCCGCACCCCCACCGCATAGACGACGGCCAGCACCAGCGCGAGGGTCCCGAAGATCAGATCGAAGCGCCAGTCGAACGCCAGGCGCGCGACCGTCGGCGGACCCGCCAGGTTGTAGCCGATCTCCACCTCGGTCGGTGTCGGCACCGTGCCCAGTTCCGGCGGCGGCGTGCGCCCCAGGCCGACCGCGAGGCCGACGGTGGCGGCGAACACCAGCGCCTCCACGCCCGCGAAGCGAATCAGCGCACCGCGATCGCCCGGATCCCTCTCCAGATCCGGGATCGCGCGCTGCCGCTGCAGGAAACCGATGCCGCCCAGGATGATCAGCGCCACCGCCTTGGCGAGCACCAGCCTGCCGTAGGTGGTGGAGAACAGCTCCGACAGCGGGACTCGCACATAGGCGTTGATCACACCGCTGATCGCGATCACCACGAACGAGACGGTCGCCACCTTCGAGAACCGCCGCACCGCCAGCGCCGTGTATTTGCCGTCGCGCAACGCGTAGGCCAGCACCGCGAACAGGCCGCCCACCCAGAAGCAGGCCGAAAGCAGGTGCAGGATCAGGCTGTTGGTGGCCAGGTCGTGGGCGCCGCCCGAGGACGAGTGACCGGTCAGCGCGACCGGCAGCAGCGACAGCACCGCCAGCCACAGCAGCACCGGCGTCCACCCCCAGCGCAGCGCGACCCGACAGCCGACGGCCAGCACCACCACCATGAACACGGTGAACCGCCACGATCCGGCGACATCCACCTTGTCCGCGGCCCGCCACACCTGCTCGGGCCGCAACGAATCCTGCAGTGGTTGCCCGGTGGTGTCCGACAACGTCAACGGCACCAGCAACGCCGCCGCACCCGCCCACACCAGGGCGGCGTTCGCGGCGCGTCGCAGCGCCCGATAACCCCCGACATCCAGCACTCCGCTGCGCTGCGGCGGCACGAAGAAGGCCGCGAACAACAGCGACCCGACGGTCAGCGCGGCCGCGAAATCGGCCACCGCTCGCACCGCCGGCAACCCGTAGGTGGTCACCGGCCCCGGATCCGGAATCCCCAGCAGCGTCAGCGCCTGCGCCGCCGACAACGCCACGACCAGCGCCGCCACCAGCGCCGCAGCCGCCCCGCCGAAAGCCGCAATCGCCGCGAACCTCACCCCGGACCCGGCCCGACCAACCGAAACGTCCGATCCTGCGGGCGGGTCCTGCGCTGACGACATAGTCCCAGCGTAGTTCGGAGCGCCCATCCGGACTCCCCCAGGGTTTCCGGTCCTCCGGTCCGCACACCCCGCCCGACGCGCCGAACAGTTGCTAAGCGACCCACCTTCCCTGATCTGGACGCTCGCTATACTTAACGCGCTGGACACCGAGATCGATTTGGGTCAAGGTGTTTGGTGCCGCATCACCACGATGCCCGCACTGCCTCCGTAGCTCAGTTGGATAGAGCAAGGGCCTTCTAATCCCTAGGTCGCAGGTTCGATTCCTGCCGGGGGCGCTCGCCGGGCTTGACCTTTACCCAGGTCAGGCCGGGTACCCACACCACGTACCCCACCACCGAACCAGAGAAACCCCAGGTCGCAGGTCGCAGGTTCGATTCATCGGGGGTTGCTGACAGCTAACACCCCAGCTCAGAGCACCTATAGAACACAATAGCCAGCTCAGCTACGCCCCCAAGACCGCCCGTGCCCAAGAACCTCCGCACAGCCTCCACGAGGGCTACGCCCACGGGACCGGTTTTGCGGGATCGAGATTTGCTCGCCTCCCCCAGCCACAACCACCGCGGCAAAATCGAACAGCGCCGACGAACGCTCAACGTGCCCGGCGGTCGGCCCGAATCGCAACCACTAGTCGAAATTCCGCCGCCCACCGCTCGACCGATTCGGTCAGCGCGGTCAGCGCGGTCAGCGCGGTCAGCGCGGTCAGCGCGGTCAGCGGCAGAACAATGTGTTTGGCCCGTTTGCGCTGGTCATCAGCGGTCCCCGCGATCCATGATGTCCGTGGCATCCCGGTCGTCATGCTGGATTTCGCTGCGTCCGGTTGCCAAATCCGTTGCCGCATGGGACCGGTTCGACTTGCGAACGTTCGCGGGCTGGTCGAATCACCTAGACGACTTCCCCTGATGTGAAGTCGGTGATACCCACCTGCGCTGATCGGCGGCCTGGAAGGCGAGCCAGCTCGGATGATCTGGATCCAGTACTACCTCTTGGCGGCCGAGTCGGCGCCGGAGGGCCGGGGTCAGGATGTGGCGTGGCCAGCTGGTTCTGGCGATGGTGACGCGCAGGCGGTGGCCGGGGCGCAGCAGAGCCTCGGTCTGTGCGAGGTCGATGTCGAGGTCGTGGGGTTGGGCCGGGGTCACCCGTAGCAGCGACGCGGTGGTCAGGGGATGTACCGGTGCGAGGAGTTCACCGGCGACACGGGTGCTGGCGACCTCGTCGACCGCTCGTCTCCGCCGTGAGACCAGGGTGCGGCTGGACCGCAGCACGTCGAGAGCGCCACCGCCCAGCGTCCGCACCAATTCCCTTCGGCCGACTCGGATTCCGGACGAGCGTGACACCCGTCGGACCACGTGCCCGCCGAACCACTCCGCGGCACTGAACAGGGGCGAGGCCCGATCGATGAGCGCCTGGTTGTACAGGGTGAAGGTCACCACGACCGGCAGAGGTCCTTCGACCGGCCACCCACGCCTGGTAGCCGGTCGGGTCAATTCGGCTGAGGGCACCGCCCCGTCCGACATCGGAATGCCAACGCCCCGCTCCACTTTCACGGCGGGGTACCGGCTCGGACCGATATCGAAGCGCGCGTTCCAAGCCAGGGCACCGGACCGGGCCCGCGCCTGGGACCGGGAAGATCCCGTTGCCGTCGCCTACACCCCGGCTCGGGACTTGGCGTAATCAACCCACCGCTGTGGAATTCGATCCGAGACGATCGCGGCACCGCGTTCGATGCGCCCGGGCGTGAACAGCGCCGCGCCCGAGCGCAGCAGCCCTGGCGAGATCCGATGCATCGCGAACATCATCCACGACTCCGGTCGCACCGGCACGACGCCCCAATTGTGCCGCGCCGCACGGACTATGCCGCGTGCGATGTAATCCGGCGAGGTGAACCGGGCGCCGTGCTTCTCGGCAAGCGCGCCGAGCACGTCGCGCAACTCGTTCTTGTCCGCTTCGTCGAATCCGTCGATTTCGGCGACCACCTGACCGTTGCTGATCAAGCCCGTGCCGCCGACCATGCCGGGGCAGATCGCAGTGACGCCGACGCCCTTGGCCGCGAGTTCGCTGCGCAGGCATTCGCTGAACATTCGAACGGCGGCCTTGGAGGTGCAGTAGGACGGTGTCGTCGCCAGTGGGATGTAACCCATTCCGGAGGAGATATTGACGATCTGACCGCTCCCGCGCTCGACCATGAGCGGAGCGAAGGCCCGGCAGCCATTGACCACCCCGTCCAGATTCACCGCGAGCAGCCGGTCCCAGTCGGCCTTGGAGTGCTCCAGGAAGCCGCCCGCGATGCCGTATCCGGCATTGTTGATGAGAATGTCCGGCACACCGTGGTTTTCGGCGACGCGTGCGGCGAGCTCCTGCCAGGCGCTGTCGTCGCTGACGTCCAGGACATACATTTCGGCCCTGCCCTGCTCGGCGCGAATCATGTCGACGGTCGCCTGCGCGGTGTCGCCGTTGATGTCGGTGACGATCACGGTGGCCCCCATACCCGCGTAGCGCAGGGCGGTGGCCCGCCCGATCCCGCTGCCCGCACCGGTGATCAGGACCAGCTTCGGGTCGGAGTTCTTGGCACGGAACATCAGGCTGCCCCTTCCCCGGCGGACTTCGCGATACTCGCGGTCAGAGGACTCATGATCTATCTCCATTCACATCTGCGTTGATGCAGTGCCGCCCGAGGTCAGGCGGACGAACAAGGCCGTACAGCGGGCGCCGCACGGAATCCGAGAAGGGCTGGGGGACGGTCACCGCGGTCATCGCCCCCTACTTGACGTTGATCTGCAGGCGTACCGTGCCGTCGGGACCGACCGCAGCGAGGGCCTGCGCGATGAGCGCGGACAGGTCGATACCCTGCAGCGCATCACCGCCCCGGGTGAGCAGGGGCCCGACCGCCGGATATAGCCGCTGTGCGTCGGGTCCGATGCGATTGATGTAGTCGGTGACCTTGGGCAGGAACGGGATCAGGCCGTCGCCGTTGGTGTAGGCGTCCGGGACCGGGCGTGCGTCCAGAAGTCGCTGCAGCGAATTCACGACATCATGGACCTTGATGCCGAATTCGCCGAATTGGATTCCGCCGTCAGCCATTTGGGCGCCCGCCACCGCGACGTCGGGACCGGGGACCTGGGCGTTGGTGAGAAGTTCGCGGATCTGCGGGGCACGGCTGATCAAGGTAGCCGCGAGCAGATCGGAGGCGTGGGTGAGTTGGGGTATCACCGTTTCGGTGCCCGCAAGCGTCTGCGAAAACGTCTGGATCAGGGACGCGATGGCTTGGGGGTCCAACTGCTGGAGCAGGTCGGTAACCGTGCGAGCGACCTCGGGAATCGACTTCGGGGTGCGGACGGCCTGGGCGTGAATGAGCTGACCGTCGGTCAGGTAGGGGCCGTTGCCGCTGGCGGGCTGGAAATCGATGTAGGGCTCCCCGAGCGCGGAGAGGGACTCGACCACCACCGCGCTGTCGGCCGGTATGCGCTGACCCGGGTCGATGTCGAAACGCACCTCGACACCAGCGGCGGTATTGCGCACCGAGGTCACCCGGCCGACCTTCATGCCGGACAACAGGATCGGGGAGCGTTCCACCAGATTCGCCGCATCGGGCATCACCATGACCGCCGAGGTGCGGTGGGTGAACCAGTCGACCTTGGCGATGCCGAACAGCAGATAGGCGATCGAGACGACGGCCACCACCGCGATGGCGGTGAGCGACAGTACGGAACTGAGCTTGGGGCGTCTCATCGAACCATTCCGATCATGCGCAGGGCCGCCACGATCTGGTTCACCTGATCATCGGTGGACACCGGCCCGGCGGCCGCCGGGTCGGTGTGCACGCCCAGGATGTTCACCGTCGGCCGCTGCGACCACGGAATCAGCTTGTCGCGCAGGAAGGCGATCAGGGCGTTCAGATTCGAGGGAACCGAAAGATTCAGTGGCCGTGCCGAATTGAGCAGCATGGGCACGAATGCCCGGGCCGCCGCGTCACCTTGGCTGGCGAGCGGGGCGATCCACTCCAGGGAGTGGGCCAGCCCGCCCAGCGCGCCGATGACTCCCACCACGTGGATGAGGGATTGCGCGATGGCGGTGATGTCGACAACGCCTTGGGGAGTGAGGATTTCATCGAGCCGATCCCGGTTGTCCAGGATCATCTGGGTATTGGTGCCGATCGAGTCCAGGAAGGCGGTGATGTCGTCCTGATTGGCCGCGACGTCGATGAGGTCGTTCTTCAGCACGTCGGCGATGCGCGCGGTGTCGGCCGGATCGGCCGGTAGCGCCGCATTGAGCCGATTGACGACATCCTGCGCCGAGTGCAGGGCACCCCCGGATACGAAGGTCGCCAGCCCGGACAGCACGTCCTCGACTTGCAGCGCGGGTTTGGTCTGGGCGATCGGAATGGTGCCGCCGGACGACAAGACGGGACCGGCTGCACCGGTGGGGATGTCGAGTCCGATGTAGATGTCGCCGAGGATGGTGTCCTGCCGCAATTGCGCGACCGTGGCGGCGGGCAAGGGTACCGAGCGCTGAATGTCGACGTCGGCGACCACCGACCCCGGACCGGTTGCGGACGGATCGGTGACGGTGACCCGTCGCAGCTGCCCGACCTGCGCCCCATTGGCCATCACCCGGGCGTGCGAGGGCAGGTTGAGCGCGTTCGCGAACTGGATGTGCAGTTCGTAGGTCGGTCCGTTCACCCCCGCCCCGGGCATCGACAGACTCGACGCGTCGAGTCCGCATCCGGCGATCGGCAGCAGCGCCGCCAGCGTGATGGCGGACGCGACCGAAGTGCGCCGAATTCCATTGCGCTGCTTCATTTCACCCCTCCCGCCAGGCCGAGCACCAGCGCACTCAGATCCACCGAGGCGAGCCCACCGTCGGCCTTGGCGCACCGCCCCGGAGCCAGTGCGTTCACCGCCGCGCAGACCTGTTCGGCATCCGGCTGCGCGAGCGCGACCCTGGGCGCGGCGTAGGACACCATCAACCGCCCCGTCTGCGGATCGGTCACCTCCCGAAAGCCCTGTGCGGCAACCGGAATCATGTCGATCAACTGCTGCAGGCTGCCGACGTGCGCGGCGGCCAGATCGAGGAACGGAACGGTCTTGTCCAGCAGTTCCAGGATCGGCCCGCCGTACTTGGTGGTGATGTCGTTGAACATCGGCAGGATCACCACGATGGAGTTCACGATCTGGACCACCTGACCCCACACCTGGTTGACCAGTTGCAGTACCGGCGACAGGCCCGCGAGCATCGTCCGCAGATCGCCCCAGCCGTCGGCGACGCTCTTGGACAACGAGGTCATGGTGTCGATGAGCGCGCCCAAGTGCGCGATCGAGGTGTCCGGGGAGCGCAGCGCGCCCGCGAGCTGGGTGATGATGTCGTTGAGCTTGGGGCCGGTGCCGGCGGTGGCCTTGTCGAATTCCGCTACCGCGGCGCTGATCCGGCCGTGCTGAGCGGGGTCGTCACCGCCGTCGAGCTGATCGGCCAGTTTGGCGAGCGCATCGAGGGTCTGGGTGATGCTCTTGGGGGTGGCGGTCTTGGTGATGCAGGTTCCGGGCTGCCAATCAGGACCCTTGCCGCCGTTCACGGCCAGTCGGCGGTCGGCGACGATGGTGTCGGAAACCGTGGTGACCGTGACATCTCCGCGCAGCGGGTGGTCGGCGTCGATGCGGAAGTCGACGCGAATCCCGGTGCCCTGGGCGCGGATACCGGTGACCTCACCGACTTTGATGCCGCGCAGGCTCACGTCATTGCCGACGTAGAGCCCGATGGCGTCGGGCATGATCGCGCAGTAGGCGATGCGTTTCTGCATCGGCTGCCACATTACGATCGCGGCGACGGCGACGACGGTCGCCACCACGAGGGCACCGAGGAGGGACACCAGCCCTCGCGACGCGAACAGACGGCGCAGCATCAGCACCCCTTTCCAGGCACCGGCACGCAGACCGGACGCGGGGTGATCGCCAGATCGGATTGATCCACCGCGACACCCTGCGGTGTGATAAGTGCCCGCAACCGCTCGGCGGCCTGGGCGAGTTGATCGGCGACCGCACCGAGCCGCTGCCCGAGTTGTTCGATATCCGGTCGGGCGGCCAGAATTCGGTCCGCGAGCGGCTCGAGTTGTTCGCGCCAGGCGGGTTCGACCGCGGCGATACGGGCGAGGAGTTCGGAGGCGACGTTCAGCGCCTCGGTGACGTCGGCCCGACGGCCCAGGATCTGGGTTTCCATCAATCCGATCTTGGACAGCATCGCGCCGATCACCTTGCGGGAGTCGCTGAGCACGCCCAGGTACTCGTCGGCGATGTCGAGGGCCCGGCTGACATCCTGGCTCTGCTTGTTCAGCAACCCCACCATGGTCGAGAGCGCGTCGCTCAATGTCGCGACCGAGTCCGGGCTGCGCTGCAGGGAGGCGGTGAGATCCGTCAAGGTGCGGCGCAGCGTGTTCCCGTCCACTCCGGAGAGCGGCCGTTGCGAATCCTGCATGGCCTGCACGAGGTTGTAGGGCAGCCGAACCCGTTCCGCCGGAATCTCTTTCGATCCCAGCGCGGCTTTGCCGCTCGGGAAGACCATCACGTAGTGCCCGCCGATCGGGGTGAGCATGCGGATCTCGAGTGCGGTGTCGCTGCCGATGAACACATCGTTCTGCACCGTGAACCGCATCCGCACCGCATCGTCGGTGAGGTCCAGTGATTTCACCTCGCCGACCGAGATCCCGGCGATGCGGACATCGTCGCCGACCTTGACCGACCCGGCGTCGGGCAGTGTCGCCGTATAGGTGTGCTTTCCGATCGGCAGCAGGTAGATCAAGGCGCTCGCGGCCAGCACGATCACCACGCCCACCAGGCCGGCGACACCGAGCAGTCGCTGGGTGCGCCGATCGGTGTCGGTGCCGTAGTTCAGGTTACGCAGCAGGGCCGCCACCGATTTCAGCCGTTGCACAGCGAGATCCTTTGCCCGGCGATGAGTACCGCCAGCGGCGCGGGAACTTCCGCGGCGCCGCTGTGACAGGTGGTGTCGACGCGGTTGTCGCGAGCCGGGATGGTCGCGATGATCGACTGCAGCAGCCCGGGCAGCTTGTCGAGGAAGTCCACCGACGCCTGCGGGTCGGGCAGCAATTGCCGCAGCGCATTCTGCAGGTCGAGGTTCTCCGGCTCGGTGAATCCGAGCCGGGCGAGCAGGCTGTTGAGCGGACCCAGCACCGAGGGCGCGACATCGACGAAATCCATCAGTCCTTCGAACTGTTTCTGCAGGTTCACGAACACATCGGAGATGCCCTTGATGAGCGTGGCGGTCTCCGGAGACTTGCCACCCAGCTGTTCGGCGACGCGCTCGAAGTTGCGCAGCAGCACCGAGATCACCGCCTGCCGGTCGGTGACGTAACCCGACAGTTTCCCGATCGCGTCGAGGGTGGTGCCAACCTTGGTGCCGTCGCCCTCGATGACGGCGATCGCGTTGCGCATGAATTGGTTCAGCGCGTCCGGGGAGAATTCCGCCAGCACCGGCTCCATGCCGTTGAACAGCGAGGTGATATCGAACGACGGGACGGTGTGTTCGACCCCGATGGTGGTCCCGGAGCGCACTCGGGCTCCGGCGGTGTCGGGTTGCTTGATATCGAGATACCGCTGGCCGGTGAGGTTTTGGTATCGGATGGCCAGTGTGCTCGTCTGATACAGCGGCCGGTCCCGCTGCATGGTGAACCGCACCTTGGCCTGGGTGCCGTCGAGATCGATGGCGGTCACCTTGCCCACAGCCACGCCGAACATGCGGACGTCGTCGTTACGGCGCAGACCGCTCGCATCGGTGAGGATGGCGTCGAAGGCCTCGGTGCGGCCGCTGACGGGGCGCTGGATTACCAGCACGATCCCCGCCAGCAGCGCACCGATCAGCGCGGTGAACAGCACGAGCCGAAAAGCCACGGCGCGTGGGGTTTTCGCGGTGGACATCAGTGACCCCCCATCGACGCGGGAAGTGCTCCCCCGAGCAGCGGCACCGCGATTCCCGGCATGCCGCGTACCACGATGTCGAGTCCGACCTGTGGACCGTCCGGTGTCGGCCGGAAGGTGCGATCGAGCCGGTCGATCAATTCCGACAGGTCCGCGTGGGAACGATCCGGGTCTGGCACGGTGCGCGCCAATTGCCCCAGCAGGACGGCCAGTGAACTCGAGTAGCCGCCCAGCGCACCGTTCGCCGTCCGGAACAGCTGGCTCAGTTCGGGAAACAGCTGATCCGCGACGAGCGAGACGCCGATATCGAATCGCGCGCGGTCATTGCGCAGCACATCGATGTGGTAGATCTCGCTGATCAGTTTCACGAAGCCGTCGCTGAAACTCGCGACCCCGCGGAAGAACGACGCGTACTGCTCGATCAGGAACGAGGAGGGATAGCGCTGAGTATCGGCGACGGCCCGGCTCACGCCGACCATCGCCTCGATCAGCGGCGTGAACGCCTTGATGTCCGAACCGAATTCGTTCAGCACCTCGGTCAGTTGCGGAGTCAGCACGGTGAGCGAGGTCTGCGACAGCGACCGCAGCAGACTGCCCATGGTGACGTCGTTGACCCGCCCGGCCGCGGTCAAGTCGACGATCGAGCCGTCATGCAGCGCGGTACCGCCCTGACCGCGCACCAGCACGATCTCGCTGATGCCGAAGAGATTCGCCGGGGCGAAGTCGACCCGCATGCTGTCGCTGAGCCCGAACAGCTGCGAGCGATCCACGGCCAGCGTGATCAGCTGGGTGCCGCCCGGCGTGCTGTCGACGCCGGTGATCCGCCCCACCTGCACCCCGTTGAGCCGGACATTGGCCCCGGAGTTGATGCCCTCGCCGGTATGGCTGGTACGCAACTGAATTCGCATCAGGCCGTCGTCACGATGCGTGGCGAACCCGCGCCAGGCGAACACGGCGGCCAGAAGGAACACCAGCACGAGCACCCCGGCGCGTAATGCGCCGCGACGACTCGTCGGTACCCCCGGCATTCCATAGGCAGGCAAACAGTCACCCCGAGAACGTGATCGGTGAATTGATCCCCCACAACACGATGGTCAACACCATGTCGAGAGTGATGATGGCGATGAAGCTGGCGCGCACGGCCCGGCCGCTGGCGATTCCCACGCCCTCCGGCCCGCCGGTGGCGAAAAATCCTTGGTAGCAATGGATCAGGATGACCGCGACGGTGAACACCAGCATCTTGACCGTGGCCGCCACGATGTCGTGCAGGTTCACGAACTGGAAGAAGTAGTGGTCGTACACCCCCGGCGACTGCCCGTGCACGATCAAGACGACCGCCGAACACGCGAAGTAGCTCAGCAGCAACGCGACCAGAAAGGTCGGCACCGCGCTGACCGCGCCCGCGATGATCCGGGTGGTGACCACGAACGGCACCGATTTCAGGCCGAGCGATTCGAGCGCGTCGATCTCCTCGGAGATCCGCATCGACCCGATCTCGGCGGTCATACGGCAGCCCGCCTGCGCCGCGAACCCGACGGCGGCGGCAATGGGGGCCAGCTCCCGGGTGTTGGCGAACGCGGACACGATGCCGGTCAGCGGTCCCAGCCCGACCAGGTTCAGCGCCATATGACCTTGGATGCCCACGCCCGCACCGATCCCGAGGCCGAGGATCACCAGCACCGGCACGGTGCCGCCGCCGACCACGACCGAGCCGCGACCCCAGGTCATATCGGTGATCATCCGCATGGTCTGCGCGCGATACCGATGCAGGGTCAGGGGAATGGCGGCGAACGCCTGCCAGATGAAACTGGCCGCGAAGCCGACCGATTCGATCGGGCCGAACAGGTGGCGGATGTGGGTCAGCCGCTCGAAGCGGCGTACGACCGCCGGGCGGTACGGTGCGGCGGCCATCATGCCACCTTCGTCGGGTAGAACATCGAAACCAGCTGGGTGATACCAACATTCACGACCGTGATGGCGACCACCGACAACACCACCGAGGCGTTCACACCGTCGGCGACCCCGCGGGGCCCGCCCTTGGCCTCGAGCCCGCGCTGACAGCCGATGATCACGACGATGAATCCGAACAGCACGGCCTTCACCATCGAGATGGCCACATCGGTCAGCGTGGCGAAGGCTCCGAAGGTGGCCCAGTAGCTGCCCGGCGTCACCCCCTGCGCCCCGATCGCCACCGCGTATCCGGAGAGCACGCCGACGAAGACGATCAGCACGTTCAGCAGCGGGGCCACGAACAGCATCGCCACCATGCGCGGGATGACCAGCCGATGCACGGGACTGATGCCCATGACCCGCAACGCGTCGATCTCCTCGCGCACCGATCGCGCCCCGAGATCGGCGGCGATGGTCGCGGTGCCCGCGCCGCCGAGCAGCAACCCGGTCGCTAGGGGCGCGCCCTGCTGAATGACGCCCAGCCCACCGGCCGCACCGAGCAGCGAATCCGCGCCCAGCTGGTGGATGAGATTGCCCACCTGCACCGACACCACGACCCCGAACGGCACGGCCATGAGCACCGCGGGCAGCGCGGTGACGGTGATCAGATACCACGCCTGGCGCATCGTCTCGGCCCACTGGAACCGGCGCGCGATCAGGTCGCCGAACGCACCCCGCACCGACTCCACCGCGAGCGCGACCAGGCGGCCCAGTGTTTCCAGGCTCGACAGCATGGTGGTGGACAGGTTCTCGCGCAGCACCCCGCTGAGCGAAGGAGATCGAGGCGGTGGCCCACCCGCGCGGCCCGCCTTCTCGGTCTCGGACGAGCTGGTCATCGAAGTCCCCTCCCAGCCCGTGTCCACAGGTTGAATCGAGGCGGTCGGCTCACCGGATCCGCGCAAGGGTATCCGGGCGACGTGGCATCAGCCCTTGTAGACACGGGTTTCTCCTCTGGTCGGGATCACACGAACCAGTGCACGGTGCGCAGGCCGCGGTACAGCCCGCCGAAAACCCGGTCGTGTCGAGACCGGAATGTCTTGATCGACGACTCCGGCACACCGGCGCGCGCCGCGACATTGAGCACGACGTGATCGCGGATCCCCATATGCGTCTTCTCGATCACGCCGATCACCGCGTCGGCGGTGTAGTGCAGGCCGTCGACCAGCTGCCACAATCGGGGAATCGGGGCGGGACGCTGCTGCATCCACGCCGTGACGCGCTGCCGGAATACGGGTTGTGCCATGGGAAGACTCCTCGGTGGTGATGGACGGTCGAGTGCGCTCATGCCGCCGAAGCGCGTCCGTCGCGGTCGCCCCGGTGGCCGGCGGCGACGGCCGACCCGATGAAAGTCCCCAACTCCGCGATGGCCGCCCGGGCGTCCGGCAGGATGTCCGCGCCCGCCTGGAAGACATGGATGGCCCGGTCCCAGATCTGCAGCGTGCACGGCACTCCCGCGGCCGCGCAGCGGCGAGCCAGCGCTTCCGCGTCCGGCAGCAGCACCTCGGTCGAGCCGACCTGAATCAATACCGGTGGCATCCCGGTGAATTCGTGGTTCACCGGTGACCAGGACGGGTCGAGTTCGCCGTCACGGGCGAACCCGACCAGCACCGGGACCGACAGACTGAAAGCCGAGAGCATCGCATCGGTCCGATCGTTCGGATGCGCACGCCTGATGCTGGGGTCGAAGTCCGCCCACGGCGCGATGGCGGCGATGGCACCCGGCACCGGCAGACCCTGATCCCGCGCGGCCAGCGCCGCGGCGAAAGTCAGCCCGCCACCGGCGGAGTCACCCGCGAACACGATCTTCTCCGGTGCGAAGCCCTGGTCGAGCAGGCTCCGGTAGGCGTGCACGGCGTCCGCGACCGATTCGGTGATATGCCCCTTGGGCAACTGCCGGTAGTCGACCGCTAGCGCGGGCAGGGCGGCCACGCGAGCGATCCGCGCGACCAGCCGCCGATGGCTGTGCAGGCCACCGGCGACGAAACCACCGCCGTGGAAGTAGAGGATCGCGCCCCGGCCGGTGTCCTCGGGGCCGGGAATATCCTTGTGCCACAGCCATTCCGCCCGGAAATCCGGATACCGGACCGGCCGCCGGAGGGTACCGCGCGGCGCGCGCAACGGCAGCACGATCAATTCGGCGAGGTTGGCGATGCGAAAAGCGGGTGCGCCACGCAGCGGCCCGTGATTGCCGAGGATCGCGATCTTGTCCAAGCCGGGCCGCACGGTGGCGCGCAGCAGCGCGTGTGCCACACGCAATGTCAGGCTCGCGCGGCTGGCCAGCTCGATCTGCACCGACCCGCCCTGTGGAGCGACCGGTACGGTCTGCGGGACGCTCATGCCGAAACCTCCTGTGCGACCACGCTGTCGTAGCGGTAGTCGTCGAGCGGGAACTTGCGATTGCCGCGCGCGGCTTCGAAGAAGCCCGACGGGCGGATATAGGTGGTGTCGCCCTGGGAGTTCCGGTAGTAGGTCGGCACGTGCCCATTGAGCTCGGCCAGGTAGTAGCGCAGCAGATCGGCCCGCGCATGGACCTTGCGGTGGTAAGCATCGGCGGCTTCCTTGCGGACCTCGCAGACCTGCGCATCCCGACGACGAGTCTCGGTGATCGCGCGAATCGCGTGGTCGGCGGTCATCTCCACGAACGCGTGCCAGCCCGAGCCGGTCCACGAGTACGGCCCGCACAGCGTCCACCGGTTGGGCAGCCCCGGCACCGAGACGCTCTCGTACGCCTGCAGGCCCTCCTCGTTGAAGAACTTGGCGAGGTCGAAGCCATTGCGGCCCACCACGGTTCCCGGCCGGTAGGTCTCCGGATCGGAGAACACCTCGTAGCCGGTGGCCAGGATCAGCACGTCGAGCTTGTGGTGCACGCCGTCGCGGGTGCGGATACCGGTCGGCGTGATCTTCTCGATCGGATCGGTCACCAGCGACACGTTGGCGCGATTGAACGCCTTGAGGTAGCCGTTGGACATGGTGGGCCGCTTGGCGAGCAGACCGAACCGCGGCGTCAGTTTCTCGCTGGTCTCGGGGTCGCGCACCACCCGGGCCACGTACTTGCCGTAATTGCGGATGCAGAAGGCGTCGAACCGATCCAGAGTCGGACGGGTGGCCTTGAGCGCCCCGCGCAGCACCAGGTCGACCACGACGAGCACGCCCCCGTGAATACCGGCCTGCACGCCGGGGGCCGCCAGCACCTTCTTCATCACCGTCGGCACCTGGAAGTCCGGCTTGGGCACCGACCACACCGGGGTGCGCTGGAAAACGGTGAGGTGACCGACCTCGGGCGCAATCGCCGGAATGATCTGCACCGCACTGGCTCCGGTGCCGATGATGCCGACGCTCTTGCCGTTCATGTCGTAGTCGTCGTCCCAGTCGGTCGGACGCTGCACCTTGCCCTTGAACGACTTCGCGCCCGGAATCCCGACGTCTTCCTTCGGCCGGACGAACGCGCCCACCGCGCTGATCAGGAAGCGCGCGGTCACCGTCGAGCCATCGGACAGGTGCAGGGTCCAGAAGGAGCCCGCGTCGTCCCACACTTCCCGCTCGACATTGGCGTTGAACCGAATCCGCGGATACAGGCCGTACTGCCGCGCGACATCGACGTGGTACTGCTTGACCTCCGCGCCCTTGGCGAAGAAGCGACTCCACTCCGAATTACGCGCGAACGAGTACTGATACGCCAGGGTGGGGATGTCCACCCCGATGCCCGGGTAATGGTTCTCGTGCCAGCTGCCGCCGACATCGTCGGCGCGCTCGAGCATGACGAAGTCGTCGATCCCGGCCTTGCGCAACTTCACGCCCGCCGCGATGCCACCGGGGCCCGCGCCGATGACGGCCACTTCGAACTCGGGTGTCGTGCTCATGCGCTCTCAGCTCCGTTCAACTGCGCCGCGGTCCGGGTGAACCGGTAGTCCGACAGCGGGAAATGCTTGTTCGCCCAACGCATCTCCAGGACGGTGGTGGGCCGGAAGGCCGCCGCGTCGCCATGGCCGTTGAGGTAGTAGGTGTTCGAGCCGTGACAGGCCGAGGTCACCAGCGGGGTCCGCGCGACACGCTGTTGCATGTCGGCGAAGAAGCGGTCGTGCGGTTCCTGACGGACCTCGGCCCGGGTGGCTCCGCGGTGCCTGGTCTCGGTGATCACCCGGATCGCGTGGTCTCCGGTCGATTCGATCAACACCAGGTAGGAGCCGGGCGCGTAGGCGTAGGGCCCGATGACCAGGAACAGGTTCGGGAACTTCGGGGCCGAAACACCCTGATACGCCTGGTAGCGATTGGCTTCCCAGAACTCGTTCAAATCCAGCCCGTCGCGGCCCACCGTCCGGAACGGCGGAGTGCTGCCCTTGGCCATCACCTTGAATCCGGTGGCGCACACCAGCACATCGATCTCGTGCGCCGCGCCGTCGCCGGTGACCACCGCATCGGGGGTGATCTTCTCGATCGGATCGGTCACCAGGTCGACGTGCGGCAGGTTGTAGGTCTTGAAGTACTCGTTGTGCATCGACGGGCGCTTGCAGCCGAGCAGGTACTGCGGGGTGAGCTTCGCGAGCGTCTCCGGATCCTTGACCTGGGTGCGCATCCACAGTTTCAGCGCTGCCTCCGCGCCCCGGATGACCGGCTTCATCCGGCGGCCGTGCAGCATGCCCGCACCGACACCGGCCTCGACACCGACCATGCCGACGGCGCGCAGCGGCCGACGGATCAGCGGGTTGCCGAGCACGGCCTTGGTGACCTTGCCGGTCACCCAATCCGGTTTGGGCGCGACCCAGATCGGCGTGCGCTGAAATACCGTCAGCTGCGAGGCGACCTTGGCGATCTCCGGAATCAGCTGCAGTGCACTGGCTCCGGTGCCGATCACGCCGACTCGTTTGCCGCGCAGGTCGACACTGTGGTTCCAGTCGGCGGTGTGCAGGACGGTGCCTGCGAAGCTGTCGATTCCCGCGATATCGGGGAGGTTGGGCACCTCCAGACCGCCGATGCCCGCGATGACGAAGCGGGCCGTGAACTCACCGGATTCGGTGCTCACATGCCAGATGTCGGTCGCCTCGTCGAATCGGGCACCGGTCACCAGGGTGCTCAAGCGCAATTTCGGCCGCAGCCCGAAGGTGTCCACGACCTCCTCGGCATACGCCTGGATTTCGCGGCCGGGGGCGAAAAGCCGTGACCAGTCGCCCTTCTGGTGATAGCTGAACTGGTAGAGGAACGACGGAATGTCGACCGCGACGCCGGGGTAGTGGTTGGCGTTCCAGGTGCCGCCGACCTTGTCCCACTTGTCGAGGATGACGAAGTTCTCGATCCCGGCCTTGCGTAGTTGCACACCGGCATTGATGCCGCCGAATCCCGCGCCGATGACGACGACCTCGTATTCGGGCTGCTCCGCGAATGTCATTGCCGGACCTCCTATTTGCCCGTCAGACGGGCGAGAACCTTCTCGGCCGCGGGGATGAGAGATTCGAGGCGATCGAACGACGCGCGCGCGAGCACCTCGCGGGTCAAGCTGGGCGACAAGCGGAAAAGCCCGTACATCAGCCACGCTTCCGGTGCCACCGGCACGATCGCCGAGTTCCAGCGCGTCGCGCGCTCGATCACCCGGGCCACCTTCTGCGGCGTGGTGTAGGCGAATCGCTGCATGCCGCCCGCGCGCTCGCGCCACTCCGCCTGCTGTTCCTCGGTCAGACCGGACCGCGCCCCATTGGCGATGAGGTTGGTGCGGATAGCGCCCGGGCAGATCGCGGTGACGCCGATTCCCTTGCCGCGCAGTTCGACGCGCAGCGATTGCGACGCCATCAACACCGCGGCCTTCGCGGTGCCGTAGGCGGGTTCGAGCTTCGACGGGAAGTACGCCGCCACCGAGGACAGGTTCACGATCTGACCGCGGATACCGGCGTCGATCATCTGCTGCGCGAAGACCCGCGAACCGTAGATCACGCTCATCAGATCGATGTCGATCTCGCGCTGCCACTGCGCGGCCGTCATCTCGACGAAGCCGCCCAGGTCCATGACACCCGCGTTGTTGATCAGCACGTGGGGCGCACCGAATTCGGAGAGCACCCATTTGCCGAAGGTCGTCCACTCGTCTTCGGCGGACACATCAAGCGGGAACGACACCGCCGTGCCACCGGCGGCGGTGATCTCCGCGACGGTCTCGTCCGCGCCACGGATGTCGATATCGGCGACGACGACCCGATCGCCCTTGGCGGCGAAGAGCTTCGCCGTCTGCCGCCCGATGCCGGCGCCCGCGCCGGTGATGATGACGGTCCTCATCGCTTGCCTCCGAAGATCTTGCCGGACAGCTCGACCGCCCAATCGGTAAGGGACATGGAGACCGCACCGGAGATGCCGCGCACCAGGCCGGGTGAGAGCCGGTACAGGTACCAGCCGAGCCATGCCTCGGTGCCGACCGGGACCGTAGACAGGTTCCAGCGCACGGCGCGCTCGATCGCACCCGCTACCCGTTCCGGGGAGCGTCCGATGTAGCGGTGCCCGGCGGCCAGCTTCGACGACCAGTCCGAACTGTCATCGTCGCTGACGCCACCACGAGTTCCATTGGCGGCCAGACTGGTTCGGATCAGCCCGGGGCAGACCGCGCTGACGCCGATACCTTGCGACCCGAATTCGGCGCGCAGCGCCTGGGTACCGAACCAGGCACCGGCCTTCGCCACCACGTAGGAGGGTGCGATCGACGTCGGCATGAAAGCGCCGACCGAGCAGATATTGACGATGTGCCCACGCGTACCGGAGTCGGTCATGCGCTGCACGAACAACCGCGACCCGACCAGCGGGCTCATCATGTTGATCTGGATCATCCGCCGCCAATCGGCATTGGACTGCTCCAGGAATCCGCCACCGATCAAGATCCCGGCATTGTTGACCACGACATCCGGCACGCCGTGCTCGGCGCACACCCAGTCGGTGAAGTTCTCCCAGTCGGCGAGATCCGCCACATCCAAGCGACGGAAGACCGCGCTGCCGCCGTCCTTTTCGATGAGGGCGACCGTTTCCGCGCCGGTCTGTTCGTTGATATCGGACACGATCACCGTCGAACCCTTGCGCGCGAATCGCTGCGCGGTCGCCCGGCCGATGCCGCTCCCGGCCCCCGTCACCACTGTCACCGACATGTGCGCCGCCCCCCGAGGACGGTCGGTTTACGTGCATCGGTCATGGAACGACTCCCTTGTCGGACGATCAAGCCTTGCTCAATTCGGATAGTAGAACCTTCTGGATTGCATTGCAATCCCAAACTGACCAAAAAGAAGCCCGCTGACCGGGTTCGACCCAGATCAGCGGGCACGGGCGGACGCGCGGCTCAACCCTGGACGGCCGTACCTCGCCCAAGGTCGGCCGCCCACAACCGGACAGTGTGAATCAGCAGGTCGACCAGCTGATCGTCATCGATCACCCCGAGTGTCCGCCCCAGCGCCAGGCCCGTGCCGGTGGCGAGAATCGCGTTCACGGCGACATCCCTGGATGCCTGATCGACACCGAACGGCAGCATGGAGGCCAGCATCGCGCCGAGCATGTTCCGGCCCATATCGATATGCCCGCCCGACACCGCGAGCTGTTCGGGATTCTTGTGGATCGCGAGGGCATACTCGGCCGCCAGCGCGACCAGGCTCTCCTCGGACACCAGCCGCTTGAACCAGACGGCGAGTGATCCCATCTGCGCCTCGAGCGGCCCGCTGGACTCGGCCATCTTCGCGATCAATTCCGCGAAAGTCCGCATGTAGCAGCGCAACAGCACGTCGGCGCAGAGGTTCTCCTTGCTGGAGAAGTTGGCGTAGATCGCGCCCTGGGTCCGCCCCGCGGCGGCGGCGATCTTGGCCACCGTGGTGCCGTGGAATCCGAATTCGAGGAACAGCTCCTCCGCCGCGTCGAGCACCTCTTCGCGCGTGCGCTGCTGCGATTCCGCGCGGGTCATCCGCCGGCGCTCGCCTGGCATCGTCCGTCCCTTCGTTCGTACTGGTTCCCCCGGTGATTCTATTCGCGTCCAGCGGCTCACATACCGCTGCCATCTCGATGCTCTTGTCTCTACATTCCGAATAGTATTACTATTCGAAAACTATCGCCATCCCTATGCGGGCGACATCGACGACGATGCGAGGTTCCGATGACCGACGGCTCGACGCTCGCGGATCACCGCGCCGACGATCCCGCAGACACACTCCCGGCCCTCCGGCGTGCCAGCGCGTTGCTGGACCCGGCACGCTGCAGGCAGTCTCCCGCCGAAGTCGACGGGTATCTCGATGTCCTCGGCGCGGCTCCTCCGGCCGCGCAGGGCTTCGGGCAGCGACTCATGCGAACCCGCTTCTACGCCGGTGTCTACCAGTTGGGGCGGCCGGTCGGGTTGCGCCTGGCCAGCCTCCTCGAGGCGCCCGGCCGCGACGCCGACCGCGCTCGCACGGCGGCCCGGCTCGGACTGCGTCCCGGTGCGACGGTGTTGGATATCGCCTGCGGGCCGGGCAATTTCACCGGTTGGTTCGGCACCCGGGTCGGCCCGGACGGGCTGGCCGTCGGGGTGGACGCCTCACGCACGATGCTGGCCAGGGCCGTCGCCGACAATTCCGGCCCGTCGGTCGCCTACCTGCACGGCGACGCCGAACAACTGCCGTTCGCGGACGAGGTCGCCGACGCGGTCAGCTGCCTGGCCGCCCTGTATCTGATCAACGAACCGTTCCAGGCCATCGGCGAAATGTGGCGAGTGCTGAAGCCGGGCGGGCGCATCGTGATTCTGACCAGCCTCGGACCGGGTGGGCAGCGCGGCCGGGCGCACGTCACCACCATGGAAAAGCTGTCGAGCGTGCGCATGTTCGGCCGCGACGACATCACCGGGTGCCTGCGCGAGTGCGGATTCACCGAGATCGACCAGGTCGAGGCGGGAATCGCCCAAACCGTCACCGCCACCAAACCGCACAGGGCAACACCATGATTCGAGCGACCGCCGGGCGCGCCATCGCCGCGCCGACACGCGTCACATACCGACTGGTGAGCGGCCTGCCGATGGACAATCGCCCCGTCGAGTTCGAGTTCGAACCGGTCGCCACAGGCACTCCAATCCGGATGACCGTGCGCAACGATCCGTTACCGCACGAGGTCGGCGTCGCGCGCTCGAGTAACTGAATACAGTTGTCCGACAACAACTTTCCAGGAGAATCCCGATGACGAACGAACAGGATTCAGCACCCGCGAGCACGAGCAGGACCGCTCGCTCGGTGGCGATCCCGCTGTCCACCATGGTGTGGTCTGCGGCCGTGGCGGTGCTCGTCATAGCCCTTGTCACCGCCGTGGGCTTCCTCATCGCCGCGCGGGGCGAGCTCTCGGACCGGGACTCCACCGCCAAGGCGAATACCCACGCCGAACAGGTCGCCGGCGATTACGCGGTCGGTGCCGCGACGGTGAACTTCGCCGACTTCAACGCCTGGGTCGGCAAGCTCAAGGCGAATACCAGTCCCGCGTTGGCCGCCAAGTTCGACACCACCGCGCCCAAGCTGCAGGACATCCTCACGCCGCTGAAATGGACCTCCACCGCGACCCCGATCACCGCCAAGGTGATGTCGGAGTCCGGGGGCGTCTACAAGGTGAATGTCTTCGTCAACGTCACCTCCACCAACGCCCAGAACCCGGACGGGGCGCAGACCACGGTCACCTACAACGTGACCGTGGATCGCAACGCCGACTGGAAGATCACCGACGTCGGCGGCATGGACGGCGCACTGCCGCTCAAGTGAGCCGCCGTACCACCAGAGCACGAGAGAGAACTGACGATGACCCCGAGTCCACATCCGCTCCAAGCCGAACTGGCCGAGCCACAGGACGTGCTGAACCTGCTCACACCCGCCGAATCGGAGCAACTGCTGACGCTGCTGCGGCGCGCCAAGCTGACCCAGCAGCGCAACCTCGACGCGGCGATCGACAGCGGGCTCGAGGCGCTCCCCCGGCTGGTGCGCATTCCCGCCCGCAAGATCCTGTTCGGGCGGTGACGGCATGACCGATGTGGTGACACGCGCCCAGGTCGCCATCCTGGCCATGCTGCTCGAGGTCGATCCCACCGAGCTGGCGGGCCTGGAACGCCTGGGTGCGGTACCGGTGATGCGGCTGCGCGAACGGATCTCCGAGGAGTTGTTCGACACTCTCGCACCGACTTTCGCGCGGGTCAGCAAGCTCGCGCCGATCACCCCCAACGCGCTGGCGATCACCGTCGCGCAGAAGGCCATCCCGCCTCGGGTCGCGGGACTGGGTGGCGGCGCGATCGGCATGGACCATCCCGATCGTGCCACGGGGATACTGGGCGGGATGTCGCCGAGCTATCTCGCCGATGCCGCGCCCTATCTCGACCCTCGCGTCATCCCGGTGTTCGCACCCAAGATCCCTGCCGAACTGCTCATCCCCGTCGCCGAGGAACTACTGCGCCGCGGGGACTATTTGACGGCTTCCCGCTTCGTCGAACAAGCGCCCGAGGAGCTGGTCCGCGCATTCGACCTCGGCCTCGACGATGACGAGGGACTGATTCGCACAGCGGCACTGCTGGTTTCGGCACAGCGGCTCAGCGAGATCCTGCGCACGGTGCGGCCCGCTCGGCGCGAACGCATGATCACGAGTGCGGCCGCGGGATCACCCGAGGCCATCGTCGCCGCGCTCTCGACGCTCGCCCGCATCGACCACGACCTCGCCGCGCCATTGAGCAATCTGCTCTTCTCCGGCGACGCCGACTCGATCGCGCGCGTGCTCGATGCCGCGATCACCAACGACGCGGTGCCCGAACTCCTGGATCTCACCCAGCACCTGACCGCCGACACCCTGGACCGCATCGCCGCCACTCATCAACTCGATGCCGAATCATCTTGGCGCGCAGTGGAACAGGCCGCCATCGGCGAACGCCGCCGGGCCGCCGCGCAGCGCCTCGGCGATGCCCGACCGAAGACCCCCTGAACCCCGGTCATTCGCATCCGGACTTACCCCTCGTGATGCGTTGACCGGCACGAACGGCTCCGCCCGACCGAAACTGCGCAACCGCCCAAGCGCAGGTGGGCGGAGCCGTTCACCCTCGATCCCACGTGGCGATGACCTTCCCCACCGCTGTCACCGGCGGCTCACCGTACAGCCATTCGCGGGCGATGCGATGCCAATTGGCCGTGGCGCGCAACTGGCCCAGCACACCCATGGTCATGAAATCGGCCCGGCGGGAGAACACGTGATCGGCCGGCCAGTGATCGATTGTCTTCGCCCCCGGGCTCGCGCCCCGCGGATCGAAGGTGGCGACCATCGCCGCTGTCGCCAATTCCGGTGTGACCGTGATCTTTTCATCGACCAGGCACAGTTGCGCGGCGGTATCGACATAGTCGAGACAGTCCAGGGCCGACAACCCCGAATCGGGTGTGAGGATCCCGTAATCGACGAACAGAGCCCGCAGATCCTCGGCCCGGCCCTCCGCCGCCGCACGCAGCGATTGCCGTTCCCATTCGACGTGGCTCGGCCGCATCTTCTTGTACAGCCCGAAGTCGACGAAACCGACCCGCCCATCGCGTCCGAGCAGCACATTGCCCGGATGCGGATCACCGCAGAACTCGTTGTCGCGGAACATCGATCCGACATAGAAGCGGTAGATCAGCTCACCGATCCGGTCGCGCTCCGCATCGGGCAGCTCGCGCATCCGCTCGAACGGCACGCCCTCGAAGAACTCACTGACCAGTACCCGCGTCGATGAATGCTCGACGATCGCGTCCGGCACGGTCACAAACGGGTGCCCGCGAAAACGTCGCGCCAGCCGATGCTGCACCCGGGCCTCGGCGAGGTAGTCCAGTTCGTTCTCCACCCCCAGCTGCACCTCATCGATGATCGCACTGTGCGCGAAGGCCGGAAGCTGGACGCTCAGCGCCTTGGCGAACATCGCCATCATCCGCAGATCGGACTTCACCGCGCGATCGATCCCGGGATACTGCACTTTCACCGCGACATCCCTGCCGTCGAGCAGCCGTGCCCGATGCACCTGCCCGATCGACGCCGACGCGATCGGATGCTCCCCGAACTCGGCGAACACCCCGCCCAGCGGTCCCAGATCCGCCTCGACCACCGCACGAATCGCATCGAACGGCAGCTGCGGCGCACTGTCGCGCAAGCTCGCCAACCGCGTCCGCACCCGCTCGCGCTGTACCGGGGGCAGCATCTCCAATTCCAGCATCGACAGCGTCTGCCCCACCTTCATGGCCGCGCCCTTCATCCCCCCGAGCACCACCACCAGCTGATCCAGCGCCGACACCGCCAACCGCTCGTTGAGCATCTCCTTGGCCCGCTGCGACCGCCCGATCACCGACAACCGCCCACCCGCGGCCCGCAATGCCTGCGTCGCGACGACCTTGCCCAGCATCCGCCCGCGCACCACCTGCCCGGCGGGAATCCGCCCGAGCGAACTGTCTCCGCGATCCTTTCGGCTCACCGGGCACGCCCGCCCGCCGCGAGCCCCACCCCGGCCACGCGACTCCACCTCGAATGCTCGGTCACCCTCACGCACACAACCCTAACGTCCTCGCGACCACTCGATTCGCCGCTGAACCATCGACGCCGATCAACCCCCGTGGCAGCGGGCGATGTCCGACGCTAACCCGGATCGATCTCCGCGACCAGAACCCTGAGCAGGCGGGTGAGGAGGGCGGCGGGTGCGGGCCGGTCCACGAGGGAGACCTCAATCAAGTCGTTTCGACCCTGATCGACCAGATGAGCGCGCTGTTGCGCCGACGAACGCTCAACGTGCCGCAGTCGGCCCAAATCGCAACCACTAGTCGGCCTTCCTCCGCCCACCGCTCGGCCGATTCGATCAGCGCGGTCAGCGGCATGCGAGGACATCCGGGCACCGACCAGCACCCACGCTCGCCCCAACGTCGTAATCGCCAGCAACGGCGAATTTCGTCGCCGAGCGGCACATCCTGGAGGAGTTTCGCCCCTGGTTTGTCCTGCTTCTTGTGCCCCTCGGCATTCGGCAAGTCAGTGCGTTGATCATGCTCGGTGGGCATACCTACGAAATGGCCGACAATGACGAACCCAAGGATCCTCCACGCCGCAGGAGCAACCGGCAGGAACCGCCGACCGCAGAGTTCGAGATCGTGATCGCCGAAGGCGCCGAGGGAGAAGCGCTGGCACGACGCCAGGCGGAGGTGCTGTGGGAGGTCACCAAATGGCAGGCATCCCGACAACAACAGCCACCCGGAACCTGAGTGCGGGACACTCTCCGCCCGGAGACCACTACCGAGGCCCCCTAGCGCCGACTGCTCAGGGCGAAATCGGCTTCGATGACCAGTTGGCCAGCAAGAAGATGCTGGTCGGTACTGTTCCCATCTATATCGATTCCTGCCGGGGGCGCTCACCAGGCTTGACCTTTACCCAGGTCAGGCCGGGTACCCACACCAAGTACCCAACCACCGAAACAGAGAAACCCCAGGTCGCCGGTCGCAGGTTCGTTTCATCGGGGGTTGCTGACAGCTAGCACCCCAGCTCAAAGCACCTATAGAGCAGGATAGCCAGCTGACCAGCCGCGCAACAGGCAGGTCAAGTAAGTCGGCCGTCGGCCAGAATCTCCAGATCCCGCCACCGTTCGTCTCGAATCCGCTTCGACGGCTCAATATTTGACGCGGATCATCTCCAGGTGGCCCGCTCCGCTTGTCCGGCTAAGGGACCAGACCTGGCCGAACTTCGTTCCCGACAGGCGGCTGTCGACACCGGTCAGTGGCCTTGCGACCCGACTCCATCGAGAATGATGCCGACGCTGGTCTCGACATAGGCGGCGGTGAGGGGTTCGGCTCGCAGCATCAGCCGGAACCACAGGGCGCCGGCCAGCATGTCCATAATCGCCGACGCGGAGGCGGAAGCCGAGAGTTCGCCGCGTTCGACGGCCCGGGTGAAGACCGATTGCTCCCGGGCGAGGCGTTCGGCGAAGAAGGCGCGTCCGGTCGCCGCGAGTTGTGGCCGGGTCGGGGCGGCGGCGAGGACCGCGGTCACAATGGGCGCGGTGGCTTCGGCCGTCAGCAGGCGAGCGATGTCGGTGGCCAGGGCCAGTAGATCACCGCGCAGGGTTCCGGTGTCGGGGATGGTGATGGCGAGGATGTCGGCGGTGGTGAGCGCCGCAGCGAACAGGGCGTCTTTGGACGGCCACCAGCGATACAGCGTGGTCTTGTTCACGCCGGATCGCTGGGCTACCGCTTCCATGGTCAGGCCGTCATATCCGTGTGCGGCAAGCAGTTCCAGGGTTGCGGCGTAGATCGCGTCCGCCCTCCTGGGACCGGTGCCGGTCCGAGTCACAGGGGCTTCCATATCGGCAGAATACAACGCTACGTTGCGGTGCAGTATGCAGGTCGGTTAGCGTTTGCAACGCAACGTTGTGTTGCATCGAGGAGGACGTGATGTCGGATCTTCTACCCATCGTTTTCGTGCACGGCATTCGACTCAGCGGCGCCGCCTGGACGGTCGTCGCGGAGCATATGGGCCGCCGCCCGATTCTCGCCATCGATCTACCCGGACACGGACAGCGGCGTGACGAGCGGTTCACGTTGCCCGCAGCGGCCGAGACGGTACTCGAGGCCGTCGATCAGCTGGGTGGGCGCGCGCTGGTCGTCGGGCATTCGCTCGGTGGGTATGTGAGCATCGCCGCGGCGGCGAGGGCACCCGAGCGGGTTGCGGGGCTGGTAGTCGCCGGATCGACCGCCGTGCCCAATCGAGTTCTGATGTCGCCGTTCTCGCTCATGCATCGCATCCTGTCGGCGCAACCCGACGGCGGCGAACGGGTCAGCGGACGGATATTCGACGCGTCATTACCCGAATCCGTGGCCCGCGCGGTCAAGAACGGCGGAATCGCCACCGAGGCGATTCCCGATGTGGTTCGTGCATTGGCGAAATTCCATGTGCTCAGTGGACTTTCCGCGTATCCCGGTCCGGTCTGGCTGGTCAACGGCGCACACGATCATTTGCGGTTGCACGAGCGGCGATTCGCCGAGGCATGCTCACACGGCCGGTTGCTCGTGGTTCCGCGCGCCGGGCACTATCTCCCGCTGGCTCGTCCGGAGGATTTCTCCCGCATGGTCCTGGACGCGGCCGCTGCGGCCGCGTCCCCGGCCCTTGCAGGGTGACGAGACGGGATCCCCTGCAGGAGATTCCGTCCCGCCCTTCCCCACTGAACCGTCGAATTCTGTTGTCAGTGAGCGACGTGATCAGCTGGTTCCCTCTGAAGTCCGGCCGCCAGCGCTGACGGCCACCAGTTGTAGCCGCCCAGCAGATTCATCAACGACGGCACCAGCAGTACTCGCACCAGTGTCGCGTCGAGCAAGATCGCGAACGCGGCGCCGAATCCGAGCATCTGGACCGGTGCGAGCCGGGAGGTGACGAGCGCGCCCAAGGGGATGAGCAACAGCAGCGCCGCCGCTGTCACGAGCGGACCGGTGCGCGCAAGCCCTTGGGCGACAGCCTCTTTCGACGATGCACCCAATTGCCTGGCCTCGGTCATTCGGTGGAACAGAAATGAGGCGTAGTCGGTGGAGAGTCCGTAGGCCAGCACCCCGACGATTACCAGCGAACTCACCTCGAGGCTGGGCAGCCCGCCCATCGGGGTGTGTTGGAAGACCAGAACGAGTACCCCGAGCGTCGCGCACAGCGTGAGCGCGCTGATGAGCGCGTTCTTGATCGGGATCACCACCGATCGAGTGAGCACCCCCAGGAACAATCCACTCACCACGATGAGCAGCAGTGCCACGTAGGGCAATCGGGTACCGAGGCTGTGCAGCAGTGAATCGAACCGAGCGACCTCACCGAGTACCGCCGCATCGGGGAAGGCCGCGCGTACCGAGGCCAGGATCTCGCGGGCACGCGGCGAGGTGGAGGACGCGTCGATGGTCGCATTGAGCAGACTCGAACCGTCGGCCAACACCGTCGGCGGATCGACCCGCACAATGCCCGGTTGCGACACCAGCAGCCGCTCGGCGTGGTCCGCGGATTCGCTGGGGCCGAGAACGACGGTCAGCGCGGTATCGGCGTGTTCGAAGTCCGCGCGCAAGGCCGAGGTGACCCGGTGCGCATCGGAATTCGCAGGCAGCACATCGGTGTCGTAGCCCTGCAGCCGTGCCCCGAGAGCCGGAGCGGCTAGCAGGAGCAGCAGCATCAGGCCGATCGCCACGATGGGGACCGGTCGTCGCCCGACGTAGCCGCTCCACCGAATCCATCGGGACGCCGCGGACATCGGTTCGCGCCGCCCGCCGAGCGCCTCGATCCGATCGCCGAGCAGCATAAGCACGGCCGGCAGCACGAGGAGCGCGAACAGTAGGCAGGCGGCGGTGAGCGCGATGCCCGCCAAGCCCATCGAATAGAGGAATCGCTGCGGGAAAAGGCAGAGTGTGGCGAGGGCCGACATGACGGTGAGTCCGCTGAAAAGTACGGTGCGCCCGGCGCTGAGCATGGCGGCGGCGACCGCGGCCGGCATGTTCGCGTCGCGCCGTTCCTCGCGGAACCGCGACACGATCAACAGGCTGAAGTCGATCGCCAACCCGGTCCCGAGCGCGGTCATCAAATTCAATGCGAACGTGGACAATTGCAGCGCCTGCTGGAAGGCGAGCAGCACGAGAAAGGTGGTCGCGATGCTGAAGCCCGCCCCGACCAGAGGCACGGCGGCGGCGACCGCGCCCCGGAATACGAAAAACAGGGCCAGCACCAGTAACGGGAAGGCGACCATTTCGGCGATGAAGAGGTCCGCGGTGGAGATTTCGGCGGTGTCGTGATTGGCCACGGTCGGCCCACCCACGAGTACCCGATCGCGCAGGCCAGGTTGTTCGCCGAGCCGGTTGCGCACCTTGTCGAGCAGATCTTTGTCGCCGCCGCTCGCTGGATCCAGGGCGACCTGCAGGTATGCGCGGGTTCGATCCATGGACAGCATCCGCGAATCGTGGGCGGTTTCGAAATCCAGGACCCGCACCACGTGCTCGCTGCTTTGCAAAGCGGTGCGAGCCGCACCGACCTCGGGGCAGAGTTGATCTCCGGTGGGCGTGCAAGAGACGAGGACTTGGAGTCCTTGCTCTGGATCGATGCCGGTGCGGGCGGTGTAATCGGCCATCGCGGCGGCGAATTCGGAGGCGGGATCGTCGTAGTCGGCGAGCGAGGCGGTCAACTTCGGCGCCACCAGCAACGCGCTGACCGCTCCGCACAGCGCGAGCAGCAGCGCGGCGGCAGCGACCTGGCGGGGCCGCAGAATCGCCAGTACAGCAAGCATTTTCACGCGACAGCCTCCCTGACAACCGTCAGATCGATACAGGTCCAGTAGTTGTGGCCGCTGGAAACGGCCATCACCCGCGCGCCGTCGGCCATATCCGAGGAGAACGTGTCGAGGTTTACGAGCACATCGGCGGCCAAGCAGTGACCGTTCGCCGCGGTCTGCCGCAGCACCGGGGTCTTCTCGAAGCCCCCTACGCGGGCGAACATCTGGATGACGGTGTCGCCCAGATTGCCGCAGACGAGATGGTCGTAGTCCGCGGCGCTGGCATCGGTGAAGAAGCCACGAAACGCGCGTTGGACCCCGGCAACCGTTCCCCGGACCATATGCATGGTGTCGACGCCCGGATCGACGGCATGCATACCGTGGTCGACCGCTGGTGTGATGCGGCCGATACGCCATCCTGTGCCCGATACGTCGAGGGAGACGATGGCGGCCGCGGCGGCATCACTCATCAGGCATGTCCCGGCATCGACGAGCCTGGGCCTCTCGTCCCAGATATCGGTAGTCACGATGAGGACGGTGCGGTGCTCGCCGAGCCGCACCGCGTTGCGGGCGACGGCCAGGGCTGCTCCGAAGTTCGCGCATACATTGCCGGTCACCGCGAAACACGGCGTGACGGTCGCTCCGATCGACTCCGCAAATCGATTGGGGTCCTTGCTGATATCGGTGCGAAGGTCGGTCGATTCGGTGGAGTACAGGATCAGATCGAGGTCTTGGGCGGTCAATCCGGCGCGGTCCATGGATACAGCGGCGGCCCGCTGCGCGAGCTGCCATGGTGCGCAATGGGCTTGGTAGTAATGCTCGATGCCCTCCTGCGCGGTGCGTGTGCGGATGGACGAATCGGCACCGAGTTCATCGAGGAAAGATCGACGTTCGCCGTGCGCCCAGCCGATCGAGTGCAGGTAGGCGGCGTTCGTCATGACCGGCTCCCGGCAGTGGTCGCGACGCTGTCGAATCGAAGTGCCGGGCCCAGCAGTGTGGTGAGGAGCGTGCGCATGGTCTCGTCGAAGGCCGCGAGCGCGATGGGGTCGAGAATCGTTGCCACATCCGGCATTCCGAGATCGAAGCTCGCCACGATCGATACCCGCACCTCCCCTTCGGGTGTCGTACCGACTCGCCAGCTCCCGGCGAGTTCAGCGAAATCCCCGACTATCTGCCGGAATTCGATCCTGTCGGCGGCGATGCTGACGTCGTCGCGTTCTCGCCATTTCAGGATTCCGCCGTGAAAGCGAACTGCCCATTCGGAATAGCGGGCGCCGTCGTCGGCGACGGTCACCGACAGTGACTCGATGACGTTCGGTACGACCTCGGGATAGCGGCCGAAGTCCTCGATCAAGGCGAAGACGGCCTCGGGCGTCCTCCCGGACACCGTTGCGTGAAGCTGATATTCAGGCATGTTGCAGAGTTCCTTCCCGATGGCCGGCGGTCCCGCGTGCCCAGTAGTCCAATGCCCGTTCCAGCGATGCGAGCGGTCCGGCGGTGGTGGGCCGGTAGTCGCCCACAGCGGTGGGTCCTGGGAACGGCTCGACGATCGACACGTAGGGTGCGACGTGGGTGAAAAGCGTGTCGATGCGACGGGCTGACCGATCATCGAGTGCCGACAGGAAGACCGGACGGATCAGGCGCTCATACTGGTCGCGGTCGATGCAGCGCGGAATGCGCACGGCAGCAGCGGAATCGACGCGCGGTTCGGCGAATGCGCGCACAACCTCCTGCACCGAGGGCGCGGCGGAGCCGGCGGTGAGCCATACCTGATCGAACCCGGTAGTCCCGGTGGCGAGCGCGGCTCGCGCCAGGTGGGCCAGTGCGGCCCCCACGACATCCTGCGGGATGACATCGACCAGTGCATCCGGCGAGCAGGGCACAAACGGCAGTTGACTGCCGCGCACCAGTTCGGCCAGCCGATAAAGGCCCTGATAGCTCGCGATATGTCCATCGCGGGAGTCACCGATAACGATCGAGGGCCGCACGATCGTCCAGCGGCGTGCCCGATCGGTCACGAGCTGTTCCCCAGCCCGTTTGGATTCCGCGTAATGCATTCGGATGCCGGTGTTCTCTGGCCGGTCGATGGCGGCGACGAAGGCCGTACTCACGTGGATGAGCGGCACGTCCGCATCGTTGGCCAGCTCGATGGCATGCCGGGCGCCGAGACAGTTCTGCCGGACCAGTTCGGCCGGATCGGCATTGAGCTGAGTGTTGGCCGCGGCGTGGACCACACACCCGATGGAATCGGCGAGCCGAGCGTATTCGTCGGCGGACAGGCCGAACCTCGACTGGGTGATATCGCCTGTGATCGTGGGTATTCCGGTCAACCGGGTGCGATGGCCGAGCACTGTGTACGAGCCGAGGGTGAGCTGTTCACGCAGCGCCGTGCCCACAACCCCGGCCGCGCCGGTGACGAGGATCGGTGCGGAGGTCAAGACGCACCACCATCGAAGGATTCGACGGCCGCAGCGACTGCGGCCCAGTCGCCGTCGTGGCGGCGGTCCAGCGCGTGGATCCAGCGCTCCAATCCGAATGCGACACAACTGGTGTGCACCGCCTCACCAGCGTGCCGGATGCGCGCCCGGTCGCCGAAGAAGTTGCGATGGCTGTTGAGTGAGGCGATCGCGACGTCGTCGTCGGTGAGTACCTCCTCCTTGACCGGGAGCAGTCGTTGCATGACGGCACGAGAGCTGTTCGGGTCGAAGAACGGATCGGTCGCTGTTTCCACGCGGACGCGGAGGCCGAGGTGCTCGGCGAGGGCCAGGATCCGGGGCTTGAAGTAGACGAGGTGCTCGATGGCGTGCTCGGCGGATCCGAGCGCGACCAGTTCGCGCATCGTGAAGTGGTGCAAACGTCGCAGGCCGCGATATTCCCGCTCGTTTCGGCAGCATCGGCCGTTGACCGTGATCACCACGGGGCGGTCGAGTTCGGAATCCGCGAGCGCAGCGTAGATGCCGTAGCAGGCCGCGGAGGCGATGAACAGCCGCTCACGCTCGACGGCTTCCACCCGCACCGTCGGTATCGCGGCCACCGCGAGATGCGGAAAATTGTCGAAGTAGTCGAAGGCGGCCAGCTGCGATTCGGCCAGCAGAACCGGTAGATCCCATTCCTGGCCGTCGATCTCGCGCGCCCAGCGCTGGAATATCGAGTCGAGACCAAATTTGACCCGGGCGACGCGCGGTCCGAGTACCGCGAGTCCGTCGGCGGTGCGGTAGCCGGTTCCGGTGGTAGAGATCATCGTTCCCCCTGTGTGAAGTAGGCGGCGCGGAGTTGCCCGAGCGTGCGAATTGTGCCCAAATCCACTGTGCCCATGTCCATTTCGGATCCAGTGAGCTCCTGCAACAGCAGCAGGAATTCCACCAGACCCAGCGAATCCAGGGTCCGGCTCTCGATGAGGTCCAGATCGGGATCGGCTCCGGTGAATTCGGGGTTGCGGATGGCGAGGAAGGCGACGATCTCCTCCATGGGGTCGTCGGTGGCGCGAGGCGGTGTGGTCATCGAACCCATGACCCCTCGTAGAGCCCGAGCCTCAGGTAGAACCGGTCGAGGCGGCGCATGATGTCGGAGTGCACCTGCCGCCGGGCGGGATGCCCGAGCAATCGCCGACGGAGTGCCAGGGGATTGGCCACGCCCGCATAGGCATAACAGCGTGGGTTGTACATACTCGCCACCGAGTGTTCGATGTAGTTCTTGATGTAGGTGGCCACCGCCGGTTTACCGCAGGCACCACCGTTCTCCAGCGCCTCGGCGTACAGCCATTCGACCAGTCGTTTGCCGAAGGCGACGTGCCTGTTCTCGTCATGGTGGTGCGCGTTATGCAATTCAGCCACGATCGGCGGCACCACAGTGCTCGTGCCCAGGCGCGCGTTGTAGTAGTCGAAGAGTTCCTCGAATATCAGGATTCGGCTGAACACCACGAAATCGTTCCAAGGTCCCGCATCCGCGTCCGTGGTCGCGGCGAGTGGGCTGGGCGCGGCGGCCGGGTACACGCCGTCCCAGTATCGATTGCAGAATTCGGCGAAGAACCACATATGGTCGTTCTCCTCGCCGAGAAAGTGATGCAGATATTCCGAAGCCCGCCGATAGCGGGGCGTGTGTATCCGGATCGCGACCTCGCCCATGAGCTCACGGATGCCGTGCACGTGGAGGCTGAAGAAATTGATGGTCTCGGCCTGGGACAGCCGGATCGATACGTCACCGTCCAGAATTTCATCGGTGCCGTGAACGGTAAGGAATTCCGGGTCCATCCACCACGAGTCGCGAGGCACGTCTGCGGGCCAGTCGAATCGGGTGTACGGGTTGTAGTATCCGCGGCGCGACAATTCTGATAGCCGCTCCAGCACCGCGTCGAGTTTTGCAGACATAGTTTCCTTGGTCGTGGTGGGCAGCGGGTGAGCGCGCCGACGACGTGACGTTCCGAGCATGCGGACACGACGGTGAGTGTTCAACGGGTTACGTCACAACCTGTTGTGCTGGAATCGATTTGATCGTCGAGACGAGTCGGGATGGTCATGTGACCGACGGCGCTCTTGTGCTTATCTGAAAGATCCGTCAGGCTTGTGCCTGACACATGTTTGTCACCGTGTACGACACGCGTTCAGGCTGTGGCCGACGCGGTGCGGCGAGCTCCGCCGCCAGTGGAAGGAGTTCCGGGACATGCAGACGAATCGGACATCGACTGCGAAGGCGCGCCGCAAGCAGGCCGCAGCGGAGTTGATGTCCGCTGTACGCGACCTGTTGGAGGCGGGAACCGCGTTCTCCGACATCACGATCCAGCAGATCACCGAGCGCGCGGGAGTGTCTCGGCCGGCGTTCTACAGCCACTTCGTGGACAAGAACGAGTTGCTGTCGCGGCTCGTCGCCGAGGCGCTCGCACCGGTCACCGCCCGGATGAGTGAGCAGATGGGCGAGTGGCCGTCCGGCCCGGAGCATATGCCGAACGCGCTGCGCGCGGCCATCGGTTACCTCGAACCGCACCGGGTGGTGATCGCCGCGTTTCTGGAGGTAGCCAACTATGACGCTGACGTCGCGGCCGTCCTCAACGCGTCGAGCAAGGCGTTCCGTTCCGAGCTCGCGGAACGGATTCGACGGCAGCAGCGCGCAGGAGTCGCGCTCGACGGGGAGGCTGACACGATCGCCTTCGCGCTGTCCGCGCTGGCTATCGAATTGATCCGGGAGTTCGTCAATGGCGAGAACGGCGTGGATTCCGAACGCTGGGTCGAGGTCATGTCCCTGGTTTGGGGCCGTGTCGTCTACGGCGACCAATCACGAACCGCAACGCCCTGATCGCCGTTGGTGATGTCGTGGAAACGACCGAGCGGGTGGTTCCGCCAATCGTGGCGGAACCACCCGCTCGGCTTGGAGCGCTACACCGGTTTCAACCAACCGCCCGCGCGATAGCGAACAGTGTGGAGAAGACGGCCACGGTGGCGATTACCACCGCTATCAGCACTCCCCCGGCCAGCGTGATGCCTCGCCACTCGTAGACCACCGTCATCGTGGCGGCCACCACGATCGCGGAATCGACCGCCACGACCAGGACCGTCGCTCGATCGTCGTGCGCGAGGTAGTCCCGCCACGCCACCATCGCACATCCGGTGACCATGAAGAACGCTCCCGCGAAAACCAGCAGTCCGGTCGAAAGACCGTGGCGCACTACAGCGAAGCCCGCGGCGATCGCGAGCAGCGACGCGCCTCCGGCCACTTTCATCGCGCCGCCGATCAGCAATATCGACCGGGCCGCCGGGGACACGATTGGTCCTGTCGTCGAAGAGATTTCGGATTGCCGCACCGTCAACTCCAGCCGATCAGCTTCAGCATCCGCAGCCCCGCAGTAGCCACCATCGCGAACCTCTCGTCATCGAGGAAGGCAGGCGCAGTGATGCCGTGCAGGCGTTGGACAGCGACGGTCTGCGGTTCGGTGTACTTCAGGAGCCCTTCGACACCGTGGCGACGGTTCAGGCCGGAATCCCGCATGCCGCCCATCGGGGCGTCGACCGAAGCCCAGGCAGCGGCGTACACCTCGTTGATATTGACGGTCCCGGCCTTGATCCGCGCGGCGACCGATCGGGCGCGTGTGATGTCGGTGCTCCAAACGCTCGCGTTGAGACCGTAGCGCCCGTCGTTCGCATTGGCGATCGCGTCGTCCTCGCTGGTGAATCCGAAGATCGAGACCACCGGTCCGAAGGTTTCCTCGGTGAAACACAGAGCCTCGTGTGGTGTCTCCGCCAGAACCGTCGGCTCATAGAAGTACGGTCCGAGATCGGGCCGTTGCCGACCGCCCGCGAGTAGCACAGCACCTTTGCCGAGCGCGTCCTCGACGTGTTCTCGGACGGTTGCCAGCTGACCGGCGTTGATCAGCGAGCCCATATCGGTATTCCAGTCGAAGGAAGGTCCGAGTCTCAGTGCTTCGACGCGGGCCAGGAATGCGGACAGGAATTCCTCGCGGATGGCCTCGTCCAGGTACAGGCGCTCGATGGACACGCACAGTTGTCCCGCTGACGAAAAGCAGCCTCGCACAGCGGCTTCGGCGGCCTTGTCGATATCCGCGTCGGCCAGCACAAGCATGGCGTTCTTCCCGCCGAGCTCGAGGGTGCAGCCCACCAGCCGCGCCGCCGCCTGCTGGGCGACAAGCTTGCCGGTCGCGGTGGAGCCGGTGAAACACAGGAAGTCCGCATGGTCGATGACCGCGCCGCCGATCACGGAGCCGGAGCCGGACACGATCTGCCACAGGCCGCGCGGCATGCCGGCCCGATGCAGTAGGTCCACCGCGAGCAGTGCGGTGAGCGGAGTCTGGGAATCCGGCTTCTGCACGATGGCGTTACCGGCCATGATCGCGGCCAGACCGTCGGTGACACCCATGGACAGCGGGTAGTTCCAGGGTGAGATGATCCCGACGACGCCCTTGGGCTGATGCAGCACCCGGGTTTGGGTCAGTACCGGGATTGCGCCGGTACGCCGTTGCGGGGCAAGAAATCCGGGGCCGCGCCGGGCGTAGTAGTTCGCGACGAGTGCGGTATCGAGCACCTCGTCGAAGGCATGTTTGCGGGCCTTGCCGGTCTCGCATTGGATGAAGTCGAGGAGCGTCTGCTGCTCGTCCAGCACGAGATCATGGAAGTCGGACAGCACCGCCGCCCGCGCGCGAGGTCGCAGTGCGGCCCATTCACTTTGTGCCGCACGAGCTTCAGCGAATGCGTCCTCGACGTCGTCGAGCCCCGAGGTCGGCATGACCGCCAGTGGTTCCGCCGTCATCGGTGCGTACACGGTACTGGTTCGGCCGCTGGTCGCCGGAATCAGTCCGATCAAGCGGTCGACGAGTTCGCAATCCAGTTCGCGACGGGAAAGCGCTTCGGATGTAGCAGGTGGTGTGGACATGCTGTCTCCAAACAATGTTGAGGCAGAAGGGAATCAGGGAAAGGCCGAGTTTCAGCGACCGGTTCCGCCGTGCACGACGGCGACCTCGTCGCCGCCCAGATCGAATGCCGAGTGCAGCACCTTCACGGCCTCGTCCAGGTCGGTGTCCTTGACCAGCACCGAGATCCGGATCTCGGAGGTGGAGATGAGGTCGATATTGATGCCCGCGTCGGCGAGCGACTCGCAGAAGGTGGCGGTCACGCCCGGGTGCGACTTCATGCCCGCGCCGACCAGCGACACCTTGCCGATGTGGTCGTCGTACACGACCTGGGAGAAGCCGATATCGCCCTGCTGCTTGGTGAGCAGTTCGACGGCGCGCGGGCCCTCGAGCTTGGGCAGGGTGAAGGTGATGTCGGTCTTGCCGGTCTCCACCTTGGAGATGTTCTGCAGCACCATGTCGATATTGATCTCGGCGTCGGCGACCGCGCGGAACACCTTGGCGGCGTAGCCCGGCTTGTCCGGAATGCCGACCACGGTCACCTTGGCCTCGCTGCGGTCGTGCGCGACGCCCGTGAGGATTGCTTGCTCCAAGGGGATGTCCTCCATCGATCCGGTAATCATGGTGCCCGTTTTGTCGGTGTACGAGGACCGCACGTGGACGGGCACGTTGTAGCGGCGCGCGTACTCGACGCAACGCAGCATGAGAACTTTCGAGCCGCAGGCGGCCATCTCCAGCATTTCCTCGTAGGAGACGGTGTCCAGCTTCTGGGCGTCGGAGACGATGCGCGGGTCGGCGGAGAAGACGCCGTCCACGTCGGTGTAGATCTCGCACACATCGGCATTGAGCGCGGCGGCCAGCGCGACGGCGGTGGTATCGGAACCACCGCGGCCCAGCGTGGTCACGTCCTTGCTGTCCTGGGACACGCCCTGGAAGCCCGCGACCAGCACGATCGTGCCCTCGCCGAGCGCCTGCTGCACCCTGCCGGGGGCCACATCGATGATCTTGGCGTTGCCGTGCGTGCCGGTCGTGATGACACCGGCCTGCGAGCCGGTGAACGAACGGGCCTCGGCGCCCAGCGAGTGAATGGCCATGGCGACCAACGCATTGGAGATGCGCTCACCGGAGGTGAGGAGCATGTCCATCTCACGAGCCGGAGCGGCCGGCGCGACCTGCTGGGCCAGATCGAGGAGTTCGTCGGTGGTGTCGCCCATGGCGGAGCACACGACGACCACATCGTGGCCCTGCTTCTTGGTCTCGACGATCCGCTCAGCGACGCGCCGGATGCGCTCGGCGGTGGCGACCGAGGATCCTCCGTACTTCTGGACGATCACACTCATGATATGTCCTTGTGCACCAGTATCTTTCGCTATCTGGCCGCGGCCCGGGCGAAGGCGCCGGCGAGGATCGGCACCAGCTCGGCATCGGTGAACATGGTGTAGTGGTTGCCGGGCACGGGCACGATCTCGACCTCCCCCGCCAGATGGGCCAACCATGCGTCCTTCGCCGTGAGCCGAATGCGCAGTGACGCGAGTTCCTCCTCCGGATGGGCTTCCATCGCGTCGAAGATCACGCAACGCCCGGTGAATTGGGAGTCGGGGTAGTAACCCTTGAGCGCGTTGTGGTTCTGCCACCAGGTGCGGGCGAAGCCGGCGATATCGGCATCGGAGATGTTCAGCCAGTCGGGTCGCGCGTCGAGCAGGCCGGGCAGGTCGGCCAGCGAGTCCGCGGTGCGGCCCGCGGCGATGGCCAGCCCCGGGATCGCGGCCGAGATCATCTGCGGCAGCGCGGTGAGGAATTCGGTCTCGGTCAGCTCGTCACCGAGGTAGGCCAGCGGAGCATGCGAATCGAACAGGTAGAGCTCGGTGACCTGCTGACCGGCGGCCTGCAATTGCAGTGCCATTTCCAATGCCACATTGCCGCCGAACGAGTACCCACCCAGCCGATAGGGCCCTTCGGGCTGAATTTTCCTCAGCTCGTGCATGTTTCGCCGCGCTAGCTCGCGAATCGTCGGTACCTCGCCATGCGGTGGTGCGGTGAACGCGATCATCGGACCGCCTTCGGTCAGGTGGCCCGCAAGTCGGCTGTAGCCGAAATTCGTGCCACCCGCGGGCGGCACGAGGAACAGCGGGCTGCCCACGCCCTCGCGGATGGTGACGGTGGCCGCGACCTGCGCGGTGCCGTCGATAACCGCGCTGATGTGCGTGGCGATGGCACGGAGCGTACGCAGACCTTCGAAACCCTCGAAGTCGAATTGGACGCCGAAGTGGTCCCGTGCCGTGGTGACCAGATCAACCATGGCGATGGACTCCCCGCCGGCATCGTAGAAGTCCGAATCCAGCCCGATGGTGTTGTCTTCCAGGAGATCTCGAACGGTGTCTAGAACGAACCCGGCGACATCAGCCGATCCTGCGGCTTCGGGACCTGGTGTGGGGGCGCGGCGTTCGCGGGGCTCGGAGACGCCGTCGGGCTCGATCCAGCAGGACTCGGTGTCGAAGGAGTAGGTCGGCAGCGAGATACGGTGCGCCGGAGCCGGATCGGAGCCTCCTGCCGCAGGCTCGGGCAGCTCGCCGACGGTGAATCGCTCCAGGATCTCGGCGGCCTCGGAGGTCGTCTCGGCATCGAAGGTGAGCGTCTCGGGGAAGGACTTCCGTCCGGTGTGTAGCGTCCAGGCGAGATCGTCGATGCGCACCGCCTCGCTACGCAGGTGGGCCGCCAACCGGGCAGCGCCACGCCGCAGCGCGTCCGCGCTGCGGGCACTGAGTGCGATCCGGTGGAGTCCGCTCGGCTGCGCCCGATCATCGGGTGCCGGAGTATGGCGAACCAGGACGGCGTGGGTGTTGGTGCCTCCGAGCCCGAACGAGCTCACCCCGGCGGCGGTCAGCGGCTGATCGGGCGAATGCGGTTTCGTGTTGATGTCGTAGCCCGAACCTGCCAGCGGCACTTGGGGATTGGCCTCGGAGTAGTTGATCTGCGGCGGTACGACCTGATGGTGCAGTACGAGGGCGGTCTTGATCAGGCCGACGACGCCCGCCGCGGCGTCGAGATGACCGACATTGGCCTTGATGCTGCCCAGCAGGCACGATTGCGGTGCGCCGCCCGGTGAATCGGCGTGGGCGCGGGACAGTGCCCGGAATTCGATGGGGTCGCCCAGCGCGGTGCCGGTGCCGTGGGTCTCGACGTAACCGATCGTGTTCGCGGCGACACCGGCGGCGGTGAGGGCCTGCCGGATCACCCCGGCCTGCCCGGTGACGCTCGGCGCGGTGAAGCCGATCTTGTTGGAGCCGTCGTTGTTCACGGCGGTCCCCGCGAGCACCGCGTAGACGGTGTCCTTGTCGGCGACCGCGTCCGCCAGTCGTTTGAGCACGACTACGCCGCAGCCATTTCCGCGCACAGTGCCACTGGCGTCTCGATCGAAGGGACGGCAGTGCCCGTCGCGCGAGCCGATGCCACCCTCCTGGTAGAGGTAGCCCGCAGTCTGGGGAGTGACCACCGAGACGCCACCGGCCAACGCGATGTCGTTGTCACCGCTGCGCAGCGAGGATATGGCCTGGTGAACGGCCACCATCGAACTCGAGCAGGCGCTCTGAACGGTAACCGCGATTCCACGCAGCCCCAGTTTGAAGGCGATGCGAGTGGCGATGAAGTCCTTGTCGTTGCCGATCAGGATCGGGTAGTTCAGATCCTCGACGCGGTACCGGGCGTTGCGCTGAATATTGTTGAGCAGATAGGTGCTCAACGTGGTAGCGGCAAACACGCCGATCCGGGACGGGTTGCCCGAGGCCACGATCGCTGCGTCTTCCAATGCCTCCCAGGCGGTTTGGAGCAACAGGCGATGCTGTGGATCGGTGATCTTGGCCTCGTGCCGGGTGAAGCCGAAGAAGGCGGCGTCGAACTGGTCGATATCCGCCAGTTCGGTGCCTGCGGGAATGTACTGCGGGTTGTCGATGAGGTCGGTCGGCACCCCTGCAGCCAGCAGTTCGTCACGATCGAAGCGCCGCACCGATTCCAGGCCGTCGAGCAGGTTCCGCCAGAGGGCGGTGTGATTCGGCGCGTCGGGCAGGCGGGCCGCCATGCCGACGATCGCGATGGGCTCGTTCGAAAACTGTTCGTGCATTTCTGCTCCGTTGTCACTGATTTGAGTGCGAAAGAAGATCCGGGTGCGATGCCAGGCCGGAGATGCGATCGAGAAGGTCGCGCAACTCGTAGACCCGCCGGCTGACGCCGGCTTCCCACCCGGTCGGTAGTGGGTGTTCCTCGGCGCACTGGTCTCCGATGTCGCCCATAGCGGTCATCAATCCCAGTGACTGCGCAACGAGGGCGCCGTTCAGTTCGGACAGGAAGCAAGTAGGTGTGTCTTGTTGAAATGCCATGGATTTCCCCCTCCGCAGCGGATGTGTCACAATCTCGACACCGTGTCAGACGATCCGTCTGACGCCCGTCAGAAGACTATCAGCCGAGGGGCAGATCACGGCAGTACCTGCTACTCGCCAGTACATGTGTTTCGCGCCACAGGCTTCGGCTCGCGATATGCACGCCGCATGACTGTGGAGGAGGCCAAATGCCTCCCCCACAGTCATTTCAGGTCCTGCCGACGCGGGTCATGCCACCAATGTGGCCGTCCGGGTTCGGATTCGGTCGAGAAGCTCGGCCTGTTGTCGCGGTGTGGTGAACTCGAACAGGTCCACCATCTCCAGCGACTCGGGCCGCTCACACGCGCTGCGGAGCGCCTCCAGCACGCGAACCAATTGGATCGAGGTGCCTCCGGCATCGAAGAAGGCGTCGTCATCGCCGAAGTCGTCACGCTCGAGCGCAGTCGACCACGCCGTGCGAACAATGGCGAGCGTATCGGAAGCCGACGGCTCCACCGCCGGTGCGGCCGCCTGCGGGCTGTGATCGTATTCTCGGTCCGGCCAGGGCAATTGCGCCTCGGCGACCTTCCCGTTGACGGTGAGGGGCAGAGCGTTCAGTCGAACGAATCGCGTTGGCCGCATAGCCGCGGGCAGGCGATCGCGCAGCGCGCGGCGCAGTTGAGCATCGTCGAGCTCCCGCGACTGCACGAGGAAGGCGACCAGTTCGGGCTCATCGGGATCCCGGCGATCCACTCGCACCGCGCACTCCCGTACCCCGTCGAGGTGCAACATCGCCGCCTCGATCTCCCCCAGTTCGATTCGAACGCCACGCAATTGGACCTGTTGATCGATACGCCCCAGATAGACCAGGTCGCCGTTCTCGTCCACCTTGGCCAGGTCGCCCGACCGATAGTGGATGTGAGGGCTCCCCGGCAGCCGCACGAACCGCTCGGCGGTGAGATCCGCGCGGCCCAGATAACCGAGGCCGACACCATCGCCGTAGATCAACATCTCGCCGGCGACGCCCGCGGGAACCGGGCGCAGTTCGGCATCGACCACGACCACCCCCAGGTCGGACAGCGGCTTGCCGATCACACTGGGTCGTCCGGCCTTGAGGTCTTCGGTACTGATCTGGTAGTGGGTGACGTGCACCGTGGTTTCGGTGATGCCGTACATGTTGACCAGTTCGGCCTTATCGCCGCACAGTTCGTACCACCGGTCCAGGCTCTCGAAGCGCAGCATCTCACCACCGAAGATGATCAGCCGGACCGCGAAGCTCCGGGCATGCTCGTCGGTCATCGCCTGGGTCAGCTGGCGGAAGGCGGTCGGCGTCTGGTTCAGAACGGTGACGCGTTCCTCGGCCAGGAATCGCGCGAAATCGGCCGGGGAGCGGCGTGTCCACTCCGGCACGATCATCAGCCGTCCGCCCGACAGCAGCGCGCCGAACATCTCCCATACCGCGAAATCGAAAGCGTACGAATGGAAAAGCGCCCAGGTGTCGGTGGCTCCGAATTCGATGCTTCGCCCTGCGGAGGCGAACAGACGCAGCACGTTGGCATGGGTCACGGTCACGCCCTTGGGTGTTCCGGTCGAGCCCGAGGTGAAGATGACGTAGGCCGGTCGCCGGTGGCGGTTCTCATCACCGGCCGGGGAGGTCGCGGCTCGGGTCGTCGCATCCTGCAATACCCGGCGCAGGTCCAATCGCCGCATCGAGGGCATATCGGTGAGCGCGCCGCGACTCGCGATCACCGGCAGCGACTCGAAGCGTTCGAGAATGCTGCGTACTCGCTCCGGCGGAGCGGCGGGATCGATCGGGACGTAAGCCTTTCCGGCCTTCAGTACCGCCAGCAACACGGTGACCAGGTCGACGGACCGTTCCATCGAGACGCCGACATAATCGCCGCCGACGGTGTCGAGGATCGCATGGGCCACCTGATTGACGCGGCGGTCCAACTCGGCATAGGTGTAGTGGCTCTCCTCGTAACCGACGGCGACCGCGTCCGGGGTGCGCGCCACCTGATGTTCGAATTGCGCTGTCAGGGACGGGAATCCCGGTTCGATACGTTCGAGGATCCCGGTCCGTTCCCCGGCCTCGGCCAATGCAGTCGCATCCAGCCACGGCACCTCAGCGAGCTTGGCGCCCGGCCGGGCGCCCATGTGAGACAGCACGGTTCGCAGCACCTGCTCGGGATGGCTGTGCGCGAGCGCCGTACCGATCTGGAGGTGGTATGTGTAACCAGCGTCGTTCTCCTCCACATTCGCCATGAAGGGGAACATGGATTTCGTCCGGCTCAACGGAATAGGGTCGATCTGGTAGCCGGGGAGGCTCAGCGACATGCGCTGCTTGTAGAAGGTGAAACTGCTCGAAGGCCGCGTTCGCCCGGCCTCGGCGGATCCGAAGATCTCCCCCGCGTGCTCGGCCAGGTCGAAATCCTCGAATTCGATCAGGCGGCCCATCTGCCGCTCGACCTCCAGGCACAGATTCTCGAAGGTGTCGATGCCGGACAGGTCGACGGTGAGCGGCAGCGTGTTCACGTGGTAGCCGTAGGCCTTGATCATCCGGCGGTCCCGACGCCGATTCGACAGGGGCACACCGGTTGTCACGACCTGCTTGGCGCTCAGGCAGCCCAGCACCAGTAGATGCACGGCCAGGAAGAAGCTGAATTTCCGGACGCCAAGCGCTTCGACCGCACCATCGATGTCGGCACTGAGTTGCGAACCCAACTCCAGCGTTCTGTGTTCGCCGGTCAGCGTGCCGTCCCGGTCGCGGGCCGCTTCCCACTCCGACACCGACAACGTCTCGAGCCGGCCGACAGTGGAGCCGAAGAACTCGACGGCCGCACGCTCCCGGGCGGGGTCGGGCACGGGGTCGGCAGGGAACAGTGATCCGCCCGGCAGCGCCGCCTCCGGCGACCCGTAAACCAGCATGAGATCGGCGATGATGTTATAGAACGTGGAAACGTCGGCGATCATGTGCGAGGCGATGATGGCCAGGTACACACCCACCTCGTCACGAAAGACCTCCGCGCTGTAGAGGGGCCAGCGATCCATCGGGATCGGGGTATCGAGCCGATCCGAGATCTCCGCCCGCAGTACTTCTGCGGCATCGCCGTCCAATTCGGTCAACGGCGTTCGATACCGCAGGCCGGGGTCGTATTCGGCGTGAACGACTCCGTCGTATTCGACGAAATACTCGTTGAGCGGCTCCGCGCCACGGGCGACATTGTCGAGAGCCGCTCGCAGTCGGTCGATATCTATGTCGCCCTGAATCCGAAGCAGGAAGCCGACATTGAATGCCGGATCCTCGGGGAAAAGAATTTGCTGGGTATGCAGCTTTCGCTGCGCCGAAGTAATCGAGCGACGACGCACGGTCACGGGATCCTCCTCAAGATGATGCGTCGAGAAATCAGGAGGTGCGCCATTGCAATCCACCTGGAGGTGGGTAGGTGCATGATGCACCGCGTACCCACCGCGAGATACGGCCCCTACGATCGCCACCGACGACCTTGCCGGGCAAGCCCTTTCGTCACGTCTCGAAGTCGAATGGACCGGACCGAGCCTCGCGTTACGCAACCCGTTGTCCGATTCCGGACGCCCGGCGATGATCGGCGAATCCGAATCACGCGAGAAATGAGGTGACCGCCGTGGAATCGTCCGCAATACACGACAGGCGATGGGCAGTACTCGGCGTCCTGGTTTTCAGTCTGCTCGTTGTCGTCATGGACAATACGATTCTCAATGTCGCCCTGCGCACGATCCAGGCCGACCTGCCCGCGACCCAGGGGCAGATGCAATGGGCCGTAGACAGTTACGCGCTGGTGTTCGCCGCCCTGCTTATCCTCTCCGGTGTCCTCGGCGACCGTCTGGGCCGACGTCGCCTGCTCCTGATCGGCTTGGTGGTCTTCGGCGCGGCGTCGGTGCTGTGTGCGTTCGCCGAGACACCGTTCGAGCTCATCGCGTGCCGCGGGCTGCTCGGCGCTGGGGCGGCGGCCGTGCAGCCGCAAACCCTCTCGATCATCCAGAACATCTTCCCGACCGCGGAGCGTGCCAAGGCAGTGGGTATCTGGGCCGGCGTCTCCGGAATGGCCATCGCACTGGGTCCGATCGCCGGTGGCGTGCTGTTGAAGTACTTCTGGTGGGGCTCGGTGTTCCTGGTGAACGTTCCGGTGATCGTGGTCGGACTCGTACTCACGTGGCTACTGGTGCCCGAATCGCGGGATCCGCGAGACGGCGGGTTCGATCCGGTCGGTGTCGCGTTGTCGTCGGCGTCGATGGCTCTGGTGATCCACGGCATCATCGAAGGCGGCAACAGCGGCGAATGGCTGCAATGGCAGAGCCTGGGCACTATCGGCGCGGGCCTGGCGCTGGCCGTGCTCTTCGTGCGGCATGAGCGTCGAACCGCGCACCCGATGGTCGATCTCGCCATGTTCGGCCACCGTCATTTCGCGGCCGGTGTCGGCGCGATCGCCGTGGTGTTCTTCACGCTCATGGGCGCCACCTTCTACCTGTCGTACTTCCTGCAGGCGGTGCGCGGATACACGGCACTGGCCACCGGTGTCGCGCTGATCGCCGTCGCGGCCGGAGTCATGGTCATGTCAACCCTCTCACCGCGCCTGAGTCAACGCTGGGGCGCGAATATCGTTGCGAGCGGCGGAATGACGCTGCTCGCGGCGGCCATGCTCTCGTTCACGCTGGCGACCGCGACCATGCCGCAATGGGTGCTCGAGATTCAGATGACCGCCATCGGCATCGGGCTCGGCCTGACGATGACGCCCGCGACAGAGGCCATCATGAGCACGGTCAGCAGCGACCGCGCGGGCGCCGGGTCGGCCGTGAACAACACCATGCGGCAACTGGCCGGAGCGCTCGGTGTCGCGGTCCTGGGGTCCGTGCTGACCATGGGGTTCCACAGTCGTTTCGACGAGGCTCGCCCGGCGCAACTCGCGGCACGGCTGGATCAGCCCGCCGCGATCCTGAATCTGCCCGAGAACGCGCTGGCCACACCGCAGTTGCGCGAGGACTCCGGCGAATCCATCAGTGGTGCACTGGAATTCGCACAGAGTTCGGTTGGCTCTCTGCGACGGCGCGAAGAGCTGGCCACCGGATTGGTTCCGGAGACCACCATCGAACAGCAGCGGCACACCGCGGAGGCGGAACTGCGCGGCTATGTCGCCGCCGCCGACGCGGCCTTCGTGCACGGGATGCGTATCTGCGCGCTCATCGGCGGGCTGAGTGGCCTGGCCGGCGCCGCTTTGGCATTCGGATTCTTCCCGCGACGCGGCCGATCGGCTCGCGCGGGCGCTCGAGGCGGGCTCGACACCGCGAGACATGAGCCGTTGACGGTGGAGCCGTTGATCGCGAAGAAGGGGTGAGAATGATGAGCAGACCACGTCCCCGTGACGAGGCCCTGGGCGTCGCGGTGCTGGGAATGGGCAATGTCGGCACCGAGGTCGTGCGAATCATGCACGAGCACGCCGACGAACTGCGTCAGCGCATCGGCAGGGCGCTGGAGTTGCGGGGCGTCGCGGTCCGCGATCCGCACCGCCACCGAGGTATTCCCGCCGAGCTGCTGACAACCGACCCCGCGGCTCTGATCGCCCGGCCGGATGTCGACCTGGTGGTCGAGGTGATCGGCGGCATCGACCCCGCGCGGCGGCTCATCCTGGCCGCGTTGTGCGCGGGCAAGTCCGTCGTGACCGCGAACAAGGCCCTGCTGGCCGATTACACCGGAGAGCTGGCCGCCGCGGCCGAGAACCACCGCGCCGACCTGTATTTCGAGGCGGCAGTGGCGGGAGCGATTCCGGTGGTACGTCCGCTGATTCAATCCCTGTCCGGAGACCGGGTGCACCGCGTCACCGGAATCGTCAACGGCACTTCCAATTTCATTCTGTCCGCCATGGATCACAGCGGCGCGAGTTACACCGAGATGCTCGCCGAGGCACAGCGGCTGGGTTTTGCCGAAGCCGATCCCAGCGCCGACGTGGAGGGGTTCGACGGGGCCGCCAAAGCGGCGATCCTGGCATCGCTGGCGTTCCACACCCGCGTCACCGCCAATGTCGTGTATCGAGAGGGAATGTCGCGGATCACCGCCGCGGAATTCCGGACCGCCGCCGAACTGGATTGCACAGTCAAGATGCTGGCCGTCAGCGAACGAGTCGATGCCGGTCCGGGAGAACCCGGACCGGGCGAAGGCGGTAAGGAGCGTGTCTCGGTTCGCGTCCATCCAGCGCTCATCCCGCGCACGCATCCGCTGGCCGGGGTGGACGGAGCCTTCAACGCCGTTGTGGTGGAGGCCCAGAACGCCGGTCGGTTGATGTTCTACGGGCAGGGCGCGGGTGGCGCACCAACCGCCTCGGCGGTCATGGGCGACCTGGTGATGGCCGCCCGTAACAAGGTATACGGCGGTCGCGCGCCGCGCGAATCCGTGTACGCCGAGCTGCCGATCGCCCCGATCGGTGACGCTCTCACGCGCCACGTGCTGAGCCTCACGGTGTCGGATCGCGCGGGCGCGTTGGCGGCGGTGGCCGGCGAATTCGCCAGTCGCGGAGTGAGTATCGCCACGGTGCATCAGCAACTGGCTCGAGCAGAGGCGCAGCTGACCGTCGTCACCCATCGTGCGCGGGAGTCCGTGCTCGGCGAAATCGCGGCCGCGTTGGCCGAATTGGACTCCGTCACGTCCGTGACCAGTGTTCTGAGATTGGAAGGCACCGAGGAATGAGTGCAACAGCACGTGCCGCAGCCGTGCACACGCCCTGGCCGGGTCTGATCGACGCGTACCGGGACCGCCTTCACATCCCCGCCGACTGGCAGGCCGTCACCCTCTTCGAGGGCGGCACCCCGCTGGTGCCCGCGCACCACCTCTCCGAGCTCACCGGATGTGAGGTGTACCTCAAGGTCGAGGGCGCGAACCCGACCGGTTCGTTCAAGGACCGTGGCATGACCATGGCCATGACCGACGCCAAGTACAACGGCAAGAAGGCCGTGCTGTGCGCCTCCACCGGTAACACCTCGGCCTCGGCCGCGGCGTACGCCACCCGCGCCGGGCTGCACTGCGCGGTGCTGATCCCGTCGGGCAAGATCGCCATGGGCAAGCTGGCCCAGGCGGTCATGCTGGGCGCGAAGATCATTCAGGTGGACGGCAATTTCGACGACTGCCTCGAGCTGGCCCGCAAGGTCACCTCGGAATTTCCCGAGGTCGGCCTGGTGAACTCGGTGAACCCGGCCCGCATCGAGGGCCAGAAGACCGCCGCCTTCGAAATCGCCGACGCGCTGGGCAAGGCTCCCGACGTGCACGTGCTCCCGGTCGGCAACGCGGGCAATATCACCGCGTACTGGAAGGGCTACGGCGAGTACTACGCCGATGGCGTCACCACCTCGCGTCCGCGCATGCTGGGCGTGCAGGCCGCCGGTGCCGCGCCGCTGGTCAACGGGGCCCCGGTGTCGAACCCGGAGACCATCGCCACCGCCATCCGGATCGGCGCGCCCGCGTCCTGGAACCAGGCCGTGGCGGCCAAGGAGGAGTCGGGCGGCGCGTTCCGCGCGGCCACCGATGACGAGATCCTGGCCGCGTACCGCCTGGTCGCGGCCAAGGAGGGCGTCTTCGTGGAGCCCGCCTCCGCCGCGTCGGTCGCCGGTCTGCTGGCCGCGCGCGCCGAGGGCTGGCTCGATGCCGGGCTGACCGTGGTCTGCACGGTCACCGGCAACGGTCTCAAGGACCCGGACAACGCGCTCAAGGGGATGCCCGAGGTCAAGCCCATCGCGGTCGACCCTGTCGCCGTGGCCCACGAACTCGAGCTGGCCTGAGTTGAATACACATCATTTGCAGAGCGCGGTGCGCGTGCTTCCGGCCGGCTTGTCGGTCACGGTTCGAGTTCCCGCGTCGAGTGCCAACCTTGGGCCCGGATTCGATTCGCTGGCAATCGCTTTGGGGATACACGACGAAATCGAAGTGGAGACCACTGATTCCGCAACCACGGTCCACGTCGACGGGGAGGGCGCCGACGAGGTGCCGTGGGACTCCACACATCTGGTCGTGCGGGCGGTTCAGCGCGGCTTGTCGGCACACGACACCCGAGCGGTGGGCCTACGAGTGAAGTGCCGCAATGCGATTCCTCACGCGCGGGGTCTGGGCTCCTCGGCTGCGGCGGTGGTCGGCGGGTTGGCCGCCGCACGAGCGCTCGCGGCGCACCTCGACACCGGACTGTGCGCGGACAATGCGGATCTGCTGGTGCAGCTAGCCTCCGAATTCGAGGGCCATCCCGATAATGCCGCCGCGAGCGTGCTCGGCGGCATGGTAGTGGCCTGGACCGAAAATCCGTCGGGCGCGGCCCGCGACCGACCGGGGTATCGCGCCATCAGATTGACCACCGATCCCCTCGTGCGTCCCGTCGTCCTGGTGCCACCGTGCCGTTCGTCGACCTCTGAAACACGAGGCTTCCTACCGGAATTCGTCCCGCACCGCGACGCCGCGTTCGCCGCGGGGCGGGCAGCGTTGGCGGTGGCGGCCCTGACCAGCCGTCCCGATCTGCTGATGGCCGCCACCGAGGACCGTCTGCATCAGGACTATCGAGCAGCGGCATGGCCGCTCACCGCACATTGGGTTGCCCGCCTACGCGAAGCCGGCCTCGCGTCCACCGTTTCTGGCGCGGGCCCGACCATCCTGACACTGTGTACCGATGAGTTTCCGGCGGAGCTGCGAGAACTCGCCACCACCGACGGGTTTGCCGTGGTCGAGCCCGGCCTAGCCGATGGCGTGCGGGTCATGTGAATCCTTCACAGGCTCAGTGCATCCGCAGAATCCGTCCGGCTGATCGATACCGGTACGCAACCTGGGAATGATCGCCGGTCACCTGTTGGATCCGCTCCGCCAGCTCAGTCAATTTCCCGGTCAGAAGGGCGACCTGAGCATCCCATTCCCGCGTAGCACCCTGCACCCGAAGCGAGGAGGATTCGAGCCCCGCGGCGGCCAGCACCGACGCCAACTGCTGTGAGGTGATAGCGAATTCGAACCGGATGGCCGAGAGCCGATTTCGGAGCTGCGACGACTGGGCTATCGCATGTTTTACAGTCTGCCGCGCGCGGTAGGCAGCCTGTCGGCATGCGGGTGTGCAGTAGACCTGTGGCCGCCCGGTGGGCGGTTGCACGAATCGACTTGCGCAAACGCCGCACGCCGGATCTACCGCAGCGCTCAACGCCGCACTCGTTGTCGTCCGACTCATGTGAATTCTCCGTTCCCCAAACGGTTTCCGTGATCGGCTGTTATCCCCCGGCGCGACGTGACATCGCGGACCGCTTCACTCCAGAACGATGCTAACAGCAGTCTGACACCGTGTCGAACCATTGTCCGTCGAGCTGTCGAACCCTATGCTGACGAAGCGGACAGTCGTGTCGGCACCGCCGATAGTGCGCAGATCGGCAACGAACCAGGAGAAGTTGTCATCACCGATCGAGACGGCCCTACGAGTCTGCACTCCCGAGAGATCGCGCTATCGCTTTATAGCCGCGCTGTCGACGCTGCTGGAGAGCGGAGTACCGTTCTCCGACATCACAATCCAACAGATCGCGGAGTCGGCGGGGATCTCCCGCCCCATGTTCTACTACTACTTCGACGACAAATATGCTCTACTCGCGCACGCGTTCACGGCGAGGGTTCCCCTCGAAATACTTGCCAGACAGCAACTGGGCGGCTGGGTCTCCGGCTCGGTTCAGCTGCACACGGCACTGGTGGAGATGGCGCGCCTGATCGACAGGGATCGATATCTGTTCGCTGCGGCGCTGCACGTAGCAGGCTACCGAGACGACATATCGGAAATCTTCCGGACCACCTGCGAGGCCGTGCGCGACGCGCTCACCGACCGTATTCGATCCACTCAGCACCCCGACAGCGCTTCGTACGCGGACCCGGATCTGGCCGCGATCGGCCTGACCATGTCCGTACGGGCTATGGTGCGCCGCCTCGTCATCGGCGATGACGAGGCGGAGACGGTCACAACCCTGGTCAATGCCACCACTTTGATCTGGGACCGAGTACTGCCCTCTCGAACTGTGATCTAGCCTCGCCGGCCGTGTCAGCCTTCGGGCCGACCACCGCCCATCCGATTGCCCATGACTAGCGACGGTGGGGGGCACCCCCGGCAACGGAACTGGCACAACGGATTACGGAAGGTCGGCCAGCCGGTTCAGCGTCGAACCGGCAGTGGATATGAATAGTCGGACGGGAAGTAGCCCCACAGCTGTTGTTGGCCGTGCTCACCGATCGTGCAGGCTGCGCCGACGTTCGGGTCACGGTCCCAATGTTGGCGGCTGAACTCGTGTGCACACCATCCTGGCCACCTTCGAAGGTTTCAGCCAGCAGGATCGGTTCGCTGGTGAAGTCGAGTCCCAGTTGTCCAGGGCAGGCGTATGCGGTGCCGGTTGCGAGGGCGGCTACGGCAGTGAGCGCGGCGACAGCCGCGGCGGGCATACGTACGAAATGACAGACAACGACGAACCCAAAGATCCTCCACGCCGTGGGAGCAGCCGACAGGAACTACCGAGCGCAGAGTTCGAGATCGCCGAAGACGCCGATGGTGAAGCGCTGGCGCGACGCCAGGCGGAGGTGCTGTGGGAGATCACCAAATGGCAGGCATCCCGACAACAACAGCCGCCCGGAACCTGAGTGCGGGACACTCCCGCCCGGCGATCAACACCTAGGCCCTAGCGCCGACTACTCAGGGCGAAATCGGCTTCGATGACCAGTTGCCCAGCAAGAAGATGCTGTTCGGTACTGTTCCCATCTATATCGTGCCCCGCCGGGGGCACCACATGCATGGGAACAGCATCCCTGGTGCCATGTATGCGCGCGTCGCCGTCCGTCGGGGCGGCAACGTGCGGGACGGGTGCGACGGCACGGTGTGCAATGCGGTTCGCGAGTTGAAGCCCCTGGCCGGTAATGGTCACTCGGTATCGGGCACTGTGGTGGGTCTTGTTGTGGCGGACCTCCAGCCGGAACGCGTCGAACAGTTGACGGGCCAACTCGTAGGGCATCTCCTCGACGTTGACATACCCCGTCGGGAGCGCGTCAATCAGATTCGGGTTCGGTGCTTGGGCTACCTCGGTCTCGACCGCTTCCAGCTTTTCCAGCAGCTGGGTCCGTTCGTTCTTGAGTTCGGTGCGGCGCTCGTTGATGTCGGCGACGAGTTCGCGGTCGGAGCTGTCGAGCACTTCGAGGTTGCGGACCAGCTGTTTCATTCGCTTCTCGACGTCGGCGATCTGCGCCCGCAACATCGAAAGTTTCTGCTGCCGTGCGTGTTCGGCACGTTCTTCCGGGTTGTCGGCGGTCAGTAGCGTGCGCCGGTACGCGCCGAACACGTGCTGGTTGAGGAAGGTGTCCAAGTGGGTGAGCAGGTCTTGTTCGCGGACGAAGAACGACCCGCCATTGGGATGACCTTCGGGGGCGTTTCCCTTCTTCGGCTGACACACGTAATACGCCGCGACGCGGCGAGTCTTGCCGAACATGCGCCGATCGCAGTGATCACACATCAGACGTGAGCGAAACCAATAGGTGCGCTTGGTATCTGGATGAATATTGGGCTCGGCGTTGGTGCGCGATCCACGGCGAACGCTGCGGGTCTTCTGGACCAGCAGAAAGTCCTCCAAACTGACCAACGCCTCGTGGGTCGGGTCCTCCGACCACACCCACTCCGAGATCGGGTTGAGCCGGTTCTTAAGAACCGCGATAGTCATGACGATGTGATCAGTCGCGTAGACGGTGCACGCCCCAACGGACAGAATGGACCTCCGAAATGATCAGACGGGGTATGCGTGCACTTTTGGTCGCCACAGCCGTCGCTTCAGTCAGCGTCGGATGCACAGCAGCGGGCAATCATGCGACACCGGAGTCTTCAACTGCGACTACGGTCACAGCGCCCCCGCCTAAGGTTTCGTACGCCTATCAATGAGGTGATCTCAGCGACTTTCATTGGTGTCGGCCGTGTTCGAAATGGGTGAGGACGAGTGCGGCTTTGACGATGTCGCCGATTTTCTCGGGGCTGGTGGTGAAGTGGTGCAGGGCGCGCCAGCGTCTCCCGCTGTGGATCTCCGACGCCGAACCCGGCTCCACTCACGACATCACCGCCGCCCGCACCCAGGTGCTCGGCGCATTGTGCTGGGCCGCGGCACATCTGAACCTGCCCACCCTCGCCGACGCCGGATACGACGGCGCCGGGATCGGGGTGCACACCCCGGTCAAACAGCCCAGCGACGGCCGCGACCTCGATATCGACACTCGCACCCGCAACAGATTGCTACGCGGGCTGCGTTGCCTGGCCGAACGCGGTTTCGCCCTACTCACCGGACGCTGGCGCGCCCTGCGCCACTTCACCACCAGCCCCGAGAAAATCGGCGACATCGTCAAAGCCGCACTCGTACTCACCCATTTCGAACACGGCCGACACCAATGAAAGTCGCTGAGATCACCTCACTGGCCGCCCATCCCGAGCAATGGCGGCTGCTGAAATCGGATCCGTCGCTGATTCCCAACACGGTGAACGAGGTCGTCCGTTACGAATCTCCGGTCCGCGCGTTCTCGCGCAAAGCGGTCCGTGCTGTCGAGATCGCCGGAACGCCGATCGAGAAAGGGGCGCGGGTCGTGGTCATCTACGGTTCGGCCAATCGTGACCCTCTCGAATGGGAATCCCCCGACATCTTCGATATTCGCCGCGACGCCGCTCGCCAACTCGGATTCGGCCACGGTACTCACGGCTGCGCGGGCCAAGGGCTCGCCCGCCTGGAGACCCAGGCCATCCTCCGTGCGCTGGTCGAGCGCGTCGACCGCATCGAGGTGGCCGGAGAGCCGGAATGGGTGCTGAACAACATCATTCACCGTTACGCGCGTTTGCCGCTGCAACTTTTTCCCGCCTGAAGGAGGCATTCCGATGAAAGTCATCATCGACTACGACCGCTGTGAAGGGCACGGGCTGTGCGCCGAACAAGCGCCGGCGGTGTTCGGTCTCGACGACGACGCCGAACTGATCTATCACTTCGACGGTGGAGAAGTGCCCGGCGACCAGGTCGCCGCCGCTCGTGCGGCGATCGTTTCCTGTCCGGTCGCCGCCCTGCGGGCATCGTCGTGAGCGAGCGCCACGCCGTGGTCGTCGGCGCATCCATCGCGGGTGTCACCGCGGCCCGCGAGTTGCGGGCGCTCGGTCATCGTGGCGCGATCACCATGATTGGCGCGGACCCGCACGGCTCCTACGCGCGGCCGCCGCTGTCGAAGGCCGTGCTCAAAAGTTCGGTCGCCGACGCCACCCTCGGCTATCGGTTCGATGTTCTCGACGTCATCAGCGCGCGTTCCGCCGCGGTGGCCGCCGATCTCGACCGGCGCACGGTCGTCACCGCTGATGGCGACCCCATTTCCTACGATGCGCTGATCATCGCGAGCGGTGCCGAAGCCCGTCGCATCGCCGCCCCCGGGCAACGCGGCGAACTCGTGCTGCGGACCCTCGATGACGCGCGCACCCTGCGCCCACGCCTCGACACCGCCACCTCGGCGATCGTCGTCGGCGCGGGATTCCTCGGCATGGAAGTCGCCAGTGCCTGTGTCGCGCGCGGCATTCCGGTGACCGTGGTCGACGTCGATCCGCCCCTGCACACCGTCCTGGGCTCGTACCTGAGCGGCCTGATCAGTGCCCGCGCCGAGAAACAGGGCGTTCGCATAGTCCAGACAACAGAATTCGCCACCCTCGTCGGTGATCCCGTCAGCGGTGTGGCCCTCCCGAGCGGCGAGGAATTGACAGCTGACCTAGTTGTCACCTGCGCCGGAGACGTACCGAACACCTCCTGGCTGGCAGGCACCGCCTTGGCGGACCACAACGGCATCCCCATCGACGACGCATGCACGACCAACGTCTATGCCGCCGGCGACGTCGCCTACCTACGCGCCGCGAAAAAACGTGCGCCATTCTGGTCCAACGCCGTCGCTCAAGCCAAGGTCGCCGCGGCCTCGGCGCTAGGCCTGCCACCGACCGGAGCCCCCACCGACGACTATTTCTGGACCGAAATCCTCGGCGTCCCCATCAAGGTGATCGGCCCCCTCCCAGTCCTCGGCGCTCCAACCGAAATCCAGGCACCCTCGAAGCCGGATCCGCCCTGCTCACCTGGCGTCACGATGCAGGCGGTGCAACCGTCGTAGCCTACGGAGTCCGCAAATCCCTACCGGCCCTCCGCTCGCTGGCAAACCCACCGATCCCTTCATCGCAGACATAACTCGACCCCCGAAAGCCGGGTCGCCACCCATGCCGCTGAGCGAACTAAGACGTTGCGCCAGTGGGGAATCGGGCATTCCACGCGAGGTTACGGAATCCGTTCTTGGCGTGGGATGGCGGTAGTAGATTGCTCGAATATGGCTGAGCAGCCGAAGAATCCACACGACGCCTACTTTCGGCATGTGATGTCCGAGGCGACTGCCGCGGCGGGCGAGGTTCGGAGCGTCCTACCGGAAGCTGCTGCCGCACATCTGGATTGGGATGGTATGGAGCTGCAGTCGTGCAGCTTCGTGCCGAAGGAGTTGCGGTCGCGCTACACCGACGTGCTGTTTCGAACTCGCTGGGATGATCGTGACGCCTTCGTGTTCATGTTGATCGAGCATCAGAGCAGCTCCGACGATTTGATGGCGTTTCGGATGCTCGAATACATGGTGGCGATCTGGAACCGCTACCTGCGGCACAACCAGCACGTGCGTCGACTGCCGGTGGTGATCCCCGTGGTGGTGCACTGCGATCCACGCGGGCATCGCTGGAGCGCCCCGACCGAGCTGGGCGACTTGCTGGATATCGACCCGGGCATGCGTTCGGCATTGGGTGACTGCTTGCCGCGGTTGCGGTTCCTGCTGGACGATCTGGGCGCGGCTGACGCGGCGGCCTTGCGAGCTCGGAAGCTGAGCGTGACGGCGAAGGTGCTGTTCGTGTCGCTGAAGATCGGCCCCGGCAATTCCCGGTTGGGTCATGATCTCTTGCCCCTCGAAGGTGAGTTGCGGGTGCTGATCGAGGACTACCCGGGCGAGTTCGACCAGGTGATGGCGTATCTTTGGAGTGTCGGTAAGACCGACGTCGCTGGCTTTGCACCGTTGATCGACCGGCTCGGTCCGCGAGCGAAGGAGATCGTGATGACAACCGCTGAAAAATTCCGTATCGAAGGACGTACCGAGGGACGGGCGGAGGCCTTGCTCGACCAGTTGGGGGTCAAGTTCGGGGCGGTGCCCGATGGGATTGTCGAGAGAGTGCGGGGCGCCGGGGCGGGGCGGTTGCGGGTGTGGGGTGCGCGGGTGCTGACCGCCCAGACGCTCGATGAAGTGTTCGCAGAGTAGGAGCGCCCTTATCCTGCGGCGGTTGCGGCGGGCATGGTGAAAGTGCCGGACAGGACTGGGGAGTCGGGGATGTAGGAGCGGGCGAAGAGGATGAAGGGGCCGCCGGTGGCGGGGGAGGGGAGCCAGTTTCCTGGGGTGGTGGGGGCGGTGGGTTGGATGCGGATGTCGATGCTGCCGTCGGGGTTGGTTGTCAATCCTGGTGTGTTGCCGGCGATCTGGTAGCGGTTTATCGGAGTGGGGGTGAGGAATTGGCCGCGGTCCTGGACCTCGTACAGCGAGATCGACCAGAAGGCCTTGGAGGGGATGCCGCCGGGTGGGAGGTGGAGGGTGTTGGGCTTGTTCGCCGTCAAGGGGGCGCCGGCGCCGTCGGTGAAGGTGATCCAGTAGTTGGCCTCGTCTCGCCGCAGGCCGAGCATGCCGGTGCCGCTGCCCAGCGCCAATGCGCGCCGGGCGTAATCATGTTGGTCGGTCGTTCCGAGTAGCGAGCCGGGTGGGTTGTAGTCGATCCAGCTCTTGGCCGCGGCGGTCTGGGCCGCGTACTGCTTCATGTAGGAGCCCAGTTGGGGGAACTGGGTGCGCCACGCGTTCTGGATCGCGTCCGGCAGTCGCGCGAAATCGCATGCCGCACCGCAGATTCCGACAATGCGGAACTTCTCGAGTGCTGTCGCGTCGGCGGCCGGGGGCGGGTCCAGGGTCAGCATCTGGTTGACGAGCGCGACGAAGTTCTCGGGATCGTCCGGGCCGTGCGCGCACTGGCCGGTTTCGAGCACACCGCACCGGATGATGACGCGCGCGCCGCACTGTTCACCACGAACCTCATCGACAGCACCGTGGGAATTCTCACCGCTCCCGTATCCGATAGTGCCGCAGCACTTCTCGCGCAGCTGCCTGATGCGCCCTCCGATCCGGACTGGCCGTGGCACATCCTCATCGGGGCCGCCACCGGTGAATGACGGCCGTTCGAGACAAACGCCGGCTACGCGGCGATCGCGAGCGGGCTGGTGGTGTCGGTGTGGGAGGCGCGGGTGAGCAGGCGGGTGAGGGCGGTGGTGACCTGGGTGGGTTGTTCGACTATTACCGAGTGGCCGGCGTTGTCGATGAGGATCAGGTCGGCGTAGTCGATCGCGGCGGCCATGGCGATGGAATGTGATGGGGGAGTGAGGGAGTCGGCGGTGCCGCACAGGATCAGGGTGGGGATGCGGGAGAGGGTGGTCAGGGCGTCGGTGCGGTCGTAGGTGGTGAAGGCCTGGAGGAAGGCGGCCATGGTGACGATCGGGGTTTGGTTGTGGATGGCGTTGGCGAGGGTGAGCCAGCGGGGGGCCAGCGTGGCGTCGCCTTCGCGGGCTTTGCGGAGGATGGGAGCGAAAGCCTTGCCCGCCAGCAGTTTCGCGCAGTGCATGAGTCCGGGCGCGTGGTGGACGGCGGTCTGGAACACCGAAATGATCGGGTGGCGCAGGAACCGGCCCAGGCCGGCTTCGGCGAGGCTGCCCGCGGCGGTCGCGATCAGGCCGACGCCGACGATGCGGGCGCCGATCTCGTGCGGGTTGCGGCCGACGTAGGTCAGCACCGTCATGCCGCCCATCGAATGACCCACCAGCACAACCGGTCCCGTGGGTGACACGGTGTCGAGGACGGCGCGCAGGTCGTCCGCGAGCTGTTCGAGGGTGTAGGTGCGGCGGTCGGCGCGCGCGGAGTCGCCGTGGCCGCGATGGTCGTAGCAGACGATCCGGGCGTCGGGGTACTGCCGCCGCAGGGCGTCGCGGACGGGAGCCCAGGACTCGCCGCGTCCGCAATGGCCGTGCAGGAGCACCACTGTCAGTTCGGAGTGCCGGGGGCCGTCGATCTGGACCTCGAGCGTGACGCCGTCCTCGGTGCGGACGGCGGCGCGAGTCTGCGCCGAAGCGGCGGGGGTCACGGTCGACATCGGTGCTCCAATGGCTGAGTGGGGTGTATCCCACTATTCGCCCGGCGCGTCGCCTGCGGCAGGAGCCCGTGGAGTGAAGACCGCCGCCCAAGGTGTCGGCTGATTCCACCTAGGTGTGGGCCGGTCGGTCAGCCGGCATCGAGAACGCTGGCGGGGACGCCGTAGGGAAGGAACCGCACGCGGCACCGATCATCGGTGTTGTCGCGGTGCGCGCGCAGGGCTTCGAGCTCGTTGGGGAAGACCTGATCGATGCGCGCGCCGCCGGTTTCCTCGATGGTGTAGATGACCCAGACCCCGCTGCCGGATTCGCCGGTGGTCTCGGGTTCGGGTTTCGCGCGGGCGCGGTCCGGCTGGACGAATTGCCCGAACAAGGCGCCGAGCGGGTTCGCGCTGGTGCGGTCGAGATATTCGCCGGCCTTGGCGAGCATGTCGCGGACGTCGATGCCTGCCTCGCGCAGCGCGCGTTCGAAGTCTTCCGGATCGAACCCGAAGGGCCCGTTGGCTGCCATCGCGTACTCCTGGAATCGAGGGCTTTGCCCCGAGTGTCCTCGCGAAACCCCGACTTCGCCACGCCGGATGCGCACAAGGGCCAGGAGATCAGATGCCGTCGAGCCGGGCGAGAATGTCGAAGGCCTGTTCGGCGGTGCGATGTTCGAGGTCGATGTCGGCCTCGACGGCAGGGGTGAGGGCGGGATTCTCGAGCGCCAGGCCGTTGGCGAAGATCGTGGTGTTGGCGGCGAGGTCGGCGGTCACCAGCAGCGGCCGGGTCGCCACCCCCTGCCCGAGCACTCGGTCGAGACCCTCGCCGAAGAAATAGAAGTGCCACAGCGGACCCATGTGGGCGTTGTAGGTGCGGTCGGTGCGCTCGGTGATCTGGTCGCCGGTCTGGCCGATGCTCGCGACGATCTTGAAGTAGTCGCCCGTATCGGCGGCTGTCGAACCGGAAGCGGCGACCGCGCGCGTCAGATCCACGATCAAATGCGCGTTGTACCCCGCGAGCGCGACCCGGCCGGGGGAGACCGCGCAGTCCGCGGCGAGGGCGAAATAGTTGGCCCAGTGCGGTTCCGGAGCGCCGGTGGTGAACTCGGCGTGCACATTGTCGAGATAACGGCGCAGCAGGTCGTAGCTGAGCCGATGCGCGTACTCGGCGTCGGCGAACGAGCCCGGATCGCGCTGCAAGGGCATGACCGCCGCGTATTCGACGGTATCGAGGCCGGAGGCGAACGTCCCCCGGCGATCCCCGTGCTGCTCGTACAGCTCGGTGATCCGATGGTTGCGCTCGACCGCCTCCTGCAGCCTTTCCAGCGTGTCGGCGCCGCCCAGGGTGGTGGTGTCGGAGAGCTGCGCGATCTCGGACGCCTCGGCAGCGGACAATGCCGAGCCGCACGGCGCCGGCGGCTCGGCCACGGCCGCGGCGGGTCCGACGGCCGCGGCGGCCGAAATGGTCAGGGCGGCGAGCGACATCGCGGCTACATTGTGCACGATGGTTTTCTAGCACATCGTCATTGCCGTCGCAGTGCACGAAACGGACAGAAGCGCAACGTGTCCGGACCGCGTGCGCGTGCAGACCGGTCGCTCTGATCGCTGCGGTCCAGCGCGCATCCCGACGCCCCGACCGCGCGAAGCCCGGCGCGGCGACCGGAATACCGGTAGCGTGACCGATCGCACGGCCGGGATGTGTGGTGCTCGGCCCCTGTGAAGTGTCTTGGGGGAGTGAGTCGATGGGTGAGATGCCAGAGTCGCGGACGTCGATCCGGGAGATCGGAACGGTCGGTGCGCGCGTACCCCTCTACACGCCCGCCTTCGCCGCCGACCCGCACCGGGTCTACCGCGAACTGCGCGAGACCTACGGCAACCTGGCCCCGGTGGAGCTCGCGCCCGGCGTGCCCGCCACGCTGGTGCTCGGATACCGCACGGCGGTAAGGATTCTCAACGATCCGGACCGTTTTCCGGCCGACCCGCGCGTCTGGCAGGAGGGGGTTCCGGCCGACTGCCCGGTGCTGCCCATGATGCAGTGGCGTCCCAACGCGTTGCGCAACGCGGGCGCCGAACACGCGCGGTATCGGCAGACCAATACGGCGGGGCTCACGGGCATCGACCAGTACGGCCTGCAGGGCCAGATCGCGCGGGTCGCGGTCTCGCTGATCAATGGCTTCTGCACGACCGGATCGGCGGATCTGGTGCGCGACTACGCTTTTCCGCTGGCGTTCCGGGTGCTCAATCAGCTGCTGGGCTGTCCGGTCGAGATCGCGGCGCAGGCGGCGGAGGGGTTTCGCGCGATCTTCGAGGGCGTCGGCGCGGAACGCGGCAACCAGTTGCTCAGCGACGCGCTGCTGCGGCTGGCGCTGCACAAGCGCGCCCAGCCCGGCGATGACGTCACCTCCCGCATGATCGCGCATCCCGCCGGGCTGACCGACGTCGAGCTGGTGCATCAGCTCGCCACCCTCTACGGCGCGGGCATCGAACCGCAGCAGAACCTGATCGTCAACACCCTGCGGCTGCTGTTGACCGACGACCGGTTTCGCGGCAGCGCGCTGGGCGGCAGCCTGTCCACTCGGGACGCGCTCGACGAGGTGCTCTTCGACGATCCGCCGATGGCGAACTTCTGCCTCAGCTTCCCGCCCCGGGACGTACTCGTCGACGACTGCTGGCTGCCCGCGCATCAGCCGGTGGTGATCGGCATCGCGGCCTGCAATACCGATCCGGCCATCCGCGGCGGGCAATTCACCGGCAATCGAGCGCATCTGGCGTGGGGCGTCGGCCCGCACGCCTGCCCCGCCAGCTCGATCGCCTATCTCATCGCGCAGGAGGCGGTGGATCAGTTGCTCGACGCCCTGCCCGAGATCCGGTTGGCGGAGACGGAATTGTCCTGGCGGCCAGGGCCTTTCCATCGGGCCGTGACGGCGCTGCCGGTGGAGTTCACCCCCTCGCCGCCGCTGCCGGAGCACTGAGGGCCCGCCGCGGCCGCCGGGCGGCTAAGGTTCCGCCGTGCGTGATTTCGGGGCCGGTTTCGGATATCTCCTCGCGGGACTGCGATGGATGGCGCGGCATCGTCGCGACTACGGGCTCGGGCTGGTGCCGGGACTGGTCACCCTGGTGCTCTATGCCGCGGCGCTGACGGCGTTGGCGTGGTGGGGAACCGACCTGGTCACCGCCGCGACGCCGTTCGCGGACGGCTGGTCGAGCCCGTGGCTCGGACTGTTTCGCGGGCTGTTGACCGTGGTCGTGTTCTGCCTGGCCATGCTGGGTGCGGTGCTGGCGTTCACGGCGGTGACGCTGCTGATCGGGCAGCCCTTCTACGAGACGCTCTCGGAACGGGTGGACCGGTCGGTGTCCCCCGACGGCACCGCACCCGAGTCCGGGCGATCGCTGTGGACCGAGCTGTGGATCTCGGCGCGCGACAGCCTGCGAATCCTGGTGCGGGTGGCGCTGTGCGGGATTGTGCTGTTCGCGCTGGGTTTCGTTCCGGTGGTGGGGCAGACGGTGATTCCGGTGATCGGCGCGCTGGTCACCGGTTTCTTCCTCAGCCACGAACTGACCTCGGTGGCGTTGCAGCGGCGCTCGATCGACCTGCGGGAGCGGCTGGCGTTGCTGCGGTCCCGCAAGGGCCTGGCATGGGGTTTCGGCGCGCCGCTGGGATTGGCGTTTCTGGTGCCGTTCGTCGCGGTGTTCCTCATGCCGGGCGCGGTCGCGGGAGCCACACTCATGGCGCGCGAGCTGGTAGGGGAGCCGGTGGTGCGGCCCACGCCGCGGGTGTGAGTCCGCCCTGCGTGTCGGCAACCTTTCGGCGAACTCTCGTCGGATAATCCGAGGGGTGGAGCTGAGTCGAAGAACGCTGTTGGCGGTCGCGGCGGGAGTGCCGTTGCAGGCGTTGCTGTTCGGGCGCGCCACGGCGGCGCCGACCACGCCGCCCGCCCCGACGCTGCGGTACACCATGACGGCGTTCACCAATGGCAGCGAAACCGATCTCCACGTCTACGAATCCAGCGATGCCACCACTTTCCGGGAGGTGGCCGGGGCCGCGTACACGCCGCCGACCGGGCTGCTGCGGGATCCGAGCCTGATCCGGCATCGCGACGGCCGCTACTACATCACGTACACGACGGGGTGGGAGGGCCACACCATCGGTTTCGCTCGCAGCGACGACCGGATCACCTGGACGCACCTCTACGACTACGAGGTGAAGGTGCCGGGCGTGACCTCCACCTGGGCTCCGGAATGGTTCGTCGACCGCAACGGGGAGATCAGCGTGCTGGTCTCGCTGTCCGACGGTTACCGTTTCACCCCGCACCTCATGACGGCCACGGACGCCGAATTGCGTTCGTGGACACCGCTGTCGCCGATGGTCGGGCTGGAACCCGCCGACGACGTCACCTACGGCCACATCGACACCACCGTGGTGCTCGCGGGCGGCAAGTACTACGCGTTCACCAAGAACGAGTCCACCAAGTACATCGAACTCGCGGTCGCCGAGGCGATCGACGGCCGGTATTCCTTTCTGCGAACCGATGATTGGGCCGGCTGGGGCGCTCCCCGCGAGGGCCCGTCGGTGATCCGGCTGCCCGGCGGCGGCTGGCGCATCTTCTTCGACGCCTACGAGGATGGCGCCTACCTCTACAGCGACAGCCACGACGACTTCCGTACCTGGACCACACCGGTCGAACTGCCCGGATTGTCCGGCACCGTCCGGCATTTCACGGTGCTGGCCGAAGCCGCCGGCCGGCACGATCAGGCGATCGCGCAGCCGACGACGGCCGCCGCCGCGGAGAATTGATCGGTGGTCTCGGAGGTGTTGATGCTCAGCGTCGCCGCGGTCCCGCGCGGCGTGGCCACGGCCAGGGTGGTGAATCCGGGTATGGTGCCCGCATGCCCCCAGACGTCCTTCGCGTCCTTCCCGTCCGGACCGCACGGCAGATGCAGCCGGATCAGGCCCAGCCCGTAGTTCATCTCCCCGGAGGGTTCCATCGGCACCGTCTGTTCCATCTGGCCGAGTTGCGCTGGCGCAAGCAGCTTTCCGGACACCAGGGCGGCGAAGAACCGGTTCAGGTCCGCGCCGGTGGAGATCATCGCACCGGCCGCGCCCGCCCACGCCACCTCGGTGTCGGTGGCGTCGACCCAGTTGCCGTCGACCTTGCGATAACCCAGCGGATGCGGATCCCGGATGCTCGTGTCCCCGGCCACGGGGAAGTAGGTGTCGTGCAGCGCAAGGGGTTCGAGAATGCGGCCGGCGATCGCGTCGGCGAGCGTCCGCCCGGTGAGCCGCTCGATCAGCATGCCCAGCAGCACATAATTGGTGTTCGTGTACTCGAATCGCGCGCCCGGTTCGAACTGCGGCGGCATGCTCATGGCGATCCCCACCACCTCGGCCGCCCCGAGATCCCGGTACGCCTTCCCATCACCGGTCTGATCCAGCTGCTGCGGCAGCTTCCGCGAGGGATCCTCGGGCGCGAAGTCCGCCAGCCCGCTGGTGTGCTGCAACAACTGCCGCACACTGATCCGCTCCCCGTCGTTCCCGTTCCCCCGCACCACCCCCGGCAGATACCGCGCGATCGGCGCATCCAACTCCACCGCCCCCTCGGCCACCAACTGCAACACCACCGTCGCCACGAAACTCTTGGTCACACTCCCGATCCGGAAATGCGCCCCCTCCGCATAAGGCACCCCACCGGCCAAATCCCCCACCCCCGCGCTCACCACCCGCCGCCCCTCCGCCCCATCCAAAACCACCTGCGCCCCAGGCATCCCCGACCGCACCGCCGCCGCCACCGCATCCGACACCCGCCCCACCGTCCCCCCATCCGCCACCTGCCCCACCGTCCCCGCGCCGCCGTCCGCCGAACCGCTCTCCGCCGCGCCACCCCCACGACACCCGGCCACCGCCACCGCCACCACCGCGACCAAGAGCCCACACCGAACCCGAATCCCATCAGCACCCATACCCCCACGCTAGAGACGATCCCCACCCCCGCCCATCCGGCAACCCCCCGAATCCCCCTCCCCCCAAAGTCGTACGTGCCACCCCCACCACGCCGCCCGACCACGCGATTTGCCATCCCACCGGGTACACACGCTAAAGTTCTCTCACCGCAAGGTTCTATAGCTCAGCGGGAGAGCACTCGCTTCACACGCGAGGGGTCGCTGGTTCGATCCCAGCTAGAACCACAGAACGGCCCAATGCCCGAACCGAGTCCGCGGATTCGGTTCGGGCATTGCGCTATCCGCCCAGGTTGCGGTTGCCGTCGCTCGACCAGTAGCAGGTGTTGTATCCGCTGGCGGGGAAACCGATCACCTGTAGGTTCGGATTGGCGTGGCCCAAACCGGGGCGGTTGAGTTCGAGGTAGAAGCCCGAGGCGCCGGGGTGGGGGCCGGTGCCCCATAGGTAGCCCTGGTTGTTGCCGGGGCCGCGGTAGACGCAGAGGTTTCCGTCGCTTTGCAGGTCGGCGAAGGCCGGGCTGACGGTCGGGTCGGTGGTCAGATATTGCCCTGGTGTCATCACGCGGTTCGTATCGAGTGATCTGCCGATGTTCGTGTTCTCGCGCAGGGGATGAACGAGCGGGCTCGCCGCGGCATGGCCGGCGATGGCGAACGGGATCAAAACCAGCGCAGACAGAAAGAATCTGGGCTTGTGCATCAGGACCTCGCGATACGTGAAGAGTGGCGGATATATTCGCACGCTCAATATGGAAAATCCTGTGTTTCAACTACTTTGGGTGAAGTGCGTGGTCCGGGACCGAGTCTTTCGCTTTGAAATCCTGCAAGACGCGGCGAGGGTGTGGGGGCAATCGTGGTGAGGGGCAAGGTCATTGGGGGAGTGTTCTTGCATCTGTAAGTGCAGCGCGCCTAGGATTTCATGATGGGGAGGAATTTTGGCGACGGTGAGACCGGGGCGCGCGGTCTATTCGTGGCGCGGCTCGCCGAATTGTGGGCGGCTGCGGGCAATCCGACGTTGGAGCGGGTGGCGGGGGCGGCGGGGGCTCGGATTCGCGGGACTCGGGCTCGGGGGGCCGCGGGGGGAGTCGCGGTGCAGCGGATCAGTGATTGGCGGGCGGGGCGGAATGTGCCGGCGCGGTTCGAGTCGCTGGTGCCGGTGTTGTTGACGTTGATCGAGGCGGCGGGCGGGGCGGCGGAGGTTCCGCGTCGGTTGTCCGATCTCGGGGCCTGGCATCGGTTGTGGAAAGCCGCTCGCGGAGAAGTGGATTCGAGCAGGGTCGGGTGTTTGCCGGAGGCCACGGCCACGTTGATTCGCGCCTTCGAATGCCTGCTGATCCCGGAACTGTTGCAGACCGAGGATTATGCGCGCGCGGTTGTCACGCTCGGGTATTGGACGCGGTCGGAGCGGCTGCGTCGGGTCGAGCTGCACCGTAGATGTCGCGACATTCTGGCGCCCCGGGGCGGTCCCACGGTGTGGGCGGTCCTGGACGAAGCGGTGTTGCGGCGGCCGGTCGGCGGCGCTCAGGTGCTGCGCGCGCAACTCGAGCATCTGGTGGAGATGTCGAGTTGGCCGAATGTGGTCATTCAGGTCCTGCCCTTCGGCGCCAGCGGCCACACACCGGTCGGTACGTCGTTCACGCTGCTGCGATTCGCCGGACGCGCCCTGCCCGACATCGTGTACCTGCACCAGCTCAACGGGACGGCCTACCTGAATCGGCCCGCCGAACTCGATCTCTACCGGCGAGCCATGGATTGCCTTGCCACGCAGGCCGACTCGCAGGATCGCTCCCGTGCGCGGCTGATGGCCGCGGCGGCCGGGCTGTGACCGGGACCCTCGGCGGGCGGGGCAGGATGCTGATCGGGTACCACGCCCGCCGAGGGGGACTGCCGTACAGCTCGACCCCGGTTGCAGGCCGGAGTCGTCGTGGCCGCCAGGGCAAGCGACCAACGCGAATCAGGCTATGTCGTGTCCGGGCCGACGCCCTGGATCGGCCGCGGCCATCCTGGTGCGGAATTCGGCCACCCACGCGGTCGTGCGTAGCGACGCACGGGCCGACACGCCCGGCTCCGCTGTGTGTTAGCTGAAAACTTGCCGAATCAGGGTGCAGTGGCGCGCAGATGCGCCATCATTTCCCGCATGCTCGACGACTCCTGGTGTGTCCGTTCGATACACAGCGCCGCGACGCTGGTCGACTTCGCCGTTAGCCGGTCGATGACCGTTGCCGCGGCCCTGGCCGAGACGGGGCTGACCGCGGCCGATCTGGAGGACACGGATCGCGAGATCGAGGTCGGCCAGGAGTTCCGGATCATCGAGAATATCCTCGATACCACCGGCGACGAGCCGGGAATGGGTCTGCTGGCAGGGTTTTCGGTGCATCTGCCGATGCTCGGACCCCTCGGCATCGCCCTCGGCAGTTGCGCCACCGTGCGCGAGATGGCCGAACTGTGGGCCCGCTACGCCGAACTGTCGTTCGCGTACTGCCGCGTCGACATCGCCGACGCGGGCGATCGGGTGCTGGTCGGCCTCGAGCCCGGCGCGCTGCCGGAACGCCTGCGCCGCTTCGCCCTCGAACACGACCTGGCCGTGCTGCGCACCGTGCAACGCGAACTGCTGAACTGGGATGTGCTGGTGCACCGGTTGGAGGTGGCGCTGCCCTACGCGTCGGTCTACGAGGCGGTCGGGGTGCTATTGGGCATCGCGGCCATCGACTTCGACCGCCCGGCCAGCACCCTGTTCCTCGACGCCGCCGACCTGCAACGCCCGATGCCGCAGGCGAATTCGATCCTGCGCAGACAATACGAGCGGCAGTGCGCGGACATCGTCGAGCGCCGCCGCGCCCGCATCGGCCTGGCCGGCCGGGTCCGGGCGCTGCTGCTGCGCCGCGACCGCGGCGTCGATCAGGCGACCGTCGCCGCCGACCTGCACATGAGCGTGCGCACGCTGCGCCGCCGACTCGCCCAGGAGGGCACCAGCTTTCGCGAGCTGTCCGGCGAGACCACCGTGCTGCTCGCCGAGGAACTGCTGGCCACCGGCTACACCGTCGACGCGGTCGCCGCCCGCCTCGGCTACACCAGCGTCTCCGCCTTCGCGACGGCCTTCCGCGACTGGAAAGGCCAAACGCCCGGCCAATTCGCCCAAAGCAGACGCCGGCACTACTGAGGTACGCGGCCCCGGATCGGATCGCGCCCCATTCTCACGACACCGGTGTGCCGAGCCGCGCCCGGCGCAGGGCCCGCAATTCGTCCGCGCGCGGATCGGCGACGTCATGCGAGTGCGGCGCGTCGAAGACATGGACGGTGCGAGTCGCGGGATCGAAGCGCGACCAGCCGGGATCGCCCTGCGTCGCGAACCGCACCCACGCGCGATGAACCTCGTCGGCGAGCGGCTGCGGCGGGGTGGGACCGGTGAGCGCCGGCGCGGCGTCGAGCCGGTCGAAGACGAAGGGAATCTCCATCACATGGCAGGCGCCGAGATCGGGCACCGGTGTACGCCAGGCGAATTCGTAGACGAACGCCGGATTCCCGGCGGTCGCGGTGGCCTCGGCGATACGCATGACGTCGTCGCGGAAGACCAGATCGGTGACGACGGCCGCGAACACGTCCGCGGGGGTGGCGCCCGGACGGTGCGCGGCATAGCAGTCCGCGACGGCAGGACCCACACCGTACCGGCCGAGGAACTGCGGCAGGGTGTGCTCGGTGATCGCGGCCGCCAGACCGACCGGGAAGGTGAAGAAACGGAACTCCTCCGCCGTCCAGCCGGTGAGCAGCGGAACGGTCAGATCCGGTTGAGTCACAAGGACATCGGTCGGGCGCTCGGGCACGATATCGCCGTCGATCACCGGGAAGAAGCTCATGATGCCCAGCCCGTTGGTGATGATCGAGGCGCCCCAGCGGGCGGGATCCGGGTCGGTCATGAGCGCCAACGCCACCGCGTCCTGCGCCGTGCGCAGCGCCTCCGGCCCGAGCGCGCCGAACGCCGCGACGGTCGGCTCGATGCCGAGCACCTGCGCCAGCTGCCCCGCCACCTTGCCGGCGTCCTCGGCCGTGGCGACCCCGGAACCGTTGGCGCTCTGCGCGATCGCGCGCCGGAACAACCCGCGCGCTCGCGGCGACGCCAGCAGCGCCACCACGCTCATTCCCCCGGCCGACTCCCCGAAGACGGTGACATTGCCGGGATCGCCGCCGAAGGCCGTGATGTTCTCCTGCACCCACTCCAACGCGAAGATCTGGTCGCGCAGCCCGCGATTCGATGCCGAACCCGGGACGGCCGCGAACCCGGACACCCCGAGCCGGTAGTTGATCGACACCATCACCACGCCATCGCGCGCGAAGGAGCTGCCGTCGTAGATGGCGCGCGCGTTCGATCCGCGCACGAACGCGCCGCCGTGAATCCACACCAGCACCGGCAGCCCGGAACCGCCCTGCTCGGGCGTCCACACATTGACATTGAGGTAGTCGTCGCCGGGAATGCCGTCACTGCCCAGCAGCGCGTGGATCGGCGGCGGATACGGCGACTGCACGCAGGTGGGCCCGAACTCCAGCGCGTCGCGCACCCCGGACCATTCGGCGACCGGCCGCGGCGCCTCGAATCGCGCCGGCCCGACCGGCGCTGCCGCGTACGGGATTCCGAGGAAGCGGGTAACTCCGCGGTCGCTCGTTCCCCGAACCTTGCCGCCGCTGACGGATACGATCTCTGCCATCTCAACTCCTTCGCCGCCACCAACTATCGCCTAGTGGCCGCCGTGTGGAGTCGATTCCGTCCGAAGTGAGCGGCTCGCCGCCGGGTGCGCACGCGACCTGGACGGCCGAGCCGAATGGTGCTGTTGCAGGTGCAATTTCATTCGTCGCTTGCAAATGTCGTTGTCGAGGACTTCCCGTGCCTGCGATCCGACCTGGCGTGCCAGAAAGCGCTTCCGGTGCAGAAATTCTCCGCGTGTGACATGACACTTGTGGGGCGCGGTCCGGGAGTCCAGATGATCCCGGACCGTTGTCCATTCCGCCGGGAATCCGCCGAGGGGTCGGATATCGGCGTCACCTGTTCGCGTATGGAGGCGAGACCACACATGACGGCATCCGACGAGGAGCAACAGATCAGCGAGCTCGTCATACGGCTGACCGACAAATTCCCCCACCTCACGGCGCAGAGCGTCGACGAGGAAGTCCGCGGGATTCACCGCGAATTCGACGGTCATCGAGTCCGGGAATTCATCCCGCTGCTGGTGGAGAGAATCGCCGAACGGCAGTTGAGCAGAAGAGTCTCCTATCGGGATACGCCGCCGATAGGCTTCGCGCCGGCGTGGCGGAATTCCGCGTCGCCCGCTTATCTCTGACCGCGGCCCGAAAACGCGGAAATGGCCGGTCCATCCGTGGATGGACCGGCCATTGTGGTCCGCGTGGGCCTCCGATCAGTGATGCTGGAGTTTCCGCTTCGCGTCCTTGCTCATCTCCTTCATGTCCGCTCGACCCTGCTGGGCGTCCTTCTTCATCCCGGCGCCGAGCCGGTCCCTATCGCGCCTGGCCTCATCGGCCATTCGGTCCATGTCGTTTTCCATCCGCTGACCTTGGTCTTTCATGCCCTGCTTGACCTTGTCGGCCATCTGGCCGGGTTTTCGGCCGTGCTTGCCAGACATTCCAGCCTCCGCATCGGTAGGTCCATGTCCGAACTGCGAGATAGGACGCGCGATGACATCGCGTCCGTCGAATCTTCCAGCGCTGTCGCGCCGCCGCGGTGCGGCGATCGCCGACAACCGAATCCGCTCAGCAATTGTCGAGCCAACACAAGAGCCTGCGCCTAGTGGCCACCGCTGTCAATGGTCGATCCGGTTTCACCCGATGGAACCGGCCCTTTTCGCACGCTCGCGCGCGCATTAGTTGTCGAAATGCGATTCGACGAGGAGTGAGGGCGCGGCGAGTACCCATCCCGCGCTTCAACGACGACATCACCCGCGCCCAGGAAGCGAAGAGCCGGAATCGTACCGACCTTCCCGAATCGGATGTGGCCGTCGTACCGGAGTGGGATCGTCGAGGGGAGGTGGCCCGGCAGGACGCCGGGCGGCGCGGGAGGTTTTTCATGAAAACGATTCGGCGGCAACAGGTTGCGGGCAAGGCGGTGGCGATCACCGGCGGGGCCCGGGGAATTGGGCTGGCCACGGCGCGGGCGGCCCGGGATCGTGGTGCGCGGGTGGTGATCGGGGATCTGGATCCGGTGGCGGCCGAGAAGGCCGGGGCGGACCTCGGCATTGCCGCGCTGCCCTTGGACGTGACCGATCGCGGTTCGTTCGCGGGCTTCCTCGACGCGGCCGAGGACCTGGTCGGGCCCGTCGATGTGCTGGTCAACAATGCCGGCATCATGCCGCTCGGGCGGGTCGAAACCGTCGGTGACACGGAGGCGACGCGCTGTATCGACGTCAATCTGCACGGTGTCATGCTGGGCACCAAAATCGCACTGCTGCGGATGATCCCGCGCGGCCACGGCCAGATCATCAATATCGCCTCCATCGCCGGCGTGACACCCGCGCCCGGCATGGCGCTCTACAACGCCAGCAAGGCAGCCGTGCTCGCGTTCACCGATGCCACCCGCCTGGAGGTGCGTGATCGAGGCATTCAGGTCGGCGCCATGCTCCCGTCGTTCACCAATACCGAGTTGATCTCCGGCACCCGGACCCCCAAGGGCCAGCGCGCCCTGGAACCCGACGAGGTGGCCGCCGGCGTGATCGCCATGATCGAACGCCCGTCCCCGCGCCGCACCGTGCCCCGCTCCCTCGGCGTCAGCATGCGTTTGGCCGCCCTGTATCCGGACCGTCTCACCCGCGCCCTCTATCACCTGCTCGATGTCGACACCGTCTTCCTCGACTACGACCACAGTGCTCGGGCCGCCTACGCCGCCCGCATCCACGACGGGTCGGCAGCGGCGGGGGAGTGATCGGTCTCTTCAGCGAACCACCCGGTCCGTCTTAAGCGGCCCTGCGTACTGTCGGCGCACGGTGAGGGGAGGGTGTAGTGACCGAGACGACGGTGGCGGAGCCGAAATCCGCGGCATCGAACCCGGATGAGCCGGTGCCGGATTCGACGCCGAGTGGACCGGACGAGCGCTGGCACGTGGCGACCCGGATCGGTTTCCGTTTCGCAACGAGCTATTTCGGTCTGTTCGGACTCGTCGGTGTGATCGGCCTGACGCCGATCCTGCTGGCCGGACTGGGCATCGACACGGGCTGGGCCTCGGTGCACAGGATGCTGGGCCTGGCTCGCCCACCCATCCAATGGACCGCCACCCACCTCCTGGGATTGCGCGTGACCAGCACCCAGGTCGGCAGCGACAGCGGATTCCAATGGACCGCACTGTTTCTCGTGCTCGTGATCGCTCTGATCGCGACGGTGATCTGGTCACTGCTCGATCGCCGCAGGCCCTGCTATCCGCGACTGTTCGCCTGGACCCAGGTCGGCTTCCGGTTCGTGCTGGCCATCGCCATGTTCTATTTCGGCATGGCGAAGGCGATCCCGACGCAGATGCCGTTCGTCTTGAACCGGCTGGTCGAGCCGTACGGGAACTTCAGCCCCGAGGGCGTGCTGTGGTCGCAGGTCAGTGTGTCGCAACCCTACGAGATCGCCTTGGGCGTAGCGGAATTGCTGGCCGGGGTGCTATTGGTGATCCCGCGCACCGCGACGGCGGGCGCGCTGCTGTGCGCGGTGGACATGACACAGGTCTTCCTGCTGAACATGACCTACGACATCCGGTTGAAGACGGTCTCGTCACAGTTCCTGCTGCTGAGCCTGTTTCTGCTGGCGCCGCACGCGCGCCGGCTGTTCACAGTGCTGTGCTCCGACCGCGTCGCGCCCGCCCGCCGCCCGGCGCCCCTGTTCACCTCCGCGCGCGCCAACCGGATCGCTCTGGTCGCCCAGTTGGTGACGGGTCTGCTCCTGCTCGCGGTGACCGGCGTGCAGAACTGGCGGCAGTGGCAGCACCCGGCCCCGGAGTTGTACGGGATCTACGAGATCGACCATTTCTCCTCGGAGGGCTACGCCCGCGATCCCCTGCTCACCGACGAATTGCGTTGGCGGCGAGTCGTGGTCGACCGCCCCTTCCATGTCACGGATCCGGTGGTGCTCACCATCCAGCACATGGACGATTCCTTCGAGATCTACGGTGGCAGCATCGATCCGGCGCGCCACCTCATCGACCTGCACCACCGCATCGCGCTGGGCACCTACGCCGAAACCCCCGTCCGTGTCCGCCTCACCTACTGGTGGCCGGGTCCCGGTCTGCTGGTCATCGACGCCGACGACTATGCCGGGCACCGCATCCACGCCTACTTCAAGAAACTCGATCCCCAGGCATTCCCGTTGCTGGAGCGCGGATTCAGCTGGGTGCAGGAACAGCCCTACAACCGGTGAACCGGGTCAGTCGCGGCTGCGGAGTCCGGCGATGGTGACCGCGACCATGCGCTCGGTCGCCTCCGGGGTGGTGGATTCGCAGGCGATGCCGATGCCGTGGGCCAGGCGCAACAGATCGGCGGCTTCGATATCGGGGCGGATGGCGTCCACGGCGCGGGCGGCGTCGAGCAGTTGCGCCGCCGCCGCGGTGATGACGGTGCGGCACAGCTGAAAGGTCGGCGTATTGCGATCCATGCCGGCCTTGAGGGTGGTGGCGAGCACCCGGTTCAGACGCACCCAGGCCACGTGCTCGCGCAGCCAATACTCGAAAGCCGTTTCGGGGGAATGGGTTTCGAGCAGGACGCCGGCACGGGCGCTGAGCGCCTCGATATTGGACCGGTAGACGGCCTCGATGAGGACCTCACGACTCGGGAAATGCCGGTACAGCGTGCCGATTCCGACGCCCGCGCGGCGCGCGATCTCCTCGAGCGCCGCGTCGGGCCCGAGTTCGGTGAACGCCTGCTGGGCGGTGGACACGATCCGCTCGTAGTTCCGGCGCGCGTCGGCGCGCATCGGCTTTCCGGTCGACGGTGCTTCCACGAACCCTCCACTAGAAAACGGATGGACCCTCCGGATAGGCTTGCGTAATCGGAGGAACCCTCCATATGATAGCTCCATAGGAAACGGAGGCTACCTCCGTTTGATTCCATCCATCGGAGCATCCCCTTGTCGACCTCACCGTCCCTGCATGACGCTGCCTCGAGCACCGCCGTCGCCGTCGCCGACACCCGCGCCCCGGCGCGTCGGCTTCGGTCCGGCATCGTGCTGGCCACCCTGCTGACCTGCCAATTGATGATCGTCCTCGATATCACCGTGATGAACGTGGCGCTGCCGCGCATCCAGACCGACCTGCACTTCAGCCCGACCGGATTGTCGTGGGTGATGAACTCCTACAGCGTCGTCTTCGGCGGCCTGCTGCTGCTCGGCGGCCGCGCCGGCGACCTGTTCGGCCGCCGCGCGCTGTTCATCGCCGGCGCCGCCCTGTTCACCGCCGCCTCGCTGGCCGGGGGCTTGGCCCCGACCGCCGGCTGGCTGCTGGCCGCGCGGGTGGTTCAGGGCATCGGCGGCGCCATGGCCGCCCCCAATACCCTTGCCCTGCTGACCACCTCGTTCCCCGACCCCAAGGCCCGGATGCGGGTGCTGGCCTGGTTCTCCGGCATGTCGAGCGCGGGCTTCGCCATCGGCCTGATCGTCGGCGGCCTGCTGACCGAATGGCTGAGCTGGCGCTCGGTGCTGTTCATCAACGTGCCGTTCGGCCTGGTGGTCGTGGTGCTGGCGGTGCTGAATCTGCCTGCCGCGCAACGGGAACCAGCGCATCTGGACCTGCCCGGCGCCGTCACCGCCACCACCGGCGTGGCCACGCTGGCCTACGGCTTCATCAGCGCCGCCTCGCACGGCTGGGGCGACCCGGTCACCGATATCACCCTGGCGATCGGTGCGGGTCTGCTGGCCGCGTTCCTGGTCATCGAATCCCGTACCGCCCAACCGCTGCTGCCGCTGCGGCTGTTCACCGACCGCAATCGCGCCGCCGCCTACACCAATATCTTCCTGGTGCCGATGGCCGGCATGTCGATGTTCTTCTTCCTGACCCAGTTCCTGCAGGACGTGCTCGGATTGAGCGCGCTGGCAACGGGTTTCGCCTTCCTGCCGACCGCCGTGCTGATGTTCACCATGATCCGGCTGATCCCGCGGCTGCTGCCGCGCTTCGGCCCCCAACCGGTGACCATGACCGGCGCGGTGGCGATGACGGCCGGACTGATCCTGCTCACCACGCTGACCGCGCACAGCGGCTACTTCCCGGTCCTGTTCGCGGCCATGCTGCTGCTGGGTTGCGGGATCGGGCTGTCGGTCTCGCCGCTGAACGTGATCATCATGTCGAATGTCGAACCGCACGAGGCGGGCGCGGCCGGCGGCGCGCTGCAGACCCTGCAGCAGACCGGGGCCTCGCTGGGTCTGGCGATTCTGGTTACCGTGTTCGGCACGGCGGCGCGGGACGCGGGTGGCACCGCCCAGCACGCCCTGGTCGGCGGGATGACGGTCGCGTTCGCGGTGGCGGCGGGCATCGCGGCGCTGGCGTTCGTGGTGGCGCTGACCTTCCGCACGCGCCAGCGGTAGGCGCGAGTGTCGATTCCCGGCGCACCCGCCCTCCTGTGGCAGCATTGCCAATTGGTTGCTAGTTCTGGACCTTTCGGACGGCAACCGAAGGGAGCCGCCGGCATGACACACCGAACCACCACTGCGCGAGACACCGCGCGAGTCGAGATTCCGACCTTCGGCCGCGCCCTGCGGCGGCTGCGCGACGATCGCGGCGTCTCCCGCGAACAGCTGGCCTACACCGCCGGCGTGAGCGCCAGCTATGTCACCCATCTGGAGAAGGGCGACCGCGACCGGCCCGCCCGTCCCGTGGTCGAGGCGCTGCTGCGCTGCCTCGACCGCATCCGGGCCATCTCGGCCGCCGAGCGGCGGCACGTCTTCGACCTCGCGGGACTGTCGCTGCCGGGTGAGCCGACCGTGCCGAATCTGCGCGCCGCCATCACCGGCGAGCAGCGGCACGCCCTGCACCTGTTCCGCCCGCACCTGGCCGCCTATGTCGATCAATGCGGAAATGTGCTGGAGGCCAACGCCGAATGGGACGCGGCCCTGCCGGGCATTCGCCAGGACGCCAACCTGTTCCGCTGGATGTTCGGCAATGCCCTGGCCCGGCAGCATCAGGTGGACTGGGATACCGAGGCGCGCAAATACATTCGATGGCTGCGCGCCACCTACGGCCGCAATGCGGCGGATCCCGCCCTCACCGCGCTGGTGGACGAGCTGAGCGGATTCGCCGACTTCCGCCGCATCTGGTCCGAGGACGGCGTGGACTTCCCGCCCTCGGCGCGCGTGCAGCGCTTGCGCGACCCGGCGACCGGGCGGGTGCGCTGCTTCCAGATCCAAACCGCCGGACTGCACTGCACCGCGTTCCCGAACCACATCGCCGTCATACTCGGACTCGAAATCCGACGATCCGGACACGGGAGGCTGCCTTGAGCGACCACGAAGTGAAGATGATCATCCTGTCCACCGACGACCTGGACGAATCCATCCGGTTCTACAGCGAGACCCTGGGCATGCCGGTCAAATTCCGCGACGGCACCCATTTCGCGGCACTCGACGGCGGCCCGATCACCCTCGCGCTGGCCACCGCCGTCGACCATCCGATCCACGGGCAGGTCGTGGTCGGCATCAAGACCGCGGATGTGGACGCCGCGGCCAAGGCCGTCGAGGCCAGCGGCGGCGGCATCGTCACCGGGCCGTACGACGACGCGCACGAACGCCGTGCCGTGGTGTACGACAACAAGGGCAACGGCCTGGTCTTCTACAGTCCGCTGGCCCGCTGAGCGTCAACCGGGCAGGGTTCGCCGTCGTGCGGAGCGGACGTAGCGCAGACCGAGTTGCAGGGCGCGGGGATACAGCAGCAACTCGGCGGCCAGTCGGCGTGCGGTGTGCCGGTGTGAAGGGGTGGTGGTCCGGGCGGCGGTTGCCTCGCGGAATGCCATAGGGGCCAGCATAGGCAACCGCCTATAAGTAGCGGGAGAGTTGCCGTCACGATCCGGTTGCGGTGCGCGCCACCGTGACCAGACTGATCAGCGATTGCTGGCGCGGACCCGCACCGACCGGGGTTCGGCCCAGTCGCACCAGATAGTCGGTCAGCGCGACCCGCTCACCGGTCCAGCCGTGGGCGCCGAACCAGGCGGTGGTGTCGGTGCGCGGCTCGTTGTAGATCATGTTCACCCACTCCGAACCCGCGTCGTCGCCCTCGGACATGGCGGCGACCGCCTCGGCGGGCAGCGGATCCATCTGCTCGACGGCCACCCGGCTGCCCGGTGCGCTCAGCGCGGCGATCGCGGTGAACAGATCGTCCTGCGCGGCCGGGGTCAGGTAGATCAGCAGGCCCTCGACCAGCCACGCGGTCGGCGCCGACGGATCGAAACCGCTCTCGCGCAAGGCTTTCGGCCAGTCCTCGCGCAGATCCACCGCCACCTCGTGGCGGCGGGCTCCCGGCGTGAACCCGGCCGCGGCGAGGGTCTCGCGTTTGAACGCCAGGACCTGCGGCCGATCCAGCTCGTAGATGTCGGTGCCGTCCGGCCACGCCAGCCGGTACGCGCGGGCGTCGAGTCCCGCGGCCAGAATGACGATCTGCCGGATGCCCGCGGCCGTGGCCGACGCCAGGAAATCGTCGAAATAGCGGGTCCGCCCGATCTGATGCTGCTGGAACTGCGCGCCGAAATCCGGCGTCAGCAGCGGATGTTCGGGCGTGCGACCCTCGAGCAGATCGACCCACTCCGGGCCCGCCGCGCGCACGAAATGCTCCGCGAACGGGTCGCGCGCCGGCGCGTCGGGATCGCGCCCGCCCAGCGCCCGGGCCGCCGCGACGAACAGCGCGGTCGAGCCCACTCCGGTCTTGATGTCCCAGGAATCATTGTCGGTACGCATGATCGCCAACGTACCCAGCGCATCGGCGCAGGTCACCCGCTCGCCGCAGACGCGCGGAAATCCTCCACGAATCACTGGCCGCGGTGCATTTCGCGTCATCGGATCGCGCACGATGCGCGCGATCGCGCGGCGACGATCGCCTCGGCGACGTGTTGCTGCTGTCCGGTGGCGGCATCGTTCTCTGTGGAAACCGCTCGGCCACCGGGGTGTTCGTGGCCCTAGGCGGCGGGCCAGCCCGGGCTGGGATCGGTCGCCGGGCCCGGCACCTCCGGGTACGGTCGCGGCTCCGGCGGATACGGGTGCGGCGGTTGCGGTGTCGGGGTCGGGCCGCCCGGGTCCGGGGTCGGAATCGGTCCCGGCGGTTCGGGATACGGCTGCGGGGGATCGGGCAGCGGGGGCGCGGGGTTGGGTACCGGCGGGGTGGGGACGGGGTCCGGGGGTTGCACCGGCGGCACCGAGAACTCGGGATTCGTCATGGCAGTCACCTCCTGACGGCGGCATACCCTCATGATCGCGGCAGTAACGGCACGGGTGCGGCGGCAAACCCCGGATGTGGCACGGTAGTTGGCGTGAACGCGGCTTTCGACCTGCTCGGGGAGCACATCCTCTGGACCGACGCCCTCGGCAATCTGCTGTCGCTGGCGGTGGTGTGGCTGGCCATGCGCAAGACCGTATGGACCTGGCCGGTGCAGCTGGCTGGCGCGATCTTGCTGCTGGCCGCGTCGGTGCACGCGCACGTGCCGGGCAACGCGCTCAAACAGCTGCTGTTCATCGGGCTGGCCGGATACGGCTGGATGGCGTGGCGGCGCGGCACCGGCGGCCATCGGGATCTGCTGGTGCGACCGGCTTCCCGGCGCGAACGGCTGATCCTGCTGGCGGTGCTGGTGCTGGGCACGGCGGTGGTGGCCGAGGCGTTCGCGCACCTGTCGTGGCTGCACATCGCGTGGTCGCCGTGGGCTAATGCCTATGTCTTCGTCGGCAGCGCCATCGCGACCTTCGCCCAGAGTCGCGCGCTCACCGACTTCTGGATCATCTGGATGCTGGTCGATCTGGTCGGGGTGCCGCTGGCGGTGAAATCCGGGCTCTATGCCTCCGGCGCGGTGTACGGCGTCTTCTTCGTGCTGGTGACCGTGGGCTTCCTGCGCTGGCGTGGCGAATACCGGTCGCGGCGAGACCGGCTCGCGGCCACGCCCGCCTAGTTCGAGAGCAATTGGGTAGCAATCGAACTAATCGGGCGAATTGTCGCTGTTTCTCATGTCGTGGCGCGCCGACGCCACGGGATGATCGCGGTTTTTCGTGAACCTGTGGCAACCTTGCCGAGGTTTCAGCGAAGGTTCGATCGCGTATCGAGGAGCGGTGGATGGCGAAAATGGGGAAGATGGGCCGGCGCAAGCGGTCGCGGCTCATCACGCAGGGCCTGCTGACGTCCGGCAAGGAGAAGCGGGCCGACAAGCAGGTCTCGGAATCGAAGGAGCCGACGGCGGTCGCTCCGCGGGCGGCCAAGGCGGAGCCGAAGCCGGCGCCGGCGGCGCAGCCGGAACCGGTGGCCTCCGGTGATGCACCGGATCTGCAGGCGCTCGCCGATCGCGTCAAGGCGCGGCGGCGGGAAAACGGTTGGACCCAAGCCGATGTGGCCAAGAACGGCGGCCCGTCCACCGGCATGCTCAGCCAGATCGAACGCTGCCTGATGGACTCGCCCGCCGAGGAAGTGCTGGCCAAGCTCGACGCGGCGCTGGAATGGCCGGCGGGCACCGCGGGCAGCATTCTGCGCGGCACCGAACTGGTGGGCGCGAACTAGCCACCGAGTCGATGCGCGGGCCCCGGCCGAATCCCGGTCGGGGCCCGCGGTTTCGGGGTGCCGGCCGCTACGTGTGCGCCGCGCCGTCGATGCGGATCTCGGTGCCGCTGATGAAGCGCCCGTCGTCGGAGACCAGCATGGCGATCACGCCCGCCACGTTCTCCGGGCCGGCCAGTTCGGCCGGATTGTCCTGCGGCAGCACGGCGATCAGCCGCCCGAACAGCGACCAGTCGGCGTCCTGGGGCAGATAGCCGGGCGTGGCGTCGGTAATGCCCGATTTGATTCCGCCGGGGGCGACGCTCACCGCGCGCAGGCCCTGTTTGCCGTATTCCAGGGCCAGGACATGGGTCAGTGTCTGGATGCCGCCCTTGCTCGCCGAGTACGCCGCCATGTAGGGGTGAGCGAAATTCGCGGAGGTGGAACTGAAGTTGACCACCGTGCTGCGCGGATTGGCCAGCAGCGCGGGCAGCGCCTCCCGGATCACCAGGAAGGTGCCGGTGAGGTTGACATTGATGATCTGATTCCACAGCTCCAGCGACGTTTCGTGGGTGTGCGCCGCCCGCAGGATGCCAGCCGCGTTCACCACCGCGTCCAGCCCGCCGAGGGCCGCGATGGCGTCGCGTACCCCGGCGACCACGTCGGCTTCGACGCCGATGTTCATCTCGAGGACGGTCAGCCGGGAGTCGGCGCCCGCCTCGGCGGCCCGCTTGCGGGTCAGTTCCAGCCCTTCGGCGTTCACGTCCGCGCCGGCGACGACCGCGCCCTCCGACAGCAGGCGCAGAACGGTGGCCTGGCCGATGCCGGATCCGGCGCCGGTGACCAGAATGCGGCGTTGCTCGAGACGGTTCATGGATCACTTCCTGATCGGTGGAACTATTTACTGACACGATATGCCGTAAATGGCACTCCGCGCCATGAATAGTTTCGGCCTTGGCTAGAGTGCGTCCATGACCAGCGCCGCCAGCGACAGGCCCCGCACCGGCCGCCCCGCGCTCACCGAGGCCCGCCGCGCGGCCACCCGCCGCGAAGTCGCGCTGGCCGCCGCTCGGCTGTTCATCGAAAACGGTTACACCGCAACCACTGTCGAGGACATCGCCGCCGCCGCGGGCATGGGCCTGCGCACCTTCTACCGCTATTTCGCCGGCAAGGAAGACGTGCTGGCCCCGCTGCTGGCGCTCGGCACCCAGGCGTGGGCCGACGAGCTGGCCGCCTGTCCGCCCGAGGTGCCGCTGTGCGAGGCCCTGGCCCGCTCCTACCGGACCGCCACGAGTCGCACCGCGGCCGCCGAGGGCATCGCCGAGGCCGACCTGCGCCCGCTGGTCCGGGCCGTCACCCAGCTGCCGGCGCTGCGCGCCACCTGGCTGCGCATTCAGCAGGACACCGAGGCTCGGCTCGTGCCCCTCCTCGCTGCCCGCACCGGTCGCGCGCCCGACGACCTCGACGTGGTGCTCACCGCCGCCATGGCCAATACCGCCGTCCGCCTGGGCACCGAACGGTGGGCGGCCTCCGACGAACCGGGTTCCGCCGCCGACGTCGTCGAACGCTGCCTGGCGCGCATCGCCGCGCACACGCTGCTGTAGGCCGATTCCCCACGGCCGCCGCGGGGTTCGGTGATCAGCTCCGGGCGCTGCCGTGCCGCCAGTCGGCCCAGGGGATGCTCCAGTCGCCGTTCTGCCAGATGTCGAGGGGGTCGCCGCCGGTATTGCGGACCTCCACGACATCGCCGGAGACGACGAAGTCGTAGAACCAGGCGGCGTCGGCGGGGGAGATGTTCAGGCAGCCGTGCGAGATATCGGTATTGCCTTGCGCCCACACCGATTCGGCGAGTTCATGGACGTAGATGCCGTCGTGGGAGATGCGGACGGCGTGATTGATGCTGGTGCGGTAGCCCATCCGGGAGTTGGTGGGCAGACCGTAGGTGGCGGAGTCCATGATCACCGGATCCTTGCGGTCGAGGACGGTGTAGACGCCGGGACGCGTCCAGAAGGACAGCAGGCGACCGCCGATCACGGCGGTGCCGCCCCGGCCCATGGAAGTCGGCATGGTGCGCACCAGGTTTCCATTGTCGAAGACCTGAATCTGTTTGGTGTCGTCGTCGGCGATGGCGACGTGCGCCGCGCCGATGGTCACGCTGACGCGTTGATCCCGCGCGCCGTAGACGCCGTCCCCGAGTTCGATGCCGAACAGGTTGGCCGACACCGTGATCCGCGTTCCTGGCGCGTGGTAGTGCTCGGGCCGCCAGTGCGCGTTGCGGTCGTCGAGCCAGAACCAGGAGCCGGTGGTGGCGGGTTCGGTGACCACTCGCAGGCAGTTCTCGGCGGCCGCCTTGTCGATCGCCTGATCGAAGTGCGCGACGAGCACGAAACCCACTCCGTACGTGTCGTTTTCGGCGAGCTCGTTCTGATTGGCCGAGCGGAGCGACACGTCCACCAGCTGATCCGGTGCGACGGTCGGGTACGTGGTGGTCGCGATGATCTCCCCGGTTTCCCCGTGCGCCACCGCTTTCGCGGTATAGGTGTGGCCGTAGCCGAGCGGTTCGGTGGCGGTCCATCCGCGCCGATCCGGGGTCAGCGAGCCGGGTAGCGCGCGTCCGGTCTCGTCGATCCATTCCACCGTCGTGAGAGTGCCGCCGGTGACGGTGACGGCACCGGTGGCGCGCGGTGATGCCAGGGCGCCGGGCGCGGGGTCGAACCGAATCACCGCGGGCGCGGGCGGTTTTCGCGCTTGCGGATGGTCGCGGCCGCAACCGGCCAGCACCACCCCGCCGGCGATCCCGAGCAGTAGTTCACGACGTCGCACTCCCACCGTGGGCCTCCCTTCGCCGGACCGTGGTTCAGCCTGTCCCACCACACCCGCCACCGCCGAGCCGACAGGCCGCGTCGGCATCGATCCGTCGTCGAACCGACACCGTTCCTCGACCAAGATCGACCGGTGCGTCCGATCGGCAACGGTGGCCGCCCGCACCCGCTCGCACGCCCCTGACATCGCGAAACGGCCTACGAAATCGCGGTCCAGGTAACTGTTTCGGCAGGAATCAAGAACTCCAGCAACGGCTGGGTACATAGCGTGCAAGCCGGGCATGCCCCGGAGTTAGTGAGCAAGAAAGTTACGACCATGCGTAGAGCAACGGCGCTCTTCGCCGCATTACTGTTGGCACTCCTCTTTTCCACCATGACACACCTGACGGCTCCGAAGGCCAATGCCGATGACTGCACCGGTGATTGGGCGATCGGCATCGGCGGGCTCGGCGACAACACGTCGTCGATCTTCGCGCCGTACGTGAACCAGCCTGTCGGATACAACTCCGCCGACCCGATGTCGGGGTTGAACGAACTCGATCGGCTGTTCTGGCAGCACCGCAACGACTGCCCCGGCGATCACATCCGGATCATTGGGCACAGTGAAGGCGCCGGAATCGTGCACGCCTGGGTCACCGCACACCAGGATGTCGATAACGCGAATGCCATTCTGCTGTCGGATCCCAAGCGGGACGCGGGCCCGGGTTGGGCGGGACTGTCCTCGACTCCCGGCAGCGGGATCATCGGTTATCCCCTTGCGGGAGTCGATGATTGGTTCGGCGGCTTCCCGGTTCTGACGGTGTGCAACCACGACGACCAGATCTGCGACACTTCGGCCGGCTGGTGGGGTTACCTCTTCGGGGGAGCACATGGTCGTTACGATTTCAATGTCTGGGACTACGGCGACTGGGATTCCGGCGTCTGGTACCGGTAAATCGAGTGATTCGAAGGGGATCAGTAACCGAAAGGTACTGGTCCCCTTTGGTTGAACCCATGCCCCATCGAGGTGCACACCGCCGAACCATTGAAGGTGATCTGGCAGGTGGCCCCGGCATGGGTGATGGAGAACTGCGGATCGTGTCCGCTGACCTGAGCGATGGCCGCCAATCCCGGATTTCCGCCGGGCAGCGTATGGCTGCCGTTGGAATTCCATTCCGGATGCGCGGGCGTCGCGGCCGAATCGATGACTATGGCAGGAACATTCGGGAACGGGACCTGCGCCCCGGCGTACAGGACGTTCATGACCGCGGCGGGAACCGCCAGGTCACACCCCACCTCGCCGGTGCCGGCGATGGAACAGTTCCACTGGTCGAGCGAGAAATACACGGTGTCGCCGACCTGTACCGGACCGCCGGAGTCGTCGGCGTGCGCGCCGCCCGCTCCGAACACCCCGGCGGCAATCCCGAGAATCCCCCCGCACACCCACGCGGTAGTCGCTTTCACAGCTCTGGACACGGCATCTCCCTGATGCGCGAACGATTTACCGGCCAACTCGGCCATAGGGAAAACGTATCACTGTTCGGCGTGCACACGGCAGTTCTGTCGAGGGGGCTGACACGATTTTCGGCAATTTCCCGGCTCCGCGACCGCCACACCGGGATTCAGACCTTCAAATCATTGCGGTTGACGTAGAAGATATGGAAGCCGATGAGCCCGCCGAGCACCACCAGCCACTGCAGCGTGGTGACCAACGGAATGGCGTCGAGCGGCAGCGAATAGGCGACGACGATTCGAATGACGGCGTCCGCGGCGAAACCCGCGCCCCATACCGCGGACAACACCCGCAGCCGATGACGGAAACGAGCATCGCTGTCCCAGCGCGCATCCCATTCCCGATATCCGGCCTCACCGATTTTCACGGTGACGATGGTGCGAGCCATGCTGCGCATCATGGGATGCCGGGTGAAAAGCGTCGCCAGAATCCAGAGCCCGATCAGGCCGAACAGCCAGCTGTCGCGGACCATCAGCGTGCGGGGGTCACCGGTGACCAGGGAGACGACGGTGCCGATGACGATCATGGTGAGGGTGAACAGCGCGACCGCGTCCACCCGGCGATGCCGGACGGCGTCGTAGCCGAGGAACGCCAGCGCCAGCAGCGCCGGGGCGATCAACGCCGTCCACGGGCTGAAACCCGCCGCGCGCAACCCGTAGTACACCCCGAGCGGCAGGATCAGTTCCAGAATCACTTGGCGCGCAACATGTCTGCGCAATGCCGCCCGCTTCTGGGCGTCGGTGCGGTCGGTGACCATGATCAGGCATCCTTACGGGTCGCGCGGTCGAAGATGTCGGCGAGTTCACCGGCGGTGGCGGCGGCGTCGAAGTGCGGATCGAAGGCGGCTCGCGCGATGGCGGCGTCGAGGGCGCCGCGAATGGCCAGCACCATGACGGCTGGATCGAAGGTGCGAAACACGCCCTCGCGCTGGCCCGCCCGCAGAATCTCGGCCTGGGCCGCGGCCACCGCGCCGAGCTGATCGAGCAGCCCGAACAGGTGCGGATCGTCGGTGCCGGCATTGGCCGCGATGTTCGACAGTGCCCGTAGGTGTTTCGGGTACGCGTCGACCAGGGCGAGGTTGGCGGCGAAGAAGGCGCGCAGCCGCCCCTGATAGCCCGCCGCGGTATCGAGTTCGGCCCCGACGAATTCGGCCGACAGCTGCATGATGCGCGTGACGACCTCGCGGATCAGGTCGCCTTTGCCCCGGAAGTGATAGGAGATCATGCCGGTGCTGCTGAGCCCGGCCTGCTTGGCGATCTTGGCGAACGAGGCGTTCGCGTAGCCCTGATCGGCGATGACCTCGATGGCCGCGTCCACGATCTGGGCGCGGCGGGCGAGTTCGGTGAACGTGCGCTCTTGCTTACTCGAGTCAGAGTTTGCTTGCATGAGCAAACGGTACGCGGGTTTGCTCAACCGAGCAAGAGATCACCGGCGGTGATGTAAGCCAAAAGTGTTAGCCGACTATGTGCTGCCGTCTGATGAATTGGCCCGTCCACCCCGGCATCGTCGAGAGCGAACGGTGACGCACGGCGCGTCGCCCACCGACGAGAGGTGAACCGGATGATCCAGGCACGCGGACTCGGCAAGCGCTACGGCGACGTCCCGGCTGTCGACAACCTGTCCTTCGACGTGCGCCCCGGCGTGGTGACCGGTTTCCTCGGACCCAATGGCGCGGGCAAGTCGACCACCATGCGACTCATGCTCGGCCTCGACCACGGCAGCGGCCGCACATTGTTCGACGGCCAGACCCACGCCGAACTCGCCGACCCGCTGCGATCGGTCGGCGTGATGCTGGATGCTCGCTCGGTGCATCCCACACGCACCGCCATCGGGCATCTGCGCATGATCGCGGCCGGCGCGGGCATCGGCGAGCGGCGCGTGGAGGAGGTGCTCGGACTGGTCGGGCTGTGCGATGTCGCGGGCAAGCGGGCGGGCGGATTCAGCCTCGGCATGCGGCAGCGACTCGGCCTGGCCGCCGCGCTGCTGGGCGACCCGGCCACCCTCATCCTCGACGAACCCGCCAACGGGTTGGATCCAGAAGGCGTGCGATGGCTGCGTGATCTGCTCAAAGGGCTTGCGCGCCAGGGCCGCAGCGTCTTCGTCTCCTCGCATCTGCTCAACGAGATGGCGCATCTGGCGGATTCGCTCATCGTCATCGGCGCCGGCCGGCTGCTGGCCGCGGAATCGGTGGCCGACTTCGTGCAGCGCAATTCCGCCCCGCGTCTGGTGGCCCGCACCGATCGACCGCAGGCGCTCGCGGAAATGCTGAGCCGCAATGGCTTCCAGGTCCGGATCCAGCCCGACGGCGCGGTCGTGGCAGACGGCGACGACCGGCAGCGGGTGGCGGTCTTGGCCATGCAGGCGGGCCTGCTGGTGACCGAGCTGACCCAGGAGCGCACCAGCCTCGAGGAGGCGTACTTCCACGCCACCGCCGACGCCACCCAGTACCGCGGCCACATCGCCGCCTGAGACCCGCTGCTGCTTCTGGAAGGGATTCCCCTCATGTACAACGCGATTCGCTACGAACTCACCCGCCTGGCCACCGTGCGATCGACCTGGGTGCTGCTGGCCCTCGGCCTCACGCTGCAAGGTTTCATCGCATATCTGTCCGCGAGCCGCGATTACGCGACGCCCGCCGAGCAGTTCACCGCCTCGGTGCACGGGCTGCCGCTGCTGCTGGCCGCGCTGTTCGCCACCGCCGTCGCGGTCAACGCCTTCGGGCACGAATACCGGTACGGGACCATCACCACCACCATGCTCACCGTGCGCCGCCCGGGCCGGGTGATGGCGGCCAAGGCGCTGACCACCGGTGTGCTCGCCGCGCTCTACGGTGTCGCGCTGGCCGGTGTCACGGTGCTCGTGCAGGCCGCGGTCTCGACCGTGCCGAACGAAACCTCGCGCCTGGCTTACGCTTTCGCCGGCATGCCGGTGTATGTGACGCTGGCGGCGTTGGCGGGCCTCGGGGTGGCCGCCATCACCCGCAATGCCACGGTCGCCATGGTCGCGGCCATCGGTTTCCCGACCGTGGTGGAAACCGGTGCGGTGCTGGCCGGAGCGAACCTGCGGGTCATGCCGTTCCTGGCGGCGGGGCAGGCGGTGCAGCCGGGCGGCGGGAACGCGGCGCTGCTGGTGCTGCCGCTGTTCGCGCTCACCGCGGGTTTGCTAACAACGGGCGCGGTGCTGCATGCGCGTCGCGACGTGTGAGAATGCCGCGCCGACTAGGGTTGCCAGAGTGAGCGGGACGCGACGGGTCGGCAGGGTGATCCTCGACGTCCTGCTCGCTGTGATCTTCGGGGTGACGGCGCTCGACGAAGTGCACACCTCCTCGATGGGGCTGCTGCCCGGGGCCGCGGGCCCGCCGGTGGCGATCACCGTCGCTGTCGTGCTGCTGGTGCGGCGGGTGCGCCCGCTGGCGGTGCTCGCGGTCGCGGTGCTCGGATTCGTGTTGGTGGGCGCGGCCGGACCGGTGGTGCTGGGGATTTTCACGGTCGCGGATCGATACGGCAATCGGCGGCCGACCTGGCTGTCCGTCGCCGGGTCGCTGCTGATTCTCGCGGTGCCGTGGGGTGCGAGCACGTACCCGGCGCTGTTCTTCGGCCGCACCGCCATCATGGCGGTCGTGCTCTCGGTGCCGCTGCTGCTGGGCCTGTGGACCAGCCAGCGCCGGGAAACCGTGGCGGCCTTGCGCGACCGCGCCGAACAGGCCGAATGCGAACGCGATCTGCGCGCGGCGGCCGCGGTGGAGGCGGAGCGGCTGCGTATCGCGGGCGAGCTGCACGATATTGTGGCGCACCGGATTTCGCAGATCACCGTGCTGGCCGGGGCGCTCGAGGTCTCCGCCGACGGCAAGCCGGCCGAGATCGCGGCGACCATCCGCACCACCGGTTCGCGGGCGCTCACCGAGATGCGTGAGCTGCTGGGGATTCTGCGCACCTCGGAAGCCGGTGCGCCGCGCGACGATACCGGTCCTGTTCCCTTGCGGCCGGCCCCCGACCTGAGTGCCATCGCCGAACTCGTCGAGGTGGCGGTGGCCGCCGGGCAGCAGGTCGAACTCACCGCGCCCGCCGTGCTGCCACCGGTGGCCGGACCGGTCGGCCGGGCGGCGTATCGGGTGGTTCAGGAAGCGTTGACCAATGCGGCCAAGCACGCCGCCGGAGCCGAGGTGCGCGTCGACATCGCCGCGCTCGGCGACCGGCTGGACGTCGATGTCCGCAATGGGCGCGGTGATCCGACCGCGCTGGCCGCCGCGGGTTCCGGATTCGGGCTGGTCGGCATGCGCAAACGAGTCGAGCTGGCCGGTGGCGCACTGCATTCCGGTCCGCTGCCCGGCGGCGGGTATCGGGTGCACGCATCGTTCCCATGGCAGGAGGGTTCGTGATCCGGGTGGTGCTGCTCGACGACGAGGAGCTGGTGCGTTCCGGCATAGCCATGATCCTGGAGGCCGGTGGCGGCATCGAGGTGGTGGCCCAGGACGGCGACGGCCGCGCCGTCGTCGACCTCGTGCACCGGCATCGCCCGGATGTGGTGGTCACCGACATCCGGATGCCGCATGTCGACGGTCTCGAGGTCACCCGCCGTGTCCGCGCCCTGCCCGACCCGCCCGCGGTGGTCGTGCTCACCACCCTCGGTCTCGACGAATACGTCTACGCCGCACTGGAATCCGGCGCGGCGGGATTTCTGCTCAAGGACACTCCGCCCCGCGAGCTGGCCCGCGCCGTCGAGGTGGTCGCCGCCGGGGACGCCATCCTCGCCCCGGCCATCACCAAACGCATGCTGACCGCCTTCGCCACCGGGCCCGGCGCTCAGCAGCCCGACGCCCTCGCCCGGCTCGACCAGCTCACCGACCGGGAACGCGAGGTGGCGCTGGCGGTCGCGACCGGCGCGGGCAATGCCGAGATCGCCCGCACCCTGCACATGAGCGAATCCACCGTCAAGGTTCACATCAGCCGCATCATCGCCAAGCTGGCGCTCGAAAACCGCACGCAGATAGCGATTCTGGTGCTGCGCGCCGGCCTGGCCTGACGCGCGGCGCGGGAAGTTTGCGCGTTGCGCTGCGGACCGGTTGGTGTTCCCGCACACTGGGCTCCACGCAAACGCCGTGTGAGGGCGGCGTTTTCACTCGGGAGCTCGTATGAACGCAAACCAGCCTCCATCCGGTGACGACGAACGCCGGCTTGCCGAACTCGGATACAAACAGGAATTGGCTCGATCGTGGTCGGGATTCTCCAACTTCGCCATCAGTTTCACGATTGTCTCGATTCTGACCGGCGGCTTGGCCAGCTATGGGATCGGCCTGCAGAACGGCGGGCCGATCACCATGGCGTGGGGGTGGCCGCTGGTCTCGGTGATGGTGTTGTTCGTCGGTTTGGCGATGGCCGAATTGGCTTCGGCGTATCCGACGTCCGGCGGCCTGTACTGGTGGGCCTCGGAACTCGGGGGACCGGTGTGGGGTTGGTTCACCGGCTGGTTCAACCTGATCGGACAGGTCGCGGTGACCGCCGCCATCGATTACGGGGCAGCGATTTTCACGACCGCCGTGCTGAATGTGATCGGCTGGGACATCGGGGTCGATCGGACCACCATCTTCCTGGTTTTCGCCGGGATCATCGTGCTGCACGCGGTGCTCAACGCCATCGGGCCGCATCTGTCGGCGGTCATCAACAATGTGTCGGCGTGGTGGCATGTGGGCGGCGTGGCGCTGTTCGTGCTGGTGCTCGGGTTCGGTGCGAATCATCACCAGAGCATCGGGTTCGTGTTCACCAAGACGGTGGACAACAGCGCGATCGGTTTCGGCGGGGTGGCGTTCAGCTTCCTGCTCGGTCTGCTGCACGCGCAGTACACGTTCACCGGCTACGACGCCTCGGCGCACATGTCGGAGGAGACGCACGACGCCTCGCGCATGGCGGCCAAGGGCATCATCAATACGATTGTGGTGTCGGCGATCGCGGGCTATCTGCTCATCATGGCGGTGACGTTCGCCATCCCGAATCTCGATGATTCGCTGAATCCGGACAAGAACAGCGGCTACCCGGTCATCTACATTCTGCAGAATTCGCTGAATTCGTTCTGGTCGGGGTTCCTGCTCATCGTCGCGGCGGTGGCCCAATTGTTCTGTGGCTACGCCTCGGTGACCGCGGCCTCGCGGATGCTGTTCGCGTTCTCGCGGGACGGCGCGGTGCCCGGGTCGAAACTGTGGTCGTCGCTGTCGAGGCGCAAGGTGCCGGTGAACGCGGTGCTGTTCGTGTCGGTGTTCGCGTTCATTCTGCTGATTCCGTCCATGCTGGTGCCGGAAGCCAATGCGCCCACCGCGTATGCCGCCGCCACCTCGGTGGCCACCATCGGCCTGTACATCGCCTACGGGCTGCCGGTGCTGCTGCGGCTGCGGCACGGTGACCGATTCCAGACGGGGCCTTGGCAATTGGGGCGCTGGTATCGGCCCGTCGGGATCATCGCGCTGATCTGGATCGTGATCATCAGCGTGCTGTTCATCCTGCCGACCGACGACCGCGGTTATCCGTGGGTGGACGGATTCACCTGGAACGCGGTCAATTACGCGCCGATCGCGCTGGTGCTGGTGGTCGGCGCGATCACGATCTGGTGGTTCGCCTCGGCCCGGCGCTGGTTCACCGGGCCGAAGCGCACCGTGGACGAACCGCCGGGGACCGAGGCTCCCGTCATCGCCTGAGCTAGATCGGTGTCACGTACGCGCCGGAGATGCCGCCGTCCACTAGGAACTGCGAGGCGGTGATGAAGGAGGAATCGTCGCTGGCGAGAAAGGCCACGGCGGCGGCGATTTCCTCCGGTTCGGCGAAACGGCCGGTGGGAATGTGCACCAGCCGACGGGCCGCGCGCTCGGGATCCTTGGCGAACAGCTCCTGCAGCAGGGGCGTGTTGACCGGTCCCGGGCACAGCGCGTTTACGCGAATCCCCTGGCGCGCGAACTGGACTCCGAGTTCGCGGCTCATGGACAGCACGCCGCCCTTGGAGGCGGTGTAGGAGATCTGCGAGGTGGCCGCGCCCATGACGGCGACGAACGACGCGGTATTGATGATCGAGCCCTTACCCCGCACGAGCATGTGCTCGATGGCGTATTTGCTGCACAGGTAGACCGAGGTCAGATTGACCTCCTGCACCCGCTTCCACGCCTCCAGCCCGGTGGTGAGGATCGAATCGTCCTCCGGCGGAGAGATTCCCGCATTGTTGAACGCGATGTCGAGGCCGCCGTAGGTGTCGACGGCGGTCTGGAACATGGCGCGCACCTGCTCCTCGTCGGTGACGTCCACCTTCACGTACAGGCCGGCGACCTCGGCCGCGGCGGCCTCACCGCCGGTGGCGTCGATGTCGGCGACCACGACCTTGGCGCCCTCCTGGGCGAAGCGCCGGACGGTGGCGAGGCCGATGCCGCTGCCGCCGCCGGTGACGACCGCGACGCGATCCTGTAAGCGCTGCAACATATCTCCTTCGGTCAGGGGGTGGATGCTTACTCGGTGGCGAGGAAGACGTTCTTGGTTTCGGTGAACGCGCGCGCGGCGTCGGGCCCGAGCTCACGGCCCAGGCCGGACTGTTTGAAACCGCCGAAGGGCGTCCAATACCGCACGGAGGAATGCGAATTCACCGAGAGATTCCCGGCCTCGACCCCGCGCGCCACCCGCAGCGCCCGGCCGACGTCGGAGGTCCAGATGGAGCCGGACAGGCCGTAGTCGGTGTCGTTGGCCAGCCGCAGCGCGTCGGCCTCGTCGTCGAAAGGCAGCACGGTCACGACCGGGCCGAACACTTCTTCGGTCAGCACGCGTTCGGTGGGGCTCGCGGGCAGCACCACCGTTGGCGGAAACCAGAACCCGGGACCGTCGGGGCGAGTGCCGGTGAAGGCCACCTTGGTGGACGGCTCCAGGAATTCGGCGACCCGGTCGCGGTGCGCGGCCGAGATGAGCGGGCCCATCTCGGTGGCGGCCTCGGACGGATCGCCCACCACGACACCCTGTACGGCCGGTTCCAGCAGCTCCAGAAACCTGTCGAAGACGCTGCGCTGCACCAGGATCCGCGAACGCGCGCAGCAGTCCTGCCCGGCATTGTCGAACACCCCGTACGGTGCGGTGGCGGCGGCGCGTTCGAGGTCGGCGTCGGCGAACACGATATTGGCGCTCTTGCCGCCCAGTTCGAGTGTCACCCGCTTCACCTGCTCGGCGCAGCCGGCCATGATCTGCTTGCCGACCTCGGTGGAGCCGGTGAACACCACCTTGCGCACGGCCGGATGGGTGACGAACCGGGACCCGACCACCGAACCGTTGCCTGGAATCACCTGGAACACATGCTCCGGCAGCCCGGCTTCGAGGGCGAGTTCGCCGAGCCGGATGGCGGTCAGCGGTGTCAATTCCGCCGGTTTGAGCACCACCGTGTTCCCGGCGGCCAGCGCCGGCCCGAACCCCCACGCGGCGATAGGCATCGGAAAGTTCCAGGGCACGATGATGCCGACCACGCCCAGCGGCTCGCAGAAGGTGACGTTCACGCCGCCGGCCACCGGAATTTGATTGCCCAGCAGCCGTTCCGGCATCCCCGCGCTGTAGTGCAGCACGTCACGGACGTTGCCGGCTTCCCAGCGGGCATTGCCGATGGTGTGACCGGCATTGGCCACCTCCAGCCGGGCCAGCTGCTCGCTCTCCGCGTCCACGGCGTCGGCGAAGCGGCGCAGCAGCCGTGCTCGATCGCCGGGGGAGACGGTCCGCCAGGTGTCGAACGCTCGCTGGGCGCGGGCGATGGCGGCGTCGGTGGCGGCCGCGTCGGCCAGTTCGATGGTGGCCACCACCTGCTCGGTGGCGGGGTTGACGACCTCGGTGATTGTCACCGGTTGCGCTCCTTTCCGTACTGTGTCGCCTGCTCGACCAGGGCCCGCATGAGACGGGCGTCGGTCGCGTTCTCCTCCGGATGCCATTGCACGCCCAGCAGGAACGGGCCGGCGCGAGTCTCGGCCGCCTCGATGATGCCGTCGGGTGCGTGCGCGGTGGCGGTGAGCTCGGAGGCGAGCCGGTCGATGGCCTGATGATGATGACAGTGCGCCTCGACTTCCGGACCGACGATCGCGGCCGTCCGGCTGCCGGGCACGGTGGCGACGGTCGTGACCGTGAAGACGCCGGGACTGCGAGAGTGGTCGCTGTGCCCGACGACGTCCGGGACATGTTGCAGCAGTGTGCCGCCGAGCGCGACGTTCACCAATTGCAGGCCCCGGCAGATCGCCAGCACCGGCAGGCCCGCGGACCGCGCCAGTGCGAACAGACCGAACTCGGACTCGTCGCGGTCCGGGCGCAGCGCCTTGGTGGCCGGGTGTGACGTCGCACCGTAACGGGCCGGATCGAGATCCGCGCCGCCGGTGAGCACCAGCCCGTCCAACCGGTCGACGAGCTCGGGGCGCGGTGTTCCGTTGGGCGGCAACAGCACCGGGATGCCGCCCGCCCGCCCGACCAGATCGATGTAGGTGCGTGACAGGACGGCGGCGTCCACGTCCCAATGCCCGAAGCGGGTGCGTTCGGCATAGGTGGGCAGTCCGATGACGGGCCGGGGCGCGGTGTCAGAGTCGTTCGAAGCCACGCACCCGCTCCCAGTCCGTGACGGCCGCGTCGTAGGCGTCGAGTTCGACCTGTGCGGCATTGCGGTAGTGGCGCACCACATCCTGCCCGAACGCCTGCTGCGCGACCTTGCTCTCCCCGAACAGCTGGGCGGCCTCGCGCAGGGTGCGGGGGACGCGGGGGCGCTGCGAGCGGTAGGCGTTGCCGTGGAATTCCGGTTCCAGCGGCAGCTGCTGATCGATGCCGTGCAAGCCGGCGGCGATGGCGGCGGCGACGGCCAGGTACGGGTTGACGTCGCCGCCCGGAATCCGGTTCTCGAGCCGGAGCGACGGCCCGTGCCCGACGACCCGCAGGGCGCAGGTGCGGTTGTCGCGGCCCCACGCCAGGGCGGTCGGTGCGAAACTTCCCGCTTGGAAGCGCTTGTAGGAGTTGATGTTCGGGGCGAGGAAGTAGATCAGTTCCCGCAGGCAATCCAGCTGTCCGGCGATGAAGTGCCGCATCAGCGCCGAGGGGCCGTCGCCGTCGGCGAACACCGGCTTGCCCTCGTCGTCGCGCAAGCTGACGTGGATGTGGCAGGAATTGCCTTCCCGCTCATTGTATTTGGCCATGAAGGTGAGGCTGCGGCCGTCCTGGGCGGCGATCTCCTTGGCGCCGGTCTTGTAGATGCTGTGATTGTCGCAGGTCACCAGCGCCTCGTCGTAGCGGAAGGCGATCTCGTGCTGGCCCGGATTGCATTCGCCCTTGGCGGACTCGACATACATTCCCGCGCCGGACATTTCGGTGCGGATACGGCGCAGCAGCGGCTCGATCCGCCCGGTTCCCAGCATCGAGTAGTCGACGTTGTACTGATTGGCCGGGGTCAGGTCGCGGTAGCCGGTGCGGTAGGCGTGTTCGTAGGTGTCGTCGAAGACCAGGAACTCCAGTTCGGTTCCCACGTAGGCGTGTAACCCGTGCTCGGCCAGGCGTTTCAGCTGTGCGCGCAGCACTTGCCTGGGTGAGGCGGTCACCGGTTGTCCCGGTTTCCCGTGCTGATCCACCTGCTCGACGTCGCACAGCACGAGTGCCGTGCCCGGCCACCAGGGGACCAGCCGGAGCGTCCGCAGATCCGGCCGCAGTACGAAGTCGCCGTATCCCGTCTCCCACGACGACATCTCGTACCCGTCGACCGTGGTCATCTCCACATCGACGGCCAGCAGATAGTTACAGGCCTCGGTCGCCTGATCCAGCACTTCCTCCACGAAATACCGTGCCGAACAACGCTTCCCCTGCAACCTGCCCTGCATGTCGGTCATGGCCACCAATACGGTGTCGATCGCCCCCGCCTCGACCTGCCGCACCAGCTCCGTCACATCCAGCATTCCGGCCCGCATCACGACCCCTCTCGACGTCAACGCCCCCACGCTAAGCGACCCCACCCCCCACGCGTGCCCGAATAGGCCACGAGATCATCCGCGTGTCCCCGCCGGTACCGTCGACCCCATGCCCGCTCCCGTATACCTGATCACCGGCATCCAGGCCGCAGGCAAATCCACCGTCGCCCAGGCGCTCGCCGAACGGCTACCTCGTTCGGCTCACATCCGCGGCGACACCTTCCGACGTTTCGTGGTGAGTGGCCGCGAGGAGATGTCACCCAACCCAAGCCCGGAAGCTCTCGCACAACTCCGCCTGCGTCATCGCCTCGCCGCCCAAACCGCAGACACCTACGCGGCAGAGGGTTTCACCGCAATCATTCAAGACGTCGTACTCGGCGACATGCTCCCGTACCTGATCAGCCAAATCCAAACGAACCCCCTCTACGTAATCGTCCTCGCCCCTACCCCAGAATCCGTCGCCCAACGCGAGGCCGCCCGCGCGAAATCCGCCTACGGCACCTTCACCGTCGCCGACCTAGACACCGGCCTCCGCAAAATCACCCCCCGACTCGGCCTCTGGCTCGACAGCTCCAACCTCACCGTCAACGAGACGGTCGACGAGATCCTCTCCCGCGCCGAACCCCAAAAGAACAAGAGATAAGAACAAACCCAAAGAAGAAAAGAAAAAGACGGCCTGGAGGAGGGAGAGAGGGTGGCCGAGCCTGCGAGGCCCCTCACCCACCAGCCGCCACCGGGAACAGCTCGCACCTCCCAGCACACCCACCCAGTATCCTCGCTCACCTACCAGCACACTCGCCCACCGGCCGTGAATCTGTCTCTGTGGAGTTGTCAAAGAACTTGCAGCGCTTGCGCTTTGGCGGAATCCCCCGAGTGGAGGGGCTTCGCGGTGTGCAATTGATCGGTTTGTCTCGAGAAGGTGATGCGTGCAGTCCGTGGGCCGGAATCGCCGGCTACGGCTCGCGACTGGGCGTCAGCCCCGGTCCGGCAGGGCAGGCGACGCCACCACACTGTTCTGTTGGCTTTGCGCACGCCCGGGTCGCTCGAGCGGCCCCGGGTTCATGCGGCTTGTGGACCCCACTGGTGGCAGCGTGCGGCGATGCTAGTGGCGACCCGCTGCCCGGCGTGATGTTTCTCGTTCACCCGAGGCGTACGCGACGGATCGATGACCGCTGGTGCGATCCAGCCGACCCGTCCGCGATGCGGGGAATCCTTGCCCATCATGACGGTGGTCCACCCGTACTCGCTGTCGTTGACCAGGGCGTGGTGGTGATCGCACACCAACGCCAGGTTGTCGAGATCGGTGGGACCGCCTTTGGCCCAATCGACTACGTGGTGGGCAGCGCACATCGCTGCTGGTGCGTCGCAGTCGGGGTGGGTGCAGCCTTTGTCGCGGGCGATCAACGCCAGCCGTTGCCCGGGGGTGGCGAGCCGTTCGCGGCTACGCCCCAGGTACAGCGGAATCCCATCCCCATCCAGCACGGCCAGCACCGGTTTGCTGCCGGCGGCCATTTTGAGTGCTTCGTTGATGGAGACGTGTCCGCCGGTGGCGGTGGTCGCGATCCCGGCACCGCGCTCGAGGTCGGCCAGGCTCATGGTCAATGTGATCTGGACGGGCAGTCCGCGATGGGTGCCGAGCTTGTTCATGTCGACCCCGGCTTGCAGCAGGGCGAGCAGCGCGTCGTGGTTGCGTTGCCCGGCATCGCGCCGGTCACGCCGCGCGGCGGCTTCCAGCACAGTGGAGTCGGCGACCGCGTCAGTGGCGGGACGGGCCTCGCCACCACCTGTGGCGGCAACGTCCTGGGCGGACCGGCCTTGGGCGGCAACACCCTGTCCGGCAGGACCCTGGGCGGTGAAACCCTGTGCGGCAACGCCTTCGGCCACCGCGTAGTGGGCGGCAAGGTCGTGGACGGCAAGGCCCTCGCTGGCAAATCCCTGGGCGGAAACGCCTTCGGCCACTACGCCGTGGGTGGCAGGACCCTGGGCGGCAGCGCCGTTAGCCCCAACACCCCGGGTCGCGAGGCCCTGGCCGCCAACGCCCTGGGCGGCGAAACCTTGGGCGACAACGCCTTCGACCGCCACGCCGTGGGCGGCAGGGCCGGCGGTCACCACACTGGTGGCCGCAACGCTGGTGTTCACAACGTCGGTGACTGCAGCACCGACGCCGCCACCCGCGACCACCGCGCCGGTCACAGCCGGACCGGGCAGGGCACAGACAGCAGCGCCAGACGCAGCGATGGAGTCGGGCGCAACGACAGCACCAGGAGTACGGGCAGCGCTGGAAGCACCCGGAACGCCAGGGCTTTCGGGATCGTCGGCGTTGCACATGCCCGGGCGAGCGAACTTCGCCAGCACCGCATCCAAGCAGGCCCGCAGCTCCGGGGTGATCCAGCCCTCCACCCACGACATGCCATCCACACCCGGCCGACCGATCACCAAACCGCGACGGCGACGGCGGTCGGCATCATTGATCACCGTGCCGTCCGGATCCAAACGCGCGATGATCTCGCGGCCGATCTTGGGCAGGTCGTCGGGGAACAAACCCTCACAAGACTGTTCCACCAGCACCTGCTCCACATCCACCCGAGTCTCGACCGGGATGTCGGTGGGCAAATGCGTCATGATGTCGACAATGTGGCGGACGTGGTCACGCGAGAGCGCACCCGCCGCAAAGGCTTCCGCAGCCACCGGCAAAGCCGCCGGGCGGGGGCGGCCGTTGGGTTCGGTGAACTCGCCGCATTCGCGGGTGATCTTCACCCGCACCGAGGCGTCGTGCGCGGACAGGCCCAGGGTTTGACGCAGGAACGGCACCAACTTGCCCGCACCACTGGCCTCCGGCAACGAACGATCCGAGGCTTCGATGATCAGCTTCGAATCCAGCGCCGAAAGTTTGCGCTTGCAGGTTTCCAACTGCTGCATCAACGCCACCACGTCGGCATCCGTGAACGGGGTGAGGCTGGCGTGAGCGAGGGTGGTCGAGAGGGTTTCTACTGCGGTCACCAGTTCGGTGATGCCGCAGTTGTCGAATGTCACCCCCATCGAATTCATGCCTCCATTCTATCAATCAATTCGGCTCGGGGGAACTGAATTGGCAAGTGATATAAGGATATTCAGAATGTCTGTGCCCACTATGCTTGTGTCATGCACTCGTTATCGGAACCGCCGTTGTTTACTCGATTGAGATCTGCCTCGAATATCCTTATCGCCGGTGCTGGAGGGGGTTTCGACGTGTACGCCGGCTTGCCCTTGGCATCGGCGTTGCGCGCCCTGGGAAACGGGTGCACCTCGCGAATCTTTCTTTCGGTGAGCTCGAACAGCTAGCCCCCGAGGATTGGCTGGCGCCTGGCGTCGCCAAGGTGGGGCCGACGAGTATCGGGTCTGGCGAGTACTTCCCCGAACGCACACTGGCGCGTTGGCTCGAGTCCCAACACTTGCCTCCCGTGGTGTACGCCTTCCCGACCGTTGGCGTCCGCCCCTTGCGCGACGCATACCGAGAACTGGTGCGCCACTTGGATATCGACGCGATCGTCCTCGTGGACGGTGGCACCGACATTCTCATGCGCGGCGACGAGTCCGGTATCGGAACGCCGGAAGAGGATATGGCCAGCCTGGCCGCCGTCGCGGGGATCGAGGGCGTGGAGCGAGTGGTGGTCTGTCTCGGGTTCGGGATCGACGCCTATCACGGCGTCTGCCACGCGCATGTGCTGGAAAACCTGGCGGCATTGGATCGGGCCGGGGGATATCTTGGGGCGCTGTCGATTCCGTCTGATTCGGTCGAAGCGCGATCGTACCTGGATGCGGTGGCGCACGCGCGGGCCGAGACACCGGGACGGACGAGCATTGTCAATGGTCAGATCGCGGCCGCATTACGGGGTGAATTCGGGAATGTGGCGGTGAGTGACGAGATCGCGGGCAGTGAGTTGTTCGTCAATTCGCTGATGTGCGTGTACTTCGCGGTCGACTTGGCTGTCCTGGCGGCGTCGGTTCATTATCTGGATTGCTTGGCGGACACCGAAACCGGGTTCGACGTGCACGTCGTGATCGACCGGTTCCGCAATGCGGTGACCAGGCGAGCACGACGTGCCATTCCGCACTGAGCGGAAATCAGCTGCAGGCGGGGGAAGTTTGGTTGCCGAGGGAGAGCATGTTGCAGATCCAGTCCTTCTGGACCTTCCACTTGCCGTCTTCGACGACGAACGGCACGACGGCCTTCTGCGGCTGGCCGCCCGAGATCGCGGCTTCGGCGTCGGCGGTGAGGGTGCCGTTGCCGAGGTCGGTGACGCCGGTGACGGTGACCGTGGCGTTGGACTGCTTGTAGAACTCGGCCAGGCGGTTCGGGAGCGTCGGGTCGGCGGCGATGCCCTGCATGTAGTCGAGCTTCTGCTCGTTCGGGATGTCGGGGTTGACGACCGTCTGCAGTTCGGTGTTGAGGTCGGCCGCGGTCGGGGCGGGCGGGTAGGTGGCCTGGGCGGCGGCGGTGGCCTTGGAGCTGCTGGTCTTGGCCGGCTTCGTGCCGGGCTTGTCCCCGCTGCCGCACGCGGACACACCCAGGGCCGTCACGACTGCCAGGCCGGCGATCGCGAGGCGCCCGATCTTCTGAGACTTGTTCACGAACGGCGAGGCTACTGGCACGGCGACCGGAAGTCAGCGCCGGGAACCCGACCACGTGGTCTTTCGGGCTGGATCCTCACCATGGTCTCACCGCGCTCTTAGAGTTGCTGAACGTTGTCTATTGATGTGATCTTGTCATAACCGCTGGCATCGAATAGTGTTCTGCCCGCGCAAGTTTGAATGGACTGCGCTTCACTCATCGAGGTCGGGGTCGATGACGACAGCAGCTTTCACGGTGGTGAGCGCCGTGGAAGAGGAGGGGAACTCTCGATGCCTTTCGTCCCGAGGCTGCCGCGTGTTTCGCGGCGACACCGCATCCGTTCGCGCTGGGGAGCGCGCCTGTTGACCGTCGGCGTCGGGGCGCTGGCCATTCCGGCCGCGTCTGCCGTGGCCACGCCCGAAATCGTGCTCGCCGCACCGATTTCCGGCCCGGTGCATCGCACCCCGGCGGGCGGGTTCGAGGAGCTGATGGTGCCCTCGAGCATGGGGCCGGTCAAAGTGCAGGTGCAGTGGGCCAAGAACGGCGGCGGTGCGGCGCTGTACCTGCTCGACGGGCTGCGTGCGCGTGATGACCAGAACGCCTGGGTCATCAACACCAATGCCATGCAGCAGTTCGAGAACGACGATGTGACGCTGGTGATGCCGGTGGGCGGTCAATCCAGCTGGTATGCCGACTGGGTGTCGCCGAGCAACACCAACGGTCAGAAGTTCACCTACCGGTGGGAGACCTTCCTCACCAAGGAGCTGCCGGACTTCCTTGCCGGATACGGTGTTTCGCGGACCGACAATGCGGTGGCCGGATTGTCGATGAGCGGGCCGGCGGCGCTGCGGTTGGCGGCCTTCTACCCCAAACAGTTCAAACACGCTTCCTCCTTCTCTGGGCCGCTCAACCTGACCGCGCCGGGCATGCCGGAGGCCATGCGGGTGATGATGCTCTCGGCGGGCCAGTTCAACCGTGACTCCCTGGCCCCGCCGTGGAGCCCGACCTGGCTGCGGATGGATCCGTTCGTGTTCGCGCCGCAGTTGCGCGGTGTGCCCATGTACATTTCGGCCGCCACCGGCCTGCCGGGGGAATACGATCGCCCGAATTCGGCCGGTGCCGTGGTCGACACCTTCGATGCCATGTGGATCGAATCCCTCGCGATGGTCGGGACCCGCGCACTCCAGGCGCGCCTGTCGTCGCTGAACATCCCGGCCGTCTACGACTTCCCGGTCGCGGGAACCCACTCGTGGAAGTACTGGGAAGGAGAGCTGTGGAAGGCTCGCCCGTACATTCTCAGTGCGTTGAATACCTGAGCGGCTCAACGGGACAGCGCGGTCTCCTCGTGTACGCCCGAGAGTTTGCCGGGGTTGCGGACCGCGTAGAGGCCGGTGATGCGGCCGTCGGCCAGGTGGACCGCGACCACCGCATCGATCTCCGCACCGGCGCGCACGATCAGCGCGGGATGGCCGTTGATCTGGGCGAACTCCAGGGCGGCCGTCCCGAGCCGGGATAGCGCGGCGGCCACGTCATCCGCGCCGGTGATGGGCGTCAGTGCCGGGCGCGGGCGAATTGTGACAACGGCGGCGCTGTGCCGTGCGTCACAAGGCTGGATTGTCACGGTGGCCGGGCGGTCGGCAACTCATGGTCGTCCCCGCCGACGATCGAGGAGAACGAACACATGGAACCCCGTATGAACTTGGCCGCCAACGATTTCGGCGGCAAGTTCGCCAAGCGCTTCGGTAATGCCAGCATGCTGGTATTGCAATCCACCCTCCCGCGCACCACCCAGGAATTGGTGAATCTGCGCGTCAGCCAGATCAACCGCTGCGGCTGGTGCGTCGACGTGCACACCAAGGAACTGGCCGCCCTCGGCGAACCCGCCGTCCGCATCAATCTCACGGCCGCGTGGCAGGAATCCACGGTCTTCACCGACGCCGAACAGGCCGCCCTCGCCTTCGCCGAGGAAGGCACCCGACTAGCCGACGCACCCCCGGGTGTCTCCGACGACACCTGGCAGTGGGTGCGCAAGCACTACGACGAGGACCAACTCGCCGCCCTGGTCGCCGACATCGCCATGATCAACGCCGCGAACCGAATGGGAGTCATGCTCGCCCAGAAGGGCGGAAGCTACGCCGCGGGCACCTACACCACCTGACCAACCCTGCTCCCTGACCCCGCCTCAGCACGATCCTGCCCAACTGCGCGGCGCTCCCAGCCCGGCCGCGCGGAAAGTCCGGGCGGCCGGGCGGGATTGTCCGACCTGCTTGTGCGCGTCTGGCTGGCTTGGTTGTGCGGGTTTGGCTGGTCTGGCCGCGCGGGATTGCCCGGTCCGGCTACGGGAATTCCAGGCAGTTGCCCCGATTTGGATGGCGGCGTTGGGGAAGCGGGCCTGGTTGTGCCGGTTTGCCTGGCCTGGCTATGTGGGATTGCCCAGCCCAGTCGTGCGGGATTGTCTGGCCTGGCTGCGTGGGACTGTCCTGTCCGGTTGTGCGAGTTCGCCCTGGCCAGCGTGTGAGGTTGCCCGGCCCGGCTGTGTGAGAGTGCCCCGGGTCCGGCTGCGCGAGGGGTTGTTCGGTGCGGTTGGGTCGGGGTGGCCCGTCCGGCTGCGCGGGGGATTGTTCGGTGCGGTTGGGTGGGGTGGCCTGTTCGGCTGTGGGGGATTGTTCGGCCTGGCTGCGGGGGATTGTCTGTGGGGGCTGGGAGACTCCGGGGGTGCGATGGGCGTTGGCGGAGAGCGAGGGGGGCGGGGTGCTGGTGTGTCCGTTGGGGGCGGATGGGCGGGCGGCGGGTGAGGTTGTGTATGAGGCGGGGGTGGCGGAGACGGTGCGGGGGCGGCCGGAGGTGGAGAGGTGGGTGTGGCGGTCGACCACGGGGGTGTATCGGCGGTTGATGGGGGCGGGGGTGCGGGTAGATCGTTGCTATGACGTCGAGGCGGCGGAGGCGTTGTTGATCGGGCATGAGGAGGGGCAGGCGGGGCAGCCGCGGTCGTTGGCGGCGGCGTGGGCGCGGTTGAGGGGGCTGCCCGTTCCGGCGGATGCGCCGATTCGGGCCGCTGATACCGAACCGGCGTTGTTCGAATCCGGGCCGGTCCCATTGCCTTCCGGCACCGATGAGTTCACCGCGCTGCTCGAGGTGTACGCGGGGCAGGTGCGGCGTACCGCCCGTACCGAACATCCCGAGCGCATGCGCATGCTGCTGGCCGGCGAGTCGGCGGGTTTGCTGGTGGCCACGGAGATGTCGCGGGCGGGAATTCCGTGGCGGGCGGACCTGCATCGGGAACTGTTGGACGAGACGCTGGGTGAACGCATGCCCGGTGGTGGCGAACCGCGCCGGATGGCCGAACTCGCCGAGGAGGTGTCGCGGGCGTTCGGTTTCCGGGTGCGCCCGGATCTGCCCAACGACATCATCAAGGCGTTCGCCCGCGCCGGAATTTCGTTGTCCTCCACCCGGAAATGGGAGCTGAAGGAGATCGATCACCCGGCCGTCGCCCCGCTGCTGGCCTACAAGTCCCTCTACCGGCTCTACACCGCGCACGGCTGGTCCTGGATCGATCAGTGGGTGCACGAGGGCCGCTTCCGCCCGGAGTATCTGCCGGGCGGCACGGTGACCGGTCGCTGGACCGCCAATGGCGGTGGCGCGCTGCAGATTCCGAAGCTGGTGCGCCGCGCCATCCGCGCCGACCCGGGCTGGCGGCTGGTGGTCGCCGACGCCGATCAGATGGAACCCCGGGTGCTGGCGGCGATCTCGCGCGATCCGGGCCTGATGGAGGTGGCCGGTCGCGGCGAGGACCTCTACGCCGATCTGGCCGCCCGCGCCTTCGGCGGCGACCGCGCCCAGGCGAAAGTCGCCATGCTGGGCGCGATCTACGGCCAGACCTCCGGTGACGCCCTCACCCATATGGCCGAACTCCGCCGCCGCTATCCCGCCGCCGTCGCCTATGTCGACGACGCCGCGCACGCGGGGGAGGAGGCCGCCTGGTCCGCACCTGGCTCGGCCGCACCTGTCCGCCCGTCGCCGCCTTCGACGACACCGACACCGACGCCCCCACCGCATTCGGTTCGGCCCGAGCCCGGGCGCGTGGGCGTTTCACCCGCAATTTCGTCGTCCAGGGCAGCGCCGCCGACTGGACGCTGCTGGTCCTCGCCGGCCTGCGCCAAGCCATCCACCAGGCCGGCCTCCGCGCCGAACTGGTGTTCTTCCAGCACGACGAGGTCATCGTCCACTGCCCCGAATCCGAAGCCGACACCGTCGCCCGCCTCATCACCTCCGCCGCCGACACCGCCGCCCACCTGGCTTTCGGCCCCACCCCCGTCCAATTCCCCTTCACCACAGCCATAGTCGAGTGCTACGCCGACGCGAAGTGACGCCGCGCCCCGCCGCCGCTACGGTGGCGACGGTGAATGTCATCCAAGGGGGATCGGTGATCGATCAACGTCCATTGTCCGGCTGGGGCCGTACGGCATCCTCGGTAGCCCAGGTGCTCTCGACCCCCGACCTGGACACGGTGGCACAAACGATCCGGCGGGCGGTCTCGCGCGGCGTCATCGCGCGCGGATTGGGCCGCAGCTACGGCGATCCGGCGCAGAACGCGGGCGGCCTGGTCGTCGACATGACCGCCTTCGACCGCATCCACAGCATCGACCCGGACAGCGGCCTCGTCGACGTGGACGCCGGCGTCAGCCTCGACACCCTGATGAAAGCGGTCCTGCCGCAAGGCTTGTGGGTGCCGGTGCTGCCGGGCACCCGCCAGGTCACCGTCGGCGGCGCCATCGCCTCCGATATCCATGGCAAGAACCATCATTCGCACGGCAGTTTCGGCAATCACGTGCTGGCCCTCGACCTGCTCACCGCCGACGGCGCGGTGCGCACCCTCACCCCCGACGGCCCGGAAGCAGAGTTGTTCTGGGCCACGGTCGGCGGTATGGGACTCACCGGGATCATCGTGCGGGCGCGGGTTCGCATGAAGCACACCGAGACCGCCTATTTCCTCGTCGACAACGACCGCACCGACAGCCTCGACGAGACCATGGAACTGCTGACCGGCGGCTCCGACGACGGCTACGAGTATTCGATGTCGGTGCCCGACACCATCAGCACCGGCGCGAAGCTGGGGCGGGCGGGATTCAGCCGGGGCTCGCTGGCCACCCTGGATCAGCTGCCCGCGAAGCTGCGGCGAAACCCGCTGAAATTCGATGCGCCGCAACTGTTCACCGTGCCGGACGTCTTTCCCAACGGCATGGTCAACAATCTCACCACCCGGCTCGCGGCGGAGGTCGCGTATCGCTTCTATCCGAAGCGGTCTCGGGGGCGGATCCAGAACCTGACGCAGTTCTATCATCCGCTGGATTTGATGGGCGAGTGGAACCGCGCCTACGGACAGCGCGGCTTCCTGCAATATCAGTTCTCGATGCCCTACGGTGCGGAAGCGCAACTGGCCGAGGCGGTTCGCGCGATCGCGCATTCGGGCCACCGCTCGTTCCTCAATGTCTTCAAGCGGATGGGCGCGAGCAATCCGGCCCCGCTGTCCTGGCCGCATCCCGGTTTCATGCTGAGCCTGGACTTTCCGCTGAAGCCCGGCCTGGGCGAATTCTGCGCGGAGCTCGACCAGCGCGTCCTCGACGCGGGCGGCCGGCTGTATTTCGCCAAGGATTCGCGCACCACCCCCGACATGGTGCGCGCCATGTATCCGCGCCTGGACGAATGGCGGCGGGTCCGCGACACGGTCGACCCGGAAGGAGTCTTCGTGTCGGACTTGGCTCGCCGCCTTCGTCTGACCTCGACGGCTGTGAGCTAGGCGGGGACTAGGGGAGCTAGGCGGGGGCTAGGCGGGGTGTGGGACGGCGGCGGGGCGGGTGCGGCGCCAGGCGTAGGAGAGGAACACGATCAGGCCCAGCAGCGGGATGCTGCTGACCGCCCAGCTGATTCCCAGCGGTGGCCCCGGCTGTTTCAGGACGGGAAGGCTGGTGAGGTCGCCCTGGCCGCGACCCTGCGGGCCGTCGATGGTGAAGCGGAAGGTCCAGTCGCCCTGCTGATCCAGCGACCGCACGTCCAGCCCCCAGTCCTCCCGTTTGCGGGGATGCCGGGACAGCGGTCCCTCACGGCGGACCTTTCCGTTCGGCTGGATCTCGGTGAGGGTGCCGGATTTGTCGGCGATGCCGCCGTCGGGGATGAAGGTGAAGTCCAGCGATTGCATGGCGCGCAAAGGCCATTGGCTGAACCCGACGGTGAGCGAGTACGGCCCGGCTTGCACGTGCTCGGTGTGGACGATGTTCACCGGCTCGTAGGCGGCAGCCGTGCCCGCCCCGGTCATCGACAGGGCCAGCACCGCGAAAACCGCTGCGGCAGCGGTGCATAGGCGTTTGATCATGCGAGGGCCTCCTGGCTGGGGGCGGTCAACCGCAGCATGCCGCCGAAGCGCCAGCCCAGGAACCCGCCGAGCGCGGCGAACAGGGCGGCCGCGACGACGGTCGCGAGGATGGCCGAGGCCTGGGCAATCGGCGCGTCGTAGACGATATGGTTCTGCACCGGGTTGCAGCCCGCGATGATCGCCCCGCCCACGGCGCCCGCGACGGCGGGCAGCCCCCGGGCGCCCACCGAGGTGCGCCGCAGCAGCAGGTCGATGACGAGGCCGACCGGAATCAACACGAACGGAATCAGCGCCGGAGTCGACGGAATGGCCCGAATGTGTTCGCGCATCGGCAATCCCACGAAGTCGGCGTACGTGCGCGCGGCCCACGGCGCGAACCACCAGAACACCGCCTGCGTCGCCGAGCCGAACACGGCGGTCACGGTGGCGCCCCAGCGCAGGAAGCCCGCACCCGCGACCAGCAGCAGCACCACCATGAACGCGGTCACCACCACTGTCCAGCGGATGTTGCCGGCATTGAGCCGCTGCACCGCGAGCGCGGTCACCGTGCTGTTGGTGACCAGGTGCGCCAGCGCGAACAGCGCGCCCAGCCATCCCCACCGATGCGCCCGCGCCGCCGCGAACACGATCACGGTGCCCACCGAGATCACGGTGCTGGACAGGAACAATCCGATGTGCGGCGGCGAGTCGATGACCGCGTCGAACCCGTAGAGGCTGTGCCACCACAGATCCCACAATCCGTACAGCAGAAACGACGCCGCACCCAGCGACGCCACCATATAGCCGAGCGGTGCGGTGAAGGTGCGCCCGAACACCCCGATACCGGGCCCGCCCAGTTCCCCGTCCACTCGCCGGCCCGCCCGTCCCGCCGCCGAGGTGACGAGAATGACGGTGAGCCCGGTGAATCCGGCCACCGCCGCGCTGGCGTAGATGAACAGGTGCGGCAGCGTGAAGAAGGTGTCGGGCCCGACATCGGAGTGCCACTGGATATCCCAGGTCGATCCGATGGAGAAGGTGATACTGGCGGTGAACAGGATGGCCGCGGGTAACCAGGGCCGGAGGGTGAGGGGCGCGGTCGCCGTGGCGGTGACGCCGCGCCCGGTGGCGGTGAGATCCATTGGGTGGCTCCAGATGTCGGATCGAATGGACGTGTTTCGAAGGTTCAATTGGCTTGGACGGAGAAGGTGGCGCTCCCGGTTCCCGGCGCGCCGGAGAGTTTGACGGCGATCTCCCATTGCCCGGGCATGGGCAGGTTCACCGTCGCGCGATAGTGCCCGGGCGTGACGGCGGCGGCGGCGGGGCTCGGCGGCAGCGCGTGCCCCATCTGCGGCATCGCCGGTTCCACCGAAATACGATCGGGCGCAACCACATTGCCCTGTTGATCGGTGACGTCGAGGTCGACGGTGTTGTCACCGGTGTGCGGTGAATCCACCCGCAGCGCCACCAGATACGGCCCGGCGGTGCTGCGCGACACCGGTTTCGCGCTGTCGGACGGCCACAGCCACCACGCGGCCAGTGCCGCGATCACGATGAGCACGGCCCCGATCACCGCCCGGCGCGGCGTCACTTGCCGTCGCACGCTCATCCCTGGGCTCTCGCCCGGACGTCGATGGTGGCGGGCACGGTCATGACGGAGTACCCCCGTTCGGCTTGGGCCCAGACCAGATACCGGCCGGGCAGCGGAAAAGTGAAGGTGAAGGCCACATTCGGGCCGTAGGCGGCGACGGTCTCGTCCGGCGGCTGCGTGCCGAGGGCGGGCAGCGGCAGCATGGCGTGAGCGTGGGCCCAGACCGGGGCCGTGGCGGCGGCCGCCCCCGTGGCCGTCCCCTCGGGCAGCGGCCCGACCGCGATGAGATGGCCGAGCATCCCCAGCCACGGTTGCAGATCCGCCGCACCGCCGAACGGAGCGGTCAGCGTCGTCGGTTCACCTGCGACCGCGTCGGTGACGGTGAGCGTGGTGGAACCCAGCGGGCCAGGGTCGGTTGAGCCGGCGAGGGATTCGCCGCCGACAGGCAATGCCGCCCGCAGCAACTGCACGCCCCCGCCGCGCCGGGCGATCTCGGCGGCCACGGCATAGTCGCCGGGTTCCCCCAGCCCCAACTCGACCCGAAACTCCCCGGGCGCGACGCGGATCGGATGCCGATGCCAGAACCGCCCGCCCGGTCCGACCACCATCAGATGCAGCAGCGCGTCGTCGGTGACCAGCAGATCATCCACCGGCCGCCCGGTCGCCGAATCGCTCAGTGACAGCTGCACTTCGGTGCCCGCCGCATCCGCCGCCCGCCCGGCACGCACCGTCAGGTTCACCGGCGGCCGCGAGTAATTCGTGGTCAGCGGCAGATCCCGCTCCGGATAAGGGTTTCCGATGTTCCCCGAGGTCGGATCCAACAGGCTTCCCGCCGCCCGTGGCTGCGGCGCTCGACCCGACAGCACCGCTCCCGTGGCGCCGACGGTCAGCGCCACCAGCAACGCGCCCACCGGAATCAGTGTCGGCCAGCCGCGTTTGGAGATCAGGGCGGTCGCGAGCGCCACCAGCAGCAGCACGCCCGCGGCGAAGAATCCGCCGTAGGCCGCCCGCTCCCACGGCGTCACGATCCGCGCGGCCACCAGGAACGGAATCCGCGCGGTCCGCTGCCCGTCGCTGACGGTCAGCTCCCACGGCCCGGCGTGATCGACATGCAGTGTCGCCGAATACGGTCCCGGCTGCGCGCCGAGCGCCACGGTGCCCGAGGAGGTCTCGCCACCCCGATCCACCGGCGCGGCGCTCAAGGTCAAGGTCCCCGGCGCGGTCCCGGTGTGCGTGACCACGTCCACTCGCAGCGGACCCGGCTCGGAGCGCCGCACGATCACACTGAGTTCGCGCGCCCCCAGCGACTGCGCGACCGTCAGATCGCCGCCGCTCACCGCCCCGTCGGCGTGAGCGGCGGGCGCGGTGAGCACGGCGAGACCCGACAGTGACGCGCACAGCACCCCCACCACCAGGCATACACCGCGCAAACGAACGATCAACGGCGACTGCACCGTTCCGAAGCTACCGAATAATTCGCGCCGGCGAATCCCACCCACGGGGGATGCGCGGTCAGGGTGAACCCCGCCCCCGCGACGCTCAGCGGAAGAAGTCCCACAGCCAGGTGGGCCCGACGGTGGTGGCGCCCAAAGCCTGGACGCGCGAGCGGAGTTCGCGGTCGGCGGTGACGACGGTGATGTCGGGGACGCGGGCGGCGGCGACCAGTTCGACGATGGCGTCGTCGCCGGAACGGTCTGCGAGCACCACGCGCAATCCGTCGTGTTCGATATCGGCGGCCGGTTTGGCCGCGCCTTCGAGCACCACCGCTACTTCGGTCATCTCGGGTAGGAGATCGCGCAGCACGCTCAACTGGGCCAGCAGTCGCCGCGCGGCGCCGGCCCGGTCGCGCCACCAGCCGTCGGGCCGGGATCCGACGACATTGGCGGCGTCCACCACGATCAACCGCTCGGCAGCATCCACGGGCACCAGTCTGCCCGGCCGCACGCCCGGTCCATCGAGCGACCGGCCGGGCACAGTCAATTAGTTGACTGGGTAGCCTGAGCGGATGGCGCTACGCAACGCGGTCCTCGCGACCCTGCTCGAGGGTGAGGCCTCCGGCTACGACCTGGCCAAGGGCTTCGACGCCTCGGTCGCCAACTTCTGGCAGGCCACTCCGCAGCAGCTCTACCGGGAACTCGAGCGGATGGCCGCCGCGGGATTGATCGAAACGCGGGTGGTCGAGCAGGAACGGCGTCCCACCAAGCGCCTGCACGCCATCACCCCGGCCGGGCGGGCGGCGCTGCGCGAATTCGTGGCCGAGCCTGCCAAACCCACCGCGATCCGCGACGAGATGATGGTGAAGGTGCAGGCCATGGCGGCCGAGGACGCGCCGGCGGTGCGGTCCGCCATCGCCGCCAAGCTGGAGTGGTCGCGCGCCAAACTGGCCCGCTACGAGCGGTTGCGCGGCCGGCTGCTGGACGGGCGCAGCGAGCAGGCGTATCTGGCGGAGGTCGAGCGGATCGGGCCGTATCTGAGCCTGCTGCGCGGAATCGCCTTCGAGCAGGAGAACATTCGCTGGGCCGAGTTCGCGCTGCCGGTGATCGACCGGCGAATGGGCGCGCAGCCCGCGAATTGATACGGTGTCCGCCTGGCAAACGTAGTCCGCAGAACGACAGGCAGTGATCAGCGTTGGCGTCCGAACCGAGGGCAGGCGAGAGCGAATCCCGTCGCGCCGCCCCGCGCACCAAACGGGGTGAGCGGACCCGCAGCGCCCTGATCGCGGCGGCCCGCGAGGTATTCGAGCGCGACGGCTACCTGGACGCCAAGATCGCCGATATCTCCAAGACGGCCGGTATGGCGTCGGGCTCGTTCTACACCTACTTCGACAGCAAGGAAGAGATCTTCGCCGCCCTGGTCGAGCAGGTGTCGGAGGAAATGCTGCACCCGCATGTGCGGGAACGCAGCGGCATCACCGATACCCGCGCGCTCATCGAGGCCGCCAATCGCGATTATCTGCTGTCCTACAAGCGCAATGCGCGGCTGATGGCATTGTTCGAGCAGGTGGCGCACATCGACGAGAATTTCCGCCGCATGCGTGTCGAACGCGGAAAAGCGTTCGCGCAACGCAATGCCCGGATGATTCGCGACCTGCAGCAGGCCGGGCGCGCGAGCGCGGACCTGGATCCGATGATCACCGCGCACGCGCTGTCGGGCATGGTCAGCCGGATGGCGAATCTGGTCTTCGTGCAGAATCAGCGGATTCCGTTCGAGAAGCTGGTGACGACGCTGACCGAGCTGTGGGTCAACGCGCTGCGGCTGACCTCCGAATAGGCGCAATCAGTCCAGGCCGTGGGCGAATTCGATGAGGGCGGCATTGACCTCGTCGGGTCGCTGCTGCTGAATCCAGTGGCCCGCGCCCTCGAGAATGAGGGAGCCGCGCAGGTCGCTGAGCAGTGCGCCCATCTTGTGCGCCGGGGTGAACTGGATGACCGGATCGGCCGAACCCGCGATGAACAGCGACGGCTGCTCGATCTTGACGCCCTCGAGGTGAGCGGTCGTCTCCCAGGTGCGATCCAGATTCCGGTAGTAGTTCAGGCCGCCGGTGAACCCGGTTTCAGTGAAAGCCTCGACGTAGTAATCGAATTCGGCCGCGCTGAGCCATTCCGGCAGCGGCGGTTCGGGGGTGTCGGTGTCGAGGAAATTGCGGGAACTGATGATGTCGTCCTGCAGCAGGGTCCGGCGCACATCGGCATTCAGCACCGCGTCGGCGACTCCCGGCTGCTGAAACCAGATCATGTAGAAGTCCTCGCCCAGCCGCGATCGCATGATCGCCGTCGGCGGGCCCGAGGAGCGGGGTGTCGCGGGCACGCTCAAACCCGCGACCGCGCGCACCCGCTCGGGATACTGGCGCGCCAGATGCCACACCACCGACGCGCCCCAGTCGTGGCCGACGAAGATCGCATCGGCCAAACCGTAGGCGTCGAGCAGGCCGACCAGATCCGCGGCCACGGTGAGCATGTCGTAGCCCTCGGGCCCCGCGGGGCGCGAACTGCCGCCGTAGCCGCGCATATCCGGGGTCAGCGTGCGGAAACCCGCCGCCGCGAGCGCGAAAACCTGATGCCGCCAGGAGAATCCGAGTTCCGGGAAGCCGTGGCAGAACACCACCGGTACGCCCGCACCGTGCTCGACCACATGCAGATCGATCCCGTTGGCCGAGACCTCCGCATTGTCGAGCCGCTTCCACTCGTCCACCAGTTGTGAGCCCTGCACCGGTTGTCCACCTCGCGACCGTGTTGGTTGACGCCGCAGCGGCCGTCAACTTGAATCCGACGTAGGTTTCATATTTCAGCAACCGGCCTCACCGATCCAGCCCCGACGGCGAAATCGGTTGCCGGTGCGGGCCGGAGGGAGAACTTCGTGCAGGTCGCGGGGAAGAACGCCATTGTCACCGGCGGTGGCGGCGGAATCGGCGGCGCGCTGGCGGCGCGGCTGGTGCGCGCGGGCGCGCGCGTGGTGATCGCGGACCTGGACGGGGCGGCCGCCGAGGCGGTGGCCGTGGCGTTGAACGCGGAGTTCCCGGGGACGGCAGTGGCGGTCGGCGCGGATGTCTGCGACTCCGACCGCATCGCGGAGCTCATCGCGCGGTGCGCGGCCGAATTCGGCCCGGTCGATCTGTATTTCGCGAACGCGGGCGTGATCGGACCGGTCGGACTCGGTGACGACAAGGACTGGGCGGTCACCCTCGACGTGAATTTGAACGCGCACATTCGCGCGGCCCGGCTGCTGGTGCCCGGTTGGCTCGAGCGGGGCGAGGGCTATTTCGTCGGCACCGCGTCGGCGGCGGGGCTGCTCACCCAGATCGGTTCGGCCGCATACTCGGTCACCAAGCACGCGGCGGTCGGGTTCGCGGAGTGGCTGTCGGTCACCTACGGCGATCGGGGGATTCGGGTCAGCTGCCTGTGCCCGATGGGGGTGGAGACGCCGCTGCTGCGGGCGGGGGAGAACTCCGGGGACGCGCTCGGTGTGGCCGCCACCCGCGCGGTCACCACGGCGGGCGCGGTGCTGAGCCCGGACGCGGTGGCGGAGTTGGTGCTGGCCGCCGTCGACGACGAGCGATTTTTGATCCTGCCGCATCCGGAGGTGCTGGATATGTACCGTCGCAAGGGTGCCGATTACGACCGCTGGCTCGCGGGGATGCGGCACTATCAGGCTCGGCTGCTGGAATCGATCGACGGGCAGTGAGGACGGCAGCGAGTACGTGGACGGCACCGAGCGGGGACACATGAGCGACGACCAGCACAGCGAGCTACCGGGCCTCGATCTCGACCGGCTGGCCCGGTGGCTGGCCGACACCCGGCCCGGCTTGATCGACGGTCCGCTGACCGGGCGATTGATCGCGGGCGGGAAATCCAACCTCACCTACGAGATCAGCGACGGGTCCGGGACGTGGATCGTGCGGCGGCCACCGCTGGGGCATGTGCTGGCCACCGCGCACGACATGGCGCGCGAACATCGCGTGATCAGCGCGCTGGCGGACACCGACGTTCCCGTGCCCGCCACCTTCGCGCTGTGCGAGGACGCCGAAATCATCGGTGCCCCTTTCTATGTCATGGAACGCGTCCTGGGCACGCCTTATCGCACCGCCGGCGAACTGCGTGCGCTGGGGCCCGATCGGACGCGGGTCATCGTGACCGGTCTGATCGACACCCTCGCCGCCCTGCACACCGTCGACCCCGTCGCGGTGGGTCTTCAGGACTTCGGCCGCCCCGACGGCTTCCTGGAGCGCCAGGTGCGCCGCTGGAAGAAGCAGCTCGACGCCTCCTACAGCCGCGAGCTGCCGGCCGCGATCGAACTGCACGAACTGCTGGCCAAGAACCTGCCGGCGCACTCGGCCATCGGCATCGTGCACGGCGACTATCGCCTCGACAATGTGCTCGTCGACGACGCGGACCGGGTCGCGGCGGTCATCGACTGGGAGATGGCGACGCTGGGTGATCCGCTCACCGATATCGGGCTGATGCTGGTGTATCAGCGGATGAGCGATGCCGGGCTGGGTGTCAGCGATGTCGCGCTCGCGCCCGGGTATCCGGTCGAAGCGGAAGTGCTGCAACGCTATTCGTCGCGTGCCGGACGCGATCTGTCCGATATCGGGTTCTATATCGCGCTGGCGTCGTTCAAGCTGGCGGTGATCAGCGAGGGCATCTACTTCCGGTTCATTCACGGCCAGACCGTCGGGGCGGGGTTCGAGCATATGGGCGACGGGGTCGAACCGCTGCTGCGCGCGGGCATTTCGGCGCTCACACCCGGCTGAGCCGGGCGCATAGTTGAATCCGGTGTCAAGTTCACGTACGGTCCGAAACGGAAAACACGCCACCGTCAGGAGTTTCGATGTTCGAGCTGTCGGAGCGGGCCCGCCGCTACCAGGATGACCTGCTCGCCTTCATGGACGAGCACATCTATCCCGCCGAGGCGGTGTACGAGGCGCAGATGGCCGAGGCGGGCGATCCGCACTTCCAGCCGCCCATCGTCGAGGAGCTCAAGACCGAGGCCCGCAAGCGCGGGCTGTGGAATCTCTTCCACCCGCACCCGCAGTGGGGTCCGGGCCTGACCAATCTCGAGTACGCGCCGCTGGCCGAGATCATGGGCCGCAGTGCGCATCTCGCGCCCGAGGCCACCAATTGCAGCGCGCCCGACACCGGCAATATGGAGGTGCTGACGCTGTTCGGCACGCCCGAGCACCAGGAGCAGTGGCTGCGTCCGTTGCTCGAGGGGGAGATTCGCTCCGCGTTCGCCATGACCGAGCCCGCCGTCGCCAGCTCCGACGCCACCAACATCCAGCTGCGCATGGAACGCGATGGCGACGACTACGTGCTCAACGGCCGTAAGTGGTGGACTTCCAATGCCTTGCACAAGAACTGCAAGGTGCTCATCGTGATGGGCAAGACCGATCCGAGCGCGCCGACCCATCGCCAGCAGTCCATGATGGTCGTGCCGATCGACGCCCCCGGCGTCACCGTGCAGCGCGGGCTGCCGGTGTTCGGCTACCAGGATCGCGAAGGCCACGCCGAGGTGACCTTCGAGAACGTCCGGGTGCCCGCGACCGCGCTGCTCGCCGGCGAGGGCGACGGTTTCATGATCAGCCAGGCGCGCCTGGGCCCCGGCCGCATCCACCACTGCATGCGTGCGGTCGGCATGGCGGAGCGCGCACTCGATCTCATGATCGACCGCGCCCAGTCCCGCGTGACTTTCGGTGAGCCCGTAGCCAATCGAGCCAATATCCAGGACTGGATCGCCGAATCCCGCATCGAGATCGACATGGCCCGGCTCCTCACCTTGAAAGCCGCCTATCTCATGGACACCGTCGGCAACAAGGCCGCCCGCACCGAAATCGCCGCCATCAAGGTCGCCGCCCCGAACGTAGCCCTGAAGGTGGTCGACCGCGCCATCCAGGTCCACGGCGGCGCCGGCGTCTCCGACGATTTCCCCCTCGCGAGCATGTACGCCCACCTCCGCACCCTCCGCCTCGCCGACGGCCCCGACGAAGTACACAAACGCTCCATCGCCCAATGGGAACTCCGCCGCCGCGACCCCCAATGGGGCCGAAAGAGCTGACTGTGTATTGGGATCCGATGCCGACTGTTGCCGACTCGGCGGCGCTGCGGGTTGCGTTTGTCGATGCGGGGGAGGACGAACCGTTGGGGGCGCCGGAGGAGTATCTCAAAGGGGAATGGGGGCTGCGGGATTGGCGGAATGTTCCGGGGCCGTTTTATGGGGCGGGGACCGATTCGTGTGGGATGGGGCGGGTGGTTGCGCCTGGGCATATCGTTTGTGAGCATCGGCGGGTGAGGGCGGCTTCGGAAGCGGTTCCACGGCTGGGGTGAGGGTTGGGGCTGTTGGGGAGGCTCGCACCGGGGGCTCAGCGTGTTCACAGCGGGGGCGTGAAAGCTTCGAGTCGTACCGGCTCAGCTCGAGAAAGTGCACGATGTCGACTATCAATGGGCTTCCCGCTCATATTTTGTTCGTTCATGCCGTTGTGGTGTTGGCGCCGTTGACGGCTGTTCTTGTGGTGGTGTCGGCGGTGTGGCCGGCGGCTCGGCGGCGGTTCGCGTGGTTGAACGTGGTGTTGGCGGGGGTTGTGGTGGTGTTGACGCCGCTGACGACGGATGCGGGGGAGTGGCTGGAGAGCGGGTGGGGCGGACGGCGCAGCTGCGGACGCATACGCATCTGGGGGACAGTTTGATGTACTTCGTGATTCCGTTGCTGATTGTGGCGGGGCTCGTCGCTGTTGTTCATCTGCGTGAGAGTCGCGAGCGGCCGCTGTCTCGGGTGCTCGTCGGAGTCGTCGCGGTGTTGGCCATTGCGGCGAGCGTGGCGACCACCGTGCAGGTGTATCGCATCGGTGAGTCCGGCGCGCAGGCCGTGTGGAACGGCGTCGCGCAGCAGCCGGCGCGCACACATCCGACGAGTACGGGAGACGCCCCTTGCTGAGTGCGATCAGGCGTCTCTAGCGTCCCGCGGGTGGGTCAGTCGGCGGTCAGGGCGGTGAAGGCGGCGGGCCAGTCGGGTGGGGTGGGACCGTCGTAGAGTTCGAAAGTCTTGCTGTGGGATTCGGGATGGAGGAGGGCTGCCACGGCCGCTCGGGCCACGAGTTCGCGGCTTACCTGGCCGTCGCCGCGGTCGCCTTGTTCGAGGTGGGCGCCGGTGGCGGGAGAATTGGTCAGCCAGCTCGGGCGGATGATGGTGTAGGGCGCGCCGCTGGTGCGGAGCGCCTGTTCTCCGGCGGCGCGCGCGTGGATGATGCCGGCCAGATCGGGGTGTTCGGCGGCGCGCGTGATGTAGATCTGGGAGATCAGGACCACCGGGATGTGCTGCGCGGCAGCGAGTTCGGCGAGGCGGGCGACGCCGCTGTGCATCACGGTGTCGGCACCCTTGTCGTCGAGAGGCGGTTCGACCGTGACGATGACGCCGTCGATGCCCGTCAGCAAGCGGGCGTCGAGCGGGGCGGCCAGGTCGACGGCGACGCTCTGATCGTCGCGGGGGCGACGGGTGCCGACGAGGACTTCGTGGCCCAGACCGCGCAGCTCGGTCACGGCATAGCGGCCGGTGCGGCCCGTGCCGCCGATTACCAGATATTTCATGACATTCCTTGAAGTGCGGGCCCTGTCACCAGGGGAGTCGTCGACCGTCGCGGAAAAAGCCTCCGGTCGGTCCGGAGTCGGGAAGCGTTGCGGCCCAGACGATTCCGGCGGCACCCTCGGCGACGGGGCGACCGCCCGGACCGCCCATGTCGGTGGCGACCCAGCCCGGGCAGACGGAGTTGACCAGGATGCGGTCGGCGCGCAGCTCGGCGGCCAGCATGCGGGTGAGCGCGTTGAGAGCGACCTTGGTGGTGTTGTAAGCAGGCGTGCCGCCGGACATACCGGTGAGAGAGGCGGCCTCGCTGGAGACATTCACGATCCGGGCGTGAGAACTCTTGCGCAGCAACGGCAAGAAGGCTTGCACCATGCGCCACGGCCCGTAGAGGTTGGTCTCGGCGGCCTCCCGGACCACCGCCAGGTCGGCGGTGGCGGCGCGCTGCCAGGTGTCGTAGGTGATGGCGGCATTGTTGACCAGCACGTCCAGGCGGCCGTGCTGACGCTCGACCTCCTCGGCGGCCGCGGCGACACTCGCATCGTCGGTGACATCCAGCCGCAAGGGCAGCGCACCCACCTCGGCGGCCTCGGATTTCGCGGCGGCCTCGGATCGCGCGCTCAGCAGCACGGTGCACCCGAGGTCGCTCAGCTGCCGGCAGACCTCCCGCCCGATCCCGCGGTTGCCGCCGGTGACCAGCGCGATATCACTCATGATCGCCGATCTTAATTGACGTGTACGGCATACCTTTTGATCGTGTGGTCGACCAGCCGATCGGCCGCCGAGCCGTCCGCCGACTCGATGCCGTCCAGGATTGCGTCGAGGATGTCGGCGCGATCCAGTGTCGCCGGAACTCGATGCGACGCACGAGCACTGACGATCACCATGTGCAGCACGGCGGCATAGACGTGGGAGCGGGGGACCGTCAGTTGCCAGCCACGCCGTTCGAGCTCGCGCAGCCGGGCGTCGACGGTGTCGAGGACATCTCGGATAACTTGCCTCTCGATGCGGTCGGGATCGTCTGACATGACATAAGGACACAATTCACCGACAATGTCCGACAGCGAAATTGGATAATCTACGCGGATTGCCGCGAATAGCGAGCATCGCATCCCCAGCCTCGGCGACAATGGTTCTGACCAGGCAAGACCGTTATCCAAGAATCGTGATTGCAGTATCCGTTCGGAGGGGCGTCATGACTGAAACCGGATCCACTGTCCCGCGCCGGCAGCTCGGCCGATATCTGCGGGAACTACGTCAGCAGTCGGGCATGACGATCGCCGAAGTATCCCGGCGCATAGATCGGGGAGCGACCACGGTGCAGCGGCTCGAAACAGGCCAGGCGGATCGAATTCGGTTGGGGGACATCGAGTCGCTCTGCCGGGTGCTCGGGGCCGACGAGACCGAGACCGCCGCGCTCAAAGGACTTGCCCAGCAGGGGAATGCGAAGAGTTGGTGGCATGAGTACGGGGATCTGATTCCAGCCAACTTCGATGTGTACATGGGCTTGGAATCAGCGGCCTCGGCGCTGAGCTCGTTTCAGGAGCTGGTGCCCGGCCTCGCGCAGATTCCCGAATACGCCCGGGTACTGATCCGCACCGTCCACCCCAATGAGCCGGACGGCGAGATCAGCCGTCGTGTCGAGATGCGGATGCGTCGCCAAGTGCTGATCACGCGGCGCGCCCAGCCGGTGAAACTCGATGTGATCCTTGACGAATCGGCGCTGTGCCGGGTGATCGGCCATCCGAAGATCATGGTGAAACAACTGCGGCACCTGGCAGACCTCAGCACGCACACGAACATCACCGTGCGAGTCCTGCCGTTCTCGGCGGGCATACCGCTGGGAGAGTTGACGGGACCGTTCACCATCCTCGACTTCGGCGACCAGGCCAGGGAGCCGTTCGAACCATCGGTTGTGTACTCCGAAAGGTTCACGGGCGCTATGTACTTCGACGATTCCGACAATATCGATCACTATCGTGCCGCGCACGACACCCTGCGCCGGGTAGCGTTGGACGAGGCGAAAAGTCGAGATCTGCTGCGCCAGCGGGCAAGGGAGCACCAGCATGAGCATTGATCTAGCCAAGGCTCGATGGTTCAAGAGCAGCTACAGCGGTGGCAGCCAGGACTGCGTCGAGGTCGCGCATCTGGACGGCGGCGTGGTCGGAGTCCGCGATTCCAAGAACCCGGCCGGTCCCGCGCTGACCTTCGCGCCGGGGACATGGGACGCCTTCACCGCCCGTGTCGCCGGTGGAGGGTTCGACCTGCCGGGCTGAGGGCTCCGCCGGGCTGAGACGCTGTCGCGACGCACGACAGCGGCGCGTCAGTCCGGCGTCAGGGCGGTGTCAGCGGGTGGCGTGACAGTGCTTGCGTGAACAGCACCGCATTTGCCACCGCGACCGGATCGAACGGGTTCGGCGAGACGATTTTCGGGGATGTCGATCTCCGCGTCGACACCGCCCGTGTGTTGCGGTTCGTGCGTGGCGATCACGCGTTCGCGCAGTTGCTTCGCTTCGCGCTGGTCGGCGGGTTCAGCAATATCGCCTACGCGTTGCTGTTCATGGCGATGAACAGCGTCGGGCCGCTGATCGCCAATATCGCCGGGTCGATCGTCAGCACGATCATCGCCAATGAGCTGCACCGGCGGCTCACCTTCAACGCGGCGGGCCGGGTCGGCTGGTTCAAGGCTCAGTGGGAGGGCGGCGGTCTGGCCCTCATCGGACTGGTGATCAGCACCGGGGCCCTGGCCGCGCTCGGCTTCTGGGCACCGGGTCTCGGCGCGCTCGCACAGGCGGTCGCGGTGATCGCGATCATGGCCGCGGTCGGCGGCGCCCGCTTCCTGGCCCTGCGCGGGCTGGTGTTCTGAGTGGCTACGCTGGCCCGCGTGAGCACTTCGAAGATCGTTCTCGTCACCGGCGGCGGTACCGGGCTGGGCCGCGCCATGACGCACGCGCTGACCGCGGCCGGGCATCAAGTCGTCGTGGCCGGGCGGACCGCCGACACCCTGGACCAGACGGCCGCCGCCGCGCCCGGACCGGGTGCGGCGCACGCGGTGCGCGCCGACGTGACCGATCCGGCCGCCGTCGACGCGCTGTTCGCCACGATCGCCGAGCGCTGGGGGCGGCTGGACGCGCTGGTCAACAATGCGGGAATGTTCGGCCCCACCAAGCCCATCGACGAGGTGTCGCCCGAGGAGTGGCGGCAGGTCGTCGACGTGAACCTGACCGGTGCGTTCCTGTGCGCGCAGGCCGCGTTCCGGCAGATGAAGAACCAGACCCCGCAGGGCGGGCGGATCATCAACAACGGCTCCCTCTCCGCGCACACCCCGCGCCCGCACAGCGTCGCCTACGCGGCGACCAAACACGCCATCACCGGCCTCACCAAATCCCTCGCCCTCGAGGGTCGCGCGCACAATATCGCCGCCGGGCAGATCGACATCGGCAATGCCGCAACCGAACTCACCGCCGGCATCGCGGCGGGATCATTGCAGGCCGACGGCAGCGTCCGCCCCGAACCCACCATCGACGCCGCGCACGTGGCCCGGCTGGTGGTCGCGCAAATCGAACTGCCTCTGGACGTCAATGTCCCGTTCCTGACCGTAATGGCCACCACGATGCCCTACATCGGGCGCGGCTGACCCACCCGGCCACGCGAGGTTCCGGGAACCATCCGCCACTCGAACAAACGTTCTACTCGAGGTATCGTACCGGCCCATGCCGGAACTCTCGCGACGTGACTGGGCGACGATGAACCTCGAGGAGGTGCGGCGGCAGCTGCTCAAGGCCGCCGCCTTCGGCAAGGTGCTCTCGCCCGAGCAGCTGGAGAACGCGGCGGGCAAGATCCGGGAGGGGCTGCGGATCTTTCTCGAGGAGACCGACCACCTCAGCTAGCCGGAATGCGTTCGAGCACTCCGCCCGCGAAAACGTCGTAGAGCGGCAGGGTTTCGAGGTGGACGTAGCCGATGTGGCAGTCGCAGACCGACAGTGGGCACGGGCGGGGCGTCAGGGCGGCGCGGTAACTGCCGTCGTAGAGGTTGCCCAGTTCGGCGCGGACGAAATGGCAGCGGCGGACGGTGCCGTCCCCGTCCACGGAGATGACGGATTCACCCGTGCGGCAGGGCAGTCCGGCCGAGCGGTGGGGGTGCAGGCTGTAGGGGAACAGCGGGTCGAGTTCGGTCCACGCGGCGGCGTCGGCCTCCGACAGGATGTGGCCTTCGGGGGCGTTCACCCAGAGATACACCTGCTCGGGCAGGTCGGCGCGTAATCGCCGCGCGGCCGGAAGATGTTCGGGGAAGCCGACTATCCCCACGCTGTACCGGATCCCCCGCCGGGTGAGGTCCGCGCATTTCCCGGCGAACCGCGCGTAGGGCGTCTGCCCCGGATGGTAGGTGCACCACAGCGCGAGCGTCCGCGGGTCGGCGTCGGCGAGCCAGTCGGTGCGGCAGCTGAGGTTGGTCTGAATGGCGACCCGCGCGACGTTCGGCAACTGCGACAGCTCCACCAGCGCGCGCCGATACCACGACCGCACCAGCCCCTCACCCCACGGCGTGAACAGGATCGAGAGCCGATCGCCGCGCTGCTCGCCCACCCACGCGGTGAACCGTTGCAGCGCCGCGCGATCCGCGTGCAGTTGTTCGCGGCTGTCGCGACGCTTGGCGAACGGGCAGTACGGGCAGTCGTAGTCACAGGACGAGAGCGGGCCGCGGTAGAGAATGGTGAGATCCATGGCGGCTCACCGAGGTTCGTAGGCGGCCATGGCGGCGCGCACGGCGGGGGAGAACAGGCGCGGGCCGATGGCATCCGACCAGGCCAGGCCCTCGGGGGTGAGGCGCAGCAGATTCGGGCCGGTGTTCGGGTCCAGCCAGCCCCGGTCGGCGAACTCCGCCAGCTCCGCCGGATAGTGCTCGGCCGGATCGCCGCCGAACCGGTCCCGGTACGCGGCCACGTCCATGCCCTGCGCCTGTAGCAGCGATTGCAGCAGGTGACGGCGGCGGGCCTCGTCGGCGTCGATCCGGCGACCGACCGCGGCGCGGGTGAAATCCGTTGTCCGCGTGTACGTGTCGATGATGCCGCGCACCTCCCGCGTCTCGACCGCGTAGTCGAAGGAATAGTGCAGCCCTGAGGTGTAGGAGCGGGCGCCGCAACCCAGCCCGATCATGCCGTCGGTCTGGCAGGCGTAGTCGTCGGGTCCGATCGCGGGCGCGTCGAGGCGCCGGAACATGCGCATCGACTGTTGCTCGTAACCGTTGGCGAGCAGCTGATCGCGTCCGGCCGCGTACAACCGCAGCCGCTGCCGGTCCCAGTCGGCGTCGCTGCCGGTTCCCGTGCGCCCCAGCCCGGTCAGCGGCCGCACATAGAGTGGATACAGGTACAGCTCCTCCGGCCGCCAGGCCAGCGCGGCCTCCAGCGAGGTGCGCCAGCTGGTCTCGGTCTGCCCGTCGATGCCGTAGATCAGATCGATGTTGAGCACCGGAATGCCCGCTGCCCGAATCGCTTCCAGCGCAGTCTCGACCTTCGCGCGCCGCTGCGGCCGCACCGCCGCTCGCGCTTCCGCGTCCACGAAACTCTGCACCCCGATGCTGATCCGCGTCGCACCACGCGCGGCCAGCACCGCCAGCCGGTCGGATGTGGCGGTGCCCGGCGAGGTCTCCACCGACAGCGGGATCGTCCGCAGGTCCGCGCCCATGCCCGTTTCCATGATGTCGCACAGCCGTTCCAGCTCGGCCGCGGTCAGAAACGTCGGGGTGCCGCCGCCGAATGCCGCGGCCGCGAAACGCCTCGGGCCGTCGCCGAGCGCCGCGCGCACCGCCTCGGCCTGCCGCGCCATGGCGTCGAGATAGCGGGTGGTCAGCTCCTCGGGCGCACCGACCCGGGTGAACAGATTGCAGAAGCCGCAACGGTATTCGCAGAACGGAATGTGCGCGTACAGCGACAGCGCGTCCGTCGCCTCACCCGCCCACAACTCACGCAACAGCGGCCGGTCGGCTCCCAGCGGCCGGTAGGCCGTCTTGTGCGGATATCCGTAGACGTACTGCTGATACGGCCGCGGCGAAGGCTCCCGATCCGAGTGCCGCGGGCCCCGATTCGGCTGTGGCCGGGTGGCGAAGGAGGTCATCGAGCCTCCAGGAAGAAATGGGCGTACGGCACGGTCCACACCGCTTCGTGGCCGAGCCGGTGCCCGGTGAATCCGCCGTCTCCGTACGCGGTGCCATGATCGGAGCACACGATGGCGAAGCAGCGGCGGCGACTGCTCGCGGCCGTGAACAGCCGGCCGATGTGCCGGTCGACGTATTCCAAAGCGGCGGCGTGGGTCTCGCGCGTATCGCCCGCCTCCCGGGTCGCGCCGGGCAGGTGGAACCAGTTGGGCTGATGCAGGGCCGAGACGTTCACGAACAGGAACAGCTTGCGCTCGCGCGGCAGGTTCGCGATCACCTTCTCCGCGCATGCGATCTGCGCCTCGAAGGAGGTGGGGGAGGCGACGGAGAACTCACTGCCCCAATGGCTTTCGGCGAACAGGCCCGGCAACACCGAACCCATCGGCCCGCGTTTGTTGAAGAACCCGACTCCGCCGAGGCAGACCGTGTGATATCCGATCCCCGCCAGCGCGGACACGAAATCCGGTGTGTCGTAGACGAAGGTGCGGCCCGCGGTCGTCTCACTGCCTTCGAACCTGGCCGCGAACAAGCGGGGATGCGGGCCCGGCGTCGCGGGGGTGGGCAGGAATCCGGCGAAGATCGCCTGATGCGAGGCGTAAGTGAAATTGCCCGGCGCGTGGCGTTTCTCCCAGCGGCCGCCGGGCAGATACCGGACCAGATTCGGCAGCCGTCCCGCCGCGGCCAACTCCTCGGCCACGTCGAACCGCAGGGTATCGAGGGTCACCAGCAGCAGATCGTCGCGGCCGATCACCTCGTTCATATCCGGTTCGGGCGCAACGGTTCCCGTGTGCTCAGGCGTAGACATGCCGCTCGCTTCCGATCCGGCGCAGCAGCGCGGCGACCTGTGCGTCATAGGTGTCCCCGTGCTCGGCGCCACTGCCGGGCAACCCGGTCAGCCGCGGCAGCAGATCACCGAAGGCGTTGACCTCACCGACCGCGAACCGCCGCCAGCCGGTGCCCGGCAGCAGATCCACGCCGACCCGCGAGAAACCGGGAAAGCAGGCCGCGGCCCGCTCACAGACGGCGAGCGCGTGCTCCCAGCTGCCGCCCGCCGCGGCGATGGCCGCGCGGGCCGCGTCGAGATCGCCTCGTGCACCGCCCAAATGGAGATTGGTCATCGGCGAGCGGCTCGTGCGCACGACCGCGTGGGTCGCCCGACCGCCGATCACGACCACCCGCAGGTCAGCGCTGCGGCCGTCCAGCGACGCCTTGGGCAGCCAGCGTTCCACGTGCAGTCCGTCGGGTGCGAGGGCGTCGACGAGCGCCGCGACCTCGGCCTCGCCGGTGTACTTGCGCACCCGCAGCGAATTGAACAGCCGCCCATCGGGTTCCCGGTGCACCGAGGTGGTGGCCTGGACGCGGCCCCCGGCGGCCGTGTCGACGGCCAGCACGCCCGAGGCGGACGAACCATGCGCGAGCTTGACGAACACCCGCGGCAGCCGATGTTCGGCCATCACGGCCCGGACATCATCCCAGCCGCGCACCACCGCGCCCACACCGGAGGTGGGCGAAAACGGCACGGGCACACCGGCTTCGCGCAACACGCCGTGACAGCGCCGCTTGTCGAACAGCACCGCCAGTTCGTCCGCATCGTCCAGGAGCGCCGCACCGGCGGCCCGCACCCGCTCCCGCACCTCCCGCGCCGCCGCGACGAACCGCTCGTACCAGCGTGCGCTGCCCTCCACCCGGGTGGCATCCTCGACACCCCGCAGCATCCGCTCCACCGCGCAATCCTCGCCCGGCGATTCGAGGCGCACCAGCTCCCCGGCCGCGAATTCCGCACGCCCGCACAGCACCTCCCGCCACGGCACCACCCGTGCCGCGCCGGCCCCCGCTCGCGTCAGCGCCTCCTGAAACAGCGTCACCCGCCGATTGTCAGGATTGCCGACCACCGCCAGCCGCACCCCCGCACCGCTCATTCGGCCACGGCGGTGTAGCGGCGATCGCCCGGATCAGCCGATGCCTCCTCGGTTTCCGCCTCCGACAGATCCACCGTGACTCCCTCGGGTTCCAGGGATTTGCGCAGCCGCTCCTGCACGGACTCGCTGATGAAGTGATGGTGCAGATCCAGCCGGCGCAGATGGGTGAGCGGTTGCCCCTGCAGCAGCGCCGTCGCGCCCGCGTCGCCGAGGGTGCCCATCGACAGATCCAGGACCGACAGCCGCGCCACCACCGGCGCGGTCGCCACCGCGGCGGCGACCTCGTCCTGAATCTCGCTGTTGCGCAAGCCCAGATACACCAGTTTCGGCAGCCGCTCACCCGACAGCAGCGGCGCCAGATCGGCGACGGTGGTGCTGCCGCCGTACTCGGACACGCCCAGCCACAGCTCGAGATGCTCGAGCACGGGCAGGGTGCTGGCCGCGATACCGCGCACCACCTCGCCGCCGAGACCGCCCGTCTCCACGACCAGGGTGCGGAGGTTGGCGTGCTCGATCGCCGGGAACTGCAGGTGCGCGCCGCCGCGCACCCGAAACTCCTCGAGCGCGGGGAAATTCGTCAGCAGCGGCGTGACATCGGACTGCTGGATCCAGGAGATCTCCGCCTCCTCGTAGGTGATCTCGCCCAGGAACACCGCACGCAAGGCCGGGAACCGGTCCTTGGCGGCGACCAGCGCACCGATCACCTCATCGGACGGGTGGTCGTAGGCCTCACCCCACAGGCCGATCAGCAGCGCCCGCACCTTCGTGGTGTCGACCTCGGCGAGGAACCGCGCGAACGCCTGCGCCCAGGTTTCGTCCGAATCCCCGTACGGCTCTACGGAGATCCGCCAGGCCGCCGCATCGGCCGCGGGCAGGGTGAGACCCGACTCGGCATGGGGAAAGTCGAAGATGGGCAGGCCGTGGAATCGCAGCAGGTGATCCGAAATGGTCATGGGCGGGCTCCCTTGGCGAGGGCGGTCGATGATCCGGCTATGCCAGCCAGTTCTACCAAGCCTGCCCGACAACCTCCACCGTGTTCGCCGAACCTATTCCGCCGCGGGTTCGGCCGGACGCAGGAACGAGCAGGCCAGGCATAACGCGCCGAAGAACAAATACCCGAGCGCGACTTTCGGGGCGGCGGCCCAGGCGACCTCCGAGGCGTGAACGAGACCGACGAAGGCCAGCGCCGCGCCGGCGACCGACGCGACAGCGGCGGCGCGGAAACGCTTTTCGAGCACGAAGGTGACCATGGTGCCCAGAACCAGCCCGGCCAGCACCGCGCCCTGGCCGAGGGTGCGCAGACCGTCGTAGACGACACCCGCCTGGCCGAGCGCGCCCATGCCCACCTTGTCGGCGGTGGTACCGGCGGCGCTGAGCGCGTTGTCGATCTGCCCGGTGCACCACTGCGCCAGATTCGGGATCAGCGCCGCGACCACCGCGACGGCGTGCAGGCGCGGAACCGCTTGGAAGGCTTGGGCTCCGATCAGCAGACCGATGTACAGCAGGATGGGCACGATCGCCGGGATCGGCAGCAGTGTGGCGAGCAGCCCGAAAAGGCCCAGCAGGCACATGAGTCCGATGACCACGCCGCCGGCCAGCGAATACCCGGTGCGCCCGCCCGCGTCCTTCCAGCCGGGGTGGCCGATGTAGACCGCGGGCGGGAACGGGGAGCCGAACCCGGAGCCGATGATCGCGCCGAACCCGTCGGCCAGCAGCACACTGCGCAGGTTGTAGTTGTCGCCCGCCGCGGCGGCGCTCTCCACATTGCTCATCGCCTCGGTGAAGTTGTAGACGCCCAGCGGAATCGCGGTGGCCAGCAACGGACTCAGATGCGCGAGCCCGTCGAAGAGCAGCCGCAGCCGCAGATGCGGCAGCCCGAGCGCGACGTCGTCTGCGGCCTTGGACACGTCCGGCACCGACATGTAGCCGCCGATCCAGCCGATCGCGGTGCCCGCCAGCAGCGCGACCAGTCCGATCGGAACATTGCCCGGCAACCGCACATCGGTGAAGAACCCGATGAGGATGATGGCCAGCACCGGCAGCGCGATCCAGGCCGCCTGCCACATCTGCGCGGCGGGCCGCATGGCGATGAAGGTGATGGAAATGCCCGCCAGCGTGCCCAGCATGGCCGCACGCGGCGTGATCCGGCGCACGAACGGCCCGACGAACGCGCCGATCATGACGATCACACCGATCATGAACGCCCACGCCAGGCCCGCCGACCACGCCCGCATCGGGTCGCTGGTCTTCAGATAGATCGGCAGCGGCCCGCAGTGCGGCGCGGACGGCGGCCGAATCGGCGACCCAGCCGAAGATGCCGCCCTGGGCGGCGATCATGGCCAGGCCGACGCGCTGGAACTCCGGGAAGTACGAACCGACGCAGTCCGCGACCACCAGGCATTCGAAACCGCGATCGTTGGCCTCGCGCACCGTGGGTGTGCACGCAGACCTCGGTGGTGACGCCGGTGACCAGCAGCGAGCGAATTCCCGCGCGTGCCAGCACATCCGAGAGTTCGGTGGCGTAGAACGCGCCCTTGCCCGGCTTGTCGATCACCACCTCGTCCGCGATCGGCGCGAGTTCGTCGACGATGTCGTGGCCGTATTCGCCGCGGATCAGGATTCGGCCGAAGCGACCGGGGTCGCCGATGCGCTGGGAGGGGTTGCCGCGCGACAGCTTCGCGGGCGGGCAGTCCGATAGATCGGGCAAATGGCCCTCGCGAGTGTGGATCACGGTGATCCCGGCCGCGCGGGCGGCGGCCAGCAAGCCGGCGAGCGGTTCGATCACGGTGCGCAGCAGTGCCACGTCGTTGCCGAGGCTCTCACCGAATCCGCCGGGCAGCAGGAAATCGCGCTGCATGTCGATGATCAGCAGGGCGACGGTGCTCGGATCGAAGCCGAAAGGGCCCGGATCGGCCGGAAGGTGCTGCGTGGCCGTCATTGTCGTTCCTTCTGTACGAGCCGGAATGCGGTCTGCGCCGCCGACGGGCGCGGCTCGTCGAGCAGGCGGGCGGCCGCGGCGAGCACCATGTCGTCGGCGAGCGCCGGGCCGAACACCATCACCGCCAGCGGGCGGCCGTTCGCGGCGGTGCCCATCGGCACCGAAACAGCCGTCAGGTCAAGGAGATTGCCGAAATGCGTGTAGTGGCCCAGTGCGGTGTTGGTGGCGATCGGATCGGCCTGGACCTCGGCGACGGTGAAGGTGGTGCCGAGGGTGGGCACCACGACCACATCGACCTGCGACCACACTCGCGCCACCGTCGCCCGCAGCTCCTGGAGACGCTGCTGTGCGCGGAACACGTCCACGGCGGTGAAATGGAAACCGCCGGTGAGGATTTCGCGAATCACCGGCAGGATGGAATCCGGGTGCGCGGCCAGGAAGGTCTCGAACTCCACCAACCGCTCGGCCACCCACGGGCCCTGATAGAGCAGCTCACCGGCCGCCAGGAACGGCTCCAGCACGACCGGCGCGCAGTCGAATCCGCGGCGCAGCCGATCGCGCACGGCCAGATGACCGTCACGAAACGCGGTGTCGCCGAAGAATTCCAGCTCCGCCACCTCGGGCAGCCCGACCCGCAGCCGGGCACCGTCGAAGCGCGGCCCGCGCGGCCGGCTCCACGGATCGTCCGGGTCCACCTCCGCGACGACCTCGAACACGCGGTCCAGATCCTCGACGGTGGCGGCCATCAGCGTCAGGCAGTCCAGCGATTTGCACGCCGGAACCAGCCCCACCGTACTGATCAGCCCGCGCGAGGGTTTCCAGCCGAGAATCCCGTTGAGCGCCGCCGGCACGCGGCCCGAGCCGGCGGTGTCGGTGGCCACGCAGAACGGCACCTGGCTCAGCGCCACCGCCCGCGCCGATCCGGAACTCGAACCGCCGCAGATCAATTCGCCGCCGAACACACTGCGCGGAATCGGATACGGCGTGCGCGTCCCGTTCAATCCGGTCGCGAACTGATCCAGATTCGTCTTGCCGACGAACAACGCGCCCGCGTCCAGCAGTCGCTGCACGGCGGGCGCGGTCTCGGTCGCGGTGTAGGCGAAATCGGGACAGGCCAGCGTCGTCGGCCAGCCGGCCACATCGATGGAATCCTTGACCCCGAACGGCACCCCGTACAGCGGCAGCGTGCGCGCCCCGGGGCGTCGCTCGATCGCGGCGGCGGCGTGCAGCAATCGCTCCCGGGGCACCGGGGTGATCCAGGTGCCGTCCGCGCCGCGCGCCGCGACGGCATCGGCGACCCGGGCCGCGGTCTGGGTCGGCGAGCCGCTGCCGCTCTCGTGCGAGGCGAGAATCTCCGCGACGGTCGGGCCGGTCTGATACATCCGTCGATTGTCGGCACGACGTGTGAAATCGACGGTCTCGCACTGTATCCGCTGTGTTAGCGGCCGGTGTCCCCGGAACCGGGCGGGTCCAGGGCGGCGATGAGGTCGAGGGCCCGCGCGAGGTTGGTCAGTTTGGCGTCGAGGGAGTCTCCGGCCGGGTAGAGGCGCACGGTATCGACACCGACGTCACGCCAGGCCCGCAGGCGGCGTCCGACCATGGCGGGAGTGCCGATCAGCGTGGTGGCCAGGACCATGTCGTCGGTGACGAGGCCGGTGGCGCCCTCGCGGTCCCCGGATTGCCAGCGCGCCTGGATTTCCCGGGTGACCTCGGACCAGCCCTGACGCGCGTAGGCGGCGTTGTAGAAGTTGGTCTTCGCACTGCCCATACCGCCGATACTGAAGGCCAGCTCCAGTTTTCGGCCGGCGACATGCCGGGACACCGCCTCCTCGTCGTCGAACAGGGCGATCTCCGCGCCCTGGCAGACGTCGATGTCGGCGCGGGTGCGGCCGGCGGATTCCAGGCCCGCGTCGAGGTGGTCGAAGTAGGCGGCGGAGCCCTCGGGGACGAAACTGGTGCCCAGCCAGCCGTCGGCGAGCTGCCCGGTCAACTCCAGCATCTTGGGCGACATGCTGGCGATGTAGAGGGGGATGTCGGTGTTGGCGGGCATCGACAGGCGCATCGGTTTGCTGTTGTCGTCCAACGGGATTCGCAGCGTCTCGCCTTGAAAGGAGATCTTCTCGCCCGCCCAAGCCTGACGGATGACGGTGATCGTCTCCCGCATGCGGGTCAGCGCGCGGGCGAACGCCACCCCGTGCAGACCCTCCATCACCTGGGGACCGGAAGCGCCCAGCCCCAACAGGAACCGGCCCTGCGACAGCTCCGCGAGCGTCAGGGCCGCCTGGGCGATGGCGACCGGGGTGCGGGTGCCGATCTGAATGATGCCGGAGCCCAACAGGATTCGTTCGGTGTGGGCGGCGAGATAACCCAGCACCGAGGGCGCGTCGGAGCCCCAGGCTTCCGCGACCCAGCAGATGTCCAGGCCCAGCGCCTCGGCCTCGCGGACGAAGGTGAGGACCTGCTGGGAATCGCGGGACAGTTCGATGGTGGTGGCGGTACGCATCAGCGGGCACCCGCCTCGGCCCGGCGCTTGATCTCGGCGACCACGCCCCGCATGGCGTTCTCGAATTCCCGCATGCGGACGAACACGATCTTCTGCTCCTTGTCGGGCATGGCCTCGATGGCGATGCTCAGGCCGGAACGGCCGGGTCCCATCCGCACCCACTGGCGCAACAGCGTTCCGCCCTCGCTGTCCTCCAGGGTGAAACGCCAGGTGGCGCTGGGGGTTTCGGGATCGGAGACCGCCCAGGCGAAGACCCGCGGCGGATCCCACTCGACCACGTGCGAGGTCGTGGACCACTCTCCGAGTGCGTCGTGCTTGCTGGTGCCGACGAACGTGCTGCCGAGACCGGGTGAATCGTCCGGCGAAACCCAGTGCGCCGCTTGCAATTCCGTGCTCAACTCCGGCATCAGCGTGATGTCGGAGACGAGCGCCCACACCGCCTCGGGAGTCGCGTCGATCCAGATCTCGGCCTGTGCCGTCGGTCCGTCGGCATATCTGGCGCCGGTCCACTCCATACGTCACCTCACTGTGCGTCCTGCGGGATACGCAAATAGTTGCATAATAAGACGATGCAGGTCAACGCATGATCCACGGCGACGTCGGGTAGACCGGCTCGCCGGCTACTTGGCGGCTTGGCGGGCGAACCGCTCCTGGATGTCGGGTCGCTCGCGCAAGCGATCCGGGTAGCCGGGGCCCATGCGCAGGCGCGACTCCTCGATCGGCACCGGCTGCTCGCAGTGCTCGCACACCACTTTCGGCTGGGTCTCGTGCCCGCACACGGTGTGCTCGAGCACGATCGGCGGGCCGTCGTCGTCGGCCAGCCAGCGATCGCCCCAGCGCGACATCACCAGCAGCACATCCCAGAAGTCGCGGCCCTTCTCGGTGAGCACGTACTCGTACCAGACGGGGTCGCTGTGATACGGCCGCTTCTCGAGCAGGCCCTCCTCGACCAGCCGGCGCAACCGGTCGCTGAGCGTATTGCGCGCGATTCCCAACTGGCCCTGGAACTCGTCGAATCGGCGCACGCCGTAGAAGGCCTCGCGCAGCACCAGCGGCGTCCACCAGTCGCCGAGCAGATCCATGGTCCGGGCCACCGAACAGGGCCATCGCGCGAACGACGTACGCTTCATTCCCCGAGCGTACTGGGCGCGGACCGGTGGGTGAGCCCGATGGGGATCACCGCGCGGCGACCGGAGATCACAGCGAGCAGGCGAGTGCGGAAGTGCCGGTGCCGTGCACGAATTCGCGCGCTCCGTACACCACCGAGGCGGGATCCCACGCCGCGCCCAGCGAGGTCACGAAGTCGCGCACCAGGTTCAAGTCCGCGCGGTCGGCCACCAGGATCAGCGCACCGTCCTGCGTGACCGAACCGCCGCCGAGCCGGTCGCGCACCACGGGATCGGCGACCAGGGCGTCGTGGAAGCGGGTGCGGTCCACGCCCGGGACCGTCACGGTGAAGCCGTTGGCGCGAGTGTCGTCACCCGGCAGGTACTCGAAGGTCAGCACCGATTCCTGATTGTGGCGCACCCGCAGATCGTCGGCGACCCAGCACAGGTTCTTGTAATCGGTGCAGGCCAGCTGGAATTGGCGGGAGCGCTCATAGGTGGTGGTGCCCGAATCCGACGACCAGAACACCCCGTCGACCAATTGCGAGCCGACCGGCAGGGCCAGTTCGGTGGCCGCGGTCGCGTCCACCTCGAGTTCGAACAGCGACAGCGGATCCGACAGCCGCGGATCGTTGGGGTCGGTGATGGTGTCGGTATTGGTGGTCGCGAACAACTCGCCCGTGGGCTGGGTGGGGTTGCCCGGAACGCAGGACGCCGGGCCGTACGCACGTGCGGGCGTGGCGGCCGGACCGATGGCCACGGCCCCGGAAATCACGAGGGCGGCGGCCAGAGCAGCGGTGATGCGGGCGGTGGTCATACCCTCCAAGTCTGACGGGTGCGCGGGCGCGGCGGGAGCAAGATCGGAGAAAACGATCGAACCGGAACATGGTGAATCCGGGTTGCGCGTGGCTCGGCCCCGGTCAGATCCAGATCGGCGCGGGCGGGACCGCCTCGGCGCGTTCGGCGGTCAACCCCGACTCCTCGGCGGGTACCCGGCCGCTCAGCCAGCCCAGCAGGTTCGCCTGCGTGCCGACGATTTCCACGCTCGCGCGGCCGCCGCCGGTGAGATCGCGCAGGAAATCGCTGTCCGTCGCCAGCAGCAGCAGCGCGGGACGGCCGGATTCGCGGCGGGCCAGGGCGTCGGCGATATCGTCGAGAATCCAGCGCGCGGCCGGTTCCGGGATGTCGGCGAAGGTGTATCCGGCGTTGAGATCCACGTGATGGATCTCGAGCTCCCGCAATCGCATCGGCACCAGCTTCTCCGGGGTCCGCAACTCCCCGGTCCGCGGCCGCACCTGCCGCGTCCACGCCTCGGCGTCCAGCGCCCGCACCGCCGCAGCGAACCGCTCGGCCCCGGCCACCACATCGGCCAGCTGCTCGGCCACCGGCCGCCCCGCCCCCGCCTCGATCTCCGCCGCCCGCGCCGCCATGCTCGAATACTGCGGCGTCTCGATCCCCGTCCGCGCCCACTCCAGCAGCCGCACCAGGCTGTCTCCCGCCCGGCACACATGTGCGATCACCTGCCCGCGCGTCCACGGCGGAATCAAGGACGCGCCCCCGATCTCGGCCCCGGCCAGTGCCTCGACGGTCGCCGCGAACCGCCGCGTAGACGCCTCGATAGGTTCCAGCCACCCCACACCCGTGTCGGACACGCACCCCACCCTTCCTTCTGACGATCTTGACCAACCCCACCCTATTCCGAAACGGCTCGTGAAAACCGCTGGCGCGCAAAGATATACAGCTCGCGATAGGTGGCCACGCCGACGTGACCCGGCTCTCGCCATTTGACTGAAAATTCAGTCAGGATTACCGTGGCGATCGCACCGGCCGAGACGAGAGGGAATCGAGATGCGACGACGCGGGTTCATGCGTTCCGGAATGCTGGCCGCGGGCGTACTGCTGCTCGCCGGCTGCCACGGGTCGCGGTCGGAGGGCGGCCCCGGCTCGCCCGCACCCGACGACGGCCGCACCTGGGTGATGCCCGACGAGGGCGGTCCGCACCGGCGCACCTGGATGGCCTTCGGGGCGAGCGAGGCCATCTGGGGACGGCAACTGCTACCGCAGGTCCGTGCGGATCTGGCTACCATCGCCACCGCCATCGCCCGGTTCGAACCGGTGTCGATGCTGGTACGCGCGGAAGACCTCGACACCGCGCGGGGTCTGCTCAGCGGCGCGAACGTCGAACTCGTCACCGCCGAACTCGACGATCTATGGGTTCGTGACACCGGGCCGGTGTTCGTGAAAGGCACCGGCGCCAAGGCCGGTGTGGACTTCCACTTCAACGGCTGGGGTGGCAAACAGCAGCATCGCCGTGACGGCGAGGTCGCCGCCTTCGTGGCCGGGCGTGCGGGCGTCGAGACGGTGCGTACCGATCTGGTGCTCGAGGGTGGGGCGCTGGAAGTGGATGGGGGCGGGACCGCGATCATCACCGAATCGTGTGTGCTGAACGACAATCGGAACAAAGGGTGGACGAAGGCCGAGGTCGAGGACGAATTGCGGCGGGTGCTGGGCATCGAGAAGGTGATCTGGCTGCCGGGGATCGCCGGGCACGACATCACCGACGGGCATACCGATTTCTATGCCCGCTTCGCCCGGCCGGGAGTGGTGGTCGCGGGGCTCGACAACGACGAGGAGTCCTTCGATTACGACGTGACGCGTCGCCACCTCGAAATCCTGCACCACGCCACCGACGCGAAGGGGCGCCCGCTCGAGATCGAAACCCTCGAAGCGCCAAGCGATCTGCGCTATCGGGGCGCCGGTGACGATTTCGCCGCCGGATACATCAACTTCTATGTCTGCAACGGCGGCGTGATCGCGCCGCAGTTCGGCGATGCGCGCACCGACGCGGCGGCGAAAGACACACTGCGGCGGCTGTTTCCGGACCGCGAGGTGGTGCAGATCGCCATCGACGGGATCGCCGCGGGCGGCGGCGGCATCCACTGCGCCACCCAGCAGGAACCCGTCGACTGACCCCGCGCCGACATCTCTCTAGAGTGAGGAATCGTGTCAGATCGTCAGACCCAGATCCTGGAAGCCGCCGTTCGAGTCATCGCCCAGGACGGCGTCCGCGGACTGCGCGTCGAGAAACTGGCCGCGGCCGCCGGGGTTTCCACCGCGCTGATCTACTACCACTTCAAGGATCGGGCCGGCATTCTGCGCGCCGCCCTCGCGCACATCGATCACCGCGCCGAGTCCTACACCGAGCAGGCGTTCGCCGATCTGACCGACCCGCGCGCTCAGGTCGAGCGCATGCTGCTGCTGGAACTGCAGGACGCCGACGACGTCCGCGAGAACAGCGTCGCCTGGGGTGAACTGCGCGCCAGTGCGGTCTTCGATCCCGGCCTGCGCGAATCATTGCGCGCCAGTACGCGATCCTGGAACTCCGATGTCGAGACGCTCGTGCTGCACGGCCAGGAAATCGGTTCCGTCCCACTGGATCTCGACGCCGCCGCCGTCGCCGAACGGCTGACCGCGCTCGTCGAGGGACTCAGCGAACGCTGGCACAGTGGCTCGCTCACCCTGGAGCGCGCTCGCGTCCTGCTCACGGGCGCCATTGCCGCGGAACTCGGTGCGGCCCAGGCCGAGTAGGAACTCCCGGCACTCGGCGGTTTGCGACCAGCCGTGAGCTGTGTCACAGTTTGGTAGCGGTTCGCCTCAATTGCCGCAAACGCTTTTCATTTCCTTTGCCTTGTCTTTACGATTACCGGCGATCTGCCTAGCGTCGTGGTTCTCCAGCCTCGCCCGCCGCTGCCTCTCGATGCCAGTACATGTTGACCGATGAACCGGGCGGCGGAGCCGTGCCGGCGAAGGAGAGATATGTCCACCGACACCGATCAGCCTCCACGGACGTCGCTTCCCGGCCTCGCCGGTGTGATACGCCACGACCTGCCGGCCTCGCTCGTCGTCTTTCTCGTTTCCCTGCCCCTGTCCATCGGCATCGCGGTGGCCGTGGGCGCCCCGGTCGCCGCCGGACTCATCGCCGTCGTGGTGGGCGGCATCGTCGCCGGACTGCTGGGCGGCTCCACGCTGCAGGTCAGCGGGCCCACCGCCTCGCTGACCGTGGTCGTCGCCGAATCCATCAACCAATTCGGCTGGCCCGCCACCTGTTTCATCACCGTGCTGGCGGGCGGGCTGCAGATCCTGTTCGGGCTCAGCCGGATCGCGCGCGGCGTGCTGGCCATCGCCCCGGTCGTGGTGCACGCCATGCTCGCCGGGATCGGCATCGTCATCGCGCTGCAGCAGGTGCACGTGATGATGGGCGGCGACACCCTCACCTCCTCGTGGGACGCCATCGTCGGACTGCCGCGGCAGCTGGCCTCGGTTCACCCCGGCGACCTGTGCATCGGGTTGATCGTCATCGCCATCCTGATCGGCTGGCGGCGCGTGCCCGAACCCGCCGGCCGGGTGCCCGCGCCGCTGATCGCTGTTGTGGTCGCCACCCTGCTGGCGCGCGTGCTGCCGGTGCGGGTCGAGCACATCACCCTCAACGGCTCGCTGCTCGCCGAACTGCACCTGCCGCAGCTGCCGCACGGCGGCTGGGCGCAGGTGGCGCTGATGGCCGTCACCATCGCGCTCATCGCCAGCGTGGAGACCCTGCTCTCGGCCGTCGCCGTGGACCGGATGCGCCAGAACTCCGCGCGCCGAACCGATCTCGATCGCGAGCTGCTCGGGCAGGGCGCGGCCAATATGGTCTCCGGCGCGATCGGCGGCCTGCCGGTGGCCGCGGTCATCGTGCGCAGCATCACCAATGTCAAAGCGGGCGCGCGCAGTAAAGCCTCGACCATGCTGCACGGGGTGTGGATCCTGCTGTTCTCGGTGGCGCTGGTCGACGTGGTGCGCTCGATTCCCAAGGCGGCGCTGGCCGGACTGCTCATCGTGGTCGGCATCCAGCTCATCAAACTCGCCCACATCCGCAGCGCCCGGCGCACCGGCGACCTGGTCGTGTACGCGGCCACCGTGCTGGTGGTGGTGTTCTGGAATCTGTTGCTGGGCATGGTGGTCGGGCTGGTGCTGGCCTTCGCGCTGCTGCTGTGGCGGGTGGTGCGGGTGACCGTGAGCGCCGAGCGGCTCGACGAGCGGCGCTGGCGGGTTCTCGTCGACGGCAGCTTCACCTTCCTGGCGCTGCCCAAGCTCACCGCCGAACTGCACAAGGTCCCCGCGGGCAGCGACGTGCTGGTCGAGATGACCGTCGACTTCATGGACCACGCCGCCTACGACGCCCTGCGCGACTGGGCGGAGCTGCACCGAAGCGAAGGCGGCACAGTGGAATTCGTCGAAGTCGGCGCGGTGCGCATGGCCGACGCCGCCCATGGCCCGGCCGCGCGCGGCCATTCGCGCCACCTGCTCGACGAGGCCCTGGGCCCGTGGCGGCGCCACCCCGGCGACGTGGACCGCATCGTGGCGGGCGTGGCCGCCTACCACCGCAGTCACGCGCACGTCATGCGGCCGCATCTCGGCGTACTACGCGACGGTCAGGAACCCGACTCGCTTTTCGTCACGTGCGCGGACTCACGCATCGTGCCGAACGTGATCACCAACAGCGGGCCCGGGGACCTCTTCACGGTGCGCAATGTGGGCAACCTGATTCCGCGCGACGCCCAGGACTCGTCCATGGAGGCCGCGCTCATCTACGCGCTCGACAAGCTGCACGTCCGCTCGGTCGTGGTGTGCGGGCACTCCGGGTGCGGGGCCATGGGCGCGCTGCACAGCGAACTGGTCACCGGCTCGCAGCTCGACGACTGGCTCGCGCACGCACGGCCCAGTCTCGACCGGTTCCGGCTCGGACATCCGGTGGCGGCCGCGGCCGCGGCGGCCGGGTTCGGGACCGTCGATCAGCTGGGCATGGTGAACGTGGCGGTGCAGCTCGAGACGCTGTCCGCGCATCCGGTCGTGCGGCGCGGCGTCGAGGAACGCGGGGTCGTGCTGTCGGGACTGTTCTTCGACATCGCCAGCGCCCGGGTCATCGAGGTCACGGTGGACGGGATCGCCGAGATCGACGGCGTCGGGCGGGTTGCCCAACCCGCTTGACGACCTGGCGATACTCGAGGATCGAGGGGCGTGAACCCGAAAGGGTTTACGCCCCTTTCACATTGTGGCCCAGCCTTTCTCAGTCTTTGCTAAGTCTTTACCTTTAGCGTGGCGTGTGCTCGTCCGGTGAGTCTGCGGCCAAAGCCGTCCGCAGCCTTTTATTCGATGCCCCCGCACATGCTCGCTTAGGAGCGAAATGTCTCGCGACACCGATTCACCGCCAGGCAGAACCGCCGGCAGATTCGATTCCCTGCTGCGCCACGATCTCCCTGCGTCCCTCGTCGTCTTTCTCGTCGCGCTGCCGCTCTCGCTCGGCATCGCGGTCGCCTCCGGCGCGCCCATCGCCGCCGGACTCATCGCCGCCGTCGTCGGCGGTCTCGTCGTCGGAATTCTCGGCGGCGCGCCCCTGCAGGTCAGCGGGCCCGCCGCCGGCCTGACCGTGGTGGTCGCCACCACCATCAACGAATTCGGCTGGAAGACAGCCTGTTTCATCACCGTCCTGGCCGGCGGTATGCAAATCCTGTTCGGGCTCAGCCGCATCGCGCGCGCGGCCCTGGCCATCGCACCGGTGGTGGTGCACGCCATGCTCGCCGGCATCGGCATCACCATCGCGCTGCAGCAGCTGCACGTGCTGCTGGGCGGATCCTCGCGAAGTTCCGCCTGGCAGAACCTGATTCAGCTGCCCAACGAGCTGCTCAACCTGCACGGCGACGACTTCCTGATCGGCCTGGTCGTCATCGGCCTCATGCTCGGCTGGAAGAAGGTCCCCGGCCGGCTGCAGGTGCTGCCCGGACCGCTGGTCGCGGTCGTGACCGCCACCGTGCTGTCGCTGGTGCTGCCCGGCGATCCGGAACGCATCGTGTTGAACGGCTCGCTGTTCGACGCCATCGGGCTGCCCGGCCTGCCCGACGGCGACTGGGGCGGGGTGGTGCTCGCGGCACTGACCATCGCCCTGATCGCCAGCGTCGAGAGCCTGCTGTCGGCGGTCTCCGTCGACAAGATGCACACCGGTGCGCGCACCGACTTCGATCGCGAACTGGTCGGCCAGGGCGCGGCCAATATGGTCTCCGGCGCGCTCGGCGGGCTGCCGGTCACCGGCGTCATCGTGCGCAGCGCCACCAATGTGGCCGCGGGCGCCCGTTCGCGGGCTTCGGCGTTCCTGCACGGCATCTGGGTCCTGGTGTTCTCGGTGGCGCTGGTGGGCGTCGTCCAGCAGATTCCGAAATCGGCGCTGGCCGGTCTGCTCATCGTGGTCGGCATCCAGCTGGTCAAGCTCGCCCACATCAAGCTGGCCCGCCGCACCGGCGACCTGCTGGTGTACGTGGTGACCGTGCTCGGCGTGGTGTTCCTCAACCTCCTGGAAGGCGTGATCATCGGTCTGCTGCTGGCCTTCGCGCTGCTGCTGTGGCGCGTCGTGCGGGTGTCCATCACCGCCGGACCGGTGGCGGGCACCGAGCGCTGGCTGATCAGCATCGACGGCACCTGCACCTTCCTGGCGCTGCCCAGGCTGACCTCGGAACTGCGCAAGGTGCCCGAGGGCGCCGACGCGCTGGTGGAACTCAGTGTCGACTTCCTCGACCACGCCGCCTACGAGGCCATCCACGACTGGGCACGCCAGCACGAAAGCACCGGCGGCAGCGTCGAATACGTGGAACTGGGCACCGCGCACATGGCGCACGCGCTGACCGGCCCGCCGGTGCGCGGCCGCGCCCGCAGCCTGCTCGACGACGTGCTGCGGCCGTGGCGCGCCGACGACGGCAACCCGATCACCAAGGGCGTGGCCGCTTTCCACCGCCGCAACGCGCATGTGGTGCGCCCGCACCTGGACGAGCTGCGCGACGGGCAGCAGCCGCACTCGCTCTTCCTGACCTGCGCGGATTCGCGGATCGTGCCCAACGTGATCACCAACAGCGGGCCCGGTGACCTGTTCACCATCCGCAATGTCGGCAATCTGGTCGCCGCCGGCGGCCGGGACGCCTCCCTCGAGGCGGCGCTGTCGTTCGCCATCGACGAACTCGGCGTCGACAACGTGGTGGTCTGCGGGCATTCGTCCTGTGGCGCGATGAAGGCGCTGATCGCGGGCGGTTCCGCCGGTCCCGGCCTGGACAACTGGCTGGTGCACGGCCGTCCCAGCGTGGACCGATTCCACGCCGGCGACCCGGTCGCCGCCGCGGCCGCCCGCGCCGGATTCGGCGTGGCCGATCAGCTCTCGATGGTCAATGTGGCCGTCCAGCTCGAGACGCTGCGCGCCCACCCGGTGGTGCGCCGCGCGATGCGGGAACGGGGACTGCAGGTTTCGGGCCTGTTCTTCGACATCGCCTCCGCGCGCGTGCTGGCAGTCACGGCCGAGGGCATCGCCGACATCGACGCCCCCGACCTCGCGGGCGTCCTGGCACACACCCACTGAACCGGAGCCGATCGCCGGAGGGCGCGCCTGCCGCGCCCTCCGGCGATCTTCGCGTCCGAACCCGCCACCCGGGCGCGTCGGCGCGGCGCGGGGGAGTGCGCGGCATACGCTGAGGCCGCTCTCGGGGAGGGAGCGGCCCACTTTCGCGCGTAAACGTGACATCGTGGGTGGTGTAACCCGTACGGGTAGTTATCGGTGGCACTCGGCCGGATCGGAGTCGGATGGAAATGGTTGCGCAGACCCCTGTTTCACTGGCTCAGGTGCCGGGCACCGAGCTGCTGCGGCCCGAATGGCTGGCCGAACGGATCGCCGAGATGGGGATCAGCTGGGGGACTGCCGACTCGCGGGTGTCGGGGACGCTGTGGTGGTGCATGGCGGCCAGTTCGCTGGTGGATCCGATCGTCGCGGCCGTCGCCAGCGGGCAGCCCGCGTTCGATCCGGCGCTCGAACACCTCGGCCTCGAGATTCGCGCCGACGGGGGCGTGGAGCGCGTGATTCCCGAACCGCACGCCTACGCGATCGCGCTCGGCACGGTGGCGGCGGAGGGCCCCGCCACCGACATGAATTGCGCTCACCCCGAACCGCATTCGGCGGCCTGCTGCGCCACCGCACCGATCGGGCAGGCCCTGCGGCACACGCTGTCGCGGGTCATCCCGATCGTCGCCGAGGTCTCCGGCGCGGGCGTCCCCGCCCTGTGGGCGATCGTCGCCGACGCCATCGGCAATCGCGCCCTCGACATCGGCGCCGCCGAGGCCGGCGCCCGGCTCGCCCGTGACGTCGCCGGGCGCCTGCCCGTCCCGCGTTTTCAGGACGTCGGCGGCCGCACGTTCGTGCGCCGCATCTCCTGCTGCCTGGTGTTCGAGGTGCCCGGTTGCGAGATGTGCACCAGCTGCCCGAAACGCCCCGCGCCCGATCGCGAAGCCCGCCTGGCCGAACTCGCCGCCCGCGGCTGAGGCCCGCGCGGGCTCGGGAACTCACCGGTGGGGTCGCGGCCGTGGGGGCGGTCGATGAGCGCGGGTGTGGGGGCGTGCCGATAGAGTAGTGGCCGCCGGAGCTATGCGTTTCGTGACCGGCCACGATCGCGGGGAGCCGATCCTCGCACCAGACCCGGCGGGACCCCCGCCTATGACGATGCCAAGGAGTGCGCAGCCGTGACCACCTCAGCCCAGCAGACCCCAGTCGCCCGCGTCCGGGTTCCGGCTGGGACTACCGCCGGGGCCGCGGTGCGCGAGGCGGATCTGCCCAGCAAGGGCCCGGGCGCGGTGATCGTGGTGCGCGACGCTGCCGGTGACCTCAAGGATCTGTCGTGGATTCCCGAGCTGGACACCGAGGTCGAGGCCGTCACCGCCGATTCCCCGGACGGGCGCAATGTGATCCGGCATTCGGCCGCGCACGTGCTCGCGCAGGCGGTGCAGCAGGAGTTTCCGGGCGCGAAACTGGGCATCGGCCCGTTCATCAAGGACGGCTTCTACTACGACTTCCAGGTGGAGCGTCCCTTCACCCCGGAGGATCTGGCCAAGCTGGAATCCCGGATGAAGAAGATCATCAAAGGCGCGCAGCGGTTTTCGCGCCGGGTGGTCGAGGTCGACGAGGCCCGGATCGAGCTGGCCAAGGAGCCGTTCAAGCTCGAGCTGATCTCCGACAAGTCCGGCATCGACGATCCGGAGGTCATGGAGGTCGGCGGCAAAGAGCTGACCATCTACGACAACCTGGATCCCCGCACCGGCGAGCTGATCTGGGCCGACCTGTGCCGCGGCCCGCACCTGCCGACCACCAAGTACATTCCGGCGTTCAAGCTGACCCGCTCGAGCGCGGCGTACTGGCGTGGCGATCAGTCGCGGGAGGATCTGCAGCGCATCTACGGCACCGCCTGGGAATCCACCGAGGCTCAGGACGAGTACCTGCACCTGCTGGAAGAGGCCGAGAAGCGCGATCACCGCAAGCTCGGTCTCGAACTGGACCTGTTCTCCTTCCCCGACGAGCTGGGCTCGGGCCTGCCGGTGTTCCACCCCAAGGGCGGCATCATCCGCAAGGAGCTCGAGGACTACTCGCGCCGCCGCCACATCGCCGCGGGCTACGAGTTCGTCAACACCCCGCACATCACCAAGGGCCACCTGTTCGAGGTCTCCGGCCACCTGGACTGGTACCGCGACGGCATGTTCCCGGCCATGCATCTGGACGCCGAACTCAACGAGGACGGCTCGGTGCGCAAGCCCGGCCAGGACTACTACGTCAAGCCGATGAACTGCCCGATGCACAACCTGATCTTCCGCTCGCGCGGGCGCTCGTATCGCGAACTGCCTTTGCGCATGTTCGAATTCGGCTCGGTGTACCGCTACGAGAAGTCCGGCGTCGTGCACGGCCTGACCCGCGTGCGCGGCATGACGCAGGACGACGCGCACATCTACTGCACCAAGGAGCAGATGCACGCGGAGCTCACCTCCACGCTGCAGTTCGTGCTCTCGCTGCTGCGCGACTACGGCCTCGACGACTTCTACCTCGAACTCTCGACCAAGGACCCGAAGAAGTTCGTGGGCTCCGACGAGCTGTGGGAGGAGGCCACCGAGACCCTGCGCAAGGTGGCCACCGACTCCGGTCTCGAGCTGGTCCCGGATCCGGGCGGCGCGGCCTTCTACGGCCCGAAGATCTCCGTGCAGGCCAAGGACGCGCTCGGCCGCACCTGGCAGATGTCCACCATCCAGCTGGATTTCAACCTGCCCGAGCGTTTCGAACTCGAATACACCGGCAGCGACGGCGCCAAGCATCGCCCGGTCATGATCCACCGCGCGCTCTTCGGCTCCATCGAGCGGTTCTTCGGCGTGCTCACCGAGCACTACGCGGGCGCGTTCCCGGCGTGGCTGTCGCCGGTGCAGGTGGTCGGCATCCCCGTCGCCGAAGCCTTCGCCGAACACCTCGACGGTGTCATCGAGGCCTTGCGCGACAACAATATTCGCGCTGAGGTCGACCGTAGCGACGACCGCATGCAGAAGAAGATCTTCAACCAGACCGCGCAGAAGATCCCCTTCCAGCTGCTGGCCGGCGCGCGCGATGTGGAGAACGACGCGGTCAGCTTCCGCTTCCGTGACGGCAGCCAGGTCAACGGTGTGCCGGTCGCCGACGCGGTGGCCACCATCACCGACTGGATTCAGCGGCGCGAGAACGCATCTCCGACCGCGGAGGGCTTCGAGATCCGCAAAGGCGATCAATGAGTGAACCGACCGCGCCCCGGCCCGAGCAGATCGTGGATACCGGCGCCGGGGATCCGGACCGGCTGCAGCGGTTGTGGACCCCCTACCGGATGTCCTACATCACCGGCGAGGTCGAGGAACCCAAGGCGCCCAAGAAGACCGGGCATCCCTTCACCGACATCCCCGAGATGTCGGACGAGGACGGGCTGATCATCGCGCGCGGGCAGTGGGTGTACGCGGTGCTCAACCTGTATCCGTACAACCCCGGCCACACCATGGTGGTGCCGTATCGGCGGGTGGCCAACCTGGAGGACCTGACGCCGCGGGAGAGCCTCGAGCTGATGGCGTTCACCCAGCAGGCGATTCGCGTCATGAAGCAGGTGTCGCGGCCCGAGGGCTTCAATGTCGGATTGAATCTCGGTGGTGTCGCCGGTGGTTCACTCGCCGATCACCTGCATCAACATATCGTGCCGCGCTGGAGTGGGGACGCGAATTTCATTACCGTCGTCGGCGGAGTGAAGGTGATGCCGCAGCTGCTCCGGGAAACCCGGGCGCTGCTGGCACAGGCGTGGAAGGAAGCCGACTAGGCATGAGCCGGGGATACAGCACGAAAGGGCATGGGGTAGCGGCGTGCTGAGCTTCTTCGGTCGCGAGACGTTCGCCAAAGCGACCGCGCCGCTGGGCAAAGCGCTGGTGAGCACCGGGCTCACGCCCGACGCGATGACGCTCATCGGCACCACCGCCTCGATCGTGGCGGCGGTGACGCTGTTCCCGACCGGTCACCTGTTCTGGGGCACCATGGTGATCTGGCTGTTCGTCATGTTCGACATGCTCGACGGGGCCATGGCGCGAGCGCGCGGCGGCGGCACGAAATACGGTGCGGTGCTGGACGCCACCTGCGACCGGGTGGCCGACGGCGCCATCTTCGCGGGCCTGGCCTGGTGGTCGGTGTACCACGAGAACTCCAAGCACCTGCTGGTGGCGACCCTGGTGGTGCTGGTGACCTCGCAGGTCATCAGCTACGCCAAGGCCCGCGCCGAGGCCAGCGGGCTCTCGGCCGACGGCGGTCTCATCGAACGGCCCGACCGGCTGATCATCGTGCTGGTCGGCGCCGGATTCACCGGGATCGGCGGGTACTACGGCATCACCTGGCTGTCGTACGCGGTGTACGCGGCCATGTACATCCTCGCCGTGCTCAGCATCATCACCGTCTTTCAGCGGGTCCTGGCCGTGCGCAGGTCGCCGGGCGCCCGCGACGTTCTCGCCCCCGTGGCGAAGGCCCCGGAGGAACCGCAGCGGTGAACACCGATTTCACGTCCGTGATGACCGACAAGGCGTACGCGGCAGGTTGGCGTATCGTGCGCGGGCTGCCGGAAGGCTTGGTACGCAAGGGATTCGACGCCGGCGCGAACTTCGCGGCCCGGCGGGCGAACAAGAAGGCGCACCGTGGTGAGCCGAACATGTTGCGGCGCAACCTCGCTCATGTGCTCGGCACGACTCCGGACGCGGTGCCCGACAGCCTGATCGCGGCGAGCATGCGTTCCTACGCCCGCTACTGGCGCGAGGCGTTCCGGCTGCCGTCCATGGACCACACGGCGCTGGGCGCGTCGCTGCACGTAGCGGGCACCGATCACCTCGACGCGGCCCTGGCGCAGGGCAAGGGCGCGGTGCTGGTGCTCCCGCACTCGGGCAACTGGGACATGGCCGGGGTGTGGCTGGTGCAGAACCACGGCGGACTGTCCACGGTCAACGAGCGTTTGCGGCCGGAGTCGCTCTACGAGCGGTTCGTCGAATTCCGGGAGAGCCTGGGCTTCGAGATCTTCCCGCTCACCGGCGGTGAGCAGCCGCCGTTCCCGCAGCTGGCGGATCGGTTGCGGGACAACAAGGTCGTGTGCCTGATGGGGGAGCGCGACCTCACCGGCAAGGGCGTGCCGGTCACCATGTTCGGCGAACGCACCTGGGTGCCCGCGGGCGCGGCCAAACTGGCCGCTCAGACCGGGGCGGCGATGCTGCCCGTGCACTGCTGGTTCACCGAGGACGCGGACGGCACCGAGGGTTGGGGCATGGAAGTGTTCGCGCCCATCGACGTCTCCCAGGGCGTCGCCCCCGCCACCCAGGCGCTGGCGGAGGTGTTCGCCGCCAATATCGCCGCCCATCCCGCGGACTGGCACATGTTGCAGCCCATGTGGGAAAGTGACTTGTCACCGGCGCGATTGGAGCGGATCGCGGCCGCGCAACAGGCACTGGGGTATCGGGAACCGGTGGGCGACACCGGTACCGAGGGGTCGGCACGGGAAACAGGGGCGCTATGAGGATCGGCATGGTCTGCCCGTACTCGTTCGACGTTCCCGGCGGGGTGCAGGCGCACGTCGTGGAGTTGGCGCAGGTGCTCATCGAACGCGGCCACAAGGTGAGCGTGCTCGCACCCGCCGCCGACGACACGCCGCTGCCGGATTTCGTGGTGTCGGCGGGCAAGGCCGTGGCGATTCCCTACAACGGGTCGGTGGCGCGACTGTCGTTCGGGCCCACCGCCTACACGCGTATCCGCCGCTGGATCGCCGAGAACGATTTCGACGTCCTGCACATTCACGAACCCAACGCACCCAGCCTGTCGATGCTGGCGTTGAAGATCGCGGAGGGGCCGATCGTGGCCACCTTCCACACCTCGACCACGAAATCGTTGGTGCTCAGCACTTTTCAGGGCGTGCTGCGGCCGTATCACGAGAAGATCAGCGGCCGGATCGCGGTCAGTGAGCTGGCCCGGCGCTGGCAGGTGGAGGCGCTCGGCGGGGACGCCGTCGAAATCCCCAACGGGGTGGACGTGCCCGCGTTCGCGCACGCGCCGCTGCTGGAAGGCTATCCGCGCGCGGGCAAGTCGGTGCTGTTCCTCGGGCGGTTCGACGAGCCGCGCAAGGGGATGGAGGTGCTGCTGGGCGCGCTGCCGGAGCTGGTGCGCCGGCATCCGGACCTCGAGGTGCTCATCGTCGGGCGCGGGGACGAGGACCGGCTGCGGCGCGAGGCCGGCGACCTCGCCGGGCATCTGCGCTTCCTCGGGCAGGTCTCCGACGCCGAGAAGGCCTCCGCCATGCGCAGCGCCGATGTCTACGTCGCCCCGAATCTGGGCGGGGAGAGCTTCGGCATCGTGCTCGTCGAGGCCATGGCCGCCGGAACCGCCGTCGTGGCAAGCGATCTCGACGCCTTCCGGCGCGTCCTGCGCGACGGCACCGCGGGCATGCTGGTGCCGGTCGGGGACGCCGGACGACTGGCCGCGGCGATCAGCACCATGCTCACCGACGACGCCGTGCGCGACGAGTACATTCGCTGCGCGAATCAGGTTGTCGGCGAATACGATTGGCCGGTCGTGGCCGAGCAGATCCTGCGCGTGTACGAGACCGTCACCGTCGGCGACATGCGCGTCAGGACCGCCGGATGATCACCTTCTCCGCGACCACCATTCTGGTTCTCGCGCTCATCGCCGCCGCCATCATCACCGCGGCGGTGTGGGCGTACACCGCCGCGAACCGCCTCGACCGCCTGCACGTCCGCACCGACCAGGCCCGCCACGCCCTCGACGCGGCCCTGGCGCGGCGCGCGGTCGTGGCCCGCTCGGTGGCGACCACCCTGTCCGGGCTCTACGATCCGGCCCTCGTCGAACAGGCCCGCCGGCTCACCGCCCTGGCCGACCGCGCCGAACGCTCCAACTGGCGCGACCGCGAAACCGTCGAAAACCAGCTCGCCGCGGCGCTGTCCGCCATCGACGTGGCGCTGCTGCCGCCGCAGCAGGTCGCCGAGCTGGCCGACGCCGAGGCCCGCGTGCTCATCGCGCGGCGCTTCCACAACGATGCCGTCCGCGACACCCTCGCCCTGCGCACCCGGCGGCTGGTCCGCTGGGTACACCTGGCCGGTACCGCGCCGCTGCCGACCTATTTCGAAATCGCCGAGCGCGTCACCCCCGCCGCCTCCACCGGCCTCGAGGTCGACACCGTCCGCACCTCGGCCCGCGTGGTGCTGGTCGACGAGCACGACCGTGTCCTGCTGTTGCAGGGCATCGACCCCAAGGGTTCCGACGTCCCGTTCTGGTTCACCATCGGCGGCGGCGTCCACCCCGGAGAAACCTTGCGCGAGGCCGCGATCCGCGAACTCTACGAGGAAACCGGCCACGCCGCCGACTCCTCCGCGCTCCGCGGCCCGCTGTGGCGCCGGGTCGCGGTGTTCCCCTTCAACGGCGAACTCATCCGCTCCGAAGAACTCTTCTTCGCCCTGCGCACCAAGAACTTCGAGGTCGACCCCGCCAACCGCGACTACGTCGAACGCCGCTCCATCATCGGCAACAAATGGTGCACCCCCACCGATATCGCCCACCTCGACCACTCCGGCGAAACCGTCTACCCCTATCACCTGGACCAACTCCTCCCCGAAGCCCTCGCCGCTGCCGACGCCCCCACCAACCCCGAGGTCCGCTCCATCCGCTGACCGGCCCGCGGTGATATCTTGTTTCCAGATGGGATATCAATCCCGAGCGGGAGGTGCGGCATGGCGCGTACGGTGATCGACGTGGATGACGATGCCCTCGCCGAAGCTGCCCGTTATCTCGGTACCACCACCAAGAAGGACACGGTCAACGCGGCGCTACACGAGATCGTCGATCGGCGTCGGAGGGCGGCGGCCGTCGCGCGGATGCGTGCGATGGTTGCCGAGGGCGAGATCGACTTTTCCGTGATCGAGCGAGAAGCGCGCGGCGACCAATCCGTCGCATGACGGAACTTTTCCTTGCAGATACCAGTGCCCTGATCCGCTTCTATCGAGGACAGACCGGGCCGGAGTGGGATCAGGCTGTGACGTCCGGACTCGTGGGAATCTGCGAGCCGGTCCGGCTCGAGTACCTGCGGGCTGTCGGCGGCACTCCAGCGTTCCACGAGGCCGATTCGCTGTTGCGCGAGACGTTTCCGTATTACCCGGTCCGGGAACATGCATGGGACGACTGCGTCGTTCTCCAATCCCGTCTCGCGGACAAAGGCTGGCACCAGTGCGCGGGTCCCGTCGATCTGCTCGTAGCAGTCAGCGCGGTGCATCACGGTCTCACGGTTCTGCACGCGGACTGCGACTTCGAGACGATTGCCAGGATCTCGGGTCAGCCGGTACGGCGAATCGACACCTAGCCGCCGGCATCGACCAGCCGATACCGGTACACGCCGGGCTGAGGCGGGCGATGCGCTAGGGTCGCGGGAAGGTCTGTCACGCAAGGGAATCGGCGGGCCGTGTGTGGAAGGTGGAAAGTTCTTCGTGTCTTACCTGCTCTACGACTTTCTGGAACCGATGATGGGTCCGGCGGCGGCCGAATACTGGGCGAAGATCTTCGTCGTCGGACCGTTGTAGCAACCGCCCGGTGCTGAACCGGGCGCAACACCGAACGGCAGCCTCCTTGGCCACGCCCTCCTCGCGTAGCAAACTCTGAGACAACCGTCACTCGGAATGCCGCGTGAGGATTCTTCGCGCAGCGGTGTCCTACCGCATGAGCGATGAGGAGGTGCTGTGACCCACTCGGAGACGCTCGCGCCCGACGACGCGACACTCGCGGGGCGGGTGCGCGACGGCGACGTGCGGGCATTCGAACAGCTGGTGCTGCGCTATCAGGGCGCGATGTACCGGCTCGCGTCCCGGATGCTGAGCGATCGGGCCGAGGCCGAGGACATCGTGCAGGAGGTCTTCCTGACCGCCTGGCGGCGCATCGCCCAGCTGCACGACGACGCCGCCTTCGCGGGCTGGCTGTACCGGATGACCACCAACCGGTGCCTCAATGCCCTGCGCACCCGGCAGTCGGTCCTCGGCGTGGACCTCGACAGCACCGAATCCCCGCGCACCGACACCCATCCCGAGCACGCGACCCAGGTCAGCGAACAACTCGAGGCACTCACGGTGGCACTGCGGCAGCTCACGCCCGAACAGCGGGCGTGCTGGCTGCTGCGCGAGGTGCACGGCCGCTCCTACGAAGAGATCGGCGAGATCGTCGGCGCCAACGCCACCCAGGTCCGGGGGCGGATCGCGCGGGCCCGAGCACAATTGGCGGAGGTGATGAAGCCATGGCGGTGACCGACACCGATGAGGACTACCTCCTGCCCTGCGGCCGTGGCCTGGACCGGGTGTGGGAACGCCTGGACGCGGTGCAGAACGGGTCCGGCGACGCGCACGAGACCAGCTGCCCGCACTGCCGCACCGCGCGCGAGAGCCTGCTGGGCCTGCGCGCGGCCACCCGGGAACTCATCGACGAACCGGCCCCCGAGCCACCGGACCTGTTCGGCCGCATCATGTCCGCGGTGCGCGCCGAACTGCGCCGCGGCGCCACCCTCGAGCTGGTGACGCCGCATCCCGGCACGGTCGCGGTCAGCGAACAGGCCGCCGCGGTCGTGCTGCGCTACGCCGCCGACTCGGTGCCGGGGGTGCGCGCCCGGCGCTGCCGGATGCGAGTGGTCGGCATCGGACCGGGCGGCGAGTCCATCGTGCACATCTCCCTGAGCATCGCCGTGCCTGTCCTCGGCGACGGCATTCCCGGCCTGGTGCCCCGGGTGCGTGAGCGGGTCACCGCGGCCGCTTCCGCACAAACAGGTTTGCTGGTCGGTCGCCTGGACATCTCCATTGTGGATGTCTATCAGGAAGGAGCCCGGTGACCGCACCCGTCAGTACCGAGCTGATCGTCGCCGATGCCGTGGTGGCAGGCGTCGCGGCGTGGGCCGCCGCCCGCGTTCCCGGCGTGAAACGTGTCGAACCCGGCTTGCGCGGCCTGGTTGCCGGACTGTCGCGCGCCGGGCGGCAGCTGTGGTCCGGCTACGAGAGCGCCAGCACCGACGGTGTGCGCGTCCGCAATCCGGACGACGGCGCGCTCGGCGTCCGGCTCGAAATCGCGATCGGCGCGGACCGGCCCGCGCCGGACGTGGGAGCGGCCGTGCAGCGGGCGGTGATCGACACCGTGTTCGAGCGCCTCGGCGTCACCGTCGACGAGGTGACCGTGACCGTCATCGACATCGAACCGGAGTCCCGGTGAGCGCCCCCGTCGAGCTGCTCGACGCCCTCGCCGCCGCGCTCGAGGCGGTGCCGGGCGTGCGGCCGATGCCCTCGCTCACCGGCGGGGCGTGGCTGCCCCGGGCACTGCGCGCCTCGGCCATCGAACTCGGCGCCGACCTGATCGAAATCCGCGTCGTGGCAACCGAATTGCCGCTGCGCCCGCTGGCCGACCGGGTGGCCGCGGCCCTCGCCCCCGTGCTGGCGGGCACCGCCTGGGCCGGCGCGACCGTCCGGCTGGTCGTCGCCGAACTGGCGGCCGACGCCCTCGAGGAGGCCCACATGACCTGAATCACCCGGCCGTGAGACTCGGCTCGGGTCCGTGTCAGAACCAGTGCAGTTTCGTTCATCCGTTCCAGCTCGAGGAATTCAGGAGGAAGAAATGACCGCGACCGACACCGAAAAGACCGATGCCGCGAAGACCGACACCGTGAAGACCGCCGGTACCAAGGCTTCTCAGCAGCACGCCAACGAATCCGGTTCCGCCCGCAACGGTTCGGAGCGTCCCAGCGCCCTGCAGTCCGAGCAGGGCACCACCACCATCTCCGACATCGTGGTGCAGAAGATCGCGGGCCTGGCGGCGCGCAATGTGCGCGGCGTGCACGATCTGGGCGGCGGTGCGGCCCGGGCGTTCGGCGCGCTGCGCGACCGCATTCCGGGCGCTTCGGCCAGCGTCGGCCAGGGCGTCTCGGTGGAGGTCGGGGAAACCCAGGCGGCCGTCGATCTGGAGATCGTCGTCGAATACGGCGTCGCCATCGCGGAATTGGCGCGGGCCATTCGCCGCAGCGTCATCTCCGCCATCGAGCAGATGACCGGGCTCGAGGTGGTCGAGGTCAATATCAACGTCAACGACGTCTACATCGACGGGGACGACGACGAGCAGCCCGCGGGCAACCGCGTCCAGTAGCCATCCGGCGCAGCAGAGGAGTCGCAGATGAACGCCACACCGATCTGTTTGGCCATCGGCATCGCGCTCGGCTTCGCCGCCGCCTTCGGCGGTCTGGGCGCCTTCGCCGTCGTGCTCGTCTTCGCGGGGCTGGGACTGCTGGTCGGCCGCTGGCTCGACGGCGCGGTGGATCTGCCCGGCCTGGTGCGATCCACGCGTGAGCGGGGCCGGCGGTGACCGTCGTCGCCGACCCGCCCGGCCGTCTCAGCGTCAGCGAGCGCGCCGTCCGGCGCATCGCGGCGCAGGCGGCGCGGGAAGTGGACGGCGTCGAGCCGGAGGTCAGTGTGCGAGCGCAACTCTCGGGCGACCGGGCGGAACTGGCGGTATCGCTGCCGATTCGATACCCGCTGCCGGTGGCCCGGGTCAGCGAGGACTGCCGCCGGCATCTGATCGAGCGGGCAAGTGAGCTGGCCGGGGTGGCGGTGACCGGGGTGGAGATCACGGTGACGGCCCTGGTCCTCGAAACCGACACCGCCGCCGCCCGATCCACCCGGAGGGTCCGATGATCCGGCGGCCGCGCCGCACCGGCGCGGCCGTGGTGGTGGCGCTGGCGGTGTTCGCGCTGTGCCTGGTCACGGTGATCTCGCTGATCCAGAAGCTCACCGGCGGCAAGGAACTCGTGTCCTACGACAGTGTCGCGACCCGGCTGCACGATATCGGGTGGTCCGATCCGATCGTGGCGGCCGTGGGCGCGGCGGTGATCGTGCTCGGCCTGCTGCTGCTCGCGCTGGCGCTGCTGCCGGGTCGTCCCGTCGTGCTGCCGCTGGCCGACCTCGACGGCAGCGCGGCGGGTGTCACCCGGCGCAGCGTGCGCGCCGCGCTGACCCGGGAGCTCGACGGGCTGCCCGGCGTCGACGCCCGGCGCATTCGGGTGGGCCGCCGCACAATCCGGGTGGCCGCCACCAGTGTGCCCGCACCGGGTGAAATTCCGCCGGAATCCGTTGTCGGGGAATCCATTTCGAACGCCCTGCAACGGATCGGGCTATCCGGCGCGAGCGTGCGGACGCGAGTGCGTGAACTGCGGAAGGAAGGCCGTCGATGACGTCGTCGCTCAATAGGCCCGCGCGCCTGAACCGGGCCCTGCTGGCCCTGGCGGGGCTGACCCTGCTGGCCGCCGGCGGGTACGCGCTCGCGGCGTACGGGGACAAGCTGCCCTGGGTCGACTCCGGGGACCGGTTGACGCCGGGAACCGCCGCGCCGCCGTCGTGGGTGCTGGCGTTGATCGCGATCGCGGCGGTCGTGATCGGCCTGGGCTGCCTGCGCTGGGTGGCCGCCCAGCTGCGTCGCGTACCCAAGGCCGTGCCGTGGGAATTGTCGGGCCCCGAGGCCGCGGGCCGCACGACGCTGTCCTCGGCGGTCGCGGCGCGGGCGGTGGCCGCCGACATCGAGGGCTATCCGGAGGTCGGCTCGGTGTCGGCGGTGTTGTCGGGGCCCGGGCGCGCACCGGAGTTGCACGTGATCGTCACCGCGTCCGCCGGCGCCGACCTGACCGACCTGCGCCGGCGCATCCTCGGGGAGGCCGTGCCCCGGTTGCGGTCGGCGCTGGCGGTGGGCGTCATCCCGGTCACCATGGAATTCCGCCTGGCCGACAATGGAATTGCCCTGCAATAGCTCCACCGGCTGTGATGGGGGCCACTGCGCTCCGCGTGACCAGTCCAGTCGTGTCCGACTGGCTATCTAGCGCCCACAGCCAGCCGCCTAGAATCAGGATGTTCGTCTTCCCGCAATCCACCAGGAGTTTGCCGTGACCACGCCCGACACCACGCCCACCATCGGTACCGCCCGCGTCAAGCGCGGCATGGCCGAGATGCTGAAGGGCGGTGTGATCATGGACGTCGTCACGCCCGAGCAGGCCAAGATCGCCGAGGACGCCGGCGCCGTCGCGGTCATGGCGCTCGAGCGGGTCCCGGCCGACATTCGCGCCCAGGGCGGCGTCTCCCGCATGTCGGATCCGGACATGATCGACGGCATCATCGAGGCCGTCTCCATCCCCGTCATGGCCAAGGCGCGCATCGGCCACTTCGTCGAGGCGCAGATCCTGCAGTCGCTCGGCGTCGACTACATCGACGAGTCCGAGGTGCTGACCCCGGCCGACTACGCCAACCACATCGACAAGTTCGCCTTCACCGTGCCGTTCGTGTGCGGCGCGACCAACCTGGGCGAGGCGCTGCGCCGGATCACCGAGGGCGCGGCCATGATTCGCTCCAAGGGTGAGGCCGGCACCGGCGACGTCTCCAACGCCACCACCCACATGCGCACCATCCGCGCCGAGATCCGCCGCCTGACCTCGCTGTCCAAGGACGAGCTGTACGTGGCCGCCAAGGAACTGCAGGCCCCCTACGAGCTGGTGTGCGAGGTCGCCGAGACCGGCAAGCTGCCCGTGGTCATGTTCACCGCCGGTGGCATCGCCACCCCGGCCGACGCGGCCATGATGATGCAGCTCGGCGCCGAGGGCGTGTTCGTCGGCTCCGGAATCTTCAAGTCCGGCAACCCGGCTCAGCGGGCCGCCGCCATCGTCAAGGCCACCACCTTCCACGACGACCCGGACGTGCTGGCGAAGGTCTCGCGCGGTCTGGGCGAGGCCATGGTCGGCATCAATGTCGAGGAGATCCCGCAGCCGCACCGCCTCGCCGAGCGCGGCTGGTAATCGCTCACCGCGACAACCGAATACGACGAAACCGCCGGACACCCTCACGGGGTGCCCGGCGGTTTCGTCGGAGCTTACTTGCCGGTGAGATTGCTCAGATCCGCGTTGCAGGTCACGAAGGCCAGCGATCCGGTGGCCGTGTTCTCCGCCAACACCTTGTCGCCCTGCTTGATTCGGCAGGTGATGCTCGCGGCATCGTCGTCGGCGGCGGTCGCGGTGAGGTTGGCGAACTTGAGCAGCCCGGTCAGCGTGACGTTCTTGCTCCAGGGCAGCTCGGCCGAACTGGCGGTGCCCGACCCGGTGTCGCCGGTGCTGTAGGTGACCGACGGCTTGGCGTAGGTGCCCTCGCCGCTACCGGTCACCTCGTAGGTGATGTCCACCGTGCGCTTGGACTCCTTGTCGACCTCGTGGGCGGCGGTGCCGACCAGGGCCGCGCACGCCGCGAACGGCAGCACGATGAAGATCAGCAGCGCACCCACGATCCACGGCCAGATCTTGCGCTTCCTCGGGGGCGGCGGCTGCATCGGATAACCCTGATTCGGATAGCCCGGAGCCGGAACGCCTTGATAAGTCATGAAACCCCTCGAACCTTTCATCGGTGATGACCGCAGCGGAAACTATCAGTGGAATCGAGGGGCTGACGGTGATCGTTCACCGCGTGAATGGGTCGTCGTATCGGTAGCAAGCTGTGAACGCGGATCCCTTGCGGGCGAAGGACCTTCGGCCCTATTCGGGTTGCGGTGCGGATGCTAGCTGTCAAGTGCGGCATACGTGCCGCGTACGGACGCGGGCCGCGGTCATACCGCCGGCTACCTGCGTGCATACCGTCCAGCAAACCCAGCTACTTTTCGCGGACTGTGCTGCGGCAAATTTACTACCTGGCGGTATGTCGCTATCGTTCGGCTCGTTCACCGGTGGACAGCCGAAAATCGTTGGGCTGGCAAGGAGTCCGCATGCTGGAGATCGACCAATTCACCTACGGGTGGCTCACCCCGGTACTGGCCTACGTCATGTCCGTCACCGGCTCGTTGCTGGCGTTGCGGTGCATGGTGCGGGCGCGGAATCAGAACGCGCACGGGGGCTGGGTGGCGACGGGGGCCGTCGCGCTCGGGGGCACCGGTATCTGGGTCATGCATTTCATCGCGATGCTCGGTTTCTCGGTGCAGGACACCACGATTCGCTACGACGTGCCGATCACGTTGTTGAGCGCGGCCATCGCCATGGGGGTGGTGTGGCTGGGGTTGTACATCGTGGTGCATCAGCACGGGGAGGCGTTCGCGTTGATCACCGGCGGCACCGTCACCGGGCTGGGGGTGGGAGCCATGCACTACTCCGGTATGTACGCGATGAAGACCGACGCCGCCGTGCAGTACGACCCGTGGATCGTGTTGCTGTCCTTGGTGATCGCGGTGGTGGCGGCCACGGCGGCGCTGTGGTTCGCGCTGCACGTCAACGGCGTCATCGCCACCATCAGCGCCGCGCTCATCATGGGGGTGGCGGTGTGCGGCATGCACTACACCGGCATGTTCGCCATGCGCGCGCACATGGCCGACCACATGCACGCGCCCTCGGGCGCGCAGGCCGGCCAGCTCCTGACCCCGCTCATCATCGCCGTCAGCATGGCGACCATGCTCATGCTGTTCCAGGTCGGCATCACCGAAATCGACGAACCCGACCTCAGCCGCATCCGCGGCCAGTACGCCAGCCGCTTCTGGCCCGCCCGCCGCGCCGACAGCAAACCCGCCGACGACGAATTCCCCACGGACACCTTCGATCCCCGCCACCGCCGCTGGTGAGATTCGCGTCGAACGCTACGCGGTTCCGGCCTCCAGCAATGCCTTCGCGCTCGAGGCCGGACACCTCGGCGGTCATGGTCTTCTGAACCGGACCGTTCATGAACAGCTTCTTCAGCCCGGACAGTTCCGCCGCCACGGCGGGCTCGCCTTCGGCCGTGATGTCCTTGACCCCCGACGGCCATCGAGCACTGTTGGTCGCGTCCGCGAAGAAGACGAACACCTCCCCGACCGGCCGATCGACAATCACCGTGCGTGATGCGGCAGCCATGACATGTCCTCTCGCCGAACCAGAAATCGGACATCAAGCCTACGACCCCGGCAAACTTCCCGCTTCCTAACGGGGTGATCGATTCGCCGGCTCGGAACGCCCGCGAACGAGGGGCAGATACACGCTGTCGATGATGTCCACCAGCACCTCGTCGGGTACCGCGGGGACGCCGCGAGTGACGAATTCGTTGCGCAGCAAGTCGATCGGAGTGGTGGCGACCCGGGGATGGCGGGCCGCCGCGGCCGCTTCGCCGCGCGCGATCGCGCGGTCGAGGATGGTGAGCCAGGGGCCGGCGCCGCCGTCGGACTGCTCGCGCAGTTGAGCCAGCAACTCCGGCTCGTCGGCCACCTGGGCGAGCAGGCTGCGCAGGATCTCGCCCAGGGGTGAGGCGAGGTGAGAGTTGGCGCGGCGCAACAACTCCAGGGCGTCCTGGCGCAGCGAACCGGTGTCGGGCAGGTCGAGGGCCGCGGCGGTGAGCTGCCGGTACGCCGCGACGCCGAGGGCCGCCCGGTGGGGCCAGCGGCGATAGAGGGCGTTCTTGTTGGTGCCGGCGCGTTTGGCGACGGCGTCCATCGTCATCCCCGGATAACCCGATTCGAGCAGTTCGTCCACCGCGGCGCGCAGGATGGCCTGTTCGAGTGCGGTGCCGCGACGACGGGCGGGGCGCATTGATTCGGTCATGACGGTACCGAGCGTACCTTGCGCAGCGCCGGACCGGACGGTTATGGTCGGCGATAGGGTACGAAACGTACCGTAATCAAGGAGGTGGCCGATGCGGACGATCGGCGTTTGTCACGACACCGGATTCGTGAACCGGGGCAGCAGCACCCACGAACCGTTCGACCTCGACCGGGTACCGCGGACATGCGCGTGATCCGGCAGGACCTGCACTGTGACGCGGTGCGCATCACCGGCGGGCTGCCCGACCGCTTGAAGCCGGCCGCGACCGAGGCGGCCGCGGCCGGATTGGCGGTCTGGCTGTGCCCGTTCCTCAATGACGTCACCGAGGACGAGGTCCTCGCCGTCGTCGCCGTCGTCGCCGACTGCGCCGAGCATGCCGAGCGCCTGCGTCGCGACGGTGCGGAGGTCGTGCTGGCCGTCGGTTCGGAACTCACCATGTTCGTCCTGGGTTACCTGCCCGGCGACACCCTCGACCAGCGCGCCGCCGCGCTGCGCACGCCCGCGGGCCAGGCCGCCCTGGCCGGCATTCCGGATCGGGTCAACGCCCTGCTCGCGCGGGCGGTGGCGATTGCGCGAGAACGCTTCCACGGCACGCTGACCTACTGCAGCCTGCCCTTCGAGCGTGTCGACTGGGAGCCGTTCGACGTGCTGGCCACCGACGCCGGATATCGGGGCGCCGAACTGGCTCCCGGTTACCGGGATGCGATGCGTGCCTTCGCCGAGGCGGGGCGGCGGCTCGGAAAGCCCACGGCCATCACCGAATTCGGCTGCCCCTCCTTCAAGGGCGCGGTCGACGCGGGCCCGCACGGCTTCGACATCATCGAATGGGATCCCGACACCGCCCGGCTGCTGCGCTTGAACGGCGTCTACGAGCGCGACGAGCCGGCGCAGGCGGCCCACCTCGCCGAACTCCTGGACATTCTCGCGGCCGAGGGTGTCGACGCGGCCTTCTATTACTGCTTCGCCCGCTACGATCTGCCGCACCGCGACAATCCGCGCGACGACTTGGATCTGGCCAGCCCGGGCCTGGTACGGGTCCGCGCCGGCGACGCCGGACCGGGCTGGGAACCCAAGGCCGCCTTCACCGCGCTGGCGGACCGGGCGGAGCGCTAGCCGCGACGAATCGCCGGTCGATCGGGATGGTCCCAGGCGACCACGACGTCGGGGTCGATGCTCTGTCGGCGTTGATGTTCCAGCAGGCCGTCGACGGTGAACATCTCATCGGGCGGTGTGCGTCGTCGCAGTGCACCGTCGGACATGCGCAGGGCGACGGTCAGATCGAAGTCCAGGCCGCGGCCGAGCAGCATGGGGCCGGTGAGGAACAGGATGGTGTCGGGGGCAGCCTGCTGGATTCGGGCGCGGGCGGAGCGGTCGGCCTGGGCGTTCCAGAGGGCGGGGAGGAATCGGCCGGTGTCGCGAAGGGGTTTCAGCACTTCACGATTCACTGCGGCGTAGTCGAACCAGCCGGTGCGATAGGTGAATTCGCTGTCGCGGTCGTATTCCAGCCGCACCGAGGCCGGGCGTACGAAGTCGTGCAGCGATACCACCTCGGCCGGTCGGCCCCGGGTGCGCAGGCGTTCTGCGGTCCCGTGCGCGACCGCGCCGGGATCGGCGGCGTCCGCGCCGTCGACGGCGACCACCGCGTAGCCCCGCAGTCCCATGGCGCGCTCGGCGAGCAGATCCAGCAGGGCGTCGGGGCTGACGGCGGTGAAATCGGGCACGAGACCATCATGCTCGAGGTCGCGTGCCCGTCCGCGCCGGGTCAGCGATATTCGGCCAGTCGCGGCCGCACCCCGGCCAGCACCAGCAGCGCGCACAGGGCCGCCGCCGTGTAGGGCAGCCACGTGCTCCACCCCGACAAGGCGTTGCCGCCCTTGCCGATCGCCGTGTCGAAGGCCTGCTGGTTGATGTCGATGGTGGCGACGAGCGCCTTGTCGTAGGCGGCGAAATGATCGTTGGAGCCGCCGGTGTCGAGGGTGATGGCCGCCCGCAGGTCGCCGCCCGCCAGCCCGCGCAGGGTGTGGTCGTCGCGCTGGTAGGCCTGATACTGCCGCAGGCTCTGCTCGGCCGCCTGCCGCTCACCGCCGAAGGTGATGTTGCCCAGTTCCTTGCCGAGGAAGGAGTCGGCGCTGATCGCGTCCTTCAGGTCGCCGGCGTGTGCCGCGATCGCCTGATCGAGCGCGCTCGCGTAATCGTCGACCCCGTGCGCGCGCACGCCGGCCAGCCGCTGCGACTTGTCGAAGTAGCTCTGCTGGTATTGCGCCGTATGCGCGGGGTCGAGCAGGAACCGGCTCTCGTCGGCATTGGCGTCGTAGCTCAGCGCCCGCGCCTGCCGCAGCGCCAGCAGTGAGTCGAAGGCGTCGCGCTTGGCGATCGTGAGCTGTTGTGCCGCCGTCGCATTGGCGATATACCCGCCCAGCAGCAACCCGGCGGCCAGCACCGTGGTCACCGCCAGCGCCGGATTGACGCGCCGGCGCAGCGCCACCCGCAGCACCACCTGCAACCCCAAAAGCGCGGCGAGCACCAGCAGCCCCAGCACCGCGATCCGCGCCCGCGCCGCCACCGTGGTGCGCTCGCTGTCCTGGTAGGACTGGCTGAGCACCCCGCTGTTGGTGTCGGCGAGCCGCTGCGCGCGCGAGAGCAGATCCGGCACCATCCCGGTGGCGGCCCGATAGGCCGCCAGCGTCCGCCCCGACGGCCGCCCCGCCTCCCCGCGATCGAGATCGGCGAGCTGGAAGGTGTCCGCCGCCAGCGCCTGATACTGCCCGAACTTGTCGAGCAGCTCCCGGATCTGCTGTGTCGCATCGTCATTGGTGACGATGGTCATGGCCTGCTGTAGATCCGCGTCGGCTTGCACCCGGCGCTGGTCGAAGGTGGTCAGCGCGGTCGTGCGCACCGCCGCCAGTGTCGAATCGTCCCCGGCCAGCAGCACGTTCGCCAATTGGGCGTCCATATCGGCGAGCGCGAAGTACAGATCCTCGGTGGCCGTCACGGTCGGCGCGGTGTGGTGGCCGATCACGTCGATGCCGTGCCGGGTGGAGCGGGCGTCGGCCGCCATGACCAGTGCGGTGATCACGGTGAGCAGCACGGTCAGCCCGGCCAGCAGGCGAATCCAGCCCGGTGTGTCGGCCCGCGTGGGCACCAGCGCGCGGGGGCGCGCAAGGACGGCGGTCATGACGCGCTGTTCTCCTTCATCATGCCGTTCACACCCAGCTCAACGGCCGAATGGCATTGGCGCGGTTGACCAGATCGCGTCGGCTCAGCTTGTCCGGCGCCAGCCTGGCCAGCACCCGGTACTGGGATTCCAGCGCGCGCCGCAACTCGTCCTCGTCGAAACGGCACCCCAGCACCGTCGCGCCCGGTTCGATCGATGTCGTGGCCACCGTGCGCGCGGCGTCCAGCACGGCAATGCTCTTCCACGCCTTGCGTTCCGGGTCCAGCGGCAACCCGGTCAGCCGGTGTCCCGCCGCGACCAGGTAGCCGGCGCCACCCGCGAGTTGCGCTGCGAACGCGGCCAATTGGGCGGCGAGGTGATGACCGGAGCCGGCGGGCACGGTGTCCGCGGCCGCGATCGCACCGTCGATATCGTGCGCCCGCAGCCGGGTGCGCGCCACACCGAAAGCGGCGCTGGGATATCCGGTGTCGGTACGCCACACCTGGTGGTACAGGCGGGACGCGGCCTCGTGCTCGCCCGCGCACTCCAGCGCCGCGGCGAGCGCCAGCTTGGCGGCCGCCTCCCCGGGCAGCAGGCCGTACACGGTATCGAAAAGCGCTCGCGCGGAAGCGAAATCGCGAGTCGCCAGCGCGGTCAGGCCGCGATACCAGGTGATGCGCCAGTCGGCGTCCTCGGACTCCTCGAGCGCGGCGAGTTCGCCCAGTGCCATGTCCACGTCACCGCTTTCGATCCGGGCGCGGATCAATGCCAGGCGCACCTCCGGCGACGCCACCGGCGCGGCCTCCAACGCGGCCACCAGCTGTCCCGGATCACCGATCGAGGTGGTGGCCAGGAACGCCGCGGCGGGATCGGCCGGATCCACCATCGGGACCGGCAGCGCCGTGACGATGGCGTGCGGATCCGGTGTGCGCGGCCACTGTTCGGGATCGGCCCCGAAGGCGGCGCGTTCGGCGCCGAACACCGTGGACAAGGCCGGGCGCGCCTGGCCGTCCTCGGTGGCCACCACCTCGCGCAGCACGCCCACCACCTGCTCGGCCATCTCCGACGCCGAAGCGAACCGGTCGGCGGGATCGGCCGCGGTGGCCCGCTCGAGCAGTCGCCGATACGACGGGAACTGTTCCAGCAACGGCACGTGCGCCGCCGGGGGCAGCGTGTAGCGGTAGGCGCCGCGATAGTCGAAATTGAAGGTCAGCACCGCCAGCGTGCGCGCCACGGTGAACAGATCCGATTCCACCGACGCGCCCTCGGATTCGAGTTCCGGTGCGCAGTAGCCGTCGGTCTTGAATCCGGCGCTGTCCTCGTCGTCGGTGCGCCGCACCGCGCCCAGGTCGATGAGCTTGAGCTGCTCCTCGGTCTGAATCATGTTGTCGGGCTTGAAATCGCAGTACAGCAGTCCCATGCCGTGCAGGTGTCCCAGGGCGGGCAGGATCTCGAGAATGTAGGCCAGCCCCTGTGCGAGCGGCAGCGGTCGCAGCCGGCCGGTCGAATCCCGCTGGGAGCGCAGCTCTTTGAGCGAGGCGCCGCCCACGTACTCCATGACGATGTAGCCGACCGGCTCGCGGGTGCGCGGATCCGGATGCCGCACGAAGTTGAAGATCTTGACGATATTGGGGTGCTCCACCGCCGCCAGGAACCGCCGCTCGGCCACGGCGGCGGCGATGGCGTCGGCGTCACCGGTGTCGAGCAGGCCCTTGAGCACCACCCAGCGGTCGCTGACATTGCGATCGCGGGCCAGATAGATCCAGCCCAGCCCGCCGTGCGCCAGGCAGCCCAGCACCTCGTACTGTCCGGCCACCAGATCACCGGCGATGAGCTTGGGGGTGAAGGAGTAGGCGGTGCCGCACTGGCGGCAGAACCCTTCGGTGCGCCCGGGCTGCCCGTCGCGTCCCCGGCCCACCCGCTGTGCGCAGTTGCTGCAGAAGCGTTCGTGCTCGGGCACCCGCGGGTCGGCCAGCACCGCCGTGGACGGATCCCGGTAGGGCACTTGCGGAACCGACACCAGGCCCGCGCCCAGCCGGCCGCGGCTCGAGCGCGCGGTGCGGGTGGAGCGCGAGGACGATCGGCTGGAACCGCGCCGGCTCTGCCGTCCCGAAGGCGAGGATCCGGCCGCCGTCCCGGACTGCGGCGCGGGCGCGAGCCCGCACACATCGCAGTACCCGTCCTGGATGGTGCCGCCACAGCCGGGCCCCCGACATGTGCTCACCGGTGCCCCCTGCTGCGCGATATCTCCCATCGGGCATGCGCCCGTCAGCACATGCTGCCACCGCTCGGCGTATGCAAACCGTAAGGATTTTTCGGGTTCCGAGGGGGTTGTTAGCCTGAGCGCGACCAACTCGAAGGGACGGGTGCATGGCGACGATCGAAGAGGCGCTCGAGATCGAGCAGCTCGAGCGTGACATCTTCCGGGGCGCGTCCACCAAGACGCAGTTGCCGCGCACGTTCGGCGGGCAGGTGGCCGGGCAGGCGCTGGTGGCGGCTGTGCGCACGGTGGACCCGCACTATCAGGTGCATTCGCTGCACGGGTATTTCCTGCGGCCGGGACACCCGGAACAGCCGACGGTGTATCTGGTGGACCGGATCCGCGACGGCCGCTCGTTCTGCACGCGCCGGGTGACCGGGGTGCAGAACGGCGAGGCCATCTTCACCATGTCGGCGTCGTTCCACGTCGGCGACGAGGGGCCGGTGCATCAGGATGTGATGCCGCGGGTGCCGCCGCCGCTGGAGCTGCCGGACGCCAAGGAGTCCATGAGCCCGGAACGGTTGTGGGCCATGCGCGAATGGGAGCACTGGGACATTCGCACCATCCCGCAGGAGGAGGTGGATCGCCGCGAGGGCACCATCGCCCAGCAGCAGGTGTGGTTCCGCTACCGGCATCCGCTGCCCGACGATCCGCTGTTCCACGTCTGCACGCTCGCCTACATGAGCGATATGACGCTGCTGGGCTCCTCGAAGGTCATCCACCCCGACGAGCCCACCCAGAACGCCTCGCTCGATCACGCCATGTGGTTCCTGCGCCCGTTCCGCGCCGACGACTGGCTGCTCTACGACCAGCAGTCGCCCAGCGCGGGCGCGGGCCGGGCGCTGACCGGCGGGCGCATCTGGAATCAGGCGGGGGAGTTGGTCGCCGTGGTCATGCAGGAGGGCCTGATCCGCACCTTCCGCGATCCGGCGGCCGCCTCCTATCCGCCCGGAACCGCCTGAGCGCCAACGCCTTTCATGCCGTCTGCACCCGCAGGTGGCATACCACGGTGTCGTTCATCTTCCGCAGCTCCCGTTCCAGTTCGTCGCTGCGGTGGCTGGGCAGCACGTGATTCCATCCCGCGGGCGGCTCGACCTCGGCGATCACCACGACCTTGCGGCGTCCGGCGAAATTGTCCCGGACGTACCGCGCCACCGGTCCGCCGACGGTCGAGTCCCCGTCCTCGAGCAGCAGCAGCCGCACATCCGGATGCCAGGCCTCCCACTCCTTGGTGAACACGGTGATGTTCTCGCCCGGCAGGCACACGTGCAGCGCGGTCACGTCGCGGCCCAGCGACATGGCCGCCGACAGCGCCTCCCTGCTCAGCTCGGACACCTCCGAAACCGGTACCACGATGGCGGTTTCGGTGGCGCGCGGCTCGGCGGGCACGCAGCCCACGCCGCGGCAGCCGTCGATGCGGCCGTAGGTCCGGCGCACCCGCTCCATGCCCACCACCAGCAGCGGCAGCACCAGCACGATCAGCCACGCGCCCTCGGTGAACTTCATCGACGTCGTGACCACCAGCGCCACGAAGGTCAGCAGCGCGCCGAACCCGTTGAGCCCGATCCGCCAGCGCCAGCCCGGAATTCGGGTGGCCAGCCAATGCCGCACCATGCCGACCTGGGCGATGGTGAACCCGACGAACACCCCGATGGCGAACAGCGGGACGAGCGCGTTCATATTGCCCTCGGAGGCGACCAGCAGCACCGCCGCCGAGATGCCCAGGGCCAGCACGCCGAACCGGTACACCTGCCGCGGCGAGGTCACCGCGAAGCGATGCGGCAGGCAGTTGTCGTCGGCGAGGATCTTCGTCAGCGTGGGCAGGCCGCCGTAGGAGGTGTTGGCGGCCAGCGCCAGCAGGATGACGGTCGCGAATTGCACGATGTAGTAACCGATTCCGTGCCCGAGGGCGGCCTCGGTGAGCTGCGAGAGCACGGTGGTGCCGTCCAGCGGGCGAATCGAGAACTTCTCGATGAGCGTGGCCAGTCCGATCAGCATGATGCCCAGCAGCACCCCGAGCGCCACCTCGGCCCGCTGCGCCCGCTTGACCTTCGGCGCCGCGAAGCTGGGCACCGCGTTGGCGATCGCCTCGACCCCGGTCAAGGCCGCGCATCCGCTGGAGAAAGCCTTGAGCAGCAACAGGATTCCGATGGTGCGGGCGTTCTCGGAGACGACCGCCCCGGTGGCGACGGTGGCCGGTTCGGACCGCAACAGGCCGGCGACGATCACCGCGCAGATGCCGAGGACGAACACCACGGTCGGCGCCATGAAGGCCCGGGCGCTCTCGCGAATGCCGTACAGATTCAGCACCGTGATCCCGGCCAGCACGGCCAGGCAGATCCACACCGTGCACCCGAACAGCCCCGGGAACGCCGACGTCAACGCCGCCACCCCCGCCGCGATGGACACCGCCACATTGAGCACGTAATCCACGATCAGCGAGGCCGCCGCCACCAGGCTGGTGCGATGCCCGAGCCGCTCCTTGGCTACCGCGTACGCCCCGCCGCCATTGGGGAAGGCCGCGATGACCTGCCGATAGGAGGCGATCAGCACGGCCAGCAGGAGCACGATCGCCAGGGTCACCGGCAGCGTGAATCCCAGGCCGGCCGCGCCGGCCGCGGCCAGCACCAGCACGATCGCCTCGGGACCGTAGGCGACCGAGGCCATGGCATCCAGCGACAGCCCGGCCAAACCGGTCGATACGGTCAGCCCGTGCCGGGGCGGCGGTGCGTCGACACCACCACGCGGCCCGGGCGAGGTTTGCGGTAGCACATCAGTCACATGCGGCAGTGTTCACCGGAAAGACGATCTGGACACCGGTCCTAACGGAACCCTGACACCCCGGGTGAGCAGGGCCACAACGGCCGGCAACCGTATGCTCGACGGCGTGAAACCGACGATTGGTGTGCTGGCGTTGCAGGGCGACGTGCGGGAACATGTCCACGCACTCGAGGCTTGTGGAGCGAACGCGGTACCCGTGCGCCGGGAATCGGAGCTGGCGGCCGTCGACGGTCTGGTGATCCCGGGCGGCGAATCCACCACGATCAGCAAACTGCTGGAGGTCTTCGAACTCCTCGAACCGCTGCGGCAGCGGTTGGGCGACGGCCTGCCCGCCTACGGTTCCTGCGCGGGCATGATCCTGCTGGCCGGCGAGGTCCTCGACACCCGGCCGGATATGAAACCGCTGCACGGCATCGACATGACGGTGCGCCGCAATGCTTTCGGACGGCAGGTCGACTCCTTCGAAACCGACGTGGACTTCCACGGCATCACCGACGGCGCGGTCCGGGCCGTCTTCATCCGCGCCCCCTGGGTCGAGCGGGCGGGCGAGGGTGTCGAGGTGCTCGCGACCGTCCCGTCCGGCCCGGCCGCGGGCCGCATCGTGGCCGTTCGCCAGGGCGATGTCATCGCCACCTCGTTCCATCCGGAGGTGACCGGTGATCTGCGCGTGCACAAGCTGTTCGTCGACACCGCGGTGCGTCCGCGCGCGGGCGTCTGACGTACTCTCGAATGTCGGACACGATTCAGCCCCCTGAAACGAGGAAGTAGGGAATGAGCGGCCACTCCAAATGGGCCACCACCAAGCACAAGAAGGCCGGGATCGACGCGAAGCGTGGCAAGCTCTTCGCCAAGTTGATCAAGAACATCGAGGTGGCGGCCCGCACCGGTGGTAGTGACCCGGACGGCAACCCGACTCTGTACGACGCCATTCAGAAGGCGAAGAAGTCGTCGGTGCCCAACGACAACATCGAGCGCGCGCGCAAGCGCGGCGGCGGTGAGGAGGCCGGCGGCGCCGACTGGCAGACCATCATGTACGAGGGCTACGGCCCCAGTGGCGTCGCCCTGCTGATCGAATGCCTCACCGACAACCGCAATCGCGCGGCCGGCGAGGTGCGCCTGGCGGTCACCCGCAACGGCGGCAATATGGCCGACGTCGGTTCGGTGTCATACCTGTTCTCCCGCAAGGGCATCGTGACCCTGGACAAGGCCGGCCAGTCCGAGGACGACATCCTGATGGTCGTGCTCGACGCCGGCGCCGAAGAGGTCAACGACCTGGGCGACGAGTGGGAGATCATCTCCGACCCCAGCGACATGATCGCGGTCCGCACCGCGGTGCAGCAGGCCGGCCTCGACTACAACTCGGCCGAATCGGGCTTCCAGCCGTCGATGACCGTGTCCGCCGACGCCGACCTGGCCCGCAAGGTGTTCAAACTCGTGGACGCCCTCGAGGACAGCGACGACGTGCAGAACGTCTACACCAACCTCGACGTCAGCGACGAGGTGCTCGCCGAACTCGACGCGTAACCGGCGCACAGCCTCGACGCGGGCCGCTTCCCGATGACCGGGAGGCGGCCCGCGTCGTAGGCTCGCCTCATGCCCGAATTGCGCGCGGTAAGAGGCGATATCACCGAACAGCATGTGGACGCCATCGTCAACGCCGCCAATTCCTCCCTGCTGGGCGGCGGGGGAGTGGACGGCGCCATCCACCGCCGCGGCGGCCCCGACATCCTCGCCGCCTGCCGCGCCCTGCGCGCCTCGCACTACGGCCGCGGCCTGCCCACCGGCCAGGCCGTCGCCACCACCGCCGGAAACCTGCCCGCCCGCTGGGTGATTCACACGGTCGGTCCCGTCTGGTCGGCCGGCACCGACAAATCCGAACTGCTGGCCTCCTGCTATCGCGAATCCCTGCGCGTAGCCGACGAACTCGGCGCGAAATCCGTGGCTTTCCCCGCCATCTCCACCGGCGTCTACGGCTGGCCCCTCGACGACGGCGCCCGCATCGCCGTCGAGACGGTGCGCGCCGCCGACACCGCGGTGGACCAGGTCCGCTTCGTCCTGTTCTCCGACGATGCCCTGGCGATCTTCGCCGCTGCCCTGGCCGCGAATCAGGGTGCCTGACCGGAAAATAAGGAATTACCCCGATATCCACGAGTCCTCTTGTGCGCCAAGCTGTATCCCGGGTCGGGATCGGAACTAGCCAGGAGTTGATTCACGCATGGCACATCGATTGCTGATCGGGCTGGGCGCGGCCGCGCTGCTCACCGCGGGCACGGGTGCGCTGGCCCCGGCGGCATTCGCCCAGGACCTCCCCGCCGGGGTGTCCTGCAGCGGCAGCAGCTGCCGCAACGACAACGACGACGCCTACCGCGTGCGGATCCGGGTGTCCTGCCAGCGGCTCATCGACGGCTACGACTCGTCGGTCTGGGTCGCGGCCCACTCGACCAAACAGGTACCGGCCAACTGCCCCGGCCACTGGGAGCAGGGGCCGATGCAGGTGGATCCCCCCAAGATGGAACCCGACGGCACCTGGAGCGCGCCCTCGGTGAAGAACGGCCCCGACGAATTCAAGCCGGGCTTCGTGACCGGCATCGAATACCTCAGCGCCGCAGTGGACAACAACCCGCCGGCGCCCACGCCCAGCGGTAGCGGTTCCTGATTCCGCATCGGTCCCGCCCGTGTCGATGAACAATGTGTCCGCGAGGGTCCGTTAGACTCTCGAACAGTTGTTCGTTCACGGTGAGAGGGGTTTCGGTGCGGGTGATGGGCGTCGACCCCGGGCTCACCCGGTGCGGGATCAGCGTGGTCGAGGGCAGCATGGGCCGCCAGGTGGCGATGATCCAGGTCGATGTGGTGCGCACTCCGCCGGAAATGGAGCTGGCGCAACGACTTCTGCTCGTCTCGGACGCGGCCGAGGCGTGGATGGACACCCATCGGCCCGAGGTCGTCGCCATCGAACGCGTCTTCTCCCAGCACAATGTGCGCACCGCCATGGCCACCGCGCAGGCGGGCGGCGTCATCGCGCTGGCCGCGGCCCGGCGGGAGATCCCCGTCCACTTCCACACCCCCTCTCAGGTGAAAGCGGCTGTCACCGGCAACGGTTCGGCGGACAAGGCGCAAGTGACCGCGATGGTGACCCGTATCCTCGGGCTGACCGTCGCGCCCAAACCCGCCGACGCCGCCGACGCGCTGGCCCTGGCCATCTGCCATTGCTGGCGCGCGCCGATGATCGAACGCATGGCGAAGGCGGAGGCGATGGCGGAACGGCAGCGGCGCATGTACGAAGCACGACTTGCCCAGCAACGCGCTACTCAACCAGCACGGAAGGCGGTAACCCGGTGATCGCGTCGGTACGCGGCGAGGTACTCGAGATCGGACTCGACCATGTGGTCATCGAGGCCGCCGGAGTCGGCTACCGGCTCAACGCCACTCCCGCCACGCTGGCCGGCCTGACCCGCGGCGAGGACGCCCGCCTCTACACGACGATGATCGTGCGCGAGGACTCCATGACCCTGTTCGGTTTCGCCGACACCGAGGCCAAGGAACTGTTCAGCCTGCTGCAGACCGTATCCGGCGTCGGCCCGAAGCTGGCCATGGCGGTCCTGGCCGTCCTCGAGCCGGAGGCCCTGCGCAAGGCGCTGGCCGAATCGAACGTCGCCGCCCTGACCCGCGTTCCCGGCGTCGGCAAGCGCGGCGCCGAACGCATGGTGGTCGAGTTGCGGGACAAGGTGAATCTCGTTCCCGTGCAGTCCGGTCCGCCCGGATCCGGTCCCGCCCCGGCCGCCACCCCGGTGCGCGAACAGGTCGTCGACGCCCTCATAGGCCTCGGCTTCCCCGCCCGCCAGGCCGAGGGCGCGGTCGACGCCGTGCTCGCCGACGATCCGGCGCTGGGCACCTCGCAGGCGCTGCGCACCGCCCTGGGCCTGCTCGGCAAGAATCGATAGGCCGCCATGACCGACGATTTCGACGACTTCGACGAGCCCGAATCCGCCGTCACCGCAAGCTATCTGCAGTCGGACGGTGAGGTCGAGGCCAGCCTGCGCCCGAAGTCGCTCGACGACTTCATCGGCCAGCCCCGCGTGCGCGAACAGCTGGCCCTGGTGTTGCGCGGCGCGAAACAGCGCGGCGGCACCCCCGATCACGTATTGCTCTCGGGCCCACCGGGTCTGGGCAAGACGAGCATGGCCATGATCATCGCCGGTGAGCTGGGCACCGCCCTGCGGCTGACCTCCGGTCCCGCCCTGGAACGCGCGGGCGATCTGGCCGCCATGCTGAGCAATCTCGTCGAGGGCGACGTGTTGTTCATCGACGAGATCCACCGCATGGCCCGCCCCGCCGAGGAAATGCTCTATCTGGCGATGGAGGACTTCCGCGTCGACGTGGTCGTCGGCAAAGGCCCCGGCGCCACCTCGATTCCACTCGATATCGCCCCATTCACACTGGTAGGCGCGACAACCCGATCCGGCGCCCTGACCGGCCCGCTGCGTGACCGCTTCGGCTTCACCGGCCATATGGACTTCTACGAGCCCGACGAACTGCAGCTGATCCTCGAGCGCTCGGCCCGAATCCTGGGCGTCCGTTTGGAATCCGACGCCGCCGCCGAAATCGCCGGCCGCTCCCGAGGCACGCCGCGCATCGCCAACCGCCTGCTGCGCCGCGTCCGCGACTACGCCGAGGTCAAGGCCGACGGCCTGGTCACCCCGGCGATCGCCGCTGCCGCACTGGCGGTCTACGACGTGGACGCCCTGGGCCTGGATCGCCTCGACCGCGCGGTGCTCAGCGCCCTGATCCGCAGCTTCAACGGCGGCCCGGTGGGCGTGTCGACCCTCGCCGTCGCGGTGGGCGAGGAAGCCGCGACCGTCGAGGAAGTCTGCGAACCCTTCCTGGTCCGTGCGGGATTGGTGGCGCGCACGCCGCGCGGCCGTGTGGCCACGGCCGCCGCCTGGGAGCATCTGGGACTGGTCCCGCCGCCGGACCTCGTGTTCGGTTCGATCGAGGTTCGGCGGCACGAGCCCCAAATGGACCTGTTCGAATCCTGATGCGCTGGGTCGCGGGGGAGCGCGGTCAGTCGACCGTGAGCACGGGCTTGCCGACCGTCCGTCCGGTGTCGCCCAGGGCATGCGCCTTGGCGGCATCGGCGAGCGGGAAACTTCCCGCGATCGTCGGCCGCAACGCACCGGATTCCGCGAGTTCGCGCAGTGCGTCCATGCCGGTGTGATCGGCTTCCACGAGCAGCACCTTGGCCCGAACACCGAGCTTCTCGGCCTCCGCCTTCAGCACCTCCGTACCGAGTGCGCGAATGGAGACCAAGACCCCACCCGGCCGCAAGGTGCGCAATGACCGCAATCCGTGTGCGGCGTCGATCGGATCGAGCACCATGTCGACGTCGTGCACGGTCTCGGTGAAATCCGTAGTGCGGTAATCCAGTACCTCGTCCACTCCGATGCCGCGCAGGAAATCGTGGTTGGCGGCACTGGCGCTGCCGATCACGTACGCGCCCCGCGCCTTGGCGATCTGCACGGCGAAATGCCCGACGCCGCCGGCAGCCGCGTGAATCAGCACCCGCTGCCCCGCTTGCACATTCGCGGTGTCGACCAGCGCTTCCCTCCGCCAACACCTACACGAGGCAATAGGAATCTCCCCCCTCGCCTACCGCCGCACATTCCGCACAACGAGTTCGATGAAATAGGTATGTAGTGAGGTGATCTCAGCGACTTTCATTGGTGTCGGCCGTGTTCGAAATGGGTGAGGACGAGTGCGGCTTTGACGATGTCGCCGATTTTCTCGGGGCTGGTGGTGAAGTGGCGCAGGGCGCGCCAGCGTCCGGTGAGCAGGGCGAAGCCGCGTTCGGCCAGGCAGCGCAGCCCGCGTAGCAGAGCGTTCCGGGTGCGGGTGTCGATATCGAGGTCGCGGCCGTCGCTGGGCTGTTTGACCCAAAGGTCCCCGCGTCTACGACTGGGCCTGGATCCAGATCGGCGCCGAGAACGACAAAGCTGCTCCCGGGCAGCGCTGGCTGGTGGTCCGCCGCAACCAGCGCACCGGTGAACTGGCCTCGTGCCGTGAGACTGCATCCCGCCCGCTTGGTTGGCGATCCTCCCGACCAGGGTTACCGGATCGCCGACCTTCAGGTCCCGTCCGCTGATGTCACGCCATACGGTCACGCTGTTCCCCTCCCGTGTGTGAGTGGCAGTCACTGCCGCCATGCTCGACAGTACTGAGCCCTGTCAGTCCAGCTGGCGAGGTAAGGGAGAGAGCCCAGGGGGATAACCCTCTCCCCGGTCTCCATGATCGGCACGTATAGCGGCTCCCTGGCCATGTACGGGTTTAGGGGTTTCGTAGCCTTCACCCGTAGACGCAGAGAACCCCCTGATCATGCGACCAGAGGGTTCCCGCGTTGCACTACGGCGTCAGTGCGAGTGGCCGTGACCGTGGCCGTTAGCCTCTTCGTCCTGGCTTACACGCTCGACAATGGCGGACTCGGTGGTGAGCACCATGCGCGCCACCGAGGTGGCGTTCTCGACGGCCGAGCGAGTCACCTTGACCGGGTCGATGACGCCCTCGGCGACCAGATCGCCGTAGGTGAGGGTGGCGGCGTTGAAGCCGTCCTTGCCCTCGGTCACCTTGGAGACCACGACCGCGCCGTCGACACCGGCGTTGCTCGCGATCCAGAACAGCGGCGACAGCAGCGCCTGCCGCACCACGTCGACGCCGACCGCCTCGTCGCCGGACAGGCTGTCGCGCAGGGCGTTCAGGGTCGCCGCGGCCTGCACCAGCGCGGTGCCGCCGCCGGGGACGATGCCCTCGGCGACCGCCGCCTTGGCGGAGGAGACGGCGTCCTCGACGCGGTACTTGCGCTCCTTGAGCTCGGTCTCGGTGGCCGCGCCGACCTTGATGACGGCGACGCCGCCGGCCAGCTTGGCCAGCCGCTCTTCCAGCTTCTCGCGATCCCAGTCGGAGTCGGTGTGCTCGATCTCCTTGCGCAGCTGGGCGACTCGCGCGTCGATGTCGGCCTGCGCGCCGGCGCCCTCGACGATGGTGGTCTCGTCCTTGCCGACCACGACGCGACGGGCCTTGCCCAGCACCTCGAGGCCCGCCTCGCGCAGGTTGATGCCCAGGTCCGGGTTGACCACGGTGGCGCCGGTGACGATGCCCAGATCGTCCAGGAACGCCTTGCGGCGGTCACCGAAGAACGGGGCCTTCACCGCGACGACCTTGAGGGTCTTGCGAATCGCGTTGACCACCAGGGTGGACAGCGCCTCGCCGTCGACGTCCTCGGCGATGATCAGGACCGGCTTGCCGGACTCGGCGATCTTCTCCAGCACCGGCAGCAGATCCGGCAGCGAGGAGATCTTCTCGCGGTTGAGCAGCACCCAGGCGTCCTCCAGGACCGCCTGCATGGTCTCGGCATCGGTGACGAAGTACGGCGACAGGTAGCCCTTGTCGAACTGCACGCCCTCGGTGATGACGACCTCGGTCTGCAGACCCGAGGACTCCTCGATGGTGACGACGCCGTCCTTGCCGACCTTGGTCAGCGCCTCGGCGACCAGCGCGCCGATCTCCTCGTCGCGCGAGGACACGGTGGCGACCTGCGCGATGGCCTTCTCGCCGTTGACCGGCGTGGCGGCGGCGTGCAGGGCGGCGGCGACCGCGTCGGCGGCCTTGCTCATGCCCTTGCCCAGGGTCATCGGGTTGGCGCCCGCGGCGATGTTCTTCAGGCCGCCCTTGATGAGCGCCTGCGCCAGCACGGTGGCGGTGGTGGTGCCGTCGCCGGCGACATCGTTGGTCTTGGTGGCGACGCTCTTCACGAGCTGTGCGCCCAGGTTCTCGAAGGGGTCCTCGAGGTCGATGTCACGGGCGATGGTGACACCGTCGTTGGTGACGGTCGGGCCGCCGAAAGCCTTGGCCAGCACCACATGCCGGCCGCGCGGGCCGAGGGTGACCTTGACGGCGTCGGCGAGCTTGTCGACGCCGCGCTCCATGGCCCGGCGCGCCTTCTCGTCGAACTCGATCTGCTTTGGCATTTACCTACTCCTGTGAGTCCGGAAGGTCGGGGGTTTCTCCCCGAACCCCCGAAGTGAGTTGGGGGGAACGCACTCCGCCCCGGGCCGGTGCTGTAAGGCCAGCCGCGACTCGGGGCGGAAATCCGGGGTCCGGGGTCAAGCCCGCATCCCTGTACCGGGGCTCGGGGGCTAGCCCTCACCCCGCTGTTGGGGGTTCGGGGGCCAGGCTCCCGACGTCTCCGCAATCGGGGGTTCGGGGGGCGAAGCCCCCTGAGAGTCCCGAGAGTTGGTGCGTCCCTTACTTGGTGACGACAGCCAGCAGGTCGCGGGCCGACAGGATCAGGTACTCCTGGCCGTTGTACTTGACCTCGGTGCCGCCGTACTTGCTGTAGATGACGACGTCGCCCTCGTTGACGTCCAGCGCGATGCGGGTCACGCCGTCCTCGGCAATCCGGCCCGGGCCCACGGCGATGACGGTGCCCTCCTGGGGCTTCTCCTTCGCCGTGTCGGGGATGACCAGGCCGGAGGCGGTGGTGGTTTCGGCCTCGTTGGCCTGGACGAGGATCTTGTCCTCGAGCGGCTTGATGTTCACGCTCGCCACGTTGAGCCCTCCACTTTCAGGGGATTCTTCGCGCCCGGGGCTGTTCCCCGGGCTCACGGTTTCGGTCATGTGCGACCCTGCGCAATCAGCCCCGTCGTCGCGGGTGCCGGGACCCCTGCGTAGTGGTCATAAGCTGGCACCTCAGCGCTACACGGTGCCACCTAGCACTCTATACATGGGAGTGCCAGCGCTCAAGGGCGGGCACTGCTACCCGCAACTCTCTGTTACCTGTAACGGTGCTGGACACGTGGGTAACTCCGCTGGACAACACGACTCGCCGACACGACCGCCCAGGGAATCTGAGGGCTTCCAAAGAAATCCGAAAATCTGTAACGTTCGGATAACGGATTGTGACACCATTGACGACGGCCACACGGCAAGACCGACTCGGTCGTGTCACGTGCACCGTCGAGAGTTCCACAACTGCTTCACCCCGCCAACCGCGCGGCAACCCTCCGCGTGGGCTCGAGAAGAGAGCAAGACCGCAAGTGGTCGTCTCCACCAGGACCATCCGCTCGAAGGGAGGTGAACATGCGAACATCCCTCGGCATCTCCGCCGGGAGCGAGGTGGTGTGCTCGGCGACGGTCGCCACCGCCCCCAACGGCGCCCAGAACTTCGACTACCGGGTCGTGACGGCCGATACCGCCCACTCCGACCTCGGCGATCTGGTGGCCTCCTCCATCGAGTTGATGACGACCCAGATCCCGCGCGACGTCGTGCATCCGGTCGGTGCGCATCCGGTCGCGCGCGTCGCCAACCATCACGAGCCCGAGTCGGCGCCGCCCGGTGACATCGCCGTCGCCTACCGCGACCGCGAACAGGCCCAGATCATCCGCTCCGCGATCGGACGGCAACGCCACGGCGTCCACCTCATCCCGGAGAGCACCGCGGCGCTCGCGTACCTGCGCCACACCGGATTGCTGGACCGCTGGGACACGGTCGCGGTCGTCGACATCGGCGCCACCGGCACCACGGTCACCGTCGCCGATCACGCCGACGACACGGTGCTGCGCACCGAGCGCACGAATGCCGTGAGCGGCAACGCCATCGACGAGTTGATCCTGCAGCATCTGCTGGACTGCCATCTGTCGCGCCGCGGTATCCGGCCCAACCGGGGCATCCTGCTCAATCGCAGCCGGGCCGCCAAGGAGCATCTGTCCGTGGTTCCGGCGGTCACCATCGACCATGTGGCCGGGCAGCCGCTCAAGCTCACCCGGGTGGATTTCGAGGAGATCGTCGCCGACCTGCTGCGAGAGCTGGCGGTCTTCGCGCGCGGGGTGTTCGCGCGGGCGCCGAAGTTCCCGGAGGCGGTCGCGGTGATCGGCGGCGGCGCGAACGTGCCGATCATGGTGGTCGGGCTGGAACGGCAGCTGGACGTGCCCGTGGTCACCGTGCCGGAGCCGGAGGCGGCGATCGCGAAAGGCGCGGCGCTGGTGGCGGATTCGGCCGCCTCGAGCGCCGTCCCGGTGATCGGGCTGGGTCCGGACACGCAGATCGGCACCTTCACCAAACTGGCGGGCACACTGGCCGGGGCGATCGTGGTGGTCGGGCTGATCGTCGGGTACGGGGTCAAGGAGTTCGTGATCCCGGAGCCGCAGAACACGCACTACTCCCCCACCACCACCGGTCCGGTGCAACCGGTCTCGCCGGCCACCTCGTCGCCGGGTCCGCCCGCCACCACGCCGGCCCCCGGCAACCGCACCACGGCCGCCGTGCCGCCCACCCAAACCGGTTCCGCCACCGGCGTTCCCACCGTGCCGTCGGCCACCACCAGCCAGCAGCTGCCGCCCCTGCGCCCGGATCCGGATCTACCGCAGATCCCGTTCCCCGCGGACCTGCCCCGCCTGCTGGGCCCCCTCCTGGGCACCACCGCCCCGCCCGTCCAGTCGGAGACCAAGATCTCCCCGTCTCCGCACGTGAACAACAGCTCGGGCTCCGGAGGCGGAGTCACCACCATGGTCCGTCCGACCGACTAGCACCACCGAACAACTACTCGCCGCGACCGGAGCATCGACTCCAGGTCGCGGTCGCGTTTTCGGGGCCGGGGCTGACGAAAGATCGCCTCCGGCTACGAATTTCGACGCTTGGCGACGTCAGAGGATGCTGGTGGAGACCGGCAGGCCGGGGTCCGTGGCCACAGTCAGGGCGGAAGGGGTTGCGCCGCCGGCGATCACGTGGGCGCCCAGGGTGGCGATCATGACGCCGTTGTCGGTGCACAGCCGCGGTTTGGGGACGCGCAGGGTGATTCCCGCTGCGGTGCAACGCTCTTCGGCCAGGGAGCGGATGCGGGAGTTGGCGGTCGCGCCGCCGCCGAGCACCAGGGTGTCGACGCCGAGATCCTGGACGGCGCGCACGGCCTTCATCGTGAGGACGTCGGCGACGGCTTCCTGGAAGGAGGCGGCGATATCGGGGATGGGCAGCTCCCGGCCTTCCCGTTGCGCCGCTTCGACATAGCGGGCCACGGCGGTCTTGAGACCGGAGAAGGAGAAGTCGTAGCGCGGGTCGCGGGGGCCGGTCATGCCGCGCGGGAAGGGGATGGCCTGCGGATCACCGTCGGCCGCAATGGCATCCAGCACCGGGCCGCCCGGATAGCCGAGGCCGAGCAGCCGCGCCACCTTGTCGAACGCCTCGCCGGCGGCATCGTCGACGGTGCTGCCCAGTTCGACGATGGGCTGGGCGAGATCGGTCACCTGCAACAGATGCGTGTGCCCGCCCGACACCAGCAACGCGACCGCGGGCGGCATGGGCCCGTGTTCGAGGGTGTCCACGGCCACGTGCCCGCCGAGATGGTTGAGCGCGTAGAACGGGATATCCCACGCCGCCGCATAGGCTTTCGCCGCCGCGACGCCCACCAGCAGCGCGCCCGCGAGCCCCGGCCCGATGGTGACCGCGAGCGCGTCCGGCTTGCCGATCCCGGCCGCCGCCAGCGCCCGGCGCATGGCGGGCACGATGGCCTCGAGGTGTGCGCGCGAGGCGATCTCGGGCACCACGCCGCCGAAGCGCGCGTGCTGATCCACGCTGGAGGCGACCTCGTCGGCGAGCAGTTCGCAGGTGCCGTCGGGCAGCCGGCGCACGATGCCGACTCCCGTTTCGTCGCAGGAGCTTTCGATACCCATGACGATCATGACGAGACCTCGGCGTCGGTGGTGAATCCGTCCTGCGGGAACCCGGCCATGGCCGGGCGGCGCATGGTGTACGCGTCGGCGCCGCTGGGCTGGTAGTAGTTCTTGCGCAAGCCGATGATGTGGAAGCCGTGCTTCTCGTACAGCGTGATGGCGGGCGCGTTGTCGGTGCGGACCTCGAGGAACACCGGGCCGCCGCGCTTGCCGGCCTCCAGCAGGAGAGCTTCCAGCAGCAGCGTGCCGATGCCGCGGCGATGATCGGCCGGGTCGACGCCGATGGTGTGCACCTCGGCCTCCGGGTGATCCGCGGTGCCCAGCAAGGCGATTCCGGCGTATCCGACCATGCGGCCCCGCGCGTCCCGCGCGGTGATGTAGCGGTTGTGCGGTCCGGCCAGCTCCGACAGGAACGAAACCTCGTGCCAGGGATCGTCCTCCGGGAACAGCACCTGTTCGAGTTCGGCGCAGCGGGTGACGTCGTCCGGCCGCATCGGTTCGATGCGGATGGTCATCGGCCCACCTGCGCGTAACTCTTCTCGACCGCGTCGGGGCGGCGCAGATACAGCGGCACCAGCGGGGCGGGTTCGACACCGGCGAGAATGTCGGCGGCGGCGCAGCGCACCAGTCCGGCGGGCGAGGGCGTTTCCACCGGCAGCACCGGCAGATCGAAATAGTCGACGTGCGAAGCGGATCCGGCGATCACGGTGGCGGCGGCCTGATCCAGCTCGGCGGGCTTGCTCACCTCGGGACCCTCCACGCGGGCCAGCGTGCGGCCGTCGCCGGTGGCGCGATAGCGCGCCCAGTACACCTCGCGGCGGCGGGCGTCGGTGACCACCAGCAGTTCGGTCGGCTCCGAGCTCTCGCGCAGATAGCTCTGGGTGTCGGCGGCGATGGCGTCGAGGCTGCACACCCCGTGGACCGGGACGCCCAGGGCGTCACCGAACGCGGCCGCGGTGGCCATGCCCACGCGCAGTCCGGTGAACGGCCCCGGCCCGACCCCCGCCACCACGGCGGCGATATCGGCACGGTCGCGGCCGGATTCGGCGAGGCACGCCAGGATCTGAGGTGTCAGCACCTCGTTGTGCGCGCGAGCATCCACGGTCACCTTGGAGGCGACCGTGGTGATCAGCGGTGCGTTCGATCCGGGTTTCGCCGGTTCCAGTTCCACCAGTCCCGCCGTGACGGCCGGAGTCGCGGTGTCAACAGCCAATATCAGCATGATTGCCCTTACGATACCGGGTGGTACAGCACACTCGACGTGGTGTCTGCCTGCGGGAACCTACTCGCGCCTCAGTTGGCGGCGATCCACTCCCATTCGGCGGTGCGGACATCGGACTCGGGTTCGCGGCGCAACTGTACGCGCAGGTGACGGTCGGCGAGGTGTTCGACCACGCCCAGACCCCACTCGACGACCACCACGGCGTGGTCGAGATCGGTGTCGAGGTCCAGGGCGTCGAGTTCGTCCAGATCGCCGCCGAGCCGGTAGGCGTCCACGTGGACCAGCGCCACCGCGCCCGGATGCGCGCCGGCGCGATGCTGGCGGGCGATGATGAAAGTCGGTGAGCTGACCCGTCCTTCGACGCCGAGGCCCGCCGCGATGCCGCGGGTGAGCGCGGTCTTGCCCGCACCCAGCGGTCCGTCGAGGATGACCAGATCACCGGCCTGCAGCTGCCCGGCGAGTTCGCGGCCGAGCGCCTCGGTGTCGTCGACGGTGGTGAGCATGCGATGGTCGGTCATCGGTCGCCACCCAGGTGGGTGCGCCGCGCGCGGCCGCGGGGCGCGCAGACGATTTCGTAGTTGATGGTGCCGAGCGCGTCCGCCCATTCCTGGGCGTGCGGGTGACCGGACTCACCGCCGAACAGGATCGCGGCGTCGCCCGCGCGCACGCCCGTCTCGTTCGCGCCGAGATCCACCACGAACTGATCCATGCACACCCGGCCGATCTGCGGCCGGCGCGCACCGCCCAGCCACACCGAGAACCGGCCGCTGAGCGGGCGCGGCACCCCGTCGGCGTACCCGGCGGGAATCAGGGCGACGGTGGTGTCGCGTTCGGCGATCCACTGGTGGCCGTAGGACACGCCCTCCCCGGCGGCGACTCGTTTCACCCGCAGCACCCGGGCGCGGAAGGTCATGGCCGGGCGCAGACCGAAATCCGACTGCTCCGGAATCGGGGAAAGTCCGTACACGGCAATGCCGGGACGGATCATGTCGAAGGCCAGATCCGGGCGGGTCAGCGCCGCAGCCGAATTCGCCAGATGCACCAGCTCCGGTTCCAGGCCCTGCTCCTTGGCGGCGGCGACGAAGTCGAGGAAACGGTCACGCTGCCGGTCGTTGACCGGATGCCGGGGCTCGTCGGCCATGGCCAGATGCGAGAACAGGGCGCGGAAACGCACGGTGCCGTCGGCGACCAGCTTGCCGAGCAGTTCGAGGACCTCGGGGAACTCGACGGCCGGGATGCCGTTGCGGTTCAATCCGGTATCGACCTTCAGGCTCACGGTCGCGGTGCGGCCCAGCTCGCGCGCGGCCGCGGCGACCGCCGCCAGCTGTGCCGCGGCGGAGACGCCGAGTTCGATATCCGCCTCGATGCCGCCGGCGTAGTCGGCGTCGGAAGTGTTGAGCCAGGACAGGATCGGCGCCGTGATGCCCGCGGCGCGCAGTTCCACCGCCTCGGCGACCGTGGTCGTCCCGATCTCGCGGGCGCCCGCCGCCAACGCCGCCCGCGCGACCTCGGCGGCGCCGTGGTTGTATCCGTCCGCCTTCACCACGACCATGACCGCCGCATTCCCGGCATGCTCGGCCAGGACACGCACGTTATGGGCGATAGCGTCCAGATCGACGACGATTTCCACCTGCGGGTCGGGCATGTTCACACCCCGATACTGCCATTGAGACCCCCGCGAGCCGGATCACACCCGGATCCCGGCCCGTTGTCCGGGGAGCACGGCCAGGGCCGCGGCCGTCGCTTCCGCGCTCGCCGCAAGTAGCGGCAGGCGGACGTCGGGGGTGGGGATGCGGCCCTGGGCGGCGAGAACCGCCTTGACGACAACGGGATTGGGTTCGGCGAAGAGGGCGGCGGCCACGGGGGCCAGGCGGTTGCCGAGTGCGCGGCCGCGGGTGATGTCGCCATTGCGCCAGGCGGTGATCAGCTCGACGTAGTCGGCGGGGGCCACATTGGCGCAGGCGAGGATCGCGCCGGAGGCGCCGAGGGCCAGCAGCGGGGCGGCGTAGAGGTCGTCGCCGGCCAGGATCGAGGTGTGGTCCGGGCGGCGGCCGAGGAAGGCGATGGTGGTGTCGTCGATACCGCCGGCGGTGTATTTGAATCCCGCGACATTCGGCAATTCGGCCAGGCGGCACAGGGTTTCGGCGCTGAGGGGGCGGGCGGTGCGGTAGGGGATGTGATAGATCAGCACCGGGACCGGGCTGGCGGCGGCCAGTGTCCGGAAGTGTTCCACCACACCGGCTTCCGAGGGGCGGTTGTAGTAGGGGACGACGGCGAGGGCGGCGGTGGCGCGGGGGTCGAGGGTGCGCAGGGCGCGGGCCGAGTCGAGGGTGGCGTTGGAGCCCGCGCCGACGATCAGCGCCGCATCGCGCTCGCGGCAGACGCGGGCGCAGATGTCGATCACGCGGGCCTGCTCGTCGGCGGCGAGGGTGGTGGGTTCGCCGGTGGTGCCGAGGGCGACCAGGCCCGCCGCGCCCGCGTCGAGGACGTCGTGGGCGAGGGCTTCCAGGGCGTCGGCGGCCACGGTGTCGTCGGCGGTGAAGGGCGTGACCAGGGGCACGTACAGGCCGGTGAATGTCATGGTCTTCAGCCTGGTCGAGGAACTGCCTCAGGTCTATTTCACGTTGCTTGGCGCGAGCGTAAGCTCAGCTGATGCTGGATGTCCGTCGCCTGCGCCTGCTGCGCGAACTCGCGCACCGCCAGACCATCGCCGCGGTCGCCGAGGCGCTGACCTACACGCCCTCGGCCGTCTCCCAGCAGCTCACCGCCCTGGAACGCGAGGCCGGGGTTCCGCTGCTGGAACGCACCGGCCGCAGCGTCACCCTCACCCCCGCGGCGCTGCGCCTGGTCGAACACGCCGAAACCATTCTCGCGGTCCTCGAACAGGCGACCGCCGAATTGGCCGCCACCCGAACCGAACTCACCGGAACCCTGCGGATCGGCGCCTTCGCGACCGCCGTGCACACCATCCTCTCCCCCGCCCTGGTCACCCTCAGCCGCGAGCATCCAATGCTGGAACTCCTTGTCACCGAACTGGATCCGGCCGTCGCGCCCGCCGCGCTGCGCGCCGAGACGCTGGACATCGCGCTGCTACAGGAATACGACCATGTGCCGCTCGCACCCGAACCCGGGCTCGACACCGAGCCGATGCTCGAGGAGACCGTCCATCTCGCCAGTCTCCGGGCCGCTGGATCGGACTCGGGCCAGGATGCACAAGCGCCGGCGAAAACGCTTGCCGCGCAGTCAGGCTCGCTTTGGATCGCGGGCACACCCGGCACCCTCTGTCACGAGATGACGGTTCGCGCCTGTCTCGCAGCGGGATTCACGCCGCGCATCCGTCACCACGCCGACGACTTCGCCACCGTCCTCGCCCTGGTCGCCGCCGGGCAGGGCGTCGCCCTGGTCCCGGACCTGGGGGCGCTCTCGGTGCCGGGCGGCGTCCGACTCACCCCGCTGCCGACCCGCCGCCGCACCCATCTGGCCTACCGGCGCGGCACCGGCGCCCATCCGGCCATCGCCGCGGCCCGCCGGGCCCTGCACAACGCCGTGAGCGCGCACTCCGCCGGATCCGAGGCGGATCAGGCGGCCGCGAGCTCGCGCAGCGTGGCGATGGCTTCGCGGAGGTGAGAAAGCAAGGGGGAGGCGGAGATCGGGGCCCCCGCGGTGCCTGAGGCGTGGGCGGCGAGGTTGGCGGCCAGCGCATGCGCGCGGGCGGCGGACGCGGCGGCGATCACCGGGTGCGCGCCGCCGGCGAGGAGAGCGCCGACGATGCCGGACAGGACGTCACCGGAACCCGCGGTGGCCGCCCACGATCCGCCCGCCTCGTTCACGAAAACGGGACGGTCGGGACTGGCGATCAGGGTGGCCCGGCCCTTCAACAGGACGGTGACCTGCCATGATTCGGCCAATTTGCGGACGGCGGCGACGCGGTCGAGGCCGGGTTCGGAGCCGGTGAGGCGGGCGAACTCACCGGCGTGGGGCGTCAGGACCGTCGGCGCTTGCCGGCCCTGCACCAGGCCGGGTTCGGCGGCGAGGAGGGTGAGACCGTCGGCGTCCACCACCACAGGCAGGTCGGTGGCGAGGATCTCGGCCAGTCGGTCGCGCGCGTCCGCATCGGTCCCGGCGCCGGGACCGAACACCCAGGACTGGACGCGGCCGGTGTCAGAAACCGATTCAGCGGCAATCACTTCCGGGAAGTGCGCGAGAACCTGTGCCGCGCCGGTGCCGGCGTAGCGCACCATGCCGGCGGTGGCGGCGACCGCGGCGCCGGTGCACAGCACGGCCGCGCCCGGATAGGTGGCGCTGCCCGCGCAGACACCCGTGACGCCCTGGGTGTACTTGTCGTCGGCGGCTCCCGGCACCGGCCATCGTGCACCGACCGCACGGGGTTCCAGCGCAACGAGATTCGCGGACGGCAACTGTAATCCGATGGGCACCAGTTCGATTCGGCCACAGTGCGGGGCGGCCAGGACATGAACGGGCTTGTACGCGCCGAACGCCACGGTGACATCAGCGGTGACCGCCGGCCCGCTCACCGCGCCGGTATCCGGGTCGACGCCACTGGGCAGATCGGCGGCAACGATCGGGCAGCGAACGCCCGCAACGATTTTCGCGGCCACCGGGCGCAGGGAGCCATGTCCGGAAATGCCGACGATGCCGTCCACCACCAGATCCGGTTTCCCCAGCAGTTCGAGCACCGGCCAGGGGACATCCCGGCCCTTCTCGCCGTGCGCACCGGCTTCCGGCGGCCATCGATCCGCCGCGAGGTCCTCCGGAGCGGAGGGCGCGGACACGACGCGACCGCCGGCCCGCCGCAAAGCGGCCAGGCCCTCGGCGTGCGCGCGCTTGGGTGCGAGCAGGACCGCGCGCACCGCCACCCCGCGCCGGCGCAGGAACGATCCCGCCCACAGCGCGTCGCCGCCATTGTCGCCCGAGCCGACCAGCAGGGTCACCGCGCGCCCGGCCACCCCGCCGGTGCGTTCCCGCAGTTCCCGCGCCATCACATCCGCGAGTCCGAAAGCGGCTCGCCGCATGGGCATTCCGGCGGGGACCCGCGTGAACAGCTCGGCTTCCGCGGCCCGTACCTCGTCGGCCGTGTAGTACGCGCGCACCGCATCGGTCATGGTTCGCCTCCCGGGACTGGTCTCGGCCTGCGCTTGTGGACATTACGCCGGTCGGGTCACGGCCCAGGTCAGGGTGGGTGCCCGCGAACGGCTCGCAACCGGCGGGGGCTAACCTGGCGACATGTCGATCCGTCGCCAGTCGTCCTCGCGTGCCCTGATTCTCGTCGCCGTCGTGGCGGGAGCGCTGGTGGTCGGGGGCTGCTCGTCGAACAGCTCCGACAAGGCGGCCGCCACCACGACCGCGGCCGCGTCGAGCGGTGCGGCGGCGACCTCCACGGGCCCGGCCGCGCCCGCCGCGGTGACCGTCGAGGTGAAGGATATGAAGTTCTCGCCCGCCGATGTGACCATCAAGGCCGGGGACACCGTCACCTGGAAGTTCGACGACCGGGCCCCGCACGCGGTGCAGGGCATCGGCGATGTGGCGCTGGGCATCAACAGCCCGATCATTCACAAGGGCGAGTGGAGCCACACCTTCACCACCGCGGGCACCTACCGCTACCTGTGCCCGCTGCATCCGGACATGAAGGGCAGCGTCACCGTCCAGTGATCACTCGACGGTGACCGACTTGGCGAGATTGCGGGGCTTGTCGACGTCGTAGCCGCGCGCCTGCGCCACCTCGGCGGCGAAGATCTGCAGCGGGACGGTGGACAGCAGCGGCTGGTACAGCGTTGGGGCCGAGGGGATCTCGATCAGGTGGTCGGCGAACGGCCGCACCGTGTCGTCGCCCTCCTCGGCGATGACGATGGTGCGCGCGCCGCGGGCCTGGATCTCGCGAATATTGCTGAGCAGCTTGGAGTGCAGCACCGCGCGGCCCTTGGGCGATGGCATCACCACGAACACCGGCAGGCCGTCCTCGATCAGGGCGATCGGGCCGTGCTTGAGTTCACCGGCCGCGAAACCCTCGGCGTGCATGTACGCCAATTCCTTGAGCTTCAAGGCGCCTTCGAGCGCCACCGGGTAGCCGACATGGCGGCCCAGGAACAGCACCGTCGGCACGTGCGCGAACTGCCGGGCGATCTCCCGCACCCGATCCGCCGACTCCAGCACCTGCGCAACGCGTTTCGGCATGGATTCCAGTTCGGCGAACTCTCGTGCCACCTCGTCCGGGTACTTGGTGCCGCGCGCCTGCGCCAGCGCCAGGCCGACGAGGAAGTTGGCGGTGATCTGGGCCAGGAACGCCTTGGTGGAGGCGACGCCGATCTCCGGGCCGGTGCGGGTGTAGAGGACCGCGTCGGACTCGCGGGGGATCTGCGCGCCATTGGTGTTGCAGATGGCCAGGACTCGCGCCTTCTGCTCCTTGGCGTGGCGCACCGCCTCCAGCGTGTCGGCGGTCTCGCCGGACTGGGAGATGGCGACCACCAGGGTGGAGCGGTCCAGAACCGGGTCGCGGTAACGGAATTCGCTGGCCAGCTCGACCTCGACGGGCAGCCGGGTCCAATGCTCGATGGCGTATTTGGCCAGCAGGCCCGCGTGATACGAGCTGCCGCAGGCGACCACGAAGACCTTGTCGACCTCGCGCAGTTCCTGATCGTGCAGGCGCTGTTCGTCGAGCACGATCTTGCCGTGCGCGAAATGCCCGATCAGGGTGTCGGCGACGCCCTGCGGCTGCTCCTGGATCTCCTTGAGCATGAAGTAGTCGTGGCCGCCCTTCTCGGCGGCGGCCAGATCCCAGTCGATGGTGAACGGGCGGGTGCGCACCCCGTCGGTGCCGCCGTGGAAGTCGGTGACCCGGTAACTGTCGGCGGTGATGACCACGGCCTGGTCCTGGCCGAGTTCGACTGCCTCGCGGGTGTGTTCGATGAAGGCGGTGACATCAGAGGCGAGGAACATCTCGCCCTGGCCGACACCCACCACCAGCGGGGTGGAGCGGCGGGCGGCGACAATCGTGCCCGGATGATCGGCGTGCGCGAAGACCAGCGTGAACGCGCCCTCCAGGCGGCGCACCACCGACAGCGCGGAGGCCACGAAGTCGCCGGCGGTGTCGCCCTTGGCGTAGGCGCGGGCCACCAGGTGCACCGCCACCTCGGTGTCGGTGTCACTGCCGAGTTCGACCCCGGCCTCCTCCAGTTCGCGACGCAGCGGGGCGAAGTTCTCGATGATGCCGTTGTGCACCACCGCGACCCGGTTCGTGTGATCGCGATGCGGGTGCGCGTTGCGGTCGGTGGGCGCGCCGTGCGTGGCCCAGCGGGTGTGGCCCATGCCGGTGGCGCCGGCGAAACGCTGCCGCCCGGTCTCGGCGAGCTCGGCCTCCAGGTTGGCCAGGCGTCCGGCCTTGCGCTCCACCGCGAGGCCACCTGCCCCGTCCAGGATCGCTACTCCCGCGGAGTCGTAACCTCGATATTCCATGCGGCGCAACGCATCAACCACCACGTCGAGCGCATCCCGGTACCCCACATACCCCACGATTCCGCACATGGGCCCATAGCCTAACGGGATGACACCCCCGAACGAATCCGAGTCGATGTCCGACCGGGCGAAACGCCCCAAGTACATGTTGATCGGATAGGTTCTAGTCCGTGTCGGCGTCTGTGAAATCGCTTCTGAGCACTCTGACCCTGCGTGGCCCGCACGAGGTGCTGCGCGGGAATCTCGGCATCGCCGGGTTGCCCGGCGTCGTGTACACGCCCGGGAAGGGGCTCAACCTGCCCGCGGTGGCGTTCGGGCACGGGTGGCTGACCGGGGTGGGCAACTACCGCCGGTTGCTGGAGCATCTCGCCTCCTGGGGGTATGTGGCCGCCGCGCCCGACACCGAGCGCGGACCGATTCCCTCGCACCTGAATCTGGCCACGGATCTGCTGACCACCCTGGACATCTGCGCCGGGGTGCGGCTGGGCGCGGGCAATATCAGCGTCGATCCGAAGAAGCTGGCCCTGGTCGGGCACGGCATGGGCGCGGGCGCGGCCGTCATCGCCGCGTCCCAGCGCGAGGTCGCCGCCGTCGCCGCCCTGTATCCCGCCCCCACCGCGCCGTCCGCCGAGGCGCTCGCCCCCAAGATCGACGCCCCCGCCCTGATCCTGGCCGGCGCCACCGATATCGACTCGGTCAGCTCCGACGCCCTCCCGCTGGCCGCCGCCTGGGGCGAGGACGCCCTCCTCCGCTCCCTCGACAAGGCCAGCCACAACGGCATGGTCGAAGGCCGCCGCGCCCTGGCCGCCCTCGGCGCCGGCAAACACGAACCCAAAACCGAACGCCTCACCCGAGCCCTCCTCATCGGCTACCTCAACTACACCGTCCTCGGCGACAAGAAATACAAACCCTTCGCCGACCCCGAAACCCCCATCCCCCACACCCAACTCGTCGACCCCCACGCCCCCGACGAAGACATCGACCACCCCCAAAAACTCCCCGTCCTCCAACTCATCCAAGCCCTCCGCAAGTAACCCGCGCCGCAAGTAGTCCGCGCCGCCTGCCGGCGAAGCGGCCCGCCCCGTACCCACTTCGCCTGCCGCGCCGGGCCGAAGAGAGAGCCGGCGCGCCGACGCGTCCCCAAGCACACAGACGCGCCAGCTGCGACAAAGCGGCAGTGCCTCGCGGGCTGCGATGCCTCCCGGGCGAGAACAGCGTCCGGTCTGCCCGCGCAGCGAGCGATCGAGCGCGGCGTACCGTGCAGCGAACGTTCGAGCGCGGCGTACCGCGCAGCGCCCAAGGTGTCCGCTCAGGAGGCGGAAGGGATCTCGACACCTCCCTCCGGGATCTCCAGCGGCACGTCCGGTCCGACTGGCCCGAGAACGGGGTTCGGCGGCGCTGCAGGTGGGGGCTCGTTCAACGGTGGAACGGCAGGTCGCGGAGATACCTGCTTGTCGAGCGGCGGTGTGGGCGAGCCTGATCCAGGCGTGGCTGGGTCGTCCGGCCAGACGGCTGGATTCGGACTCGGGGTGGCAGATCCAGGCGGAACGGCCGATTCCGGCGGTAGCACCGAACCCGGCTCCGCCGGACCGAGATTCGGCGGCGGCGCAGCGAGATCCGACGTGGGCGCAGCAAATTCAGGGCTTGCCGGGCACACGGCCGACACGTCGGGTTCGATGTCCGGCGTGCAGCTGCGGGGACTGTTCACCTCGGCGCGAGAAGTGTCCGGACCTGTGGTGGGTGGCTGCGTGTCTGGTGCGTGTTCGCAGGTAGTCGGTTCCGGGGCGGCGAGATCTGCGGTGGCGGGGCCAGGTTCGGGGGTTCTCGGACATGCCGCCGGCACGGCAGGGTCGGGTTTCGGCGTGGTGGTGGGATTGTTCGCATCGGCGCAAGGCGGCAGCGGTTCACAACCTGTCGGTGGGTTGGTCGCCTCCCGGCCAGCGCAGGCCGCACTGCCGGAAGCCGGTGCACCGAGTGGCGCGGCCTCAGCACGATCGGGAATCGTTGCCGGGTGCGGTGATTGGGGGTTGCTATCCGCCGCCGGGGAATCTGGGTTGGCTTGACCGCCGGGCGGGGTGGTCGGCTGTCCGGCAGGGTCATGAGCCCCAGTAGAGGAGTCGCCAGACCCAGGGGCGGAGTCACCCCCGGCAGGGGCGGAGCCGGGTTCGGCCAGGGCTGGGTTGCCGGACTCGTCGAAAGTGAGGGTCCAGGTGCGGGTGTGGCCGGATGGGTCGGTGACGGCGAGGGTCATGGTGCCCTCGGGGGTGCGTTCGAGTACGAAATGTTGTCCGGCGAGGTCGAATTCGAGGCGGCCGGCAGGAAGAGACGGGCCCTGCGGGCGGGCAGGATCGCCGGCCTGCGGTGCGTCACCAGGATGACCCGAGCCGCTGGGGCGGGCGGAGTCGTCGCGAGCAGTCGGGTCGCCGGTTCGCTCCGGACCGTGCACCGGCCCTCCGGTGCCCGTGGGGTTGCCGGAGTCGGTGGGGGTCGAGCCGGCGAGGGTTCGAAGCTTTTCGGCGAGGACGGAAACGCCCTGCTGTACGCCGGTTTCGAGTTGTCCGAGGATGTCTGTCAGTGTTCGCGCGATGCCATCCGACTGGGCCGGTTCCGGGGTCGTCGGGGTGGCGGGGAAGGAGCTGCTCGAGCCGGCGGGGGCCGTGGACGATCCGGGCGCGTTGGTTTGGTTCGGCACCGATTGCGGGATTGTGGTGGCGGATTGGGCAGGTTCGTTCGCCGCCTGGGGTTCGGCAGGGTTTGCGGGAACGGACGGCGCACCGGGTTCACCCGGCTCGTCGGGATTGCTCGGGGCCCAGGACTGGGTGGGCCAGGCTTGTATGGGTGGTGCGGTGCGGGCAGCCGGTGGGATCATGTTGGCCGGGTACTGCGTTGCCGCGGGCGCGGGAGTGGCCGGAACAGGCTGGGGTGAGGCGGGATTCGGGGCGGCGGCCGGTTCCGGGCCGGGCAACAGGGTGGGGGCGGGTTGCGGGTAGGGGGCGTCGATCACCTGCGCGAAGGCGGTGAGGATGGTGCGGTAGTGGGATTCGACGGCCTGGTGGGTGGCGTCGCATACGGCGAGGAAGGCCGCGAGTTTGTGGTCGACATCGGGGCGGAAGGTCTTGGTGAGCCACGGGTCGGTGCCCGCGCGCACGAGGGCTTCGACGTCTTCCGGTGATTTGCCGTCGATGGCGAGGCGGAGTTCATCGCCAGGGCCGGGTTCGAGGAGGGTGCGGGTGTGCTCGGCCTTGGTGAGGACGGCGGTCCGCAGCGGGTCGAGGGCGGCGGCGATGGTGGTCGCGGCGGTGTGGATGGTGTCGAGATCTTCTCGAGCCCGGCGCAATTGGGAGGCCACGATGGCGGCGGCTTCGACGCCGGTGACGCCGGTCCACGCAGTGGGAAGGGTGATGGCCAGCGTCCGATGGGCAGACCACCCGTTCTCACCCGCGGTGATCGCACGATCCAATTCGGCACGGGCGGCGTCGAATTCGGCGAGGTTCATCCCGCGCTGCTCGTCGTAGCGGGCGTAGAGCGCGCTCGAGGAGGTCCCCGCCGGTGTCCCGAAAGCCTTGTCGTACAGGGGCAGGAAATGCTCCCAGTACTGCAGGCCGGGTGCCCCGTAGTCGAGGATCTGGTCGACGCTCTTGCCGGTCGAGTCGAAGCTCATCGCCCCACCCCCGAAAGCTCGGCCGCACGAGCCTGGTCGATGCGGACGTATTCGGCGGCGGCACGATCGAAGACATCGGCGGTGGCCGTCGCGGCCGTGCTCCACGCGTGCAGACACGCGGCCGCCCGTTCGAACCCCTGGTGCACGGCATTCCCCTGCACCGCGTAATTGCGTCCCGCCGCATCGTGCCCGACACCGAACGCATGCTCACCCACCGCACGCGAATGCTGTTGCAGAGCACCAGCATTGTCACGCAAGGTCGTCGCCGCGGCATGCAAGGTCGAAACGCGCACGCCGAAATCACCGGATTCACCCATTGGTCCCCCTCGAACCGTCGCGCACCGAATCCCGCTGCGCCGCCATGGATACCGCTGTGCCGTGAAACCCCCGCATCCGGCTACTTGCCGCCGAGATGCCCTTCGTCCGTGCGCACCCACGCCGTGGTGCCGTCGGGATTGTGGTGAAACTCCCACGCCGAGTAGTCCCCGCCGCTGTCCACCACGGTCATGTGATCGGCGAATCCGTCGTGATCCAGATCCGTCCACACCTGCATGGCGTGATCGGTCCCGGTGGTCACGGTGTCGAGTAGGCCGTCGCCGTCGAGATCCTGCGTGGGATGCGGTAACTCGACGGCGCCGAGCCCGTCCAGATCCGAATGCGCGTCGAAACTCGGCAGTTCCAGCCCGGGCAGATCACCCGATGTGACCATGATCTCCACTCCTCCGCAGTGACGTGGCTCTCATCCTGTCACCCCGGATCACCCGCCGCACCACCTTCGATACCGAATGTGGATAACTCGCGCGCTGTGGATAACTCACCGCTTCGGAATGATGATCCACAGCGCGAGGTAGAGCAGGAACTGCGGCCCGGGCAGCAGGCACGACGCCACGAACAAGATACGAACGAGATTCGGGCTCCAGCCGAAATACTCGCCGAGCCCACCGCACACGCCGCCGATCCACTTGTCGGTGCTGGAGCGGGTCAGACGCTTGTGAGGCTGCTCGGTGTAGGTCGGAATCTGTGAGGTCATGACTCCACAGTGCCGAGTTCGATCGACGCCGGCATCGGTCGCAGGCACTGATCCGACCCTGAACTTTCCGAGGGCCGACGTCAGGGTGACACCCTGAGCACGGCAGAATCGCCCTGGTGAGCACCACTCTGCATGCGCGCGGCCTGGCCGCCGGACACGGTGAGCGGATCCTGTTCTCCGATCTCGACCTGATCCTCGCCCCGGGCGACGTGATCGGGCTGGTCGGCGTGAACGGCGCCGGGAAGTCCACCCTGCTGCGCATGCTCGCCGACGGCCGCGCCCCCGAGGGCGAGATCGTGCTCAGCCCGCCCGACGCCACCGTCGGCTACCTGGCCCAGGAGCCCGAACGAGTCGCGGGCGAGACCGTGCTCGAATTCCTGCGCCGCCGAACCGGTGTCGCCGCCGCCCAGCACACCATGGACGCGGCCGCCGAACGCCTCGCCGACGGCGGCGAGGACGAGTACTCCCCCGCCCTGGAACGCTGGCTCGCCCTCGGCGGCGCGGACCTCGAACAGCGCGCCGAGGAGGTCGCCGCCGATCTCGGCCTCGCCGGCAGCCTCTCGCACGGCCTGGACACCCCCATGACGGTCCTGTCGGGCGGTCAGGCCGCCCGCGCCGGCCTGGCCTCGGTCCTGTTGTCCCGCTTCGACATCCTGCTGCTCGACGAGCCCACCAATGATCTCGACCTGGACGGCCTGGCCCGCCTCGAACAGTTCGTGACCGGTGTCCGCGAACCGCTCATGGTGATCAGTCACGATCGGGAGTTCCTGGCCCGCACCGTGAATCGCATCGTGGAACTGGATCTGGCGCAGCAGCAGGTCGGCGTCTACGACGGCGGCTACGAGTCGTATCTGGAGGAACGCGCCATCGCCCGCCGCCACGCCCGCGAGGCCTACGACGAATTCGCCGACACCAAGGCGGGTTTGGAAGCGCGCGCCACCATGCAGCGCAACTGGATGGAACACGGCGTCCGCAATGCCCGCCGCAAATCGAAGCAGGACTCCGACAAGATGGGCCGCAAGGCCCGCGCCGAATCCACCGAGAAGCAGGCCGCCAAGGTCAAGCAGACCCTCAAGCGCATCGAACGCCTGGACGCGGTGGAGGAGCCGCGCAAGGAGTGGGACCTGCGCATGTCCATCGCCGCCGCCCCGCGCAGCGGTTCGGTGGTGGCCACCCTCTCGGGCGCGACCCTGTCCCGCGGCGACTTCACGCTGGGACCCGTGACGGTGCAGGTCGATTGGAGCGACCGCATCGTCCTCACCGGCGCGAACGGCTCCGGCAAGTCCACCCTGTTGTCCCTGCTGCTGGGAAAGACGAAGCCGGACACCGGATCCGCCGCTCTCGGCTCGGGCGTCGCCATCGGCGAGGTCGATCAGGCACGCGGATTGTTCCGCGGCACAGCGACTCTCGCCGACACCTTCAGCGCCGAGGTCCCCGACTGGAACGAATCCGACGTCCGCACCCTGCTCGCGAAATTCGGCCTCCGCGGCCCCCATGTGGTGCGCCCCAACGACACCCTTTCCCCCGGTGAACGCACCCGCGCCGCCCTGGCCCTCCTACAGGCACGCGGCGTCAACCTCCTCGTCCTGGACGAGCCCACCAACCACCTGGACCTCCCCGCCATCGAACAACTGGAGCAAGCCGTCGACTCCTTCGAGGGCACAGTCCTTCTGGTCACCCACGACCGCCGCATGCTCGACAACGTCCGCACCACCCGCCGCTGGCACCTGAACGCCGGCACCCTCACCGAGACCTGATCGCCGAGTGGCACACCAGCGCGGGAGATTCGGACAAATCCCCTCGCTGGTGTGCCACTCGACGGGGGTTAGACGGCGGCGACCAGTTTGGCGAGGTTGTCGGCGAGGTTGTGGGCTTGGGTTTGGTCGGTGGCTTCGACCATTACGCGGACTAGTTGTTCGGTTCCGCTGGGGCGCAGGAGGATTCGGCCGGTGTCGCCCAGGAGGCGTTCGGCTTCGGCTACGGCGGCCAGGACCGAGGGGGCGACGGCGACGGCGGCCTTGTCGGAGACCGGGACGTTCAGCAGGACCTGCGGGACCGTGTGCACGATGCTCGCCAATTCGGCCAGGCTGCGGCCGGTTTCGGCCATGCGGGCCATGAGTTTCAGGCCGGTCAGGACGCCGTCGCCGGTGGTGCCGTACTTCGGGAAGACGACGTGCCCGGACTGTTCCCCGCCCAGGGTGTAGCCGCCCGCGCGCAGATCCTCGAGGACGTAGCGGTCGCCGACGGCGGTGGTGCGCATGGTGATTCCGGCGTCGCGCATGGCGATGTGCAGGCCGAGGTTGCTCATGACGGTGGCGACGAGGGTGTTGGCGGCCAGCTCGCCGGAGTCGCGCATGGCGACGGCGAGGACCGCCATGATGGCGTCGCCGTCGACCACCGCGCCGGTGGCGTCCACGGCCAGGCAACGGTCGGCGTCACCGTCGTGGGCGAGGCCCAGATCGGCACGGTGCTCGCGGACGGCGGCCTGCACCTGCTCCAGATGCGTGGAGCCGCAGCCGTCGTTGATGTTCAGGCCGTCGGGTTCGGCATTGATGGCGATGACGGTCGCGCCCGCCTCGCGGTAGGCGGTCGGCCCGACCTCGGAGGCCGCGCCGTGCGCGCAGTCCACCACCACGGTCAGCCCGCGCAGATCGCGCCCGGTGGCCTGGACCAGGTGTTCGACATATCGCTCGTGGGTGCCTTCGAGGCTGTAGCTGTCGTACACGTCGTAGACGTGCCCGCCGAGCCCGGGACGGCCCAGCACGCGCCCGATCGCCGCACCGGTGGGCCGGTGGAACGAGCCCTCGGCGATGAGCGCCTCGATGCGGTCCTCGACGGCGTCGTCGAGCTTGTGCCCGCCCGCGGCGAAGATCTTGATGCCGTTGTCCGGCATGGGATTGTGCGAGGCGGAGATCATGACACCCAGGCAGGCGTCGTAGAGGCCGGTCAGGTAGGCGACGGCGGGCGTCGGCAGCACGCCGACCGACAGCACGTCCACACCTGCGGCGGTCAGGCCCGCGGTCACGGCGGCCTCGAGCATCTCACCGCTGGCGCGAGGGTCGCGGCCGACCACGGCCACGGCGCGCTTCTTGCCACGGCTCAGAACCTGAGCCGCGGCCGCGGAAACCTGCAGCGCCAGTTCCGGACTCAACGATCCGTTGGCCAGCCCACGCACACCATCGGTGCCGAACAAACGTCCCATTACCTCAACACCCCTGCCGTTTTCCGGTCGATACAGCACGAGAGCAGGCTTCCCGTCCTCTCCTGGGCTCTCGCCCTCCGCCGCGTTCCGCGGCGGAGGGCGTCCAGGAAAACAAAGGCAACAGTTGCGAAAACCGTTGTCGGGAGCCTGCTCTCGTACAGGTTGCCGTATAGACGGTACCGTGCCCGACCCTCGAAAAGGCCGGGCACGGTAGAGCCGTACGGCGCACAGTGCTTGCTGCAGTGATCAGCGCTTCGAGTACTGAGGCGCCTTGCGGGCCTTCTTGAGGCCGTACTTCTTACGCTCGGTGGCACGCGGGTCACGGGTCAGGAAGCCGGCACGCTTGAGGGCGGGACGATCCTCCGGGGTGACCTCGATCAGGGCACGCGCGATGGCGAGGCGCAGGGCGCCGGCCTGACCGGACGGGCCGCCGCCGACCAGGCGGGCGTGGATGTCGAAGGTCTCGGTGCGCTCGACCGTGACCAGCGGGGACTTCACCAGCTGCTGGTGCACCTTGTTCGGGAAGTAATCCTCGATGGTGCGGCCGTTGAGCACGAAGTTGCCGGAACCCGGCACCAGGCGCACGCGAACGACGGCTTCCTTACGGCGGCCGACGGTCTGGACCGGACGGTCGATGACGACCGGAGCGGCGGCGTAGGAGGTGTACTCGGCCTCGGCCTCGTAACCGTCACCCTCCTCGACGACCTCCACAGCGGTGTCTTCCACGACGTAGTCGTCGTTGAATTCTTCGGGAGCGGTCACTGGGCCACCTGCTTGATCTCGAAGGGGATGGGCTGCTGGGCGGCGTGCGGGTGGTTGGGGCCCGCGTAGACCTTCAGCTTGCGAATGATCTGGTTGCCCAGCTTGTTCTTCGGGATCATGCCCTTGACGGCACGCTCGACCAGACGGTCGGGGCGGGTGTCCAGGATCTGGCCCACGGTACGGCCCTTCAGACCACCCGGGTGACCGGAGTGGGTGTAGAGGACCTTGTCGTCGCGCTTGTTGCCCGAGACGGCGACCTTGTCGGCATTGATGATGATGACGAAATCGCCACCATCGACGTTCGGCGCGTAGGTCGGCTTGGTCTTGCCGCGCAGCAGGTTCGCAGCCTGCACGGAAAGACGGCCGAGCACTACGTCAGTGGCGTCGATGACGTACCACTTGCGGGTCACGTCACCGCCCTTGGGGCTGTACGTAGGCACAGTGCATCCCTTGTCTGTCGTAGGTGTTGCCAGCCAAGCGTGTGGTCGAGCTGATCCCGGCGGCCTGGCGGAGACCCGGGGCTCGTGCGACAACCGGTTGCCCGGCCGTACCGCACGCCAACCGAGCACGATACTCCCCCGCCTCCCCGAGCCTTCAGCGGGGGACCAAGAGCCGTCGATCGTCCCGCATCCGAAACGGCGGTTGAGTGCCGAACCGACCTTGGGCGTACCCGGGGAGTTACCCACCACGGTACGAAACCAGTGGCCCGGTCACGATCGGACTCCATCGATGTAAGCGGAATAACAACCTCCGCTACTGCGTTTACCCTCGAGAATTGGGGTACCGCTAGAGCCCTCGATCAGTCGCTTGCCAATGGAGGCCGCCATGGCGATCAACGTGCATCCGAGCCACCCGCGCGCCCGGTCGATGCGCTGGATTCTGCTCACCGTGGTGACGGGCAGTCTGGTGTTCCTGGTGCCGTGGATCGGGTATCTGTCGGTGAGCTTGCCGTCGGAGCGGCAGGTGGACTCGTGGGATATCGCCTGGGTGGGCTTCGACTTCGCGTTGGCGGCCGGGATCGGCATGACGGCGTGGAACGCGTGGCGGCGGCGACAGGTTTTCATTCCGTGGGCGATGATCACCGGCACCCTGCTGGTCTGCGACGCCTGGTTCGACATCGTGCTCGACTGGAACAGCCCGGATCTGTGGTTCGCGGTGCTGTCGGCCGGGATCGGCGAGCTGCCGCTGGCGGCACTGCTGTTCTATGCCTCGTGGCGGGTGCTGCGGCTCACCATCGAGCGCGCCTGGGCGATGACCGGACATACCGGACCCGCGCCGCGCCTGTCCCGCATCCAACTGGGCGTGACGACGGGGTGGCAACTGCCCGGCGGCCTCGCCGCGGACGGCTCCGCGGCGCGGGCGGGGTCAGATGTGCAGGGGCGGACCGGGATCGATGCCCCGTACGGGTCCCGGAACGGTGTAGCGCAGCGTGTCGATGCCGAAGCGTAGGCAGTCCAGATTCGGCCGGCTGTCGACCGTGGCGATGCCGGCGTGCGGCAGGCCCGACACGAACGGAGTCACCGCGCAGGATTGATCGACCGGGCGCAGCGCACCGGGCCCGGCCTGAATCACGGTGTCGGACAACGACGCCGCGCTGGTGCGGGCCGCGCCGTCGGAATGGACGCCCATGACCGACAGCGCCGCCGCGCCGATGATGATCGGCGCGCCGAAGGGCTTGCGCATCTTGTTCCAGAGCTTGCCCTTGCGCTGCTTACGATCGCCGTCGGAATCCGAATCCGACTGCGCTGCGGCATCTTCCGATGAGTGCGGATTCGGCTGACGCGCCCCCGTGGACATCGACCCACCGTACATCGCGCCGGGCTGACCAGGAGCGTTTCCGCCGGATCCAGCAAAACCTCCGCGACCCGAACCGGACGTATCCCCCTCGGGCCCATAGCCGCCCGGGCCGCCGGGAGCACCGTATCCGCCCTGACCGTAGCCGCCCTGGCCGCCATAACCACCGGCCGTGCCATAGCCTCCAGCCTGGCCGTACTGGCCACCGGTGCCCGGCTGCGCGCCGCCCGGACCGTACTGGCCGGCCCCGCCCGCCTCGGATCCCGGCGCGTTTGCCGGACCATAGCCCTGGCCCTGATATCCGGAAGGCCCAGCGCCCGGCTGAGATTGACCGGCCGGTCCGTACGAGACGCCCGGCCCGTACCCGCCGCCCTGGCCATAACCACCCTGCTGCCCGGCCGCACCATAACCCCCGGACTGCGGATATCCCCCGGGCTGACCACCCTGGCCCGGCTGGCCGCCCTGCCCCGACTGATTGCCTTGGTTCGGCTGACCGCCCTGGCCTGGCTGATTGCCTTGGTTCGGCTGACCGCCCTGGCCTGGCTGACCGCTCTGGTTCGACTGACCGCCCTGGGCGGACTGACCACCATGTCCTGACGGATTGCCCTGGTTCGGCTGGCCACCCTGCGGTGAGCCCGGTCCCGGCTGACTGTGTCCGCCCGGCTGTCCGGGCTGCTGTCCGGGCCCGTATGCCCCGGCACCGCCGACAGCGTCACGACCCACCACGGCCGTCATCTGATCATCGGCGGGCGACCCCGGCGGCCGCATGAACCGGCCGCCCACACCTTCCAGCCCCGGCGGCAGCATGCCGCGGCCTGTGTCCGGCCCGCCGCTCGACTCTCGCGAAGTCCCTTGTCCCGCATCACCACTCGCCTGCTGACCGCCGCCGGCCTCCTGCGAGCCCTGCGCGAAGATTCCCGCCTGCGCGGTCCCGGAGATACCGGCCTGGGCGCTGAGCCGCGCGATCTCCTCCGCCGTCATACGCTGCGTGAGTCCCGCCGGACCGGTCTGCGCGCCACCGGCGGGCGCGTCGGCCGCGCCGCGGGCACTCGCCGAGCCCTGAGAAGCGGCTTCCTGCGCGGTGATTCGCCGCGTCATCCCCTCGGCGGCCGGATCCACCAGGGCGTGCGAACCGGTACCGGAAGGACGGCCGCCCGCACCCAGGGCAGCGGCCTCTTCCGGACTGATCCGCCGGGTCTGCTCGGAGGGATCGACCGCGTCCTGTGCACCGGTCCCCGCCGTCGCGGCCACGCCGGACGAATCGATCGCCGGACCGCCGAACCCGGCGCTCGCATCGACCGGTCCCCCGGTCGCCTCCGAACCCGTTCCCGGCGTGGCGGATTCGGCCACCGGCGGTGAATCCATATGCCGGGGAACCAGTTCCGGCTGATGAGCCAGCGGTTCGGGCTGGCGTTGCAACGGCTGCCCCGGCGAAACGTGCCGCGGCCCCTGCTCGACCGGACGCGAATCCCCGCCCGGCTGTGCCGATCCGGAACCGCCCTGCGCGGCTCCCCCCGCACCCTGCGGCGGACGGTCGTAGACCGGATCACCCTCGCTGTCGGCGACGAGCAGATGCGTCGCACCCAGCACCAGCGCGTGCATGGGATGGTCGGCGACCTGGAAGCGGTGGCCGAGATGGTTCTGGAACGCCAGCCGCAACGCGTCGTTGAAACACACATTGCCGGTGAGCAGCACCGTGGAGGTGTCGGCATTGATGGCACGCGCCGCGGCCATCACCTCGATGACCACGTTGTCGGCGGCGCGGGCCTCGTGCAGCGCCTCGGCGGTGATGGCGACGCTGACCGATTCGGTGGGCTGCTCGTCATTGCCGTGCACGGCGACCACCAGGCATTCGCGGCCGTCGGAGTAGACGCCGACCGCGCCGACGCCGGGACCGCGACCGGGCGCGCGCACCAGGCCCAGCGCGCGCACATAGCCGGAGAGCGCCACCGATTCCGGCAGCGGCTCACCGGGCACGCCGAGTTGCTCGACCAGGCGGACGAATTCGTCCACCTTGGGGTCGGGCCATTCGTCGGGGAAGGGCAGCGCCACCACATCGGGCGGGCCGCCGAGGCGTTCGACAATGGCGGCCAGCGGGTTGTGCAGCCGCGCCCGGAACACCAGTTCGGCCGGCCAGGTGGCCCCGGCCACCACGATCTGCGGGTGGCCGATGATGTCGCGCACGTCGGAGATGGCGATGCCGACGTCGGGACGCCGGTCCACGCCCGCGGTGTGCAGCCGACCGGACGAATCCGCCAGCAGGTACGCGGGCGGTGTGTATGTGCCTTCGACCTGGACCGGGCGAATGGGAGCGCCGCCGCCACCGGCGGCCACCGACACCACGTCCCAGCCGAGATGCACTGCACCAACTCGAGCCGTCACGTCCATCAGTCTGCCTGTTCGTCCCGCGGCATGCGCGACCGATTCATACTTCGCACCCCGGCCTGGGCGAATCCCAGATCACGCCGCCGACTTCCGCAGGCGCAGACGCGACCACGTGAACAGGGCGAGCAGCACGGCGATCGCGGCCAGCACGGACACGTCCAACGACCACGCGGCGACCGTGTGCTTCCAGAAATGGTCCTTCTGCGCCGCGTCGGAGGCAGACAGCTCGGGCAGGTTCACCGTGGACGCGCCCGCGGAGTAACCCCATCGGGACGGGAACAGCCAGGAAATCTGGTCCAGCACAACGCGACCCGTGACCGGGATCATGCCGCCCGCCATCACCAGCTGCGCCATGATGATCACCACCAGCAGCGGCATCACCTGCTCGTTGGAGCGGGCCAGCGCCGACAGCGCCAACCCCAGCACCACGCAGGTCACCGCCGTGAGCGCGACATCGAGGTACAGCTCGACGGTGCCGATGGGGATCACCGAGCCCTTGCTGGGCGGTTTCTTCACCGCCAGCACGATGCCGACCATCACCGCCGATTGCAGCAGCGCCGCGAGGCTGAACACCACGATCTTGGACATCAGGTATGCGCCGGACCGCAATCCGACGGCTCGCTCGCGGTGGTAGATGGCCCGTTCGCCCACCAGATCACGCACGGTGAGCGTGGCGCCCATGAAGCAGGCGCCGAGGATCAGCACCACCAGCAGCTGTTGTGCCTCACCGTTGTTGGCGCGCACGAAGCTGCCGTCGGGGGTCTGCACGAAGCCGACGGATTCGAAGCCGCTCTTGCCCTGCACCACCAGCGACAGCCCGCCCAACACGAACGGCAGGATGCCCAGGAACGCGAGATAGCCGCGGTCGGCGAAGATGAGCCGCAGCTGCCGGCGCGCCAGGGTCGAGAACTGTTTGAGCGGACTGGATTTCGGCGCCTTGGCCCGCTCGACCGGCTGCACCTGCGCGGGCGGTTCCGCGAACGCCTGGCGGGAACGGAAATTCGCGAAGGCGCGATCCGGGTCGGCGGCGACCCGCCCGAAGATCTCGGCCCAGTCGCTGGTCCCCATGACCGGCCCGACGCTGCCCGGATGCCCGCAGAACGCGGTCTTGCCGCCGGGCGCGAGCAGCAGCACCTGATCGCACATGTCCAGGCAGGCCACCGAGTGGGTGACCACGATGACGGTGCGCCCGGCGTCGGCCAGCTCCCGCAGCATGGTCATGACCTGCCGGTCCAGCGCCGGATCCAGGCCCGAGGTCGGCTCGTCGAGGATCAGCAGCGAGGGACCGGTGAGCAGTTCCATGGCCACCGAGGCGCGCTTGCGCTGACCGCCGGAGAGCCGGTCCACCCGGGTGTCGGCGTGCTGGGTGAGCGAAAGCTCTTCCAGCACATCGGAGATCACCTGTTTGCGGTCGGCCTTGCTGGTATCCGGGGGCAGGCGCAGTTGGGCGGCGAAGTTGAGCGCCTGCTTGACGGTCAGCTGCCGGTGCAGCACATCGTCCTGCGGCACCATGCCGATGCGGGAGCGCAGCGCCTCGTATTCGGCGTGCAGGTCGCGGCCCTCGAAGGTGACCACACCCGCGGACGGATGCGTCGTTCCCGCAATGAGTTTCGACAGCGTCGACTTGCCGGCGCCCGACGGGCCGATGAGCGCGGTCAGCGACCCACGCCCGGCCTGCATGTTCACATCGACCAGCAGTTGCTTGTTGCCCTCGACGGTGAACGAGACGCCGTGCACGTGCAGGCCCTGTTCGGCGACCGGCCGCTGCCGGTGCACCAGGGTGCCCTCCTGCACCACGAAGTCGACATTGCCGATGGTGACGATGTCGCGCTCGCGCAGCAGCGCCCGCTGTTCGCGGCGGCCGTTGACGAAGGTGCCGTTGGCCGAGCCCAGATCCTCGATGGCCAGGCCCTGCCGGTCCGGGACCAGGCGCGCGTGCTTGCGCGAGGCCATCGGATCGTTGACCACGATCTGGTTGTCGCTGGTGCGGCCGATATCCAGGCCGGACTGCGGAATCCGGTCGGCGCGCGCGATGGCCGCGGTGGAGGCGCGCGCCCGGATCGGCGGCAGCGCGGAGGTGTCGGCCTTGGTGGTCATGTTGATGGCGTCGCCACCCGGGGGCGGCGTATTGACCGGCGGGCGCGGCACATTCGGGGTCGGCGGGGTGCCGGACTGCGGATTCGGCCGGTGCGGCACGGGATTCGGCTGCTGATGCAGCGGCCCCGACTGCGGCCGGTTCACGTTCGGCCGCTGCGCCGCACGAGGTCCCGCGTGCGCCGCGTTGGGACCCTGCTGCGCGTTCGGACCCTGCTGCGCGTTCGGACTCTGCTGCTGCCAAGCCTGCTGCTGCGGATTCGGCCGCTGCGGTGTCGGCGGCCGCTGCGGATAGTGCTGCTGCCCCTGCGGTCCGCGCTGCTGCCCGACCTGCGGCTGCTGTCCGACCTGCGGCTGCGGCCGCGACGGCGGCCGGTTCGGCGGCGGCATCATGCTGCCGTGCGACCCGGCCCCCGGCCCGCCCTGCTGCGCCCCCGAACCACCGTGCGGCGCGCCCCCGCGGGCGGTCTGCGGCGCCAGATGCAGCAGCGGCCCGCTGATGGCATCCCCGAGCCGCACCTGCGTGGGCCGGTTGATGACCAGCGGCGTGGTCAGCCGCCGCGCGTCCACGAAAACGCCGTTGGTGCTGCCGTTGTCGGTCAGCATCCACGATCCGGCCTCGTAGCTGAGGGTGGCGTGCACGCGCGAGACCAGCGGACTGTCGACGAACAGCGTCACCTCCGGCGCCCGGCCCATGGTGATCTGCTGGGTCGCGTCGAAGACCCGCTCGGTTCCTTCATGACGCACGGTGATCTGCTGCGCCCCCGGTGAAGACATGGCTGGATAATAAGCGAAGCGCCCGGAGTCCGGCGTTGCGCTTTCGGGCAGCGAACCCGATACCGGGACAGGGAAACGATCGGCCTGCGAGGAGTGTCAGTGGCGGAACGCCAGCGGGAGGCGGTGCGCACGCGCCGGTTCGGGGGGATGCGCCGCCTGTTCGTGGTTGCCGGGGTGCTGGTGGTCGCGGTCGCGCTCGTGTCCGGATGTACACGAACTGTTCACGGTCATGCGGTGTCCATCTACGACGACCCGTTCGAGGTGGCCGGACTGCCCACCACGAGCGGACCCAACGGCCCGCGCCCGGGCGTCCCCGATGCCACGCTGACCGCCCAGAATTCCGACAACGGCCCGATAGATCACCTGGTGCTGAACGCGCTCGACGATATCCAGACCTATTGGCAGACCGAGTTCCCCGCCGAATTCGGCGGCGCCTTCGCCCCGATCGACAAGTTCACCTCCTGGAGCGCCAAGACGCCGCGCTCGCAGGCCGGGCAGTTCTGCGGGGAGTCCAGCTATCGCCTGGTCAACGCCGCCTACTGCCGGTTGGACGGTTCGATCGGCTGGGATCGGGGCGTGCTGTTGCCCGCGGTGGCCGACGAGTTCGGCAAGATGTCGGTGGTGATGGTGCTGGCCCACGAGTACGGGCACGCCATTCAGGAGATGGCCAAGATCGTCGGCCGCAAGACCCCGACCATCGTCAAGGAGCAGCAGGCCGATTGCTTCGCGGGCGCGTTCATCCGGAATGTGGCCGAGGGCAAGGCCAAACACTTCACCATCAACACCTCCGACGGCCTCAATCAGGTACTGGCCGCGACGGTCGCCTTCCGCGACGCCGACCCGGACGATCCGCAGAGCGTGCACGGATCCGCGTTCGAGCGGGTGACGGCGGTGCAGATCGGATTCACCGACGGCCCCAAGGGCTGTAAAGGCATCGACCAGAACGAGATCGACCGCCGGCGCGGCAATCTGCCGCAGAGTCTCAACGGCGATTCCCAGCACGGGCAAACCGATGTCACCCAGGCCACCCTGCAGGAGATGGCCAAGGCGATGGCCGCCATCATGCCGATCCCGGACGAGCCCAAGTACGGGTACGAGACCGCGAAGCTGAACTGCCGCAACGGCGCCGACACCGCGCCGGTGACCTACTGCCCGGCCACCAACCTGATCGGCACCGACGTCCCGGCCCTGCACGATCGCGGCGTCTCCAACGCCGACGATCAGGATGCTTTGCCCGCCAACGTGACCGGCGATTTCACCGCCTACATCGTGTTCATCTCGCGCTACACCCTGGCGGTGCAGCACGCGGCCGGGCAGGCGTTGAAGGGCGCGAAGACGGGTTTGCGCGCGGCCTGCCTGTCGGGGGTCATCTCCGCGAAGCTGGCCGACCCCAGCCGCAGTAAGGCGCAGGGCGATATCACCTTGTCCGCGGGCGATCTCGACGAAGCGGTCTCGGGCCTGCTCACCGACGGTCTGGCCGCCAGCGACACCGACGGCAACACGGTGCCCAGCGGCTTCTCCCGCGTGGACGCCTTCCGGGCGGGCGTGCTGGGTGACCAGACCACCTGCACGTCCAGGTATTCGTAACCGGGCCAGTGGAATTCGTGGTTCAGCCGAACGGCGGTGGCGCGACCGGTTCCAGCCGCAGCACCCGGTTGCCCAGCATGATCTCGGTCCCCACCAGCAGGGTGAACGGCTGATTCGGCGCCAGCCGGACCCAATCCCGGTAACCGGGCGGGCGGACGCGGGTGCCGTTGGTGGAGCCGCGGTCGACGAGGGTGATATCCCAGTTCACCAACCGCAGTTCGGCGTGCGCGCGGGACATCCCGCCGGAGTTGTCGTCGATGCGCAAGGGCGCCAAGCCCGTTCGCGCCGCCTCGGAATGCTCGGGATCGCGCCCGACCACGGCGTCGGCGACCACCATGTAGGTCATGCCGTCGTCGAGGATCAGCATGCCCAGCGGCGGCCGGATCACCTCCGCCACCTGCTGGGTCTGATCCACCGGCATACCGCACACGGTGCAGAAGGCGGACCGCGGATCGCTGGGATGCGCACGCGCGCACTTGAATCCGAGCACCTTCACGGTGAGGGCATTGGCCTTGGCGGTCTGCTCGAGGCGGCGCTGCAGATCCGGGTCCGGTTTGGGTGCGGGATTGGTGCCGCTGGTCTCGCTCGGACCGGCCGCCTCGGTGAGCGCGTGATGCAGATCCGGGGACGGCGCGTCGATGCCCTCGGTGACCGGGTCTGTCGACCCGATCGCCGGGACCGCGCCGGCGGGCAGCCGGTTGGAGGTGCGCGTCGGAATCAGGTTGGGGTCCAGGGCGATCGGGTCGAGGTCCCGATGCCGACCCGAGGAGCGCCCGGCCTGACGTTCGGAGCCGACCTCGTGTTCTGAGCCGACCTCGCGATTGAAGCCGACCTCTCGATTCGAACCGGCCTCGCGGTCGGAGTCGAAGGCTGCGGTCGGCGGCGGGATCTCCGCACGCCGGCGCGGCACCGCCCGCAGCGCCTGTCGCGACAGCACCGGCGCGCCCTCGAACCACACCACAGCACCGGACGCGAGCGCGATTCCCTCGATGAGCGAGCCGATTCCGCGCTCGGGTAGCTCCGGCGGCCGGCGGCGGTTGTCGTCGATGAACAGCGCGGCCGCCCGCGCGGGCGGTTCGGCCACCCGGTCCACGGTGAACGCGGCGTCACTGCCCCGGTAGTACTCGGTCACGGCGCCCGCGAGCACGGCCGTGACCGAGCCGTGCAGGAAGATGGCGAGGCCGCCGGTGTCGGCGGCGCCGAGGATGCCGAATTCGATGGGTTCGCCGGGTGAGATGCGTTCGGCCTCTCGCATGAGCCAGCGGGTGGCCTGCCGCGCCACCAGGCGCCCGGGCCCGGCGGGATCCAGTTCGGTGGCCTCGGCGACCAGTTCGCCCAGGGCGCGCGCCGCGATCACGGCCCGCGAGTCCGGTCCCGGTTTCCCGCGTTCGCGATGCGCGACCAGGATGACGGCACCCGCCGTCCGGGTCAGCACATGGTCGCCCGCGATCACCTCGACCTGCCGATCCATCACGGGAACCGGCCCCCGGGGACTACGCGGCTCGGGATGTTCAGCACGCAACCAGGTTACGTGGGTGGGTAAGCTCCGGCTTGCACCGCGGCCACCGCTAGATACCCAGGAGTTTGTTTCATGGCTCTCAGCCCAGGCACCATCGTGGGTGGCTACCGGGTGGAGCGGGTCCTGGGCTCCGGCGGGATGGGCACCGTCTACCTCGCCAAGCACCCGCAGTTGCCGCGCATGGACGCCCTCAAGGTGCTGTCGGTGGACCTCACCACCAACGAGGAGTTCCGGGGCCGCTTCGAACGCGAGGCGAATGTGGTTGCGGGCATGGACCACCCGAACATCGTCGCCGTGCACAATCGCGGCGAGGAGAACGGGCAGCTGTGGATCGCCATGCAGTATGTCGAGGGCACCGACGCCTCGGCCGAGCTCAAGCGCGATCCGGCCGCCATGTCGCCGCTGCGCGCGCTGTCCATCGTCACCCAGATCGGCCGCGGCCTGGACTACGCGCACCGCCGCGGCCTGCTGCACCGGGACGTGAAGCCCGCCAACTTCCTGCTCTCCACCGTCGCCGGCGAGGACGAGCGCGCGCTGCTGGCCGACTTCGGTGTCGCCAAGTCCGCCGAGGACACCGTCGAGCTCACCCAGACCGGCAGTTTCGTCGCCACCATCGCCTATGCCCCGCCGGAACAGCTGTCCGGGCAGCCGCTGGACCACCGGGCCGACATCTACAGCCTCGGCTGCGCCTTCTTCAAGCTGCTGACCGGCCGGAACCCTTATCCCGCAACGCAACCGGCGTTGGTGATGATGGGCCATCTGCACGAGCCGCCGCCGCGCGCCACCGACGTGAACCCGCACCTGCCGGCCGCGCTGGACCAGGTGTTCGCGAAGGTGATGGCCAAGCAGCCGGCCGACCGCTTCAACTCCTGCCGCGAGTTCACCGAGGCGGCGACGGCCGCGCTGGTGCCCGGCTACAACCCGGTGTCCACCACCACCTCACCCACCTACCCCATCCAGGTCGCCCCGCCCGGCATGCTGCCGCGCTACGGCGAAACCCACAGCGGTCCAGCAGCTTCCGCGTCGGAGCCCACCGAGGTGAGCGCTCGCCCGGCCAAGCGCACCCGCGTCTATCTCGCGATCGGCGCGGCGGTGGTCGCGGTGGCGCTCGCGGTCGGCATCGGCATCGTGGCCTCCGGCGGCAAGCACACCGACAGCGCCGCAACGACTTCCGCGAATCTTCCGACGTCCGCCGGCGCGGCCGACGCCAACCTGAGCCCGGTGGACAAGGCGCGCAAGGACAATCCCGCTTTCCAGGGCAAGACCGTCACCATGGTCGATGTCACCGGCGCGCAATTCAACACCAAATACAGCATCTATCTGGCGGGCTCGCAGCAGGCGGCGTTCCTCGAGAGCCTCGGATTCGTCTACAACTCGCAATACCAGCCCGCCGGCGGCGAAACCTCGCCCCGGCCTGCCGACGGCTGGGGCTCGCTCACGGTGCCCGACAACTCCTACATCGTCGCGGTGCGCAGCGACGAGAAGGCGGGCGGCGGCGGGCTGCTCGGGCTGCCCAGTGAGATCACCAGTTCGCGGGCCATCGTCATTCCGCTCGACGACGCCGCCGCCGTCGCCGCGGTCCGCAACTGGACCCCCGACTCGACCCAGACCCTGGTGAACAAGCTGGTCCCGGTGCTGCACACCAGGGTCAGGTAGGGTGCGCGGGACCATGCACATCCTGGGGGATTCGATGCGCACACTCGCACGCGCGGGCGTGTCCGCGCTGGTCGCGGTCGCGCTGGCCGCCACCGCCGGCTGCGGCTCGGACGCCGGGCCCGCGCCGGCGCAGCCCGCCGAACCCGCGGTCGATCTGGCCAAGCTCGACACCGGCAATCTGCCGACCCAGCCCAAGCAGTACGGCAAGGCGGTCAATCTCGATCAGGCGAGGCTGCTCGAGGCCGAACGGCTGGCCGACTATCTGCCGCTGCCCGCGGAGATCGAACCCGAGGTGAAATACGCGGCCAATCCGTGGAATTCGGCGGTGCGGCCCTTCATCGACTTCGGTTCCGCGGCCATGAAACCGCGGATGTCGGCCGACGCGGCCGCCATGAACGCCGCCGCCACCGGGTTCGTATCGGGCTATCTGATCGCTGGAATGTCGGACTCGGAGCCGAACCTGGCCTACGAACTCGAGAACGTCGTGCTCATGTTCACCGACGAGAACGCCGCCCGGGCCGCCGCCCCCGCCCTCGGGCAGGCTGATCTGAGTGCCGCCCCCGAGCATCGGCGGGTGACGATCGACCGGTATCCGGACGCGTTCGCCTATGTCACCGACGACGCCGACCACTACTCGGCCGGGTACCTGCAATCCTGGTACGCCACCGGCAGATACGTCGTCTACACGCGGGTCGTAGACAATGTGATGGACGCCCTGCAAACCCGGGACCTGCCGAAACTGGTCACCCACGTGCAGCACAGCATCGAGGCAATCGCCCCCGCTGTCGCGAAATTCCCTGCCACACCGCAGGATCGGCTCACCGACCTGCCGGTCGACCCGGACCAGATGATCAGCCGGGCCCTGCCCACCATCGTCGACGATCCCTCCGAGGCGGGCATCCCGGGCGCGTACGACCGCCACGGCGGCTTACAGCTGGTGCAGGGCGAGGACGAGGTCAAGCTGTTCGAGGACGCGGGGGTAGACCGCATCGCCTGGAAGGGCGACTACCTGTTCCGCGCCCGCGATGCCGCCGGGGCCGCGCTCATCGTCGCGAACCACAGCCGGCTGAGCCGGACCTACGTGCCGGTCGAATCGCCGACGAATCTGCCGAACGCGGTATGCCGCAAGTACACCGGACCGAGAGCCGGTGCAATACCCTACTACTGCTTCGTCCGGCACGACCGCTATGCCGCCGAGGCATCCGCGAGCCAGCTGCTGGACGCCCAGCAGCGCATATCCGCCCAGTACGCGATCCTGGTCAACGCGCGATGACGGCCCGGAGTATCCGCATGCGGTCACGACGAAACCGATTGGCGGTCATGGCATTCGCCATCCTGGCCGCCGTGCCCGGCTGCGGCAGCCGGGTCGACGGCTCCGCGCACCCCGCCGAAATCGATGTCCGCACACTGGATGTCGGCAACTACACGACCGACCCGCTGGAAACCCGTTTCCACTACAGCCCGTCCCTGCACGACGGGCTGCTGCTCGCCGAGATGCGGCTCGACGGACAGCTGGTGACCGGACCGGAGATCGACCCGCGCCTGAAATACGGCACCGGAGCGAAGAGTTTCGACACCCCCGCGGACGCCGCACAGATCCTGACGGCGACCTCGGAACCGGTGCTGGCCGCCGCCGGCATGCTGTTCGGCGTCGGCACCGCCAACGCGGACCAGCCCAGACCGGATTACGGCGAGGTGCCGCCGGGCAGCACTCGCACCCGCACCATCGTCATGCAGTTCCCGGACGCGGCCGCGGCGACCCGGGCGGCCGCCGACCTCGAACGCGCCGACTTCCAGGTGGCGGCCGACGCCAACAAACCGGTGTCTCTGCCGAAATACCCTGATGCCCATACGCATTGGCGTCCCGAGGTGCCCGCCATGGGTTCGTTCCTCGCGCGCGGCGCGTATGTCGTCTATGCCACGGTGGCGGTGAAGGATCCCGATGCCGCGCAGCTGACCGAACTCGTCCAGAAGGTCTACGACGCCCAGACGCCACTGCTGGACGCGCTGCCGCCACTGGACCGCGAAGGCATCCTGCGCCAGCCCTGGGATCCCGCCGGCCTGCTGCGACAGTCGTTGAACCCCAACGGGTTCGGCATGCCGGACTTCACCAGCGAATTCGCGTCCGGACCGCGCGGCTTTCTGCATCGCATCGGCGATCAGGACCATTGGCGGCGCGTGCTGTCCGACAGCAAGGTCGATGCCTTCGCCCTCAGCGGCTCCGCCTACGAGGGCGCGACCATGATGTTCCGGGCCGCCGACCCGCAGACCGCGCACACGCTGTGGTCCACCATCCTCGAACCCGCCTTCCCGGGCGCAGTGGACGCCCCGCCGAAGGTCCCCGGCGCCCGCTGCGGGGAGGGCCAGTCCGACACCCTCACCGATAAGCACCGTTACCGGTGCGCTATCACCTATCGCCGTTTCGTGGCGACCGTGGACTCCGATCAACTGGCCGACGCCTATCAGCGGGCCGCGGCCCAGTACGCCCTGTTGGCGAACAGCACCTGGTGAGAGGTTTGTGAGGTTCCTCTCGCGTGGAGGTTGTCACGCGTTTGCTGATTGCACTGGTCAGCGGCACCGATCCTTGGATAGTGTGCTGACGAATAGCTGTCACAGGGGTGGAACCGCATGGCGGTGGCCTACGTCTAATCACTGCGAACAGGTCGTCCGCCCGCGAATCGAAAGGAGGCACCGTGGCCGGTGCATTCGAAGCCAGTAACGATCTCATTCAGGCCAAGGCCAAGGAGTTCCAGCAGACGCACGACATGCTGATGCACGCCATCGCGGATCTCAAGCGCGACGAGGACAGCATGGTCGCCGGGTCCAACTGGCGCGGCGGCGCCGCCGACGCGTTCAACGCGTTCATGCAGCGCTACTACTTCCAGGCCGACAAGCTCAACGACAAGTTGATGCACACCGCCGAGACCTTGATCAAGGTCGGCTCCAATTACGAGGAGCACGACAAGGACTACCAGTCCAAGGTCAACGCGCAGATCTCCAGCCTCGACCTCCCGGCCGTCTGACCGACCCCGGCTTCCCTCTTTTCGGACCTTTGGCAAAGGAATTCACCATGGCAGCAGCAGACGGCCAGATCATCTCCGCCCATTTCGAAGGCGTCGCCGACGGCGCGAATTCGATCATTCGCCGCGCGGAGACCATTCGCGACCAGCTCGAGGCGTTCCACCGCAATGTCGAAGAGTTCGTGCAGAACAACTGGAAGGGTGACGCCAACGACGCGTTCGCCGATCTCCAGCGCATGTGGAACCAGCACGTTCTCCAGCTCAACACCACCCTCAACGGCGCCGCCACCCTGGTTCGCACCGGCAATGCCGAGCTCCAGGCCAAGGACACCGCCCTCGCGGGTCTGTTCTAAGGCACGGCCACAACCGCACAGCGAGCGGGCCCCGGCATCCACGCCGGGGGCCGCTCGCGTTTCCGAACTGCGGGTTTCGCCGCTGGGGTGTCAGTCCGCCGGGGGCAGCCAGCCGGTCTGGATCAGCTCCTCGCCCGCGCGGGTGGCGTAGGTGCCGCGGCCCGGGGGCTGCGGGCTGGGTCGCGTAGCGCCGAACAGCACGCCCTCCTCGCGGCTGCAGCTCATGATCAGGGAGGCGGAGTTGAGTTCCTTGAGGCGGTTGAGGGTGGCCTCGTACATGGCCCGGCCCGCACCGCCGGAGCGGCGGGCCAGGATGAGATGGAAGCCGAGATCCCGGGCGTGGGCCAGATGGTCGACCAGGGCGTGCAGCGGATTGCCGCTGGCATTGGCGACCAGGTCGTAGTCGTCGACGATGACGTACAGCTCCGGACCGCGCCACCAGGACCGCTCCTTGAGCTGCTGCGGGGTGACATCCGGGCCGGGCATGCGCTGGGTGACGTAGGCGGCGAGATCGGCCATGTTCTGGGTGAACTGCGGTGCGGTGGTGCCGTAACCGGCCAGGTAGCCCTGCGGGACGGTGCCGAGCATGGTGCGCCGGTAGTCGCCCATGATGATGCGGGCCTGGTCGGGGGTATTGGCCGCGCAGATGGACTGGACCAGCGACCGCAGCAGCGTGGTCTTGCCGGACTCCGAGTCCCCGATGACGACGAAGTGCTGTCCCGCGGCCAGATCGAGATACACCGGGGCCAGCTCGGATTCGTTGATGCCCAGCGGAAAACGCAGGCACGGCTGCGAACGGTCCACGTGCGCGGGCCAGTCCCCGGCCGAGCGCAGCAGCTCCTCGCGCGGCAGCCGCTCGGGCAGCATGCGCACCACCGGGGCCGGGCGGCCGGGCGTGAACCGGCTGATGGCCGAGACCGCCTGCGCCACACCGGTTCCCAGGGTCGCGGGATCGGGGTCGCCGTCCACCCGGGGCAGCGCCGTGAGCAGGTGCAGCCCGTCGGCGGTCATGCCGCGCCCGGGCCGTCCCATCGGCACCAGGGCGGCGTACTTGCGGCCCAGATCGGAGTCCATCGGATCGCCGAGCCGCAATTCGATGCGGGTGCCGATCTGATCCTTGAGGGCGGGCCGCGCCTCGGCCCACCGATTGAGCGACAGCACCACGTGCACGCCGTACGAAAGTCCTTGCACCGCAAGGTTCATGACGGTCTGTTCGAGCAGCTCGAATTCCTGCCGGAAGGTGCCGTACCCGTCGATCACCAGGAAGGCGTCGCCGAACGGATCGTCCTGCACGCCGCCGGCCGGATTGTCGACGCCCGGTTCGGTGGAGCGCAGCCGCCGGAACTCGGCCATGGATTCCACGCCCAGCCGCCGGAAGCTGGCCTCCCGCCGGCGCACGATCCCCACCAGCTCGGCCACGATGCGCCGCACCGTGTTCTCCTCCATGCGGGTGGCGACCGCGCCGACATGCGGCAGTCCCTCCAGCCCGACCATGGTGCCGCCGCCGAAGTCCAGCAGATAGAACTGCACCTGTTCGGCGGTGTGCGTCAACGACATCGCCATGACCAGCGAGCGCAGCGCCGTCGACTTGCCCGACTGCGGGCCGCCGACCACCGCCGCATTGCCGCGTGATCCGGACAGGTCGACCACCATGGGGTCGCGGCGCTGATCGTAGGGCCGGTCCACGATGCCGATCGGAGCCCGCAGCGCCGCAATGGGATTCCAGTCGCCGGTCAGGATGGAGCGCGGCAGCAGCGCGTCCAGGGTCGGGGGCTCGCCCAGTGGCGGCAGCCAGATCTCGTGGGCGGGGCGGCCGTGCCCGCGCACCCGCGACACCAGCATCTGCAGATTGGAGATCTGCTCCGCTTCCACCGGCGTCTCGATCAGCGCGGCCAGTTCGGGCAGCGGAATCCTGTCGGCGGCACGGAATTCCACGTGTGCGGCGGTGAACGGCCGCACGGTCACGTCGATCTCACCGGCCTGGGTGGCCACCGCGGCGTCACGCTGCGAGCCGCCGCCGACATAAGGTCCGGACACGTACGCCGATTGGAAGCGCTGGATCTCACCGGAGTCGGATTTCAGGTAGCCGCCGCCGGGATTGTTGGGCAGGTTGTAGGCGTCCGGCACGCCGAGTACCTGCCGGGATTCATTGGCGGAGAACGTCTTCAAGCCGATCCGGTACGACAGGTGGCTTTCCAGTCCCTTGAGCCGCCCCTCCTCCAGCCGCTGCGAGGCCAGCAGCAGATGCACGTGCAGCGAGCGTCCCAGCCGGCCGATCATGGTGAACAGCTCCGCGAAATCCGGGTGCTGCGACAGCAATTCGGAGAATTCGTCGAGCACCACGAACAGCGCGGGCATGGGATCCAGGTCCGCGCCGGCCGCGCGCGCCTTCTCGTATTCGGAGACGTTCGCGAAATTGCCCGCCGCGCGCAGCAGCTCCTGGCGGCGGTTCATCTCACCGGCCAGGGCGTCGCGCATGCGGTCGACCAGATCTGCCTCCTCCTCCAGGTTGGTGATGATGGCCGCGACGTGCGCGACCCCCTCCAGCCCGAGGAAGGTCGCGCCGCCCTTGAAGTCCACCAGCACGAAATTGAGCTGATCCGGCGAGTGCGTGGCGATGAGCGAAAGCACCAGCGTCCGCAGGAATTCCGACTTGCCCGACCCGGTCGCGCCGATACACAGCCCGTGCGGGCCCATGCCGCCCTCAGCGGCCTCCTTGATATCCAGAACCACCGGCAGCCCGTCGGCCCCGACCCCGAACGGCACCCGCAGCCGCTCCCTGCCGTAGCGCGGCTTCCACGCGGTCTCGGGGGTGAACGAGCCGATATCGCCGAGGTTCAGCAGCTGCGACCAGCTCGAGATGACCTCGCCCTCGTCACCGGTCGCCTCGGCGGCGCGCTGGGTGACGGCGCGGTAGGGCGCGAGCCGCCGGGCCGCCTGTTCGGCTTGTTTGACGGTGATGCGGTCGATGTCGGCGAAACGTTCCATCACCCCGGTGGGTCCGCGTCCGGCGCACGCGCCGTTCTCCACCACCATCTGAATGCCCCGCGAGGTGGCCAGCCGCGGCGCGTAGCCGCACAGGTCCAGAATGGTGACGCCCTCGAATCCGGTGTCGCGCAGCGGATCCTCTTCCGCCTCGAGCAGCCCGCCGTCCACGACGAGCACGATCTGGACCAGGTTCGGGTTGGGCGGCGCGTTGCGGGAGAAGCGAACCCGGTTGTACAGCAACGGGTTCAGGTCCGTGTGAGCCTCGCGGATGGAGCCGTAGACCATGCGGCGACTGCCCACCCCGTCCTGCGAGTCCGGATGCTGGGTGTGCGGAAGCCATTTGGTCCATTCCCATTCGCGCCCGGTGTCGGGCCCGCACACCACCGCCACGAGCACCTGGTCGGGACCCTGAAACATGGCCAGTTGCAGCAGCATCGCCCGGGTCATCTCCCGCGCCTGCACGCGGTCACCGTTGAGCTGGACGCAGGCGAAGCCCTTCACGGCGATGGCGGTGGGCAGATCCGGCACGGTGGAGTGGGTGCGCACGAACCGCCGCAGGGAGACCGCGGCAATGGGTTCCAGTTCCTCGACGGGCCCAGTTTCCGGGGCGACCAGTCTGGTAGCAAGTCTCTGGCTACCGAGCCCGATGCGGGCGTGGCAGAAGTCCCTGTCCCCCGGCCGCCGCTCCCACATGCGCGTGGTCCCGGCCAGCATCCAGATCAATCCGGGCTCGGGATGACTCCATTCCACGGCCGCCCGCTGCTGCCCGGCCGTGTCCTCCACATCCCGGCGCACCTGATCGAGATAGCGCAGATAGTCCTTGCGGTCCTCGTTCGCCTCGGCCGCCTTCTGCCCCTTGCCGCCCTGGCCCGCATACATCCCGACCATGGAGAACACCATCATCATCGGGAACATCAGGCTCATCGGATTGGACGCCAGCCCACTGCCGGAGGTGACCATGAGCGCCACCATCCCGAGCATGCCGACACCCATCACGACGGGCATCAGCTTCGAGAACAGATTGGCCGGGACCGCCCGGGGGATCTCCGGCGGCGGCTGCAGGGTCACCTCACCGCCGGGCGTGCGGGGCATCTCCCGGCGTGGACGGCGCTGGAACCGTACGGTGCTCATCGCTGATTTTCACCCATCGAATCCCGCGGACATGCGGCCTCAGTGTACGGACGGCAACCATCATGCCGTACAGTGCGGGCGTGACGCACTCGCGTACGGATCATCTCGATGAAATCCGCCCCGATCCGGCGGGCGCCGTCCGCGCGCCCGACCTGGCACGAGTCACCATTCTGGCCAAGCACACCCAGGTCGATATGGCCATTCCCGTCGATGTGCCGGTGGCACTGGTCATTCCGAGCGTGGTCGACATGGTCGATCAGCACAATCGCGTCAACGACTTCTCCCACGACGGTGAGCAGTTCGCGCCCCACGAGTGGGTGCTGGCCCGCATCGGGCAGCCGCCGTTCTCCAATTCCCTGAGCCTGGCCGAACAGGGCGTGCGCGACGGCGAACTGCTCATGCTCGAGAGCGCCGCGCACATCGCGCCCACGCCGCTGTTCGACGACATCATGTACAACGTCGCCATCGCCGACGCCGACCACTTCCGCGGTTGGACGCCCCGCACCGCCCGGCTGACCGGATCCATGCTGGCGGTGGCGATCATGCTGGTCGGCTGCTTCGGCCTGCTGGCCGCACCGACCGCCCTCCCGGGCTGGATCAGCGGCATCGTGGCCACCTTCGTCACGCTGCTGCTGGTGACCGCGAGCATGGTGCTGGCTCGCATGTACCGCGATCAGGCCAGTGCGCTGGTGCTGGGCGGCTGCGCGCTGCCGACCGCGTTCAGTGCGGGCATGCTGTTCGTTCCCAGCCATTACGGCTGGGCCAACGCGCTGCTGGGCGCGGTCCTGGCCGGAGCCACCGCCATGCTGACCTGGCGGGTGAGCGGCGTCGGGCTGGGCCTGTTCATCGGCGCGACCGCGCTGGCGGTCTTCGCCGTCCCGGCCACCCTGGTGGGCCTGCTGACCGGGTTGCCCGCGCACGCCATCGGCGGCGGCGCGGCGGCGCTCGGCCTGGCCGGGTTGTCGCTGGCCCCAAGGCTTTCCATGCTGCTGGCCAAACTCCCGCTGCCGCCGGTGCCCGCCCCGGGCACCCCGATCGATCCCACCGAGGACGATCCCGACGACCATCGCGCCCTGCCCACCATGGAGGCGCTGCGCGCGAAATCCGAACGGGCGCGCGAATATCTGGCCGGACTCGTCACAGCCACCACCGTGGTGGTCGTGACCGGTGCGGTCACGGCGGTGAATCTCACTGCGGGCAGCCCGTATTGGCCGGGTCTGGCACTGGCGCTGGTGTGCGCGGTGGTGCTGATGTTCCGCAGCCGCACCTACGCGGGCGCGGAGCAGGCGGTCGTACTGCTCGTGGGCGGGACCGCCATCGTGCTGCTGGTGCTGATCGGCGCGGCCCTCACCCAGCGCCAGCCGCTCACCGTTTTCGGTGTGGCGCTGGTGCTTTTCGCCGCGGCCCTGGTGCTGGGCATCATCGTGCCGCGCCAGCAGGCGACGCCGCCCACCCGCCGCGCGGTGGAACTGCTCGAATACGCCTTCGTCGCCGCCGTGGTGCCGCTGACGTTCTGGGTGACCGATCTGTACTCGCTCGTGCGCGGACTGTGACCGGAATCGACGAGGCACCATGGGCAGCAAAGGTTTTCACACGACCGCCGCGGCTTTGACGCTGGCGCTGAGCGTCTCGTTCGGCGCCGGACCGGCGGCGGCCGACCATCCGCCCCCCATCGACGCGGGCCTGCTTCCGCCGGGCGGTCCGGCGACACCGCCCACCGAGACCGAACACCCCGCGAACTCGCCCTGCTTCAGCACCCAGGCGGGCGGTGACGGCCCCACCATCCCGCCCACCCAGCGCACCCTGGAGCTGCCCGACGCCTGGCAGTTCGCCAGGGGCGCAGGACAATTGGTGGCGGTCATCGATACCGGGGTGTCACCGCACCCCCGGCTGCCGGGCCTGATTCCCGGCGGCGATTACGTCGCAGCCGGCGGTGACGGCATCGAGGACTGCGACGCCCACGGCACCATCGTCGCCGGCCTCATCGGGGCCGCCCAACTCCCGGGCCAGGGTTTCGCCGGGGTCGCCCCGGAAGCGCGGATCATGACCATTCGCCAGACCAGCGCCCTGTATCAGACCAAGGGCGCGGGCAAGGAGAAGGGCCCCGACGACATGCCCGACGGCTACGGCAAGATCTCCGCGCTGGCCTCGGCCGTGCGCCGGGCCGCCGACGCGGGCGCGCGAGTCATCAATATCTCGTTGGTCGCCTGCCCCACCAGTGAACCGACCAGCGCCGAGATGGGCGCGCTGGGCGCGGCGGTGCAGTACGCGGCCCTCGACAAGGACGCGGTGATCGTGGCCGCGGCCGGCAATACCGATACCTGCAAGGCGAGCAATCCGGGCCTGGATCCCTTGCACCCCACCGACGATCCGTGGGATCACGTGAATTCCTATGTGGTGCCCGCGTGGTGGGACGCCTATGTGCTGTCGGTCGGTTCGGTGGACGCCTTCGGCCAACCCTCCAAGTTCAGCGTGCCCGGGCCGTGGGTCGGGGTGGCCGCGCCGGGCGAGAACATCATCTCCCTCGACCCCCGCAACACCGGGCTGACCACCGCCAAGGTCACCAACCAAGGACAGGTGACGCCATACAGCGGAACGAGTTTCGCCGCGCCGCAGGTGTCGGGTGTGGCGGCGTTGGTGCGTTCCCGCTTCCCGGACCTGAGCGCCGCCGAGGTCATCCAACGCATCGAGGCCACCGCACACGCGCCGGGCGAGGGCTGGAACCCCTACATCGGTTACGGCACAGTCGATCCCGTCGCCGCCCTCAGCGACCAGGTGCCCCGGCAGCTGCCGCCGAAGCTGCCCGCCGGCGCCCGCGAACAACAGCTGCCCCTGCCGAAACCCGCGCCCGCACCGGACAATACGGCGCGCGACGTGGCTCTGATCGGCACCGGGATCGTCGCGCTGCTGCTGGTGCTCGGTTTCCTGGCCTCGTTCCCCCTGCGCCGTCGTTTCGGCGTACACGACACCGCCGCCTGACTCAGTTCGCCCCGGGCGCTTGGGTTTTCACCGGTTCCTTGGCCGGGCTCGGGTCCGGAGCCACGCCGTCGTGGGCGACCATGGCGGCCTCGCGGCTGAGCGTCGGTCCGGGCGCGAGCAAGCCCAGGATCGGCCACGGCGCGGGCTCGGGGCGCACCTTCTCCGGGTCCATGCCCAGCGCCTTGGCGGCATCCAGATTCTTGATGCCGAACCGCACCCCGTAGTCGGAGACGAAGAACAGGCTGTCGTGCCGCTGGCTGTCCGGCTCGATCCCGGTGGACTGCACGTACGCGCCCGCCCCCGGCTTCAGGTAGAAGCTGTCCACATTCGGCCCGCTGCCGTCGGCCTGGGCCAGCGGAACCAGCTTGGCGCGGTCGGGAATCGGCACCGCGTGCCCGGTGAGCACGGTCAGCTCGGCGTGTTTGCTGCCGTCGGAGGTGTCGGCCGAACTCAGCGGCCGCCACGACAGGCAGTCGATGGGCTGATCCTTGCCGTCCACGATCTCCGGCGCCGCGTCCGGATAGTCGGCCACCCGCAAGGCCGCGGACACCGGCGCGCCGGTCCGATCGGCCTGCGCGATGTGATCGTCGGCCGCCGCGGACCGGTAGGCATTGCGAATGATGTCGGCGGTCAGCGGCGACACCGGTTGCAAGCCGTCGGCCAGCACCACGTAGTACTTGCTGTCGGTGCGCACCTGCACGACATCACCGATGCGGTGCTCCCCGATCGGGTAACCCGGTGCGGCGCCGGCGTTCTCGATGGGCGGAGCCACCAGCGGCAGCACCTCGGGAACGGCGTTGAGCAGCCCCTCGCTGATCGGCCGCGGTGTCTGGCCGCGCAGGTCGAGGGCGTCGACCACGGCGCGATCGTTCAGATCGATCTGGGCGCGCTCGTTGCCGTAGATCAGGTACGTGTGGTCGCGTCCCTGCACCAGCAGCGCCTTGCCCGTCCCCAGCGCGGATGCCTTGTCCGCCAAGGTCACATCGCCCGCGAGCACCGAGGTGGTGAGGTTGCGGCTGCCGTCGTTGGACAGCGCGTCGCACACCGTCCAGGTGCGGCCGTCGCCGCCGTCGAAGTTCAACGAGGTGGGCGCGCCCGGAATGCCGATCAGCTGTCCGCGCGGCTTCTTCGACAGCTCGGATTCCTTGACCGTCGCGGGCTTGGCGGCATCGCCCGCGGCCAGCCGCGCCGAGGCGATGTTCAACGCCGGGTGCACCACGTTGTCGAGCACCACGTAGACCGCGCCGGTGTCCTTGCCGATGAGGATCTTGTTGGACCCGATCTTGTCCTGCGGCCGCAGCAGAGCCAACACCCCGCAACCCGCCAGCGCGACACACGCGAGGATGAGTCCGGCGGCGAGGGCGCGCGACTGGGACCGCATGGGGTCGTGCAGCATTCGCACGTCCCTGCGGACCAGGGCGTGCTCCATGCGACGGACCAGGAAGCGGTAACCGCTCACCTGCCATCGGGTCGTGGGTTTCGAAGGCATCCAAGTCCCCGGAAGGTCGTTGCGTTCGCCGCACACAGTACAGTTACCAGGACCTTCATTCGCACTCGGCCACCGCACGAGATCGCGCGCGGGCCGAAACTCGGGGAGCCGGGGACCGACGATGACTACCGATTCCGGGGGTACGGCCCGGCCGCTGTTCGGCCGGATCTCCGTCACGAATCTGGTCTGGGCGCAGCTGGCCGGACTGGTCGTTCTGATCGTGGCCGTGGCCTGCGGGATGGCCTGGTGGGGCGCTCTCACTGTCGGCGTGGTGGTCGGTCTGGTTCTTCTCGTCCCACTGGGCAAACGCACAGTTTCCGATTGGCTCGCCACCCGCGGCCGCTTCCGGGCTCGCCGCGGGCATCCGCCCGCCGACATCATCGACTTCCACGACCCCGACGGCCGCTCACTCGGGCTCTACCGCGACGGCAGCCGCGTGGTCGCGGTCGTCGAACTGCTCGCGCCCCGGGGCGGACTGACCCGGCTCGGCCGCGCCACCGTGCGTTCCACCCATCTGCTGCCGCTGCCCGAACTCGCGAAAAGCCTGAGCCAGCACGACATTCTGCTGGCCGGCATCGATATCGTCTCGCACGGCTACCGCAGCCGGTCCGGCACTCCGGCGGGCGCGATCTACGAATCCCTGCTCGGCCCGCTGCCCGCCACCGCCCACCGCACGGTATGGCTGGCCATCGCCTTCGACCCGCTCACCTGCCCGGAGGCCACGGCCCGGCGCGGCGGCGGGCTGCCGGGCGCCTGCCGTGCCGTCACCGTCGCCACCCGCCGCATCGTGCGCACCCTCGAGGACGGCGACTGCACCGCCCGGGTGCTCACCGCGCCCGAGATTCGCCAGGCCGCGCTGCAGGTCACCGCCGGCGTGGATCCCGGTGCGCTGACCCAGCACTGGCGCTACACCGAACTCGGCAACAGCGTGAACATCGGCGCGGCCGTCGACCCCCGGCAGCTGGCCTCGGAGCTGCTCGCCCAGCTGTGGGTGCCCGCCTCCCGCGGCACCACGGTGGCCGTGCGACTGCGCCCCGGCCGCAGCGTCGACACCGTGCGCATCGGCGCGGCCTGGCGGATCACCGCCCGCGAACTGCCGCAGGAACCGGTGCAGCGGCACATGATCTCGATGAACGGCCGCCATCGGGAGGGGCTGCTCGCGCATCTGCCGTTCGCGGTGCCGGGCCTGGACGAGACCGTCCCCACCGAGATCCGCGCCATCGAGGCCATCGAGGCGCTGCAGCTGCCGTCGGCGGGCTGCGGACAACTGCTGGGCTCCGACGACGCCGGCAACGGCGTCGCCGTACGCCTTGTCGGACAGGGTATTTCGAGCGTGTTCGTGGCGGGCGAGCTCTATCTGGCACAGCAGATCGTGTTCCGCGCGCTGGCCGTCGGCGAGCGCGTGCTCATCCGCACCGACCGGCCCGACGCCTGGCAGCAGCTGGTCACCACCATCGGCAATCCGCAACGACTGGCCATCGCGGTCGAAACCCACCGCTCCGACGCCGATTTCACCGCCACCGTGGTGGACGGCGTGCTCGCGCCCGCGCCGCACGCCGGGATCACCACCCTCACCCTCACCGGGGATCCGCTGGGCTGGCCGAGCAGCACCCCCGATCTGTCGATCCACCAGCCGGGCGCGACCGGGAACCGAATCATCCTGCGCACCGGGACCACCGAGGTGCCGCTGACGCTGGTCTCCATTCCCCGCGAGGCCACCTATATCGGAACCCCGTGCGCGGCAAACGCTTTCGCGTCCTAGCTACCGGGGTACGGGTCGGCCGCCCGCGCGGTGCGCAAAGCCGTTGCCCACCAGGACAGTTGACGCAGCATCCGGGCGCAGGCGTCGATGGCCGCGGCGTCGGCGGTCTGCCCGTCGGCGTCGAACTTGCGTTTGGCCTCGTGAAAACTGACCGTCTCGCGCACGGAGACCATATGGATCTCCGCCACCACCTGCCGCAGCTGCTCGACGGCGCGCAGCCCGCCGGACAGGCCGCCGTAGCTGACGAAACCGATGGGCTTGCCGCGCCATTCGCGCTTCACGCTGTCGAAGGCCGTCTTCAGCGACGCCGGATAGCCGTGGTTGTACTCGGAGGTGACGGCCACGAACGCGTCGGCCGCTTCGACGCGTCGCTGGAAGGCCCGCACCGCGTCGGTCTCGATGAGATCCACCGGCAGCGGCGTATCGATCAGGTCGATCACGCCCACCTCGAAATCCGCGTCGGCGCCCGCCTGCCGCAGGAACCAGTCCGCGACCACCGGCGCGAACCGCTTGGGCCGCACACTGGCGACGATGGCCTCGAGCCGCAGCGGAGTGTCCATGCCGTGAGCCTAGCCACCGCGGGCAACCCGTCCGGGCATTCAGCGTCGTCCGGCCCCGCGCAGCGCGTACTCGGCCAGGCCCGCGGCGGGCAGGGTGCGCGCGGTGAACTCCAGCGCCTGCCGCGCTCGCTCCGGATGTGCCACCACATGGCGGATATCGGTGACCCGGCAGTGCCCGGTCACCACCGGCGTGGGCCCGTCCACCGCCTTGGCCATGGTCGAGGCCACCTCCCACAGCGTCAGCGGCCGGCCCGAGGCGATGTTCAACGGCACGAAGCCGGGCAGCGGGCGCTCCACGGCTGCGACGGTCGCGACCGCGGCGTCGCGCACCTGCACGAAATCCCGGACCTGCCCGCCGTCTTCGAACACCTGCGGCGGCCGTCCGGCGAGCAGCTCGGCCCGAAACCGCGCCGCCACACCGGATTCCGCGGAGCGCACGTGCCGGCCGTCGGCCACCGGCTCGCCGTAGAGGTGGTGATAGCGCAGCACGGCGGCGTTGCCGCCGGTGTTGGCGACCCAGGCCAGCGCGTAGTGCTCCTGCGCGACTTTGCTTGCGGCATAGGCGCTGCGCGGTCGCAGCGGGGCGTCCTCCCCCATCGGCTCCCAGGTCAGCACATCACCGGACCGCAGCTCCCGATGATCGAACATGCCCCGATCCAGATCCCGCCGCCGGCGCAGTCCGGGGTAGAAGACCCCGCCCCGCGCGCCGCGATACCGGCCCTCCCCGTACACCGCGACCGAGGACCCGAGGACCAGCCGCCGCACCCCCGCCCGCTCCATCGCCGCCAGCAGCACGGCCGTGCCGGCGTCGTTGTGGGTGGCGTACAGCGCGGCCCACCGCATGCCGTCCATTCCGGCCCGTTCGCTCGAGCGGCCGGCGCCGAGCGGCGCGCGTACGCACGGGCCGGTGCCGGGTCCCGATTCGCGCTCGGAGGTCGTGTCGGCCGCGGTCACCGGACCGCGATGGCCGTCCCCGCGCGGACCCTGTCCCCCATGCCCCAGCAGAGATCGCGGGAACTCCTGCGACAGCGGGGAATTCGCGGGATCGGCCGGCGCCGGCCCGCGCGGCTGCGGCAGCGGCACCGCCGCGGCCAGATGACAGACCACGTCCACCCCGTCGAGCAGCGGCTCCAGCGCCTCGTGCTCGCGGATATCGACCCGATGAACATCTTCCGGGACAGCGGGATTCGGGCCGTGCACCGATTCCAGCAGGAAATCCACCCCGATGACCTCGTGCCCCGCCGCCCGCAGGGCGCGCTGAACATGGGAGCCCAGGTACCCGGCCGCGCCGGTCAGCAGCACGCGCAGGGGGTCGCCACCGCCCGCATTCATGCCTCCAGCTTATTGGACCTGCGACCGACGGTGGCCCCCGGCGGGGGACGTAACCCGAATTCCTATTCAGTGATGGACATTCCGGACGAAATCAACGGCCGGAGGCCGCCGCGAGCAGGTGCGACGAGGCACCGCGGGGCACAGCGTGGCGCCCCGGTCGCTCGGGCGGCAGTCCATACCGTTCGGTCGTTTGACCCCGGTCAGGGCAGTTCGAACGGCAGTTGCACGCCGGTGCCGGTGAGAACGCGGCACTTGTCGCAGGTGTCGTCGCCGTCGACCGCGGCCACGGCACGGCGCACCAGGGCCTTGAACGGCACCAGGTTGCGCTCGAACTCGGCGAAGACGTCGGCGGCGCTGACACCCTCGCCCGACTCCAGCCCGGCGTCCAGGTCGGTGACGAGAGCGATTGCGGAGTAGCACATTTCGAGCTCACGGGCCAGCACGGCCTCCGGGTGACCGGTCATATTGACCAGCTCCCAGCCCTGCCCGGCGAACCAGCGGCTCTCGGCGCGGGTGGAGAACCGCGGGCCCTCCACCACGACCATGGTGCCGTGATCGCGCGAGGGCAGCTCGGTGCCCAGGGAAGCGATTGCGGCCGAACGCAGTTCGTCGCAGTACGGATCGGCGAAGGAGACGTGCACGCCGCCGGCGTCGTAGAAGGTCTGGGCGCGGCCGGAGGTGCGGTCCACCAGCTGATCGGGCACCGCGACCGTGCCCGGCCCCCAATCGGCGCGCAGGCTGCCGACCGCGCACGGCCCGAAGACGCGACGCACGCCCAGCGTGCGCAGCGCCCACATATTGGCGCGATACGGCACGGTGTGCGGGGAGTATTCGTGTTTGCGGCCGTGCCGCGGCAGGAACGCGACCGAGCGCCCCTCCACCTGGCCGATGGTGATGGGCGCACTGGGCGCGCCGTAGGGGGTCTCGACCTCGACCGTGGTGGCGTCGTCGCCGAAGAAGTCGTAGAACCCACTGCCTCCGATAATGGCGAGCGTCGCCCGTGCATCCGAACTCATGGCCCCGATTCTTGCGCATGCGCGCATGAGTGGTGGGACCAGGGCGAACCATGTACCCTAGGGGGGTATTGCCGCCACGGAGACAGGACGCGCAGGTGACCAACGACAACACCGCCACCGCAGAAACCCCGGCCGAGTCCTGCCACGATCACGCCACCCACGGCTACATCACCGCCAAGGACGACTACCTCAAGCGCCTGCGCCGCATCGAAGGTCAGGCCCGCGGCCTGCAGCGCATGGTCGAGGAGGAGAAGTACTGCATCGACATCCTCACCCAGGTGTCGGCCATGACCAAGGCCCTGCAGGCGGTCGCCATGGGCCTGCTCGAAGATCACATCAGCCACTGCGTCGTCGACGCGGCCGTGGCGGGCGGCCCCGAGGCCGAAGCCAAGATCAAAGAGGCTACTGACGCCATCGCCCGGCTGGTCCGCAGCTAGCTCTCGCCGAGATTCTCCAGCGCACGGGGCAGAGTCAGCAGGCGGCGGTGCCGTCGGGGTAGGTCCCGAAGGACATGGGCAGGGCCCAGCGGTCCGGGCCGGCTTGCCAGCCGGTCGGCGCGCGACGGGAACCGCGGCGCACCGGAGCCAGATTCTTGCGCTCGTGCGGGGCGCGGGTGGATTCGCGTGGGGGGCTCGCGGTCTCGATGCCGCCGATTTCCAAGTCGGCGTAGAGGATTCCTTCGTCACCCTCGGCCAGGGGCGTCACCGCCTCCGCGCCGTCGGCGCCGTAGATGCGCGCGGAGCCGGTGGGGGCGTCCGTACGGGGGCGCGCCATGCCGCCCCAGGCGCGCGGCCCCGCCACGGCGGTGGGCGCGAGGACGAACGCGCCGACCTCGAGCGCGTACATGCGGCTCACCGTGATGCGCGAATCCGGGCCGCCCCCATCGCCGTACGGATTCGCGGGCCAGGCGGCGACGTGGATCTGCTCCTCGTCGGCACGCAGGGCGCGGGTGAGCAGCGGGCGCTGATTCTCCTGCCCGGACAACGCGCCGTACTTGCCGATCGGAGTGTGGTGCACGGCAGGCAGATTCGGGGTTCCGGACGCGAAGATCTTGCGTTCGATGCTGTTGAGCCCCGCCTTGCGGCGCACCGACAGCAACTCGCCGGAATCGTCGATGACGGCCTGCGACAGATAGATTCGCCGATCCTGCCGTTCGCCGAAGCCGAGGACGACGTGAATACCGTGGGCGGCCGCCGCATCGGTGATCGCGCGCATTTCCTCGCCATCCCGGGTCATCGAATTCTCGCGGCAGCGGGTCGAATACTCGACATTCCACTGATTCGTCTCGATCCAGCGCCACCACGGATATCCCGGGAGAAACGCCTCCGGAAATGCGATCAGCCGAGCGCCCCGCGTGGCAGCCGTTTCGATCAGTTCGACGACCTGCTCGACACCGTCGGACAGCCGCAACCAGCTGGGTTCGGCCTGAACGGCCGCGACTCGCACCGTAATCCTCATCGCTTATCCCTCATGGCAGGTGATGCTTGCCAAGAGTTTCCACCAAAACAATGGCTACGGGTGCCGAATCACCGACTGATCATGCCATTGCGCGAAATGCCCCGGGAGTCGTCCCCATTTCCAGGCGGAAGCTTCGGTAGAAACTACGCTCCGTCAGGAATCCCGAGGCTTTGGCCACCGCGGAAAGCGGCAACTGCGGCGCATTTCGCAGCAGATCGCAAGCGCGTTCGATGCGCATGCGCCGCAACACGGTTCCGGGGCCGCCCTCGAACTCCCCGAATACCCGATACAGCGTACGCCGAGACATGCGGCAGCCCTCCGCGATTCGATCGACTCCGAGATCCGGATCCGCGCAGTGGCTGCGCATGAAGGCCAAGACCCGCTGCCGGTTCAACGCGTCCGCGGACTGATCGCGGGGGACGCGCCCGGCCGCGGCGGTCACGGCGGCGGCGAGCAGATCCATGCCGGGCTCGGCCAGAATCGCCGCCCCGCCCGGATCGGTGCGCTGCAATCCCGCGACGCCCCGGAAATACTGCGCGACGATGCCCGGCGCGGTATCGGCGGAAAAGCTTGTCGCGGTCGGAATCTCGCGGCCGTCCACGCCGTAGCGCTCATGCAATCGAGACAAGGGAACCTGCACCACGACTTGTTCGAACTCCTGTTGCGCGTCCCAGCGATAGGGGCGGGTGCTGTCGTAGAACACGATCGCGCCCGGGGTCGCGTCGGTCACGCGGCTGTCCTGATGCAGCCGCGCGGCGCCCTGCGTGGGAATGCTGGCGAGCAGGTACTCGTCGGCGCCGCGGGCGATGAGCGATTCGGTGCGCCGGATCAGCTGCGGGGTCGAGCCGATGATGGAAAGATCCAGCTCGTCGTAGCGCGCGTGCTCGATATAGCCCCGAAAGCGACCGGTCGGTATTGGTGAAACGGCAAGCGGCACATACGCGGCCGTCACTTGCGCTTCCCAGCGCTCGAAGGCCTCCGTCGACGACTGTTCCGGCCCGGATCGCACATCGATCCGACTGACCGCTGCTGACGCGTTCACTCCCCGTCCCTCGGTGACACAGTTCGGCCCAGGTACGACCGAATACTCGGGAGAGTGTGTCAGATCGCCGGAGGACGGGCCAATGCACCGGCGGGGTACACCGCTGTACCACTAGGCGGCCGATTCGCAGCTCAGGTCCAACTCCAGATCCGCGTACAGCAAACCCTGTTCGTGCCCGCCCAACGGCGACGCCAGCTCCTCGCCGCCCGGCGCGAAAATCCGTGCGTGCCCGCCCGGTCCGCGCACCAGCTGCTTGGCCGACTCGCAGCCCTGCCGGCTCTCGCTGCCCGCCACGTCCATCACCGCGCAGGCCGCGATCACATTGAGCTGTCCCACCACCGCGTACCAGAGCGTGGCCGCGTTGTTCACCCGCACACCCCAGTCCACGTCCCGGGCTACGATGAAGCCGGGCCACGACACCACGTGGATCTGCGCCCCGGTGCGTTCGAGTTCGCGCCGGGCCGGCAGGTGCAACTGCTCGGAGCCGCCCTGCACCGCGATGCGGCCGATGCCGGTGCGGAAGACCTCCGACTCGCCGGGCTCACCACACCGGAAGATCTTGTGCTCCAACGGCGTCAGCTCGGGCTTACGACGGACTCCGAGCAGCACCCCTCGATCATCGATCAGGCACTGCGACAGGTAGAGCGCGCTGCCGCAGCGTTCGCTGAAGCCGAGCAGCACGTGAATCCGATGCCGCCGCGCGGCGTCGGCGATGCGCCGGAACTCGGTGCGGCCCACCGTCATCGAATTCGTCCGGTAGCGCGCGAAGAATCCTTGGCCCCAGCTCACCGAGTCCAGCCACAGCCACCACGGGTAGCCCGGCAGAAAGCTCTCCGGGAATGCCACCAGTTGCGCACCACCCGCCGCGGCGTCCTCGATCAGCTCGATGGCCTGCTGCACACCGGCGCGCAGATCCAACCACCGCGGCTCGGCTTGGACGGCTGCGACTCGCACCTTCGTCGGCACCTCGGCTCCTTCGACGGGTCGGATGATCTGTGCAATCACCCTTCGCCGAACGCGTGCCCCGAACAGCGACATACCGTGCCGAGCTAGGGACCCCCCGTGCCTGCGTCCCCCCACCCCCGCAACCAACCGCCCAGCGTGCCGGTTTCACACGAAATGCCCTCTGGAAACGGCCGTTTGGTCACAAACCGAACCCCCGACAACGGCCACCGACCATCGTCCAAACCCGCCTGCGACAACCCGCATGCCGACCCCGAACTCAACCCCGCCGGGGAGAGCAGCGATGTCCTTCAAGACCCCTACGCCACAGTCGTATTCATCACCTGGCAGCGGTGTCGGTGTGCGCCTCGCCCAGGCCGGAGGTCATGCCGCGGCGTGCGCGAAATTGGCGGCAGTCTGGATGGTCGTGGCAGCGCGGCGTCGACGAAAAGCGCGGCCCGCTTCAGCGCCGGCGGCGGTCGCGGTATCTGGCGGTGTCTGGCGGTATCGGTCTATAAGCCAGGCGGCCGGAATTGGGGGCCGGGATGGGAGAGGCCGCTGCCCGGTCGTCGGCGGCTCGAAGCGGCGACCGGGCGGCGCGTGTTCAGTATGTCGATCGGGGGTGGCGTTGTGACTGTCCGCCAGTGCCAGATCACTGCCAATTCACGTCATCCCCGTTTCATGGTCTGATCAGGCGTGATGGGTGCGGAATTCGCCAGGGGTCATGCCGGTTTCGCGTTTGAAGGCCCGATAGAACTGGCGCTCGGACACGAACCCCGACACCCGGGCCACCGACAGCAGCGGGCGGGTCGGGTCGGTGCGGATCAGCGAGAGCGCCCGCTCCACCCGCAGCCGCCGCAGCATGGCCGCCACCCCGTCCTCCCCGTGCTCGAACATTCGGTACAGGGTCCGGCGCGACACCGCGCAGGCGTCGGCCACCTGCTCGATGGTGAGGTCCGGGTCGGTGTAATGACTTTGGATGAACCCCAGCGCCTGTTGCTTGGCCAGGGCCCGGCCCGGCTCCTGCCGCGGCAGGTCCCCCGCCGCCAGCTGCACCACCGAGGCCAGCAGTCCCGTACCGTGTTTGGCCAGCTCCGCCGCCTGATCCGGGGCGCTGTACTGCAATTGCGCCAGCCCGCGGAAGTAGCGTCCGACAATGCCGGCCGCGCCTTCGGGCGGGAACCGCACCGCCGTGGGCATCCGGTCCGCGGGCACACCCGACGCGACGACCACCTCCGCCAGTGGCACCTGCACCGCCACCACGCCCCAAGACTGCTCGAAATGCGCGGTGAAGGGACGCGAACTCACGTGCAGGGTGAGGCCGCCGTCCGCCAACTCCCCCACGCGCCCATCCTGTTCCAGCCAGCCGTGCCCGTGCGTGGTCACGCTGGCGAACAGGACCGGTTCCCGGGGCTCGTGGATCAAGCGCGGAATCCGGCTCAGATGCTGACCGCTCGCCGTCACCATCGACACATCGATGCCGTCGAAGCGCGACTGCACGATCCGCGCCCGGAATTCCCCCGCACGCACCGGAGTGACCACCAGCGGAACGTAGGCCGCCGCGACGACGGCTTCCCACTCCTCGAATGTCTCCTGCTGCGAAACCTCCGGCATGGACCGAACCTCCATCACCGCAGGCTCAACACCGCCCCTCATCGCCCGATTCTCGCACCCCGGCCGCACCCCAACCCCCCAATTCCCTTAACCTCATCCAACTTTCGCCAACGCGCCCGGAAAGCCCGATTCCCCGCAACCCGCGCCACGAATCTCCATAGCGGGCAATCCCTTTCATCCGCCCGCCGGTGCGCGCTCTTTCATCCGCCCGCAGGTGCGCGCTCTTCATCCGCCCGCTGGTGCACGTCACCAAGAACCGCTCCCGCCTGCGCTGCGAGCGGATCGTGCGGGTCGTGGTGTCGGCCAATCGCGATAGGCGATCGCGGCGGGTGCTCGAGTCGAGCAAGGCGGTCCAGGCATGAGCGGGTTTCAGGCGCGCTCGCTGCCGCACCGATGGTTGACAGCCGGGCGACTGCTACTCGCCGCGATCCGGTGCCGAGTCCACTGCGCGCAGATGGGCGCGTAAGACCGCGGCGGCGAGAACGTAGGGCGTGGTGTCGCGCTGGAGTTCGTCGGCGGTGAAGGGGCGCAGGTGATGGTCGGTGCGGTCCGCGCGTGCCCGGCGGTCGAGCGCGGACTCGAGTTCGGCGCGAAAGTCCGCCAGCGGCAGCCGCTGAGTGACACCGGGCAGACCGACACCGGCCAGTTGCCGGCGCACACCCGCTTCGCCGCCCGCGAGCAGCGTGATGTCCGACGCGACACCGGCGCGCAGGTCCACGCACGCCGCGAACGCGTGAATGTCACCGCCGCGATCGAAGCTGGCCATCAGCACGGCCTGATGCCCGGCGGCCGAACGCGTGAATTCGCGTGGCCTGACCGGTGCGAGCAACTGCCGATACCACCGCGGCACCGTCGTCCCGCCGACCTCCAGCCGATCGGCCGCCGCGCCCGCCGCCCGCGACAACTCGCCGGTGGTGAGACGCGTGATCCCGCGCAACAGACCCAATGCCGGCGCAGTGGCCCGAGTTTCGAACCGCAGCACCGCCGCGGCGCCGAACAGTTCCCTCAGCCCGAAATCCTCGGCGGGACCCGGCGCGAGCAGTTCGGCGATCAGGAATTCGACCCGAAAGGGATCCACATCGTCCGGAAATCCGGCCGCTACGTCGAGTGCGGCATCCAGCGCCCGCCGCGGATCGATCTCGTCACCACCGCAGCCCGGACAATCCGACCCGCGCCGCACCGCCCGCCCACCGGATGGGCACTCCCGATATCCGTTCCTGTGCTTGCCGCGGCCCCGACCGCGCGTCGATGTGCTCATGCCTCGAACTATCCCCCGCCACCGGGCCCATCCCTACCGGGAATGAAACTTCGCACCCCCGAACGAAACTCATGGATCCCAGGCGACCCGAGAACTATGCCTTGACCAGCGGGCCAGCGCAGCACCGCGGCAAAACAGCCGTGGCGGTCTCCAAAACTTCGCGCCCCCACGGTCCCCGAATTGAATCGAAACCCGCAAGGCGGCAGACGATCTCATCACCGCGACAGCCTTCGAAGAAAAGCGCGCGAACCCCACCCGCCGGAGCGATACGACCGGTCGGCCCATGCCGACGGCACCGGCGACCTCGAAGGCGTTGCGCGCCTCCGATTCACCGATCAGTCGCCGCAGCAGCCCTCAGGATCGGGAACGGTACGAACCTCGCGGGTTTGCGCGTTGCGGGCGGCGAGCTCGGCGGCAGCCGGGTAGTCGACGGCGATGAGCGACAGACCGTGGGCCGGGGCGACGGTGACGGCGCTGGAGCGCTCACGCTCGTCGAGGAGGCCGGCGATCCAGGCCGGGGTGCGGCGGCCTTCGCCGACGGCGAGCACCCCGCCGACCAGGCTGCGCACCATCGACCAGCAGAAGGCGTCGGCGCTGACGTAGGCGGTGAGCAGATCACCCTCCCGCGTCCAGTCGAAGCGCTGGAGTTCGCGAATGGTGGTCGCACCCTCGCGGCGGCGGCAGAAGGCGGCGAAATCGTGCAGGCCCAACAGGTTTCGGGAGGCTTCGCGCATGGCGTCCACGTCGAGGCCGGGCCGGACCGGGACCACCCCGCGCGCCTGCAGCGGTTCCGCGCCATAGGGGGCGGTGGTCAACCGATAGGCGTAGTGACGGCGAATCGCCGAGAAGCGGGCGTCGAACTCCGGCGGCACGAGCGACACGTCTTTGACGCGCACATCCTTCGGCAGAAACCGCGCCAGCCGATGCACCAGCTTGGGCCCGTCCACCGCGGTATGCGTATCGAAGTGCGCGACTTGCCCTTCCGCATGCACCCCCGCGTCGGTCCGCCCCGCCACCGTCAACTGAATGGATTCCCGCTGCACCTTGCTCAGCGCGTCCTCCAGCACCCCCTGCACGGTGCGCAGCCCAGGCTGCCGCGCCCACCCCGTGAAATCCGTGCCGTCATAGCTGATGTCCAGCCGTACCCGAATCGCAACCGGTTCGGACGTCGGAACCTCTACGGTCACAGCGATCTCCTGGTTAACATGGAGAAAGCCCGCCGACCCGGAGGGGACGGCGGGCTCACTCATGGAATCTCCACCTCCGAGGCTTCGGTGAAGCCCCAGACCACCCCAAACGCGAAGCGGTCCCAGAGGAAAGCCCCTGCCCCACCTCAAACGCGAAGGGGTTTCAAGGCTCTGACCCCGCCTCAGATATATGGGGGTTCGGGGGTAGCCCCTGTCCCCCCTCGGATATGAAGGGAAGTCCCTGACCCGCCTCACACATGAAGGGGTTCCAGGAAAAGTCCCTGACCCGCCTCAGACGTGAAGGGGTTCCAGGGGAAGCCCCTGACCCACCTCAGACGTGAAGGGGTTCCAGGGGAAGCCCCTGACCCACCTCAGACATAAAGGGGTTCCAGGGGAAGCCCCTGACCCACCTCAGACATAAAGGGGTTCCAGGGGAAGCCCCTTGACCCACCTCAGACATAAAGGGGTTCCAGGGGAAGCCCCTGAAACCCCTTCATCTAGTCCGCAGGACTGGAGTATTACTCCGCGTCCTTGGCCTCGGCGGCCGGGGCATCCGCCACGGTCTCCTCGGCGGCATCCTCGACCTTGGCCTCTTCGGCAGCCGGCGCCTCGGCCTTCTGCGAAGCGGCAACGCGGCGAGCACGATCGGCCTCGTTGGTCACGGTCTTCTCGCGAACCAGCTCGATGATCGCCATCGGCGCGTTGTCACCCTTGCGCGGGATGGTCTTGATGATGCGGGTGTAGCCACCCTCACGACCCTCGAACGAGGGACCGATCTCCGCGAACAGGGCGTGCACGACGTCCTTGGAGCGGATCACCTTCATGACCTCGCGACGGTCGGCCAGCGTGCCGCCCTTCGCCTTGGTCACGAGCTTCTCGGCGTAGGGGCGCAGCGCCTTGGCCTTGGCCTCGGTGGTCGTGATGCGACCGTGCTCGAAGAGCGCCGTCGCCAGGTTGGCGAAGATCGCCTTCTGGTGCGACGCCGTCCCGCCGAAGCGGGCACCCTTCTTGGGCTTGGGCATTTGTTTGAATCTCCTGTGTTGAAGGCCGATTCGGGGCGCTACACCCCGAATGACCTAAAGCTGTTCGGTCTCGGCGTAGTCCTGCTCGCCGCTGTCGGTGTCGCTGAACGAACCGCTGTCGCTCCAGGTGCCGCTGGCCGCGTCGTAGCCGACGACGGAGGACGGATCGAAGGAAGCCGGAGAATCCTTGAGGGACAGGCCGAGCGAGTGCAGCTTAACCTTGACCTCGTCGATGGACTTCTGACCGAAGTTGCGGATGTCCAGCAGGTCCGACTCGGTGCGAGCGACCAGCTCGCCGACGGTGTGCACGCCCTCACGCTTGAGGCAGTTGTACGACCGCACGGTGAGATCCAGGTCCTCGATCGGCAGGCCGAACGAAGCGATGTGGTCCGCTTCGGCCGGCGAGGGACCGATCTCGATGCCCTCGGCCTCGACGTTCAGCTCGCGCGCGAGACCGAACAGTTCGACCAGGGTCTTGCCCGCCGACGCCAGCGCATCCCGCGCGGAGATCGAGTTCTTGGTCTCGACATCCAGGATGAGCCGGTCGAAGTCGGTGCGCTGCTCGACACGGGTGGCCTCGACCTTGTACGTCACCTTGAGAACCGGCGAGTAGATCGAGTCAACCGGAATCCGGCCGATTTCCGCACCCGACGCCTTGTTCTGCACGGCCGGGACATAACCGCGACCGCGCTCGACCACGAGCTCGATCTCCAGCTTGCCCTTGTCGTTCAGGGTGGCGATGTGCATGTCCGGGTTGTGCACGGTCACGCCCGCCGGGGGGACGATGTCACCGGCGGTGACGGTGCCCGGGCCCTGCTTGCGCACGTACATGGTGACCGGCTCGTCCTCTTCGGACGACACGACCAGGCCCTTGAGGTTCAGGATGATGTCGGTGACATCTTCCTTCACGCCCGGGACGGTGGTGAACTCGTGCAGCACGCCGTCGATGCGAATGCTGGTGACAGCCGCACCAGGAATCGACGACAGCAGCGTGCGCCGCAGCGAGTTGCCGAGGGTGTAACCGAAGCCCGGCTCCAGCGGTTCGATGGTGAACCGCGACCGGTTCTCGGACACGACCTCTTCGGTCAGCGTCGGTCGCTGTGAAATCAGCATTTCTTCCTCCTTCGAGCACCCACCATTTGATGCTCACGATTGGGAGCTTGCGAACAACCACAGGGCTTGCACCCCAACCCCTTCGGGCCGGGCCCCAACCATTTCGGCCGGGCCCCAACCCTTTTCGGGGGTGTGGGGGCGGGAGCCCCCACACGTGGTTGTCCACCAGCGGCGCGTTGCGCGCCTATTACTTCGAGTAGTACTCGACGATCAGCTGTTCCTGGAGCGGAACATCGATCTGCGCACGCTCGGGGAGCTGGTGCACCAGAATCCGCAGCCGGCCGGGAACGACCTGCAGCCAACCCGGAGCGGTCCGGTCGCCGATGGTCTCGCGAGCGACCTGGAACGGCAGGGTGCCGGCCGACTTCTCCTTGACATCGATGATGTCGTACTGAGAAACCTGGAAGGACGGCACATCGACCTTCACGCCGTTGACCACGAAGTGGCCGTGCGACACGAGCTGGCGAGCCTGACGACGGGTCCGGGCCAGACCGGCGCGGTACACGACGTTGTCGAGCCGGGTCTCGAGCAGACGCAGCAGGTTGTCGCCGGTCTTGCCCTTCTGGCGGTTCGCCTCTTCGTAGTAGCGACGGAACTGCTTCTCCATCACGCCGTAGGAGAAGCGAGCCTTCTGCTTCTCCTGCAGCTGGAGCAGGTACTCCGACTCCTTGATCCGCGCGCGGCCGTGCTGGCCGGGCGGGTACGGACGACGCTCGAACGCCTGGTCGCCTCCGATGAGGTCGACGCGAAGACGACGCGACTTACGGGTGAGGGGTCCGGTATAACGGGCCATTTCGTTCTACTTCCTTTCCCGCTAGACGCGACGCCGCTTGGGCGGACGGCAGCCGTTGTGCGGCTGCGGAGTGACATCGGAGATCGAGCCGACCTCGAGGCCCGCGGCCTGGAGGGAGCGGATGGCGGTCTCGCGACCCGAACCCGGGCCCTTCACGAAAACGTCGACCTTCTTGACGCCGTTCTCCTGCGCCTTGCGGGCAGCGTTCTCGGCGGCGAGCTGCGCGGCGAACGGAGTCGACTTACGCGAGCCCTTGAAACCGACGTGGCCGGAGGACGCCCAGGAGATGACGTTGCCCTCGGGGTCGGTGATGGACACGATCGTGTTGTTGAACGTGCTCTTGATGTGCGCGTGGCCGTGCGGGATGTTCTTCTTATCCCGGCGACGCGACTTCTGAGTCTTCTTCGGGCCAGCGGCCCGGCTCTTCGGAGGCATGCGCTATCCCTACTTCTTCTTGCCGGCGACGGTCTTCTTCGGACCCTTGCGCGTGCGGGCGTTGGTCTTGGTCCGCTGGCCGCGCACGGGGAGGCCGCGGCGGTGGCGGATGCCCTGGTAGCAGCCGATCTCGATCTTGCGACGAATGTCGGCCTGCACCTCGCGGCGCAGGTCACCCTCGACCTTCATGTCCGACGCTTCGATGAAGTCGCGGAGCTTGGTCAGGTCGTCGTCGCTGAGATCCTTCGAGCGCAGATCCGGGCTGACGCCGGTCTGCTCCAGGATCTCCTTGGCGCGGGTACGGCCGATGCCGAAGATGTAGGTCAGCGCGATCTCCATGCGCTTTTCGCGCGGGAGGTCGACGCCCATCAGACGTGCCATGTGTGGCGATTCCTTACTTTTGCGGAGGTCTGCTCCCTGTCCGTCCCCTCGTAAGTGGGGCCCCGGCCTCCGTACCGGGGGTAGGCCGCCGTCCGTCCCCTACGGGACTCGTCGACGGCGACTGGAGCTGGGAGTTCTTCTATTACTGCCAATCCGAACCGCGTTCGGTGCTTGGCGGTAATCAGCCCTGACGCTGCTTGTGGCGCAGGTTCTCGCAGATCACCATGACCCGACCGTGGCGGCGGATCACCTTGCACTTCTCGCAGATCGGCTTGACGGACGGCTGAACCTTCACGTCAGATCCAATCTGGGTCGGTGTTCACTGGCCGTGAACACAGTTCTTCCCCGGCCGGATTGACCGGGGAAAACCCGGGACTCTAGGCCCCGGAAATCTGTGGGGGTTCCATTTCCGGGGGTCTCGGGGGCGGAACCCCTGAGCCTCCCCGGCGGGAAACTCACTTGTAGCGGTAGACGATGCGGCCACGAGTCAAGTCGTAGGGCGAGAGCTCCACGACGACGCGGTCCTCGGGCAGGATGCGGATGTAGTGCTGCCGCATCTTGCCGCTGATGTGGGCCAGAACCTTGTGCCCGTTTTCCAGCTCGATCCGGAACATCGCATTGGGCAACGGCTCGATAACCCGGCCCTCGACCTCGATGGCCCCTTCCTTCTTCGCCATATCCTCCGCGATCCCGGTTAGGCTGAACCTGGTTGGTTCAAGCTCATTACGGCAGGTCGGCCCTGAAGTTCGTGGTGCATGCTGGCCAACCCGGTGACATACTCATCGAAGGCGGCACGAAGACATGCCACAGCCACTATGTAAGTCACCAGCAGCCAAGCTTACCCGTTTCCCCAGATCCGACCAAATACGGGCGCTGTGACGTGCGCCGACTCCAGCTGCCGACGTGTGCCTACATCGGGCGCGGAGGTGCACCGGCTCGGGGCGCATCGCTAAACTACGGCCTGTCCAGCAAGATCGGTCGAGCACCCGGGGGTAGATGTGAGCCGCGAGAACGACGGACTCCCCATGCTCCCGCCCTGGCTCTCCGAGGGTGAAGTCAGCGACGCCGCCTACGAACCCACCCCGGTCCAGAACCTCCCGCAAGACGAGGTAATCCCCAAACCCAAGGGCCGTATCTTCGGCAACCGCGAAAACCGCCGCAAGAAGTCCCAACCCCAACCGACCCCCCAACCCCCGCAGCCCTCCGCCCAGGAACGCCCCACACCCCAGGCCGACTCCGCGCCTCGGAACGCACAACAGCCGTCCCCCACGCGCGAACCCGCCACCCCCATGCCCCAACGCAACCCGGGCACCCACTTCGACCTCCCCACCCAAAGCCCCACCCCAACCCCACCCGTCCAACGCCCCCACCCCCAAGGCTTCCCCTCAGCCCGCCCCAACGGCCAGCACTTCGCCCCAAACGGCCAGGGCGGCGATAGCCCCCAGCCCCACGCCCAGAGCGACCATGGCTTCCGTCAAGGCGGCGGGGAGTCCGCGGGTTTCCAGACCGGCGGTCAGAACGGGCTGCCGCCGCGCCCTGACCAAGCGGTCCCCGGCTCCGTGCCGTCCAATGGCCAAGGTGGGCAACAACTTCCCGGCCCCTCCGCGCCGGTCCCGGGCTTCGGCGCGTCGCCTGCGGACGGCGGCCGGCGACCCACGCTCCCGGAATCCCCACAGCAAGGCCAGTTTCCGAGGCAGCCGGAGTCCACGACCGGCCCGCGGTTCACCGTGCCGCCGACCCCGCAGGTCGGGCCCGCGAACCAGTCCGGCCCCGCAAACCCGGCCACACAAGGCGACCCGTCGTCACCTGCGTACCCGCAGCCCGGGGTGACCCAGCCGTCGCCAGGCGATCAGAGCGGCATCGCCCCCGCAGCGCAGCCAAGCGCGTCCCTCGCAAGCGCCACGCCCTCGATCCCCCCGGCCCCGACCGCGCCCGCCGACCCGTCTCGGCGTGCGCCACTCCCACCCTCCCCGAGCGAATCCGTTTCGCCGCCAAGCGATTCGGCCGCAGCGCGCCCGCACCTGCCGCCTTCACCGAACGCGGCACCCCCCGCCGCCCCGACCGTCCCGGATCCGCTGGGCGCGACCACGAAGATCACGCATCCCCTGCTGCCCCCTTCACCGAGCGAGCTCGACGCCGCCGGCACGGGCATCATCAACCCGCCCACCAATCCAACGCCACACACTCTCGACACGGCCGCATCCGAGCCAGTTCCGAATACGACAGCCCCCGCGCCCGGTCACGTGCCGAATCCGACAGCCGCAGCGTCGAGCCCGGTGCCCCACACGACAGCCACCACGTCCGATCACGTGCCGAATCCGACAGCCTCAGTGTCGAACCCGGTGCCCCACACGACAGCCACCACGTCCGGGCCAGTGTCCAACACGGCGTCGGATCCCCTACTGGATCCCATGGCTGCAGCGGGCCCGGTGCCCAACACGACAGCGGCGGCGCACGGTTTGTTGGAGGCGCAACTCGCGAGCCTCGGCGGCGCACTGGGCAACTCGACCCCGCAGTCCCCCACGGCCGATGGCGGTTCCTCCCCGCAGCCGATTGGTGAAGCGCCCAGCGCTACCGGCTCGCGCCGACGCAGCGCCGAGGCCGACAATGGTGAGCAGTCCTCCACTACAGACGAGCCGTTGACTCCCGGCCGCCACCGCGCCGCGGACGTCCCGCCCGCAGACACGCACCAGGCAGCCACGCCGGTTCCGTCCGCGCCGCAAGCGAATTCGGCACCCACCCCCTTCCAACCGCCGGTCGCCCCCATCCCGAACACGACACCGCCCTTCCCCGGCGCGCGGAACTCCGGGCCGAATCCCCAGGCCGCCAGCCTGTCGGGACCCATGCAGCAAGTTCCCACTCCCGGGCCTGGCTCTGGCTCTGGCTCTGGCTCTGACATGCAGACTCCCGCCACCGGCCCGCACGGCGCGCCCGGCCTACTGGGCTCCGGCCCCGGCCCACACAGCGTTCCCGGCATGCTCGGCTCCGACCCCGGACCGCAGGCTCCCACCACAGGACCGCAGGCTTCTGCCGCCGGACCGCACGCTCCCGCCAACGGACCGCAGGCTCCTGCCATCGGCTCGCATACTCCCTCCACCGGACCGCAGCCGCCGGTCGGCGACGGCTATTGGACTCCTCCGCCGGCGCCCGTGCCGGATGGGCAGGGTCCTGCTTCGACACTTCCGGGACAGCCCGGCGCGCCTGACGCGGGGTGGCCTGCTAGCGGACCGAACCCGGGCCGCCATGCCGGAAGCGTTCCGCCACAGGCGAATCCGTTCGCATCCGGGTCGAATCCGCAAGTCGCCGACCAGCAGAACCCGTTCGCGCCGAACGGGGCGGTTGTCGCGCCGGTGAACCAGCCGCCGATCGGCACCGGATTCCCGGGAGACGCCGCGAATCACGGCGGGGCGCACGAAGCGGCGCAGGGTTTTGCGGATTCGGATGCGAATCCGTGGGCGAGTTCCCCGATGTCGGAGGCGGCTGCCGCCGGCCTCGCCGGGCCGCAGGGTGGCGCTACCCAGAACCAGCCGCCGCAGTGGGATCCGAACCTTTCCGGCCATCCGGGCGGAGCCGACTCGCCTTGGGGCGCACCCGGTCCGCAGGGTATCGGCTATCCGGGCCAGTACGGCCAAGCGCCGGGCACTGGGACCGGTGATGTCGGTATGGGTGCGCCGGGCCAGGACCAGTGGCCCGTGCCGAACCAATCGATGCAGCCGAACCAGCCGGGACAGCCAGGCCCGGGGGTTGGACAATCCCCCTGGACGGGGCAGCCCGCCGCCTACCAGCCCAATGAGCTGAGCCAAGGGCAATGGGGCGCACCTGGTCCCGGGCAGCAGGCCAGCTATCCCGGTGGGGCAGGGCAGGATTCGCACCCCGCGCCCGGAATGGATGTCGGCCAGTACGGAAATGCCGCTCCCGAGCAGAACTCACCTGCTGCCGAGCAGTACGCACCTGCTCCAGGCCAGTACGGCACCGCACCCGGGCAGTACGGCACCGCGCCCGGGCAGCCCCCGGCGACCCAGTACGGCGCTCCCGGCCAGCCCGGGCAGCCTTGGGGCGGCAGCCAGTTCAACGGCCCCGCGCCGTCGCTGGACGATGTCCCGTACCGGAAGGCCAAGAAGTCTCCCGGCTCCGGCTGGCGTAAAGCCGTCCACCACATGTCGGGCGGCTCCATCAATCCCGGCATGTCGGCGGAGGAGCGTCGTTTGCAGGAGTTGGTGGCGCGCATTCGCCAGCCCGTCCGCGGCGATTACCGCATCGCGGTGCTGTCGTTGAAGGGCGGTGTCGGCAAGACGACGACGACCATGGGCCTGGGTTCGATTTTCTCCTCGATTCGCGGCGACCGGGTGATCGCGGTGGACGCGAATCCGGACTTCGGCACCCTGTCGCAGCGCGTGCCTTTGCAAACCCGTTCGACCGTGCGGGATTTGTTGCTGGACGAGCACATTCAGCGGTATTCGGATGTGCGCCGCCATACCTCGCAGGGCAGCAGCCGTTTGGAAGTGCTGGCCAGTGAACGCGATCCGGCGGCATCGGAGGCGTTCAGCGAGGAGGAGTACCGCGCGGTGGCCCGGATTCTCCAGCGCTTCTACAACATCATTCTCACCGATTGCGGTACGGGCCTGATGCATTCGGCGATGGCGGGCGTGCTGGACCTGGCGCATTCCCTGGTGCTGATCTCGTCCTCGGCCATCGACGGCGCCCGCAGCGCCGCCGCCACCCTGGACTGGTTGTCGCTGCACGGCCACGACCATCTGGTCCGCAATGCCGTGGTGGTGATCAACCTCCCGCGCCCGGGTGCGCCGAATGTGGGAATCAACCAGTTGCGCGACTATTTCCTGTCGCGTTGCCGCGCGGTCCACATCATCCCCTACGACCCGCATCTCGGTGAGGGCGCGGAGATCGATCTGCATCGTCTGAGCAAGCCCACCAAGCGCGCGTACGTGGAATTGGCGGCGACGGTCGCGGACGATTTCTCCGCCGACCACCGCCGTTATCGCGGCTGAATCGAATCCGTGCGGCGGCATCGGGTCCGGTCGCCTCACCCGCACATGACACCGCACCCGTCCGGTGCTAATTTGTGGCTCGGTCGCGCCGCTCGTTTCGGCGCGACGCGGGTTCGAATCGTTCGGCGGCCCGCTGCTTTCCGGTGATGAGGTTTGACGCATGCGTTGGTGGTTCCGGCTGTTGTCCGTGGCGGAGATGACCCCGGTAACCCACGCCGAGCACATGGCGGGTGAGCGATGAAGGCGCTGCTGCCCGACGATCCCCGCTGGATCGGCCCGCACCACATGATCGCGGTCATCGGACGCGGCGGTATGGGCCGGGTGCTGCTGGGCCGCACCCCGACCGGGAAACTGGTGGCGGTCAAGCAGATTCATCGCGCCCTCACCGACGATCTGGAGTTCCGGGCCCGGTTCCAACGCGAACTGGCGACCGCCAGGCAACTGTCGGGCGTGTTCACCGCCGCCGTGGTGGACAGCGATCTGGAGTCCGAAACCCCCTGGCTGGCCACCGAATACGTCCCCGCCCCCGATCTGGCGACGGTGATCGCGGGCTGCGGCCCGCTGCCGCTGTCCGGGCTGCGGCTGCTGGCGACCGGCCTGGCCGCCACCCTGATCGAGGTGCACCGAGCGGTGCTGGTGCATCGCAACCTGGAGCCCGGCAATGTGCTGCTGGCGCCGGAGGGCCCGCGCATCATCGATTTCGGCGTGGCCAGCCCGCGCAATGCCGAGGACGACCCCGCCCCCGCGCTCTTCCAAGCCCCCGAGCAGGCCGAGGGCCAGCCGGTGACCTCCGCCGCCGACATCTATGCCGTCGGCATGCTGCTGGCCTTGGCCGCCACCGGCGTTACGTCCGCTTCGCCCGATCTGCAGGCGATCCCGCATTCACTCCGCAAACTCGTCGAGTCGTGCCTGGCCCGCGACCCCGCCCACCGCCCCTCGGCGCGCCAACTGCTCGAGCAGGCCGAGCGCATTCCCACGGAATCGGTGTGGCCGCAACAGGTTCTGGAGTTCATCGAAGCGCATCGCGCGGATGCGGAATGGTGGGCCTCCAGCGGCGAGCAGGAGACCCGCTACCGGGATCAGCTGGCGCGCCTGGCGGGCCGGCGCCGTCGTACCGTCGGCTGGGCGGCGGCCGCGGCGGTGGGCTTGCTGGTGGCCGGTGGCACCGTTGCGGCGCTGAGCGGCTCCGCGGAGGACGGTCACGCTCGGCCGCACAAGGATTCGGCGCTGAACCTGTCGGCCGCGCAGCTGCGTCTGCTGGACCTGTGCGCCGTCCTCGACAAGGCGGTCGCCGGCAAGCTCGGTACCCGCACGGGCGATCCGGCGGCCACCCCGGAGGGCGGCTGTGCCACCACGGTGGTCGATTCCACGCAGCGGAAGGTCCACTACACCTTCGACATTCCCGATCACGCGATCGGCGTCGACCAGCTGACCCCCACGGGCCGTACGGCGGCGAAGGCGCCCATTCTGAGCGCGGGCACCGCGGGCAGCGCCTGCGACACGGTCGTGGTCGCCCAGTCCGGCAGTCCGGTCCCGCTGCGCATGTCCGCCGAGCAGCTCGATCCGGCGGCCGCACCCGAATCCGCCTGCGCCGCCTCCGAAGAGGCGTTGCTGGCGGTGGTCGGCCAGCTGACCGATTCCCCGCCGCAGCGTCAGCTGCCGCCGTCCTCGCTCCTGCGCCTGGACCCGTGCGCGGTGTTGCAGGACAGCCTGATTCACGACGTCACCGGTGATCCGAGCGACCATCAGCGCACCCCGCACTCGTGCGCGACGGTCGGCCACGAGGGCACGGTGCGCGTGGATCTGTCCGACGAGTCGCGGCCGGACCGCGGCGACTGGACCTACGACACCCTGCGGGTGGGCGAGTTCACCGCGTACGTCACCGGCGCCCGCACCGCCAACGATTGCGATCTCAGCTATCTGGTGCGTCCCACCGAAAAGGACAATGCGGAACAGTTGAAGATCACCGTGTCCGATCTGTCGAATTCACCGGACGCTTGCGGCAAAGCGGAAAAACTTCTGCTCGATGCGATTCCGCGTTTGCCGAAATGACCATGTTCGCCGAAATGACCATGTCTGCCGAAATGACCATTTGCCCGAACGCGGTCCGGGCCACCCTCGGACCCGGACCGCTGGGGTTTCGCATTTACCAGGCGGGCAGTCGACGCCGACCCGCGAGCACATCGCGCACGAGATCGTCGTAGGCGTCGGACAATTCAGCCAAATGATGCCAAGCACCGTGCAGCATTTCATCATTCGCGTCAAGGGTCATCAACGCGTGATGGGCACGGACCGACGCTTCGGCGAGCCGGTCGATGACCGATCCGACGGTTTCGGTGTGCAAGGTCGCGCCCAGCCGATGCTGGGGAACCGAGCGCACGATCCAATCGTCAATGGCCATAACCAATTCGATTCGGCGCCGCTTGGTCTCGATGATCGAGGTCGGATCGGTCTCCGGCCCGATGCCGCCGCGTCCGACCAGCCGCCGCCCGTGTAGCACGGCCAGGTCGTGCGCGAACCACAGCAGCGGACCGCCGATGACCCGGTGCCCCCGGCAGGCGCGCAGGAGTAGGTCCGAGGTCGGCAATAGGCCGGCAGCCAGTGGCTGCGCCTCCAAATCCGCGTACGAAGGAGACACGTCGGGCAATGCCACAACAACCGTGTTTGATGTCTCCGAACCTGCCACGTTGCCTCGCGTTCTTCGACGTATAACAACACCGCATTCAGGACGTTCATTACAATAAACCTCAGAATGCTGCTGTCAAGCCTTACACGGCAGTAGTGCCACCGGAGTAGACTTCACAGCCTTGAAGCAACAACCGAGGAGCGAGATGGCGGACGGTCCGAGGTATCAACGGATCGCAGACCTCCTCCGCGAGGAGATCCGCGCCGGCAAGTGGGAACCGGGCGATCGACTACCGAGTCACAATGAGTTGGCCGACCAAATGCAGGTCTCGATTACGACGGCTCGCAACGCAATTCAACTTCTGGTAGCCGAGAATCTGGTTTACACAGCGACTTCCCGCGGCACTATCGTGCGTAGCCAAGAGGTGCTGGAATCGGTTGTGACCAACCACATTCGGCCGGATCGGCCCAAGGCCGCGCACGACATCTTCTCCGAGATCGCGCGCGCCGCCGGCCGCGAGCCGTCCAAACAGTTCAGCGCCAGAATGGAACCGGCGAGCCCGGAGGTGGCGCACTGGCTGGGCGTGGCGCGCGACGAGTGGGTGGTGTCCCGCACGATCATGCAGTATCTGGACAACGAACCCTGGTCGTGGGAGGTCAGCTTCTATCCGCGAGATCTGGCCGAGGCCACCGGAATCGACGCCCCGCACGACATTCCGGAGGGCACCACGCGCCGCTTGGCCGAGCGTGGCCACGGCGAGACCGCGCATCGCGACACCGTCGTCGCGCGACCCGCCACGGCCGAGGAAGCGGCGCTGCTGGGGATCGGTCCCGGTACGATCCTGCTCGACCATTTGCGCATCGGAGCAAACCACGAGCGCATCACCCGAGTGACGCGGCATCGTTCCACTGCCGCCCGCAACCGATTGGCATACGAATTGGGTGACGACAAAGGAACGGACATTATTCGTAAAACTCTGGGCGCGCCCTATCCGCCCGGTAATTCTCATTCCTTCGGTAATTCCCTGCTACCCGGCGCGCCATGACCCCGCACCTGCGACCGGCCCGCCTCGCCGACCTGGGAACCATCACCCGGTTCCGGCTGCAGCGCACGAGCTGGCTGGCCGCCCGCGGCAGTGACCAGTGGACGCGGACCGGACGCGGTCTCCCCATCGAGACCTTCGCCCGGTCCGTGGCCCGCGCCGTCCGCGCCGGCGAAACCTGGATCGCCGAGATCGACGGCGAGCCCGCCGGCACCATCACCGTCAACGACCGCGCCGACGAAAACCTCTGGTCCCCCGGCGAATTGGCCGACGCCGTGATCATCCACTACATGATCGTCGACCTCCGCTTCGCCGGCCTCCGCATCGGCGAATCCCTCCTCGCCCACGCCGCCACCCTCGCCCGCCGCAACCACCGCACCTGGGTCCGCCTCGACGCCTGGACCACCAACGAAGCCCTCCACACCTACTACCGCCGCTCCGGCTTCCACCTGGCCCGCATAGCCGGCCCCGAAGCCACCGGCCCCTCCCGAGCCCTCTTCGAACGCCCCGTCTCCACCTGGCCCCACCTCCCCACCCCCCGCCCCACCTACACCCTCACCCACTACACCGTAGACACCACCCTCACCTGGCCCCTCCCCCAACACCCCTACCTCCGCCCCCACCCCGACCCCATCCCAGAACCCGGCCCCGCCTCTACCTCCTGAGCCTGGAACAGATTGCGGGGCAGGCACGAGGGTCGTGCCCGCCCCGCACGCGGTTACAGGGGTGGCAGGTCGGCTATTTGGATCATTTCCGCGCCGCCCGCGCGGGTCCAGAGGACGCCTCGGCCGGGTGGGAGGCGCATGGGGCGGATGTCGCCGATGAGTTTGCCTTCGTCTCGGGAGCCGCTCATGAGGAGGGCGGGGACGGAGAGGTTCTTCATCGAGCCGAGGACCTGGTCGTAGAGGGCTCGGGAGATGCCGCCCATGTTGCGGGAGATGACTACGTGCAGGCCGATGTCGCGGGCTTGCGGGAGTAGTTCCACCAAGGCGCCCAAGGGGTTTCCGCCCGCGGTGACCATGTCGTAGTCGTCGACGACGACGTAGATCTCCGGGCCGGTCCACCAGTCGCGGTCGCGCAGCTGCTGCGGGGTGATGTCGGAGCCGGGGATGCGCTTGGCGAGGTAGTTGACGACTTCCTTGACCATGCCGCCGCAGGTCTGCGAGGACGTCGAGTACCCGGCCAGCTGGTCGCCTTCCAGCACGCCCAGCAGGGTGCGCCGGTAGTCGATGAGGATGACGCGGGCGGTGTCGGCGGTGGAGTTCTCGGCGATACCTCGAACGATGTTGCGCAGCACCGTGGTCTTGCCGGACTCGACCTCGGAGAAGACCATGAAGTGCGGGTCGGAGGCGAAGTCCAGGGCGATCGGCTGCAGTTCGGACTCGCCGATGCCGACGACCACCTTGGTGGGACTCTGCGTGATGCCGTGGCGGTGAGCCAGTTCCAGGATCTGGTCGCGAGGCACGCTGAGCGGCAGTGTGCGGACCTCGGGCGCCCGGCGCTCGCCCCAGAGGGCCTGCAGGTCGGTGCGTGCCGCGGCCACACCCTCGGCCAGGTTCTGGGCGTTGGTGTCGGAGTCCAGGCGCGGCATGGCGATGAGCATGTGCAGCTGGTCCGCGGTGAGACCGCGGCCCGGCCGGTTGAGCGGAACATTGACCGCGACGCGGCGGCCCATCTCCGAGTCCGAGGGGTCACCCAGGCGCAGCTCGATGCGGGTACCGATCATGTCCTTCACGGACGCGCGGATCTCACCCCACCGGTTGGCGCCGAGGATCACGTGGATGCCGTACGAAAGACCTTGGGCGGCAAGCTGTCCGACCTGCTGCTCCAGGCTGTCGAATTCGTCGCGGACGACCTGCCAGTTGTCGATGACGAGGAAGACGTCACCGAACCGGTCGGCCATTACCGGAGCATCGGTCTGCCCCGCGGCCGAGGCCGCGTGCTTGCGCCGCCGGAACTCGGCCATGGATTCGATACCCTGCGCGGCGAAGCGCTCCTCGCGCTCGCGCAGCAGGGTGACGAGCTCGGCGACGGTGCGCCGCACCTTGTCGGAGTCGAGCTTGCCCGCGACCGAGCCGACGTGCGGCAGCCCGACCAGACCGGCCATCGAACCACCACCGAAGTCCAAGCAGTAGAACTGCACTTGTTCGGGGGTGTGCGTGGCCGCCGACGCCATGATGATGGTGCGCAGCGTGGTCGACTTGCCGGACTGCGGACCACCGACGACCGCCACATTGCCTTGCGCGCCCGCGAGATTGATGGTGAGCACGTCACGCCGCTGCTCGTACGGCTTGTCGATGATGCCGATCGGCATCCACAGCTGTCCGTGCCGGTTGACCGACGACCGCCAGTCCGGATCCGGCAGCAGCATGTCCACGGTCGGCGACTCGTCCAGCGGAGGCAGCCAGACCTCGTGGGCCGGTCGGCCGTGACCGGTCAGGCGCTTCACGACCACCTGCAGCAGGCTGTCGGGCAGCCCCTCGTCACCGGTCGGCGGCGGTGGCGGCAGCAGGTCGAGCGGATCGAGCGGGTTCTCCGGTTCGGGCCGTTCCAGGATTTCGACCGTGCCCGCGATGAATTCGCGCGGCGGCGCTTCGACGACCATGGTGCCGTCCGCCGCCTGCCGCGCGGCGCGAGGCGCGACATAGGGACCCGAGACGTAGGTCGCGTTGAACCGCAACGGATCCGACGCGTCACTCTTGAGGTAACCGGAGCCGGGGATACCCGGCAGGTGGTAGGCGTCGGTGATACCGAGCACGGCGCGAGACTCGTTGGCCGAGAAGGTCCGTAGACCGATGCGGTAGGAAAGGTGCGAGTCCAGACCGCGCAACTTGTTCTCCTCCAGCCGCTGCGAGGCGAGCAGCAGATGGACGTGCAGCGATCGCCCGAGTCGACCGATCATCACGAACAGATCCGCGAAATCCGGTTTCTGCGAGAGCAATTCGGAGAACTCGTCGATCACCACGAACAGCGCGGGCAGCGGATCGAGCGGCACCCCGGCGGCGCGGGCCTTCTCGTAGTCGTTGACATTGGCGAAGTTGCCCGCGGAGCGCAGCAGTTCCTGGCGTCGGTTCATCTCACCGGCGAGCGCGTCGCGCATACGGTCGACGAGTTCGAGCTCTTCCTCGAGGTTGGTGATGACCGCGGCCACGTGCGGCAACGGATCCATACCGAGGAATGTCGCACCACCCTTGAAGTCGACCAGGATCAGGTTGAGCTGATCGGGCGAGTGCGTGGCGACCATCGAAAGAATCAGCGTACGAAGGAATTCCGACTTTCCGGAGCCGGTCGCACCGATGCACAGGCCGTGCGGGCCCATGCCGTTCTCGGCGGATTCCTTGATGTCGATCTCGACCGGCGTTCCGTCGGGGGTGATGCCGATCGGCACGCGCAGCCGTTCCCGACCCGCGCGCGGCCGCCACACCTTGGCCGGGTCGATCTGGGACGCGTCCGGGATCTTGAGCAGGCTCATCAGACCCGGATCGGCGGCCGAGGTGTTGTCACCGAGGCTGACGATCTGCGCCGCGGTGGCGATGCGGTAGCGGGCCAGGCTGCGCGCGAACGCTTCCGCCTCGGCGAGGGTCACACTGTCGGCATCGGCGAACTTCTCGCTGCCCGCGGCGCTCTTGGCGAACACCTCGCCCCCGGCTGTCACGAGCTGCAATCCGCGTCGGACGGCCAAACTGTTCTCGGCGGAGCTCAGATCGATGACGGTGACCGCGTCCAGGCCGGACTCGCTGATCAAGCGCTCACTGCCGCTGACGTATCCGTCGTCGATCACGACGACCAGGTGTAGTCGCCCGGCGGTCGGCTGCGGATTGCGCATGAAGCGTCCGCGTTCGAGCAGGTCGTCGGCCAGCGCGGTCTCCAGCTCGCCGAGCGAACCGTAGATCATGCGCGCCGCGCCCATGCCGTCGCGCTCGCTCGAATGCTGCACGTGCGGCAGCCATTTCGCCCAGGACCAGGCCTCGCAGTCGGGCTCGGCGGTGACGATGGCGACCGCGACGTGGTCGGGGCCGTGGAATGCGGTGAGCTCCATCAGCATCGACCACACCAGCCCGCGGGTATCCGCGGTCGGGCCCTCGATATTGATCGCCGGAAACGCACGCAGCGACACCGCGGTCGGCAGGTGGTGCACCACGGAATGCGTTCGCACGAAACGACGCAACGCCACCGTGGACACCGGCTCGAGATCCTCGAGCGGACCGGTCTCCGGGCGCGCCAGCTTGGCGGCGAGCCGGTGCGTGCCGATGCCCACGCGCACATGCCCGAAGTCGGGATCGTTGGGGCGGCGCTCCCACATCCGCCGCGACCCCACGATGGACGGCAGATCAGCGGGTTCCGGGTGACTCCAGATCAGCGTCTCGAGCTGCTTCTGTCCCGTGCGCCGGACCTCGCGACGGGTCTGGTCGAGGTAGCGGAAGTAGTCCTTGCGTTCCTCGTTCAGCTCCGCGGAGCTCTTGGCGCTGCCGCGCGAACCCATGAGCATGCCGGCCATCGACATGATCATCATCATCGGCATCATCATCATGTACGGGTTGGACAGCAGCGACTTGCCCATGAGGCTCATCATGGCGAGCATGCCGATCATGGCCACCACCATGACGACCGGCATGAGCTTGCTCATCAGGGGCGCCGCCACCGGGCGCGGGATCTCCGGCGGCGCGGTCAACGCCATCTCTCCGCCCGGTGCGCGGGGTGGGGCGATGCGGGGCCGACGCACGAAACCTTCGGTAGCCATGGATGTTTCTCCGGTCGTTGTCAGTCGAAGTCGGGCAGCTCGTCGTCGCGTCGGCGACGCCGGAACGGAATCGACACGGCGAGACCGATTCCCAGCGCGGACAGGCAGACGATGGTGCCGATCGTGGCGACCAGCCGCGGGAGATGCGGTGGGCCGGCGGGCTTTTGGGGCGTGGGGAACGCGACAGGCGTGTCCGACCCGGTGTGGTTGGGAAGTACCGGGCTGACCGAGGTGAGCACGTCATCGGAGAAGTGCGTGGTGAGCGCGGCGACGGGATCGATCATGCCCGCGCCGACGCGGTCGTCGCGCCCGGTACCCGGCTGATGCGCGGTGAGGATGATCTGGTTCATGATCTTCCGTGCGCGCGTTCCCGGGTCCGCGTCCCACTCCGGGTGATCGGCCCGGACCAGAGCCGCGAGGCCCGCCACATAGGGGGCGGCGAAACTGGTGCCCTGGATGCCGACCCATTTCTTGTTCTTGTCGTCGTAGCCCTGGGTATTCACCATGCCACCGGTCTTGCTGTCGAAGCCGAGGACATCCTGTCCGATCGCGGCGACTCCGACCCACGGACCGTGCAGAGACCGCTCGGACGGAGTGCCGTCGGGACCGATCCAGCCGACCGACAGCACATACGGACTGAACCATGCCGGACTCGCGATGGTGCTCAACGACTTCCAGCTGGCGGCCGGATTGGACTGCTCGGTGTTCTGGACATTGCAGCCGTTGCCCGAGTCCACATTGCCGGCCGCGGCGATCACGACGACGCCCCGTTCATAGGCGTAGCGCACGGCGGCCCCGAGCGCGTCGTCACCGGTCGAGGAATCCGCGGACGTGCACGCGGCCGCGGAGATATTGATGATGGCGGCTTTCAGATTGACCGCGCGCACCACGGCCGCGGCGAGCGTCGAACTCGGGCCGTACCCTTGCTTGCTCATGCTGCCCGGCGCCTTTTCGCCGCCGTTCTGATCCTTGGCCTGATAGCGCTCGCTCAACTGGCGGATGGACAGAATCGTCGCGTCCGGCGCGACCCCCACCAAGGCGTCGTCGGCGCTGGGCTTGGCGGCGATGATGCCGGCGACGACGGTTCCGTGCCCGTCACAGTCCTCGGTGCCGTCACTGCCCGAGACATAGTCGCCGCCGGGCTGCACATCGATCCGTGGATGCCGACTCACACCGGTGTCGATGACCGCGATCGTCTGGCCCGCACCCCGATTCGTGGCGGTGGTGTTGGCCTGCCAGGCCGAGGGGAGGTCGAGGACCTTCTGCGACAACGGCTCGTCGCGCGGCACACCGCCCGGTTTGAGGCCGAACTCGCTGCCGCATTCCACCTTCAATTCGGTGGGCGACGGCGGCGCGGGCCGGTCTGCCAGGTCCGTGGTTTCCTTCGGAACATCCCCGGGTGTCGGCGGAACGGCGGCCACCATCGGCCGGGCCCCCGCCGATGCCTGTGGTCCCAGCAGCGCACCGCCGAGAATCGCTGCCGCACACAGTGTTCGCGCCCAGTTTCCAGGACGCCGTCTCATATGTTCCGAGCCGTCGAGTAGACGTCCATCATCCACAGCACCAGCGGGACGATCGACACGATGAGCCCGTATTCGAAGATCTCGTTGAAGCGCCGTGTCACCGGTGTGACCTCGACATGCGGGCCGATGACACCGAATCCGACGGCTCCCACCGCGAATGCCAGCAGCAATCCGGCGGAAAGGAGCGGCATGCCGTTGTCCGACAGCGCCAGCAGCACCGCCAGGCCGACGAAAGTGACGCAGCCACTGGCGATGAGCACGGAAGCCTGGGTGAGATCGGCGAACGACCGTCCGCGCAGGCAGAGAATGATCGAGATCACGACGGCGAGGGCGATGCCCTGCCAGCGGGCCGAGCCCAGCGGATCGGCCGAGCCGAGAGCACCCGCGACAGCGCCGATGGCGCTGCCGACCACGATGCCGGTCTGGAACTGATTGGCCGTGCGGGCACGCTGCCCGAGCCCGTGCGCCGAGGGCAGCACGGTCGCGCCGATCGCGCCGATGCCTTCGATGGTGGGGCGGGGTTCATGGTCGGCCGGATCGATGGCGGCGCCGGCGGTGGGCACCGGCGGCACGGGTAGTCGCGCCAGCATGGCGGCCAGGCGCGGGACCATCGACAACACGACGATCGACGTCACCAGCACGCCCGCAGCCACTTTCGGTACTCCGGCATCCCAGATCATGCGGACCGCCGCACCGACTCCGGCCAGGATCACCACGGTGACCACCGCGGACACCACCGCGGCGCCGGCTCCGATGATGCGGTAGCCGACGATGGCGAGCAGCAGGGTGGCGGCCGCGCCGAGCATCAGGTGCGGGCTGCCGAGCGAGCCGGGCACCGCCAGTGCCGCCCCGCCGAAGGTGAGCAGCAGCATGCACAGCGTGAGCACCGTCGCGGTCAACTCGTCGGCGTACTTGCGCATGGCGATCGCGGCGGCGACCAGCGCGGCCACCGCACCGCCGAGCAGCAGCGGCGGCGCGATCCACGTATCCCCGCCCGAACGCGAGATCAGGCCCAGGACAACCGCGAACACGACAGCGGCCACTCCCGCCACCAGCCCCGTCCACCGCGCGGCGGCCGGTGACCAGCTCTGGAACTCCTCGGCCGTGAGCCTCGACACAGCGTCGATCACGTCGTCGAACAGCGCCGGCGCTTCCTTGGCGGAAACCGCCCGCAGCACCAGCAATTCCCCGTCGTAGATCTCGGCGTCGTTGAGGGTCTGGCTGGGCGCGATCATGTCGCGTCCCAATTTCGCCAGTGTCCAATGCTGCGATTGCAGTGGCGTGCCGCCCTCCTCACCGCCGATCGGCTCCGGATTGCGGGATTCGATGAGACGCACCAGATCACCGATGAACGCGGCGATCGGCACGTTGGCCGGCAGACCGACGTCGAGCTGGGTATTCCCCCCGATGACGGACACTCGGCACAATTCGGGTTCGGTGGCGCGCGAGCCCCCGATCGACTGTGCTGTCACTAGCTGAACTGCTCCCCTATAGCTCTCAACAGTTGCCCGCCCAGGGCGGTTAACCATAATGTATCCGACTGTCCGCAGCTGTGCGATCGCACCGTGTGGGTGGGGATTGTGAACGAAAGACCAACCAGGTTCGACGAATTCGGGGTTCGACTAGGATGATCGACACTCGCCAGGCACAACGCGCCTTCGATGCCGGTGTGCTGTCACTGGGGTTGAGCATCGAGGGCCAGGAGTCGAACCGGGACCTCGACTACGCGAAACTCGCCTTCCAGCGCGCCACCGAATGGGACCCGACCATGGCCGATGCCTGGCTGGGTCGCGCGGCTGCCGGTGAGATCACCACGGATGTTCTGTCCAACCTCTACAAGTGCAGCACGGTCTCGCTCGGGCGGGAACAGCGCCGGTTGGGGCTGGGACCGCGGGTGCTTGCTGGACGTTTTCTGCCGGGCCTCTACATCGACTATCCGCTGGCGAGTTTCACCGAGATCCACCTGGCGTGGGCCTCGCATCTGATCGCGGAGAAGCGCTTCGACGAGGCCGAGCAGGTGCTCGACGAGCTCGAAAAGCACCGTCGCGCGCGGGCTTCGGAACCCGATTTCGAGATCGACACGCGCATCGTCAAGTACGTGCGCGGCATCCTGCACTACAACACGCAGCGCTGGCCGGACGTGATGACCGTGCTGGCCGGGTCGGAGGGGTGGGAAGACCCGTATCTGGCCGCCGGCGCGCATGTGATGGTCGGCACATCTTGTGCGCAGCTGGGTCTGTTCGCCGAGGCGATTCGCCGCATGGAAGCCGCGGAGGCGGGCCCGATTCCGGCCGCGCGCACCGCGGCCATGTTCTGCCGCGGTCTGTGCCTGCGCGAGCAGGGTCAGGCCGACGAGGCGCAGTCGCTGTTCGAGAAGGTGTATTCGCAGGCGCCGGATTTCGACGCCAATACCGCGGCCATGCGCGATCGCACCTACCGGATCACCCTGACCACCAAGGAGGTGATCGAGGCCCGCACCGACAAGTGGGATCCGGCCTCGGCGCCTTCGCTGGAGGAGAAGCAGGCCGCCGAACACGAGGACCGCGCCAAGGAGATCCTGGCCCAGGCGCGCGCCGAGCTGGACAAGCAGATCGGCTTGACTGCGGTGAAAACGCAGGTCGCCAAGCTGCAGTCGAGTGCGCAACTGGCGAAAATCCGTGCGGAGAAGGGCCTTTCGAGCTCGGCGCGCGGTCAGCACCTCGCCTTCACCGGACCGCCCGGAACCGGTAAGACCACCATCGCGCGCGTGGTCGCCAAAATCTATTGCGGCCTGGGCATTCTCAAGACCGACAAGGTCGTCGAGACCAAGCGCTCCGACTTCGTCGGCCAGCATCTGGGCTCCACCGCCATCAAGACCGACGCCCTGATCGACACCGCCATGGACGGCGTGCTGTTCATCGACGAGGCGTACACCCTTATCCAGCAGGGACTTTCGGGCGGTGACGCGTTCGGCCGCGAGGCCGTGGACACACTGCTGGCCCGCATGGAGAACGACCGCGACCGCCTGGTGGTGATCATCGCCGGATACGACGGCGAGATCGACCGCTTCCTGGCCGCCAACGACGGCCTGGCCTCGCGGTTCGCCAAGCGCCTCCAGTTCCCGTCCTACACGGCGGAAGAACTGGGGCGGATCGGTCAGGTCGTTGCCGCCAAACGGGACTCGGACCTGTCCGAGGATGCCTTGCAGGCGCTGGTCGCGACCTGCGAGAAGCTCTACAACATGGAGAGCACCGACCAGAGCGGCGCGCCGCGGCGCGGTGTCGACGTGGCCGGCAACGGTCGCTTCATCCGAAACCTGATCGAGGCCGCCGAGGAAGAACGCGAGTTCCGGCTGGCCAACGACGAATCCATCGATCTGAGCGATATCGACGAAGCGGCGCTCATGCGGATCGAGGGTCCCGACATGAAGGCCGCGCTGAGCACCCTGCTCGCCTCGCTGAACCTATCGTCGGCCGCCGACTGAGGGGCAACTGAACTGTGAACGATTTTCCGCGGGGAGCGGGCGGCTATCAGCCGGGCGGAAATGGTGGGAATCCACACGGCGACGGGGGCTATCCCGAAGGTGGGCGGCACAGTCGTCCGCCCAGCGGTCCCCCGCAGCGTGGTCCAGAGGGTAGAGGCCACGGGCAACCTGGCAACTTTCCGCCGAACGCGCGGGGCAACTTTCCGCCGAACACGCAGGGCGGCAACTTTCCGCCGAACACGCCGGGCCAGTTCGGGCCGAACGGTCCCGGCAACTTCCGGCCGAACGGACCGAACGGACCAGGGGGGCCAGGCGGTTTCGGACCGAATGGACCTGGAGGTCGGCGGCAGCCCGAACCTGACTTCGGGCGCGGCGGTTTCGATGGATTCGCGCAGGGCGGCAACGTCTCCGGCCGCCCCGGCAACTACGGGCCAGGGGGGCCAGAAGCCTACGGACAGGGCGGGTCGGAGTCCTACGAACGAGGCGGATCGAGTGTCGCCGCGCCGCCGCGTCCCGCGCCGCCCTCTCACGATGCGGATCTCGCTCCCGACCCGCGGCCGTCTCGGCCGCACACCGCACCCGAATCCGGGACGCGACCCGCGAGCTCGAACGATCTCGTCGCCGACGCGGCCGAACTGCGGTCCGACGAACTGTGGCTGCTCCGGAATCTCCCACTGCGACTGGTGATTCCGGTCGCGTTGATCGGCGTCGCCGCGTCGCTGGTCGCGGTCGCGCTGCACACGCCGTGGTGGGCCGCGCTGGTGGCCGGGCTGGTGCCCGCGCTCATCGGGTTGGCCCCGGTGGCCGGGATTCCCCTCGGGCTGCGAGTGGGCCGTTGGGTGGCCTACCGCTGGAAACGCGCGCAGCGCAAGAGTTTCGACGAGAACGCTCTGGTCGACGTCCCGATGCCCGACGGCGGCAGCTGCGGATTGCGCTGGGACGGAACACTGTTGACCACGATGCTGCGCATCGACCCGCCGCCGGACACCTTGACGCTGCTGCGTCGTGGCTCGTTGAGCACCGATCAGCTGTTGCCGCTCAACGAGATCGCGGCCTGTCTGCGGCAATACGATGTCGAGCTGCACTCGGTCGACGTCATCAGCACCGGAACCCGTACCGCCAGCAACGAGGCGGTGATCTCCGGTTACGCGGCCAGCATCGCGCCCCTGGGCCGGCTGTACGACGAGATCCTGGGCCCGCTGCCCGCCATCGCGCACCGCACCATGTGGCTGGTGCTGCGACTGAATCCGCTGGCCAACGCCAAGGCGGTCGACAACCGCGGCGGCGGCCCCGAAGGTGCGCTGCGGTCGGCGCTGGTCGCCACTCGCCGCGTCGCCAATCGCCTGGCCGGACACGGAATTACCGCCTCCGTGCTGACCACCTCGGAAATGACGACCGCGATCCGCGAGCTGACCCGCGGCACCCCGGTCAGCGAATTCACCGAGAACCCGGACAATCTGGAGCACGACGGGGTTCACCTGACGAGCTACCAGATCGATCCGCAGCTGTTCAATTCCGATGGCCTGGCCAAGATCTGGGCGGTCCGCAGCCTCGCCACCACGGTGACGGTGCGCCTGCAGCCGGTCCCCGAGCCGAACGCGAAACCCGGTCAGCCCGCGAGCGTCATCGAGGTGGACGCCCGGGTCCGCTACGACACGCCCTACGAACACGGTGAACCACCGGTCGCCGGGCTGAAAGAGCTGCCGCGCCGCCAGATGTGGGCCTTGATGGACATCCTGTCCTACGGCACCCAGGAGGTCCGCCCCAGCGGCTACCGGGGGCCCGTCGGAGTCCTCACCGACATCGCCATGCCGACCGCCGGTTGCGGTCAGCTGATCGGCGCGGACGCCTCGGGCAGCGGTATCGCGGTGCCGCTGATCGGTGACGGCTCGCGCCGCATCGACATCATCGCCGGCCTGCCGCTGGCCCAGCAGGTCATCCTCCGCGCCATCGCACTCGGGGCCGGCGCGGTCGTCCACACCGCCCGCCCCGGAGCCTGGCAGGCGATGGTCGCGAATGTCGCTGCCCCGCACGCCCTCTCGCTGGCGTCCTCCGTCACCCACAGCTCCCGGGGCACCGCCATCACGGGCCGACTACCCAACCCGGCGGCCACCGTCATCGTCTTCGACGGCGTCCCGGCCAGCGCTCCCCCGGGCTCGGCCACGGTGGTGACGATCCACGAAACCATCACCGCCGACTACCACCCCGACGCCGACGTGACGATCGTCCAGCACCCGGAGGCCCCGCGCACCATCACCGTGCGAACTCCCGCGACGATGACCACCGCCCAAATGGTGACCACGCCGCAGGAACAGCAGTACCTGAGCGGGAGCGTGACCCGGCGCTGACCCTTATCGCCAGACTTTATGGTGTCCAGCGTCGATCGTGCGGATACGGTGTCACGGTGAGGTACTTCAACACGGCGGGTCCGTGTTATCCGGACCTGCACTACATGTTGTCCGCCGAGGAGCGGCTGCCCGACGCTCGGATGTACATCGAGTTCGGGTTCTACTTCGTCGTCCATGCGCCCCGGCAATCGGGCAAGACCACCGCGCTGCTGGGGTTGGCGCGTGACCTGACCGCCGAGGGGCATTTCCTGGCGCTGTCGATCTCCTGCGAAACCGCGGAGCAATTCGGCGATGACTTCGCGGGCGTGGAGAACGTCCTGCTCAGCGAACTGCGCCAGAAGGCCGAACGTCAGCAGTTGCCGCCCGAGCTGTTGCCGCCCGACACGTGGCCAGATACCGCGCCCGGCACTCGTCTCAAAGAGGGCTTGACCGCCTGGGTGTCCAAGTGCCCGCGCCCGCTGGTGCTGTTCTTCGACGAGATCGACTCACTGCGCGGTGATGGTCTGCTCAATGTCCTGCGGCAACTGCGTGCGGGGTTCACGCAGGATCGCAAACAGTTCGTGCATTCGGTGGTGCTGTGCGGGCTGCGGGACGTGCGGGACTACAAGGCGGCTTCGGGCGGGGACCCGAAGCGGCTGGGGACGGCGAGCCCGTTCAACATCAAGATAAAATCGATCCGGATCGGCGACTTCGACAAGGTCGAAATGCGGCAGCTCTTCCGCCAGCACACCACCGAAACCGGGCAAGAGTTCGACGACAAGGCCATCGATCTCGCCTTCGACTACACCCAGGGTCAACCGTGGCTGGTCAACTCTCTCGCCTGGGAGATCATCGGCGAGATGCGGGTGCGCGACACGATCACTCTCGACCACGTCGAGACCGCCAAGGAGCGGCTGATCCTGGCGCGGGCCACCCATCTCGATTCACTGATCGACAAATTGACCGATCCACGAGTGCAACGGGTACTCGAACCCGTCATAACGGGTGAAATCTCCGCCCTGGACACCAGTTTCGACGACGATGTGTCCTACACGCGGGATCTGGGGCTGATCGCGCAGGGCAAGCAGCTGCGGTTCGCGAATCCGATCTACCAGGAGGTCATCGTCCGGGTTCTCGGTCAGCGCACCGAGTCGATGATCACCGCGGAACCCTCGAGCTTCCGTTTCCCCGACGGCCGGATCGACTTCCCGCGCCTCCTGCGGGAATTCACGGCGTTCTGGATACAACACGGCGACGTGCTCGCCGCCCGCGACAACTATCACGAAGCCGCCGCGCAACTGGTGTTGATGGCGTACCTGCACCGAATCGTCAACGGTGCGGGGTACGTTGACCGTGAAGTGGGCGTTGGCCGAGGTCGGATCGACCTGCTGGTGCGCCAGCCATACGAGGAGTCCGAAGGCCGACGCGCGGAACAACGCGAGGCACTGGAGTTGAAGGTCTGGGCCGACGGCCGCCCGGATCCCTTGGCGCAGGGCCTCGTTCAACTCGATGGCTACCTCGACCGCCTCGGCCTGCCGACCGGGGTCCTGGTGATCTTCGACCGCCGCACCCAGGCCGCCCCCATCGCCGACCAGACCGCCTTCCACCAGGCTCACACCGCGTCCGGCCGCGCCGTCACCGTGCTCCGCGCGTGAGGTGATTCGCCCAGCGGCACACCTTGGCGGAGATATGTCCGAAACACCCTCCAGGTGTGCCACTCGACGGATCAGACAGTGGGGCGGCTGACCTGTGCTAGGCGAAGCGTTTTCCCTTCGTCATCAGTGCGACTCGGCCGCGGGGGCTGATCCGCCAACGGCCACGCGGGCTGCTGGGCAGGATCAGGCCACGGGATTCGAGGCCGGCGAGGGCATTCCGGGTTCGCCAGCCGGTCAAGCTCGACGAGCGGCGGATCTCCGCCGCGGTCAGCGTGTGGTCGGGATGCAGCGCGGCCAGGACCGCGACCTCGGCGGGATTCATGACCCGATCACCTCCGGCCCCGAGGGCGGTGTCTTCCGACGGCGCGGCCGGGCGGATGCGGAACCTCGAGAAAGCCGCCGCCGGCGAGTGGAAGACGAAGGGGGCCATGACTTCCCGAATGGCCGTCCGCGTAGAAGCCCCACACGGACCAGCAGATCACGACGGCGCAGAGGCCCAGAATCGACAGCAGCGCCCAGGTGTCCCAGTGCATTACGACATCCCTCCGAATGCGTATAGCTGATCTTGGTTTGATTTCCGGCGGCTGCGCGCTGTCGCCGACACCAAGTAGACACCCGGATCTGCCGAAAAAACCGCACATGGCGTGCAGCACACGAAATATGATGGATGCCCACAGTGAGCCCGCTCACCCTGGGCATGCACACCATGAGCAATCCGTAGATAGCGAGGCTAGGTAATGGCCGGATCGACGGTCTCTCGCAGGGCATTCGGAAACTACCTGCGCGAAATGCGGACTAGGGCAAATAAGACAGCACTGGCGGCCGGGCTACAGGCCGAGACCTCTCGGATGACCATCGTTCGGCTGGAAGAAGGCCTGCTGACGAAGATCACCACGATGCAGTTGAAATGTCTGCTCGACTTCTATGGAGCGGACGAGAGCAGCCGGACAGAGGCGCTCAATATGTGGTCAGAAGTCAGGGAACAGACGAAAGCCGCTAAACTTCAAGGCAATTCGAAGGGATTTTGGCAGCCGTACACCGACCAACTGCGTGCGAATTTCCCGCACTATCTGCGGTTGGAAGCCACCGCCGATCACATCACCACGCACCAGTTGGTTATGGTGCACGGCCTCTTGCAGACCGCGGACTACCGTCGCGCTATCGCCAAGCTGGATGCGCCGCATCTCTCCATTGTCAACACCGAGCGTCGGATCGAGCTGATGGAACGCAGGCAAACCCGATTGGACGACCCCAACTTCAGCATGGAAGTCCTTCTGTCCGAAGCGGTCTTGCGACATCGTCCCGCCTCGTCGGACGTAATGGCCGGGCAGATGCGTTGGCTTGCCGAGATGAGTGAACGGGACAACCTCAGTATCCGCGTTGTTCCGTTCGATGTCGGTCCACACCGCGGCCTTGCGATTCAGTCGTTCACGCTGCTCGAATTCACCCGTCTGGAGGGGCACCTGGCCGAGCCACCGGTTGTCTACCTCGAAGGCGCGATCGGCGCGCTGTATCACGAGCAAGCCGACGTGATCGAACGTTATCGCGAGGCGATCATCGCTGTGCGGACGGTAGCGTTGAGTGAAGACGACACCAGATCCATGGTGCTCAGGGTGGCGAAGGAGTATGCGGCGTGAGCAAACCACCTGTCCGACAGTGGTACAAGTCCAGGCGAAGCGAAGCCTCGAACGCGTGCGTAGAGGTCTGCCACGATCATGGTGGGGTCGGCGTGCGTGACTCGAAGGACCCTGGTGGTCCAGAGCTGTTCTTCGAAGGCTCGCAATGGGATGCGTTCCTACGCAGTCGGATATGGCAACCCTGACACAGATCACCACAGCGACTCACTTTCGCGGCAGGTTACCGACGATCTCCTGCATGATGGATTTCGTTGCGGTGCAGATCGTCTGGTAGAGCGCGTCGTCGCCATCGCCTCCGCTTTGCAGTTCCAGGCTGACAAGTTCGACCTTGTCGCCGACAGAGCGGTAGGGATATTCGAGCGCGCAGATGGTGTTCACGACATGGTTGTGCGGGATCGCTGTGATGCCATTGCCGAGATCGATCGGCGCGTTCGTGCTGACCTCATTCGCTTTCTCGAAGTTCAGCTGAAGCTTCACCTCGGACGTTCCGTGCCAGTGGCAAGTATGCGCGGAGACATCCGTAGGCTTGGCCGCGACCGGACCCACCGTATCGTTCAACCGCTTGTCGGAAACCAACCCGCACGGATCAATTCGGCCCAGCGATACGGCATCGGACCGCTGCGGCGGCGCGTTGCGGGTCGCGACCAGCCGTGTCAGAACCTTCTCAGCAAGATCGCAGTTGGCCGATTTGTACATAGAGACGACAATGCCCCACTTCTGGTTCGAGCCGGAAAGATCGACGCCCCGTTCGCAGTCGAAGCTGCCGTCGCCGCCGTAGCTCAGAATAGGTACGCCGTCGATGCTGCGCCCGGTCCCTTGGAGCACATCCGTCGTTGCTCCGGGTTTGACCTGCAGGCTCTGGCCTGCCGTACTCGCCGCGCACTCCCAACCGAGATAGGTGTCGGTTGTCCACGTTGAAACATCGCTGGGCCAACCCGAATCCGGCGGGACTGAGCTCCGCATGGACTGCTGGAGCCATAAACAGGCGTCGGCATTGCGCAATTTGGTGAGCATCGAGTCCGCGGCCGACGGTCCGGCTGGCTTGTCCGACAGTCGTATCCAGGTGATCGCACCCGCGACCAAAAGCAGCACCGCGAGCGCGGCCAAACCCACGCGCCGAGCTGTACGTCGTCGTGACTTGGCCTTATCCGAACCTGGTACATCGGCTAGGCCGAATCCTGTGCCGATGGCGGCGGTTTGGTATCCGGTGCCCGAGACAATGACGGTCGCGTCGGGATTCGCAGTCAGAGCGGTGAGTGCGGCGAACTGCCTTTGGATTTCAGCATGAACCGGCGCCGGCCAGGGTGCGGCACCATCCGGCAACCATCCGATCTGGTCCAGCAGCTGCGACGGAGTAGGGCGAAGCTCTGGCTTCTTGGCCAGTAGGGGGGCAATCAGATAGCGCAGCTCCGGCGCCATCTGACCCAGATCCGGTTCCGTGTGCACGATATTGAACAGCGTGTACGCCATGGAAGGGGCGGCGAAGGGGCTCTGCCCTGTCGCCGCCATGGCCAGTAGCGCACCCAGAGAGAAAACATCGCTGGCTGGTGTGATCGGCTCCGCCGACGCCTGTTCCGGTGACATATAGGCGGGAGAACCAAGAGCGGAACCGGTTTCGGTCAACCCACTTGGGTTCTCGTGCAGTTGCGCGATTCCGAAGTCGATCACTCGCGGGCCCTCGGCCGTGAGCATTACATTGGCAGGCTTGAGGTCTCGATGCACAAGGCCCAGCCGGTGAATGTCCTGCAGCGCCACCGCCAAACCGGCGGCCAGCGCCTTGACTGCAGATACTGGCAGCGGCCCGTACTCGGACACCACCTTGTCCAGCGGCAGTCCGACCACGAATAACGAAGCCAGCCAGGGATTTCCACTGTCGACATCGAAGTCGACCACCGGAGCGGTGAACGCGCCCGACACCCGAGTACTCGCGCTGACCTCACGACGGAACCGTGCCCGATATTCGTGCTCACCCAGCAGGTGCTGATGAATCTGCTTGATTGCTACGAAGCGCCCGTCGGGCCCGATGCCGAGCAATACCCGGCCCATTCCGCCCGAACCCAGCAGTCCCAGAACTCGATAGCGGCCGATGACTCGGGACTCGGCGGGATCGAGTGGCTTGACCGTCATTACTTCGGCAGCCTCGGGAGCACATCGGCCATTAGCTTCTTGGCCTGGTCGCACGCACCTGTGTCGGCCGTTCCCCAGTCACTGATCCGGGTCCTGACGATTTCGGCATTGTCGCCGGTAGTCAGGCGGGGCTGGTAGACCACTTCACAGTTGCCATTCGAGGCGTTCAACCAGAGCTTCTCGATATAGGCCGTGGTTTGGCCGATCTGAACAGCCTGGTATCGCTTGTTGTCGTTGTCGACGCGGCTGACATCCTGCAGTGTGACTTCGACTGTTCCGGTGCTGCCTTCGTAGAAGCAGTCCCCCGCTCCGCGCCCGCGCCGGGCGGGATCACCCGCGAGGCCGCCCGCGAGCGTCGGGTCCAGCAATGAGCACGGGTCGACACGCAGAATCGAGTTCTGCGCAAGCTTCAGCTGCGGCACATAGACGGTGAGCTGCTGCACGACGGCCGTGATCGCTTTGTCTGCCATCGAGCAGTTGGCAGGGCCCTGGGGTGCGTAGGTGGAGACCTTCAGGGCGCTGTGGCCACCGCTCTGCGTGAGGACAGAGCGGTCACATCCGCCCCCGTACCTGCTCTTGAGAATCGGTACCCAGCCCGCAGTCTGTCCGGTGGGCTCAGTGTTCTGCTCCACTTCGTCTGCCGAGGTGAAGTTTTCAAGTTCCACACTGATCGAGTGATTATCCTCGTCTGTCACCCAAACCGAGCAGCCGCTGTATCCCACGCTCGGAGCCTTGTTCCGCGTTCCGAGCTTTGGGGTCACAAGATCGAGCACCTTGCAGGTGTCGAGTTGCTGTAGCTCCATGGTTGTGACCGTCAACGAGGGATCGGTCATCGGCTGTGAATGCCCGTCCTGCAGGGACATTTCGTGAACACCGAACATTCCCGCTCCGAGCACCACAAGGGTCGCCGCGGCCGCCGCGACCCGTTTCAGCATTCTGCGTCGATTGGACTTGGCCTGTTCCACCTCCTCCTCGAGCCTCGACTCCCTTTCGGAGGTCTGGACCCACCAGTCGGAATCGGCACGGTGCGCGTCAATCCGGGTCGTCACGGCAGCGGGCCACACAGGCTCGGGCTGAATCCGGCTCGCCCCATCCAGTAGTTGTTCCGCTGTCGGCCTCCGCGCCGGATCCTTCGACAAACAAGCGTCCACCAGCTCCCGCAGCGCTAGCGGCACCCCCTCGGTTTTGGGCGCGGAATGAATAACGCTGTAGAGAACCTGCGGTGTCGAAACTCCCGGGAACGGACTGGAACCAGTCGCCGCCATGGCCAGAATCGCACCGACCGAATACACATCCGCGGCAGCCGTGAGAGGTCGCCCCTCGGCCTGCTCGGGCGACATGTATGCCGGAGAGCCCAGGACTGTTCCGGTAGCTGTCAGCGCTTCGCTGTCGAGTGCACGGGCAATACCGAAGTCGATGATCCGGGGGCCTTCACCTGTCAGAAGAACATTGCCCGGCTTGAGATCTCGATGCAATAGCCCGGCACGGTGGATCTCCAGCAGTGCCGACGCCAACCCGGTGGCGAGCAGCCGCAGCCCACCGAGGCTCAATGGCCCGCACTCGTCGATGACCGTCTTGAGATCGGGTCCATTGATGTACTCGGTGGCCAGCCAAGGATTGTCGGACTCCGTGTCGCTGTCGATCACCGAGGCTGTGTAGGCACCGGTGAGCTGCCGACATGCGTCCACTTCGCGAGCGAAACGGTCTCGGAATTGTGGATCTCCGGCCAGGTGCGGGTGAATCTGCTTGATCGCCACCAATCGTCCGGTCGGAGTGCGGCCCAGCAGTACTCGACCCATGCCGCCCCTACCGATGACCGCAATGGTGCGATTGCGCCCCAGCCACTTCGGGTCCTGCGGTGTCAACGCCTTCATGCCGTAGCCCCCATGACCGAATACTGCGCACCTGCCAGTTGCCGCACATCGGTATCGGTATTGCTGTACACCATCGCCACGTACTCACCACGCGTGATTATGCAGCGAAAACGTCTGGCTTCCACCGAATCCGTCCCAGGCTTGGAGCGCTGACGGCAGCTGACATCGGACAGTCCGGATACGCCGTTGATCGGAGCGTATGCTGGGCCGGAGGGATCCTCGTCGAGAAACTTCGCGTAGCTCTTGGCCGCGGTGGAATCGCGCAGCTTGTACAGCCGCTTGTTGAAGGAGATAGCCACCGCAGTGAGGCCGCGATCGGCGTTGGTCTTGGCGTCCTCCGCCGGTTTGCCCAAAAGCGCGGAAAAGGCGTGTGTTCCCCAGACTGCGAACTTCATGGCGGCCGGCGTGGGGTCCTCGGTCAGCACCGTCCGGGACAGCAGTTTGTCCGGATCCAGTTGCAGCTTGGGCAGATCCACCGGCGATGTTGGTGTGTAGTTCGCGAGCAGATCGATCTGCCGCCGGTACGACCGGGTAACCATGTCGACCAGTTTTCCGAGGTCAGGGTCCAGCGCCTCGACATACACCCGGATAACCAGCGACTTGTAGGCCATGACGCTCCCAAGTGTGGGAATGCCTGGACGCCAATGGCTGATGGCGGACGGGAAGGCATCGACAGCCACGGGCGCGTTGTCGGCGTTCGCCGTGAAGTCGGCCCGATCCATGTCGGCTGCCGCCGCACTCGCCGCCGCGTCGTCGGGAAACTCGATCAGCGACATCGCCAGGAACTTCTGTGGCTTACCGGCCGTATAGTCCGCGTAGGACTGGTTCGCCGCCAACGCCCCGAAGGCTGCGAGCGGGTCGTGACTCTTGGCAGCGCGCACCTCCGGTCCGGAGATCACCGAATCGTCGAGGCCGAGATAGTTGGCGAAAACGCCTCCGCCCCGTCCCATCCTGATATCCGGATCTATGTCCGTCGCATACATGATGCGTTCGCCCAGTCGTAAGGATTCAGCGAGAATGCCCCGGGCTTTGCTGGGCCTCTGATCGAAATCCGGTGTACTCGGCTTGCCAGAATAGGGTCCGTAATCCGGTGTATCTCCACTGCCACCACAGGCCGCAACCCCGGCCAGCACAACGAGCCCGACCGCTGCCGCGGCGGCTCTCTTCAGCCTGAACCGCATATCCCCCTCCAAGGCCACCCCGCACGCTCTCGGCGGACCCTCCAGAAACCGAACTCCGAGCTACGCCGTCGGCGGTGCCGGGCACCGCTCGGGCACAGCACAACCTAGCACCGGACGGACAAACAAGACCATTCGGAATCAAAGAAGCAGGAGCCCTGGCCAACTGGATCGTTGATCAACCGCACGCCTTGTCGCACTTGGGCGGCAAGGTGTCCCAGCTCTTCTGCGCATCGTCAACCGACAGGGTCGGGCCGGGAAGCAGGGCGCCCACAATCGAGTACGGGGCCAGGCGGGGTTTGGTCTCCAGTCCCAGGATCGCTGCTGTCTTGGCGTCCGGGATGCTGTACCGAATTCCGTTGTCTGCAATGTAGTAAAGACCGTCGCGCTTCTGGCTGCCTGGCTTGACGTCTGTCGTCTGCACGAACTCGCCGGTCGTCGGTGCTACGAAGACCCTGTCGACGCGGTCACCGGCGGAGCCGTCCGCAGTGGCCAAGGTGACCGGTGCCTGTGAGTCGCTCAGTGGATAGCGGGTGCCGAGCACCAGTTGCACAGTGGCCCAGTCCGAGGGGCTCTCGGTGGAGTCGGACTGATCCTTGCCGAAACCGTCCTTCTTCGCCCAGGTCACACAGGCGACAGGGTTCTCCGACGCGGAGATGATCTTCGGTGAGACTGCCGGGAAGTCATCAACGGGCAGTCCCGGGTCGCTCTTGTCGTTACCGTGCTTCTGCTGAATTCCGGCGATCATGTCGGGCGTCACATTGGTGAAGCCTTCGATGCTCTGATTCTTCGAGTTCGCGTAGGTGATGAACTGAGCGGTGAACAGTGAGACACGCTGAATGGCGTTGTCCAGCACGACATATAGGTCCGATTTGCCCGAGCCGTCCATCGCCGCGACCTGGATGATGCTGCCGACCTTCACGGTGCTCAGCCGTCCCGGACCGTTGTTCTCGCCGGCGTGCGGGATCGTCGGAGCGACCAGAGGCGGCACGGGAACCGGCGCGCCGACCAGATTGGACGAGATCGGGCGCGCGGTAGACAGATCGAGCACCTGTGCGAGGGCGCTCTGAGTTGCGGGGTCGTTCTGCGGATTGACCTCGGCGATCTTGCCGTCGTAGATCAGATAGGTGTGGTCCTTCTTCTGATCGTCGGTCTTCTTGGCCAGCACCGCGGTTTTTTGATCGGCCACTTTGACGTGGTCGTTGAGTTCCAAGCTCCCGGCGAGGATCTCGGTCTCCGCCCCTGTCGATGACGCCGATCCACCGGATGCCGACAGCGGCACCCTGTCGCACAAAGTCCACTGGGATCGGCTGCCTTGGCGACTTCCAGGCAGTGCGGCTGGTACGCCGGGGATTCCGCGAATCGGGCCGCGGGGAACAGAGTTGAGTTTGCTGTCCTTGACCGAGGTCGGCGACTCATTCGATGCAGCGAGCAGCCGCGCTGAGGCGAGATTCAACGACGGGTACAGCGTGATCTTGTTTTTGTCGTCCTTGTCCCGCACGACGACGTAGATGGCGCCACTGTCCTTGCCCATCACGATATTCGCGTTGCCGATGGAACCCTGTGGACGGATGAAGGCCATGATCGCCGCACCCGCGACGACGAGTACTCCGAGAACCGCGCCGACCATGAGTGATCGGAACTGCGACCGCATGGGGTCGTGCAGCATCCGGACATCGCGCCGGATCAGCGCGTGGTCGAGACGACGCAGGAGAAAGCGGTACCCATTGACCTGGGCACGAGTGGTCAATTGGGCTGGCACTAACTTCTATCCTCCGTCGAGCCGTGAACTACTGGCGTAGGTTACTGGGGGTCTACCGATGACAGCGCACCCCTCCTGGCAGGAGGCGTGCGCTGTCGGATCGGCACCGACGTCCTCGTTACGAGAAGCTGCCCTTGACCTTGTTGTCCGCGTAGAGCGCGTTGTGCAGCGCGCTCTCCACCGCAGTAGCAACGGCGTCCAAAGTCGTCAGGCACTTCTCGGCGTACGCGTTGTCCCAGTCGGACTTCGCCGCCTCAACACCTTCCAGCGCGCCGTTCTGGGCACCGCTGTTCGGGTTGGACCACGCCGACTTGAGCTTCTCAACGGCCTGGCCGAGGTCGCTGGAGGTATCGATCTTGGACTGGCCGTCACCTGCAACGGCGACGAGATCCTTGTGGAACTGTCGGAGATCCGACACGAGGGCTGTCATTCCGGCGCTGTCGTAAAGCATGTCTATTCCTTTGCAGTGTATGAGAGTCGGGTGAGCGTCGGTCGACTAACCGAGGTTGGTCAGAGCCTTCGTGAAGTCGTCCTTGTTGGAGATGTCCACGTTGCTGAAGACGTCGGTACCCGCGCCGACCTTCTTCTCGAATTCATCAAGGGCCGCATTGAGCTTCACGGCCTCGTCGTCCCACGCGATCGCCGCCGCCTTGAACGCATCGGCAGCGTCACCCGAGAAGCTGTCCTTGGACGAGTCCACGCGGTCGGTGATCTTGCGCAGGATGTCCTTCACGGACGCCACCACGTCGGCCATGTGGCTCTGCGCGGCCTTGGCAACTGCCGCGTCATTGGAGATTGATCCGGCCATCGTCTGTACCTTGCCTTCTTCTTGGGATGGATAGGCGATGCGCAGTGCATCACCGGTTCGGGTTGACTAGCTGCAGGTGGGTCACACGCGACTCACGACAGCCACCTCCCCCCAGGCAGCGAGTCGATCAAAGCTGAAATCGACTGCGCGATACGGTGATCACTGCCCGGTGTCAGCGTGGACCAGAGTTGCTGGTCCGGGGCGACCCCCGGTGCGGCCACTATGCGGCCCCGTGCGGTGTCGTAGACCGCGACGGCTCCGGGCGATCGGTCTGTGCGGCCGTCGGCGTAGGCGTAAGCCACGATTTCGGCGTGGGTGTGGGTGGCGGACAGCGCGAGGCCGTAGGCGGTCGCGTCGGTGTCCGGCAGACCCAGGTTGTAGACGGTGTTGGCGTAGTCCGCGGAAGTCTCCGCGGCGTCGAGGCGTTCGGCCAGGTCGGCGGACTCGGCGCTGAAGGCGGCCAAGTCGGCGGCCGGGCAGGGGCCCAGCGCGTCGAGCAGCGGGCGGGCGAGGGATTCGCCGGAGCCGTCGGACCACAGCGGGTGGATGTCGAGGGTGTCGCCGCGGCGCAGGGCGACCGCGTGGTGTTCGGCGCGGCGGACGACGCAAACGCGGAGGGGGCCGTCGGCGGTCTGGGCGCGCATGGCGAGTTCGCGGTCGGGCTGCGCCAGGGCGAAAAGTGCTGTGGCGGTGTCGGTGTCGACATCACCGTGGGCGTCCACGATGCGGCGGGCACGCAGGTCCTTACGGGCCGATTCCTGAGCCAGTTCCCACTCCTGGTACGAATCCTGTTGCGGTCCAACGGATAGCACCAGGGGCAGGGTCTGCACACCGAGGTGTCCGGCGAGGGCGATCATGCTGTCGTTGGTGAGGGTCGTCACGACGCACCCTCCGCTCTGCCACCGGAAGTCGTTGCACCGGTGGCACTTTCCGATCCGGTGCTGCCGGCGTTGAAGGCGATGTCGACCGGGACTCGCTGCGCGGCCGGGTCGACCCCGCCCAGCACGGCGGGCGCGACCTGCATGCCGGAGGTGAGGCCCAGCTCGGCGTCGCTGGTGGGCGCGCCCACCAGTCCGGCGCGCGGGACGTGCTCCTCGTCGCCGTCCTGGCCTCCCGCCCCCATGGCGGTGGGCGCCATTGCCGTGCCGGTCTGCTGGACCGTGACCGGTTCTGTCACAACGCGTTGCGCGGTGGTCTCGTTCTCCTGAACCGTCGTCGTCGCGCGGAACTGCGACAGCGGCATCGGCCTCAGATCGAACGAATCGAGCGACAGGGTCGGCATCGCGGGCATCACCGGGGTCGGGCCCTCCGGAGTCTGCACCGGCGTGGCCGGCGTCGGCTCGGTGGGCGTCAGTCCGGCGGTCACCTGCGGCGGGGCCTGATGCTCCCACGGCTTGGCCAGCGATTCGGTGGCGGCCTCGTAGGTCCGCATCACCCGCGCCGCTTCGGCTTTCGCCTTCTCGGCGTCGGTGTCGGCGGCGGCCATTCCGCCCAGCAGCAACGGGCCGATGGCCGGCCCCAGTTGACCGAACAACTGCTGGACGTCCTTGAGCTTCTCGACCTCGTCGACATCGGGCATGGTCAGCTTCGCGAGTTCGTATGCAGCGGCGTGTGATTCAGCCTGCGTCGCGTTGCCGGCGGCGGCCGAGGCCGAGGCTGCGAGCCAATCCCGCAGCGCCTTGATGCGTTCGATGAAGGGTCCGCTGTTCTTGGATTCCCAAGCGTTGTCCAGGATTACGAGGATCCGCTCGTACTCGAGGGCGGCGGCCGCGAAACCCACGCTCAACCGCGTCCACGCGAGACCGGCCTCGGCGGCGGGCACCGCGCCCGCGCCCGTCACCAGGTCACGCGCCAACTGCTCCGGCGGCCGGGATTCCCAAACCGTCTCGGTGAAGCCGGGTTTCGTCGGTTCCAGCATCGAGATGCGTCTCCGCTCAGCCCGCGAAGCCGAGGACGGACTGCTCCTCGACCTGTCCGAAGGCGTCGAACTGGCTGCGCAGCGTCGCGGCCAGGTTGCGCAGCTCGGTGACCCCGTCGCCGCCGGAGGCCACGAAGGACGCCGCCACCGAGCTGAGGGTCTGCGCGGCGCGCTGCGACACCTCGTCGGCGCCGGCGGGCGCGAAGTCGAGCTTGACCTGCTCGACGCCGAGCCCGTTGGCGATGCGGTCGGCCAGCGCGTCCAGCTGGGCCGCGGCGTCGCGCGCGGTCGACGCGTCGAAGCGCAGTCCGTCGAATGCGTTGATGCTCATGCCATTCCTCCTGTTACCCCTGGCTGTTCGTCTCAGAGCGTGAGCGCCTTGTCCGGCGGCTCTTCGATGGCTTCGATCGCGCCGACCACCGGCTGGACTACGCCCTCGATGGCGCCGATCACCTCGTCGCCGTGCGCAGCGGTGACCAGACCCGAGCGATCCGAGGTCGACTCCTCGTCGGCGGCTCCGGCACGGCCCGCCGCGCCCGCGGCGCCCATGCTGGGCGAGGTGGTGGCGGTGCTGCGGCCGTTGACCTCGGTGGTGGTCTTCGGGATGCCGCTGCCGGTGCTGCTGACCTCGCCGGTGGGAATCCGGCTGGTACCCAACGTCGTAGCCGGTGTCGTGCTGGTGGGCACGCCACCGAACACGGTGCTCATCGGGGTGCCACCGCCACCGTCGGTCTTGGTGGTGTCCGGGCTGTCGGTCTTCTTCTCGTCGGTCTTGGTGTCGGTGACCGTCGGCTGGTTGGTCTTGTTGTTCGTCTTGGTGTCGGTGTTGGTGTTCGAATTGCTGTTGTTGCTGCTGCTCAGCGCCGAGCTGATATCGCTGACGCCGGTCGATACGACCGACGCGCCCTTCTGCGCCAAATCGGCTGCGGCCGTGGGCAGTGCGCTCGTCACCGGCTGCAGCGCGGTGCCCACCATGCTCACCAGCGATTCGATGTTGGACGCGATCGGCGCGCCCGCGATCAGGATCTTCTCTCCGGCCGCGACGATCTCGGCGGTGCTGCCCGCCAGCTGAGCGCTGGTCTTGGCCGCGATCGCCATACCCGAGCTGATCGTCGTGGTCGCGGTCTCGATCAGCCACGGGATACCCGCCGGCGTCACCAGCAGCGCGGTCGCCGCACTCACCTGCGCGATGAATTGCGCGATGAGAGCACTCATTTCGGCGTAGCCCTCGGCCACGATGGCCTGCGCGCCCAGCAGGATCCCGTGCTGCTGGGTCCCCTGCGCGGCCACCTGGAGGCTCTGCCCCTCGACGACGTTGCTGGTGTCCTGCGCGGCCGTCGCCGCGTCACCGGTCCAGCTGTTCATCACCGTGCTGGTCGCGGACTTGCTTTGCGACACAGCCGATGTCAGCGCGCTCACCAGCGATGTCAGAATCGTCGCCGGATTCAAGCCGCTGCTGCTGATCCCGCTTCCGAACGACTGCAGCAGGCTGGTGACCGGCGAGATCAACGATGTCAGATCGATGGTCGGCAGCGTGGGCAGCTGCAGCCCCGACAGATCCGGCAGCGTGATGGACGGAAGCTGCGGCAACTGCGGCAGTCCCAGGTTGCTCAGTACATCCGTGACCGGCGTATCGAGGTAAGGACCGATGGGACTGCTACGCAGCTCGTCCAGCACCGTCGGATTGGACGGAGTGGTCACAGCGTCGACAGGAAGCTCGCCGCAGAAGTGATCTCATTGGTGCTGTAGGCGCCGACGGCCGCATACGCCGCGGTCGCCGTCTTCGCGTGCACCGCAGCGATTTCCGCCGACGACATCAGGAAGTTGCCCTGCGCGACCGCGAAGGCAGCGAGGAACTCCTGCCCGATCAGCCCGAACGTGGGCACCGCCTGCGCGAGCGCGGTCGCCACATCGGCCGCGGCCGACCCCGCGACCTGCGCCGCGATCCCCGCCTTCTGAGTTCCGTACGCCAGGATCGGCGGAAAATCCGCCGCAACGTGATCGGTCATGAGTGTCCCTCCCACTACCTATGATCTTGCCCAGACTACAAGTACGAATTCCCTTGGGCCAGACCGCGAGGTGCAAACTCTGGCGCAAAGTTCTGTAAACAATCAGGCCTGTTCGGCCATCTCGTCATTGAACCGGTTGACGATCTCGGCCCGCCGCTCGAACGCCCGCCGCGCCGCCTGCGCCGCGGTCGCCACCACGACCTTCTCGAACTCCGCCGGCGTCATCCGCGACACAGCGCTGCTGAACTGCAAATCCTCGAGCGCCCCGTTCCCGTCGACCTCCGCTGTCACAGCCCCGTCCTCGGACGTCTCCCGCCCCCGAACCGCGGCCATCTGCTCGGCCAGATCCTGAAACCGATACAGCTGCCGCCGAACCTGCTCCTGCAGCTCATCCATCGACGAAACCAAGGCTCCCCCTCTCACACCGACCTGAGCCAACTCTGCGGCTCAGTATCGTAGTCCTGCTCCTCGACGATTTCCTGTCGAGCAACATCAGCCTCGGTGGGCAGCTTGGCGCGAGCGATACTCTCCGCATCAAGCCCATCCCCTTCCAGCTGCTTCCGCAACGCGAGGCCAGCACGGTTGGCCGCCTTCTGGCACAGGCGCAACACCTCATTGGCAAGCTGAGACGGATCCCGATGCAACTCAGCCGTTTCCACCTTGACCGCCAACGGCAACCCCTGGTTCGTAGCCCGAACCCGAATCGACCCAGACGTGTTCGCAACAACCAGCGAGGCCCAATCCCCCTCACCAGAGCCAAAACTGGCCGCCCCCGACTCAGTCATGCCGAACTCCCTCCCAGTTAGCTATGCGTATGAGTACCATACGACAGTCGTCGAAGCCACTCGATTTGTGCCGAGGTGCCGCTCATCCGCGTTCGTCTCGGATCGTCTGAACGACGGCGGCGACATAGTTGTTGAGGACCGAGATGAACCTTGCCTCGTCCACAGCTAGCGCCCGCTCGGGATTCTCGGTCACGACATAGCGGCCATCACCTTGCAAATCCCGGAATCGCACCGTATGACGGGTGATGCCGCGGGGGCCGAAAACCGATCGGCCTTGAACGATCTGGATCTCCCCAGCGGTCGCGACTTGCCTGGCCAGAAATTCCCGCGATCGCGACACCGCGGTGTCCGGAGCAGCAGCGATAGTCGAACGTCCGAAGTCGTGATCCATATCTTGTTCGTGAGAAGCCATTACGATGTCGCCGAGGCCACCGCGCGCAACAGAAGGCATAGCTCGCACGATTTCGTCCGCCAGCTGGATCGGATCACATTCGGTAATCGTGTATCCGCCACGGCTGAAGTAGCTCGTTCCGGACAATTGCCTGATCAGATAGCCTTTCGGCCCCTTGCGTGTGCCACGCGCTCGGATCATCGAATCAGTACCGAAGGGATCCTGTTCATCCCATCCATACGCGGTCACGAACAAATCCGGGTTCGCCATGGCATCGAAAACAAGGTGGAAGTCCCCGACGGCCTTGTCGCTCAAGCCCTCCCGCGCCTCCCTTTGTTCGGCCTCGAAATCGTCCGCGGTCAGTGTCGGGGAAGTGAACAGGAAAGGTTTCGGCGGAGCTTGCCCGGTCCGATCCATCCACAGGGCGTAGAACTCCGCTTCGGTAAATCGCCAAGTCCGAGTCATTTCTCGGCCACCGGTGTGACGGCGGCGGGAACCTCACCCAGTACTTCCTCGAAATTCTCGAGATTTGTGAGGAACTGCGGCCGCTTGTGCTCCTTACCCTGTCCCTGCTGCGAACCGGCCGCCATCGGAGACCCGCCCATGCCTCCGGTCGATCCGGTCGAGGAAGACGACGAGGACGAACTCGCCAGCCCGGCACGCGAAGTCGTAGTCGTTTCCGATTCCGTCTCGGTCGTGGCCTCCGGTGTGGACGACCGAGGCGACAGTTGAGTCTTCGGTGTCTGCGGCGAACCCAGACCCGTGGGGGTCGAAGGGCTACCACCACTTGGCGTTCCGCCAGGGGTGTTGGCGTTAGGCGTCAAACCCATGTCCTGCAACTGCTGGGTCAGCTGGTTCTGCAGATCCGTGGGCTCGGTGGTCTTGGCTGTCGTCTGCGTGGTCTGCAAGCCTTGCTCAACTGCTGACGCGACCTTCTCGACACCCTGCTCGAGGGCTGTAATACCCGATTGCAGAACGGTGCCAGCCTGCGTGATCAGGGTCTGAAGCGTCTGCTGGGTCGTGTCCGTATTCGTCGGGTTCTTGTCGGTAGTCGGGTTGTTCGGATCGGTTGGCTGCGTGGGATTGGCGTCCAAGTTCGGCGTTTGAGTCTGCGGAGTACCCGTTGGACTTCCAGCCGGACTGCCGTTCGGACCCCCGCTGGGCTGCTGTTGCTGCTGATCTTGTTGTTGCTGCTGCGGCGGCGTCACTACAACCGCCGCCTTGGGATCGGGAATGATGGGTACGGCGCCGCTGGAGTCTTTGACACCGTTGCCGTACCACTCATCCCATGCCTGCCGCATCTCCGCCATCGCCTCGTCGACGGAAGCTTGAGAAATTGGCATGACTACGGCCGACTCACCGCCGGTGATGATTTCGGTGGTGTCGGCAAGCTTCTGGTACGGAAGAAAGTTTTGAAGCTTCTTCAGCCATCCCTCGGCAACTGCGAGATTTGCGCTCATCAACTCCATGGAATCGGTGAGCGTCTTCACATTGGCGAGATAGCGACCAATACCGTCTCGAGCTTGCTTGGCAGCATCGGAAGCCCAAACCTTGTCACCAACCGAGGTGTCGCCCTGATAACCCGTCAGGTACTGATCCTTGGTCGTTGTGAAAGTCTCGGCTTGGCTTTTGATGTACGCAGCGGCGGTCTTCCAATCCTGGGCGCTCTTCGCGAGGTCGCCGAGAATTGTGGAATCGTGAATATACTGCCAGTGATTGTGGAAGTCGTCCCAACCATACTGACTGCCCGGTTCGGGAGTAATCGCCTTGCCGTCCAACGAAATTCCGGCTCCGTGAGCAAGGGAGCTTAGATTGGTCGCCTCACTCGTGCCTACATGACCATCAGCAGCGTTGAGCTTGTCGGAGTAGTCGTCCTTCGACGTTCCGGACCACCCGTACACGTTCCCTCGACGGGATTGGCCCCACCCGGGCAGACTGACCGAATCGACATGCTGCGTCAGCGCGGCTAGTGAGGAGGTCGCCAAACCCGGCTGCCCTGTGGACGCATGCATGCCGCTGAATCTGGCACCCACATTGTGGTCGAAGTTGACGGCCGAAGTCTGATCGGCGTCCGCGTACTCTTTGTTCGCCGCCACGAATGCCTCCCCCATACTGGTGAGGACTTCTTGGTGGTCGGTCGCAACCGTGCCACCCAACCGCTTCATGGCCGCGTTGAATTTGTCCGCGAGCATCTTCCCGGATGTCCGCTGGTTGAACGGTGGCAGATCCTTTTCCTGTTGCACCAGAGCGAGCGCCGCGTTCACGACAGTCAACATGTCCGCGGCTTGCTGCGCCATCGTCTGGGCCGCCCCAGAGTCGAAGTACACACCCTTCGCGCCGTCGTTTCTGAGATTGGTGAAGGCGTTGTCATCTGCCATGAAACGTTCTTCCTCCCCGTCCAACCACTTTGCAATCCAACGTCTTACCTCTACATCCCCACCGCGTTGCGCTGCCCGGCCCCCGGTGACGACACGGCCCGACGGTACCACTGGTGGGGAACTCCGGTCAGCCGGTGGTGATCATGCGAACGGCGCGTTCATTCCGGCCTCGGGGCGGCGAGGAGCCTCCACAGGCGGCGCTGCCCAGCGGCCGCCGTTACGATGTCGGCGCCGACGTGTCCGGCTCAGGAGCGCGTTGACGGCCGAGTTTCGAGCATGCGTGAGTAGTGGTTGCAGGGAGGGGACGGAATGAGGGTTACCGCAGGGATATTCGGTCTGCTGGTCGCCATAGCCGGGGCTGTGATGATGTGTCTCGGCTACATGGCCCAGCACGATCTGCGCGACGACTCCGCACGAACGATTTTAGGCTTGACCTGTCAGGCGAACCAGCACAACCCCGCCTTGCAGGATTGCACATGGGGTACGTGGGACGGGCACAACTGGACCCGTGGTGAGGACACCTTGCCGGCCTTCGAGCGCTCGGGCGAACTCATCACCGACGTCGTGATGATCGGCGCCGCTTTGTTCGTCGGCGGTTTGGTATTGACTGGCGGTGCACTCGCGGGTGGGGGCGAGAAGAGCACCCAGATACCGGCAATGCCTGCGCAGCCTCAGATGCATCCGGCAGCCCAGTGGCCCGGTGCTTGATCGACCTCGTCTACACCCCGATCGAGCGTCCGGAACTAGGTAACCGTCCGGCTCGAACGCTCTCCCGGGAGAAGAGATCTCAACCAGTGAAGTATCTAGCTTGTACTGCCCTCGGAGCAATTACGGTGGCGACCCTACCCGGCTGCTCATCCTCGAACTCCGGCCAACCGACAGCCGCCTCGGCTACCGCGAGTCCTACAACGCAGACTCGCGAACTTCGCCGCGCCGGCAACGTCTCTCGCCACGTGTGGGGCGGCCTGCTGGTCCTCGGTGCAATAGTCACCCTCGCGGCGGCCTACACTGAAATCGCCAGTACTCGCATGTCGTATCCGGCACGTCACTGGACTCCATGGCAGATCCATTCGGATAGCGCGCAGCATGCGAAAACCTACGAGCAACTCGTCGGCGTAGCACTGGTGCTCTCGGGTGTGATTGCACTCGTGGCAGGCCTACTTGTCGTCGCGCGCCCTGCTACGAGCACGGCGGTCGCGCGGTTTGCGAGCGCCGCGTCCGGCCTGATCGTCGGAACAACGGTGACGACGTTATTCGCGGCCGAGTCGTACATGAAGTCATCCAATGAGCTCATCGTCCGTCATCTGGGCTACTGGCTGTTGATCGTGGCAGCCATGATCGCTTCTACGGCAACGGTATTCGGCGTGACCGGTACAGGGAGCCCGCTCGGTCCGATGCGAAGTCGGTCCGGTGCCGTCGCCGTGGGCGGACTTCTGCTGATCGCGTCCACCATGGCTGTTGTCGGCTCGATACCTGACCAGTGGCACGATCCGACAGAGCCTGGACTGTCTGGCACGTATTCGATGTCGGCATGGCATTTCAACTACCCGTCGACTGCATCCGGAGTGTTGCGCTCACCGCTGTCCTAGAGACCTCTTCGCACGAGTTCCTCAACAACGGTGACATCGGCAATCTCGGTCTCAGCGCTTGGTTGCTCATGGCCGCCAGCGCACTGTCCGCGATCGCTGGCGCACTCGGCATCGGACTCCTCGGGCCAGAACCCTCAACCCCCAGCCCACTCCGATGAGGTGAGTTCGCCCGCAACCGCTGAGGAGGCCACCTCGGGGGGCCAGGAACTCTGCGGCGGGGATTCCGCTAGATTCGGGCGGACTGGGAGTTCGATGGGGTGGATATCGAGGACATTGTGAGTCAGGACAATTCGACTGCGGAATCGCCGGACGTGGGGTTCCGGATGGGAGCATCGGCCACGACGGCCGCGCCAGGAAACGCCCCGGGTCGCTTGGCCGAGCAGGTTGTCGGTGAGCTCCTCACTCTGATTCCGGCGGGCTGGGACCGGCTGGATGCGGCGATCGCCATGACAGTCAGTGACGAAGCCGCGCAGGTCGTCGCGTCGGATGGGCAGAGAGCTGTGCCGGTATCGCTCACGGCCCGTGTCGTGGAGTTGTTGCGGAAACTTCGGCATCAAGGCGCGGAGTCGGCCGAGGGTCCGTGGTGGCGCTTTCTGGCCACTGTCACACGGTCCGGTGGGGCGGAGATCGAATATGACTACGGTGTCGAGCCTTTCCCGGATCACCAGCTCTTTCCAGCCGCGGCGTACGTAGCGGACTTGCAGGTATACCCACGTCGCAAACTACCGATCTGGTTGGCCGCCTACATCGGGCACGAAGATCGGCAGATACGGACACCTCGCCAGGCATTCGCGGATGCCCAAGCCGGCGGCACGACTGGTGCGATCGAGGTTCCAGCGGAGGAAGGACTACCGCCCTTTCCAGTCCTCTGGGCGCGTTGGGCCGTGATCTCCGCCGCGTTCGTCGCCGCCAAATCCCCACGAGGGCCGCGAATTACGAGCGCACTGGGCTGGTTCGAAGGGTCTACCCGAAGCGGCTCCACCGTGCATCGCCTGCCGCATGGACGAGCCGTACTCTCTGGCGGAGTCTGGAACGCACCATCGCTGGACGCCGTCTACAACGGTGGCGCACCGATGCCGCAGTTCTTTCGTGGCGCTCCGGAATGGGTGGCCGATCCGGTCTTGAGCCCCAGAACCAGCAACGGTCTGCTGTCGTTTTGCTACTGGTGGGATGGAAACACCTGGTACCGAGGTGAATCCCCGCCGGTGAGCGGCCTACGGGACGCACTTCCCGGTGTATGGAGCAGCGACTCCGTCTTCGACGTACTCACGCAGATTGTCGACGACAAGGCCTCATCCTGGCTCACGGCCCTGATAGCCGCGGCGGAAACCGGCAGGGTGACACGAGCACTGTTGTCCCGGACCCTGTCCGGAGACAACTTCGATGTCGACAGCTCCTACTACCAGCTGATCTTGGCAGGCATCGCCGAGTAGGGGTTGCCAAGGTCCTCCTGAGATGCCTCTCGATGGCGTACCGCGACCACCGTGTATAAGATCGGGCTCAGTTTTGCCCGAATGCTCACTACGGGGGATGACATGGGGAAAAAGGTAGAGGTCGAAGTCGCCGGGATGCGTTCTGTGGCAGATGGACTCGACAGTATGTCCGCCAAGATCACCGGCATCCTCGACACAGTGAAGGCGGCCGCGGAAGCTCACGACGGCTGCTGGGGCCACGACGAGTACGGTGACAAGTTCGCGGACGGGCAGAGCGGATACAACGCGCGCAACCCTGATCTGCAGAAGGCGATTCAGTCGAAGGCGACGATGCTGGAGCAGTACTCGAAGGGCCTGCGTGACGCCGCGACCAAGTTCGACAATACCGAGGAAACCAACAAAGACGGCTTCTGATCCCGCGGCACGGGGGACGTAGCAGCCGAGCCCGCACCCTGCGAGAGGCAGAGAAGCACAGATGACGAACGAGGCCGCCAAGGCTCAATTGGCAGATCTGGTCGAATTGGTGCAGGGCAGCTTTGTATCCGTCGCGCGTGCACAACAGGACCGCGCCCGGCTGACGGCGACCGCGCAAGCCGGTGGGAGGCGTGTCACGATCACCGTCAACGCCGACGGCGTGGTGATCAAGACCGAGTTCTCCGATGACATCGACGATCTCTCGTATTCCGAGATCGCCGCTGCCGTCACCGAGGCCACTCAAGAAGCCGCCACCCAGGTGCAGCAGAAGTCGCAGGAGATCCTCGCCGCCCTCCAGAGTGAGCAGGCGAAGATCCCGGCGCTGTCGGAGGTCTTTCCCCTCATGCCAGATATCAACGCCATGATGCCCACTCCCCCTGAGGTTTCGATGGCACCGCCGGACGCGCCGGAACGCTGTGACCCGGACACCGATACGGCGCCACGCTTCGAGAATGTCGAGCAGTTCGAGCACGACCCTTCGGTCAGAGGCCGATCCAATATCGCGGCCCCCGATTGGTGATCGATGCTGGGTGAATGATCGACCAGCACTCGACGATGCGATGATTTGCCTCGACCGCGCGGAAGAACCCGCGAGGCAAGGCATGATGCTCTGGCTCAAAGAGTTGCCATCCTATTTTCGGTTCCGCTAGCACCCGATCGTCCCGGCCGAAAATTGGACCGGTAGAGATGGTCTGGGTAGGGTGGCGTGGACGTTGCTCGAATCCGGTTGGGAGGCCGGACCTTTGTGGACAGCTGCAGGAGGGGGAGGCCGAATGAGCCCGGTCGAGCAGTTCGAGTGTCCGAATCCGCAAACGCCCGGCACGGCTGATCCCCTAGCCCTCGGATAATCCATGTCCGGATGGACTTGGGCCGGGGACCACCTGCCCGGCTGGCTGATGACGGGCCTCAACTTCATGTCGGCGTATCCCAAGGGCGATCAAGACGCACTGTTCGATCTGGGCGACGCTTGGAAGAAGGCTGCCTCCGATCTCGAAAATCTGGAGCCGGACATAAAGTCCGTCACCGGAAGACTGCCGCAGTACTACAACAGCGATGGCGCGACCCAGGTCTCGCAGGAGCTCGCGACGCTCTTCGATGGCAAGGACACTTCCATCCAGAAGCTGGTCGAAAGTCTCAACCAGCTCGGCCACGACACTCGCGCCACCGCAACGGAGATCGAGTACACCAAGATCCAGTCAGAGATCTTCGCGCTCCTCACTCTCTATACCATTCTCCAGCTGAGCGTCACCCTGCTTGGCGAAGCGCTGGTACCGGGCGTCATGGCAACGGCCCGAGAGTCGCTGGAACTCTTCAGCGAAGCTGCCATGGAACGGATCGGCCTGCTCCGAGCACGCGCCGCGATGCAGACCCTCGCGAAGCCGCTCGTTCGACAAATCACCGTGCCGCTGGAGAAGCTTGCAGCACCGCTGGCCGAACGACTTGCCGAGAAACCTCTCCTGAACGCCGGTCTGAAATACGGTGTGAAATCAGTCGTCTCAGGTCTCGGCGCGGGCGTGATGGGAGCCGGCCTCGATGCCGGTACGCAGGCCATCCAGATCATGGAAGGCCACCGGGATGACGGCTTCGACCTGAAGCAGACCTTCCAGACCAGCATCCAGTGGGGTGTGGGCGGCGCCGTCGGTGCGCCCTTCCACGCAAAGCTCGGTGACATGCTCAAGGACACCCGGCTTCCGTCGCGGCTGGGCGGGACCATCGCCGGCGGCGTCGGTGGCGGCATCGGTGCCGTCGGTATGTACGGAGCAGGGCTCGCGACCCAGCTGTACGACAACAAAGGTGACTGGAACAAGGTCGACAAGACGTTCCACACCCAGATGCTGATCGGCGGCCTGGCCATGGGTGCCGGCGGAGGCGCCAACCACGGACTGGAGAACGGACACGGCAGTCCGAGCGAGGGCCCGGCCACGACCAAGGAGGTTCCCGACGGCAGTGCCGCGGTGCGCTCGCCCACGCCCGAGGTCAACGTCGCGGACGTACAGCCGAATCATGGTGTGCAGCAGGAGGTCCACCCCACCGCGCAGACCGATCAAGTCCTGAGTCATGAGGGGGTCGACAATTCCACCGGTGGACGGGCCGCCGCACCTGCCGCGGATACCCCTCGCAGCGACCTCAAAGCCAACACACCCACCGGGGCGGACAGCACAGTTCGTCCCACCGAGGCCGGTCCCAAGCCCACCGAGAACATTGCCAAAGCCGCCGACCCCGCTGCGCAGCGGAGCAGTACTCCTGCACAGCCGGCAGGTGAGAGTCCGGCTCGCGCAACCAATCTCCCAGCCGAAAATCGCGGCAATGTGGTTTCGGGCAGCCAAGACAGAGCCGCGCCGGTCGGCCGCACTATCGAGGCCAAGCCGGTGGAGGTCACCTCCGATGCCCAAAACCGCGCCGCCCCCGCCGATCCCGCATCGCGGCCGGAGCAGACGCCGACCGGAAAGCTGGATGATCGAACGGACCCGACGGGCAAGTCATCGGGCTCCGACAAATCTCGGGTCGATCCCACGTCCGATAGGACCCGGCCGGAGGACTCGACTCCGCCGTCGCGTCAACCCGACGAGGCGCCGAAGGAGGCAGACCACCCGCAGGAACCGAAACAGCAACTGCCGAACGAGGTTCAACGCGAGAGCCAGCACCCAGTCGACAGGCGAGCCGATGGCAATGGCGCTGTGCCCGAAGCACATCCGGACTCGAGCACACCCGCGCACAATGAGATCGCCCCTGTCGCCGTCCTGACACCGATGACGGGTGAGCCCGCGTCGCCCGCCAGGCCGAGGGGCGCCCTTCCTGAGCAACACACCGCCGATCTCGCGAACCAACGAACGCCGCAGGATCAGCGGGCCCGAATCCCGGAGGATGCGCGGACTCGAAGCTCGGACGAGGCGAGATCGCGCGCGGACGACACGTCGAAGCCCCCCGCCGAGCAGGATCCGAATCCCACTTCTACGGATCCCGCGAAAACTGCTCCGGACAAAGTCGATTGGTCACCTCAACCCGACGACCAATGGTCCGGCATGGACAGCCGGCAGGTCGCGGACGAACTGGCCGATCGTTGGGGTCTCGAGGTGTTGGGATTCGATACCGAACATCTCGACCCTGAGGTAGCGCGCGAATTCGCCCGCACCATCGATGAGATGCTCACCCGCTACCCGGATGTGGATCTGCGCAGCGTTTCGATCGAACGACTCAGTGAGCCCGGGGCCACTGGGGATGAGCCAGGGATCTACGCCGAGGCGACATCCAATATCGATGCTTCCGGCCGCATGTACACCGAGAAGGTGGCCCTCGACCTGGACTACGCACTCAATGTCGATCGATTGGTCGAGGACATCACGGACGACGTGGCTCACGGCCACCTGGTGCCAGGATCGGCCGAACGCCCCATCCATTCGACATTGGTCCACGAGTTCGGACATGTCCTGGACTACGAAGGTCAAGAGCACGCTTTCCAGACCGCCGAGGACGCACTGATCGACCACTTCCAGGCGACGCGCGGCGACATGGACCCGGCGGACTTCCCAGGCGCGTTCAAGGATTGGCTGGAACAACTCAGTGGCTACAGCTTCGAGGAAGACGGCACCTTCGAGCCGGGCGAGGCCCTCGCCGAAGCTTTCCTAGAGGTCGAGTACCACGGTGACGCGGCCAGCGAACCCGCCCAAGTCCTGCATTCCCACCTCATCGAGAGTGCCCGTGGCCACGGTGGTTCCACAGACGGCCACGGAAGTCCCACGAGGGACGCCGATCACGCTCCTCGTCCTCGAACCGGCGAGTCCCCCAGCACCGCCTCACCCAGTGCCGACAAACCTCATCCTGAGGAACTGCATCCACGAGCATCCAACTCGCCCTCGCCAGAACCCTCAGGAGACCATCCCATCGAGGCCGAGTCCGCCGAAAACCCTCCGGCACAAGGTCATCCCGTCGGAGTCGACTGGTCGTCCCATCTCGAGGACGACTGGTCGCACTTGGACGCCCAGGAGGTGGCCCAGGAGTTGGAGCGCCGTTGGGAGGACAAGGGCCTGGTGGTGGAGGGTTTCGATCGTGAGGGCCTGCACCCGGAGGTGGCGCGCGAATATGCCCGCACTGTCGACAAAATGCTGTCCCGCTACCCGGACGTCGACCTATCCAAGGTCGTCATCGAACCGCTCCCAGAAGACTTCTATGCCGCAACGAGATCAGAAGAGTTGCCCGACGGTTCGGTACGAACCGGAGAACTGATTCTCAATGAGCGCTACGCCCTGGATCCCGCGGAGATGCAGCGCAAAGTCGCGGAGAACGAGGCAGAAGGCCATTTCGGACCAGGTTCCAGCGACCGCCCGATCTACTCGTCGATGGTCCACGAGTTCGGCCACGCGATATTCCTCGAGGGACAGGAACACGCCAGCGAGACCGCCTGGGCGGCGCTGAAGAATCACTTCGAGTCCACTCGCGGCGGCATGGACCCTGCGGAATTCAAAGAATGGGTCGACAAACTCAGCGGGTACAGCTTCGATGAGGGACGATTCGATCCGGACGAAGCGCTGGCCGAGGCTTTCGCCGATGTCGAACTCAACGGTGAGGCCGCTACGGAGCCCGCCAAAGTGCTGTACTGGCACCTCCTCGATAACGCCAACGCGCACTCCCTTGCCACGCACGGGTTCACCCGCGTCCCCGACGACGTGATCGGCCGCCCTACGAAGCCGGAACCGAGCGCTGTTCATAACTTCGGCGGGCCGGACCACTCGATTACAGCGCTTCCAACCGAATTGACGCCGGAACAGCGCGATGGTTTCAACGACCTGCGCGATCGGGCGACGGAAATCTTTCACGCCTATAGCGATCCCGCGCGAGCCGACGAACTCGCCGGGCTCCGTGCGCAATTCGCCGAGCGGTTCGACAGTCTCGGCCTACGAGATCCCGAAACCGGCTCCGCCGTATGGAAAGCGTTCCACGAGCACGATCCCGCGCTTGCCAAGTACATGGAGGACAGCACCCAGTATCTCTTGCCCACGGGCGAGGAAGCTCCTGTCCACGGGCAATCCCATCCGAAGACAGAGTCGCAGGAACCCGTGAGCGATCACGGGCAACCGGTTGCCGATCCGGATCGGCCGACGACGCTGACCGAGCACCTGAAGGATCGTTTCGAACAGGTCGAGCAGCAGATCCGCGATCTCGTCGCGGCGTACAACGATCCTGCGCGCGCACCCGAATTGCCAGGGCTACGCACGAAATTCGGGGACCTGTTCGACCAGCTGGGCTTTCGCGACCCCGAATCCTGGAAGACTCCATGGCGGTTGCTCAATGAGCACGACGCCGGCCTCGCGAAGTACATCGAGCAAAACCACCAGCACCTGCTGCCCAAACCGACAGATCAGGTCGAACCTCACGTCGCACCCGGTACGGAGCCGGTCGACCACAGCGCGGGCCAGCAACCACAGGCCGAGCAACCACACACCCAGGAGCCGGCCGGAACGCACGAAACCCAGCACCATGACGAACATGATGCACTGCCGCACAACGACATTCCGGAATCCGAGCCCGAATCCCTCACCGTGGAAGAGCACGAGGCGCTACACCGCTACACCGATCCGGACGCGAATGTCTTCAGCGACCTGAACCACCGATTGCGCAACAACCTCGAACTGGATCCGGACCAGCAGCGACTCGCCGCCGATATCAGCTCGGGGCTGGAGAAGTTGCCGAGTTTCGACGGCACAGTCTGGCGTGGAACGCATCTCAGCCCGGAAGAACTCGCCAGGTACGTTCCCGGCGCGAAGGTCACCGAACCTTCCTTCACCAGCTCCTCACGGGATCCGCGCCGAATCTTCACCAGCAACGTCGAGTTCGTCATCCACTCGGAGTCGGGCCGCGATATCAGTGCTATCTCAGCGCGGCCGGGTGAGAAGGAAGTGCTGTTCAAGCCAGACACCACCTTCGAGGTGCGCGGCGTCGTTCACGATCCGAACGCGGGTCTGCTCGGTCGCACCCGCGTGTACCTGTACGAGTCGGCTGAGCACGCCCCGATGCACGAATCCCCGTCGGATCACACCGGGCACGAGGGCCAACCGAGCGATCACAGTTCAGCGCCGGGCGCCGAGATCCCTCAGCCCCAGGAACTAGCAGTCCTTCACGGCCCCGACCGCACCGCCGTCGGCGATTCCCCCGAGGTTCGTCGCGTCTACGACAATGTTCGCAACGAGGGTGAACACGACGTCGTCGTTCATGGAGACCGCTTCGGAAAGCCAACCGCCGAGGGCGGTTTCGAAATCGATCCGCAGCAGATCGTCGACGCCATCCGCAACAACCCAAACTACGTCGAGGGCACTCCGGTCCGCCTCCTGTCCTGCCACAGCGGCAACGACATCGGCTGGGCCCAGCACGTCGCCGACGAACTCGGCGTCCCGGTCCGCGCCCCCTCCGACCTGGTCGGCGTCCGCGCGGTACCCGATTCACCCGCGGTCGTTCACGACACGGGCGAATGGCGCACCTTCCACCCAACCGAACCCGACGGCACCACCCCTGAGCCCACGGTCCACAGGCCGACCGACCAGCCCGAGGACCGACTTCCGAAGTACGAAGAGGACCCCCGCGAGAATTGGGACATCCTCGGCAAGAAGGAACCCAGCGAAGACCCGACTCCCCCGACAGATCGGACTGAGGAGGATAAGCCCCCGGTCGAGCCGACCGAGGAAGACCCGAACACCTCCAACTCGTCTGAGGCGAAACCCGCAGCGCCGAAAGAGGAGCCGGAGTCCGCGCAACCGGCGCCAGCCGAGCATCCTGCGGAGCGACCAACGGTCGAGGAGAAACCCGAGCCCCACCCGATCGAAGCCGATCGGACAACGACCGATGAGCAGCACTCGGAACAACCCCTCCACCAGGATCATTCGGCCGATCCGAAGCAGTCGGGCGACGTCGAGCCAAAGCCGCACCCCGACGACCAGCCGGACCGAAAGAACGAGGAGCAGCCTCGATCCTCGGAGGAACATCAGACCGAACATGCCCGGGTCGATGCCGACGAACCCCACGATCCGGTACACGACCCCGAAGCACGGCCGGAGCCGATCCCGCTCACCGCAGCCGAAATCGAGCTCGACCACGGCATTCCCGAGGTCAACCAGCAGAAGTTCCAGGACTACGGCGACGAGCATGATCTGCTGATCGAAGTCCGTCCCACCAACCCCGATTCCGTCCCGCATCTGCGCGATGGCGCAATGCCGAAACCGATGGAAGTCAAGGACAAAACCATCGACCAGGACGACGTCGATCTGGGTGCGCCCGAATGGGCCAAGGGCCTGGTCGGCCGTTTCGAACCAGGGATGCTGAAGCTACCCGAGGAAGGCACCGTTTCTCCGGAACGAATGGAACAGCTGAAGGACCGGCTAGCGAAGCGCAACAAGGACTTCGAGGCGTACAGCGAGTACATGAAGAAGCTCGGTGCGCGATTCAGGGTCACCGAGGATGGAATCGTCCAAGGCTTCTTCAAGGGCAAGTATCGGTCGATTGCCGGTGACCACGATCTGTTCGACATCCGCCACAGCGACGGAAGCCGGCTCACCGCCGAAGAACTCAGGATTCACGAGGATGCGCTGATCGAACTCGATGCAGGCGTCCAGCACGGCCCACACGTGTACTGGGAGCCGAACAGCGAATTCCAGCGCACCCGCAACTTCGAGCCCATCATCGACAACCACCAGTTCGATGCTCCACCCGGGCCCAAGAAGGAGCCGCTGGTGCAATTCCGCCCTCACGAGCAACCGGTGCTCGAGTGGGCTGGGAAGGACGTCCCGGGAGTCGACCGCGAGATGATCCCCTGGCACGTCGACGGCAAGCTGGACGAGCTGCATGCGAAACAACTCCAAGCGCTCGACAGCGACATCAAGAACCGTTTCAACGAAACACACCCCGACGCCAACCCGGACGAACGCACACGCTACGCGGCCGAGCAGCACCAGAAGCTGGAGTCCGACACCACACGCCTGCGAGACATGGTCGACGAATTGGCGAACCACCCCGATTTCAACCCCGAGGCCTACCGGGCACTGGTGAACCCCGGCTTCAAAACACCAATTGATGTCCTCATCGACGGCCACCGCGTCCCGATGCTGTTCATCGACCGCGGCGAAGGTTTCGAACCGGTTCTCACCCGAATCGACAGCCCCGAACACCAGCTGGCCACCCTCCGCAAGGAGATCGAAGCGGGGATCAAGGATGCCTCGCACCCATCTGACGTCCTCCGCGCCCACGAAAACCGCCCCGGCCCCGAAGCCAACGCTCCACTCGCCGAATCCCCAGAAGCCGCAAAAGCACTCGGCCTCGACAAGCACCTTCCCGGCTACCGACCGGAAATGCTCGACGGCAGTGACGGCGGACCTGACGCGGAAGGCACAGCTCGAACAGGCCCGGGACCCGAACTCACCCCGAAGCAACAGGCACAACATTGGCAGCACCTCGACCAGGTCGAGAGCAGGCACCCCAACGAGTTCGACCACCTTCAACGAGATCCGGACAAAAACGGAGGCATATCCGAGCCTTCGAAGGACGAAGCTCGCGTAGGCCTTGATCTACGGGAACAGGGTCGACTCCCTGAGGACATACAGCGTCCGGACCAGGCGGATCGCGGCGAGTTCCATTCAAAAAGCGCTCAGAAGTACTACGACATCAAGGGTGTTCATTCGGACTGGCCACCGTTCAACAACGCGCGCGATAAGTCGAGGCCTTTCAAGGGCGCGTACGACCCAGCCAAGAACAGTCGATGGGTCGAGAAGCTGCGTGAGCAGATCGAAGAGAAGAATCGAACCGTTATCATCGATCTACGCAATGCCAACCAGGCTGCGATCGACGATATTCAGCAAATAATACAAACACACGGATGGGACGACGATGTCATCTGGTACCCATAAGAGCTGGGTTCCGCGCGGATTGCCGCACGATGCGGAAGCCTCGGCGCGTGTGCGCGACTGGCTACTCGAGCACAAGTCAGGCGGGCTCGATGCCAGTGGGCTCGACCTCAGCGATTCAGACCTGTCCGGCGGCGATTTCTCCGAATCCTGGTTCGCTGAAACAAAATTCATCAACGCCAAGTTGACCGACGCTGAGCTGTATCGCTCTGACGCTGCGGGAGCCGATTTTACCAGCGCAGATCTGACAAACACCTCCCTCGTCCGCGTGAACCTCGACGACGCGATTCTCCGAAATGCGATCCTCGATGGCGCAAATCTGGTCGGGGCCTCCCTCTACGGCGTTGACGCTGTCGGCGCTTCACTGCGAGGCGCCGCCCTGATGGGATCATCCCTGATCCAGGTCGATTTCCGAGGAGCGAACCTGTCCAACGCAACAGTGGAGGAGAACACCTTCAAGGTGACAGTGGACCAGGACACAGTGTTCGAAGGTCTGCATGGAACCCTATTCGGGCCGATTAAGCTCGTTGCTGACGACGATGAACTTGAGTTGGGCGGTTCGCAATTGGAACGTTGGATAAATGAACGAGGGGGTTCCGTCCGAGTCCTCGCTCCCCGAAACCGCAGTGCCTCAGGACCATCAACTGAATCCCCCGAAACGAACCCAACGGCTGAACCGCCGGCCTAGTGCTAGTCCTGGGGCGCGGCTTCTGCTCTTTCATCTCCCGCACGTAGTAGTCGCCGTTCCAGGAGACATCATCGTGATCGGGCGGGTCCCCCTTCCAAGAGAAGAACCACTCGATCCATGCTGCTCATGCTTGGGAGCTACCAGTGGGTGACGTTGCCCTCGAAGGCCAGTTGCAATCGGTGATCGCCTTCCAGGTCGAGGTACGGGCAGTCAGCCGTGCCTTCTCGGAGGGTCGCGGAGTCGTCGTTCGGGGCTATCCAGAGCAGCTTGCCGGACTCGAGCCAGGGGCGAAGGTCGAAGCTGTAGTCGAGGTGAGATTGGGGGTAGTCGCTCCATGCTCGCCAATTGCCCTGCGAGTCATAGAGGTCGTAGGTCTTGCTGCCCCACAGGTCTTCCAACGCAAGCCCGTCCGGACGGTGGGTAGTGAAATACGTTATCGCCCAGCCTGTGTGGCGACCTACGGGGACCTCGGCGATTACAGCGCGAGTCTCGGCCAAGTTGAGCAGCCGCGGGACCACGTAGGGTGCGCCGGGACCCGGCATGCAATCGAACGGCGTCGATGTGACGGGCTCGGCCAAGCGCATCGCGCCGCCCATTGCCAACCAGGTCGGTTGCACCTTCGATACGCGGCGGCGGCTGGGCTTGTCCCACTCCCAGAACCAGCCATCCAAATCGATGTTGTCCAGTGGCCAACTCACCGCGCTTCCGGAGAAGGGACACCGTGACACCGGTATTTCGGGCAGGAGCTTCGCATACTGCTTGCGCAGCTCGATCACTCGATAAATAGCCGCTTTGCCCTCTGCCGTGTACCCGATCGAGTCGTACAGCGCCTTCAAACGGTTGCCTTCTTCGAGCAACTCTGCCCGCTGCTGAATCCACTCGCCGTCCAGATCAGCCACCCCACAGCACCTCTCATCAGCGTATCGCCCGCACTATAGCAGCCGTCCAAACAGCTCTTTCGAATGATGAATCGGCCGAAACCGGCTTTGCTGCCAGCACCACCGCGTCGACTGACAGGCGCGTGGGGTGCGCACCCCTCACAGGCCGTGCCGGCCAGTAGTGTGATTGCTGTACATGGTTAGCCAGATCGGGGGTTGCACGATGTCCGGAGACACGACCGCAGGTGGGTTGAAGCCCGTCGGGATCTACCGCGAGATGTTTCGGAAGGTGCGAGACGAACTTCCGGTGTTGCGTGCCTCGGGGACCAGCCAACCGATTGAGGATCGGGGCTTGGTCGCGGGTTACATGAAGGCTGGAACACCGATTTTCGATGTGCCGGGGGATGTCACCGATCTGATCGATCCTGCCAAGTCGATCCGCAGTGGCCCTTCACTGGTCTCGGATGGGGTGTGGATCTGGCGAGTCGATTCGATCCATTACCTGGAGAACTACTCGGTCCAGATTCCGGCCGAGTTCCTGGACCATGTGCGGGGTCGGAACTACCAGCCCAGCAGCGACGTCGACGTGGCTGATCCGCGGTTCGACGCCGCGATCGCGGCATACTTCTGAGCGAGGAGACCGTATATGTCCACACCACCTCTGCCGCCCTGGATGAATCCCGCCGAGCCGGACAAGCAGCGGGAGATCGACGAACAGACCGCGGCGCGAATGGGAATCACTGTCGAGCGGCTGCACGAGATCGATCGGCAGATCGCCGCGGATATGCGCGGCCGCGAGGAGTTGAATCCCTCGGAGCGCATCGTTGACGACAATCCAAAGTTCAACAAGGGATTCGGACCCGTGACTGCGGAGAACAGCATCGAGCCCGGTGAGCTGCGTGCGCACTACCGGCGCTTGGATTGATCTTCCAACTCGTTGAGCACACCGGGTCCCGCTCCACCGGCAATAGGCCTCGCTAGCTGCAAGATTCGCCGTCGGCAGACTCTGTCTCCGAAGGCGCGGTCTTACCGGCGGGACCGCCGCGAGCCTTCGAGCGCTGCTCGCGCTCGCGAAGATCCCGATCCGACTCCGCGAGCCAGCGGGCTGCATTGCTGCCGTCCAGCTGTCCAGCGAAGGCCGCGTACGCAGCCCTGACAAGCTCATCGGTGACGTTCGGGTAGGCACGTGCGATCGCGCGCAAAGCGTGCTTCGTCTCGTCATCCAAACCGCTCGAACTGAGGAAGCCCCGGCCTGCGGAGACCTCTGACAACATGAAGTCGAAGTTGCTTTGCAACTGCTCCTTGCCGAGCCGACTGCTCCGCATGTCCACCCCTCCTCAGCTGTCGGACGAATCCCAGCATTGCATAGGATCGTCCGGAAGCCATCGACGCGGGAAGTAAGGGACCGTAATACGCTCCCAGATGCAGGCGGATCGACGAAGAGGAGACGGACGTGCGGCATGGCCGTCCAAGTCGGGAACAGCTGAAGCTGAACTTCGAAAGCATGTTGGAGCAGGCGCTGGAAGGGCGCGGCGGGCGGAGCGAGACCGGGCTCGACCAGGAAACGAGGTCCGCGTTGTCAGCGATCGCGCGGGCATACCCGGATGTCACCGATGAACATGTGGAAGCGGCGCGCCAAGCTTTCAGTGGACAGTTGGACGGAAGCAATGCCGCCCGTCGACGTGCCGAGTTGGATCGGAAGCTCGCCGAGCGGGCGGCGCAGTTGAAGCGTGCGCCGTAGCGAGTCGCTCACTCGAAGCCGTCGGTTGCGATGGAAGCTCGTTCGAAGCGACCGCGATAGACAGGCGGTTAGTACTGCAACGACACTCGGTGTCAGGTGAGTGGGTGGCCGCGGCGTCGGTAGTGGGAGAGTCGGGCTTGGTGTTGTCGGCGGCGTCGCCAGCGTGACCAGGCCCAGGTGTGGTCGGCGGGGTGTTGGCGGGTGAGGACGAAGGCGATGAGCAGGCGGCGGATCTCCGGTAGCGTGAGGGCGATCATGCCTTCGTCAGGTTCGGAGAGTCCATATCACGGCGCCACCGCGGCACTCACGCCGTACAAGGGCCGGGACAAGCCGGAATCGCAGAAGCAGTTCAACCGCGCTCACGCGAAGCTACGCGGCCCTGGCGAGCGCGCCAACGCCCAGCTCAAAACCTGGCGGGTACTGCGGAAACTCCGCTGCTGCCCGCACCGGACCGGTCAACTCGTCCAAGCCATCCACGTCCTGCAAGCCCGCGAGATCCGCGCCATTCAGCAAGGATGAAAAAGGCTCATTGTCTGGACGCAGGACGCGTTCGGACAGCAGGCGGCCGAGGCGGTCATCGTCGGTGCGCGGCTCGACGGGTCCGCGATCAACATGACTCGGCTACCCGGCTCCTACGTGCATCCCGAGTCCACCCCGGAAACGGCACTGGAACTGGCCGGATATCGGGTGATCCGAGAATGACCATCTTCGGCATCGATATCTCGAACAACAATGGTCCGAACATCGATCTCGGTGAGGTTGCACGAGAGGGATTCGCGTTCGTCTTCGCGAAGGTGTCCGAGGGCGATTACTTCATCGATGCCACCTGGCCCGCCTATCGGGATGCCGCATTGGCGAACGGCCTGGTGGTCGCTGGATATCACTACCTGCGGAGCGACTGCGATGCCGACACACAGGCGGAGCTGTTCGTCGAGCACCTCGGCACCGATGCCGCGGCGATGGTCGACTTCGAAGCGAATTCCGGTGGGATGGAGACCTTCTGGGCCTTCGTCAGTGCGGTGAACAAACGCGGCAGGCGTATCGACCTTCTCGTACATCCCACGCTGGTACTGGCAGCAGATCGGCTCCCCGGACGTCTCTCAGGTGCCGGGGCTGATCCAGTCGAGCTACGTCGGCGGTACCGGATTCGCCACCGAGCTCTATCCGGGATACACCTCGCCGTACTGGAATGGCTTCGGCGGCAAGGCCGTCGATCTGCTCCAGTTCACCGATGCGGCTCAGGTCGCCGGACACACAGTCGACGCCAACGCGTTTCGCGGCAGCCTCGACGACCTGCGTCGCCTGCTCGGGCTGACGCCACCTACTACGCAGGGAGACCTCATGGCGCTGACCGATGCGCAGCAAACGGATCTCTATCAGAAGATTCAGGACATCTGGGGGCAGCTGCTCGGTCCCGACGGCCACGGCTGGCCCCAGCTGGGTCAGAACCCCGAGGGCAAGAACCTGACCCTGGTCGACGCCGTTGCGAAGGTCGGCGGTCAAATCCTTGCGGCACAGCCGAAAGCGGCCCCGTGAGTGCCGGTGACGTGGTCGCCCGCAACGCGAAGACGGTGGTCTCGGCCATCGGCGGAGTGATCAACGTGCTCGCCGTGGCGGCACTGCTCTTCCAGTACGCGCCGTCGTCGGTTGCGGGCTACGGGGCTGCGGTGCTGACCGCAGTCGAGGTCCTGCGCAGCGTGAATGTCTGGATCGTCAGGAACGAGTCCGTGATCGCGGCGGCCGCGCAGGCGGGCAGCGAGCTCGTCACAGCCCTGGAAAATCCCCACCTCGCGGGGTCCGAGGTCGCCTGATGCCGCTAGTCGAGACCACGGTGCTCAGCGCCGCGACCTTCCTCGGCGGCACCGGTGCATCCGCGTTCTTCGCCTGGCTGCGCGCTCGCGTCCGAGCGCCCGCGGAGAATCTGCGCAACGAGATCTCCGTGGCCAAGGACGTCAACGAGATGGCGCTGGCCACACTCGCCCGGGTGTCGGAAGAACTGCGCGTCGTCACCCATCGCCTGGATGCGGTAGAGGCCGCACAGGAGGCTTCGATCCGTGAATTGGACCGGGTCACAGTGCTTTTCCGAGAGGCGCTGGTGGTGTTGCGCGGTGTCATAGAGGCCGCGCGCGCGGGCCGCGTCCCCGAACTGCACCTGTCACCGGAACTGATGGACGAGGTCCAACACCATCAAGAAAGGTAAGACATGACCGCACCCGTCGATCCCGGATTCCTGGGATACCAACCGACGATCGAACCCCTCAAACTGACCACCGGCGCGAGCTTCGTGCAGACCATTCAGCCTTCCGGCGGGGTCCAGTTCCCGGCGAACACCGCGGTGAAGATCGTGTTCACCGCGCCCGGCGGCGCTGTGCTGGATACCTGGAATGCCACCGTCACCGCGACCGCGGCCACCTGGGCCGTGTCGAATGTGACCGCCGATGCCATTCCGGCGAACTCTCGCTACACCCTGCTGGTCACCTATGCCTCCGCGCCACCCGTCACGTACGCCTGGTACGAGGGCACGGTCCTTCGCACCTAGTCGAACCTCAATTCCCTCTGTCACAACATATCCCGCTCGAAAAGGAGTCGTCATGACCATCGCCGTCAACGCAACCAAGACCGCCCTCTGCAACGCCTACGTCGGTATGGGCGGCAGCAACGTCGTCTACGTCTCGGTGCACACCGGTGACCCGGGCTCGACCGGCATCAACGAGGCCAGCGGTGGTTCCCCCGCGTATGCCCGTAAGGCCACCACGTGGGGATCCGTGGTCAACGGTCAGGTCACGGGTTCTCAGGTAGCCATCGACGTGCCGGGCAACTTCACCTACAACTACGCCGGGCTGTGGAAGACGGCTACCGGCGGCCAGGCCGACTTCATCGACAAGGTCGCCATTGCGCCCACCACGCTGAGCGCTCAGGGCCAGCTGTTGATCACCCCGACCTTCACGGTCAGCTGACGGCTGAGGACTCGGAATCCTCTCAACCACAATAGAATCGGAGAGCGCTGTGACAGCACCAGGACAGGTGATCACCGCGACACCACCCGCCGCGCCGACAGCGGTCTCCGCTGTCCCGGCGCCGCCGACAGCGACGGTCGCTCTACCGACCCAGTCGGTTGTCGTGATCGACGGAAGGCTGGTACCCGTCATCCCGCCGTTCCTGAGCCCCGCGCTCGGGGGCGTGGGAACCTTGGCCGCATCGTGCCGAGCTTGGACGGCATTGTCGGGCAACGGTGCCGGGACCGGTGTGCTTCCACGGTCCTGACGGCCATGCAGCCCATCACCGCATACTTCGGCAGCGCGGGAGTATGCGGAGCACCGGTGGTTGTCGGTGGCGGCGGCAAAGTGGCCGTCTCCGCCTTGTTCGCGACAGAGGGTCTTCCGCGCACGGTCAATGCCTCCTTTGCGGGCACGTGCGGCCTGTCAGCCGCGGTTACGTCGATCGCGGCCGTCGCGGCTCCGTTCGGCGGCAGCGGCGTAGCGAACGGCGTCCAGCCCATCTCGAGGGGCGTCGCGTTCGGCGCCGTGGGATCCGCGAGCGCGGTGACCGGGCAGCCTGTTCAACTGGCGGGCAGCGGAGCCTTGAGTTGCGCTGTGGCAACGGGGCTGCGGCCGTCCGGTATGACCAAGAGCGCGGCGGCGGCGTGGTCCACCTCGACCAACGGACTGTATTCGCAGATCACCGGTTGGATCCCGGATAGCACGAACTATCCTGGGTCGAGCGTGAGCAGCGATGCTCTCCTCGCACCGAGTGCCAAGGCGAACGCCAACCTGTCGGCTTCCATCGTGTTCAGCGGCGCTTCCTTCACCACCATGAACGTGACATTGCAACTGGCGGTGAATAATTCCGCCGTGATCACGGGTACGGCGAAGTCCGTGCCCGCAGGATCGACCGCCACCGTCACCGTCAGCGGTGCGGCAACGCTCAACGCGAACGACAAGGTGACGGTGCTGGCGGCGACGGATTCCTCGTTGCAGGCCGCCACGGTCGGCACGAACACGGCATCGTATGTGCGAATCAGCTGATCGGGTCCCGGGCCCGTAGCCCTTTGTGTGGCAAAGCGATCAGTCGGCAAAACCACCACGCGCGCTGTGGATATTCTGGTGAATAGATTCGTACCCGCAGTCGCTTGGTCTGTCGACTGTTCAGGTCTCGGACGAAAATTCGGCCATCGAAGTCATTGCGAGGCTTGCTGTTCCACAGCTCGTCCCACTCGGCTGCGGTATGGCATCTGCGTACCAGGCCCGACACTTGGGTATCGGTGGCGATGTTGGGCGCGAGTTGGCGGATGCTGTGCAGGCAGCGGTGCGCTTCCTTGCGCCATTCCACGATCACCTTGCGGGCCAATGGTTCGACGAACAGCCATTCCACGAAGCTCATGCCTGGTCCGAGACCAGGGAAGGTGCGCTGGTGGGCAGCGTTCGCGGCGACGATCGTGAAGAGCGGCAGAGTGTAGAAGCTGGCGGGATCCGCTAGCGCGGCGAGATCGGCGAGGTCGTCGGCCCCGGGCGCGGCCGTCGCCGGCGGCGAGCCGAAGAGGCCGGGCAGCCCCAAGTCGAGGATGTGTTTGCGGTACATCGGCGACACGTCCAGTTGATCGAACAGGATCTGCAGCGAATGCAGCGTCGGCGGTCTGGTCCCCAGTTCGATCTTCTCGATCAACGAGACCGACAAGTTGGCCTTCCTGGCCAGTTCGGTGCGCGTCAGCCAGGCGTCCTCGCGGCGTTGGCGGATGTACTCACCGAACAGGTTGTCAGCCAACTGGCCTCACCTCTCCCGCAGATGTTTGTATTGCGTTCTGTATTGCGGGGTCTCCCACGGATTGTGCGGATGGAGTTCGTTGAACTCTCATCCCGTTACTCCGGATAATAGAACACATGTTCGAACGATAGCTCAAATGCTGCCGTTGGCCGCGATGGCGGGGCGGGGGGTGGCGCGGGGCTAGGGGTGGAAGGCGGTCCTGTGGACTGGATGGGCAGATGTGTCGGGGCGCGGGTTGGGCGGGCCATGGAGCGGGCGGAGGTGGGTGTCGTGGACCTGGGGAAACAGCTGGGGATGGCGGATGGCGAGTTGGCCGCGCGGATGGCACGGCCTGGCTCGCTTCGGGTGAACGAGCTCATTCTTCTCGCCGTGGCGCTCGGTCATGAGGTTCACGAACTGCTTCCGGCCGCTGATTGCTTGCCCGGCAAGGGTTGTGCGGCCTGTTCCGGTGGAAATTGATCGGCTGCACGGTGATCGGACAAAGCGGCGCTCTCGCAAAGAGGGCGCCGCCTTTTCGTGTTTTCAGTCCAGGGAGGTGTCGCCGAGGGATTCGGCGAACTTGCGGAGTAGGGGGATGAGGGATTCGCGGTCGATTGGGGAGAGGGTGGCCAGGAGGCGGTGTTCGTTTTCCATGTGGAGGGGGAGGAGTTTGTCGACGAGGGCTCGGCCGGTGTCGGTGAGGACGACTTTGATGGCTCGGCGGTCGGTGGGGTCGGGGACTCGGGCTACCCAGCCTTTGGCCGTCAGGCGGTCGATGCGGTTGGTGATGGCGCCGGAGGTGAGCATGGCGGCCTTGTTGAGGGCGCCGGCGGACAGGCCGGATTCGTTGCCGGCGCGGCGGAGGGTGGCCAGGACGTCGAATTCCCAGCGTTCGAGGCCGTGGATGCGGAAGAAGTCGGAGAGTTCCTTGTCGCAGAGGCGGCCGAGGCGGGAGAGGCGGCCGAAGATCTCCATGGGGGAGGTGTCGACGTCGGGGCGCTGTTCGCGCCAGGCGGCGGTGATCTGGTCGACGGCGTCGGGCACGGTGACCTGGTCCTTTCGGCTCGGCAATAAAGTTCAACGTTGAGATACTTGACACTGAGGTATCAAGATGATTTTATCTCAACATTGAGATTATCAATGAGGAGATGAAGATGACCACCGCACGCACCGGACTCGCCGGGACGCTCGCCCTCACCGGGCTGGCGCCGCTGGTTTGGGGCTCGACCTACTACGTCACCACCACGTTCCTGCCGCCGGACCGCCCGATGTTCACCGCGCTCATGCGGGTGCTGCCCGCGGGCCTGCTGTTGCTGGCCCTGACCCGGAAACTGCCGCACGGGCAATGGATTACGCGTGCGTTCGCGCTGGGTGCGCTGAACATCGGCCTGTTCACGGCGCTGCTGTTCGTGGCCGCCTACCGACTGCCGGGCGGTGTCGCGGCGGTGATCACCTCGTCGGCGCCGCTGTTCGCGGTGGGCTTCGCGGCGGCCGCCGGGCTCGAAAGGCTCAGCGCCCGAAAGATCGTGGCGGGCTTGATCGGATTGGGCGGCGTCGCCCTCGTGGTTCTCAAGGCCACGGCCGCCCTCGATACTCTCGGCGTGATCGCCGGACTGGCCGCGGCCATCGCCATGGGCAGCGGCACCATTCTGACCAAGCGCTGGGGTCGCCCCGACGGGGTCAGCCCGCTGGCCATGACCGGCTGGCAGCTGACGGCGGGCGGGCTCCTGCTGCTGCCGGTGGCCGCCATCGCCGAGGGCATGCCGCCCGCGCTGGATGCTCGCAATATCGGCGGTTACCTCTTCCTGGGCCTGATCGGCACGGCCGTCGCCTACGCCCTGTGGTTCCGCGGCATCGCCAAGGCCAGCGCCACCTCGGTGCAGTTCCTCGGTCTGCTGAGCCCGCTCTCGGCGACCATCATCGGCTGGGTCGCGCTCGGCCAGTCGCTGGCCCCGCTGCAGATCCTGGGCATGGTCATCGCCCTGGGCGGCACCCTGCTGGGCCAGACCGGATCGGGCCCGAGCACAAAGGATTCCGCGCCGGGAGCGCCGAAGTCCGAGCCGCGGACGCGTGCGGGCGCGGCGGAGACCTTCACCGCCAAGATCCGCCTCGCGGCCTGACCGGATTCCTCTCGAAGCAGCGCAAGTGCAATTCAAGGAGCGAAACACCATGCAGATCACAGTGTTCGGAGCCAGCGGGGACGCCGGCAGCCGGATCGTCACCGAAGCCCTGCGCCGCGGCCACCAGGTGCGCGCCGTCGCCCGCCACGCCGACCGGCTGCGCGCGCTCCCCGAACAGGTCGAGGTCTGGGCCGCCGACGCCACCGACCCAGCGCAGGTCGAAAAGGCCGCCGCCGGAAGCGAAGTCGTGATCAGCGCGACGCGCCCGGCCGTCGGCCGCGAACACGAACTGGCCGAGGTCGCCGCCGCACTCCTGGAAGGCTTGGCGGACAGCGCATCCCGGCTGTTGGTGGTCGGCGGCGCGGGCAGCCTGCTGGTCCCCGGTACCGGACTGACGCTCGCCGACCAGCCCGATTTCCCGGCCTACCTGATCCCCATCGCCACAGCCGGCGCGCGGCAGCTCGAAACCTTCCGCGAGACAACCCATCAGGTCGACTGGCTCTACCTGAGCCCGGCCGCCCTGTTCGAACCCGGCGAGCGCACCGGCGCCTACCGACTCGGCGCCGACGAGATGCTCGTCGACGAGGCGGGCAATTCCTCGATCTCCATGGAGGACATGGCGATTGCCGTCCTCGATCAGGCCGAGCGACCCGGCCACCATCGCACCCGCATCACCGTCGGATATTGAAGAACACGAAAACGGGGCGTGACCGAGAAGGTCACGCCCCGTTTTCGGCAGTGCGTCAGGCGACGTGGAACCCCGCGCCCGCCCCGCCATTGCGGTCGATATCCGCCAGCACGGCCGAGATGTTGGTGGCCAGCTCCGGCTCGTGGATCAGGTTGCCGCCGCCCTCGCACAGCGGCAGCTCGACGTCGATCGGGCCGAGCTTGAAGTCGGTGCCCGCCACGACCATTCCCACCAGCTGATCGCCGCGCAGCACCGGCGCACCGGAGTCGCCGTGGTTGGCGCACACCTGGCTGCGGAAGGTCAGGGCCTTGGTCTCCCAGACCGGTCCGCAGGTGAAGCCGGTGGTGCGGCCGTTCTTGCAGACGTTCTCACCGATCTGCGGCGGCGCGCCGACCGAATTGATCACCGACTGCGCGACCGTACGGGTCGGGGTCACCCGGTCCGGGTTGAAAACAATGATGGCCCAGTCCATGTCGGCGCTCTTGTTGGCGATGACACCGATGCCGCCGCTGCGGGTGTACTCGGCCGCGACCCGCGCGCCGACCTCACCGCAGTGGCCGGCGGTCAGGCCGACGAGCTGGTTCTTGTTGTCGTAGCCCACCGCCGTCAGGGTGCAGTCACTGACGGAGTCCGACGAAGTGAGATCCTCGACGTACACCCCGGAGCCACCGCCGAGCACCACCGGCGCGGCGGCGTCCGCGGGCGCGCCGAACAGGAGCGTGGCGCTCACGGCGGTGGCGGCGACGGCCGCCCAGTGCAGAACTCGGGCGCGGCCCGCAGAGAACATTTGGATTTTCCTCATCCCCCGAAAATCTAGTCGTGCGCGCGCGGAAATCGGGAGCGCCGGCAGCGCGCACGCGGAGCATGTCACGCCGGAAACCGAGAAGCAAGTCCTTGCGGCGATGACCGATTGGGTGACCTATTCGGAAGGCTTTGCGGGGCAGTCGGTTCCGGTCCGAGCGAAACGGACTTGGCCGTGTCGGTGGCCCGTGATACAAATCCGGGCAGTGGTGATCGCACCACCGAGTGCAACCGGAGCGGCCATTCCTGCGCGGCCGCTTCCAAATGGGGAGAATTTTTCAATGGCTTTCTCGGGCAAACTCGCCCTGACCATGTTCGTTTCGGCTGCCGCCGTGCTGGTTTCGACGTTCGGCGCGGGTCCCGCCGGCGCCGAGCGCGGGCCGGACGGCTCGCTCTACGGCTCGCTGGCGCTGAGCACCGACGGCGGCACCTTCTACGGCGCGGCCTGGAACTATCCGAACTGGGGTTCCTCCGACGCCGACGCCATCGGTCAGTGCGCGCACCGCGGCTGCAAGGTCATGGCGCAGTTCCGCGACGGCTGCGGATCCATCGCCGAGAGCGCGGATCACACCTACTACTACGGCGGTTCGGGTCGCAACCGCGCCGAGGCCGAGCAGGACGCCATGAACCGGCTCACCAACTGGATGCCCTCGCCGCCGGCCATGTTCGGTTCCTCCGCGCCGCCCAAGCAGTCCGTGCACGTCCGCTACACCCAGTGCACCGACGGCGCGTAAATTCATCCTTGACCTTGACGCTACGTCAACTTGCATCCTGAATTCGTCGAGGAGAACGAGAGGATACGAAAGGCCGGGCAGTGACAGCCGAATGGTCGATCCAGGAATTGGCGAAGGTGGCCCACACCACCAGCCGCACGCTGCGGCATTACGGTGAGCTGGGACTGCTTCCGCCGAGCCGGATCGGATCCAATGGCTATCGCTATTACGACCAGGAATCCCTCGTGCGGTTGCAGCGCATCCTTTTGCTCCGGGAACTCGGCCTCGGCCTGCCGGCCATCGCCGAAGTCCTCGCGGGACAAAAGGACGCCGCCACCGCCTTGCGCGCCCATCTGGAATTGCTGAAACAGGAGCAGGACCGGATCGCGCGGCAAATCGCCTCGGTGCGAACCACATTGCGCAAAACGGAAGCAGGTGAGCAACTCGTGGCAGACGAGGTTTTCGACGGATTCGACCACGCCCAGTACAAGGACGAGGTCATCGAACGGTGGGGCAAGGAGGCGTGGGACAACAGCAACCGCTGGTGGAACTCGAAATCCGAGGCCGAACGCAAGGCGCACCTCCAAACCCACACCGACATCGCGGCCGACTACGGCCGCGCCCACGCAGCCGGCCTGCCGGTCGACGCCGACGAGGTGCAGGCCATCGTGCAGCGGCACTACGACTGGCTCAGCAGCACCCCCACCAACGGCCCGGTCGGCGCCCAGTACTTCAACGGCCTGGCCGACATGTACGTAGCCGACCCGCGTTTCGCCAAGAACTACGACGTGCACGGTGAAGGAACCGCCGAGTACGTCCGCGACGCGATGCACGTCTACTCCGCGGCCCGGCTGTAGCGACCGCCGCACGACCGTAGCCCCCGACGACCGATGCCGGAAGGGGCTGCGGGCGTGAGCATTCCGGTGCGGTCCGGCGATCAGTGGCCTAGGTCGGCGAGCTCGATCTCCATGGTGAAAGGCCAGGAAGTCCGGAGCAGCTTTCGGTGGACATCGATGGGGGAGTACTGGCCCAAAGTCTCGTCCAGCCGGAAGGTGTAGACCGCCGGTTGGAAGTCCTCGGCCTCGATGCGCCAGAAATATGGAATCCCCGCGTGGGCATAGTCCATCGGCCGGATCATTCGATCCTTCCGGCGAGTGCCCGGCGAGACGATCTCTACCGCAAGGTGGACGGCGGCCTTCGGGTAGACGTTCGCGTCGGGCAAGGCGGCGGCCATATCGATGACCAGAATGTCCGGTACGGGCGCGAAGTCCTCGGTGATTTCGATTGCCTGCTCCACCTCGACCGACAGGTTCGAAGGACAGACCGCTTCCATGGCGACGGCCAAGTGACGCTGGACCCGGTTGTGCCAGCGCGTGGCTGATGCCATCATCACGGCCACACCGTCCTCGAGTTCGAAGCGGAAACCCGGGTCGTAGCCAGCCCGGACATCAGCGACGGTCAGCCCGCCCGGCGCGGTCTCGAAGCGATGCGGCTCGGCTGTCACGACACCTCCCTGGGATTCCTACCTCAGCGTAGACCGGCGCGCTGGGGCATTGCCCGTTACCGTGCGAGTCCCCCGGCGTGCCTCCCCAAACTCGCCTACGTATAGATCTGCGCCTCGTCCGCGGCCCCGCCCCACCCGATGTTCTGAACCCGCCCTCCCCACCCACCGGAGTGGCCCCCGCAGGTTCGCGGCCCGGCTCGATTCTGGACTGCGCTCCGCCTCCCCGCGCTTGGAGCGGGGGAGCGAAGCGGAGGAGGGAAGGAGGGAAGAATCGAGCTTGCAGGGCCGCGAACCCGCCCGGAGCGAAGCGGAGGGCAAATGAAACCCAGCCCCGGCGCGGTTTCGGGGGATGCCGGTACGCTGGGCACCCGTGACCGTCGCAACCCCCTTCGACCTCATTGTTGTCGGCTCCGGCTTCTTCGGGCTGACCGTCGCGGAACGCACCGCCAAACTGCTCGGCAAGCGAGTCCTGGTGGTGGACCGTCGCTATCACCTGGGCGGGAACGCCTACTCGGAGGCGGATCCGGAAACCGGAATCGAGGTCCACAAGTACGGGGCCCATCTGTTTCACACGTCCAACAAGCGCGTGTGGGATTACGTCAACGAGTTCACCGAGTTCACCAACTATCAGCACCGCGTCTACGGCCTGCACAAGGGGCAGGCGTACCCGCTGCCCATGGGGCTGGGCATGATCTCGCAGTTCTTCGGCCGCTACTACACGCCGGACGAGGCGCGTGCGCTCATCGCCGAGCAGTCGGCGGAGATCGACAGCAAGGACGTGACCAATCTCGAGGAGAAGGGCATCTCGCTGATCGGGCGCCCGCTCTACGAGGCGTTCATTCGCGATTACACGGCCAAGCAGTGGCAGACCGATCCCAAGGAACTGCCGTCGAGCATCATCACCCGGCTGCCGGTCCGCTACACCTTCGACAACCGCTACTTCAACGACACCTACGAGGGTCTGCCCAAGGACGGCTACACCGCGTGGCTGTCGAAGATGGCCGAGCACCCCAATATCGAGGTGCGCCTGAACACCGACTGGTTCGACGTGCGCGAGCAGATCCGCGCCGAGAGCCCGGACGCCCCGGTCGTCTACACCGGCCCGCTGGACCAGTACTTCGACTACAGCGAAGGCGAACTCGGCTGGCGCACCATCGATTTCGAGACCGAGGTGCTCGAAACCGGTGACTTCCAGGGCATCCCGGTGATGAACTACAACGATGCGGACGTGCCGTTCACCCGCATCATCGAGCCGCGCCACTTCCATCCGGAGCGCGACTACCCGAACGACAAGACGGTCATCATGCGCGAGTTCTCGCGCTTCGCCCAGACCGGCGACGAACCGTACTACCCCATCAACACCCCGGACGACCGCGCCAAGCTGCTCGCCTACCGTGAGCGCGCCAAGGCCGAAACCGCCTCCGCGAAGGTGGTTTTCGGTGGCCGCCTGGGCACCTACCAGTACCTGGACATGCACATGGCCATCGGCGCGGCGCTCAGCATGTTCGACAATGTGCTGCGCCCGCATCTGGAATCCGGTGCACCGCTGGTGGACTCCGCCGAATGACCGCCCAACTGACTCGGGAAGACATGAGCACCGAGACCCGCGCCGTATCCCTGCTCCAGCGCGTCATCCTGCCCCGGCCGGGTGAGCCGCTCGACGTCCGCAAGCTGTACCTCGAGGAATCCGAGACCAATGCCCGTCGCGCGCACGCGATCACGCGGACCGCGCTGGCCATCGGCGCGGAGTCCGAGGTCTCCTTCTGCACCTATTTCAACGCCGTCCCGGCCAGTTACTGGCGCCGCTGGAGCGTGCTGAAGTCGGTGGTGCTGAAGCTCGAGCTCTCCGGCCACGGCCGGGTGGACGTCTACCGTTCCAAGGCGGACGGTTCGCGAATTCACGTGCAGGGCAACGAGTTCAGCACGCCGGGCGATGGCGCGGCGGCCGCGGACTTCGTCGAGTTCGAGGTGGATCTGGGCCCGTTCGAGGACGGCGGCTGGATCTGGTTCGACATCACCACCGACAGCCATGTCGAAATGCGCAGCGGCGGTTGGTACGCGCCGATCGAGGCGCCGGGTGAGGGCAGCATCGCCGTCGGCATGCCGACCTTCAATCGCCCCACCGACGCGGTGAAGACGCTGACCGCGCTCGGCTCGGATCCCTTGGTGCTGGAGAAGATCCAGGCCGTCATCATTCCCGACCAGGGCAACCGCAAGGTGGTGGACGAGCCCGGCTTCACCGAGGCCGCGGCCCGCCTGGGCGGCCGGCTGGCGATTCACGATCAGCCGAATCTCGGTGGCTCCGGCGGTTACAGCCGGGTCATGTACGAGGCGCTCGAGACCACCGATGCCGAGTACATCGTCTACATGGACGACGACATCGAGATCGAGCCGGACTGCATCCTGCGCGCGCTGGCGTTCTCACGTTTCGCCAAGTCGCCCATCCTGACCGGCGGCCAGATGCTCAACCTGCAGGAGCGTTCGCACCTGCACGTGATGGGCGAGGTGGTGGACCGCTCCATCTTCATGTGGACCGCGGCCCCCAACGTCGAGTACGACCACGATTTCGCGAAGAACCCGCTGCGCGACCGTGACAACTCCAAGCTGCTGCACCGGCGCATCGACGTCGACTTCAACGGCTGGTGGACCTGCGTGATCCCGCGCCAAGTGGCCGAGGAGATCGGGCAGCCGCTGCCGCTGTTCCTCAAGTGGGACGACGTCGAATACGGTTTGCGCGCAAGGGAACACGGCTACCCGACCGTCACCCTCGCGGGTGCGGCGGTATGGCACATGGCCTGGTCCGACAAGGACGACGCCATCGACTGGCAGGCCTACTTCCACCTGCGCAACCGCCTGGTGGTCGCCTCCCTGCACCTGCCCAACGACGGCCGCCCGATGGTGGTCAACACCATCAAGGCGACGCTGAAACACCTGCTGTGCCTGGAGTATTCGACGGTCGCCATCCAGAACGAGGCGATCCGCGACTACCTGGCCGGCCCGGAAAAACTGTTCGAGCTGCTGCCGACCGCGCTGGGCAAGGTGCACGCCATGCGCAAGGAGTACCCGGACGCGGTGGTGCTGCCGTCCTCCACCGAACTGCCGCTGGCCTCGCACGCCGAGGTCGGCGCGGTCGGCGAGCCGGGCAATCCGCTGGGCAAGGTCGTGCGCCTGGGCAAGGGCGTACTGCACAACTTCCGCAAGGCCAACCCCCAGCATCACGACACCCCGCAGCTGAACGTCCCCACGCTGGACGCCCGCTGGTTCCTGCTGTCGCAGGTGGACGGCGTCACCGTTACCACCGCCGACGGCCGCGGCGTCGTCTACCGTAAGCGGGATCCGCGGAAGGCCATGGAGCTGTTCAAGGAAGCGATGCGCCTGCGCAAGGAGCTGGCCGAGCGCTTCCCGGAGGTGCGCGAGCAGTACCGTCGCGCGCACGCGCACCTGACCAGCAAGGCCGCGTGGGAGAACGTCTTCGGTATCGATACTGAGTCAAGGAACGAGCCCAAATGACGGCTGCACAGCCAACTTCGAGCCCGGACCGCGGCCTGCACGTGGTCCCGGACGCACCGGCGGCCCCGGTCGCGTCCCCGGCCGAGGTCAAGATCATCAACCTGGTGCAGGGCACCCTCGGACAGCATCCGAACGTGGTGAAGGCCGCGCGCGGCATGTCGCATTTCGGTGAGCATTCGCTGGGCTGGCTGGGCATCGCCGCGGTCGGCGCGCTGGTCGACAAGCCGCGCCGCCGCGAGTGGGCGGGCGTGGCGGTCGGCGCTTTCGGCGCGCACGCCGCATCCGTGGTGATCAAGCGGATCGTCCGCCGCAAGCGTCCGCACGATCCGTCCGTGCAGGTCAACGTGTCGACGCCGTCGAAGTTGAGCTTCCCGTCCTCGCACGCGACCTCGACAACGGCGGCGGCGGTGTTGCTCGGCAGGCTCGCCGGGCTACCCTTGCCTGCGGTGCTCGTCCCGCCGATGCTGCTCTCCCGAGTCGTCCTCGGCGTGCACTACCCCACCGACGTGCTCGCGGGTTCGGCGCTCGGCGCCGCGTCCGCGGCCGCCGTGCTCGCCGCCGAAAAGAGACTCGCGAAGTGACCGCCCAGGAAAGAGCCATCGTTGACATGAGCGAAGAGCCGACCAGCACCGATCTAGCAGAGGCGGTCATCAAGGGACCGCCGAAGACGTTGGGCGGTGGCCTGATCAAGGCCATGCGTCCGCGCCAGTGGGTCAAGAACGTGCTGGTCCTGGCCGCGCCGCTGGCCGCCGGCAAGACCGCCACCGGCGACCTGGTGATCACCGACCTGTCAGTGCTCGGGCATGTGGCGCTGGCCTTCGTGGTGTTCTGCATGGCCGCCTCGGGCATCTACCTGGTCAACGACGCGCTCGACGTCGAGGCCGACCGGGCGCACCCGACCAAGCGCTTCCGGCCCATCGCCGCCGGCGTGGTGCCGGTCAACCTGGCCTACGGGCTCTCGGTGGTGCTGCTGGGCGGATCGATCCTGCTGTCGTTCACCGCGAACTGGCATCTGGCCGTGGTGATGGCGGTCTACATCGGCATCCAGCTGGCCTACTGCTTCGGCCTCAAGCACCAGGCCGTGCTCGACATCTGCATCGTGTCCTCGGGCTTCCTGCTGCGCGCGGTCGCCGGCGGCGTCGCCTCCGATATCCGCCTGTCCCAGTGGTTCCTGCTGATCATGGCCTTCGGCTCGCTGTTCATGGCGACCGGAAAACGCTACGCCGAGTTGAAGATCGCGCTCGACACCGGCGCCAAGATCCGCAAGTCGCTGGAGTACTACACGCCGACCTACCTGCGTTTCGTGTGGACCCTGTCCGCGACCGCGGTGGTGGTGTTCTACGGTCTGTGGGCGTTCGAGCAGGACAAGAACAAGGACACCATCTGGTTCGCCATCTCCATGATCCCGTTCACCATCGCCATCATGCGGTACGCGGTGGACGTCGACCGCGGCGAAGCGGGTGAGCCCGAAGAGATCGCCCTGGGGGACCGCGTCCTCCAGTTCCTCGCAATCGCCTTGATCGGAGCGGTAGGTGTCGCTGTCTATCTCACCTGACGTGGTAGAGGGAGAAGAGCGAGAGGTGGGCGCGCCGACGGCACAATTGCCGGTCGGTCGCGCCCGTCGGCGTGCGGACGATGGGCCGCTCGGCTTCTCGCGACTATCCCGCGCCACGTTCCTCGGTGGGATCGTGCTGACCGCGACGCTGTTCGCGGCCGGCGCGTGGCAGCGCCGCTGGATCGCCGACGACGGCCTGATCGTGCTGCGCACGGTCCGAAACCTGATGGCGGGCAACGGCCCGGTCTTCAATGCCGGCGAACGCGTCGAGGCCAACACTTCGACGGCCTGGACCTTCCTCGTCTACTTCTTCAGCTGGCTGACCCAGGCGCGGCTCGAGTACGTGGTGCTCGCTCTCGCGCTCACCCTGTCGGTGCTGGCGATCGTGTTCGCCATGCTGGGCACCGCCCGGCTGTGGGGCGGAACGGGTTCCGCGCTGCTGGTGCCCGCGGGCGTGCTGGTCTACATCGCGCTGCCGCCCGCCCGGGACTACGCGACCTCCGGCCTCGAGTCCTGCCTGGTCATCTTCTGGCTGGCGGTGCTGTGGTGGGGCCTGGTGCGCTGGAGTCAGGCCGAGAATGTCCGGCCCGCCGCCTTTTTCGCACTTGTCTTCTTCGCCGGGCTGGCTCCGCTGATCCGGCCCGAGATGACGCTGGTCGGCGTGCTCGCGCTGGGCATGCTGTTCTGCGCGCCGGTGCCGCGGACCCGGTTGCGGCCGTGGCTGTTCCGGGTGCTGGTGGTCGCGGTCGCCGGGCTGGTGCCGGTGGCGTACCAGATCTGGCGGATGGGCTACTACGGTCTGCCCTACCCGAATACCGCGGTCGCCAAGGACGCCGGCGGCGCGAAGTGGCATCAGGGTTTCGTCTACCTCTGGGATCTGGTCGGCCCGTACTGGTTGTGGCTGCCGCTGGCGGTGTTGCTGATCGCCGGGCTGGTCCTGATGCGGCAGCGGCGCACCGAATCCGACGGTCGCCATGCGGTTGCCGAAGGGTCGCAACCGGGTTGGCGCGGGCGGATTCACCGCTTCAGCGTCTGGCTGCGCACCCCCGCGGCCGTCGTGACGCTCATGCTGCTCAGCGGTTTCGTGCTCACGGTCTACGAGATCCGCGTCGGCGGCGACTTCATGCACGGCCGCATGCTGCTGCCGCAGCTGTTCTGCCTGATCCTGCCGGTGGCGGTGCTGCCGATCCGGTTGCCGCGCAAGTCGGCGGAGGGCGGAATGCGCGGTCTGGACTGGGCTTTCGCCGTCGTGGTCGCGGCCTTCGCGGGCACCGCGGTGTGGGCGCTGTTCGCGGCCGACACCACCGCGATCACCGCGGGCACCAAGATCCGCGCCAACGGCATCGTGGATGAGCGCATCTACTACGTCCTCAATACCGGTCACGATCATCCGATCCGCGCCGAGGACTATCTGGACTATCCGCGCATTCGCGCCATGGTCCGCGATATCGCGAACTCGCCCGACGGTGCGCTGCTGCTCAATTCGCCGTCGTTCATGAACTGGTACCTGGTGCCCGCGCCGGTGCCCGAGGGCAACAAGGAACACGTCGTGTTCTTCCTGAACCTCGGCATGACCAGCATGAACGTGCCGCTGGACGTGCGCGTCATCGATCAGATGGGGTTGGCGTATCCGCTTGCCTCGCATACCGATCGGCTGACCGACGGCCGCATCGGCCACGACAAGAATCTCTACCCGGACTGGGTGGTGGTGGACACCGGCATGGTGGACCGGCACCCGTGGATGCCCTGGTTCCTGGACGAGAAGTGGTCCGACCAGGCACGATTGGCGCTGTCCTGCCCGGACACCCAGTCGCTGCTGGCCTCCTCGCGGGCGCCGCTGACCTTCGATCGCTGGCGGCACAACCTGATGCAGGCGTTCGACTTCGCCAAGTACCGCATCGACCGGGTGCCGAAGTACGAGATCCAGCGGTGCGGTCTGGGTGACCCGAACCAGCCGCTGCCCCCGCCGGCACCGCCGAAGTAAATGCGCAGACGAGACCCCGCATCCATACCGGATGCGGGGTTTTCTCTTTCCCGCGAGGGGGTTTGACCGAAACGTCACGGTCGAGCCGCGAGATATGCGATGCTGTCTCGATTTGGTAACACCCCGGCGTGGGTTTCGCGATAAGCTCCGCGAGTACTCCCGTCGCCGACCAGAAATCCGCTGTGCGGCAACGGTTGTCGCAATACGAATCCGGGCGGGTTGCAGGGAGGCCCGGGGCGCACGGACGGAAGGCCGAATATGCGGGGCGTGACGGTTGAGGGTGGGGCGCGGAGCTGGTTGCGCAGATCGGTGCTGGGCGCAGCCCTGGCAATGCTGGTGCCGCTGGGGATTTCGGTGCTGGGGACCGCGCCGGCGCAGGCCGCGTTCAGCCCCGACGGCCTGGACTTCTACGTCGACTCCGCGATGGGACCGATCAAGAATCGTGTCTTCCGCGCGGCCGACGGCAATACCAGCCGGGTGGTCTACGCCCTCGACGGTGAGCGCGCCCGCGACGACCTCAACGGCTGGGAGATCAACACCGATATCGCGCACGCCCTGACCGCCGCCAATATCAATGTGGTGATGCCGGTCGGCGGCCAATCCAGCTGGTACGCCGACTGGAACTCGCCCAGCACCTTCCTGGGGCTGCCCGCGGGCACCGCCTCCCAGCAGTCCGGATCCGGTGTCACCCAGGTGCTTTCGGGCGGGCCCGGCAAGTCCTACACCTACAAGTGGGAGACCTACCTGTCCTCGGAGCTGCCGAACGCGCTGCGAGATCGGCTGGGCCTCAGCGCGACTCGCAACGGCATCTTCGGGCTGTCCATGAGCGGCGGTTCCGCGCTCATGCTGGCGGCCTTCCATCCGGGCCAATTCTCCTACGCCGGTTCGATGTCCGGCGCGCTGGACCTGTCGCTGCCGGGAATGCGCGACGCCATCCGGGTGGCCATGGTCGACGCCGGCGGGTACAACGTCGATGCGCTGGCCGGGCCCAAAGACCTGAAATGGCAGCATCTGGATCCCTTCCAGTTCGCGCCGAAGCTCAAGGCAAACGGCACGCATCTGTTCCTCTCGGCCGGCAGCGGCCTGCCGGCAACCCTCACCGACATCACCACCACGGTGGTCCAGGCCATGGGCATCGAGGCGGTTGCGCTGGTGGGCACCAAGGCTTTCGCGGCCCGTTGGTCGGCGCTCGGCGGCGGCAATCTCGTCACCGACTATCCGGCCGTGGGCGTGCACAACTGGACCAACTGGGAGGGCGAGATGAACCGCATGCTGCCGGACCTGTCCAAGAACATCGGGTGAGCGAATAGCTGATGTACATGAGTTCACGGGGACGGAATCGGGGCCTCGAGCCGCAATCAGGCACTGAGCTACGCCACATTCGGGGCAAACAGTGGCGCTCGTCACTTTCGTCACGTTCCGATAACGCTCCGTTACCACTCGCACGATAGGGTCGCCGAGACCTCTGCCGTGGTCACGAGCACACGGTGAGACCGAACGACAGGAAAGGCCGGACAAATCAATGCGAGGCGATAGACGTCAGAGATCCCGCGGTTGGCTCAAGAACTCCGTGGCCGGATTGGCTCTGGCGGTTGCACTGCCGTTCGGGGTGTCGGCAGTCGGTGCCGGAACCGCGAGCGCGGCACTCGATACCTCCGGATTCGACTTCTACGTCGACTCCGCATCCATGGGACCGGTCAAGTCGCGGGTCTTCCGCGCGGCCGACGGCAACACCAGCCGCGTCGTCTACGTCCTCGACGGCATGCGCGCCCAGCAGGACCTCAGCGGCTGGGAGATCAACACCGACATCACCCACGCGCTGACCGCGGCGAACATCAACGTCGTCATGCCGATCGGCGGCCAGTCCAGCTTCTACGCGGACTGGAACGCGGCCAGCAGCGTGCTCGGCGTCGGTGACGGCGGCTCGTCCTCGGGTTCGTCCGCGCTGTCCTCCTCCGGCTCGGCCTCGGGCTCCTCCTCGGGCTCGGGCGCCTTCCAGCTGCTGGGCGGCGGCCCCGGCAAGAGCTACCGCTACACCTGGGAGACCTTCCTGTCCCAGGACCTGCCCAACGCGCTCAACTCGCGCCTGGGCTTCAGCCGCACGCGCAACGGCATCTTCGGTCTCTCCATGGGCGGCTCCGGCGCGCTGACGCTGGCCGCCTACCACCCCGACCAGTTCAGCTTCGCGGGCTCGTTCTCCGGCTACCTGAACATCTCCGCCCCCGGCATGCGCGAGGCCATCCGCCTGGCCATGATCGACGCCGGCGGCTACAACGTCGACTCGATGGCTCCGCCGTGGGGGCCGCAGTGGCTGCACATGGATCCGTTCGTGTTCGCACCGCGGTTGAAGGACGCCAACACCCGCCTGTGGATCTCCGCGGCCAGCGCCGTTCCGGGCGCGGGTGACGTCACCGGCATCATGCCGGTGATCCAGGGTGTGCCGCTGGAAGCGCTGGCGCTGGTCAACACCCGCGCCTTCCAGGCCCGCATGATGTCGCTGGGCGCGGGCAACGTGACCTACGACTTCCCGGCCACCGGTGTCCACAACTGGAACAACTGGAACGCCGAGGTCTACCGGATGCTGCCCGACCTGTCGAACAACATCGGGTAACTCCAGACTCTCAGGGCCGGCGCCCTGAAAACCATGACGATAAGGCCTCTGCCCACCTGGGCGGGGGCCTTGTCGTGACCTGGGCGACCGAACGTATGAAGATCGTTTCGCGACTCGCCGCATCACGCACACCGGACACACCGTCCTGGTCATCCGATACTTCTTTGGTAGCGAAGATCAGTTCTGCGTGATCAGTGTTCTGCTCAAAACCGAGAAGGGCTGGGTCGATGCGGGTGCGAGGCTTCACGAGAAAGGTGCTGGGCGTCGCCGCTGCCGCCCTGCTGATGCCGTTCGGGGTGGCGGTGATCGAGGCCCCGCCGGCGCGGGCCGCCTTCGATCCCGCGATCTTCGACTTCTGGGTCGACTCCCCGACCATGGGGCCGATCAAGACCCGCATCCTGCGCGCGCGGGACGGCAATACTCAGCGGGTGGCCTACGTGCTCGACGGCGAGCGCGCCCAGGAGGACCTCAACGGCTGGGAGATCAACACCAATGTGCCGCAGGTGCTGGCGGACTGGAACATCAATGTGGTGATGCCCGTCGGCGGCCAATCCAGTTTCTACGCCGACTGGGATCAGCCCAGCTCGTGGTTCGGCGTCGCGCCGGGCACCGGGTCCGCGGCCTACGGCACCGGTTCCGGAGCCACCGAGGCGATGGGCGCCGGTCCGGGCAAGAGCTACCGCTACACCTGGGAGACCTTCCTCAACAACGATCTCCGCTGGGCGCTGCGCGACCGGCTGGGCTTCAGTCCGAATCGCAACGGCGTCTTCGGTCTGTCCATGGGCGGCTCGGCGGCGCTCACCCTGGCCGCCTACCATCCGGACCAGTTCAGCTATGCCGGTTCCTATTCCGGATATCTGAACATCTCCGCGCCGGGTATGCGGGAGGCGATCCGGGTCGCCATGCTCGACGCGGGCGGCTACAACGTGGACTGCATGGCCCTGCCGTGGGGGCAGACGTGGCTGCGGATGGACCCGTTCGTCTTCGCGCCCACCCTGGTCGCCAACAACACCCGGGTGTGGGTGTCGGCGGGCAGCGGCGCGCCCATGCCGGACGATCTCAACATCCCGTTCGGCGCGGCCGCCGACCGGCTGGTCCGCGGTGCGCCCCTGGAAGCCTTGGCGCTGGCCAACTCTCGCGCCTTCCAGGTCCGCATGCTCACCCTCGGCGCGCAGAACGCCGTCTGGGACTTCCCGGCCGACGGCCTGCACGCCTGGACCAACTGGGCCAACGACGCCTACCGCATGATCCCGGACATGTCGGCGAATATCGGGTAGCGAGAGCGGAAACGAAGGCCGTCACCTCGTGGTGGCGGCCTTCGCTCGTGCACATCACAGTTTGATCGCTCCGGGCGTTTCCATAGCCGATGGCTCCGAATCTGGGCCTATGAAGAGTGCAGTGTCAACAGGTTCTGCATTTTTCGTGGTCAATGGTGACCACGCTCGTGAAAGGCGAGTCGATGCGGTCTGTTCGGATGTTCCACGGTGTACTGCGGCGGTCTTTGCTGGGACTTGCGGCGGCCGTTGCGCTTTCACTGTCCGGGACGGTGGTCGCGAGTACCGCGCACGCCGCATTCGATCCGGACGGCTCCGACTTCTGGGTCGATTCCAGCATGGGCCCGATCAAGTCGCGCGTCTTCCGCGCCAATGACGGCAATACCCAGCGCGTGGTGTACGCGCTGGATGGTTTGCGGGCCCGTAACGACCTTTCCGGCTGGGAGATCGACACCGATATCGAGCGCACCCTGACCGCCTGGAACATCAATGTGGTGATGCCGGTCGGCGGCCAGTCCAGCTTCTATTCGGACTGGGTCGCGGCGAGCAACACCAATGGCCAGCAGGTTCCGTATGCCTGGGAGACATTCCTCACCCGCGATCTGCGCAATGCGCTCGCCGCCCGGCTGGGCTTCAATCCGAGCGGCAACGGCGTGTTCGGGCTGTCCATGGGCGGTAGCGCGGCCCTGGTGCTGGCGGCCTACCACCCCGACCAGTTCCGTTATGCCGGATCGTATTCCGGGTATTTGAATATTTCCGCGCCCGGTATGCGCGAGGGTCTGCGCGCCGCGCTGCTGGACGCGGGCGGCTACAACATCGACGCCATGTGGGGCCCGCCCTGGAGCGAATTGTGGTTGCGCAACGATCCTTTCGTATTCGCGCCGCTGTTGCGCGATCACGGGACCCGGTTGTGGATCTCCAGCGGTAACGGCCTGCCCGGTCAGCGGGACGTGGTGCACAGCCCCCTGGACGCCTACAACGTCGGGAATGCGATGGGCCTGGAGGCGATATCCCTCGCGAATACCCGCGCGTTCCAGGCGCGCCTGAGCTCTTTGGGTGCGAACAACGCGGTCTTCGACTTCACCGACAACGGCGTGCACAACTGGCCCTACTGGGCCGATCAGGTCTACGCGATGCTGCCGGATCTGAGCGCGAACCTCGGCTGAGAGTTACCTGGGACCGATTGCCCGATTCGCGCCAAGCCGGGTGCGGCGGAAGGGTTTTCCGCGTTGCCGCGACATCACGAGGGATTCGCGATATGGTCACCGCACCATTACGGTCACATGCGATGGTGGGATTCCGCCAATCAAAAGCATGACCTTGCCAACCGCTCGGAGCGTCGAATACCCTCCAGCGAGCGCAAAGTGTGACCAACCCGTGGTAGCGCTTCGCTCGCAGAGGAGTGTCGGGATTCGCTGCGAGCGCTGATCGCGTTTGTCCACGCATGGCTCCGTCATGCCCGTGTGCGCGATTGACAACTTAAGACACCGCAGTAGCGCAGTGTTGCGGTAGAGAAGGAGCAGTATCCATGCGTTTCGGCAGGTCCGCCGTGCCGGGAGTATCGTCGCGACGCCGTGCGCAGAGTGGTTGGCGCACACGGCTCGTCGCCGCCACCGTCACCGCGGCGGCGCTGGCTGTCCCGACCGCCTCCCTGGCTGCCCCGTCCATCGCCTCGGCCGCGCCGGCCTTCGGCATCGCCCATCGCGGTGCGCCGGGCAGCTTCGAGGAGCTGATGGTGCCCTCGAGCATGGGACCGATCAAGGTTCAGGTGCAGTGGGCTCGCAATGGCGGCAGTTCGGCGGTCTACATGCTCGACGGCATGCGCGCCCAGGATGACCACAGCGCGTGGGCCAACTCCAACGAGGGCGACGCCCCCGGCATCTTCGCCAATGACGACGTCAATGTCGTCATGCCGGTCGGCGGCCAGTCCAGCTTCTACGCGGACTGGGCCTCGCCGTCCAACACCAACGGTCAGAAGTTCACCTACAAATGGGAGACCTTCCTGACCAAGGAGCTCCCGAATTTCCTTGCGGATTACGGGGTTTCGCGCAACAACGTGGCGATCGCCGGTCTGTCGATGGGCGGCTCGGCCGCGCTCATGATGGCCGCCTACCACCGCGACATGTTCAAGCAGGCCACCTCGATGTCGGGCTACCTGAACCTGTCCGCGCCGGGCATGCGCGAGGCCATTCGCGTCGCCATGCTGGACGCCGGCCGCTACAACGTGGACTCGATGGCCGCGCCGTGGAGCCCCGCCTGGCTGCGCATGGACCCGTTCGTGTTCGCGCCGCAGCTGAAGAACCTGCCGATGTTCATCTCGGCCGGTAACGGCCTGCCCGGCCGCTACGACGGCGTCGGCTCCTTCGGCGACGCGTTCAACACCGGCAACGCCATCGCCCTCGAGGCGTTGTCGATGGTGAATACCCGTGCGTTCCAGGCACGTCTGGGCCAGATCAGCGTTCCGGCGCAGTTCGACTTCACCGCGCAGGGCACCCACAAGTGGGGCTACTGGCACGACGAGCTGATCAAGGCTCGCCCGCAGATGCTGAGCGCGCTGGGCCTGGCGTAACTCATAGCGAAGGCGCCGCGTGGCTCATAGCCACAGCGCATGAACCGGCCACCCGACTGGGTGGCCGGTTCTTTTATGCCTCCCTATGATTCGCCGCAACGCGGTAGAAAACTACTGTGACAGCTGTGGCAGTTGGTAGATGGGGGAGGCGCGGCCGCCAGGGTCTGGTCGCGCTCGCGGTAGCCACGACAGCCGTGCTGACGGCGGGGGCGACGGGGACGGCCTATGCGGAGCCCGGTGCGGCGCCGCCGACCGGTGAGCCGGCCAAGCCGACCAAGCCGGAGATCCGAAATGTGGTGTGGCTGACCGACAGACGGGTCGCCCTGTGGGTGGACTCACCCGCCATGGGCACGCGCGTTCAGGTGCAACTACTGCTCGCACGGGACTGGAACATCAAGCCGGACGCCAAATTCCCGGTGCTCTACCTGCTCGACGGCCTGCGAGCCGGCGACGATCAGAGCGGGTGGACGAAAGACGCTGGGGCGGAAGCCTTCTACGCCGACAAGAACGTCACCGTGGTGCTGCCGGTGGGCGGCGCGGCCAGCTTCTACTCGGACTGGAAGCGTCCGGACAACGGCAAGACCTACAAGTGGGAAACCTTCCTCACCAGGGAATTACCGCCGCTGCTCGACAAGGATTGGCGCACCACCAATGTGCGCGGCCTGGCCGGCCTGTCCATGGGCGGCACCGCGGCCATGGCGCTGGCGGCCCGCAATCCCGGTTTCGCGCGCTACGCCGCCTCCTTCTCCGGCATGCTCACCCTCACGACTCTCGGTATGCCGCAGGCGGTCGCGTACGCCATGCGGGACGCCGGCGGCTACCACGCCGACGCCATGTACGGCGCGCCGACCGACGCGGAATGGGAGACGCACGATCCCTACGCGCTCGCCGAAAAGCTGAAGGGCCTCAGCCTGTATGTGTCCAGCGGCAGCGGTCTGGCGGGCGTGTACGACCTGCCGTCGGGCATTCCGGGGGTGAGCACCAACTGGATGGGCACGGCGCTGGAAGTGTTGTCCCGCTTCTCTTCTCAGCAATTCGTGGCCAAGCTGAACAAGTTGAGCATTCCGGTGCAGGTGAACTACCGGCCCTCGGGTACGCACTCCTGGCCGTACTGGGATTTCGAGATGCGGCAGTCCTGGCCGCAGGCGGCCTCCGCGCTCGGGGTCGAGGCGGCCAAGCCGGACTGCTCGGCGGCGGGCGCGATTGTGCCGGTGGCACTGGGGAAGTCGTTCCTGAGCGATTGCCTGACCGCGGAGTATCCGCTGGCGGGCGGTGCGGCACAGGATTTCCGGGGCGGGCGGGTGCTGTGGTCGGCGGCCACGGGCGCGCACGCGGTGGCCGGGATGATCGGCGGCGCGTACGAGGGCGCGTCGGGACCCGCTGGGGCACTCGGCTTTCCCACGTCCGACGAAACGCCCATACAGGGCGGGGCGCAGCAGAGTTTCCAGCACGGCGCCATCGTCTTTCGCGACGGCAAGGCCGAGATACACGCGACCTGAACCGGATACCCGCCGGTTACCTCCGAGCCGGCGGTAGAGTGCACCGTTGTCCGTGACTCCCGTCACGTCGGTGTGCTTCCCCCTGCGGTTCAGGAGATCGATCTCTATGGCAGTACAGGGCGCCTCGTCATGCCCGCAGAACGGTTCGACACGCAAGTCCCCTGCCTCGCCTCGCAGGCCCCGGCGTGCCCGCGGATGGCGGCGCGTCCTGGCGGCCGCGGTCGCGGTGGTGGCGCTGCCCGCCTTCGCCGGGCCGGCGCTGGCCCTGCCCACGCATCCGCTGCATCGCACACCCGAGGGCGGGTTCGAGGAGCTGATGGTGCCCTCGAGCATGGGCCCGATCAAGGTGCAGGTGCAGTGGGCCCGCCACGGCGGCGATGCCGCGCTGTATCTGCTCGACGGCCTGCGCGCCCGCGACGATTTCAACGCCTGGACCGTCGATACCAATGCGCTGCAGCAGTTCGCCGAGGACAACGTCACCCTGGTGCTGCCGGTCGGCGGCCAGTCCAGCTTCTACACCGATTGGCGCGCGCCCTCGAGCACCAACGGCCAGAAGCTCACCTACCGGTGGGAGACCTTCCTGACCCAGGAGCTGCCCGCCTTCCTGGAGGGCTACGGCGTCTCCCGCACCAACAACGCGGTGGCCGGGCTGTCCATGGGCGGGTCGGCGGCGCTGGCGCTGGCCGCCTACCACCGCGACCAGTTCAAGCACGCGTCCTCGTTCTCCGGCTACCTCAATATCTCCGCGCCCGGTATGCGCGAGGCGATTCGGATCGCCATGCTGGACGCCGGACGGTTCAATGTGGACTCCATGGCCTGGCCGTGGAGTCCGGCGTGGCTGCGCATGGATCCGTTCGTGTTCGCCCCGCAGCTGCGCAATCTGCCGCTCTACATCTCGGCCGCCTGGGGTGTGCCGGGGGCGCACGACAATCCGAATTCGGCGGTGGGCATCTTCAATACCGTCAATGCCGTTGCGCTGGAAGCGTTGTCGATGGTGAACACCATCTCGTTCATGGCGCGGATGAACCAGCTCGGCATCGGCGCGCACTATGGCCTGCAGGTGAAGGGCACGCATTCGTGGGCCTACTGGCAGGACCAGCTGGCCGCCGCCCGGCCCGACATCCTGGCCGCTCTCGGAGTGTCGTAACGAGACACGCCGCGAGCCGTTCAAAAGCTGGACATTTGCTGTAGGGCGGTCGGTTTCCGTGTGTCCTGCCGGGAGTCGCGTACTTCCGGAGGTACAACACTTGTGTGGCTGGTGTTGTCCGTGGGATCGAGCAGAAGCGCCTGCGCCGGGCGGCTTGCGCCGCAGCGGCGGTATTTTCGCTGGCCGCGGGTACTTTCGTGGCGTCGGGTCCGGCCGTGGCCGCCCCCGACGCCCCCGCCGTCACCCCCGCGACCGTCCAGAAATCGACCTGGCTCACCGACCGCCGGGTGGACCTGTGGGTGAATTCCCCGGCCACCGGCGCGCCGGTGCAGATTCAGTTGCTGCTGCCGCGCGACTGGAACTCCAAGCCGGACGCCAAGTTCCCCGTCGTCTACATGCTCGACGGCCTGCGCGCCACCGACGACGAGAACGGCTGGACCAAGGACGCGGGCGCGGCCGGCTTCTACGCCGACAAGAACGCGCTGGTGGTGTTGCCGATCGGCGGCCAGTCCAGCTTCTACGCCGACTGGCTGGCCCCCGACAACGGCCGCAACTACCAGTGGGAGACCTTCCTGGTGAAGGAACTCCCGCCGCTGCTGGAAAGCCAGTTCCGGGCCACCGATGTGCGTGCGGTGGAGGGACTTTCGATGGGCGGCACCGCGGCCATGATGCTGGCCGCCCGCAATCCGGGCTGGGTGCGCTCGGCCGCCTCCTACTCCGGATTCCTCACCCTGACCTCGCTGGGCATGCCGCAGGCGGTCAACTTCGCCATGCACGACGCGGGCGGCTACGACTCCAGCAAGATGTTCGGCCCGCCGTCGAGTCCGGCGTGGAAGGAACACGACCCGTACGAGCTGGCCGACAAGCTCAAGGGCGTGGCCCTCTACGTCTCCAGCGGCAACGGCGTCGCGGGCGCCACCGATCCGCTGTCCGACATTCCGGGGATCACCACCAATTACGCGGGGCTGGGCCTCGAGGTGCTGTCCCGGCTGAGCACCCAGAACTTCGTCGCCAAGCTCGCCAAGCTCAATATCCCGGTCTCGGTGAACTATCGCGCCTCCGGCACCCACACCTGGCCGTACTGGGACTTCGAGATGCGCCAGGCCTGGCCGCAGACCGCGGCCGCCCTCGGCGTCGACTCCAGCGCCCTCGACTGCAAGGTGGGCGGCGCGATCGCCCCGCTGGTCGGCGCCACCAACTGGCTCGGCGACTGCCTGTCGGGCGAGTACCCGGTGCCCGGCGGTGTCGCCCAGGACTTCCGCGGCGGCAAGGTGCTCTACTCGCAGCCCACGGGAGCGCAGCCGGTGGGCGGGGCGATCGGCGGCAGCTTCGCCGGATTGGGCGGTGTGGCAAGCGGTTTGGGGTTCCCCACCGCCGGTGAGGGCGGGCTGCCCGACGGGCGCGGCCGGCTGCAGCCGTTCCAGCACGGCTTCGTCTACTGGACGCCGCAGACCGGTGCGCAGGCGGTGCGCGGCGCGATCCTCGACCAGTGGGCCAAGCAGGGTTACGAGCGCGGCCCGGCCGGTTACCCCAACGGCCAGGAGACCCGCACACCCCAGAAGGACGGTGTGGTCCAGGGTTTCGAGAACGGGCCCGTCTACTTCAGCGCCAAGACCGGCGCGCACCTGGTGCAGGGCCTGATCCTGGGCAAGTACGGGCAGCTCGGATTCGAGAACAGCCCTTACGGATTCCCGATCACCGACGAGCAGCCGCTGCGCGACTTCGGCCGCTTCTCCGCCTTCGAGGGCGGCAATATCTACTGGAGTCCGCTCTCGGGCGCGTGGGGTGTGCGCAACGGGCCCATCATGGACGCTTGGCGCGCAACCGGTTTCGAGAACGGTCCGCTGGGTTTCCCGATCTCGGACGAGGGCGCGATCCCCGACGGCGCGCAGCAGACCTTCCAGGGCGGCACCCTGACCGTGCACGACGGGCGGGTCAGCGCCGCCACCCTCGACGGCCGGCCCATCGCCATTCCGGGCAGCGAGTCGCCCAAACCGGATCCGGCTCAGCCGCAGCCCGCCGCACAGCAGCCCGCGATCCAGGTGCCGGGCCTGCCCGCGCTACCCCAGCTCGCCCCCGCCGCACCGGCAGCCCCTGCCGCTCCCGCGACTCCGGCCGCCCCTGCCGCTCCCGCGACCCCGGCGGCCCCCGCCACGCCCGCGGCCCCTGCCGCACCGGCGACACCGGCCGCACCCGCGCCGGCACCCCAGCCCGCCGCGGCGGCGACCCCGACGCCCGAGCCCGAACCAGCAGGTCTGCCGCCGGTTCCGGCACTGGGCCCGGAAGTCCGTCCCAACTGAGTCCGCTCCCCCTAACCGCCCTAAGAACTGGATGAGGTTCCGTCGCCACCCGGGACTAACCACCGGGTTGCGGCTAGCCTGGGGGCGACCTTTTGCCCTTGGACAGATATGGAAGCGAATAGATGCACGGGACCCGTGGAAAGGTATTCGGCGTGGTGGCCGCTCTCGCCGCCGCCGGACTGCTCGCCGCCTGCGGTAGCAACGACTCGACCGCCAAGAGCACGCCGACGCTGACCACCACGAAGGCCGCCGCCGCGCCCACCACCCCGGCCGCCGGGACGCCGTCGAGCACGGATGCGCAAGCGCCGCAGCCGGCTCCGGATTCCGCGACCTCCTCGCCCGAGCGCCCGCAGCCGGTGCCGAGCCAGTTCATCACCCCGCCCAGCGGTTCGCCGGCGCTGACGGACAAGCAGAAGAGCTACCTCGACGAGCTGAAGAAGGCCGGCATCACCCCGGGCTCGTCCGATATCGCCATCACCGCGGGTGATCTGGTGTGCCAGGGCAAGTCGGAGAACGCCCCGCAGGATCAGATCATCACCTACGTGACCGCGATCGCCGGTTCCGATCCGTCGTTCGATCCGTCCAAGATGTCGGTGGAGCAGGCGGGCAAGATCTACTACGACGTCGCCTCGAAGAGCTACTGCGGCTAGTGACGACGCGACGCCGAATCGGAGGACGCCGGCAACGCCCGGCGGGTTGCCTGCTGCTGGTCATCGCCGCGATCGTGATCGTGGTCGTGGTGGCGCTGCTGCTGTGGTACCTGCTGGCGGGCCGGTTGCGGCTGCCCGGCCCGAAACCGCCGGGGCCGCAACGTCCGACGTCGCAGCCGGCCGATTGCCCGGACACGCTGCTGCTGTCCGTGCCGGGCACGTGGGAGTCCAACAGCAACGACGACCCCTACAACCCGGCCGCGAACCCGGCGTCGCTGATGTTGAACATCTCCAACCCGATTCGAGCGAAGTTCCCCAACGAGCGGCTCGAGGTCTACACCGTCCCGTACGTCGCGCAGTTCTCCAATCCGATCGCGATCCCGCCGGACGGTCAGGCCTCCTACAACAACAGCCGTTCCGAGGGCACCGCCCGCGCCAACGACAAGCTGGCCCAGACCTACGCCAAATGCCCGCTGACCACCTATGTGCTGGTGGGCTTCTCGCAGGGCGGCGTGATCGTGGGCGATATCGCCGCGCAGATCGGTGCGGGCAAGGGCCCGATACCGGAGGATCTGGTGCTGGGCGTGACCACCCTGGCCGACGGCCGCCGCGATGTCGGCGATCCGGGCGAGGCCACCGAGATCGGCCCCACCCCGCCGGGCGTGGGCGCGGAGGTGGCGCTCAAGGGCCTCAATGTCCCGGGCATCACCATGACCGGTCCGCGCGGCGGCTTCGGCAAACTCGCCAACCGCACCTTCACCATCTGCGCCGCAGGCGATTTGATCTGTGATGCCCCCCGCCAGGCGCTCAACCCGGCCAATATCGTCGGCAGCCTCAACATCCTGGTCCGGGCCGCCGGCAATCCGGTGCACAGCCTCTACAACGGCTACCAGGTCGACGACAACGGCACCACCGCGACACAATGGACTGTGGACTGGGCTAGCGGACTCATCGAAAATGCCCCGCACCCAGCGCATTCATGATCGATTAGCCCCGAGGTTCGCGGCGCGTCTCGTTCTGGACTGAGCGGAGCGGAGGAGCGCAGCGGGGGAGCGGAGGGAGGGAAGAACGAGACCTCCAGCGCCGCGAACCCGCCCGGAGCGAAGCGCAGGGCAATCAAATACAGCCGACCCCCCAGTTTCGGGGTCACCCGGTAAAGTGCTCCGGGTTGCGACACAGCCGAGACCCGGTACGTGCGGCAACTCACATCCATGACTTGTTGTGTCCTTTGTGGGGCGCTCCCCACCTGTTTGGAGGCATTCGCGCCGGTGAAGCAGTAGCCCAGAGGTGTGAGCTGGGAGATGTTCGGCCGCTGTGAAGCATGGCCGGGCAGGCCCTCTGTAACATGTCCCTGGTTTGAGAACATCTAGCCAATAGACGGTCACCGCGCAGACCGCAACACAATTCTGCAGGTTGGCTCTCCCATGGAGCTCCCGCGGGCGAAGAGAGTCGGGGCCTCACAGGTAACAGCGGCAATGCATGCCGTTCCATGCCGCGTGTGCCTCGGAGGAGAAGAAGGAATGGACGAGACTTTCGACGATTACCTCGACGAAACGGGGAACATCACGATTCCCGAGGGACGCACCCTCGTCGACTACGTCGAGAAGCACACCCACGGTAATGACGCCGATGATTTGGCCTACCGTTACATCGACTACTCACGCGAGCGCGACGGTGAGTACCAGGACCTCACTTGGAGTCAGTTCGGCACGCGGCTGCGCGCGGTGGCCGCCCGACTGCAGCAGGTGACCAAGCGGGGCGATCGGGTCGCGATCCTGGCCCCGCAGGGGCTGGATTACGTCATCTCCTTCTTCGCCGCCATCTACGCGGGCACCATCTCCGTGCCGCTGTTCGATCCGGACGAGCCGGGCCACACCGATCGCCTGCACGCCGTGCTCGGCGACTGCACGCCCTCGGCGATCCTGACGGCGAGCTCCTCCGCCGCCGGTGTCCGCCAGTTCTTCCGGTCGCTGCCCGCCGCGCAGCGTCCGCGCATCATCGCGGTGGACGCCATTCCCGACAGCGTCGGCGAGTCCTGGATCCGTCCGGACATCGCGGTCGACGACATCGCCTACCTGCAGTACACCTCTGGCTCCACCCGCGTGCCCGCCGGTGTCGAGATCACCCACCGCGGTGTCGGCACCAATGTGCTGCAGATGGTGAACGCGCTTGACCTGAACGAGAATTCGCGCGGCGTCACCTGGCTGCCGCTCTACCACGACATGGGTCTGCTGACGGTGATCCTGCCCGCCGTGGGCGGCAAGTACATCACCATCATGTCGCCGGCCTCGTTCGTGCGCCGCCCCTCGCGCTGGATCAACGAGCTGGCCGCGGTGTCCGACGGCGCCGGAACCTTCGCCGCCGCACCGAACTTCGCGTTCGAGCACGCCGCCGTGCGCGGTCTGCCCAAGGCGGGCGAGTCGCTGGATCTGTCGAACGTCCTCGGCCTGATCAACGGATCCGAGCCGGTGACCACCAAGTCGATGAAGAAGTTCAACGAGGCGTTCGCGCCCTACGGCCTGCCCAAGACCGCCATCAAACCGTGCTACGGCATGGCCGAGGCCACCCTGTTCGTGTCGGCCACCCGGCACGAGGACGAGGCCAAGGTCATCTACGTCGACCGCGACGAGCTCAATGCCGGTCGTGTGGTGAAGGTCGAGCAGGGCGCCGAGAACGCCATCGCGCAGGTCTCCTGCGGGTATGTGTCGCTGTCGCAGTGGGCCACCATCGTCGACGGCGAGTCCATCGACTCCCCCGAGGGCGCCCGCGAGGTGGCCGACGGCGAGGTCGGCGAGATCTGGCTGCACGGCAACAACATCGGCATCGGCTACTGGGGTCGCGCCGAGGAGACCCAGAAGACCTTCCGTAACCAGCTCGCCCGTCGTCTGCCCGAGGGCAGCCACGCCGAAGGCGTTCCGGCCGACGGCATCTGGCTGCGCACCGGCGACTACGGCGTGTACGTGGACGGCGAGCTCTACATCACCGGTCGCGTCAAGGACCTGGTGATCGTGGACGGCCGCAACCACTACCCGCAGGATCTCGAGCACTCCGCGGAGGAAGCCTCGACCATGCTGCGCGCCGGTTACGTCGCGGCCTTCTCGGTCCCGGCCAACCAGCTGCCCGCCGAAGTCTTCGCCCAGGACAGCCATTCGGGTCTGAGCTTCGACGCCGACGATGCCAGCGAACAGCTCGTTATCGTGGCCGAGCGCGGTCCGGGCGCCGGCAAGGCCGATCCGGGCCCCATCGCGGACGCGGTGCGCGCCGCCATCTCCTCCCGGCACGGTGTCACCGCGCGTGACATCCTCCTCGTTCCGGCCGGGTCGATTCCGCGCACCTCGAGCGGCAAGATTGCGCGTCGTGCCTGCAAGGCCGAATACATCGGAGGGACGCTGCGCGGTGGTTACACGCAGCAGGCCTTCCCCGATGCACCAGACGAGGAGTGAGACGACCGTCTCACAGAGGAATGGCGCGAGCCGGTTCGGCTCGCGCCATTCCTGCATGGATCACCAACCCGGATTCACGCCGCGCACCGTACGCAGACAGGTAGCTTGAGGAACTGATGGCTGAGAACGAGGGCACCGACCCCACCCGGACGACCGACAAGCCCGCGACCGCCGACATGTCGGTCGCGGACATGCAGGAGTGGCTGCGGCGCTGGGTATCCGGCGCGACCGGGCAGCCCATCGAGAACATCACGGTGGACCGGCCGATGGAGGAATTCGGCCTGGCCTCGCGCGACGCCCTCGCCCTCGGTGGCGATATCGAGGAGCTGACCGGGGTGGTGCTCAACGCCACCATCGTGTTCCAGCACCCGACCATCGCCTCGCTGGCGGAGCGAATCATCAACGGGGAGCCCGAACTTCCGGCCGAGGCGGCCGACGACTCGTTCTACACCCAGGGCATCGCGCCCGGCGAGGCGCACGACATCGCCATCGTCGGCCTGTCCACCCGGCTGCCGGGTGCGGGGGATACGCCCGAATCCACCTGGGAATTCCTGATCAATCGCGGCGACGCCATCCGCGACCTACCCGAGGGTCGCTGGTCGGAGTTCATGGACGATCCGCGTCTGGTGGAGCAGCTCACCAAGACCAACGTCAAGGGCGGTTACCTGGATCAGGACGTCCTCAAGAGCTTCGACGCCGAGTTCTTCGCGCACTCGCCGGTCGAGGTCGAGCGCATGGACCCGCAGCAGCGGTGGGCGCTCGAGCTGACCTGGGAAGCCTTGGAGCACGCGCGGATTCCCGCCAATACCCTCAAGGGTGAGCAGGTCGGCGTCTTCATCGGTTCGACCAGCACCGAATTCATGATCATCGCGGGTATGGCGGTCGGCAACGGCGACCCGAACACCCCGATCTCGGCCGACGGCTACGGCGTCATGGGCAGCGTCTCGGCGATCATCCCCAACCGCGTCTCCTACTTCTACGATTTCCGCGGCCCCTCGGTGGCCGTCGACACCGCGTGCTCGTCCTCGCTGGTGGCGGTGCACCAGGCGGTGCGGGCGCTGCGCAACGGCGAGGCCGATCTGGCGCTGGCCGGTGGCACCAATGTGCTGCTCTCGCCCGCCGCGACCATCGCCTTCGACGCCAACGGCGGCGTCTCGAAAGACGGTCACATCAAGGCGTTCTCGAACGACGCCGACGGCATGGTCCGCTCCGAGGGCGCCGCGCTGGTGGTGCTCAAGCGCCTGGCCGACGCCGAACGCGACGGCGACACCATCTACGCGGTGATCAAGGGCTCCGCGGTCAACAGCGACGGCCGCTCCAACGGCCTGCTGGCCCCGAACCCGGACGCGCAGGCCGCCGTGCTGCGCCAGGCGTACCGGGATGCCGGAATCCCGCCGTCCCAGGTCGATTACATCGAGGCGCACGGCACCGGCACTCCGATCGGCGATCCGATCGAGGCGGACGCGCTGGGCCGTGTCATCGGCCGCGGACGCGACGCCGACAAGCCCGCGCTGCTGGGTTCGGCCAAGACCAACTTCGGTCACCTGGAGGCCGCGGCGGGCGCCGCGGCGCTGGCGAAGGTGATCATGGCGTTGCGGCACAACGTCATTCCGCCGCACATCAACTACTCCGGTCCGAGCCCGTTCATCGCGTTCGACCAGGCGCACCTGAAGGTCACCGAGGAAGCGACCGAATTCCCGCGCTACAGCGGCAAGGCCACCATCGGCATCTCTGGCTTCGGCTTCGGCGGCACCAACGCGCACGTGGTCGTCCAGGAATACGTGCCCACCGCGGCCACCCCCGAACTGCCGGAGACCGCCGACCTCGACGACGAGACCACCGATGTGGTCGCCGAGGCCGAGGCGATCGCCGAGGCGGCCGCGCCGGAACCGGAGTGGGACAACCGCACCGAGCCGCTGCCCATGATCATCCCGGTCTCGGGCTACCTGCCCTCGCGCCGCAAGCGCGCCGCCAAGGATCTGGCCGACTGGCTGGAATCCGAAGCGGGACAGGCGACTCCGCTCGAGGACGTGGCCCGCACGCTGGCCAAGCGCAACCACGGCCGCTCGCGCGGTGTGGTGGTCGCCAAGACGCACGAGGAAGCCATCGCGGGCCTGCGGGCCATCGCCGAGGGCAAGCCCGGCACCGGCGTCTACACCGCCGACTCCCCGGCTCCGCTCGGCGCGCTGTGGGTGATGGCCGGTTTCGGTGCGCAGCACCGCAAGATGGGCAAGCAGCTCTACACCGAGAACTCGATCTTCCGCAAGGCCGTCGATCAGGTCGACGAGCTGGTCGTCGACGAGGCCGGCTACTCGGTCAAGGAGATGATCCTCGACGACTCCATGGACTGGGACATCGGCACCGGCCAGGTCGGCACCTTCACCATCCAGGTGGGTCTGGCCTCCGTCCTGCGCGCGCACGGCGCGGAACCCGAGGGCGTGGTCGGCCACTCCCAGGGTGAGGTCGCGGGCGCGTACATCTCCGGCGGCCTGCCGCTCGAGGACGCGGTCCGGGTGATCTGCGCCCGCTCCCGGCTGATGGCCGAGGGCGAGGCCATGCTCACCGACGACCAGGTGCGCAATATGGCGCTGCTGGAGTACTCGGCCGAGGAAGTCGGCAAGCTCATCGAGACCGAGTTCCCCGATATCGAGGTCGCGGTGTACGCCGCGCCCAACAACACCGTCATCGGCGGTATGCCGGATCAGGTGCACGCGATCGTGGCGCGCGCCGAGGCCGAGGGCAAGTTCGCACGCGTGCTGCAGACCCGCGGCGCGGGCCACACCTCGCAGATGGACATGCTGTTGGGCGAGCTGGCCGCCGAGCTGGCCGGTATCGAGCCGACCAAACTCAAGCGCGACCTGTACTCGACCGTCCACCGGGACGGCGTCTACAAGGCGGGCCACGCGCCCGTGCACGACGTCGACTACTGGGTCACCAATATGCGCGGCTCGGTGTACTTCACCAACGCCATCCGCAAGGCCGTCGACACCGGTATCACCACCTTCCTGGAGCTGGCGCCGAATTCCGTTGCGCTCATGCAGGTCCTGGGCACCACCTTCGCGGCGGGCGTGCACAACGCGGCGCTCATCCCGACCCTCAAGCGCAAGGAGGACGAGGCCGCCGGCGTCATCTCCGCGCTCGCGCAGCTGTACGTGCACGGCCACAAGGTGGACCTGCCCTCGCTGCTGCCCGCCGGTGAGTACGGCGCCGCGCCGCGTACCGCGTTCGTGCGAAAGCAGTACTGGCCCAAGGTGTCCGGTGGCTTCGGCGGTGGCTCGGGCAATGCTCGCGTCCCGGGTGCGCACGTCGCGCTGCCCGACGGCCGGCACGTGTGGGAGGTGCAGGCGTCGGCCGTCACCGATCTCGCCGCCCTGGTGAATGCCGCTGCCGCGCAGGTGCTTTCCGATGTCGGCGTCGGCGCTTCGGTGGCGCACGGCCAGCTCCCCGCCACGGGCACCCTGACCACCACGCTCACCCCGCATCCGGGCGGCGCGTCGGTCTCGGTGCACGCCAAGGAGGGCAATGCCTTCCGGCCGCTGTTCGACGCGGTCGTGGTGTCTGGTGCGCCGCTGCCGGAATCCGTTGCCGCACAGCCGGTCGCGGCCGTCGCGGTCGAGGCGGCCCCGGCCGTCGCCGTCGAGGCGGCTCCGGGCGAGCGCTGGGATCCCCAGGGCACCCAGACCATCGAGGCTCGGCTGGCCATCATCGTCGCCGAATCCATGGGCTACGCCGTCGAGGATCTGCCGATGGAGATCCCGCTCATGGAGCTGGGGCTCGACTCGCTGATGGCCATGCGCATCAAGAACCGCGTCGAATACGAATTCGACATCCCGCAGCTGCAGATCCAGGCGGTGCGCGACGCCAGCCTGCTCGAGGTCGGCAAGGTGCTGCGCTACGCGGTCGAGCATCGCGATCAGCTCGACGAGATCGCCGCCCGCCAAGCCGCCGGCGAGGACATCTCCGTCGACGCCGACTTCATCTCCGCCGCCCGCGCCGCCATGGCCGAGGGCAAGGATCCGGCCGCGCTGCTGCCCAAGACCGAGACCACCGACGTGGTGGCCGAGGCCGAGGAGATCACGGCGGAAACGGCTGCGGCCGAACTCGAGTCGGCCGCGCCGATCGCCGAGACCGACGCCGACAACGTGCCGCCGCGCAACGGCGAGGAGCGCCTCGCCTTCGCCACCTGGGCGCTGGTGACCGGCAAGACCGCGGGCGGCATCTTCAACCCGCTGCCCGAGGTCGACGACGACACCCTCGCCAAGCTGACCGCCCGCCTGTCCGAGCGGGTCAAGGCCGAGGTCGATCCCGCCGAGGTCCGCGCCTGCAAGACCATCGAGCAGCTGTCCGAGGTGGTCGTGCGCTACCAGGGCAAGAGCTCGGACCTGGACGGCTTCGTGCGCACCCTGCGCGCGAAGGAAGCCGGTTCGAACGCGGTGCCGGTCTTCGTGTTCCACGCCTCGGGCGGCAACACCCTGGTCTACGAGCCGCTGCTCAACCGCCTTCCGGCCGGTACCCCGATGTACGGTCTGGAGCGGGTCGAGGGCACCATCGAAGAGCGTGCGCGCCAGTACATTCCGGAGATCCGCAAGCGGCAGCCGGAGGGTCCGTACCTGTTCTACGGCTGGTCGCTGGGCGCGGTGTTCGCGCTCAAGGTCGGCGAGATCATGCGCGCCGAGGGTGCGGACGTCCGCCACATCGGCCTGATCGACCTCGCCCTTCCGGTGGCGCCGTACGACAATTCCGATGCCGAGCGGGTGGAGCGCATCCGGCGCTACCAGTCCTTCGCGCAGAAGACCTACGGCTTCAACGGCGAACTCGATCAGGAACAGCTCGAGGAGCTGGCCGCGGCCTCGGACGCGGAGCAGATCGAGATCATCATGCAGCTGGTGAAGTTCGCCGGCGTCGACATTCCCGGCGGCGTGATCGAGCATCAGCGCACCTCGTGGATCGACAGCAAGGAACTGCAGAAGATCGAGCCGTCCAAGTACGACGGTGAGGTCACCCTGTACCTCGCCGATCGCTACCACGACGGAATGATCGAGCTGGAACCGCGTTTCGCCGACCGGCAGCCCAATGGCGGCTGGGCCGAGCACATTCCGAATCTGGAGATCATCCACATCCCGGGTGATCACATCCAGATCATCGATGAGCCGCGCATCGCCACCATCGGCGCCGATCTCAGCAAGAAACTCGCCGAGATCGACACCACGACGAAATAGCACCACCGCGACACGGGTTCTGCGAAAGTAGGTTTTTGCCGAAAGGAGTCCAGTGAGCACCACCGCCGAGAAACTCGACGACCTCCGACACAAGCTCGACAGCGCGAGGGAGCCGGCGGGGGATGCGGGCATCGCCAAGCGGGCCAGGAAGGGAATTCCCTCGGCCCGCGACCGCATCAACATGCTGCTGGATCCCGGCACCTTCGTGGAAATCGGTGCGCTGGTCCGCAATCCGGGCGACAAGACCGCCCTCTACGGGGACGGCGTGGTCACCGGCCACGGCCTCGTGGAGGGCCGCCCGGTGGCCGTGTTCTCGCACGATCAGACCGTCTACGGCGGTTCGGTCGGCGAGATGTTCGGCCGCAAGGTGGCGGGCATCATGGAATTCGCGGCCAAGGTGGGCTGTCCGGTGGTCGGCATCAACGACTCCGGCGGCGCGCGGGTGCAGGAGGCGGTGACCTCGCTGGCCTGGTACGCCGAGCTGGGTCGTCGCCAGGAACCGTTGTCCGGCTTGGTGCCTCAGATCTCCATGATCCTGGGCAGCTGCGCGGGCGGCGCGGTGTACGCGCCCATCAATACCGACGTGGTGGTGGCGACCGAGGCCGCCTACATGTTCGTGACGGGCCCCAAGGTGATTCGCGAGGTCACCGGTGAGGACGTCAGCCTCGAGGAGCTGGGCGGCGCGAATTCCCAAGCGCAGTACGGCAATATCCACCACGTGGCCAAGACCGAGACGGCCGCCTTCGAGTGGGTGCGCGACTATCTGAGCTATCTGCCGTCGAGCTGCCAGGAGCTGCCGCCGATCGTGAATCCCGGTCTGGAGCCGGAGCTCACGGAGTCCGATCTGGAACTCAACGGCATCGTGCCGGACGCCGACAACGCCGGCTACGACATGCACGAGATCCTGCTGCGCATCTTCGACGACGGCGCGTTCCACGAGTTCGGGGAATCCGCGGGCCGCAATGTCATCTGCGGGTTCGCCCGGGTGGACGGCCGCACCGTCGGCGTGGTCGCCAATCAGCCCATGGTCTACGCGGGCGCGCTGGACGCCCGGGCCTCCGACAAGGCCGCGCATTTCGTGCGATTGTGCGACGCGTTCGAGATTCCGCTGGTGTTCGTGGTGGACACCCCCGGCTTCCTACCCGGGGTGGAGCAGGAGAAGATCGGCGTCATCAAGCGCGGCGGCCGGTTCATCTTCTCCTTCGTGGAGGCGACGGTCCCGAAGGTGACCGTGGTGATCCGCAAGTCCTACGGCGGCGGCTACGCGGTGATGGGGTCCAAGCAGCTGGGTGCGGACGTCAATCTGGCCTGGCCGACCGCGCGCATCGCGGTCATGGGCGCGGAGAGCGCGGTGTCGCTGATCGGGGCCAAGTCGCTGGAGGCCGCGCCCGAGGACCAGCGGGCGGCCATGCGCCAGCAGATGATCGACTTCTACAACGCGACCATCGCGACCCCGTGGGTGGCGGCCGAGCGCGGCTACATCGACGCGGTCATCGAACCGGCCACCACCCGCCTGGAGATCCGGCGCGCGCTGCATCTGCTGCGCGACAAGAAGATTCCGCGCAACCCCCGTAAGCATCATCTGATTCCGCTGTAGTCGCATTCACGCCATTGCCACCGCAACACGTGTGTGAAAACATCGCATTTCAATTTATTGTGCGAGCCTTGGAGCGAGGCAACAATGGCCCATCGAATTCGGCAGCTGCTCGTCGGCGGCGCGGCGACCGCCGCCACCGCGGCGGCGGTCCTGACCGCCGCACCGGCGGCGTCCGCGCAGATCACCGGCCTGACGCCGGGAACCGCACTGGCGCACGTGAACACGACCTACACCATCACCGCGAATGTCGGGGGCGCCAACCCGGGCACCCAGGTCAGCTTCTGGCTGGGCGATCCGTCCAGCAGCACGCCCGCCTTCCTGGGCGCCTTCCCGGTGAGCTCGGCCCACACGGCCACCGTGCAGTGGACCCCCACCGAGGTCGGCACCTACAACATCATCGCCAGCGATGACGGCACCATGTCCGGCGCCAACGCCATGAACGTGGGCATCAGCGTCACCTCGGTGCCGGTGGGCGGCATGGGCACCGGCAGCGCGTCCAAGATTCCGATCATCGGCGGCCTGCTGAGCGGCCTGCTGGCCCAATTCGGCCTGTCCTGAGCCGGCGCCGCGGCGGCTCCCGGCCCGTGTTCAGGCGGCTCGCCGATTGCGCTGAATCTATCGGGTGGCCGGTGCAGATGTGAGAGCCTTCAGCTATGAGTACCTCACCGATGGCGCTACTCGAAGGCGGGCCGGATGGCCTCGAACAGCGGATTGTTCCGATCACCCCACCGGGTATCGAGTTGCGGGTGGCGTTCGGGGGAGGCTACGAGCGATTCAAGGTGACGCCACGGTGGCAGGAGACCGAACGCGGCAACCTGCCCGTCTACGAGTGGGTCGCCCACGTCGAAGCAAAAAAGTAGAGCGGGATAACTGATTTCGCAAGACTCCGGGTAACTCGTCGGGTACGACCAGAATGGGGTCGGCGCCAAACGCAGGCACGGATGCGGGACGGCCGACGGCTGTCGGCCGCCCGCTGAAGTCCCGGAGAGGCGGGTCAGTCGCGGGCGGCCACCGGTTACCTCTTGTTCCGGATCAGAACACGCGCATCTTCCCCGGCGACCAGAACCCGGAACGCGTCACCTGGTGGGTGTCGATCTGGGCGGGTTTGGGGAACTTCGTCGCATCCGACGGATCCGGGTAGTACGGGTCGTACTGTTCCAGCGAGCCCCAGTCGCGGGCGTAGTTGTCCTTCAGATAGGTCGGGACCGTCTTGGAGGACGACAGCATCTCCGCCCAGCCCAGCGGACCGCCGAACTCCTCGGCCTGCCAGGTGTTGGTGGAGCTGATGGCCAGCGGCCGGTCGGGCAGGACGCGGTACTTCGGGGCCGCGTCGACCACGCCGTCGCGATGATCGAACGGGTGCTGGCACGGGAACTGCAGTCCCACCGCCCAGTCCAGCAGAATCGGCTGGGTGGAGCCCAGATAGCTGTTGAGCGACACCAGCTTCGGCACCCGCGGCGGGGTGAAGGCCAGCCACTGATCGCCGATCAGGATCGGGTCGCGGGCGTAGATGCGCACGGCGTCGGCGTCGGCGGGCAGCGCCGACCGCGGGATGCGCAGGTTGCGCCACGAGGGGGCCGGGCCGATGTCGAGCGGCCGGTACTGACCCAGTTCGGTGACGCTGCCGTCCGGGTTGTGATGCCCGTACTTCAGGAAGATGTCCTGCCCGTAGGTCATATTGCCGGTGTCGTCGAAGGACATCACGCGCCCGGCCGCCGAGATGACGATCAGCGGGGTGTCGTCCGAGCGCGCGGGCAGCTCGTACCAGCTGGAGGTGAGCTCCGCGGGCTGCTGCACGCCGTCCTGGTAGCTGCCCATCACCGGGGTGGTGGCCGGGTTCAGGCCGAACGGCAGCGCCACGGTGGAACCGTTGACGCCCTCCGCGCCCTTGCCGCCGCCGGTGCCCGCGTTCTGACCCTTCTCGAAGGCCGGGCCGACGGTCTGGGTGGAGGTGTTGCCGGTGCCCGGCTTCACCTCGACGCTGTCGGCGTCCAGTTTGTCGGCGACGCCGTTGGGGCCGAAGCCCTTCGGGTTCTCCCCGGCCAGCGGATCGCCATTGGCCGGCGGATGCGCGGGGTCGATGATCGGGGTCAGGTTGCCGTCGTTGACATTCGGCTCCACCAGCACATCGTTGGCCAGCCCGCAGGTCTTGCCGCTCACCGCGTCGAAGTTGGACCGGGCCAGCGAGTACGCGGGGTACTGCGTGACCGCGCCCTTGACCAGCGACAGCACCTCGAAACCCACCATGAGCGCCGCGACCACGGTCAGCGGGACGGCCGCGAACTTGCGAATCCGTCTGCCGCGCTTGGTCTTCCCGTTCTCCAGCGGTTTGGCGTAGCCCTCGCGCAGCGACTGCCAGGCCACCACGGCCAGCGCCAGGCCGAAGAGCATGAGCATGAAGGTGTTGGACTGGAAGCCGTGCAGCGATACCCGCTTGTCGAACCACGGCACCCCGTAGCTGGACACGTACCAGTAGCCGTTGATGCCCGAGAAGGCGACGGCCAGGGTGAACAGCAGCCCGGCCAGGAACACCGACCGGTTCTTGCGTGACCGCAGCGCGGTGGCCGACACCGCCACCGCCGTCACCGCGGCCAGCGAACCCGCGATGCCGGCGTACGAACCGAAGTGGTGGGTCCACTTGGTCGGGTTGAACATCATGAAGAAGATGGTTCCGAAGACCACGCCCATGAGCCGCCAGGTGGGCGCGCTCGCGATGCCGGGCACCTGCCGCCGGCGCAGCAGCACCAGCATGGTGGTGATCAGGCACAGGATCATGAGCAGGAACGCGAACCGGCGCGCCAGCGAGCCGTCGACGGTCTCGACGAACAGGTAGTAGTAGCGCAGATAGTCCTCGTACCAGGCCAGATTCGGCCCGGTCACCTGCCGCACCCGGTTGGCCTCCATGATCCCGGCGAAGGTCTGGTCGGCGAAAACCGCCACCAGGACCAGGAATCCGGCCGCCGCGATGGGCGCCAGCAGGGCGACGTCACCGAACTGCCGGCGGCGGCGCACCGCGATCCGCACCAGCGGCCGGATGCCGGCGAGCAGGGCCGCCACGCACATCAGACCGGTCGGCGCGGCCGCCAGCGTGAACGCCGCCACCAGCACCGCGACCGCGGCGGGCAGCAGGCGTGAGGTGGCGATGGCCCGTTCGATGGACACCCAGGTCAGCAGCGCGCCCAGCGCGACGATCGGTTCCGAGCGCAGGCCGTTGTCGTAGGGCAGCCAGAAGGCCAGGAACACCAGGCCGCCGGTCCACAGCGCCACATTGGATTTGGCGACGGCGTTGCCCAGTCGCGGCACCACCTCGCGGCTGATCACCAGCCAGCACAGGATTCCGCACAGCAGCGCGGGAATTCGCACCCAGGGGCTGGCGGTGGAGATCTCGGCGAAGACCTGGATGACGTAGTAGTACCAGCCGAACGGCGCTTCCGGCACGCCGAACCAGCGGAAGTAGTTGGCCAGGTATCCGGCGTGCGGCGCGGCGCGCACCATGGTCAGGATGTAGCCGTCGTCGGAGGTGTTGGCGCCCACGAAATGCCACAGCAGCAGGGTGCCGATGATGCCGCCGTCGGCCCAGGTCGGCTTCAGCCAGTGCGCGGGCAGGATGCGGCGGTGGCCGCGGCCGTCGCTGGTGTCGAGCACCGCGAGCGCGCCCATGGCCAGCAGGGTCAGCAGCACGGCGGCGACGATCGCCACCAGCTTGATCAGCGTCGGCGAGGACGAGAAGCGGGAGTCCACCGTCATGTGGAACGAAAGGCCCTCGGGGACCGCGCCTTTCATATCGGTGAAGACGCCCACCACCTGCGGGCGCAGATCACCGAGCAGCTTGCCCTCGACCGGCACGGTGATCAGCTCGCGGCCGCCGTCGGCGGTCGGCTTCTCGACGCTGCGGGTGACGCCCTCGAAGCTCGCGGAGGTCTGCTTGTCGTCGGAGCTGATGACGATCCTGGAGCATTCGTTCATCTCGGCCCGGGTGGCGCTGGCCACCACGGCATTCCGGTCCAGCACGTCCACGCTGTCGCTGGACACGCGGATGAACATGGCTTCCAGGTCCGCGCCTTTGCCCTGGGGCGGCGCGGTTGCCAACAGGATGCCGCCGCGCGGGTCGAGTTGCCCGACCGCGGCGCACGGGATGCTGACGTTCACGTCGATCGGCACCTGCGACACCAGGGCCGCCTGCACCGGATCGAGCGAGTTGCCCTGCGGCCAGCTCACCTCGGCCTGGGTCTGCTGTACCGGCAGGAACGGGGTCGCCAGCGCGAACAGCGCGCCGAGCAGGCCCGCGACGATGGCGATGAGCTTCGCGATCCGGAAATCTCGCGGCGTCGCGGGTGCGTCAGCCGACGAATTCGGCTTTGTCAGTACAGCGGAGGCGTCTGGCACGGTTGCTGATCGTATAGGTACTCACTGAGAGTGGCGCTGTTCACTACGGCGATGCGACACGCATGCTCGAGATCGACGAAAACGCCCGCCCGAAGCGGTGCTTCGAGCGGGCGTCCGGCGACTGCTACTTGACCTTGATCGGATCGTCCTTGGCCAGGCCGGAGCAGGTTTGCACCGTCACGTCCAGGGTCGGCGTCGGGTTCGCGTCCGGCACATAGGGGGTGTACTGCTCGAGCGAGCCCCAATCGCGCCGCCAGTCGTGGTTCAGGTAGGTCGGGCGGGTCTCGGATTTCAGCAGCAAACCTGTCCAGCCCAGTGGACCGCCGCCGATATCGTCCTGCCAGGCATTGGAGGCGTCCTGGCCGACCCGGTCGGGCAGAATGCGCCACCGCGGCACTTCGGCGACACCGTCGTGGTGGTCGAAGGGGCGCTGGCACGGGAAGGCCAGGCCGACGTGCCAGTCCTCCAGGACCGGGGCCTGATCGCCGACAAGGGAATTCAGGGTCGTCAGCCGCGGCAGGCGCGGCGGGGTGACGGCCAGCCACTGGCGCGGGGTGATGTCGGCGTCGTTGAGTACCAGGCGAATCGCATTGGCCCCGGCGGGAATCTGGTCCAGCGGGACGCGCAGATTGCGCCAGGACGGGCTCGGCCCGATATCGATCGGCCGGATCTGGCCGGTGTTCGTGACATCGCCCTGGGCATCGCGGGTGCCGTACTCGACGACCAGATCCTGCCCGTAGGTCTCCACCCCGTCCTTGTCGAAGGACTTGATGCGACCGGCCGCGGTGATCACCAGCACCCGGTAGGCGGGGTCATCGCGCACCCGGCCGAGCTGCTCGGCGTTGTACCACTGCGTGGTGAGCTTCGAAACCTGCTGCTCGCCATCGGTGTAACTGCCCATGATCGGGGTCTTGGCCGGGTCCAGCCCGAACGGCAGCGCGATCGAGCTGCCATTGATCCCGACCTCCTCGCTCTTGCCGCCGCCGGTGCCCGCGCCGGTGGTCTTGGAGGTCTTGTTGCCGGACTTCTCGTTCACCGAGTTGGCGCCGCCGGTAACGGTCTCCTCCGCATCGGCGGTGAGGTCGGCGGCGACGCCGTTGGGGGTGAATCCGGTGTTCTCGGCGGCCAGTCCGTCCGCGTCGGATCCGGTCCACGGGTGCAGCAGCGAGGCGGCGGTGTCGGTTTCCACCAGCACCTCGTTGGCCAGCGCGCACGAATCGCCCTTCAGGGCACGCAGATTCGATTCGGCGATCGAGTAGGCCGGGTACTGGCCGACGGCGGCCTTGGCCAGCGACAGCACCTCGAACAGCACCAGCGCGACGGCGGCGACGGTGAGCGGCATGCTCGCGAACCTGTCGAACCCGCGCACCGGTTTCGCCGTCGTGTACGGCTCCCGGAAGTGCTGGTAGGCCGCGATCAGCAGGCACAGCACCGCCAGGCCCAGGAACAGCGTGGAGAACCCCTTGCCCGCGATGAGCGGGGCCTTGTCGAACCAGGGCACGCCGTAGCTGGACACGTACCACCAGCCGTTGGGTCCGGTGAAGGTGATGGCCAGCAGGAAGAACACCGCCGCGGTGAACAGCGTCCGGTTGCGGGGCGAGCGAATCCCGTTGACGCCCACCGCCACCGACGTCAGCGCCGCCACCGAACCGGCGAGCCCGGCATACACGCCGAAGTGGTGGGTCCACTTGGTGGGCGTGAACATCATGAGGAACAGCGACATGAAGATGATGCCCAGAATGCGCGCCGACGGCCCGCGCGACGTGCCCGGGATACGGCCGTTCTTACGCAGCATCACCATCACGCACACGCCCAGGCACAGCAGCATGGCGAGAATGCCGAACCGGCGGGCGAGGGAGCCGTCGGGGGAGAGCATGAGCAGCGAATCCCAGCGGGTGCGCTCGTCGAACCAGGCCACATTGGGGCCGATCAGGGTGCGCACCCGGGTGGCCTCCATGACCGAGGCGAGGGTCTGGTCGCCGAAAACCACCACCAGCACCAGGGTTCCGGCCGCCACGCCCGGCGCCAGCAGCGCGCCGTAGCGCAGCAGCCACGAGCCGCCTTCGGCGCTGTCCCTACCGTCCTTGGCGCGCTTGACGATGATCATGAGCACCGGCCGCGCGCCCGCGATGAGCGCCGCGATGCAGATCAACCCGGTCGGACCGGCCGCCAGCGAGAAGGCCGCGATCAGCACGCCCACGGCGGCGGGCAGCAGACGTCCGGTGGCAATGGCCCTTTCGACCGAGCACCAGGTCAGCAGCGCGCCCGCGGCGATGAGCGGTTCGGGTCGCAGGCCGTTGTCGTAGGGCATCCAGGCGGCCAGGAACACCAGTCCGGCGGTCCAGACGGCGATGCTGTCGCGCCGCACCCGGGAACCCAAGCGGGGCAGCACCTCCCGGCTGATCACCAGCCAGCACGCGATCCCGGCCAGCAGGGCGGGCAGCCGCATCCACGGGCTGGAGTCGCTGACCCGGGTCATCCAGGCCAGCACCTCGTACGGCCAGCCGAACGGCGCCTCGGCGACCCCGAACCAGCGGTAGTAGTTGGCCATGTAGCCCGAAACCTTCGAGGCCCGAGCCATATTGAGGATGTAGCCGTCATCGGAGGTGTTCGCGCCGATGACATGCCACACCAGCAGCGTGCCGACCACGGCGACGTCGGCGAGCCGCACCCGGAACCAGTGCGCGGGCAGGAAGCGGCGGGTCTTGCGCCCGTCGGAGGTGTCGAGCAGATGCAGCGCGTACAGGGCCAGCAGCGTGAACACGACCGCGCCGATCGTGGCGAGCCGCTTCATCCAGCTCGGGCTGGAGGTGAAACGCGCGTCGATATGCACGGTGGCGGCGGCGTTCCCGAGCTGATCCCGCTTCAGATCGGTGAACAACCCCACCACCTGCGGCCGGGTGTCACCCCCCACCTGGCCGGTGAACGGCGTCCCGTCCTTGCGCTGCACCCCGACGAACTCCACCCGCGTCTGCGCGGCATCCGAATGCACGGTGATCGCCGAGCAGTCCTGAACCTCCGCCACCGGCGCCGACAGCAGCGGAATCAGCCGCACCAGCACCGACAGCGTGCGCCCCTTCTCGGGCTCGTCGGTCACCTTGGCGACCAGGCCCTTGGACTCGGCCTGCCCCGACCCCTCCGACGCCGTCGAGAACACCGTCCCGCTCGGCAGCTCCCGCAAAGCCTGGCACGGCAAACTGACATCCAGGCTCAACGGGACATACGACACCAACGGGGCATCGACATTCGCCCTATCCCCTTGGGGCCAATGCAATGTCGGCCGATCCTGATTGACCGGCAGGATCGGCGTGATCACCGCCAGCAGGAATCCCAACAACCCGGAGATCAGGGCGACGAGTCGGATGCGGTGAAACGCTCGGGTGTCTGCGCGCACGGACACCGACTCTATCGACAGCCTCGAGCCCGGCCGCACATCTACCAGCATTGTGCCTAGTGGGGGTCCGGGGGCCCGGCCACCGGACCCCCTCGATGTCGCTCGGAGGCGCTGCGCTGTAGCCGAATCGGCGGATGTCCGTCAGGATGGTTGTATATCCGAACTGGGCGTGGGGCCGGGCCGGAACGTAAAGAGGGAGCATGATCACCGAGCTGCGACCCGGCGAAGTCATCGCCGGGTATGTGATCGCGCGGCGAATCGGTGCCGGGGGGTCGGGCGTCGTCTACGCGGCGCGGCACCCCAGATTGCCGCGCCTCACGGCCTTGAAGATCTTGAAGCGCGACGATGTCGCCGACGTCGAGGACGGCTGGCGGCGTTTCGAGCGCGAAGCGGATATCGCGGCGCACTTCGACCACCCCAATATCGTGCAGGTCTACGATCGCGGCGCGGCCGACGACCTGTTCTGGATCTCCATGCAGTTCGTCGACGGCGTGGATGCCGCTGAGCTGCACGATGTCTCGCCCGACCGCGGTTTGCGCATCGCCACCGAGATCGCCGCCGCCCTCGACTACGCGCACGGCAAGGGCGTGCTGCACCGTGATGTGAAGCCCTCCAACATCCTCATCGCCGCCCCCGACAACGGCCGCCCCGAACGTGCCCTGCTCACCGATTTCGGCATCGCCCGGTTGCGCGACGAGACCACCAAGTTCACCCACACCGGAAACATCTCCGCGACTTTCGCTTTCGCGTCTCCCGAACAGGTCAGCGGCAAACCGGTCGGTCCGAAGTCGGATCAATACTCCTTGGCCTGCACGCTTTTCGTGTTGCTCACCGATCACCGCCCGTTCCGCGCCGACAATCCCCTGAGCTGGGTGCACGCCCACACCCAGGAGCGGCCGCTACCGGTCAGCGAGGTGAACCCGGACCTGCCGCCCGCCCTGGACGCGGTCTTCGAACGGGCCATGGCCAAGAACCCCGAGGACCGCTTCGACAGCTGCGCCGATTTCGCCGAGGCCGCCACCCAGGCCTACTACTCCGATCCGGCCCTCGCCCTCACCGCTCCGGCCCGGCTGCTGTCGCGCCCCGTCGCCGCCCGGCGCGCGGGCCGCGCCCGGAAACCGCTGTGGCGAGCCGTGTTCCACCGCCGCACTCTCATCCCGGTGGCCGTCGCCGCCGTGGTGGCGGCGGGCATCGGCTTCGCCTTCCATCAGAGCGGCGGCGGCCCGGTTCCCGCGCCCGCCGCCGGCGGCCTGGTCCCGGACCGATTCGTCGGCACCTGGCTGGCGACCGAGGGCCAGACCAACTACCGGCTGACCGTGCAGCAGGCCAAGCTCGGCGATCCGGTGCTGTCCAATCGCGTGGATGGCGTGCTGCCCAACGGAACTCCGTTCCACTGCGAGTTCTCCGCGCCGCTCGACGAGGTGCCCGGGGACGGGGACCGGCTCATCGTCGGCACCTCCGAGATCGTGGTCCGGGAACCGGCCAATGCCTGCAAGGCCAACGGCCCCACCACGCTCACCCTGCTGCCGGACGGCCGCGTCAGCCGCAAAACCGATGTGAGCGGGCTGATCACGTACAGCAATGCCGACGCCGTGACCTCGTCCTGGGGTCGCGACGACGCCGCCATCGCCAGCGCCTTCCCCAGCCTGGTCGGCCGGCTCGCCTCCACCGGCACGGCCGTCGGCTGGCAGGGCGGGCTGTGCCGCGCGGTGGATCCCGGCGCGGGCGAGCCGGCGCAGGGCGCGCATCGGGTGCGCTGCAATGCCGACGACACCACCGGGCAGGTCCACTTCGACGTCCTCGACTTCGACACGCGCCCCGGGCAATCGGTGGCCCAGCTGTTCTTCGGCGACAACGGTCACGTCACCGCCGTGAGCCATCAGGATGTGGCGGGCACGCTGACGGTCACCACCGCGGCCGCCGTGGACCCGGGCGTCACCGTGGACACCGACGCGCATCGCACGCTGGCGGCCGTCTCCTTCCCCGACGGCGATCCCCGCTCCCGCTTCGTCATGGTGCTGCACTGGCCTGGGCACACCGTGAACAGCCTCCTGACCGACTGGCTCGAAAGGGCTCCCCTGAAGTAGGTAGGTGCGCGACCATGTCCGATTTGAAGCCGGGTGAGGAGATCGCCGGATACGTCATCGAGTGCTGGATCGGAGCGGGGGGATCGGGCACGGTCTACGCGGCCCGCCATCCGCGGCTACCGCGCCTGGCCGCGGTCAAGGTGTTCAATCGCGACGAGGTGAACGCCGACGCCGAGGGCTGGCGGCGCTTCGAACGCGAGGCCGACATCACCGCCCGCTTCGACCATCCGAACATCGTCACCGTCTACGACCGGGGCCTGGACGACGGCCGCCTGTGGATCGCCATGCAGTACGTGGAAGGCCCGGCCGCGGACGATCTTTCGGGGCTGTCGCCGGAGCGGGCCCTGCGCATCGGCGGCGGTATCGCCGCCGCGCTGGACTACGCGCACAGCAAGGGCGTCCTGCATCGCGACGTCAAACCGTCGAACATCATGCTCTCCCCGGCCGAGGACGGCCGCCCGGAACGCGCGCTGCTGACCGATTTCGGCATTGCCCGCCTGCGCGACGAGACCACCCACGTCACCAAGACCGGCGATATCTCCGCCACCTTCGCCTTCGCCTCACCCGAGCAGGTGTCGGGCCGCTTCCTGGATCCGCGCACCGACCAATACTCCTTGGCGTGCACGCTTTTCGTGCTGCTCACCGGAACCCGGCCGTTTTTGGCCAACGACCTGGCGGGATTGATCTACGCGCACACCAGCACCCCGCCGCTGCATGTCACCCAGGTGCGCCCGGACCTGCCGGCGAGCTTCGACGCCCTCTTCGATCGGGCGCTGGCCAAACATCCGGACGAAAGATTCGGCAGCTGCACCGAGTTCGCGGACGCGGTGCGGGAGGCGTGGCGGCGGCCCACCACCGCGACCTCGGTCGACACCCCGGCGATCGGCTACCTCACCGATCCGGCGGCGACGCGTTCGCCGCGCACCGATCCGACCGTATTGCGTTCTCCCCGTACCGATCCGACCGTGCTCGGTCCGGGGCACTACCACACCGATCCCTCGCCCTACGGCGTGGTGTACGGGCCGGGCTACGCGCCCGCCGAGGACGGTGCGCCGGTCCGGCATCGCGCCCCCGATCCGGTGCGCGGCCGCTCGGACACCAATCGCGGCATCCTGATCGGATTGTTCGCGGTGCTCGCGGCCGCGGTGATCGGCGGCGGCGGGGTGTGGACGGTCGCGAAGGTGGAAAGCCACGGAAACCCCAGCGGCGCACCGCTGTCCGCGGCGGTGCCGACGGTCGCCACGGTGCTGCCGACGGTCACCGTCGCCTCCGCCACGACACCGCCCGCGACCCCGGCGGGCCGGGTGCCGGCCGACTTCGTCGGCGAATGGTCGGGATCCAGCGATTCCAACGCCAACGCCTACCGCCTGACCATCCGCCAGGGCGAGCTGAACCAGGCGGTGGTGACCTCGACGATCTTCAGCGGCGGGCAGGTGCTGTGCGTCTTCGACTACCGGCTGCTCGGGGTGCCCAGCGCCGGCGACATCACGCTCGGCCAGGGCACGGTCAGCGGCGGTGGCAGCGGATGTCAGGTGCAGGGCACGCACGAACTGGTGCTCAGCAACGGGGTGATCACCCGCGCGCTGTCGGTCAGCGGTTTCGTCACCTACCACAAGCTGAGCTGACCGGGCAGATCACGACCGGACCAGATCACGCACATCCCAGAGCCACACGCCGTCAACGTATTTCGCGGGGAAGCCGACCAGCCGATCCACGGTCAACCGCAGGGTGTCGCCATTGTCGGTGGGCGGCAGCACCACGACATCGGCATGCCAGTAGCGCAGATCGGCCAGCGCCTGGGCGCGGGCGGCGTCGTCCACCACCGGAATCGTGTTGGCGCGCTGCGCCTTCATCAGCAGGCTCGCGGTGGGCCGGTCGTCGGGGCCGTAGCGGCCCTTCTTGTCGCTGCCGGTCGGGCCGACGAAATAGCCTCCGGCGAGCGGGAACTCGAAACCGGAATCGACCTGCCAGCGCAGTGCGCGCGCATCCGGCGGGGTCGGCGGCGGAGCGATCACCACCGAGCCGCCCGAAACATACTGGCGCACCGTGCCGTCGGTGAAGAACTGCGGGGTGGCCGGCCGCTGCACCACCGGCAGAATGGTCGGGGTGAGCGGCAGCAGCGCGAAGATCAGCGCGGCGAACAGGGCCAGCGGTCGCCAATCGGTCGCCGACACCTTCCAGTAGTCCAGCGCCCGCTGGGTGGCCAGCGCCAGGATCAACGCGATGGCCGGGATGGCGGCCATGGTGAAGCGCGACTCCAGCACCGTGTCCAGCAGCGCCACGTTCTCGAGCCGCTTCCACGGCAGGGCGATGCCGGTGTCGTGCTTGCCGATCATGAGCGTCGCGCCCAGCGACAGCACCGAGAACACCACGATCACCGTGGCGGCCGCGCGCACCACCCGCTCCCGCCACATGAGCACCGTGGCCACCGTGACCACGATCCACAGCGGCCAGCCGAAATACGAGTTCTCCTCGGTGGGATTGATGGCCACGTTCTGGCCGTGCGCCACCATGCCGCCCAGCGATTCCGACGGGAACTGGAACAGCGCCTTGAGATCGTTCTGCATCGTCCCGTGGTCGATGCTGCGGTAGGACTGCGGGCCGAAGAACTGCCACCACAGCGGAATCTCGGTGAGCGCCAGCGTGATCAGACCCGCGATCAACACCGTCGGGGTCACGGCCCGCAGCGCGCGCAGGCCCGTCTTCGGCGTGTGCAGGTAGTAGACGAGCGCGAAAAGCCCGAAGGACAGCGCGAAGATGAGCAGCGGCTCCTCGCCCAGCGCGATCTGCAAGGCGACCAGCAGGCCGAGGACGACGGCGTCGCGATTGCGCCGCGCCCGGCGCAGTTCCTTGGCCAGTCCGGCGCGGCGGGTCATCCGGATCAGCTGCAGCGCGATCAGCGGAAGCAGGGCCAGCACAACGAAATTCGGGTGCGCGTTGGCGTGCGAGATCATGGCCGGCGCGAAGCCGCACAGCAGACCGCCCACGGCCGCCGCGAATCTCGAGGCCACGACCTCCCGCGAGAACAGCCAGTACCAGGCGAAGGCGGTGCCGAACAGGCCCAGGGTGAGCACCAGCACGAAGGTGACGGTCGGGCCGAACAGCAGGGTGACCGGGGTGAGCGGCACGCCGACACCGAACATGGCGGTGTTGGCCATCATGTTCACGCCGTCGGGGTAGTTCTGCAGCAGCGTGCCGAGCGGATTCTCCAGGTGCGCCACATTGTGCGCGGTGACGGCGAAGAACCATTCCCACATGGTCTGGTCCTGGCCGCTCTTGATCAGATAGCCGCGGTGGGGATCCAGCCACTGACCCGACAGCACCAGCACCGCCAGCGACAGGTACGCCGTCGCCGCGATCAGATCCGCGCGGGCGAGCCGGAGGCGGCGCGCCACCCGCCGGGGCCGAGTGAGCTTGGGGGGCGGCGCCTGTGGGGCGGGGCGGTCGAGAACCGCCACCGCCGAACTGTCGTCAACCCCCTGGTCGTCTACCCACCCCAGTGCCACGCGCTAACTCCTTGGTGCCTTGCAATCAGCGGCCCACGCTACCGGGTACGGCTGAGATCGCACTGGCAAGTCGCGCGGTTATCCACAGAAACGAGCGGCTATCCACAGAATTCGACCGTTTTCTGTGTATAAGTGACGCTTGTCTCGTTGTTTTGTTCAGACTCGCACCACGAGGGTGAACGGGCCGATATCGGTGATCCGGTAGTGGGCGTCGTCGAACAGCGACTTGGGGAACGCCACCGTGAATCGCTGCACGTTCGGATCGTTGGGATACACGTCCCGCGACAGGCGCAGCGTGTACTGATCGCCGGAGTTGCGGAACAGGAAGGCATCCGGGGCCCGCCAGCGGCAATGATTCAGGGCGTCGGTCAGTTCCGCCGGCGTCTTCAGGGCGCTCCAGCGCTGGATCTCGGCGGTGCGGGCCGCGAAATCGGCCAGCGGATTCGCGTAATGCGAAGTGAGCGCCTGGAATCCGTAGTAGGGGTACACCGCGAGGAAGCTGGTGTCCGCGGTCAGCACCACGGTCCGATCCCGCGGACGACCCGTCTGCTCCAGCAGTTTCGCGTCGATCTCCCGGTAGCGCGCCACCGCCGACGGCGCCCGGGTGTCCGCGCGGTTGCCGTTGCCGTCGGTGTCGGTGTAGGCGGTGGTGATCTCCGCCGCGAGCACATTCGGAATGCCCTGGCTGAATCCGATCGCCCCCGCGAGCGCCACCGCCGCCGCCGCGATCCGGAACCGGCCGGGCTCGTTCAGCGCCCGGTAGACCGCTCGCGCACCCTCCGCGAACCCGAACACCCCCGCCGCCGCGAGCAATGCCTTCAGCGGAGACTCGAGCCGGAAGGCCAGGAGCGTAGTGCCCGCGGCGGTCGCCAGCATGGACAGCAGGCACCAGAGATAGATGGCCACGACACCGATACCCAGCGCCTGTGCGCGCCGCGAGCTGCCGGCCCGCAGGACCAGCCAGATGGTTCCGGCCAGGCAGAAGACGCCGAGCAGGTCGAACTCGGTCATGGGCAGCGGCAGGCGCGAACCCGACTCGGGCAGATAGTGGAACGCCGACCCCGAACCCAGGGACGCCTTGCCGGACAAGAACTTCAGCAGGAACGGCAGCCACACCGTCAAGGCCAGCAGACCGGCGATCGCGCCGATTGCGATGAGCCGCACCAGGATCGGCAGCGCCGACCGCCAACTGCGCCGGGCGCGGATCGCGAGTCCTGCCGCGACCACCGCCATCAGGCACACCGCGAAGACGGCCACACCGAAATACAGGCTGTAGAACGTGGCAGCGAGCCCGAGGAACAGCCCCGCGCCCAGTACCGCGCCCCAACCCCCGGCAGTGGGTTCGGTGGCATCCGATTCGGCGGGCCGATGCAGTGCGCCCCAGGCCAGCAGCAGGGCGGGCCCGAACAGCAGCGTCAGCACCGCGCTGTACGCCTCCGGCGCGCCGTAGGCCAGCGTGACCGCCGTCGTCGCCGCAGCCACCGCGACGGCCCAATCGGCGCGAATCAGGTTGGACCACAATACGAGTGCGACCACCGCCGCGACCGCCAGCCCGATGATCGCGTACGGCTTGAACGCTTCCCACCCGGCCATGCCGGTCAGGCTCGCGAACCGTCCACCGAGCCAGAACCAGCCCGCCGGATAGAACGGCGGCAGGTCGATGTAGTTCATATCGTGCAGCGCCGCACTGTCGGTCAGCCGCGTCAGATACTGCGTCCGGAACTCCTGATCCACCGACATCCCGAACAGATACAGCTTGGTCGCCGCCAGCGGCATCCCCAGCGTCACCGTCACGAACGCCGAAATCCCGCCCCACGACAGCAGTTTCGCCAGCCATCCCCACTTGTGCAGACGCAACAGCACCACCGCCGCCACCAGCATGGCCAGCGCCACCACCTGCCCGACGGTGGTCAGTGAGCGGGTCACGTTGGAGGAGTTGAACGCGGGCCAGTGCACGGTCGCGAAGGCCTTCAGCCCGATCGCGGCCACGACCGCCGCGACCACCGCCGCGAGCACCGCTTCGCCGATCGCCCCGCCGGCCTGCCGTGCCATCAGCGTCACCCGCCCGCTCGCCCGCTCGCTCATCCGCACCCTGCCTCCGCATTCGTGTCCATGGACCGCGCGTCAGCCTAGCCAGTGCGCCGCCCCCGAACACTTCGCCGGGCCTGACCGGGCGACAGCTGTCCGTGACGGCCGCGATCGCCCCGGCGGTAGCCTTCGGAAATGATCAACGGCTCGGACGCGGCGGCGCTGCGGGTGCTGGTGACCGGCGCCGCCGGTTACCTCGGTGGCGCGGTCGTGCGGGCGCTGGGCGCTGCGGGCCACCAACCGGTCGCATTGATCAGGCCGGGTGGTTCGGTGGCCGCCGCGGACGTCGAGGTCCGGGCGGCGGACCTACTCGATGCCGAAGGACTGCGGCGGGCGGTGACCGACGTCGACGTCGTCTGTCATCTGGCCGGACTGACTCGCGCGCGCGAATCCTTCGACGAGCCGCTGCGCTATTTCCGGGTGAATGTCGGCGGCACCGTCACCCTGCTGGAAGCCATGGCCGAGGCCGGGGTGCGCGGTCTGGTGTTCTCCTCCACCTGTGCGGTCTACGGCTCGCCGGATCGGCAGCCGATGACCGAGGACCTGCCCGTCGCGCCGCCGCATCCCTATGCGAGCAGCAAGGTCGCGGCCGAAGCCGTGGTCGAGGCGCAGGCGCGCGGCGGGGCGCTCGGTGCCCTCGTGCTGCGGCTGCCGAATCTGGCCGGGGGAGACGACCGAGACCCGACCCGGCTGATTCCACGGGTGCTCGCGGCGGCGCGGACCGGTACGCCGCTCGCGGTGAACGGTGACGGGAGCGCGGTGCGCGATTATCTGCACGTGGACGACGCCGCCGCCGCGTTCGTCGCGGCCGTGGAGCGGATGCCCGAGCCGGGCGGCTTCGCCCGCTACAACCTCGGAAGCGGCCGGGGGACAAGCATTCTGGATGTCGTGGCGGCCGTAGAGCACGTCACGGGCCGGCGAGTCCCGTTGGTGCACAACCCGCCCGCGCTCGAGCCGCAGATCCTGATCGCCGACGCCGCCCGTGCGGTTGCCGAACTAGGCTGGCAGCCAAAGCTTTCCGATCTCGACACGATCATCGCGTCCCTCGGATAGCGAACAGCGCCGCCCCCTGCTATCGGAGCGGCGCCGCGCGTTATGGCTATCGGGGGTTGCCCCCGTCAGATCGGGAGCTTGCGGAAGATCGGGCGCGGGACGTGGCGCAGGATCATCATGACGTATCGGAAAGTGCCCGGCGCCCAGACGATTTCCTTGCCCTTCTCGGAGGCCGCGACCGCGAGGACCGCCACGTCCTCCTTGTTCACGGTCAGCCCGTTCTCCTTGGCGTGCGCGGAGAGCTTGGTGCGCACCATGCCCGGGCGGATGACGGTGACGCGCGGCCCGAACTTGGCCAGCGCCTCCCCGAGACCCAGATAAAACCCGTCCAGGCCCGCCTTGGTGGACCCGTAGACGAAGTTGAAGCGCCGCACCCGCTCCCCGGCGACCGAGGACATGGCCAGGATCCGGCCGAAGCCCTGCGCCTTCATCTTCTCGCCGAGCAGCACGCCGACCGACACGGCCGCAGTGTAGTTGATCCCGGCCATCATGACGGCCTTGCGCTGGTCCTGCCAGAAGATCTCGCCGTCGCCGTCGATGCCGAACGCGACAATGGCCACGTCCACGTCACCGCCGGCCCAGGCCGCGTCGATCACGGCCGGGTGGCTGTCGGTGTCGAGCGCGTCGAAGTCGATGACCTGCACCTCGGAGGCGCCGGCCGACTTCATCTGCGCGACCGCGTCCTCACGCAGCGGATCGCCCGGCAGAGCGGCCAGGATGATGCGCGCGGGACCCTTCTTCAGGTACTCGGCGCAGATCGCCAAGCCGATCTCCGAGGTGCCGCCCAGCAGCAGAATGGATTGCGGGTTCCCTACCGCATTGATCACTGAAGCTCCAGCCTTCTCGCCATATCGGACATGAAAACGCCTGTGGGATCGACACTTCGGCGGATCTTGATCCACTCGTCGATCCGCGGGTACATCTTGTGGAAGGTCTCCGCGTCGGTGCGCGAATCCTTGGCAGTGTAGAGGCGACCGCCGAATTCCAGGACGCGCCGGTCCAGTTCGCGCACGAAATCGTTGAGACCCGGGCGGACGGGGAAGTCCACGCAGATGTTCCAGCCCTCCATGGGGAAGCTCAGCGGCGCCGGGTTGCCCGGACCGAAGAACTTCAGCACATTGAGCGCGGTGTAGTGCCCGGACCGCTGGATATCCACGATGATCTTGGTGAATTCATCGAGCGCCTCGGGCGGCAGCACGAACTGGTACTGGATGAAACCGGCCGAGCCATAGGCTCGATTCCACTCCGAGACCACGTCGAGCATGTGGTAGAACTGCGTCAAGTTCATGACCTTGCCGGTGTAATTGCCGCCGAGCGCGTAGTACGCCTCGCCGACCATCCCCAGCGTGAACTTGTTCGCCGCGAAATTCGGGAAGATGTCCGGCACCGTCAGCAGATTCGGCGCATCGAACTTCAGCGGATTCTTACGCAGCTTCTTCGGCAGCTCATCGAGTTTCGCCAGCCGTCCGCGAGACACGTTGGCGCGCCCCAGCTTCGGCGGCGCGCTGATGGCGTCGAACCAGGTGGAGGAGTAGGTGTAGTTCTCTTCGGAGCCGTCCTTGTGGACCGCGATGGTCTCGTCCAGGCCGGAGGTCTTGATGCCGTCGGAGATGAAGTACGCCGTCTCGGTCGGCGTCATCTCGATGGTGGCGCGCAGGATGATGCCGGTCAGGCCGTTGCCGCCGACGGTGGCCCAGAACAGCTTCGCGTTCTTCTTCGGCCCGATGTGCTGCACCTTGCCGTCGGCGGTGAGCAGCTCGATGGACCGCACGTGATTGCCGAAGCTGCCCGCGCTGTGGTGGTTCTTGCCGTGGATGTCGGAGCCGATGGCCCCGCCCACGGTCACCTGCCGGGTGCCCGGCAGCACCGGAACCCACAGGCCGAACGGCAGCGCCGCCTTCATCAGCTGGTCCAGGGACACGCCCGCGTCCACGTCCACCAGCCGGGAGTCCCGGTCGATGCGGTGAATGCGGTTGAGCGCGGTCATGTCGACGACCAGGCCGCCCGCGTTCTGCGCGTGATCGCCGTAGGAGCGGCCCAGGCCGCGCGCGATGACACCGCGGCGCAGGTGCGCGGGCTTGGCGTCGTTGTCCTCCGCGACCATGGCGACCGCCTTGGCGATCAGCTCCGGGTCACTGGTGGAGAGCACTTCCGAGGAGGTCGCCGCGGTGCGCCCCCAACCGGTCAAGCGCCGGGTCTGCGTCGGCAGGTCGAACGACGCCTGCTGCGCGGTGCCCTCTTTTTCTTTGCCGACGACCGGGCTCGCACCCGCGGAGCTGGACTCCGAGGCGGCCGCGGTGGTGGTCTGAGCTTTCGTGGACATCGGCATAGAGGCTACAGGGGATTACCGTCTCGAGGCTTGTGTCCTATGTCCCGGGCATTACTCTTCTGCCTTGTGACCGCGGAACCCCATCTGCCCCTCCCGCCCGAGCTGCCCCTCGTCGACGAACCGGGCGGTACGGACGTTGATCTCAAGACGCAGATCATTCGATTCGCGGTGACCGGCGGCCTGTCCGCCATCGTCGACTTCGGGCTGTACACGCTGCTGTTCCAGCTGGTCGGATTGCCGCTGCCGGTGGCCAAGTCGATCAGCTTCATCGCGGGCACGACCACGGCCTATCTGATCAATCGCCGCTGGACCTTCAAGGCGGAACCGAGCCGCAAGCGGTTCGTCGCGGTGATCGCGCTGTACGCGCTGACCTTCGCGCTGCAGGTCGGCATCAATCAGGTCTGCTATTACGCGCTGCCGGACGCGTGGTGGCGGATGTTCTTCGCGTTCTGCGTGGCGCAGGGCACGGCCACCGTGATCAACTTCATCGTGCAGCGCGCGGTGATCTTCAAGATCAAGTAGGCGCGGTTCGGGATTCGACCGCTCTTCAGGATTCGACGAGGGCGTTGTTCTCTTCCTTGGCCCGGAAGTAGTCACCGCCCTTGGCGCGCACATTGTCGGTGCCCCACTGGCGCAACTCGCGCTGGGCCGGCACCAGATGCGGAATGTGCTTGCGGCAGTGGATATAGGCCTCTTCCACATCGACCACCACCCAGCGTTCCGGAATCCGGCCGCGGGTGTCGGCGGGCAGGTCGGGCACGCAGCGGCGCATCAGCGCGTCGTCGACGATGCGCGCGGTGCCGTTGACGTGCAGCCCGATCAGGTCGTGCACGAAATCGATCATGAGAATCCCCACGTGGGGGTTTTCGAGAATGTTGCCGAGGCTGGCCATGACGCCATTGCCGCGATACTCCGGATACGCCACGGTGTGATCGTCGATCACGTGCAGGAAGCCGGGCTTGCCGGCGCGGAAGCTGGCATCGCATTCGCCGTGCTTGTCGGAGGTCGCGATGAACGCCATATCCATCCGGCGGATGAAATCGATCATGTGGGCATTGAGGCGATCCCGCACTTGATCGTCGTAGAAGCGCTGTGCCCGTTCCTCGGTCGCGTAACGCTCCTGCAGTTCCCGTTCGCCGTCGCTGCCGTTTCTGATACCTGGCATCGTGCGCCGCCTTTGGTAGCTGAATACCGGATGAAAGAGGCTCGGCCACGAGCTTCGGCCATCCGAAATCCTATACGGTTGAACTATTTTCGTGGGGCGAATGCGTGAACCGGCGGATCGGTCCTGGTGAGGACTTTCACGATGGCTGCCGGACAAACCTTCCCGAGCGAGGATCCTCCCGGACGGAAGTGTTCACAAGGGACCTTCGTCCCTTAGCTGCGGGGATGCTACTGGCGGTACCGGGGCGCGGGTCTGCGAGATCCCCACGGGGCGCGAGGATTTCGCATTCCTGCTTTGTCCATTTTGCGGAGTTTCATCCCGCGCGGCACGGCCGTCATCCCCCTAGGTGGCGGCGATCTTCGGTACTCGAAACCTAAATACCGAAAGGTCTTTAATCATCGGGGAATTCGACCGCCTTCTCACGCGCGCGTGAGCGTCACCGGCACGCCATTGAAGACGGCATTCCCGGACGGCACATCCACCAGCGAATCATCGGTCAACACATTGGCGTTCACGCCCGCGTGCGCCCGCGCCACCGTCTGCGTGCTGTCGCCGTGTCCCCAGCCGTGCGGCAGGCTCACCACGCCCGGCATGATGTCCTCGGTCGGTTCCAGTTCCACCGTCACCGTGCCCGCCGCCGACTTCACCACCGCCAGCCCGTCGAGCCCCAGCCGGGCCGCGTCGTCCGGATGAATGTGCAGCGTGCAGCGATTCGACCCGCCGACCAGGGGCGGCACATTGTGCAGCCAGCTGTTGTTGGAGCGCAGCTGCCGCCGCCCGACCAGCACCAGCTCCGGCTGCTCGGCCCGCGCCCGCGCGCGCAGCCGGGCCAGATCGGCCAGCATCTCGGCGGGCGCCAGCTCCACCTTGCGGGAGGCGGTGCGCAGCACGCCCGGCAGCCGCGGCTCCAGCGGGCCCAGATCGATGCCGTGCGGATTGTCCAGCAGCACTTGCAAGTTCAGCTTGCCGCGCCAGTCGCTGCCCGCCTCGGGTTCCGACGCCCACTCGCCGAAGGGGCCCAGGCGCAGCATCAGGTCCAGGCGCTGCTCGGTGGTGTCCGTGCCGCGCAGCTCGCCGCGCCTATCCGCCATCCCGGCCTTGTGCAGGGTGCCCGCGATGACGATCTCGTCGACCACCGTGAGCGGATCCAGCCCCGGCAAGCGCGGGGAGGCGGAGCGGGGTTCTTGCCCGGAGACGGCCAGCGCCAGCCGCGCCAGCACCTCCGCCTCCGACATCTCGCCCGCGCCCAGCGGCACCAGCGGCCGCGAGTACCGCGCGTAGTTGTGCACGGCGAAGTTGAGCAGCGCGAAATCGTAGTGCGGCGACTGCAGAATCCGCGGCGGCGGCAGAATGACATCCGCGTGCCGGGTGGTCTCGTTGAGGTAGCGGTCCACGCTGACCATGAACTCCAGTCCCGCGAACGCCTCGTCCAGGCGCGCCCCGCTGGGCGCCGACAGCACCGGATTGCCGGCCACCGTCACCATGGCCCGGATCTGCCCGTCGCCGGGCGTGCGGATCTCGTCGGCGAGCGTGGCGACCGGCAATTCGCCCATGGCCTCGGGCAATCCGCGCACCCGGCTGCCCCAGCGCCCGGTCCGGAACGGCCGCGACCGCACGATGCCCAGCGCCGCCCCGGTCGCGAACATCGCCCCGCCGGGTGTGTCCAGGTTGCCGGTGAGCACGTTGATCACGTCCACCAGCCACTGGGTGAGCGTCCCGAATTCCGCGGTGCACGTACCGATTCGGGCGTACACGGCGGCGGTGGGCGCGGCGGCCAGCTCCCGCGCGATCCGCACGATGGTCTCGGCGGCCACCCCGCTGCGCGCCGCCGCCAGATCGGGGGTGAACTCGGCCGCCGCGGCGCGTACGTCGTCCAACCCGTTCACCTCCACCCGGACCGTCACCAGGTTCTCCGCGAACAGCGTGTGCACGATGCCGAACAGCAGGTAGGCGTCACTGCCGGGCCGCACGAACAGATGCTCGTCGGCCAGCTTGGCGGTGCGGGTGCGCCGCGGATCCACCACCACCAGCCGGCCGCCGCGCTTGCGCAGCGCCTTCAACCGGCCCGGGAAATCCGGTGCGGTGCACAGTGATCCATTGGATTCCAGCGGGTTCGCGCCCAGCATCAGCAGATAGTCGGTGCGGTCCAGGTCCGGGACCGGCACGGTGAGCGGGTCGCCGAACAGCAGCCCGCTCGACACCTGCTTGGGCATCTGGTCGGCGGTGCTGGCGGAGAACAGATTGCGGGTGCCCAGCGCGCGGATCAGCAGCGGCGCGTACAGCGCCCCGGCGACGGTGTGGGCGTTCGGATTCCCCAGGTACAGCCCGACCGCCTGATTGCCGTGCGCGGCGGTGATCCGCGGCAGCCGCTCCCGGATCACCGTGAACGCCTCGTCCCACTCGACCGTTCGCCAGGCGCCGGTGGCGCGGTCGCGAATCATGGGCCCGGTCAGCCGATCCGGATCACCGTCGAGATGGCCGAGGGTCGCGCCCTTGGGGCACAGGAAGCCCCGGCTGAAGGGGTCCGCCTGATCGCCGCGCACCGAGGTGATGCGGTCGTCGCTGTCCAGGGTGAGCTCGAGGCCGCACACCGCTTCGCAGAGCGGGCAGGTGCGCAACAGTGTCCGGGGGCTGTCCGTGACGTGGGTCATACCTCATGATCGCCCGCGGGCGGACCGGACGAAACACCCGGCCTCGACTCGGAATCGGCGGAGTTCGCCACGACCGGACAGGCTGGCGTTATGTCCGTTATCTCTGAATTTGCAACGTTTCGAAGTGGATACGACGAAACCCGCGAGCGCCGGGGTGCACTCGCGGGTTTCGGATCGGTATTCGAACTGGGTATCAGGAAGCGATACGGGTCGCCTTCTGCGCACCCTTGGCCGCCGCGCGCACGGCGGCGGCGATGGCCACCACCGGCGGGACCCAGCGGGCCTCGTGCGGGGCGACGCCCCAGCACGCCGCACCGGCGGACAGCTTGCTCGGCGGCAGCGGGATGCCCGCGCCGTCGGTGTGGACGATCACGCCGGCCGCCCGCAGCGCCTCGATGGCGCGGGTGGCCTTGCGCAGGCCGGTCACCAGGTGGATCTCGCGGCGCTCGGCGCTCGGGATCTCGATGACCGGGCCGGTCAGGTCATTGGCGCGCAGGTAGCGACGCACGAACGCGGCGGTGTCGCCGGTGACCTCGATGCCCGAAATCTCCTCGTCGGTGACCAGGCAGATGCCATTGGCGGTTTCGGCGACCGTCCAGCCGCGCCGGATGTATTCCTGCGCGGATTCCGCAACGGCTGACGAAAACGTCGTACGCACTGGATTCTCCATTCCCCGGTAGATCTGGTTCCTGCTCTGTGCGTCGTATCGGCGCGAGGCGTTCGGGTCGTTACACACCCTTTTCCACCAAAGGTCCGGTTCCGTCGCAGAATGTCGGGTGTCCGGTCCGTTTTGACCCTTTAGTGACGTTGTCGCAGCGGTGACGCGCCGGGGTGGTGGCGGTTCTGCCTGCGCCGATGCCGTCAAGGCCGCTGGCGGCCGGTTGTGGCCACGAACCGGCACGATGGCCGAACGTGTTCTACAACACACTGTCTCGGACTGTGCTGCCCCCGCGTTACCGGCGAGACTGGACGCGCCGAAAAGGTCTGTGGGAGAGGAGATCGTCGGCATGGCCGAGCACGCGGGCGGGAACACGGATCGATCGGGCGGCGAGACCGCCGCACTCGGGGAACTCGACGACGACGAGATCATCGCCGAGGGCCGCTGGGCCGCCTTCAAGGAGTCCGCGACGCGCCGCATATCCCGGCGCATCGCCGCGGACGAGGAGGTCGAGGAGCCGGTCGAACCCTTCTCCAGCCCAAGCGCATTCGGTTCCTGGAGTGTGGACGCCGCGCGCGCCCTGCTCGACGTCCAATTCCACCGCGCCGCCACCCGCACCCTGCTGCCGCTGGCGTATCTGCTCGGGCTGGCGGGCGCCTGCGCCGTCCCGATCGTGGGAACCGTACTGCTGTGGCGGGTTTCGGCCTGGCTGGGCATCGTGTTCGCGGTGGTGTTCGCGCTCCCGCTGGGTCTGGTGATCGCCGCGACCGTGCGCCTGCTGCTGGAATTCGTGCTCAACGCCTCCCGGCTGGCCGCGCGGGTCTCCCATATCTCCGATATGGCCGACGATCTCTTCCAGGCGCTCTCGGATGTCGCGGAGCCGGTCAACCAGCTCTCGAAAGATGTTCAGGCCGTGCAGTTCTGGCGGTTCCGCAAGCGTTCGCCGCGGAAGTAGCCTGGCCGAAAGGCCGCCATCCTATCCATCCGGCCGCGCCCCGCGTCCATGGATCGCTGAGTTTTCCTGTGCAACAATGCGATCGCAACACTGGTATAGGGGGACGTATGGCTCTACCGCAGGGGATCACCGGATCGACCGTGCCGCGCCGGCAACTCGGCCGGCACCTTCGCGACCTGCGCAATCGCGCGCGGATGACGACACGGGTGGCCGCGCAGCGCCTGGAATGGTCCGAGGCCAAGATCTGGCGCATCGAAACCGGTCAGACCTCGTTGCGCAGCCTGGATGTGGAGGCCATGTGCCGCATCTACGGTGCGCCCGAGGACGCCATCGAACCGCTCACCTCGCTGGCGCGCGAAACCAAGGCGCGCGGCTGGTGGACCGAGTTCAGCGACGTGATCGATGAGGGCTACGAGGTCTACATCGGTCTCGAGGAGGCCGCGAGCCGGCTCACCAGCTACGAGAACGAGCTGGTCCCGGGGCTTTTGCAGACCGAGCAGTACTACCGGGCGGTGCTGTCGGGGGCGTATCCGGGCATCTCGCCCGAGCAGCTGGCTCGCCGGGTGCGGGTGCGCACCGCGCGGCAGTCGCTGCTCACCCGGTCGGATGCGCCGCTGCAGCTGGACGTGGTGATCGCCGAGGCGGTGCTGTGGCATCGCGTCGGCGGTGACGAGGTGACCCGTGGGCAGCTGGAACGGCTGCGCGCGCTGGCCGAACTGCCCAATGTCCGGCTGCGCCTGCTGCCGGTGGAATGCGGCTACCACCACGGCATGGATGCCGGTCGGTTCGTATTGCTCGAATTCCCCACCGCCGCAGGCGAACCCACCGAACCGCCGGTGGTCTATGTGGAAGCCCTCACCGGCTCGTCCTACCTGGACAAGGAGCACGAGGTGGAGCGCTACCGCGAGGCCGTCGCGGCGGTGAATTCCATTGCCGTGGACGCGCTTCCGGTGATCGACTCACTGCGCGCGGCGGTGTAGGCCCGCGGTCAGAGAATCGGCATCGCGGGCGCGCCCAGGCTCTGGGCGAGCACCTCGCGGTGCGTGGGCGCGGCCTGCTTGTGCAGTTCGCGCCCTTTGTCCGTGACGCACACGAAGATGGCGCGCCGATCCTCGGTGCACAGCGTCCGGTCCACCAGTCCGTCGCGCTCCAGCCGCGCCACCGTGCGCGAGAGCGCGCTCTGACTGAGGTAGATCTCATTGGCCAGATCGCTCATCTTGCAGCTGTCGCTGCCGGATTCCACGAGGCGGTCGAGGGTTTCGAATTCGCTCAGCCCGATGTGATGGCGGCCTTGCAGTTCTTTTTCGAGAGCGCACGAGGTCGTCGCGTGCCGGGCGAGCAGATCGCGCCATTGATCGACCAGTCCTGCGGGTTCCGTCTGCTGGAGCGACGTCACCGCGGACCGTTCGACAGCGCTCCCCCACTCGGCGCTTGCTGTCGGCTTCGGCATGCGGCCATCCTAGTTCGTCGCAGCAACTCATGCAACCGCATTAAATGCTTGTGCATTTGATGCGCACGCATGTAGTGTCCTCTCTCGTGACTTCCACCGAGACCCGCCCCGCAGTGAGCACCGCGGCCGATTCCACCCAGTGGACCGGCCGGCTCTGGGGCATGCTCATCACCCTGTGCATCGTGCTGTTCCTCGACGGCCTCGACGTGTCGATGATCGGCGTCGCACTGCCCTCCATCGGTACCGAACTCCACATTCAGACCTCGACCCTGCAGTGGCTGGTCAGCGGATACGTGCTCGGCTACGGCGGCCTGCTGCTGCTGGGCGGCCGCACCGCCGATCTGCTGGGCCGCCGCAAGGTCTTCCTCATCGCCCTCGCGGTCTTCGCGATCGCTTCCCTCGCAGGCGCTTTGGTGAGTTCCCCGGCCCTGCTCATCCTGACCCGCTTCGTGAAGGGTCTGGCCGCCGCGTTCACCGCGCCCACCGGCCTGTCCATCATCACCACCAACTTCGCCGAGGGCCCCGCCCGCAACAAGGCGCTGTCCATCTACACCGTGTTCGGCGCGGGCGGCTACTCCATGGGCCTGCTGTTCGGCGGCCTGATGACCGGCCTCGGCTGGCGCTGGACCTTCCTGCTGCCCGTCCCGGTCGCGCTGGCCGCGCTGGTCTCCGCGTATTTCCTTGTCCCCAAGGACAAGCCGGCCGAGGAGGGCGGCCACGATCTGATCGGCGCGCTGCTGTCCACCGCCACCATGCTGCTGCTGGTCTACACCGTGGTCTCCGCGCCGCAGGCCGGCTGGGGCTCGGCGCGCACCATCGGCTCGTTCGTCGCGGTGGCCGTGCTGGGTGCGGCGTTCGTCTACGCCGAGAGCCAGGTCAAGTACCCGCTGGTGCGCCTGGGCATTCTGCGCAAGCCCACCCTGGTCCGGGCCAGCCTGGCCATCATCGCGGTCGCCGGCTCGTACTTCAGCTGGCAGTTCATCACCACCCTGTACCTGCAGGACACCCTGGGCTGGTCGCCGCTGAAGCTGTCGATGGCGCTGCTGCCGGTCGGTCTGCTGGTGGTCGCCTCGGCCTTCGTCTCCGACAAGCTCGTCGACCGCTTCGGCACCGGCCCGATCATCGCGATCACCATGGTGGTCATGGCCGTGGGCTACCTGCTGTACCTGCGCATCGACACCGCGCCGGGCTACCTGACCGTGCTGCTGCCCGCGGTGCTGCTGGTCGGCATCGGCTGGGTCGGCTTCCCAGCCATCAACATTCAGGCCACCAGCGGTATCGAGGACGACGAACAGGGCCTGGCGGCCGGTGTGCTGCAGACCGCCATGCAGGTCGGCGCGGCCATCGTGCTCGCGGTGACCACCGCCATCGTCACCTCCGCCGCACCGAGCGAGACCACCCCGCAGGCGATGCTCGACACCTACCGTCCCGGCCTGGAATTCGCCGCCGGTGTGTCGATCGTCGGCGCCCTGGTCGCCCTGACCGTGTTCCTCCCCAGGCTGCGGGCACGCCGCCAGGCAGCCCGTGAGGTGGAGGTCGAACTGGTCGGTTAGGCCCTCGCCGGCCGGTCCCGCCGCTCACACGGGACCAGCCGTTCACCCGAAAATGGCTGAGGCGAATCGCGATTGCGATGCGCCTCAGCTGCGTGACAACTGATTTCGTGAGGATTGGGTAACTCGCCGGGGACGTCCAGAATCGGTTCGGTAGGTGACGGAGGCCCGGGTGCGATACAGACGACGGCTCTCAGTTGGCCGCTGAAGTTCCGGGGAGGCGGGACAGCAGCTTCAGATCGGCGAGCCGGGGGGCCGCCGCGTCCTTGTCGGAGCGAATGAAGGTCAGCGTTTCGCCGTTGCGTCCGACCGTCGGCCATTCGATCCCCAGTTCCGGGTCGAAAGCGTCCAGATCCCGGTCGAATTCGGGGGCGTATTCCAGCGAGCACAGATAATTGACCGTGGAGTCGTCCTCCAGCGACAGCAGCGCATGCCCCAGCCCCTCGGCCAGGAACACGGCCTTGCGTTCCACATCGTCGATCACCACCGCGTCCCACTTCCCGAAGGTCGGGGAGTCGCGGCGCAGATCCACCACCACGTCCAGGAACGCGCCCCGCACGCAGGTCACGTATTTGGCTTGGCCGGGCGGATTCTCGGTGTAGTGGATGCCGCGCAGCACGCCCGCGGCGGAGGTGGAGATATTGACCTGCAGCAGATCGAAGGGCCGGCCCACCGCCTTCTCGAATTCCGAGGCCTTGAACGACTCGTAGAAGACGCCCCGAGCGTCCCCGAACTGCCGGGGCGTGAACTCCCACGCGCCCGGCACCGACAGTTCTCGAATCCGCATGCCTTACTCCCAGGTTCGCCCGTGGTCCAGCAGGCCCAGCAGGTATTTTCCGTAACCGGAGCGCTCCAGCGGTGCGGCCAGCTCGGTCAGTTGGTCGTCGTCGATGAAACCCAGTCGCCAGGCCACCTCTTCGGGTACCCCGATCTTGAGGCCCTGTCGCTCCTCGATGGTGCGCACGTAATTGGCGGCGTCCAGCAGGGAGTCGAAGGTGCCGGTGTCGAGCCACGCGGTGCCGCGAGCCAGCACCTGCACGTGCAGGCGGCCCTGTTCCAGGTAGGCGCGGTTGATATCGGTGATCTCGTATTCGCCGCGGTCGGACGGTTTCAGGTCGCGGGCGATGGCGAGCACGTCGTTGTCGTAGAAGTACAGCCCCGGGATCGCGTAGTTGGAGCGCGGCCGCGTGGGCTTCTCCTCGATGGAAATGGCCCGCCCCTGATCGAATTCGACGACGCCGTAGGCGGTCGGGTCCGACACCCGGTAGGCGAACACCGCCCCGCCGTCGAGATCGTGGAACTTCTGCAACCGGGTACCGAGGCCGGGACCGTGGAAGATGTTGTCGCCCAGCACCAGTGCGGCGGTGTCGGTGCCGATGTGATCGGCGCCGAGCACGAACGCGCGGGCCAGGCCATCGGGTTCGGGTTGCACCACATAGGAGATGGAGACGCCGAAGCGGCTGCCGTCACCGAGCAGCCGGGCGAAGGCGTCGCTGTCCTCGGGGGTGGTGATCACCAGGATGTCCCGGATCCCCGCCAGCATGAGGGTGCACAGGGGGTAGTACACCATCGGTTTGTCGTACACCGGGACCAGCTGTTTGCTCACCCCGCGCGTGATCGGGTGCAACCGTGATCCGGTGCCCCCGGCCAGGATGATTCCGCGCATGTCACGAGAGTCTGCCAGTTCGATCGCGGACCGCGGCGGCCAGGTTCCGAGTGGACTTCGAATCGATCACGGCGGTTTGCCGTCATGCCGGATTGGCGATTCCTGTTGCGTAGGTCACGTACTCATGGTGTTCTGAAATAACACTATGTGAGATGTCAGCGCCGACTCTCGCGCGCCGGGTGCCGAGCCCCTCCGACCACGGAAGCATCGGTCTCCCCGGACGATTGGCTCGGCGCGCCAACAACGAGGTAGGTGCGCGATGGCTCACGACTGGCCTGTGGACACAACAGCCGATCCCCTCTCTGTCCAGAATCCGAATCGGACCAGTGCCGCCGCCCGCGCGCTGACCGTCGTCGCCCGCACCATGATCCGGCCCATGGGCGAACTGATGCCCGTCACCGTCGGGGCCATGCCGGCCATCAACACCGTCATCAACAGCCTGGCCAAACTGCGGCCCGCCCCCGGCGGGGTGGAACGGGAACAGGTGCGGCTCAACGGCTTCCGCATGGAGATCGTCCGGCCGGCCGGGGCGAGCAAATCGCTGCGCGACGGCGCGGTGCTCTACATGCACGGCGGCGGTTTCTTCCTCTGCGGGCTCGATACCCACCGGCCCGTGGTGGCCGCGCTGGCCCGGCGCACCGGATTGCCGGTGGTCAGCGTGGAATACCGGCAGCTGCCCGCGACCGATATCGCGGGCTCGGTGACCGACTGCCTGACCGCCTACACCTGGCTGCTGGCGCACGGCGCCCCGGCCGCGCGCATCGTGTTCGCGGGCGACTCCGCCGGCGGTTACATGACCTTCGCGACCGCGCTGCGCGCCCGCGACAACGGTCTGCCCGTGCCCGCCGGACTCGTCGGACTGTGTCCCGCACTGGATCTGGACTGCACCGAGAAGCGCAACCACCCCAACTATCGGCGTGACGCGCTGATCCCGCTGTCCGCGCTGGAGTCGGTGGTCAAGCTGGGCGCGCTCGTCGACGGGCGGCTGGATCCCCAGCTCTCACCGGTCAATGCCCGGCTGGCCGGGCTGCCGCCCGCCCTGCTCATCGTCGCCGAGGACGAGGTGCTGCGCCACGACAGCGAGATCATGGCCCAGCGGCTGGCGCAATCGGGTGTGCCCGCGACGCTGGAGATCTGGCGCGGCCAGGTGCACGCGTTCATGGCCATCTTCCCCAACATGCCCGAGAGCCGGGCGGCCCTGGCGCATGTGGCGCGCTTCGTCCGCGAACGCATCGAAGCCGCGGAAATCGCGCGCACTGCTTGATCACTCGCGCACTGCTTGATTGATGATGTGGGGCTCGGAGAGTCTGGCTTCGGGCCCCACATCTACTCCCGCACAAGGGCTTCGAACAGGCGAAACCCCCGCCCGGCTGATCCGGGCGGGGGTTTCGACGCTGCAGACCGAGTCCTACTTGGACTGGATGTGCGGCTCGTTGATGGTGGAGAAGTACTGGATCGCGGCGGCGATGGCCACCGGCGCGGTCACGAACAGCTGGCCGGCCAGGGTGCCCAGGAAGCCGATCGCGGCCATGCCACCGAGGCAGCCGAGGATGCCCGCGGGAACCAGCGGACCGAACAGGCCGACGATCGCGGCCGCGGCAGCGCCGGCGCCGACGATGCCGCCGAGCACGCAGCCCAGGCCGGCGCCGCCGATGCCACCGACCAGGGTGCCGATGGTGGCACCGGTGGAGATGGTGTCCTTCATGCGGTTCCAGGCGGCCTGCTCACGGTCGTAGTCCGACTTCCAGGGAGCCTGGTCCTCGTACGGCAGGGCGACGTCCTTGACGTTCTCCGGGGTGTACTTCGCGTGGTCCATGTCGACCTGCGGGGTCAGGGTCGCGGTGTTGCCGGAGATGTCCGCGGCGACCGGGAAGGTGAAGTCGTCCACCTTCAGCTGCAGGGGCACACCCGCCACCACATTGCCGTTGGCGGCCTTGATCTCGAAGTTGCCGTTCTCGACGACCAGCGAACCGGCATCCGTACGGATGATCGCGTTGGTGTCGGTGGTGGTGGCGGTGTAGTTGATCGGCGCGTTGGCGTCGGTGGCCGGGGCCGCGTTGACGGTGCCGGCGGTGACGGCCACAGCAGCGGTCACCAGCGCCGCGGTAGCGGCAAACTTCCTCATCAGCATGTTGTTAGAAACCTCATCGAAGAGCTCGGGGGGACAACACGAATCGAAATGGAGGACAGCTAACGAGCGGTGAACCCATCGTGACCGTTCGTTCAAATTTTGTTCACCATCACGATCGTGCGGTCTGCAAGGTAGTGGAAACGCCCTGCATGGGAAAGGGTTTCAATCAGATATTTCATCTGCCTGATCGTTACCGAAAGGCTCTGCTGTGATGAAGGTCACACTGCTCGCCGGGAAAGTCGCGATCATTCGCGGGTGAATGTCGCGTTGAGAACACGAAATTACGACATTTCGCCTCGGACTCCGGCTTTCGATTAAGTACATATGTTTCAACCGGATGTCCGATTCCGCTCACACCGGTGGCCCGGCCGGTGTAGTGGCCGCAACTTCCGCGGCCGCACGACGGCGTTCATCCCCGTCCACGTAATGTTTCGGCTGTGCGACTGCTCGTAACCGGAGGCGCCGGCTTCATCGGCGCGAACTTCGTCCATCAGACCGTGACCCAGCGCCCCGGCGTGCACGTCACCGTGCTGGACAAACTCACCTACGCGGGCAACCGCGCCTCGCTCGACCCGGTCGCGGAGCGCATCGAGTTCGTGCATGGCGACATCGCCGACACCGCCTTGGTCGACCGCTTGGTAGGTGGCGTGGACGCGGTCGTGCATTTCGCCGCCGAATCACACAATGACAATTCGCTCGCCGACCCCTGGCCGTTTGTCCAGACCAATATCGTCGGCACCTATTCGCTGCTGCAGGCCGTGCGCCGCCACCAGGTGCGCTATCACCACATCTCCACCGACGAGGTGTACGGCGATCTGGAACTCGACGACCCCAAGGCATTCGACGAGAGCACGCCCTACAACCCGTCGAGTCCCTATTCCGCGAGTAAGGCGTCGAGCGACATGCTGGTGCGCGCCTGGGTGCGTTCGTTCGGCGTGCGGGCCACGATCTCCAACTGCTCCAACAACTATGGGCCCTACCAGCATGTGGAGAAGTTCATCCCGCGCCAGATCACCAATCTCATCGACGGGGTCCGGCCGCGGCTCTACGGCAGCGGCCATCAGGTGCGCGATTGGATTCACGTCGAGGATCACAACAGCGCGGTCTGGGAGATCCTCGAGCGCGGGCGCATCGGGCAGACCTATCTCATCGGCGCGGACGGCGAGCGCGACAACCGGTCCGTGGTGGAGTTGATCCTGGCGGCCTTCGGCCGGTCACCCGACGATTTCGACCACGTCACCGATCGGCCGGGGCACGATCTGCGCTACGCCATCGACGCCTCGCTGCTGCGCACCGAACTCGGCTGGGAACCGCGCTACCGCGACTTCCGGCAGGGCCTCGACGCCACCATCGGCTGGTATCGGGACAACGAATCCTGGTGGCGGCCACAGAAAGCCGCCACCGAATCCGCGTATGTCGCCGCCGGGGAACGGGTGCTCTAGCGGAACCCTCAGCCCCAGACCACGGTGCTGTACTTGATCACCGCCGCGATCAGCGCGACGGTGGTCGCGCCCACCACGGTGAACACCATGCCGCGCATCGGAACCCGGCCCGCGGCATCGGTGAGCCGCAGCGGCAGCCAGCGCAGCAGCACCGCCAGGGCCAGCACCGCCAAGGGCACGAAGTAGCGGCCCTGCACGCCGTCGATGATGAAGTAGCCGACCGGCGTGAAGGACATGTAGAGGGTCACGTAGATCATCGCCACGCTCGCGGCGACGGCCGCCAGCACCAGCCAGGTCCGGGTCCGGTTCGCCGCCAGGGGCGAGAAGCGTTCCGCCGCACCGATGCTCATGATGAAGGCCAGGACGCACGCCAGGATGGTGAGCGCCGGCACCTCGACGTAGGAGAAGCCGAGCGCGCCGAAGAACTGGGTGAACCAGAGCTGATCGCGGCGGGCGATGGAGTCGCCGAACACCCGGACGAAATGCAGGGGATCGGTGAGAATGCCGTGCAACTGATCGCCCGGCCGGACATTGCCCCAATCCTTCTGGGGGCGCATGAGACTCATGCCGTCACCGGTCGGCGCGGCGATCTTCATCCATACCGCGAACGCGATCGCGCCGACGGCCGCGGCCGCCCACGGCAGCGCGCGCCGCCACCACGCGACCCGCTCGGCGTCGGAACCGGCGGCGCCGAAACCGAAGCGGCGCGCCGGAATCAGCACGATCAGCATGGCGATGATGACGTAGGTCGGCTTGCACACCGGCAGCAGCACGGTTGTCGCGAGCGCGGCCACGGTCTCCGGCTTCGACAGCCGCTCACCCAGGAACAGGCCCTTGACCACCAGGGCCGACAGCAGCATCGCCAGCGCGTTGGTGACGGTGTCCGCGGTGACGGTCCCGGCCTGGAACAGCGCGATCGGGAGCACCGCGACGGTGAAGGCCAGCCACTGCACCCGGTGCCCGCGCAGCACGCGCAGCGCGAAGCCGACGATCACCAGGTAGGCGAGCAGTCCGGCCCAGCGGGTCGCCAGCACCATGCCGCCGACATTCAGATCGAGGGCCTCGGCGAGGCGAATGCCCACCGCGGGCGGCAGATACGGAATCGGCGAGTAGGCCGCGGTATTGGTGAACCACACCGGCTTGGTCTGCGCGGAGACCGCCGCGCCGCCGAGGGCGTCGTAGGCGTGCGGGTCGGCCACCATCGGCTCCGGCTCGTCCGGATTGTTGGTGTAGTCGTCCATGGCGTAGCCCATGAGCGCGTCGATGCTCACCGGCACGTCGCCGCCCCATGCCGGACCGCGGTCGTCGTGGATCTTCTCGGGCAGGAAGCCGCCGTGCGCGACCTGGTAGGCGCGCCCGAACTGGGTGACCTCGTCGTGGCCCCAGAACGGCGGCGTCAGCACCGACCACACCGCGCCGAAGATGCCCGCGATGAGCACGAAAGTCAGTGCGGCCGAACCGAACCGCCGCTCGATGCCGATGACGGCGCGGCGCGGGCCGGTTGTCGCGGCGGGCGCGGGGGCCGGCTCCGGCGCGGCGAGGGCGGGACGTTCCTGTTCGGTGACCACGGTGTCCGTCTCCGCCGTCATCGCACCGAACCGGCCGGATGGTCCGCGCCGACCGCCGCATAGCGCAGGTACATCAGCCGCGCCGCTTCGTGCCGGGAACGCCGGATGCCGTCCAGGATCAGACCGGCGGTCCAGGCCAGGCTGCCCAGCAGCAGCAAGGTGAATCCGAGGAACAGCGTGGGGAAGCGCGGGACGGTGTGGGTCTGATAGAACTCGATCACTATCGGCGTGATCAGGATGACCGAGACGAGCCAGGCCAGCGTGCCGAACAGCCCGTAGAAGGCGACCGGTCGCTCGTGCCGCGCCAGGCCGATGATCAACCGCAGGATCTTGAAGCCGTCGCTGTAGGTGCGCAGCTTGGATTCGCTGCCCGCGGGCCGATCTCGGAAACCGACCGGCACGGCGGTCTGCGGGACGCCCAGATGCTGGGAGTGCACGGTCAGTTCGGTCTCGATCTCGAACTCCCGCGACACCGCGGGGAAGGACTTCACGAAGCGGCGGGAGAAGACCCGGTAACCGCTGAGCATGTCCTCGACGTTCTCGCCGAAGACCTTGCCCACCACGCCATTGAGCACCTTGTTACCGGTCTCGTGGCCCGCGCGGTAGGCCGATCCGGCCTCGACCTCGCGGCGCACGCCCAGCACGTGGTCGTAGGGGCCCTCGACCAGGGCCTTGATCATCTCCGGGGCCGCGGCCGCGTCGTAGGTGTCGTCGCCGTCGACCATGAGGTACACGTCGGCCTCGATGTCGGCGAAGGCGCGGCGCACCACATTGCCCTTGCCCTTGCGGTTCTCGGTGCGCACGATCGCCCCGGCCGCGCGCGCCTTCTCGGCGGTGGCGTCGGTGCTCAGGTTGTCGTAGACATAGACGACAATGCCCGGGACGGCGGCCTTCAGGTCGGTCACGACCTTCGCGACGGCGGCCTCTTCGTTGTGGCACGGCACAATGGCGGCAATACGAAGCTCGGTGGAGTCCACCCGGTCAATCCTCTGATCGGAGGCGAATATGAACACCGGGAGGGTACCCGACGTTCACAGGTATATGGGTGCGGCGGGTTGCGGTACCGTCGGCCGGTGTCTGCGAACGAGTCCACGGCGATGAGCGAGACCCCGCCGGATGCCTCTCTCACCGGCAAGATCCGGGGTCTGGTGCAGCGCGGCGGGGCATTCCTGGTGGTCGGCGCGATCGGATTCGTGGTCGACGCGGGCACCTACAACCTGCTGGTGTTCCTGGGCGGCGAGGGGCCGCTGTTCCACCAACCGCTGCTCGCCAAGATCATTTCCATCGGCGTGGCCACGGTCGTCACCTATTTCGGCAACAAGTGGTGGACCTACTCCGATCATCGGGGCTCGACCGGGGCCCGCCACATTCTCATATACGCAGTACTGAATGTGCTGGCCATCGGGTTGCAGCTGGGCTGCCTCGGATTCTCACGCTATGTCCTGGGGCTCGACAGTCCGTTGGCGGACAACGTTTCCGGCACGCTCGTCGGGCAGGCGGTCGCCATGGGCTTTCGATTCTGGGCATACGGGAAATTCGTCTTCACCAATGCGGCCTCGGGAACGAATAACGCCTGACACTGATATTGTCGGGCCGCCGAGCGTGACGGTGGCGGTGCGACCACGTCGGAGGTGCCGGTGTCTGAGTATTCGAAGGATGTCGAGGGATTCATGGATGCGTCGGCTGGGCAGGCCGTGACCGAAACCGAGGACCGCGAGAGCGCGCCGGCGCCCGCGACCCTGCGCGTCGAACACGCCGCGCCGGAACGATTGGTGCTGGCGCGCGGCATCTTCAGCGGTCCCGCGCCGAAGATCAGTGACGACCTGTACGCGGTCACCAAGGGCAAGGTGGCCCGCGAGCGGCAGACCCTGCGTCTGGAGAAGGGCGCGTCGGTCAGCACCAACACCTACTTCGGGCGCTTCGCGGCCGCCTACTGGCAGCGGTGGACCACGGTCACCGAGGTCGAGGTGGGGCTGACCCTCGAGGTGACGGGCAAGGTGCGAATTCGGCTGGCCGCCTCCGATATCGCGGGTCATCGCCGGGTGGTCGATACCGCGGTGGTCACGGAGACCGGCCGGGTGGCGCTGCGCGCCCCGCTGGACATGTACGTCGACGGCGGCGCGATCTGGCTCGAGATCGAGGCGCTCGGCGGCGAGGCCGTGATCAGCGATCTGGCCTGGACGGCGGCCGCGCCCGAGCGGGTGCGCCCGGTGGCCATCGCCATCTGCACCTTCAACCGCGCCCAGGATTGCGCCAATACCGTTGCGGCCCTGGCCTCCGACCCGACCGTGCTGTCGCTCATCGACGCCGTGTACGTGGTCGATCAGGGCACCGATCTGGTGCAGGACCAGGCGCTGTTCGCCGAGACCCAGCCCCGCTTCGGCGACAAGCTGCGCTACATCCGGCAGCCGAATCTCGGTGGCGCGGGCGGGTTCACACGCGGCCTCTACGAGGTGTCGGCGGCCAACGAGCACGCCGACGTCATCCTCATGGACGACGACATCCTGTGCGAGCCCGAAACCGTGTTGCGGCTCAACGCCTTCGCGAACCTGACCGTCGAACCCACCCTGGTGGGCGCGCAGATGCTGTTCCTGTTCAACCCCGACTACCTGAATGTCGGTGCGGAGGAAACGAATCTGAGCATCCTGCGCCACGGCCAGAAGGTGGCCAAGGCGCTGCGCAACACCTCCATGCTCAAGAAGCATCAGGAGCGCCGCGTGGACGCCGGCTACCAGGCGTGGTGGACGTGCCTGATCCCGGCCGAGGTGGTCGAGCGGATCGGGCTGCCGGTGCCGATCTTCTTCCAGTGGGACGACGTGGAATACGGTCTGCGGGCGCGCAAGCACGGCTTCGTCACCGTCACGCTGCCCAACGCCGCGGTGTGGCACGCCGACTTCTACTGGAAGGACTTCGACGACTGGGCGCGCTACTTCTCCTCGCGCAACTCGCTCATCGTGTCCTCGCTGCATCACGACCTGGATCCGAAAGCGGTGACCCGCCAGCTGTTCCGGGAGATCGCCGAGTACCTGGTCGGCATGCAGTACGGTCTCGCGCACACCACCCTGCAGGGCATCGAGGACTACCTGCGCGGTCCGGAAGCGTTGCGCGACGGCGGTATCGAGGCGCTGGCCAAGGCGCGCGGGTCGCGCTCGGACTATCCGGAGACCGTCAAGCATCCGGCCGCCGCCTCGCCGGTGCCCAATGCGCACCTGCACGTGGTCCGGGCGGGCGGTGAACCCAGCCACCCGCTGCTGGTGCTCTACAAGCGCGCCCTCAAGCAGTGGACCGGCCGCGTCATCCCGGGCCCCGTCGCCGTCACTCGCGAGGACGCGCACTGGTGGCACGTGGGCCTGTTCGACCACGTGGTCGTCACCGACGCCTCCCAGTCCGGCGTCCGAGTTCGGGTGCGCGACAAGGAGACCGCTCGCCGGCTGCTGGTGCGCGCCTACCGGGTGCTCAAGCAGCTGCGCAAGGATCTGCCCGTGCTGCAGCGGCGCTGGCGCGACGCCGTACCCGAGCTGACCAGCCGTGAGAACTGGGAACGCCTCTACGGAATCGACTAGCGGGCGCGATATTCGCCTGATCATGGCCCGGGACCTGGTGTCCCGGGCCATGATTCGTCTCAGAGGAACAGGTCGGTGGTGAGCGGGCCGTCGCCGGGGACGACGCGGTACTTGTCGAGATCGGTGATGCCGTGGGCGGCCAGCACGTCGTCGTCGATGAAGAAGTTGCCGGTGGTGTCCTTGGCCGGCGAGGTGAGCACCAGGTAGGCGGCGTCGGCGTAGATGTCGGGGGTGCGGGAGGTGGCGATCATCTCCGCGCCGCCGAGCAGGTTCTCGACCGCTGCGGTCGCGATGGTGGTGCGCGGCCACAGCGAGTTCACGCCGATGCCGTACTTGCGCAGCTCCTCGCTCAAACCCAGTGTGGTCAGCGACATTCCGTACTTGGCGATGGTGTAGCCCAGCGCCGTGCCCGCCCACTTGGGATCCAGGTTCAACGGCGGCGACAGCGTGAGAATGTGCGGGTTGCGCCCGGCCTGCGCGGATTCCTTCAGCGCCGGGATGCACAGCTTGGACAGCAGGAAGCTGCCGCGGCAGTTGATGTCCTGCATGAGGTCGTACTTCTTCATGGGCAGGATCTCGGTGGGGGAGAGGTCGATGGCCGAGGCGTTGTTCACCACCATGTCGATGCCGCCGAAGCGGTCGATGGTCTGGCGCACCGCGTTCGCCACCGCCTCGTCGTCGCGCACGTCGCCCAGGTACTTGTGCACGGTGCCGCCGGCCGTCTCGAGTTCGGCCGCCGCGGTGTGAATGGTGCCGGGCAGCTTCGGATGCGGCGTATCGGTTTTCGCGATGAGGGTGATGTTCGCGCCGTCGGCGGCCGCCCGCTTGGCGATCTCCAGTCCGATCCCGCGGCTGCCTCCCGACATGATCATCGTCCGGCCCGCCAGCGGCTTGCGTGCGTCGGTCATGGGTCCGCTCCCGTCTGCTGTCCTGTGGTCCGCCCCGGTTCGATCATCCGCGCCTCGGCGATCGAGCGGGGCGGAATTTCTCTCACTCCGGACAGTAGGCCGGAAAATCTGGCTATGCAACAAGGTGCATATAGGTAGTGCTGGCGCTACCCCGCGCCGGGTCCCGGACGCGACCGCGATTCGGGTGCTGTGGGCATGGGCCGGGCCGCCTGTTGTTCCTAGGCTCGAAAGGGCCGGAAAACCCGGCCTGAACAGGAGGAATGTCTTCGATGAGCGCAATGCGGCGACCGCGCGGCCGGGTCCTGCTGGCCGGTGCCGGGGTGCTGGCCGCCGAGGGCAGGCTCGACCTGGATGCCCCGATCGAGCGCTACCTGCCGAATGTGGTGCGCGGCAACGGCAACGACGGCAATCGCATCACGGTCCGGCAGTTGTTGCAGCACACCAGCGGGCTGCCCGACTACCTCGCGGGCAGCGATCCGGCCACACCCGGTTCCCGGCAGCTGACCATCGACGCCGATCACCTGCGCCACGTCCACTACGAACCGGCGGAGCTGGTGCGCATCGCGATGGAGATGCCGCCGCAGTTCGACCCCGGCGCGCGCTCGGTCTACACCAACACCAACTACATCCTGCTCGGCATGCTGATCCAGCAGGTCACCGGGCGCTCGCCGGCGGCGGAGATCGTCGGCCGCATCCTGGCACCGCTGGGGCTGCACGACACCTACTTCCCCGATTCCGGTTACGGGCTGGGCCTGATCCGGCACGCGGACGCCTGCGGCAAGGAGGTGTGGGGGCACGGCGGCAGCATTCCCGGCTTCGGCACTCGCACCGGGGTGGCCGCCGACGGCACGGCCGTGGTGGTGACCGTCAACCAGTTGCTCGACGATCCGGCCGCCGGGGCCGCGGTGACCAAGGCCTTCGACGCCGCTTTCTGTTCGTGAGAGGAACTTTCATGCGTTTTCGCGAAATCATCCGTACGCGGCGCGCGGTGACCGCGCTGGCGGTCACCGGTCTGGCCGCGGCGGCCGCTCTTACTGCGGCCGCCGTCACCGAACGTCCCGGCGGTGCCGAGGGTCCGGCGGACACCGCGGCCCTGGACCGGTACACCCATCAGTCGCTGGAGTGGACATCCTGTGCCGATCCCGGCCTCGACGGACTCGGTGCGCGCTGCGCCGAGGTCACCGTGCCGCTGAATTACGCGCAGCCGCAAGGTTCTACGCTCGCCGTCGCCATCTCCCGCATTCCCGCCACCGATCCGGCGCAGCGGCGCGGCGTCATGCTGTCCAATCCCGGCGGGCCGGGCGGCGCGGGCCTGGACTATTTCGTGGACACCAGCCGTGCGATGACCCCCGACGTGCGCGCCCGCTACGACTTGATCGGTATGGATCCGCGCGGGGTGGGCCGCTCGACCGCGGTGAACTGCCACTGGCCGACCGGGTTCGGATTGCAGTTCGCGGGCATCGACGCCAAGGGCTTCGACGAGTCCGTGGCCACCCAAAGGACCTGGCGCGACGCTGCGCGGCGGCCGAGGGAAATCGGCTGCCCTACATCACGACTCGCAATACCGCCCGCGACATGGATGTCATCCGGGCGGTGGTGGGGGAGGAGCGGATCAGCTACCTGGGCACCTCCTACGGCACCTACCTGGGCGCGGTGTACACCCAGATGTTTCCGCGGCGCGCCGACCGTTTCGTGCTCGACAGCACCGTCGATCCGGTCGCCTACGGGGAGGGGATGCTCCGGGCGATGGGGGCGCCGAACGAGGCGTCCATGGATGCCTGGGCGGACGACCCGCTCCTTGAGCAGATACCCGATCCCGCCCGCCCCGTCGCCCAGCAGCTCGGCCGCGTAGCTGTCCTCCACCCACGCCGACAGCACCAGCACCGGCAGTCCGGGATGAATCTGCCTGGCCCGCACCGCCGCCCGCAGGCCGTCATCGGTGAAGGTGGGCGGCATGCGCACGTCTACCACCACCGCGTCGGGCCGGTCGGCGGTCACCACGGCGAGGAAGTCGTCGGCATTGTCGACCGCCGCGACGACCTCGATCCCCGCGGTCTTCAGCAAGAGCGCCAGCCCTTCTCGCAGCAGCGCATCGTCTTCGGCGATCACCACCCGCTTGTGGGCACCACTCCGTTCACCATTGTCATGTTCCACAGGGCAATTCCACGCGCACCACGGTGGGTCCGCCCGCCGGGCTGCTCAGCAGCAGGCGACCGTCCAGGGCCTCGGCGCGCCGACGAATCCCGGCCAGCCCACCGCCTTCGGTTTCGACGGCCGCACCCACCCCGTCGTCGCGGATCTCGACCGTCAGCATGTCGGCGGTGCCCGCGATCTCGACGCGAAGCTGTTGGGCCCCGGAATGTTTGGTCGCGTTGGTCAACGCCTCCGCGATCACGAAATACGCTGCCGCCTCGACAGCCGCGGGGCGTCTGCGTTCGGCGGTGTGCGGGCCGTGGGGCATCGAGCTCGGCGGCGTTCCCTCGGCATCGCCGAGCGCGAGTTCGACCGGAATGGGGGAGCGGGCCGCCAAGGCCGACACCGCGCTCGCCAGACCGCGATCCGCGAGGACCGGCGGATAGACGGTCCGCACCACATCGCGGAGTTCGGTCAGCGCGGCCTCGGCGGTGTCCTGCGCCTGGCGCACCAGCCGGGCCGACGCCGCCGGATCCTGTTCGCGCAGTTGATCGGCCAGCCCCAGCTGCATGATCACCGCCGCGATCCGCGCCTGCGCCCCATCGTGCAGATCCCGTTCGATCCGCCGCAACTCCGCGCCGTGCGCGTCCAATGCGGCGGCGCGGGTGGCGGTCAGCTCGGCGACCCGCACCGCCAGGTCCGCCCCGGGCGCGGGACCGAGCAGCTTGCGCGCGAGCAGGGCCTGCCCGCGGGCGAGCAGGGGGACCTGGAGGGCGAGCCAGGCCAGCGGAATCGCGAACAGCGCTGCCAGGATCGCGCGCGGCCACGAATCCGCGGTGATGCCGAAGGACTCCGGCGGTGCGGGGACGAGCCGCCAGTAGACCGGAATCGCCGCCTGCTGCACCGCGGCGACCGGCAGCGCGACCGCCAGCGCCGCCAGCACAATGCCCGGGAACAGATGGACCAGCAGCCACCCCACGTCACGCCGATTGGCCGGATCCCGCGCGACTGTGGCCAGCTTGGCTCGCAGTCCGCCCTCCAACGGCTGGTAAGCCACCACGATGGGCGCACCGAGCCGGCGCCCCGCCCGCCGCCGCTCGAACTCCACCAACGGCCGCACCAGCCGGACCACCTCCGAAATCGCCGGCACACCGACACCGACCAGGCTCGCCGCCGCGACCACCGAGACCGCGAACAACGCGAACAACGACGCGAACGCGGTCAGTCCGCCGACCAGCAGATACCCGATACTCCCCGGCAACGCCCGCAGCCGACCCGTTGCCCAACGCCACCCGGGGGGCGGCGCTCAGGCAGCGGCTCGGCATTCACCCCACCAACCTACTGACCACCGGCTCGTACCCGTTCACCAGCTCAGCCGCGGTTGCCGCGTTCCTTGTACATGCGGCGCTGCTCCTTGTTGATCTGCTTCCACACCTTGGTCCGTTCGGCGCGGGCGCGGGCGTCGGTGCGGGCGGCGAGCCAGTCGTTCTCGCGGCTCAACTTGCGGTAGCTGTCGAGTCGGCGGCGGGGCAGGTCGCCGGATTCGATGGCCGCCCGGACCGCGCAGCCCGGCTCGGTCTCGTGTGCGCAGTCGGTGAAACGGCAGTGGGCGGAGAGGGATTCGACATCGCTGAAGGTGCGGCCGAGGCCCTCGGCGGCATCCCAGAGGCCGACCGAGCGCAGACCGGGGGTGTCGATGAGGGTGCCGCCGCCGGGCAGCGGACGCAGTTCCCGGTGGACGGTGGTGTGGCGGCCGCGCTTGTCGCCCGCACGGACCACGTCGGTGGCGAACACCTCCGCGCCGAGCAAGGCATTGGCGAGGGTGGATTTGCCCGCGCCCGACGCGCCGATCAGGGCCACGGTGCCGTCGAGCAGCGAGGTCAGCACGTCCATGCCGACGCCGGTGCTCGCACTGACCGCCAGCACCGTCACCCCCGGCGCCGCGGCGCGGACCGCGTCGAGCGGAATATCCTGCGCCAGATCGGCTTTGGTGAGCGCCACCACCGGCTGTGCGCCGGAATCCCAGGCCAGGGCGAGCAGCCGTTCGATCCGCCCGAGATCGACGTCTCCATCGCCGGCGGCGCAGACCAGGACGGTGTCCACATTCGCGGCCAGCACCTGGTGGGCGGATGTGGCGCGGGTGTCGGGCTGGCCGGACACGGCGGCGCGGACGATCGCGGTCCGGCGCGGCAGCAGCGCCCGCACGGTACGCGAGCGATCGATGGCGACCCAGTCGCCGGTGCACAGCCCGCTGATCTCGGAATCCGAGCGCGGGAGTTGGGCACGCACGACGGCGGCGGTCAGGCGGCTCTGGAAATCCGCGGTGGGAAGTGGTGCGGCGACATCGCATTCGCTGCGATCCATGCGGATCACCCGGGCCGGAATCAGATCCGCGCCGAGCAGGGGCAGATAGTCGTCGGCGTAGGAGGAGTTCCAGCCGAAGGGCACGAGCAGGTCGAAATCGACCGAAGACATGGGGAGTCCTTTGACGGGCCGAGCCCGGATCACGGACTCAGCGAGGGGAATTCGAGATGGATACGCGGCGGGCGCACACTCGCCCGGGCACGACAATCCGCACTGTCGCTGTCACGAAATCCACCTCCTTCACTCCCTCGCGAGCCCCCGTAGGACTCGAACCAACGAGAACGGGGACAACCTTGTCAGGCCGTCCCCGTCTCCGCAACGTATTTTCCGCTTGCCGCCCCTGGGGTTTCAGGGGGTACCCCTGAGAGTTCCGAGAGTTGGTTTCTGCCTCAGGATTTGGGCTTGTCGAACTGTTCGCGGCGGCCCATCCGTTGCAGGCGCAGCCACTCCATCAGTCCCGCCGGGTCCTTCTGCTGTACCAAGAAAAACCACCCGAACCGAGCGACTTCCTGCGGCAACAGCTTCCGCATCCCCGGCTGCGCCATCAGATAGCCCCGGTTGCGATAAGTGAAGTGCCGCTTGACCGGATCATCCGGATACTGCGTGTGCATGCGCCCGCCCAGAATCGGCTTGAACTCCGCCGACCCGTTCGGATGCAGATACGCCGTCTGCAAACAGGTCCCGAACGGCAGCCCCGACCGCACCAGCCGCCGATGCACCTCCACCTCGTCCCCGCGCACGAACAGCCGCAGATCCGGCACGCCGATCTTGTCCACCGCCTCCGCCGACACCAGCGCGCCATTGAACAGCGACGCGATCCCGGGCAGGAAATCCTCGTCCCCCAGCTCCGACCGCAGCCGCCGCCACACCACGCCCCGGCGCAGCGGGAAGGCCAGCCGGTCCGGATCGTCGATATCGGCGACCACCGGCGACACCTCGACCAGCCGATGCCGCTGCGCGCAATCGAACAGCGTGGCAAGCACTTCGGGACCTTCGGGCCGGCCGTCGTCGTCGGCCAGCCACACCCAGTCCGCGCCCATGGTCAGCGCGTGCAGCATGCCGAGCGCGAAACCGCCCGCGCCGCCGAGATTGTGCTCGGAACCGAGGTAGGTGGTCTCCATGGGCTGCTGCTTGACCAGCTCGCCCACCTCGGCCTCGTTGCCGTTGTCCACCACGATCAAATGGTCGATGGGCCGGGTCTGGCTCGCGAGCACCTGCAGCGACTCGGCCAGCAGTTCCCGGCGTTTGTGCGTGACCACGATGGCGACGATGCGCGCAGCGTCGCCGTAGACGGGGGTGGACTGTTCGTTCATGCGGGATTCCGTTCCGGTTCACGTTCCAGATCCCGCAGCACCTGCGCCACGTGATCACCCGCCTCGGGGCCCTCGTAGGCTCGCACGACTTCCTCGATTCCCCCGTGCATCCGCACATTGCCGTGGTCGATCCAGAGAGCGGAATCACACAGCTGCGCCAGGAATTCGTTGGAATGCGAGGCGAACACCAGAATGCCGGAGCGGGACACCAGTTCCTGCAGGCGAATCCGCGCCTTCTTCATGAATTCCGCGTCGACCGCGCCGATGCCCTCGTCCAGCAGCAGGATCTCCGGATCGATGGAGGTCACCACGCCCATGGCCAACCGGACCCGCATACCGGTGGAGTAGGTGCGCAGCGGCATCTCCAAATAGTCGCCGAGTTCGGTGAATTCGGCGATCTCGTCGATCTTGGCGAGCATCTGCTTGCGGGTCTGCCCGAGGAACAGGCCGCGAATGATGATGTTGTCGTAGCCGGAGATCTCCGGATCCATGCCGACGCCGAGATCGAACACCGGGGCCACCCGGCCGCGAATCCGCGAACTGCCGCGCGTGGGTTCGTAGATGCCCGAAAGCAGCCGCAGCAGCGTCGATTTGCCCGCGCCATTGTGGCCGACCAACCCGACCCGATCGCCCTCCTTCAGCGACAGGTTGATATCCCGCAGCGCCTCGACCACGACCACATCGGACTGATTGCGTCCGATGGCGCCGCCCGCCTTGCCCATGAACGCCTTCTTCAGCGAACGCGACTTGGCGTCGAAGATCGGGAACTCCACCCACGCGTTCTGGGTTTCGATACTCACATGGTCGGTCATTGAGCCTTCACACCCAGTAGGGGACGCGGGAACGGAACTGCTTCATGGCCAGGATCGCGACCGCCCAGCCCACCACGGTGATGGCCAGCACCACGATCCAGGAGGTCAGCGGCTGCGGCTCGCCCAGCAGGGGCGCGCGCACGATCTCCAGATAATGGTAGGTCGGCACCAGTTCGACCAGCCGGGCGCGCTCGCTCACCGTGCCGCCCTGATCGTGCAGCGACTTGGTGCTCCACATGACCGGCGTCAGCACGAACAGCATGAGCGTCATGCTGCCCAGGATCGGGGCGATATCGCGGTAGCGAGTGCTGAAGATGCCGAACGCGATCGACACCCACATGGCGTTGGCGAACAACAGCAGGATGCCCGGAATCGCCAGGATGGCCGTCCAGTGCAGATCCCGCCAGACGCCGAAGCCGACCAGCATGATCGCGTAGATCACCAGGTTGTGCGCGAAGAACAGGAACTGCCGCCACACCATGCGGTAGACGTGCACGCTCAGCGCCGAGGGCAGCTGTTTGATCAATCCCTCGTTGGCGATGAACACATCCGAGCCCTCGAGGATGCTGGCATTGATGACATTCCAGACGATCAGGCCGACCGTCACATAGGGCAGGTAGGTGTGCAGCGGCTGATGGAACAGCGTCGCGTAGAGGAAACCCATGGCCGCGGCCTGCACGCCGGTGGCGATGGTGATCCAGAACGGACCCAGCACCGAGCGCCGATACCGCTGCTTGATGTCCTGCCAGCCGAGCGACAACCACAGCTCACGCTGCGAGAATCCGTCGCGGAAGTCCTTGAAGGCGCGACGAAGAGTTTGCGAGTCCGACACTAGCGGCACGGGAGCATTCTCCAGTGTCGCCTCGGCGACAACCGAGTCGGGGGGAGCGGCAGCAGGCACAGCAACCGACCTTATCTAATAGCTCTGTCTTCGCGCCGAGAACCTGCCGCCGACCCCGACATATCAGCGGCAGGCCGTGTTCCCGGACACGTCGGCCCGGATCTCGTCAGAGGTATTGGCCGCCGCCCGAACCCTGCTGGCCGCGCGGATCGCCGCCCGCGCTCATGCCCGGCGGGAGGGCCTGGCGCATCTGCTCGAGTTGGGCGCGCGCCGCCATCTGCTGGGCGAACAGGGCGGTCTGGATGCCGTGGAACAGGCCCTCCAGCCAGCCCACCAATTGGGCTTGGGCGATGCGCAGTTCCGCGTCCGACGGCACGGAGTCGTCGGTGAAGGGCAGGGCCAGTCGCTCGAGCTCCTCGCGCAGTTCCGGCGCCAGCCCGGTTTCCAGTTCGCGGATGGAGGTGCGGTGGATCTCGCGCAGCCGGGTGCGGGAGGCGTCGTCCAGCGGCGCGTGCCGCACCTCCTCCAGCAGCTGTTTGATCATGGTGCCGATGCGCATGACCTTGGCGGGCTGCTCGACCATGTCGGCGAGCGACTCCCGGTCTCGCGATTCCTCCGAGTCGCCCGAATCATGGTCGCCGACAAACTGTCCGGTGATCTCCACCGGTTCACCACCGATCTGTGCCGCCGCGGGGATGAACAGCGGCTTACCCTCAGGTCCGACTACGACAATGGATTCCGGAACCCCATCCGATTGCGTCATCCCCCCATCCTGCCCAATCTCCCTCCGCCGCGCCGACCCCCACCCCACTTCGCAACCCGCCGTCACCCGAAAAGACGCGTGAAACACGCCGGTCACTCGCAGCGATGTGAACTGCCGAGTGACAAGACCGATTGGTTCGCGGCCCGTCCCGGTCTGGACTGCGGCTTGATAGACCTCCGCCTTGGAGCGGGGGAGCGAAGCGGAGGAGCGGAGGAGGGAAGACCGGGACCCTCAGGGCCGCGAACCCGCCCCGGAGCGAAGCGTAGGGGCAATCAAATACAGTCCCGTCCGGTTTGTTCGGTAGATGCAGGTCGTCCTGATGGTTCCAGGCTGCTTCCCTCCCTACCGTTACCCTGTTGTGCCCTCTCCCTTTAGAGTGGCCAGCATGACTTACGACGTCGCAAGGGTGCGGGGCCTCATACCGTCCCTGGGCGACGGCTGGATCCACCTCGACCCGCAAGCGGGGATGCTGGTCCCGGATTCGGTATCCCGGGCCGTCTCAACAGGATTCCGCACCTCCGCCTTCTCGCATACCAACCGGCACGGCGCCGCGCAGCGCAGCGCCGCCATCCTGGACGCCGCCCGCGAGGCCGTCGCCGACCTGGTCGGCGGTGACCCGGCGGGCGTGGTGCTGGGACCCGACCGCGCGGTACTGCTGGCCTGGCTGGCCGAATCGCTGAGCTCCCGGCTGGGTCTGGGCACCGGGATCGTGCTGTCGCGTCTGGATGACGAGGCCAATGTCGCCCCGTGGCTGCGCATCGCGAATCGCTATGGCGCACATGTGCGCTGGGCCGAGGTGGAGATCGAGACCTGCGAGATGCCGGCCTGGCAGTTCGAGGAGCTCATCGGACCCACCGCCCGCCTGGTGGCCTTGACGGCCGCCTCACCCATCGTCGGCTCCGCCCCCGCGGTCCGGGTGGCCGCGGACCGCGTGCACGAGGTCGGCGGTCTGCTGGTCGCCGACTGCTTCGGCGCGGCGCCCTACGCGCTCATCGACATCGACGAACTCAATGCCGACGTGGTCGCGCTCAGCGCCCCCGCCTGGGGCGGCCCGCAGATCGGCGCGCTGGTCTTCCGCGATCCCGCGTTCCTGGACCGGATTCCGTCGATGTCGCTGAATCCCTATGCCAAGGGCGCGGAACGGCTCGAGGTGGGCGGCCACCAGTACGCGCTGCTGGCCGGGCTCACCACCTCCATCGACTACCTCGCCTCCCTCGACGAGCGCGCCACGGGCACCCGCCGCGAACGCCTGGAGATGTCGATCACGTCCCTGCAGGACCATCACGATCAGCTCTTCGACGATCTGATGGCCGTGCTGGACACCATCCCCAACCTGACCGTCATCGGCCGCGCCTCCACCCGCATTCCGACGGTGAGCTTCACCATCGCCGGCATGCAGGCGGAGAAGGTTTCGGCCAAACTGGCCGACGCCCGCATCGGCACGCTCAGCGGTTCGCACGGCGGCAGCCGCCTCCTCGACGCCCTGGGCGTCAATGACGAAGGCGGCGCCGTGACCATCGGACTCGCGCCCTACACAACGAGATTCGAGATCGAACAGCTCGGCCGGGCGCTGGCCGCGCTGGACACCTGATCCGGCGCTACGGCTCGCGGATCCCCAGAATCACCTTGCCGACCGTCTCGTCGGAGTCCAGCAGTCGATGGGCTTCGGCGACGTCGGTGACCGGCACCTCCGCCGACACCACCGGCACCACGGTGCCGTCGGAAACCAACGGCCACAGGTGCCGCCGCAATTCGGTGATGATCTCCGCCTTCGACCCGTGCCCGGTCTCGGGCCGCCGTCGCAGATTGGTGGCGTGAATCGAACCCCGTTTGGCAAGCAGCGCACCGAGATTCAATTCCGCCTTCACCCCGCCCTGCATGCCGATCACCACCAGATGACCGTCCACGGCGAGCGCTTCCACGTTGCGCTCCAGATACGCCGCGCCCATATTGTCGAGAATGATGTCCGCGCCGGGATATTCGCTGTGCAGGGTGGTCACGAAATCGTGCTCGCGATAATTGATCAACACCGTCGCGCCCAATTCCGCGCACCGATCCAGCTTGTAACGCGAACCCGCGGTGACCGCGACCCGCGCGCCCAGCGCCCGCGCCACCTGAATGGCATGCGTGCCGATTCCGCTGCCGCCGCCGTGAATCAGCAGCAACTGCCCGCTGTGCAATCCCGCGGTCATCACCAGGTTGGACCAGACCGTGGCCGCCACCTCCGGCAGCGCGGCCGCCGCGGCCACATCCAGTCCCTCCGGCACCGGCAGCAGCTGGGCGGCCGGCGCGTTCACCCGTTCGGCGTACCCGCCGCCGGACAGCAGCGCGCACACCTTGTCTCCGGGCCGCCAATCCCGCACGCCCGCACCGACTTCCGCGACCACCCCGGACACCTCCAAGCCCAGGGTCTCGCTGGCCCCGGGCGGCGGCGGGTAGAGACCTTGCCGTTGCAGCAGGTCCGCGCGGTTCACCCCCGCGGCCACCACATCGATCGCCACCTCGCCCGGTCCGGGCGCGGGCAGGTCGTCCACCTGCGCCCATTTCATGACCTCTGGCCCGCCGAAACCGTCGAGTGTCACCGCATACATGAAAACGAGCGTACGACTGCGGCTCACCGATTAGTGTCAGGCACTCCTCGGGGAGGGCACAGCATCTGCTCAGCTTCGGCCGTCACCGTGGAGCGAGGCATTCGAAGGGAGCTTCCATGATCACCACCCTGGCCGCCCTCGGCGGCATGGCCATCCTCACGGCAATGGCGTTATCCGGTTTCGTCGCCGAGGACGCCCCGCGCGCCCTGGTCCGCGAGCGCAAGCGGTAGAGGGTCCGCGTGCGCGAGCGGTAGAAAGTTACGCTCCGGGAAAGTAACTTCGACCCCCTCCGCACCGGGGTGGAAGGTACTAGCGTTCCCGGGCATGGGCAGTTTCGTCGATTTCCAGAACGAGATCTATCTCTCCGGCCTCGCGGGCATCGTTCCGTCGCTACCGATGACGGCGGCGGGCCTGGAAGAGCGGGCTCGGGAAGTGCTGGATCCGGCGGCCTTCGCCTATGTGGCGGGCAGCGCGTCGTCCGAACGCACGGCGCACGCCAATCTCGCGGCCTTCGAGAAATACCGGCTGCTGCCGCGGATCCTGCGTGGCGCGAGCGGCCCGGACGCGCGTGACCTGTCGGTCGAGGTGCTCGGAACCCCTTTGGCCGCACCGATTCTCACCGCCCCGATCGGCGTACTCGGCCTGCTGCACGAACGCGGCGACCTCGTCGTCGCCGACGTCACCCGGGAGCTCGGGATCGGCATGGTGCAGTCCACCGCCGCCTCCACCACCCTCGAAGAGGTCGGCGAGCACGCGGGCGCGTGGTGGTATCAGCTGTACTGGCCCAACGACATGGAGCTGGCCCGCTCCTTCGTCGAACGCGCCGAAAAGGCCGGAGCCAAGGCCATCGTCGTCACCGCCGACACCCCCAGCCTGGGCTGGCGGCCACGCGATCTGCAGCTCGGGCACCTGCCGTTCCTGCACGGCCAGGGCATCGCCAACTACCTGTCCGACCCGGTCTTCCGATCCCGGCTCGACACCCCGCCCGAACAGAGCGAGGACGCCATGCGCGCGGCCGTCCTCACCTGGATCGGGCTGTTCGGCAATCACGGTCTGCGCCCGGCGGATATCGCGCGGCTGCGTGAATGGACCGAATTGCCCATCGCGGTGAAGGGCGTCCTGCATCCCGACGATGCCCACCAGGTGGTGGACGCGGGCGCGGACGCGGTGGTGGTGAGCAATCACGGCGGCCGCCAGGTGGACGGCGCGGTCGGCGCGCTGGACGCGCTGCCCACCATCGTCGCCACCGTCGGCGATCGTGCGGACGTGCTGTTCGACTCCGGGATTCGCACCGGCTCCGATGTCATGATCGCGTTGTCGCTGGGCGCCAAGGCGGTCCTCTACGGCCGCCCGTGGGCCTACGGCCTGGGGCTGGCCGGGCGCGACGGCGTGCGCCACGCGCTGCGCTGCCTGCTCGCGGATTTCGATGCGGCCATGGGGCTTTCGGGCTGCCGCGATCCGCACGAACTGAGCCGCACCATGATCTCCTCGTATCGCGTTTAGGGCCCGGACCGGGGAGGAAAACCGCATGGGGATGCGTGAGTCCGGGCCGCCGAGCCGAGGAGGGGCGATCGAGCGCCGTCACAACACCGAGCGGGTGGCCGCCGAGGGCAATGGCCGAGCCGGCGCGGCACGGTGGCTCACCCCGGAGCAGCAGCGTGCCTGGCGCGCCTACATGGAGGGCAGCCAGCGCCTCATGGCCGATCTCAACCGGCAGCTGCAGCGCGACAGCGACCTCTCGCTGGCCGACTATCGCATCCTGGTCAAACTCTCCGAAGCGCCCGGCCGCGCCCTGCGCATGAGCGATCTCGCCGACGGCGTGCTCTCCTCCCGCAGCCGCCTCACCCACCAGGTCCGCCGCCTGGAGACCCAGCGCATGGTCCGCCGCATCGCCTGCGAGGACGACGGTCGCGGCGTGCTGGCCCAGCTCACCGACGAGGGCATGCGCCGACTGCAAGCCGCCGCCCCCGGCCACGTGGCCGCCGTCCGCCGCTTCTTCATCGACCTGCTCACCCCGCAGCAACTGGCCGCCGTGGCCACCGCCCTGGACCTGGTCAACCAGGCCGCCGACCATCGCGCCGGCGCCCAGGCGACCGCCGATCTGGACTGACCCGCGCCCCGCCCCGACCGGCCGCAGCCCCCCGACCGGAAGTGGGCGGCGGACCGCACACGCCATCAGTTAATATCGATCGCCTGGAAGCGTGGCAGAGCGGCCGAATGCACTCGCCTTGAAAGCGAGCGTCGTGAAAGCGACCGGGGGTTCAAATCCCTCCGCTTCCGCGTTAAACGTGCTGTTCAGCGCCGGTTTTTCGCCGGTGCTGGCCACGCGGTCAACGCTTGCGGTCAACATGGCAGACATTGAGGGATGTCGACGGACCTAACTGCAACCGCAACACGCGAGGTTCCGTCATGTCCAGCATCCGCGTCCGCACGCGCGCCGATCGATCCACGTACACACAGATTTTGTTCCGTCACAACGGGAAACAGACGTCACAGTCTTTCGAGGACCACGCGACGGCGCTCCGATGGAAGAAACTTCTCGACCAGTCCGGACCGGACGAGGCGCTGTGCGTGCTCGAGGCGCAGATCGGGGCCGCCGCGAATGCCGTACCCCTGCTGGGCGACTGGCTCCCGACCTATATCGGCCTGCTGACGGCGGCCGAGGATGGAACGATCGACCGCTATCGCGCCATGGTGCGCAACGATTTCGGCGAGGACCTGCTACAGCTACCGATATCGGCGCTCACCGAAACGCATGTCGCGAACTGGGTGAATGCTCAGAAAACCGCGGGATCGAGCGGGAAAACGATTGCAAACAAGCATGGTTTTCTGGCGGCGGCGATGAAAGCGGCCATGGACAAAAGGCTCGTGACGGCGAACCCGTGCGCGAATACCAAACTCCCCAAGTGGGATCCGCCGGTCATGACGTTCTTGAAGCCTGACGAGTTCCGGGCGATCCTCGACGAGATGCCCGAGCGCAGCGTGTCGAGTGCTGCCGCGGAGTTGCCACGAACCGGCCGTGCGGCCGTAGCCTTTTCCCATTTGCGGACGGTAGGGGTCTTGAATCCGATCCTGTCGGCCAATTCGTCCTGGCTCATGCGGAGCGCGACCTCACGCAGTGCGCGAACCTCCGCACCCGTCCACTTGCTGACGATCATCGACGCCCCTTGCCGATCCTCGCAATGCCCCGTATCGGAAGCGTATTACTAGCGTGCGGTTTCGTGGCTGGGAACGCGGTCGGTGGTGCGTGAGGCTCGAATATGCACCCGACTCCACCGCGGTGGAGTCGGGTGCACTCCATCCGTTCCAGGGACCTGGAGGGCACCCGACATGGGAATCATCCTCGCGATCACACTGATTTCGCTACTGCTGTTTGTCACTACCGTTGCGATCCGGGCCGTCGAGGCTTGGCGACATCCCGCCGCCAAGCTCACCGTCGCCGCGATCAAGGCCCGGCTCGATGCCGAGCCGCCACGTACCTACGTCCCGATAAGCCGGGGGTGGTGATCGTGGGCCTGTTGCCCTCTGCGGTGGGTTTCCTGCGCAGCGACATCTCAGGGTTGAACCAGCCGCACGACGAGCTTCAGATTCGCCTCGCCGCCAGTCGGGCGGGATACGACCTGCGCAAGACGGTGGCTTTCAGCGAGCGCACCGACGACCAGATACATCGGTTGCGTGTCGTGGTCGACCGGTTAGGCGTCGATGCCGTAATCGTGCCCAGCGCTGCGCATTTCAACGGGCACGCCATCCCGGCCGAACTTCTCGAGGTAGCGACAGTGATCACGGTCTCGCCCGGGAGCACGACGGTCCGGGCGTCACTGCCGAGCTAGGCCGTGCTATGTCCATCGAAGGGGTATTGGCCGTCCTGAACGACGAGCGGCCGCGGGCCTGGCTGCAATACCAGGATGGTTCGTGGGCCCCGGTCGCCGAGGACGGACGGGTCGGGCCCGCGATCACTGCCGAGGATCTCCTCGCGGTCACACAGCAGGATCTCGACGCGCTCGAGGCGGCCGGGTTCATCACCGAAGTCATCGACGTGGAACCGCTGTCGGTCGTCGACGTCGAGTACGGCACACAGCAGGGAGGGCAAACCGGACTCGCGCTCGAGTGCGGGCCAGCAGACCGCCCCGTAGCGGCGGAAATCCATTTGAACGGCGGTAGAATCACCGCCCGTGACACCTCTGAGGGTTCCCGATGAGTGATTACGAATTAGACCCAGGTTTCTACGACGAGGACGCCCAGCACAATCCGGAATGGATGGCATGGGTGGATCCGGCGAGCATCGCCGCTCAGATCGACGCATTGTTTTCCGAAAGCCTGGCAAGCGTTGCCGACGGTGATGTGCCGCCGCCCGCGGATCGCTACACCCAGGAGACCGTGTGGTGGGTGTGCGAGCGGTTCAATGAGCTGTTCCCGGACGTCGACGCCCTCTACGAGCGGGACAACCGCCGGGCCGCCAACGGCTTCCTGTGCTACTTCGGTGAGGCCCTGCGCGCGCTGGCCGGCGGTGAGTGGTTCGCCAGGGCCGGTGTGGGATCGATCCTCGTTCCCGGCGGATCCTTCACACCAGCGATCGGCTACCGCTGGGGCTACGACGCCGACGACATCACGAATCTGTTGTTCGAGGCAGCGGAAGCGCCTGGCGGCACGGACGCGGTCGACGCGATCGGCGACGAGATCTATTCGCGGTCAGTCGATTACGCCAAAGCACACGGCATACCACACGATTTCGACGAAGTGAGGCGCAAGCACGGCCTCATGTGAGCCCCGGTCATGTCCACCGAGGACGACGACCGGCGCAAGCGTGAAGAGGCCCAGCAGCGCGAAGCTGCTCGGCGCAAGGAGGATGCGGCTCGCCGCGAGCGTGAGTCCCAACAGCGGGCGTCCGAGCAGGGCCGCGCATCCAACCGCAAGGGCAAGCACTTCCACGAGGGCATCTCCGAGATTCGGGGTGAAACCCGCGAGCGTGGTTGGGGTGCACGAGCAGTCCATCGAGACGCAGCTGGGCAAGCGGAGGCACGACGCCGCGAGATACCGCGGGGATGGCCAGCTGCGGAAGTTCCGCGAGTACAAGAGCGGCGAAAGGCTCAACTACGAGACGCTGGGGCAGCTGGCCAAGGACTGGGATGTCCTGAAGAACAACCCGGGCACCGAGGGTGTTTGGCTCATCGGCGCTCGCACGTGGATCGATCCTGCGGTGCGCAAGCAGATGGAACGCATGCAGCGCGAATTCGGCGAGCGATTCCGGGTCGAACGCCTCAGCCGCCAACAGATGGCCGAGGCCAAGCGCCTCGGCCGCGAACTGGAGCGCGAGCGCGAGAGCGGACAAATGGAGCTGTTCAGCGCGAAGAAGCTGCGTGAACAACAGCGGGAGAGAGACCGCAAACGGGCAGACGAGGAACGCGAGAGGACGCGGGAACACGCCGCCCGCGCAGAGAAGCAAAGGGCAGAAGAGCGCGAACGCGCCCAGCGTCTAGAGCGTCAAGCCGCAATCGAGGAGCGTGAGCGCAAGCTCAGAGCGCAATTGCCCGGGGCTTCTGATGATGTGGTGCGCGCGCTGGCGCGGTCGGGCCCATTGCCTAACGAGGCGAACCGTGCGCAGCGTGACGCTGCCGAACGCACCATGCGCGCCGGCCGGGAAGCGCAGCAGCAACGTGACCGTGATCGTGGCCGAGACGGAAGGGGGCGGGGCGACTGATCAACCGCGGCCAGAACGCGGGCCTCGGCGCGAGTCGAGGGGCTCTCGCGCACAGGACATTTCATGCCATGTGTCCAGTTTGGATAACAGCGAGCGGGAAACGCGCGATCGTAAGGCATCGGTAATCCACGCCTAAAGACACTCCAAAGTGGGGCTGCGTTGTCCAATCCCACACCGCCGGTAGCCGATCCGAATGCCAAGCGCCGCAAGACCAACAAGATGATTCTCGGCGTATTCGGCGCCATCGTCGGCGTTCTCGGGCTGCTCGGCCTGGACGAGTGCGACCGTGTCCGCGGCGGCGGGCGCACACCGCGAATCCGCCGCCGCGCGCGCGCTGGACGACGCAACCGGTGGGGCCCGCAACAATTCGACGTTCCCCAAGGCTTCGGCTGCGCCGCTGAATATCACGCCTGGCGACGCCGTCCAGGCCGTTGACGGTTGCGTCGTCGCTGCCACCCTCGGGCGCTGAGTCCCAGACACGCGAAAAGCGCGCCCCGGCAACAAATGCCGGGGCGCGTTCCGTTGGGCTCACAGGTCCGCGAGCTATGCTGCGACGAACTGTAGGTACGTGCCCGCTGCGCCGTCGCCGACGGTGACGCCCGCGAAGTTGAACATGACGCGCATATCCCGGGATCATGTCGTCGTTATAGCCGTCGAGGCTGACGGCGACGGAGAGCACTACGTACGGTCGGGGCAACCCTCTGTCTCCCAAGCGGTGAACGCGTCGCAGAACTCCGCGACGCCGGATCGCGTGCTGGCAGGATCGATCATGCCCGACAACTGTCGCACGCTGTGCAGGATGCGGGCCGACCTCGTGCCGAGGCCGATCTCGAGTGCGCGCCGCCCTGCTGCGGCGGCCGGCTCGATTTCGCCTGCGGCCATGATCGTGCTGTTGTCGGCGATCGGCATGGACGTGCCGCCAGAGAACCGGGGGTGGGTAAGGGCTTTTCGAGGTTCGGCGCACCGGCGCGGTCACGAATCGGAGTGGGTGATGCCGGTGGCCTTTCCCCGGGCGACACGCCGGTCTCGTCCGGCCCGGGTGAGCTTTCTGGTAAATGTGGCTGCGTGGTCAGCCGCAGCGTGCGTCGCGTCCTCGGTGCCTTTGCCGGCGCTCTCGTGCTGGCCGCCGCGCTGACCGTCGAAGCGCCCGGGGGGCTCGCCGATCCGCCCGTCGAGACCGGCTCCAACGAGGAATCCGCGCCCGGTGTGGATCCGGTGCATCCCGCGCAGGCCCGGATCGAACGGGTGGAACCGCTGTCCGGCAACCTTTTCGGTGTCTACGTCGCCTCTCCGGCGATGGGGCGCACCGTCCAGGTCCAGGTGCTGGTTCCGGCGAATCGCGACTCGCCGCGACCGACCGTCTACATGCTCGACGGCCGCAGCGCCGCGCCGGACGTCAACAACTGGACCGCTCGCGGCGGCGCTTTGTCGTTCTTCGCCGACAAGGACGTGAACGTGGTCTTCACCCTCGGCGGCCCCGCCAGCTACTACACCGATTGGCGGCACAGCGATCCCAAACTCGGCACCAACCGCTGGGAGACCTTCCTCACTCGGGAGCTGCCGCCGCTCATCGACGCCCGCTTCGCCGGTGACGGCCGCGATGGGCTGGAAGGCGTCTCCATGGGCGCGGAGGCCGCCATGATGCTGGCCACCCGCAACCCGGGGCGGTATCGCGCGGTGGCCGCCCACAGCGGTTGCTACGCAATGAGTTCCGACTTCGGTCAGGCGCAGGCGCGGGCGGTGATCGGCACCTTCGGCGGCGACCCGGACAATATGTTCGGGCCCTCCGACGATCCGGCCTGGGCCGAGCACGATGTGCTCGCCCACGCGGAAGCCTTGCGCGGCAAGGCCGTCTACCTGTCCGCCGGCAGCGGCCTGCCCGGTGAGCACGATGTCCCCGGCAACCCGGATCTGCGCAGCGCGATTCTGTTCGGCGGTCCCATCGAGGCGGGCGCCGACATGTGCACCCGCCAATTGGCCGACCGGCTCACGCAATTGGGTATTCCGGCGACCGTGCACAGCCGCCCCACCGGAACCCACTCCTGGCCCTACTGGGCCGATGAACTACCGCGCTCGTGGCCGACCATGGCGGCGGGACTGGGCATCGGCTAGCGCGTTCAGCCGAGGAAGCGCGCCACCGTCTCCGGGTCGGTGGCGAAGCGCAGGAAGGCGTCGTTCTCGTGCGGGTCGCCCGCGGTGACGCGCACGCCGTCGGCGCCGTAGGGCCGGATGATGACCCCGGCTTCGGTACTGGCGGCACCGTATTCGGCGCTGCGCGCGCCCAACGGCAGCCAGACGAAGTTGGAGTGACTCACCGGCACCCGGTAGCCCGCGGCAATCAGCGCCGCGCGCATCCGATCGCGTTCGGCCACAACGGCATCGGTGCGCTCCAGCAGTTCGGACCGCGCCTCCAGCGAGGCGATGGCGGCGGCCTGCGCGACCCGGCTCACGCTGAACGGGATGTGCACCTTCATCAGCGCGGTGATCACCTCGGGCGCGCCGACCGCGTATCCGACGCGCAGTCCGGCCAGGCCGTACGCCTTCGAAAACGTGCGCAGCACCAGCACATTCGGGCGGGTGCGGCCCAGCTCGACGCCATTGGGGAAGTCCTCGGCGGGCATCCGCAGGTACTCGAAGTACGCCTCGTCCAGCACCACCAGCACGTCGCCCGGCACCTTGTCGAGGAACTCGACGATCTCGGCCTTGCCGCGCGCGGTACCGGTCGGATTGTTCGGATTGCAGACGAACACCACGCGCGTGTTGGGCGTGATCGCCGCGGCCAAAGCGTCCAGATCATGGGTGAATTCGCCGTCCAGCGGCACCTGCACGGCCTTGGCGCCCGCCACCTGGGTGACGATCGGGTACGCCTCGAACGAGCGCCACGCGAACAGCACCTCGTCCTCGGGCCGGCGGCAGGTGATCTGCACCAGCTCCTGGCACAGCGCCACGCTGCCGCAGCCGGCCGCCACGTTCTCGAGCTGCACGCCCAGGAAATCCGCGATGGCCCCGCGCAATTCGATGGCGTGATTGTCCGGATACCGGTTGGACAACTCGACCGCCTCGGCAATGGCCTTGGTCACCGACGGCAGCGGCGGGAAGGTGGTCTCGTTACTGGCCAGCTTCACCGCGCCGGGGTGGGTCTTGCCGGCGACGTACGCCGGGATGGCATCGAGGTCCGGGCGAATGTGCGCGCTCACCCCTCTACCCTAAGTCCCGCCCGCGCACGCCCGGCTCGGGGTGGTCGCCGTTTGCTCGAATGCCGCTCGGCCGGAGTATCTCCGGCATACCGGACCGCCGGAAAGATTTATCCCGTTTTTACCTAGCGCAACTACAGTGGCCCTATGTCGGGCATCTATCGAGAACACGCCCCTGTGCACGACACCACCGCGGTCCCGCTCACCGTGCTCGAACCCGAGGGTCACGCCCGCGGCGGCATCGTGGTGCTGCACGAATCACGCGAATTCACCGAGCCATTGCTGGAACTCATGCGCTCCCTCGCCGCCGACGGCTGGACCGTGCTGGCCCCGGATCTCTTCCACCGGCGCACCAACGGCAGCTCCCCCGACCGCGTCTTCGGCGCGGACCTGTTCGCCGACTTCGACGCCTGCTTCGACTGGCTCACCGCGCACGGCGTCTTCCGCGACTGCATCGGCGTGCTCGGCTTCGACTCCGCCGGCACCGCCGCCGCCCTGGTCGCCACCAACCGCCGCATCGGCGCGGCCGTCAGCGTCGCCGCCCCCGGCATCGAGTCGCCCCTCACCCCGCAGGCCGACGCCCTGCTCGCCGCCGCCCCCGCACTGAAAGCCCCCTGGCTCGGCCTCTTCGGCGAGGACGACCCCCTCACCCCGCCCGATCAGGTCGACCGACTCCGCGAAGCCGCCGCCAACGCCGACGTCGCCACCCTCGTCGTCACCTACCCCGGCCTGCACCACCGCCCCGACCACCCCGGCTTCGACCCCGCCGCCCTCGACGACATCTCCGTCCTCGACGCCCAGACCAGAATCTACGAATGGTTCGACTCCCACCTACGCTGACCAGCCGATTTGGCCTATTGGTCACCCGCTGTGTAATCTTCTGTCCCGGCGGTTCGAAAGGACCGGCGCCCTCGAAGAGGGGCACCAGGAGGCGTGCCAGAGCGGCCGAATGGGACTCACTGCTAATGAGTTGTCCCTTCACGGGGACCGGAGGTTCAAATCCTCTCGCCTCCGCCACCACTCGGTACGCCGAGTGACCACACCTGAATAAGCAAGCGCCCGTAGCTCAACGGATAGAGCATCTGACTACGGATCAGAAGGTTGGGAGTTCGAGTCTCTCCGGGCGCGCAGAAAGAAGCCCCTGACCAGGGAATACTGGTCAGGGGCTTCTTGGTTCAGCGGGGCGCATTTGACCTCCACCAAGAATATGCCAAGAATTCGCGGCCAAACGTTCCGTCTGCTGGCTGACGGCAAACCGCACCTCGAGCAAGATCGATCCGGTCCAGGGTCGGCTGGTCCTTCGATCTCGGTTGCGTGCCAGGCGATTCGGTTTGTTGCAGTCAGCGCGGTACTCCTGTTCCAGCATGGCTCGCCGTTTCGTCCAGGAGTTCAGTTCCCGAGTTTGCATGGGTCCGGGAACCCGAGTTCGGCGTATCCGGGGGCGCGTTTGCGCAGTGAGGAGGCGATCACGGGGGTGAGGACGAGAATGTTGGCGCCAGCTTGATGAGCGTCGAGTACATCTGTGCTGATCTGTTTCAGGCGCTCTTCGTCGGCGACGAGTGCGCGGTAGATTTCGGCGATGCCACCGGGCTGGCTGGGATCGGCGTCGCCGTCGTAGGCGAATTGGGTTGGGTGCACGTGGAGTATCCGGTGCGGTGCGGGTGTGTCGCCGCTCGTTGGCAGGTGGCCTGCTGCGGGTGCGTCGATGGTGTGGGTGTGTGAGCCGAGTTGGTGGTAGATGAGGTCGTCGAGTTGGTCGCGCCGATAGGGGGTGGCGGTGAGACCGAGCCAGTGACGGGCGGGGATCTGGTTGAGGACATCGGTGAAGGCTGAAGCGGCGATGTGGTGGCATTCGTCGACCACGATGAAGCCGTATCCGCGGGTGAGTTCGTCGACATTGGTTCGTCGGGCGAGGGTGGGCAGTAAGGCGACGTCGATCATCCCTGTGGTCTTGGATCGGCCGCCGCCGATCTGTCCGCATTTGATGGCGAGGTGCTCGAGGATCCGGGCCCGCCATTGATCGGCGAGAGCTTTGCGGTCGACGAGGATCATGGTCGATGTGGCGCGGGAAGCGATTGCCGCGCAGGCGATCACGGTCTTCCCGGTGCCGGGTGGCGCGACCAGCACGCAGGTGTCCTCGGCTTCGATAGCGCGCAGTGCAGTGCGCTGTTCGGGCCGTAGTTCGCTCGTGCAGGTGAAGGTCTGGTCGCTGCCGTTGGTGCGGTTGTCGTCGATATCCAGTGTGCTGTCTGCGGATTCGACGAGGGTGGTGAGCAGGGGGCGTAGTCCTCGGGGCAGGACCAGGTCCCCTTCGGGGGTCTCGTCATAGCTACGCAGAAATCGCGGTGTGTCCCAGGTGCTGCGGCGGGTGCGCTGGCGGGTGTAGAACTCCGGGTTCGGGACGGAGGCGGCGTGCTTGACCGCCGAGATCATGGCCGGGCCGAGATCGGCTGTGCTCAACTGGAGCCGGGCAGCGAGCACCGCACGGACGATCGGTGCAGGGCGGGGCACGATTTTCGACGACGTCGGCAGTTGGAGCCGTCTGACGTCGTGGCCGACCTTGGGCTCACCGAGCGTGGTGGCCAATGTGTCGACCTGTTTCGGTGACAGCCGGGGGATGCTCGACAGGTACGCCCACTGGTCGTCGAACGGTTCGAGGGTCGCCGGATCGAGGAACAGGGTGGTGCCGTGCCGACGGCGGGCGCCGTTGAGGGGTGCGGCGATCAGATTGCCCATGCCCCGGCCGGTATGGGTGTCCTGGGATGGGAACAGCCGGTCATAGCTGGACAGACTCATACTGCCGCGCAACTGGATTGCCTCGGCGAGCAGGCCGGTGGCGATCCGCCGTGCCGTGGCGGCGGGTGTGGGCTCGGCGAAGAAGATCCAGACATGCGCGCCACGTCCGGACTGGGACACCTCGAGCGCTGCTGGAATGTCTTTGGCGCGAGCGGCTTTCAGGAATGCCAGCGCGTCGAGCATGGCCGCGCTCTTGTCGAAGTCCGCCGCTACCCACCAGCAGGTGTCATCGTCGGTGAGCGGGTACAGGCCGACGTGGTGATCGCCGCGCAGATGACCGGCGATGACGTCGTCTGTGAGCGGCAGGTACGGTGCTTCCGACCGTGACATGCCTTTGCTCCATCGGCCTCGGATGGCGGGCATCCACCCGGAGCGGCCGTCACGGCGGTTCTCCCAGCGGACCGCGTAAACGTCGTCGCGGCAACTGAAAAGGTCGAGATAGAACCGGACCTTGGCTTCCGGGCTGGAACGCATGTCGACCGGCGTACCCACCGCTGTCTGGTCCGGAGCGGCGGCACGAGCCTGCTGTTCGGTCAGCTCGAGCAGGCGGCGCAGACGAGCGGTCTCCGCGCGCAGGTCTTCGAGCTCTCCGGGATAGCGTTCCACGAGCAACCAGTCTGCCGTGCACTGCCCTGCTCGTCGACGGTGTATGGGGACGCCGTGAGACATCGCATCCTGTTGAGGGGACTATTCAGCGGAATCGCATGCTGCCGTGAGGTTTCCGGATTGTTGGGTGACGGTCACCGGTAGGGTCTGGAGACGTCGGCACCGTCACCTGAGGAGCAAGGACAGGATGAAGGCGATCAAGAATTCGCAGCGAGCTGCGGCCGGTCCACTCGAGGAGTTGATCTATCGCGCCGGTGAGCTCAAGGCGGAACTGGTGGCGTTCGCGCAAAGTTCGCGTTTCGACAGGCAGTTGACCGCCGCGCTGATCGACGCCGCCGACGATCAGGGCTATCTGGACGAAGACCTGGCGATTCTGACCGTCGATCATTTCGCGCTGCAGCATCGACTACCCGACGGTCGTACCGTCGTCGAGCGGTTTGTCGCTCAACATCGTCCGCCGCTGTCCGGCAGTGATCGGGAGCTGCTGCTGGGATGGCGCGACGTCGTCGAGGGATGCTTCGAGGTGAGGCTCGTCGATGGGGTCGAGATTGTGCTGCACAACCTGATCGACGACCTGGTCTACCGCGTCTATTCGAATCTCGGGGCTGCGCCGTTCGCTCGTCTGCGAAAGGGCATGTTCGCCATCGCCAGGATTGTGCCCCTGTCGCAGGATGCTGATGCGTGGCTCGTCAGCGGAAACTTCGCGGCGCTCCCCAAATCCGCAGTGCGCCAAGTAGCGCAGAACGCCCTGACCATACTGACCGCGCATCCGGAGTTGTTGCGCCGCAACCCCGAACTGCTGCGGCGAGCCTGGGAGATGCAGGCGCAGGACCGCGCGGATTTCGTCGATCTGTTCGGCGGCGACCTGGTGGTGCTGCCGGTGGAGGAGTTCCGGGAGAGACTGAGCGAGCATTACCGGCGACGCCGGCAGAAGGCACTCGCGGGTCTCGACGACAAGGCGGCCGAGCGCGCCGCCGCGGCCGGACCGACTCCTGACATGCTTGCCGAACTGCCCGAGCAGCTGGGGGACGCAGAGACGGTCGGCGTGATCTACGACGAGGTCGAAGGGCTCAACTTCTATGGCGGCTTCGGTCGGCTGGAGGCCCTGTTCGCCGATCCCGCGCTCGCTGGCGACCGGACGTACCTCGCGGTGCTGCGCGGCTATCTGCGTGACGATTCCGTTTCCACACTGCCGATCCGGCGTCTGGTCGAGCGTCATCGGGAAGGGGCCGATCCGGTGTTCCGCAAGTTGCTGGGAAAGCCCGGATTCTGTTGGGACCGCGACGGAGAAGCTCTGCTGCGCCGTCGTAAGAAGGAATTCTTCGATCGCGCGCCGACGCCCAGCATCTCCGTCGTCGGTGAGCGTCTGGCCGACCTTCTCCGTCGCAACCGATAGGCCACGCGATGGGCAGGCTCACAAAAGCGCAGCTGCGGGTCATGGTCGAAGAAGCCACAGTGGACGCCTACGGCGACGAAGAACAACTGGTCGGCTTCTACACCATGATCGTCGACCACTTGGAGACCCCTTTCGAGGTGGAGGTCTTCGGGTTGACGGTCACAGTCAGCTCGATCGACTTGCTGGCTGGCAGTGGGATTGTCGCCATCTGCACCCACGGGCCGTCCCGCCAGGCAATCGGCATTCTCGACCTCCCCTTGTCCTCACCCCCTCCGAGCGGAGCCGAATGGATCGAGGCGTACCGACATTGGGCACCGTGAAATTGTGTAGGTTCAGGGCGGCAAGATGAAGGTCGCAATACCGACTAATCTCACTGCCCGCCCGGCTGAGCGAGCAAACCCGCACGAGGTCGGCGCGCCCCGAAATCAAGCTCAGGTCGTGGACTCTGCCGCGTTGGTGTCGAAGGTCGCCACTCCCAAACTTCTCCACGCGTCGAGGAGGCGTTTGTCACCCGAGGCGGCGACGAGATCGGTGTCTTCCAACTGTTCGGCCGATGCGCAGTGGACCGCGTCGTAGCCGCGCAGCGCCAGAGACTCCGCCAGCTGCGCTGCGCGCAGGATCAACGGCTCGTCCAGCTCGACAATGTCGATCTGTGGCCAGAGTTGGTCGAGGAGCCGTCGACTGGCCGCGTACTCGGTGTTGTCGAGGCGTGCCATGCGGTGGGCTTGGGCGAGTGCGGCGGCGGTTTCGACGTAGAGCATCCTGCTTGACACAACGGCGTCGGCGTCATCCCAGAATCGCCGGCAGGCCGGACTGCTCGGTTCCTCGACCAGCAGTGGTACGAACGCCGACGTGTCCAGGTATCCGATCATCGGCGCTGCTCGTCGATCAGCTCACTGACGATGCCTTTCCCGTGGACGGGTGTGGGCGCCGGCTGCTTCTTCTTGCGTGCCGGTTGTATGCGCCCTTCGGCCCGCAGCTGCTCGAGTCTGGTCGGCTGCTCGACGGGAACGATGCGGGCGATCGGCCGTCCGTGATCGGTGATGGTGACGGTGCGGCCGGAGCGGACTTCGGCCAGGTGGCGGCTGAGGCTGTCGCGCAGTTCTCGGATCCCGACGTCCATGATCAACTCCTATGTGGCCACATGTTAATAGTGAATTATAGCCACAGACGGGGTAGGTGTGATGACCTACGCGGTTCGTATGGGGAACTGATCGGGGGTGCAGAGACTTGACCTATCCCCAAAAATATCCCAAGAATTCGAGCCATCTACTGCGACTTCTACGCGCGTCGGCGGTGCCCGCTGTGTGCTAGCAGATCTTCATCCCGATCAGACCCGCATCGTGCCACAGCGTGGTACGGTGTATCTATGGCTGTCCCGGAAATGTCCCCGCCGACCGAGGTCAGCGTCCGGCAATTTGTCAACGACTCCGGTGCCGTGACCCGCGGGCTGCGGGAAGGTCGGCAATACCTGCTCACCATCAATGGTGAGCCGTTGGCCGAGGTAACGCCGATCAGGCGACACCGCTTCGTCCGCACCAGCCGGGCCCAGACGATGTTCGCTACCGCTCCCACGCTGGACTACGAGGAGTTGCGGCGTGACCTGGACACGGCCGTCACCGACGAGTTGTCCGAGGACCCGTTCGAAGGGACCGGCCTGTGAACGATCCCCGGGCGAGGGGCGTGCTCGACACGAGCATCGTCGCCGCGTTGTCGGTTTTCGATCCGGCCGAACTGCCCGTCGAATCCGCTATCACCGCGGTCACCTTGGGTGAACTGTCACGGGGACCGTATGCCGCCGACGATCCGATCAAGCGCGCTCGCCGGATTGCGGTGTTGCAGCACACGGAGGCGACGTTCGGAGAGGCCCTGCCCTACGACAGCGAAGCCGCGCGCATCTTCGGGCTGATCTGCGCTTCGGTATATGCGATCGGCCGACAGCCGCGACGCCGGACGGCCGACCTCATGATCGCCGCCACCGCTGCGCGCAACGGGCTGCCGCTGTACACGACCAATCCGAAGGACTTCGAGGGCCTCGACGGCCTCGTCACGATCGTGCCGGTCAGTCGTCCCGCCGGGGCTACCGGCTGACCGGACGAGTCGGTCGCGAACCCGGGCGAGGTGCAAACCGGCGACCTCGACACAGGGAGGTCGGCTGCATGGAATCGAGACTCGCTCATGCGATGGCGGGGTGTGTGGACTTGACCTATTTCCAAAATTTCCCCAAGAATTCGGGGTGCGCTTTGCATGATTTCCCTGTCCAAACCCGCAGGGTGTGCAGGTCCGTCGTTCATACCGACTTGAACTGACAACTGTGGGTTTGTGCCGAAATCCTGCACACCACCGGCAACGTTGATCGAAACTCTCGATCAGAAGGTTGGGAGTTCGAGTCTTCCGGGCGCGCAAGGCGAAGGCTCCACACCGAATTGGTGTGGGGCCTTTGTTGTTCGGGGTCAGGTGAGGGGGTCGGGGGTGGGGTGCCAGCGGTGTTCTACCTTGGCGAGTTTCCAGTAGGTGAGGGCGATGGCCCAGACGGCGATGAAGAGGGCGACGATGATGAAGCCGACGTTGTTGAGGTCGATGCTGGAGATCCAGGCGGTGATGGGGTCGGTGAGGTCGAGTTGGTCGTGGAGGATGCCGATCAGTTCGATGCTGCCGATGAGGAAGGCGACGGCGATGGACAGGCCGGTGATGGTGAGGTTGTAGTAGACCTTGCGGACCGGGTTGGAGAAGGCCCAGTGGTAGGCGAAGTTCATGAAGGTGCCGTCGAGGGTGTCGAACAGGCTCATGCCCGCGGCGAACAGCAGGGGGAGGCAGATGATGGCGTACCAGGGCAGGCCCGCCGCGGCGCCGGAGCCGGCCATCACCATGAGCGCGACCTCGGTGGCGGTGTCGAAGCCGATGCCGAACAGCACCCCGATCGGATACATCTGTCCCGGGCGCGTGATCGAGCGGGTGAGCCGGCCGAGAATCCGGTTGAGGAAGCCGCGATTGTCGAGGTGGCGTTCGAGTTCGTGCTCGTCGTACTGACCGGCGCGCATGGCCTTGAACACCCGCCAGATGCCCGCCAGCGCAACCAGATTCAGCGCGGCGATGAGGTAGAGGAAGCCGCCGGACACCAAGGTTCCGAAGATCCCCAGATCCTGCCGGGTGGGCGAGTCGTCGCTGGTGAGGTTGCCCGCCCAGCGGATGCCGGCCGCGATGCCCACGGCCAGCGCCACGACGATGGTGGAGTGGCCGAGGGCGAACCAGAAGCCCACGGAGACAGGCCGTTTGCCGTCGGCCATGAGTTTGCGGGTGGTGTTGTCGATGGCGGCGATGTGGTCGGCGTCGAAGGCGTGGCGCATGCCGAGGGTATAGGCGGTCACGCCCAGGCCCAGCCCGAACACCTGGGTGCCGACGGTGTAGTGCTGCGGTACCACCAGCGCGATCAGGATGCCGAAGGCGACCACATGCAACAGCGCGATCACCGCGAACAGGCCGCCGGTGCGGATCCAGTCCCGGCGCTGCCAGCGCAGGTCCACGCTACCGGTATCCACTGCGGGAGAAGAGTTTTCGGGTACAGACATTCTCGGTCGGCCTTTCCAGCACCTCGTGGACGGGTTCCTAGCGGTGCCGCGGCCGGTCTCCTGGCTGACGGGTCGAGCGCAGGCAAACCAGACCTTCCAGGACGCGTGGTCCCGTGGCCCGTCCCGCCCGAGGGCGGAATCGACGACATGCCGAACTAACCGATCACAGTGGCGAGGGCCGCTCCGGATTCACACCGGTCTTCCCGAACACCACGGCGTGCCCACCGTAACGCGCGCCGCGATTCACCTGCAAGACTGCGCAGGTTTTCAGGCATCGCCTCGACGGCGCGCCCGCGCACCGGGCAGGATCGAAGGCATGCACCTGATCCCGGCCGACCGCGCCCACCGGCACCTGATCGACGAGCACGCGGTGTGCGATGCCATCGGCGGCATCGGCGACGCCGAGCGGGTCCAGACCTGGGCGCAGCGTTTCGCGCTGCTGTCGGATCCGGGCCGGCTGTCGATGCTGCTCGCCATCCGCCGGGTGGGGTCGATCGCGGTCACCGACCTGGCCACCGCGACCGGCATCAGCGATACCGCCGTCTCCCAGGCCCTGCGCCTGCTGCGCACCTCGGGCGCGGTCACCGCCGTCAAAACCGGTCGCGTCGTGCGCTATCGGCTGCGCGATCACCGGATCGCCGAACTGCTCGACGCCATGACGACCGAGCAGCCCTCTCCCGCGCACCCCGTTCCGGGGCCCTCAGCTTTTGAAGCGCCCGGCGAAACTGCGCAGCGGGAGGTCGGCGCTGGTGATGATGCCCGGCGGCGCCGCGAACACCGAGCGGAGCGCGTTGAGGGCCGGTAGGCCGGTGACGGTCATGCCGATGGAGGCGAAGTTCTCGGGGTTGGACAGGTCGAAACCCTTGGGCGGGAAGATCATGTGCTTGCTGTAGATGCTCGGATCGCCGGTGATCTGAGTGATGTAGCAGCCCTTGATGTTCCACGACGGCGCGGTGTGGGGCGTCATCTGCCATTCCAGGTGGGATTCCACCCGGGGGACGCCGTCGACCATGCCCTGGTATTTGATGTAATTGGCGCCCAGCGAGCCCTTGGGCAGGACGTACCAGCCGAGATCGATGTCCTTGGTGCACGCGCCGAGTTCATAGCTGAAACGCACCTCGTCGAGGACGAGTCCGAACGCGTCGGCCATCAACTGCACCGAATCAGCGAAGACCGCGGTGTATTTGTGGAGCGAGTCCGGAATGGTGGGGTCATCGATCGGCCGCCCGTACCCGACCGCCTTCCACGTGTCGACCGAATGGTGGCAGGACACGTCCACCGATTCGATGACCGTGACGTTCTCGATATCGGCCACGTCCGCGGAGTGCACGATGCCGAGGATCTGGCACAGCCCCGGATTCATGCCGGTGCCGTAGAAAGTGGAATTGCCGCGCTCGCAGGCGGATTGGATCACCTCGCTGACCTTTCGGCCGGAAGGGTGTGGATGGTTGGCGTCGCGATGGAAGCCGGTGATCCAGTCCGCGGTGGTCACCACATCGATCCCCGCCTCGAGCACCTGCTCGTAGAGCTCCTCGTCCGGGAACACGCCGTGGAAGGTCAGCACGTCGGGACGGGCGTCGATGATCTCCGCCACCGAGCCGGTCGCGCGCACCCCGATGGGCCCGATGCCGACGATCTCGCCAGCGTCCCGCCCGATCTTCTCGGGCGAATAGCAGTGCAGCCCAACCAGTTCGAGGTCGGGATGATTGCGAATGCGACCGATCATCTCGGTGCCGAGGTTTCCCGTCGCGACCTGGAAAACGCGAATCTTGCGGTCGTCACTCATCGTTGGTGCCTTTCGGTGGATAGAACTGCCGGGCCCACTCGCGTAACGCGGTGAAACCCTCGAACTCCTTGCGTGACAACGCCGGCGGGTCCGAGTACCGCTGATGCGCCCAGATGCGGATGTCCGCCTCGAACTGCTCGATCACGTAGTCGGCCATCGCCTTGCCGTAGGGCGAGAGTTCGGGGCCGTCGCCGCCGGGCTTGCGTCCGATCCACACCGTGAACCGCACATCGCAGGTGTGCTCGTCCACCGGTGTCACCGCCGGCATGGTGCGGTTGTCGACCATGCCCCAGCTCTTGGTGATCGAGCACCCCAGCCCGGCATTGATCGATTCGACGCCGCTGTTGATGTCGTCCTGGGTCACGCCCGCGTCGAAGGCGATGGTGAAGTCGACGTACGACACCGGCCCGGAGAAGTCGTGGCGGGTGAACTCCGGCACGAACGGCGTCTTGTGCACGAACTTGAAGTGCGCGAAGTCGACGCCGTTCTCCAGCACGTACTGGGGGTGCAGTTCCAGGCCGCGGCGATACAGCGTGGCCGCGGGGACCGGCGGATAGTAATCGTCCGCGGTCTTGCCGTCACCGAAGGCGGTGAAAAGGTCGGGAACCTCGAAATACGGTGCGCGGCCGTCGAGATCGAACCACAGCCAGACCGCCTCGTTGCGCTCGACGACCGGATAGCTGCGAATGCGGCGGCCCTTGTTCGGATGACTCTCGTAGGGAATGCACGCATTTCGCCCCTCGAGGTTCCACTCCCAGCCGTGAAACGGGCACACCAGATGCTCGCCCTCGACATGACCGCCATAACCGAGGTGGGCGCCCAGATGCTCGCAGTACGCGTCGAACACCGCCACCCGCCCCGCCGCCGTTCGCCACGCCACCAGCTCGCGCCCGAAGTACTTCATGGTGTGCACGGCCCCGACCGCGATCTCGATGCTCCAGGCCACTTGGAACCAGCCCGTCGGCCGCATCGGCAGGGGTGGCTTGGCCATCTCGGATCCTCCCGGCTGCCGCGGCGACACCCGCGGCGCCCTCACCGTAAAACCGTTCCCGCAGAAATACAAGAGCCCTCTTTGAAACTTGATCACGCTGGTAGCCAGTACAATCGGGCCTCGTGGCGGAGGTGGCGATCGGCGGACGCCGTGCGAACAAGCGCGGGATACAGTCGCGCGAGAGCATGCTCGAGACGGCGATCGCCACCCTGGCCACCGGCGATCCCGCCGCGGTCTCGGGCAATCGCATCGCGCGCGATATCGGGGCGACCTGGGGTGTCGTCAAATACCAGTTCGGCGATATCGACGGCCTGTGGGCCGCGGTCCTGCGCCACACCGCCGACAAGCGCGGCGACCTGCCCGCCGGAATCGCGCGCGAGGGCACGCTGCGCGAGCGCGTCGGCACGCTGATCCACGCGATGGCGGCAGGCTTGCGCGAGCCGGAATCACTGGCGATCGAAACACTGCGCGCGGCACTGCCGCGCGATCACGCCGAGCTGGAACGCGAATTCCCGCGCACCGCCGCCGAACTGGCGTCGTGGAAACCCCACTGGGACAAGGCATGTCAGCGCGCCTTCGCCGACCTGGACTGCGATCCGGTCAAGGTCCGCAAGGTGGCCGCGCTCATCCCCGCCGCCATGCGCGGCATCACCTCCGAACGAACCCTCGGCACCTACGGCGATCTCGACGACGCGCTCGAGGCCCTCGTCGAGGGCATCGTGGCCTATCTGGAGAACTGAGTTCGCCCGCGCGCCAGGCTATTTCCAGGCGGCCAGATTGGGCAGCTCGCCGGTCAGGTCGGTGCCGGGGGAGCGGCCGATGAGCCAGGCCGCCAAGGCGGCGGCGGGACCGGACACGGTGGTGGCGGGGGCGCCGACGGTGGCGGTGAAGCCGGTGTCGGTGGCGGTCACGGTGAAGCCTGTGCCGTCGGCCGGCCGCACCTCGGTCATGGACTGGGCGAGCAGACGATCGGTGAAGTCCGCGGGCCAGTCGCCGGCGGTGTAGCCGATATCGAGGTCCACATGGTGAATCTCGACCTCCAGCAACCGCATCCACGGCACCCGGGTGGCCGGAATCTCGCCGCCCTGCCGGTTGCGGACCAGCGCGGGCCAGCGGTCGGCGGGCATCACCCGGGCCAGCGCGAGCCAGCGTTCGTGCGAGGCGGTGAGGTCCTCGAGCTGCTCGCGCAGCGGCCGCGGCGCACCCGCCTCGATATCGGCCTCCCGCAGGAATTGGCTTGCGTACTGCGGGGTTTCGATGCCGGTGCGGGCCCACAGCAGCAGGTTGACCAGGCTGTCGGCATTGCGGGACAGGTGGGCCAGCACATGGCCGCGGGTCCAGCCGGGCAGCAGGGACGGCTCGACCAGATCGCCGTCGCCGAGGGCGGCGACCGCGGGCAGCAGGCGGTCGGTCGCGGCGGCGACGGTGTCGAGCAGGGCGGTGGTGTCGGCGAGTTGCGATGCGTCGCTGGTCACGGCTTCGACCCTAATGGGTGTGCGTGGTATCCCGTTCGGCGACAACTATTTGCACCGCCAGCGCCACCAGCCACAGCGACATGGCCCCGACCTGGATGCGTTGCGCGATGCCCAGGCCGTAGTTGCCGGGCAGATTGTCGGCGATCAGCATCCACGCCGTCACCGCCGAGCCCACGAGGAGAATCCACAGGCCGGTATGCCGCAGGATCGGCCAGCGCCGATATTTGAAGGCCGCCACGGTGAAGGCGAACATGGCGATATAGATCGAGAACACGGCCAAGGTACTGGTCAGCGCATGAATCTGATGCAGCTGTGGGAAAAGGCCGGTGTCCACATAGCGTTTGGGTCCGTCGGGATCCTCCGGCACGATCGGCCACTGCGCGTCCGCGATGGTGGACGCGCCGAAGCACGCCAGCGCGATCCAGCCGATGTTCGAATACAGCCGGCGCGAGAACAGCAGCAGTCCGCCGATGCCCGCCACCACCAGCAGCGAACCGGAGACGGTGTCGCCGGTGGTGAACACCCAGCGGAACGGCGCGCCCTTCTCGGCCAGCTGGCTGAGGAAGGTGTTGGTGGGATTGCTGTCGATGGGCAGGATGAATTCCAGGACCCAGGAGGAGTAGCCGAGTCCGGCGACGGCGATCAAGATCGCGATGAGCCAGCGCAGGACCCGGCGCCAGCGCGGCTGCCGAGCCGGTGCGCTCGGGGCCGCCTCGGCTAGTTTCTGCTCGGTTGGTGCCATCACCGCGCTCGCTTTCGCTGGCCTCGCTTACTCGTACTGCCTGCCCGCAGTGTGCTCTGTTCGGACTGGTCGGCTGGTCCGCTCGTAACTCCATTGTCGCCCATCCGGAAACCTGCTTGTCACAAGCCGCGTGTGAGCGCCCGCATCACGAGGTCGGCCGCCGAATCCGCGGCCTCGTGCTCCCACACCCGCACCACGGTCCAACCCGCCGCCGCCAGCCGGGTATCCGTGTCCCGGTCGCGCGCCACGTTTCCGGCCAGCTTCGCCGCCCACCACTCGGCATTGTTCTTCGGGTGTGTCGCGTGCTGCGGGCAGCTGTGCCAGAAGCATCCGTCGACATAGACGGCCACCTTCCATCGCGGGAACACCAGATCGGCCCGGCGTCGCAAACCCGGCAGCGGCGCCCTGTCCACGAAGAACCGTTTTCCCCGCCGGTGCAATTCCCGCCGCAACGCCAGTTCCGGTTTCGTGCCCACCCGGCGCTGCTTGGCCAGGCGCGCACTGGTGGCGGCGTCGGTCGTGGGCCGGGAGGTCTCGGCCCGTGGCGGGGAGGTCTCGGCCCGCGACAGGGAGGTCTCGGCCCGGGGCGGCGTCTGTGCCATCACGCCATCCTCGCGGCGCTCAGGAAGGCCGGCAAGATCCGGACCGCCGCGGCGGCCAGGGTCAGGCGGCTTCGCGGGGCGCGCCACCCATACGCTCGAGATGGCTGGCCACATCGGCGAGAAAACCCTCCGGGAAACGCAGCGAACCCATGGCCGTGCGGCGCAGGAAACCCGCGGTCGCCCGCGCCGACAGCAGCCGGGAATCGTCGAGGAACCAGCGCAGATCCTCGTATGGCGCGTGAACCGGCCAGGTGGACACCGGAACTCGATGCACCACCCCGCCGTGTCCCCACGCGGCGGTCGGCCAGCTGCGGCGGGTCAGCGGTTCGCCGTCCGGGACCGGATCGTCGGCCGGATGGGTGATGCGGTCGGCGATCCAGCTCGCCATGCGCACACTCACCGCATTGCCGACCAGCTTCCAGCGATGCCCGTGCCGGATGCCGGGCACCGTCAAAGCCGGTGTGGTCCAATCCCGATCGAAGCCCTGCAGTCGTTCGCCGTCGGTGATGCCGGGCGTCACCAGCTCACCGGACGGCAGCCGCACCGCGGGCGGGCTCGCGATGCCGAGGCCGGAACCGCCCTTCAAGGTCGGTACCGCGTTCACCGCCCATCCCAGGCCGCGATTGCCTTCGGTCCAGTAGAAGCCGCACGGATCGTGCAGCGGATCGCCGACGTCGCGCGGTCCCGCGTCCGCGCCGAACAGGATCGGGCGGGGGTCGTCGGTGCGCGAGGCCAGCATGAGCACGCGCTCCCGCCGCTGCGGCAGCCCGAACGCGCGCGCGTCGACCACCCGATAGGCCCAGGTGTAGCCGAGTTCGGTGAGCGCGTCGGTGATGTGCCGCATGGCCGCGCCGCCCCCGAGCTGCAGCATGAACGGCACATTCTCGATCAGCAGCCAGCGCGGGCCCTTCTTGCGCTTGACGAGGCGGAAGACCTCGTCCACCAAACCCGAACGGCTGCCGGTGATTCCGGCCGTGCGCCCGGCCTGCGAGAGGTCCTGGCACGGGAAGCCGGCCGCGACCAGTTCCGTGCCGGACGGCAGCGCGCGCAGCTTGGTGACGTCGGAATGCAATGGCACGTCCGGGAAATGCGCCGCCAGCACCGCCTGCGCGCCGGAGTCGATCTCGCACAGCAGCTCACTACGCCAGCCATGCGCCGCGAGCCCGAGCTCCAGCCCGCCGATGCCGGCGAACAGGCCGACCATCCGCGCGCCCGTCACAACAGTCCCTTTCACCCCGGAGTCCCCCCGTGCCCAGAGCAGGTTACTCGAGTCCCCCCGCCCCCATCGGGATCAACACCGTTCCACAGCCCGCACCCAGAGCCGCCCGCTATCACCAGGACGATCGATCAGCATGCGATGGCGTGGGCAAACGCCGAGAAGCGCCCTGCACCATTGCATGTTGATCACGATGTCGCGCGGGGGGAGTGATAACGGCCGGGGAGCGCGGGGGCGGGGGGAGTGGGAACTACGGTGATAGGGGTGACGGATAACGGGAATGGGGACGTGAAGCCGGGTGCGCCGCGGTGGCCTTCCGTTCTCACCTGGCGGGCGCACAACGCGTCGCGGATGGAGTCGGTGCGGGTGGTGGTGAGCGGCAACCGGATTCGTGCGGCGGGGCGCATCATCGCCGGTGACTGCGAGGATCATCCCGCGTTCAGCGCCTCCTATGACCTGGTCACCGACGAGGCGGGGGTGACGAAGCGGCTGTCGCTGCGCAGCACGCTCGCCACCGGTGAGCGGCACGCCTCGATTGCCCGCGACGAGGAGAACTATTGGCTCATCGACGCGGGAAATACGCACGTGCGCTCGACGTTCGGGGGCGCGCTCGATGTGGACGTCGTGCTGAGCCCGTTCTTCAATACGCTGCCCATTCGACGCTACGGGCTGGCCCACACCAGTGAGGACGTGCAGGTGCCCGTCGTGTACGTGCGCCTGCCCGATCTCCTGGTGCAGGAAGCCAGCCTCACCTACAGCAGCGGACCCGACGGCATCCATGTGCTGTCGCCGGTGTCGTCGGCCACCGTCACCGTCGACGACGACGGCTTCCTGCTCGACTATCCGGGGCTGGCCGAGCGCATCTAGTCCAGGGGCGCGTATCTAGTCCAGGGAACTGATGACTCCGCCCGAGCGGCCCGCATCGATCAGCTTCGTCAGCCAGTTGTGGTCACCCGGGCGGACATCGGTGATCTGCCAGCGCTCGTTGTCGTCGAACTCGACGCGGGCGTCGTGGCCGGCCTCGGTCAGTTCGGTGAGGGTGCCGTGCGCACGCAGGCTGTCGCGGGCCTGGGTGAGGACCTCGAGGGTGTCGTCCAGGACGTCCAGCAGGGCAGCGGCATTGGGTTCGCAGATCGCGCGCACCAACTCGGGGGCGGTGGCCGCGACCCGGGTGCCGTCCCGGAAGGAACCGGCGGCGAGGCATAAGGCGAGCGGGCCGCCGTTGGAGCCCTCGATGGCGAGCGCTTCCGCCAGCACATGGGGTAGGTGCGAGATGCGGGCGACCGCGCGATCGTGCTCCACCGCCAGCACCGGCACGACGACCGCGCCGCAGTCCAGGGCGAGTTGCGCGACACGCCGGAAGTGGTCGGCGTGCACGCCGGGATCCACGCTCACCGCCCAGGCCGCGTTCTTGAACAGGTCGGGACTGGATGCCGCCCAACCGGATTCGCTGGTCCCGGCCATGGGGTGGCCGCCCACGTACTTCGCGCTCAGCTCGTGCCGCTGTACCGCCGCCGCGACCGGGGCCTTCACGCTCACCACATCGGTGAGGACGCAGCCGGGCGCGAAGGTCTTCACATCCGAGAGCACCGCGTCGAGGGCGGGCATGGGCACGCCGACCACGATCAGCGCGTCTCTCGCGGCGGCCCGGCCGAGCACCGCCTCCACCTCGCTGGTCACGTCGTAGCCGTCCATGCGGGCGGACTTGGCGCCCACCTCGGAACGGTTGTAGCCGAACGCCTCATACCCCGCCGCGGCGGCGGCGCGCAGCACCGATCCGCCGATCAAACCGGTACCCAGGACGCACACAGCTGGTTTCGGAGAGCCCGTCATCCGATCAGATTGGCATACGACTTCAACATTTCCCCCGAAGCGGACTACCGTTGCGGCCATGGCAGCACAGCGCTCGAGCACGAACAGGGCGGCGTCGGACGATTACGACGACGTAGAAGGGTTCGCAGTGGCGGTTGTCCGCGAGGAAGCCAACTGGAAAGTGACGCCCCTGAGCGAGGCGGCACTGACCAGTCTGACCGCGGCCGAATACGAGTTGCGCGCGCTGCGCAGTTCCGGCGCGACATTCGGCCTGCTCGACATCGACGACGAGTTCTTCATCATCCTGCGTCCCGGCCCGACCGGCAGCCGCATCCTGCTGTCGGACGCGACCGCCGCCATCGACTACGACATCGCCGCCGATGTGCTGGAGGAACTCAATATCGAGATCCCCGACATCGACCCGGACGAACTCGACGACGTCGAACCCTGGGAGGAGGGCGATCTCGGCGTCCTCGCCGACCTCGGCCTGCCCGAACCGGTGCTGGCGGTCATCCTCGCAGAGACCGATCTCTACCCGGACGAGCAGCTCGGCATGATCGCCCAGCGCCTCGGCTTCGCCAACGAGTTCTCGGCGGTGCTGGACAAGCTCCCGCGTTGATCGGCTCGCTCGCCCCCCACGAGGCGATGAGATCCGACGAGGCGATGATGCGCGCCGCCCTCGCGGCCGCCCGGACCGCCGACCCGCGCGACGTCCCCGTCGGCGCGGTCGTCTTCGACGCCCGGGGCCGGGAGTTGGCGCGCGCCGCCAATGCCCGTGAGGCCCTGGGCGATCCCACCGCCCACGCCGAAGTCCTGGCCCTGCGCGCCGCCGCCCAGGTCCTCGGCGACGGCTGGCGCCTGGAGGGCGCGACCCTCGCCGTCACCCTCGAACCGTGCACCATGTGCGCCGGCGCCCTGGTCCTGTCCCGAGTCTCCCGCCTCGTCTTCGGCGCCTGGGAACCCAAAACCGGCGCCGTCGGCTCCCTCTGGGACGTCGTCCGTGACCGACGTCTCAACCACCGCCCCCAAGTCCGAGCCGGCATCCTCGAACCCGAATGCGCCGCCCTCCTCGCCGATTTCTTCGATTCCCACCGCCCCCCACCGCGCTCTCCAGGCGATTTCTGATTCCTCGGGGTGCTCAGGTAAAGTCACCACCGGTGGCGTGTCCGAGCGGCCTAAGGAGCACGCCTCGAAAGCGTGTGAGGGGTAACCCCCCTCCGAGGGTTCAAATCCCTCCGCCACCGCCAAAGCCCTTGGCCTGCAACAGCAGGTCAGGGGCTTTTTCTTTGCTCAGGCAACAGCCTGGTCGGGCTCCGTGACAAGATTTTGACAAGCGCAGCTACCAAGGCTTGTCGCGGCAGAGCCCTTGCCGCCCGAATACTTCTTGTCCATCGCCGACGCTACGCGATCCAAGTCATCGTCGAACAGGTCCGCGTAGGTGTTGAGTGTTTCCTTCGCGTCCTTAGTGTCCCAGCAGCCGGGCCAGCGCCAGAACGTTCGCGCCTGCCGACACAGCCAGCGAAGCGCAGGTGTGCCGGAGATCGTGTGGCGTGATCGCCTGCACCTTCGACCGCTTCACGGCGCCCGCGAACCATCCGTCTACCGACTTCGGGCGTGACAGGTACTTCTCAGGGTCGTCCGGGTGCGGAAACACAAGTGCGCTACCGTCCTTGCCCTTCACGTGCTCGCGCAACCGATCGAGGACGAACCGCGGAACTGGAACCGTCCGGATCTCCTTGCCCTTCGTCTCACCCTCCGCGTGATCGACGCCCAGCTGTACGGCGTTGTCGGCAACCGTGATCCGTGCTCGTCGGAAATCGATGTCGCGTACGCGAAGCGCGATTACCTCACCCCAGCGCGGACCACAGTACGCGAGCATGAGCACGAGGAGTTCGTGGCGTCCGGACTGCAGGGGGCCAGCCGCTGCACGTCCGCTGAAGCCAGATAGACGTGGCGCTTCTTTTTCTTGTCCGGCAGGTTCTCGACACTGCGCGCGAGGTTCTTCGATAGTCGCTTGGCCTTCACGGCTGCATCGAGGATTCCAGCGAGCACGCCGTGCGCCCTGATGATGGTGGTAGCTCCATCGGAGACTTTGCCGCCCTTGGCCTTCTGTGCCTCGGCCTTCTCCATCGAGGCCAGCCGCATGTTGGTGATCCAGTCCTCCACGGCTTCCAAGTTGATATCGGCGACGCGAACACTGCCCCATCGCGGTTTGTCGACGTGATTTCGCCATGCCGCTTCGAGCGTGCGGTAGTTCGACGGAGCTGTGCTTGCCTTCTTCCCCTTCAGCCATGCAGGAGCCAATTCACCAACGGTGACGCGACCCAGCGACGGAGCCACGTAGTCCCCGTCCATCTTCTGAACCTCCACCTTGTTGGCGAAGGCATTGGCCTCTGCTTTCCGAAGGAACCCCCGCTTGCCGGTCGGTTTGCCATCGGGCTTCGTGTACGCAACTCGATACCGAATGCCCTTGTCCCCCTTGATTTTCGGGTCCGGGTTCACGATGTACTCATGGACGGACGCCACTTACTGCTTCCTCTTCTCTTTCGGTATTTCCTTGTTCAGCCACAGGACAAAATGCCGCAGCGCTTGGTCCTGGTCTTGTGGTGAGAGCTGCCTGAACATCGGGCCGATGGTTTCGATCAACACCTGTGCCGGGTCTTACCAGATCGCCGACGCCGCATAGCTACCCGTACGGGTGTCCACGTGGACAGGGTGTCCAAACCCTGAAAAGTGTCGTCTATCAGCAATTACGGGCCTTGGACAGGGTGTCCACGTGGACACGTTGCTACGTCGCGGAAACTGTTGTCAGACAAGCGAAGACCCTCGGCGCGGTTGCGGTTGGCCGAGGGTTCATCGCGGAGTGCGTTGCATGTGGAGCAACGCCATCGGGTTGTCCTGAAGTCGGTTTTATAGATCACCCCCTCTTTGGGTTACCCGAGCATTGGAGTGGTCTCAGCGTTTCCGGAGGAGTCCCCGGACTGCTTCCCAGGTCTGTTCCGGCGGAATCCTGAACAACATCGATGCGGATATGATCACGGTCGTTGCCATGAACGCCAGAGTGAAGAACAGAGCGGCAGCCCACGTCAACAAGATGTTGACCCAATCCATGAAACAACCTTCCTGGTTAAGACCGTGTCTCACGTCGTAGCTTTCACGAGCTTTTTGTAGCAGATCAATGCCGCTGCGAGGGTGAGGAATCCGAGGAAATGGGTGGCTTTGCGGTCGTAGCGGATGGTGAGCCGGTGATAGCCGGTACGGAACCTTCTGGGCAACAGTGGATCTGGTAATCCTGTTGCTACCAGGAGGTTCCGCCTCGTCAGGCCACTTCCGGCAACCTCCCACACGGTCTGTTCCCAAATCGATCAGATCCCGGACAGGCACGAAGAGTGCGGTGCGCGCGATCCTGACCAATCCGCGCTACACCGGGCACGAGGTGTGGAACAAGCAACGCAAGCAAGAATCACTCATCGATGTCAACGATGTCGCGCTCGGACACGACACTCACCTGACCTGGAATCCCAAGACCGCCTGGATCTTTTCCGACCAACCCGCGCACGAGGCGTTGGTCAGCACCGACGCGTTCGAGCAGGTCCGACTGCGCTTGGCTTCACGAGGACCACGCTCGATGGGGCGCGAGATCACCCGCCGCAACCATCCCTACGCCTTCCGGGGATTGCTGTTCCACGAAAGCTGCGAGCGGCGTATGCAGGGAACTTGGAACCACGACAAAGCCCACTACCGGTGTCGGTATCCCTCCGAGTACGCCCTGGCCAACAATCTCGACCATCCGCCCTCGGTATACCTGCGCGAAGATCAGCTCAGCGGCCCGATCGACGCGTGGCTGGCCGAAGTGTTCCATCCTAGCCACCTCGAACACAATCTGACCCAGCTGGAGAACGCGCAGCCTACAAGTCACCTTTCGACGCTCGACGCGGCCCGACGATCCTTGACCGAACACGACCAGAAGCTCGCCCGCCATCGCGCTGCACTCGAAGCCGGAGCCGACCCGATACTCATCGCCCTGTGGAGCCGGGAGGTGCAGCGGGAGCGTGAACTGGTGGAGGCGCAGATCGCTGCGATCGAGGCGAAATCCGTTGCGGACCACAGGATGAGCCGAGAAGAAATCCGAGCGATGGTCGAATGCCTCGGCGGACTGCTGGCGATCCTGCGATCGGCCGATCCCGCCGACAAACTTGAGATCTACCGGCACTTGGGCCTGAAACTGACCTACAACCATGAAAAACGGGTGGTTTTGGCTGAAGCTAAACCAAAACCACCCGTGGGCCTACTGGTTGTGTCCGGAGGGGGACTTGAACCCCCACGCCCTAATACGGGCACTAGCACCTCAAGCTAGCGCGTCTGCCATTCCGCCACCCGGACCGGTGGTGCTCAGCAAGGTTATCGGATCCGATCGTCTGGACCAAATCGGCCGATGGCCTGCGCTTTTACCGAGCAACCGGAGACTGCGGGAGTGGTTGCCGCCGGGTCGATTTCGCGACCCGGCAGGCCACCCCCCGATCTCAAGCCTTCAGAGCCTCCAGCAGCGCGGCGCGCTGCCGCGAACCCAGGCCGCCGATGCGACGATCGGCGGGAATCTCGGCCTCGTCCATCAGCTTGGCCGCCTTGACCGGGCCGATGCCCGGGAGCGCCTTGATGACGGCCGACACCTTCGTCTTCTTGACCAGGTCCTCCTTGTCGGCACGCTTGAGCAGTTCGGAGAGGCTGAGCGAGCCCTTCTTGACCTCAGCGATCATCTCCGAGCGAGCCTTGCGAACCGCGGCGGCCTTGGCCAGCGCCTCGGAGCGTTGTTCGGGGGTCATGGTGGGCAGAGCCATATGTCCTTACCTTTCACTCGTTCGCTGGTATTTCGCCGACGATTCAACAGGACACCAGGCCCCGCGCCAGTACGACACACCGCGTGGACGTGGCCGACACGTCGAGCGACCGGCGAAATATGGACATGGAGACCGCCCGCGGGCGCTTTCGGACACCGGTCACCTGACCAGGTGTTTGCTGGCGGACGTTGCTGGCAAATACGGGACTCAGCGGGCGGTATCGGTACTACCGTATGCCCGAACATCACACGGCACCGGCGGAAGGCGGGGCAGATGAAGGGGTCGTATTCGTATGCCGAGCCGGCCGCGACCGCGCCACCGCTGGCGGACCGATACGACAGCGCGGACCCCGTGACCTGGAACGGAGCCCAGGTCTATCCCCTGCACTCGGAGGGCATCGGCGTTTCGCCCACCACCGTCCGGCTGGCCCTGCGCGCGGTCGCGCCCCGGCCGGGGGTGCGCAGCCTCGGCATCGGGCTCGGCGTGGACCGCGGTCACGTGTTGCTCGACGGCCGCCGGCTCAGGGGGGTTGACGTGTGGAGCGACGCCATGACCGCAGGCGTCGAGTTGCAGATCTGCACGACCGAGGCCGACGCCGCCATCACCCTCACCCCCGTCTGGGTCGACGACAGTGACGCCATCGTGTCCTGGACCGGCAACTACGGATTGCTGGTCACCCGCGAGCCCACCCTGACGGTGCTGCACTGCAGCACCGGCGTCGGGCCGCCCGATTTCGGCGAACTCGTCGTCGAACTGAGCCTCGCCGTCACCCCTCCCCCACCCGAACCGCCCACCGAGGCCAGCCGCTACCAGAACGCGCTCTACGAACTCGGAGTCGCCATGCAGAGCCGCGGCGACGAAGACCAGGCATGCCAATTGTGGACGCAGGCAGCGGAATTCGGTCACCTGGCCGCCGCCTATGACCTCGGCGTCCTGCGCTACCGCCGCGGCGACTACCTCGAAGCCGAACACTGGTGGCGCACCGCCGCCGCCCACGGCGACCCCCGCGCGATGGCGGGCCTGGCGGAGTTGCTCACGCGTCGCGGCAATACCAGCGAGGCTCGGGTCTGGCGGGCGGCGAGGGCCGCCGAACCGCCCGTCCACTGACCACACCCCGGAGTGACGCAACTCACACGGTTTCGGAGCGAATCTCCGGGTCCAGCCCCGATTACCCGGCGACCCCGGCCCTCTACAGTGGCGGTCGATCGCGGCGGACACCCGCCGCGCGGGACCCCCGAGGAACGCATGATGAACACCGCGCGATGGTCGGCCGTGGCCGCCGCCGCACTCGCCGTAGCCCTGCTGTCGGGTTGCTCGGACGTCGAGAAGGCCCTCAACCAGGGCGGGGACACCAAGTGCAGCGACTACCTCACGCAGAACGCCGACACCCAGCGCGTCACCATCACCAAGTTCATCAAGCAACAAACCGGCAACGACCACGAGCCCCCTGGCACCCAGGTCGACCTCTCCATGGCTGCCGTCCAAAGCCTCTGCCAGGTCCAAGCCAACAAGGACACCCCCGTCAAGAACGCCAACCTCCTCGGCATCCTCCACTGACCCCGAAACCCACCCCCGCACACCCTCTTTCGCCAGGTCCACCCCCGATTTCCCTTTCCCCCAACCCCTCCGCTAATCTTGTCCGGCACCACCGGTCCGGGTGGCGGAATGGCAGACGCGCTAGCTTGAGGTGCTAGTGCCCGTATTAGGGCGTGGGGGTTCAAGTCCCCCTCCGGACACCACGAAGCGTGAATCTATTTGCACCGCAAATAGATTCACGCTTCTTCGATTCGAAGCCGTATCGCCCGCTCACGATTTGCGGAAGTGCTCGGCCACCTGAGTCTTTCGGCAACGCTTCAGATGCGTGTCGCAGTACTAGGCCCGACGGTTCAAGTCGCGAACCGGTCAAGCTCGTAGAGGCCTGTTGCGAGATCCAATCATCGATGGCCAAGGTCGCTGTCCCGTGCGTTGGCCGATCTCGAACTACAGCAGGGGCTGTCGACAAGGCACGCGGCAAGGAGCGCTAGGCATCGGGCGGCCGTGAAGACGGGGGCGCACGATGATCGTGCGCCGCGGGGGACGGCTGCGTGAGGTGGTTACTTCCGGTGGCGGTACTCGGCGATTTCGCGCCCGCGGAAGTCCATGTTGTTGCGGTCGTGGAAGATCGCGAAGACTCCCGCTGTCGCAATGCCCACGAGGATGAGCGTTGTCATGTGGATCCGCCCTTCGTCGTTCGGAAAACAGTGGACCGAACGCGAGCGTAGGATTCCGGACCGCGGTTCGGCAATGCGATGGGATGGACGGCACACTCGCGCGCCTCGAGCTCACATCGCGGGGCGAATGTGATCTACGCCGTGATCGCGCCAACACCATTGCGGGGCACCCGCGTTGTGGACGGCCAGAACATTCTGCGAAACCGCCACGGCGGTGGAAGGATCGAGTGGTGGACGGTACCGAGCACGGGGGCGCGGCACCCCGCAAGGATCTGGTCGAGCATGCGGCACCGTTTCTTCCCGCCGACGCCCAGATCCGCCAGGCGTTCATCGCGCAGGCCGCCCCGAATTTCGCGTTCTTCTTGATCACCTATCTGACCGGTCTGACGATCTTCTGGATCCACTACCGCTGTGTGGCCATCACCGACGACGCCATCTACGTTCTGGACAGCAGCAAGACCTCCGGCGGCGCCAGGCCGCAACGCCTGCTGGGCACGATGCCGCGCCGAACACGCTTGGGTCCTGCCTCCGGTCGCTGGACACAGATGATGTTGCTCGGCCAGCGTCACTGGGTGCACAAGCGCTTCAGCGATCAGATCGCCGCAGCCGATCGGGAAGCCGGATTCACGTCCTAGGTCGCGGACACGCCCGCACGGGCGGCTCTGGGGTGCACCCAGAACCGCCCGTTGTGTAAAAGCGGTGGACGAGTCCGCGGCCTCCTATGCTCCGCCGGGGCGGGGCATGGTGTGGCGGCGTTCTGTCGCGTTTGCCAGGTGCGATCCGGCTCGACGTAGGTTGGTCGACGCGAAATTGCCGGTCTCGCTGGCGGATTCGGTATTCGCGCGTCGGCTGCCCTTGGTGAGCAGGGCCGCCAGACCACCGGCCACGGCGGCGAGCGCCAAGCCCAGCGGTAGCGCCCACCATCTGCTCGCCCCGGTGGAATCCGATGCCGCGGCACTGGATTGGGGTGCCGGGGTGGCTACGGCACCGGGAGCCGCGCCGGGGGCGGACACGTCAAGACCGCTCAGCTGTGAGGCGATCTCGGGCGGAGTGGTGACGAAGCCGTCCGCGGCACTCCAGCGGATGTCGACAGGTGCGGCGCTGCCGGGTTGACCGGCGAAACGCTGGCTGTAGACGCCGTTCTCCACGGTGGTGTCGGAGACGGGAGTGCCGAGCACGCCGTCGGTGCCCTGCAGATGCGACCAGGCGGTCCGGATCGGTCCGCGCACCAGCCAGGTCCCGTTCTGTGGGCTCCAGGTGATGGTCGCGCCGTCGGGCGCGGAGAACTCGCTGAAGCGTGCGGTGCCGTTGACGGGTGCGTCGGATTCGTCGTTGGTCGGATAGCCCAGACCCGCGTCGGCACCGCCCAGCGCCAGATACTTGTCGAGGATGGCGCCGTACATCACCTTGGCCCCGGTTCCGGCCGAGTAGATGATCTTGCCGCCCTCGAAGTCCTGAGCGGCCCCGTCGGGACCGAAAGCGTAGACCGCACCGAGCTTTTGGCCCAGCGGGGAGTACGCGCCGCCCTTGTCGTTGTAGTGGGCGTCGATGGCCGCGGCCGCGTCGGCCGGCTGGGCCGTGGCCACCGGGCTGGTCAGCAGCCCCATGCACGCGGCGGCGAACAGGCCGAAGGTGGCGCCCGCAGCGACGATTCGGTTCTTCAAGAGGTTCATGACAGGCTCCGTCCCGCCTTGGGCCTCGTGGCGAAGCCGGTGATCACCGACAGGACCGCGCCGACCACGCCGCCGCCGGCGACCTGCGCCAGGATCTGTCCGAAGTCCAGCCCGCCGCTGGTCGCGGCCTGGATGATGCCGCCGGTGATACCACCGCCGATGGCACCGATACCGCCGTTGGTCACCGGGCCCAGCGGGTTCTTCGCCCCGCCGATGCCGCCGCCGACCACGCCGCCGAGCAATCCGAGCAGCCATTCCATGAGAATTCCTCCTCGCGGTAAGGGATCGAAATGCTATGCCCTGTCGTCGTTTTCGCGACGCATCCGGTCGCGGTCGCGGCCCATCGCGTCGCGGCCCATGGGCTCACGGCCCATCGCGTCGCGACCCATGGAGCTCCGGCCCATGGCGTCCTGGCCCATCGCGTCGAGGCCCTCGGTTTCGACCCGTTCCTTGCGCACAGTGTCGGAGACCGACTGCTCGTCGGCGACCTCGTCGACCGCGAGCCCGACGCGCTCGACCGGCACGGTCTCCTTGTGTGCGGTCACCCGGTCGGCGTGCAGCACGACCTCCTGCGCGTCCTCGCCGATGACGGCGTCGGCCGCGGTGCGGTCGGTGATCGGCTCGCGCACGACGCGGACCTCTTCGTGGCTGGTCGGCACCGTGATGGTCTGCTCTTCCTCCACGACGTACTTGTGCAGTCGCGCGGTCCCGGTCTCCACCCGGTCGGTGTCCACGACCAGCCGCTCCTCGGAGCGGGTCAGTCCCGGATCCCGCTTGCCGTAGGTCATCGGCTCGTCCGGGCCGGGCTGAACTCGCTGGCGCCCAGCGATATTCATCGCGGCGGTCCCGGTGCCGCGACGCTGGCCGGAGCGGTAGTGGGCCAGCAGCTGCTGCTCGGACTGGCTGTCGATCTTGCCGTCGTGTTCGAGGTGGGGTGCGCTGCTGATCTGGTCCTTGGCGTACGGCACCCGCAGGCTCATGTCCTCGGTGCGGTAGCCGGCGCCGTCGAGTGGAATCAAGGTCGGGCCGCGGCTGCCGTCGCCGGCCATCGCGACCCAGGTGGGGGTTCCGGTCTCGTTGTCGAGGTAGAAATTCTCGACCCGGCCGATCGCTTCGTCGGCACTGTCGTACACGGTCGCGCCGATCAATGCTTCTAGCGTGGGATTCGCCATGATCTCTCCTCACTGCGTGGAATCGATCTGCGGAAAGGCACTGCGACCAGCGGGTACCCGCCCCCGAAACGGTCAAACAGTCAGCAACTGGTCGAACTGTCATCGATGCATGTCAACGAGGTGTAGATCGTCTTGATTGATCGCTATTGGATAACTGTTGCCTCAGCGTCGGTGGCGGGCCCGTGGCGCGTAATCGCGCCCGAGCGCGGCGGCCACATCGGCCGCATCGGGCACCGCGGCGATATTGGAACGAACGCGATGCGCCGCGTCGCGATAGCCGACGTCGGTGAGGACCGCCGTCACCGCCGCCCGCACCGCGCTCGACGTCACCTCGTCAGGGGCCAGCACCTGAGCCGCGCCCACCGCGCGAACTGCGGCGGCCGTGGGGAATTGATCGGCCCCACGCGGCGACAGCACCAGCGGTAGACCATGCGCGAGCGCGGCCAGGGTCGTTCCGGCGCCCCCGTGGCAGAGCACCGCATCACAGCGTGGTAGCAACGCCGCCAGCGACAACCATTGCGACACATGCACATTGGACGGCTGCGAGCCCAGTGCCGCCGGATCGACGTCGGTGCCGACCGTGACCGCGACATCGACATCGAGCTCGGCCAATCCCGCCAACAGCGGCGCGAAGGCCGTGGGCTGATTGAAGATCGGCACCGTACCCAGCGATACGTACACGACCGGCCGATCCCCCAAGCCCGACGCCCACTCCGGCAACCGATCGCCGGGACCGCCGGGTACCGCGGGCCGGACCGCCCGGGCCACATCCGCCGCGGGACCGCGATCGGGCTGCAGACTCTCGGGGACCGGATCGAGGTAGCCGTGGCGATACAACCCGGCGTGCTCGTCCGGTTCGAGACCGGCCGAATGCCACAGTGGCGCAACCCATTCGGCCATCGCGCCGAGCAACTCCGGTTCGAGCAACAGCCCGGTGCCATAGGTGACCGACGGGACGTCCAGCATCGCCGCCAAGAGGGGTGCGGCCAGATCCACCGGGGCATGCAGCACCAGGTCCGGTTCGAACCGCTCGGCCACCACACGCAGGTCGTCCAGTTTGGCCGGCGCCATCACCTTGCCGAACATCACCGCCCCGATCCGCCACGGCTGCGTGCCCGCCTGAAACTCCGGCAGCGTCACCGCTTTCGCCGCGGCCTGCGGTGCGTCCGGCCCCGCGATCACCACCGGCAGGCCGCACGCGCGCACCCGGCCCGCGAGCTGTGCGGCAGTCGCCACCAGAACGTCGTGCCCCTGCGCCACCAGCGCGGTGGCCACCGGCACCACGGGAGCGAATACGCCCTCCATCGGAGTCGTCGAGATCAGAATCCGCATACCCACCCCTTCGGCTATAGCCAACTATATAGTCCACTATAGTTATGCTGATGAGCATGTCAACACCCTCGAGCCGAGCCGGCCGCCGCACCGCGACCCGTCGCAAGGTGGCCGCGGCGGCCGCCGCCCTCTTCGCCGAGCGCGGGTACGCCGCAACCACCCTGCAGGCGATCGCCGACGCGGCCGGGGTGCACGTGCAGACCATCTATCAAGCCTTCGGAACGAAAGTCGGTGTCCTCGCCGAGACGGCCGCGATCCTCGTCGCCGGCCCGGACGAGGAAGCCGCTACCCCGCCGCCCGAACGCGCCTGGGTGCGTGAACTGTTCGCCGAACCCAACCCCGCCCGCCAGCTAGCCCTCTACGCCGCGCACATGCGCACGGTGTCCGAGCGCTACATCCCTCTGCTGGACGTCATGCGCGTCACCGCCGCGGTCGACCCCGAAGTCGCGGCCTTCCTCCTCATCGCCGAACAGGGCCGCTACGAGGGACCGCGCCACATCACCCCGCACCTCGCCGCCCGGGGCGCCCTGAAAACCGGTCTGTCCGCCGAACGCGCCGCCGACATCATGTACGCCCTCACCTCCTACGACGTCTACCGCGCACTCATGGACGACCGTGGCTGGAGCGGTGCGGAAACCGAGCAGTGGGTCGCCGAAACCCTTGTCGCAGCACTGCTCTCACCGCCGGTCTAGCCTTTCTTCTTCGCCCGCGCGACGCCTCGGCCCGGAAGCTCCGACGATGAATCGGCAGGATGCAAAACTGGTGGCACAGCCGTCTGGAGCGAGCCCCGGCAGTGGAGAACAGCCGGCGCTGCCGCCGATGTGAGACTGGGCAAAATCGGTGGCATCTGACCAGCAACTTCACTAGGCTAAGGAAAGTGTTGGGCTTCCCGGTCACGCCGATGATGTCGTCAGGCCTGTCCCACCGCCGGAGCGATCACGCTCCCGCAATCCAGTTCGATCGCCGGCCTTCGCGCCGCGCGACGTGCCGGACAGTGTCTCGCCGGGCCGCGCTGCTGTCGATGTAGTCGTAGAGCTGGCGATATTCGAGTCCGAACGCCTTGGGCGTCGGCTGTTTTCACCCCTCCGGGCGGTTGCGGTGCAGGGAGCGGAATCCCGCACACCTGAAGTCCGTCGCACCCTAGGAGGCAGATCTGTGAGGCCGGGAGTCGTAGCGCCATCCCAGTCCGACATTCGACACACCCCCGGCGACACTCCCCCGCGCAGCACGTTCGGTTCGCTGCGAATTCGCAATTACCGCCTGTTCTTCACCGGACAGGTGATCTCCAATATCGGCACCTGGATGCAGCGGATCGCGCAGGACTGGCTGGTGCTCAGCCTCACCGGATCCGCCGCCGCGGTCGGCATCACGACCGCGCTGCAGTTTCTGCCCATGCTGTTGTTCGGCCTCTACGGTGGCGTGCTGGTGGACCGGCTGCCCAAGCGGCCGCTGCTGTTGTTCACCCAGTCCGCGATGGGCGCGACCGGTCTCGTGCTCGGCGTGCTCACACTCACCGGCCATGTGCAGGTCTGGCATGTGTACGCGACCGCTTTCGTGCTCGGCCTGGTCACCGTCGTCGACAATCCGGCCCGCCAGACCTTCGTCTCGGAGATGGTCGGCCCCGACCAGCTGGCGAACGCGGTGAGCTTGAATTCCGCCAATTTCCAATCCGCCCGCCTCGTCGGTCCCGCCGTCGCCGGCGTTCTGATCGGCGCGATCGGCAGCGGCTACGCGTTCGTGTTCAACGGACTGTCGTTCCTGGCCCCGATCGCCGCTCTGCTGTTGATGCGCGCCACCGAACTGCGTGAGGTCGAGCGCGCCCCGCGCGGCAAAGGCCAGCTGCGCGAGGGCCTGCGCTACGTCGCGAGCCGCCCAGAACTGATCTGGCCGATCGTGCTGGTCGGCTTCATCGGCACCTTCGGATTCAACTTCGCGATCTGGCTGACCGCCTTCACCCACACCGTCTTCCATTCCGGCGCACAGACATACGGCCTGCTCAACACCTTGATGGCGGCCGGTTCCCTGGCCGGCGCGCTGCTGGCGGCCCGCCGCGCCACCTCGCGCCTGCGCACGCTGGTCATCGCGGCGCTGGTCTTCGGCGTCCTCGAGATCGTGGCCGCCGTGACACCGTCGTTCTGGCTGTTCGCGCTGCTGCTCGTCCCCATCGGCATGGCCGGGCTCACGGTGAACGTCACCGCCAACTCCTCCATCCAGATGGCCACCGACCCGGCCATGCGCGGCCGCGTCATGGCCCTGTTCATGATGGTGTTCACCGGCGGCACCCCGATCGGCGCGCCTCTGGTCGGCTGGATCACCGACACCTACGGCGCTCGCATCGGATTTGCGGTCGGCGGCGCGGTCTCGGCGCTGGCCGCGCTGGCCGTCGGCCTGATCCTGGCCCGGATCGCAGGCCTGAAGCTGCGCGAACTGCACGTTCCGTCGACGTGGCGGGAAATGACCGATCCCGGTGCACTGCAACAGGACAGCAGCGAGATCGAACTCGTGCCCGAGCCGGTCGCCCAGCCGACAAATCCCTGCCACACTCGCGACCGCGCCGACGTCCGCCGCGACATCTCCACCGGCCCACGGCACACCTGGGTCCGCCCCGGAGCCACCCGGCCCTCCACGAAACCCGGTGTGGATCGGGCCGTTCCGAACGCCTGTGCCTACCCCCGGGTCCACGGGCCGAGTCACCGGCAGGACGTCGCGGACGGGTCCGACGTAATCGGCGTCGCGCCTACGTGTGATCGGTCCGCTGTCCGGCGATCAGCGCGGTGAGGGTGGCGGCGACGGCGGCCCGCGCGGCCGGAATGGACAGCCCCTGATGCCGGCGCAGCACCTCCCAGGTCTCCCACGCCCCCGCCACGAACACCGCCTCCCGAGCCGGCGGCGCGAGTTCCTCGAGCTCGGGCAGATTCTCGCGCAGGTGCGCGCGTAGCGCGGCGCGGCTGAGGCCCAATCGTTCGGCGAGCACCGGGGATTCGTGCTCGCGCAACTGCGCGGCCCGCCGGGTGCCGGAAATGCGTTCGTAGAGTTCGGCGCGTAGCTTCAGCAGGCCGTCGATGCGCTGCTCGAGCGACCCGTTCACCGGCCGCAGCAACGGCAGCCAATGCCGTTCGATCTGGGTCTGCGCGGCATCCAGATACAGCGACTCCAGATCGGCGAAGTGGTGGAACACCGACCGCGTCGCGACCCCCGCGCGTTCGGCCACCGACTGCGCGGTCGGCTGCAGGTTGCCTTCTTCCATGAGCGCCAGCGCGGCATCGAGCACCGCCTGCCGATTTCGTGCCGCCCGAGCGGTGCGTCCGTCCATCGCCACCAGTCTAACAACTTGCACCAATGGTGCAAAAACCTTACCGTCGCTGACATCGTGCACTCGACCGGAAGGCGGACCACACGTGTCGATCAGCAGACGCGGATTCTTCGGCGGCGGCGCCCTGGCGGCCACCGCCGCACTGACCACCGGCAGGGCCGCGGCCACACCTCGCCGGGACGCTCACCCCGACCGGCCCAACATTCTGGTCGTCATCGTCGACGAGATGCGGGCCCCGGTCTGGTTCCCCGACCAGGACACCCTCGACGCCATCCTGCCGAATATCGCGGCGCTGCGGCGCAAGTCGGTGTCGTTCGAGCAGCACTACACCGCCGCCAACGACTGCACGCCCGCGCGCGGGGTCATGCTGACCGGGCTCTACTCCCATCAGACCGGCTGCCTGTCGACCTCCACCTCCCAGCTGTCGGCGGGCTTCCCCACCTGGGGCACCCTGCTGCGCGAGCGGGGTTACGCCACCAGCTGGTGGGGCAAATGGCATCTGGGCCACGAATCCGACACCATCCCCGGCGGTTTGGACCGCTACGGATTCGACGGCGGCACCTACCCGTCCCCCAACGGCGCTCCCGATCAGGGCCTGCAGATGGACGCCCGGATCGTCGACCAGTTCGTGGATTTCCTGGACGCCGATGCGGCGCAAGGCCCGTGGTGCACGACGGTGTCGCTGGTGAACCCGCACGACATCCAGTGGTGGCCCCGATTCACTCGACGCACCATGGCAGTCAATGCCATTCCCCGCTGGCTGACCGATCTGCCTGGCAATCACGAGACCCTCGAACAGCTTTCCCGCAAGCCCCGGCTGCAGACGGCGCTGGTGCAGGTGTCGGCGCTGACCTTCGGTCTGGCCCCCTACGGCACCCCCGACGCCGACCGGGAGTGGATCGACATGCGCAATCTGTATCTGTGGTACCAGCAGCAGGTGGACGCCCAAATCGGCCGGGTCCTGGCGGCTTTGGCGGCGCGCCCTGAGGTGGAGGCCAACACCATCGTCGTCTTCACCTCCGACCACGGCGATTACGCGGGCTCGCACGGTCTGCACGGCAAGGGCGGCGCGGCCTACGACGAGGCGATCCACGTCCCGCTGTTCCTCCACGATCCGCGCGGCCAGTTCACCGCCGCTCCGGGCAGCCGTACCCAGCTGACCTCGAGCGTCGACCTGGCACCGCTGCTGCTGACCCTCGGCACCGGCGGCACCGCCTGGCGCGGCGAGGATCGCTACCGTCATCTGGCGGGCCGCCACGATATCGCCGCGGTCGCCCGAGATCCCGGCGCTCCCGGTCGCCCGTGGATTCTGCACACCACCGACGAGCATTCCATCGAGGAGGCCGCGGTCCGTTTCGATCAGGACGCGCCTGGCCACCTGATCGCCCTGCGCACCCCGGACGCGAAGTTCGTGCGCTACTCGCACTGGGTGCCGGGTTCGGCGCGGATCGACGCCGCGGAGTCCGAGGATTTCGAACTCTACGACTATTCGACCCGCGACGGCGCCCTGGAACTGGACAATATCGCCGCCGACGATGGTGCGCTGCGGGACCGCATGAGCCGCTTGCACGAGGCGGCAGTCGATGCGGAATTGCATCAGCCGCTACCGGATTCGCTGCGCGCGGCTCAGGAGGAGGGCTGGGCCGACTATCAGGCCGAGATCGCCAAACCCTTCGGCGAGCAGCTCAGCGATTTCCTGCGCGACGGCATCGGCGCGAAATAGCCGTGGGCGGCAAGCGGATCGAAGCAAGCATCGGTGGAACCGGTTGTCGCGGGTTCGGCGACGAGTGGCGATCGCGCGCGGGGGTTACTACGGTGGGGCGGGCAATCGGGAAGCCCAAGCACTGGGGGTGAGCATGCCGGTATCGGCGTTCGATCGGGTGGCGGTCACACAGGAAGCCGGGTCGCCGCGGCCGGTGATCCCGCTACCGGTCGTCTGGGGCGTGACGATCCTGGGCGCCCTGGCGGGCTGGTACTACCTCGGGCAGCTCGCCGCCGCCCCGCGCATGATGATGCATCTGGTCGATCTGGGCGCCTACCAGGTGGCGGGCGATCGGGTGGGGCACGGAATCTCGGTGTACGACAGCCCTTTGCGCGGGCACACCCGCGGGGTCTTCGAATTCGTCTACACCCCGTTCGCGGCACTGCTGTTCGCGCCTCTGGCCTGGATCCACGGATCGGTGTTCACCTGGGTCGGTGGCCTGACCAACTTCGCCCTGTTGACCGGTTCGGTGTGGGCGACGCTGGCGGTGCTCGGCTACCGCCGTGATCGACGCCTGCTGATCCTGGGCCCGCCGATCGCGGCACTGCTGCTGTCGTGCGAGCCGATTCGCGAAACCGTCGGCTTCGGTCAGGTCAACATCCTGCTGCTGTTGCTCGTGCTGGCCGATATGGCGCTGCCGGATTCCTCCCGGTACAAGGGCGCGCTCACCGGCGTCGCGGCCGGCATCAAGCTGACGCCGGCGTTCTTCGTGCTCTACCTGCTGGTGACCCGGCGATTCCGGGCCGCCGCCACCGCCGTCGGCGCCCTGATCGCCACCATGCTGGTGGGATTGGCTGTCCTGCCGCGGGATTCGCTGACCTTCTGGAGCGGCGCGTTCGCCGACCCCACCCGGGTCGGGGTCCCGGAGAATCCGCAGAACGAATCCTTGCGCGGCATGATCGCCCGCACCCTGGGCGCGGCCGGCGGCCTGCAAATCCTGTGGCTGGCAGCCGCTCTCGCGATCGCGGCGATCTGCCTGCTGCTGGCCCGCCGACTCTGGGCGACCGGCCGGGAACTGCCGGCCGTCACCCTGTGCGGACTGACCAGCACCGTCATCTCCCCCTACAGCTGGATCCACCACTGGGTGTGGCTGGCTCCCCTGCTGATCTACCTGGCGCACCTGGCGATTCGCTCCCGCGACGCTCTCACGCTCGCCGGTCTGCTGGTCGTCTTCGCCGTCACCTCCGGCGGCGTCATGGACCTGTTCGACCTGCACTACGGCAGCGTCTTCGACCTGCCCGGCGGCGGCCGGCTCGGCGTGCTCGACCACAACGCCTACATCTGGCTGACCCTGGCCTTGTTCGCCGCGACAGCCCTGCGGGTGCGCGGCGAGCGAGGCGCGCCCGCGAAACCGGCTGACGCCTCGCAGGTCGAACCGCCTACCGCAACGGCTCCCGCGCGTTCCCGAGTCGGCACCGGGTCATCGACGCCCTGAAAAACCGAGACGCCCTGAAAACTTGTCTGGCGCAGGATCATCGACGCCGTGGATGGGTCGCCATCGATGCCGACCGCGTTCTCCCCACGCCCGAGCGCCGCGACCTGCCTACTCCACCAGCGCCTCCCGGACCAGTTCGACCGGATGCCATGCCGTCCGGCCGGCCCCGTGGAAGATCTGCTGACGACACGACACTCCGGTTGCCGCCACGACCGTGTCGGGTGACTCGGCGGCCAACGCTGGGAACAACCGGTCCGCGCCGACCGCCAGAGACGTCTCGTAATGCTCGGATTCGAAGCCGAACGAGCCGGCCATCCCGCAGCAGCCGGCGTCGATCTCTTCGACCACCGCGCCGGGAATCCGGCGTAGCAACGCCATGGTGGCGGCGGTGCCGACTTCGGCCTTCTGATGGCAGTGCCCGTGAAACACGATGCGCCGTCCCGCGAAGGGCGAGTCCGCGCGCAGGCGCAGCCGCTCGGCGTCGATGGCCTCGACCAGGAGCTCCTCCACCTGCCGAACCCGCCCGGCCACTTCCCGGGCCCCGGACGATTCCGGCAGCAGTGCGGTGTGTTCGTCGCGCAGCATGAACACACACGACGGCTCGCAGCCCACGATCGGCGATCCGGGCACCGTGGTCGTGGTGAGCGATTCGACCAGTGCCGTGGCCTTGTCGCGCGCATCCTCGAGCAGCCCCTTCGACATGCTGGAGCGCCCGCAGCAGCCGCCGCCGGCCAGTTCCACCCGCCATCCGGCGCGCTCGAGCAGTTCGATGGCGGCCTGTCCGATCCGGGGTTCGGTGAAGGTGGTGAACGAGTCGGCCAGCCAGTTCACCGTGCCCAGCGGCGCGGGCAGCCCGGTCGCGTCGCGGCGGCTGAACCAGCGAATCAGGTTGGCGCGCTGGAACTCCGGCAGCGGCCGCGCCGCGGTGACGCCCAGGCCGCGGTCGAGCAGGCGGCGCAGCAGCCGGCTGCGGCCGGGGGCGTTCGACAGCGGGGCGGTCGCCGAGCCGATCCGGTTGAGGGTCCGGATCGCTCCGAAAAGCCGTGACCGCCACGGTGTTCCATGGATTTCGTGGTGATGGGCGAGCGCCTCGGCCTTCAGTGACGCCATATCCACGCTCATGGGGCATTCGCTCTTGCAGGCCTTGCACATCAGGCACAGATCGAGGATCTCGTGCAGCCGCTCGTCGCCCAGCGCGGCATGCGGATCCGGTTGTGACAGCGCCTTGACCAGCGCGTTGGCTCGCCCGCGCGTGGCATGTTCCTCCTCGCGGGTGGCGATGTAGGACGGGCACATGACGCCCGGCCCGGCCTTGCGGCACAGCCCGATGTTCATGCATCGGTCGGCCGCGCCCCGCATCCCGCCGACCACCTCGAAATCGAGGGTGGTGGTCAGCGGCGGCGCCGGGGGCAGGGCGTCGCGGTCGCGCAGGTTGTCGGTCATGGGCGGCGCGTCGACGATCTTGCCGGGGTTCATGATGCCGTGTGGATCGAACAGCCGCTTGACCTTTCGCATGGTCTCGTACAGTTCGTCGCCGAAGATCTCGCGATTGAATTCGCTGCGCGCCAGCCCGTCCCCGTGCTCGCTGGAATTGACCCCGCCGTACTCGGTGACCAGGTCCTTGACCGCCTCGGCCACCGCCCGCATGCGCGTCACCTGCGCGGGATCGGTCAGATCCACGAAGGGCCGAATGTGCAGGCAGCCCACCGAACAATGGCCGTAGAAGCCCGCCTCCAGCTGATGCGCGTCGAGGATGCGCTGGAACCGGCGGGTGTATTCGGGCAGATGCGCCGGGTCCACGGCGGTGTCTTCCACGAACGCCAGCGGCCGCCGCGTGCCCTCCCCCGCAGCCATGAGCAGCCCGAGGCTGGATTTGCGGACTTTGAGCAGCGCCCGCTGCTCGGCGGGCTCGATCGCGCGCAGGGTGTGATAGCCGTGGCCGTGCTGTCTCCAGAGTGCCTCGAGCGCCGCGATTTTCGCGATCAGCGCCGTTTTGTCCGGGCCGGCGAAGGATACGAACAGCAGCGCGCCGGGATCGCCGACGAGGATGCTGCCCAACTCCGCGTACTCGAGGCGCTGCCGCGACAGCGCCAGAATCGTGCGGTCCATCAGCTCCACCTGATACGGATCGCAGGCCAGGGCATCGGTGGTGGCGGCGATCGCGCTGTGCGTATCGTCGAAATGGCCGACGGCATAGACGGTGTGGGTGGGTTTGGGCACCAGATCCACCAGGGCGTGCGTGACGATGACCAGGGTCCCCTCCGCGCCGACCACGAACTTGGCCAGATCCCACGGTGTGCCTTTGCCGGCCCCGGCCAGCCGATCCAGCCGGTAACCGCCCGCGCGCCGCCAGAACAGCGGCATCCCGGCGCGGATCGCGTCGTCGTTCTCGGCGACGAGACGCGGAAGTTCCCGGTAGATGCGGCCTTCCAGCGTGTCGGCCGCGGCCCGGTGCCGCAGTTCGGCTTCGTCGACGGCGTCCAAGCGCACCTGCGACCCGTCGGCGAGCACCACATCGAGCGCCCGCACGTGATCGATGGTCATGCCGTAGGTCAGCGAACCGCTTCCGGCGGAATTGTTTCCGATCATCCCGCCGATGGTGGCCCGATTGCTGGTGGAGGTGTCGGGCCCGAACATGAGCCCGTGCGCGGCGGCGGCCCGATTGAGCTGATCCTGCACCACGCCCGCCTCGACCAGCGCGGTCCGGCTGTAGGCGTCGACGATGAGGCGGTTCATGTGCCGCGAAAGATCGAGTACCAGACCGGGTCCCACGGTCTGCCCGGCGAGGCTGGTCCCCGCGCCGCGCGCCACGATCGGCACCCGCAGTTCCGCCGCGACCCGCACCGCGGCCGCCACGTCCGCGGCGTGCCGGGGAAACGCGACACCCAGCGGGGTGATCGCGTACATGCTGGCGTCGCGGGAGAACAGATGCCTGCTGTAGTCGTCGAAGGCGACCTCGCCTTCCATCACCGCGCGCAACGCCTGCTCCAGCCGAGCGGCCGTCGCGGTGGAGACGGTGGTCTGCTTATCGATGGTCGTCATTGAAAGTCCTTGTTGTCCACGGTGATCGGGCGGGGCGGCAGCATCGGCTGGGTTAGTGTCGCGGCGTGCAGTCGCCGTCGCAGCGTGAGCACGAGCAGCGCCGCGACCCCGAACACGACCCCGAAGAACACCTGCGTCAGCGCGTATCCGCCGCCGCTGAGATCGCTGAGCCAGCCGCCGATGTACGGGCCGAAGAAGCTGCCCAGATTGCCCACCCCATTGATCAAGCCCATTCCGGCGCCGGCCGCGGCCACCGGCGTCAGCTTGGTGACCGTCGCCCAGAACGGGCCGTACCAGGCGATCGACGCCGCCGTGCCGAGAATCATGGCCAGCAGCACCAGCCATTTCTGTTGCGCGGAAACCAGACTCGCGCCCGCCAGGATCAGCGACGCCGCCGCCAGCACCACCGACATGTGCGCGATGTGCCCGCCGCGGCGATCCGCCGAACGCCCCACCAGAATGATCGCCGCGCCGGCCGCCAGCTGCGGCAGGATCGCCACCAGGCCCACGGTCAGGTCCGTGTGGAATGCCTTCCTCAGCACGCTGGGCATCCACAGCGTCAGCCCCAGCAGACCCATTTGGGTGAGGGTGTAGATCAGCGCGAACTGCCACACGATCTTGGAAGTGAACGCCGCCTTGAACGTTCCGCGCGGCTGCAACTGCTCACCCTCGCGCACCCGGGCGCTCTCGATGTACTCACGTTCGACCTGCGACAGCCAGCCGGCTTTCGCCGGGGTGTCGCGCACGACCGCCAGCCATGCGAAGAGGCCGACGACCAGCGGCGCGCCGCCCTGGATGACGAACATCCACCGCCAGTCCAGATAGGTGAGGATCACCCCCGAGAACGGTGCCGCGACAATCGCCGCGATCGGGGTGTACAGCTTGAAAATGGCGAAGGCCCGGCCTCTTTCGGCGAACGGGAACCAGGCGCGAATGGTGGCCATCAACGCCGGCTGCACGCCGCCCTCGGCGACACCGAGCAGAAACCGCGCCAGCAACAACTGCCCGACCGAATGGGTCAGGCCGGAGGCCATGGCCGCCACACTCCACAACACCATGAGGATGGCGATCCACTGCCGGGCGCTCCAGCGTTCGGCGATATAGCCGCCGGGAATCTGCAGCAGCAGATAACCCCAGAAGAAGATCCCGCTGGCCAGGCCCTGCTGCGCGCCGGTGAGGTGCATATCCGTTTTCAGGTGCGGCAGCGCGAAACTGATATTTGTGCGGTCGATATAACAGATGACGTAGATGAAGACGACGACCGGCAAGATATAGGTCCAGCGTTTCCTGTGGGACAGTCGCCGGACGGTGGGAGTCCGCTCGAACACGGCCTACCTCCTCGTAGGACATCGCTCGAAGCGGAGCATGTGCGCGCGAGATCCGCGGGCCGGGACCGCCGGCCGCCCAGCGTGGAGCGAGTGAAAAGTGAAGAAAGAGAACAGGTTTGCCGGGGTCACTCCCCGCGCAGCACCTCGAGGGCGTCCTGCAGTCCGCCCGGATCCACGGCGATCCCGGCCAATTCCAGGCCCATCTGCACACCGGCGAGGGTCCCCGCCAGCGACAGGTCGTTGAAGTCGCCCAGATGCCCGATGCGGAACACCCGGCCCGCCAGCCGGCCCAACCCGGTGCCCAGCGACATATCGAAGCGATCCAGAATGATGCGCCGCACCTTGTCGGCATCGTGCGCCCCACCGACCAGGACCGCGGTCAGCGAACTCGAGTACTCCCGCGGATCGGCGCACAGCACCTCGAGCCCCCACCCGCGCACCGCCGCCCGCGTGGCCGCCGCATGCCGGTCGTGGCGCGCGAAAACGCTTGCCAGACCTTCTTCTTCGAGCATCAGGCAGGCTTCGCGCAGGCCGTAGAGCAGGTTGGTGGCCGGGGTGTAGGGGTAGAAGCCGTGTGCATTGGCGTCGAGAATCGGCGTCCAGTCGAGGTAGGAACGCGGCAGCCGGGCCGTGCGGGCGGCCGCGAGCGCCTTCTCGCTGACGGCGTTGAAACCCAGCCCCGGCGGCAGCATCAACCCCTTCTGCGAACAGCCGACGGTGACGTCGACACCCCATTCCCGATGCCGATAGTCGATGGAACCCAGCGAGGAAATGGTGTCGACCAGCAGCAGCGCGGGATGCTCGGCCTCGTCGAGGGCGGCCCGGATCTCGGGGATCCGGCTGGTGACGCCGGTCGAGGTCTCGTTGTGCACCACCATGATCGCCGCGATGCGGTGCGCGGTATCGGCGGCGAGCCGCTCGGCCAGCGCGACCGGGTCCGCGCCGTGGCGCCAGTCCCCCGCCACGAATTCCACCTCGAGCCCGAGCCTTTCGGCCATCTCCCGCCACAGGGTGGCGAAATGTCCGGTCTCGAAGGCGAGTACCCGATCACCGGGCGAGAGGGTGTTGACCAACGCGGCCTCCCACGCCCCCGTACCCGACGACGGATAGATCACGACCGGCCCGTCGGTCCCGAACACCGGCTGCACCCGGCGCAGCAAATCCTTGGTGAGTTCCGCGAATTCGGGCCCGCGATGATCGATGGTGGGTTGCGCGATGGCCCGCAGAATCCGATCCGGGACATTCGTGGGCCCTGGAATCTGCAGAAAATGCCGTCCGCTGTGGGCTGTCATAGCTGGACCTTCCGTCCTGTGCCGTGATATGGCACACTGTGCCGTGAAAAGGTGCAGCAAGGGTAGGGATGCGGGTCGAAGGAGTCAATACCTTGCGAAATGTCCTGAACACCTTGCGAGTTCTCGAGGAAGTGGCCGCGCGCCAGCCCATCGGCGTCGGCGAACTCGCCCGCGTGCTGGAGCTGCCCAAGAGCACGGTGCAGCGGGCCCTGGTCACCCTCGACACCGCCGGCTGGATACGTCCCGCGACCGGTGAGGTCACCCGGTGGGTCATCACCACCAAAGCCCTTGCGGTGGGCGGCAGTGCGGGCGGCGACCTCGGCCTGCGCGGCGCCGCCCTGCCGGTGCTGGAGGATCTGCGCCGCTCGACCGGCGAAACCGTTCACCTGACCATCCCCGAGAACGGCAAGATGGTCCTCATCGAACGCCTCGAGACCGACAAACCGGTCCGCACCAGCATGGCGCTCGGCCACGCGCTACCCCTGCACGCCTCCGCCAACGGCAAAGCCGTCCTCGCCCACACCCCGCCCGAGTCCCTGCGCCGTTTGCTGCGCGATGATCTCCCCCGCTACACCGACACCACCATCACCGACCCGGACGCGCTCCGCGCCGAACTGAATCGCATTCGCGCCCAAGGGTTTGCGGTCAACCGCGGCGAATGGCGCTCGGACGTGGGCGCGGTGGCCGCCGCCGTCCTCTCATCCGAGGGGCAGCCGGTGGCCAGCCTGAGCGTCAACCTCCCCATCGGCCGCCTGACTCCCGATACGGAACCGGGCTTCGGCGCCGCGGTAACCGCGGCAGCCCGAACGCTCGCGGCGCGCCTGATCTAGCCGGCGCTGGGCTTCAGTCCATCCATCAAGACCGTGAGGAAGGTGTCGGTCAAGCGCGGGGATGTACCCGCCGACCGCGCGACGGCGAAGGCGGTCTCACCGATCATGGCCGTGAGGGCATCGGCGTCCAGATCGGTGCGCACGGTGCCCGCCCGCTGCGCGCCGGTGACCAAATCCGCTGCGATCGTGACCAATTGGCCGCGCAGTGCGCTGGTCTCCGGCAGCTGAAGTCCGGCGAATCGCTCGCTGACGGCGTGGTGGGCTGCCTGAAACGTCATCAACTCGCCGAGGAATGTCCGCAGCGCTTCGCTCGGATCACCTTGTGCCAGTAGTTCTTTCCCGCGCTCGACCATCGGCGTGAGTAGCTCGGACACGGCCGCATCCAGCAACGCGTCCTTCCCGCCGAAGGCGCGCACCACCGTGCCCACCCCCAACCCGGCCCGCTTGGCGATGGCATCCACGGTGAGCGCCGAATCGGATTCCGCCAGTAGGGCTGTCGCCGCCTCGAGCGCGAGCTGCCGATTGCGTTGCGCATCCGCCCGACGACCCACCAGATCCGGCCTTGACATCTGGAACCTCCATTCCACATACTTAACTGGAACACGCACTCCAGTTATAGCACGTGAGGAAGAACTGCTATGAACACACGAGTTCTGATCGTCGGCGCGAGCATCGCGGGACTGACCGCGGCACATTGGCTGACGCGCTCCGGCTTCGACGTCACGGTGGTCGAACGGGCGCCGGGGCTGCGCACGGGCGGCAACGGCGTCGACATCCGGGACGACGCAATCGATGTCATCGAGCGCATGGGCATCATGCCGCAGGTCCGGGCCTTGGCCGCCGATGTGCGGGGCATGAAATTCGTCGACGCCGAGGACCGTGCCGTCGCCCGCATCGACACCAGTGATCCGGTCGCGGTGGAGATCATGCGCGGGGACCTCGTCGCGCTGCTGCACCGGAGCGCCGACGTCGAATACCTCTTCGGCGACTCGATCCGGGCGCTGACCCAGGACGCGGACGGTGTCACCGTGGACTTCCACACCGCGCCGACCCGGCGTTTCGATCTGGTCCTCGGCGCCGACGGAATGCATTCCACCGTACGGAAACTGGCTTTCGGCCCGGAGGAACAGTTCCTTCGATACAAGGACCACTACTTCGCATTCGCCAATACCGATTCGACGCTCGGCGAAGACCGCTGGGTGACGATGTACAACGAGCCCGGAAAAATGGCCGGAATCTACCGCTCCGGCAATCACGCACAAGCCAAGGCGTACTTCATCTTCCGGTCCGAACCCCTCGCCTACGACTACCGGGACATGGCCGCGCACAAAAAGCTCGTGACGGACGCGTTCGGCAGTGATACCTCGTGGCGTGTCCCCGGACTGCTCGCGGCCGCCGTCGAAGACCCCGAATTCTATTTCGACGCATTGAGCCAGGTGCACATGGAATCCTGGTCCACCGGGCGGATAGCGCTACTGGGTGACGCGGCATGGTGCGCGTCGCCGGCCTCCGGCGCGGGTGCGGAACTCGCCATCGTTGGCGCGTACCGGCTGGCCAGCGAGCTCGCCGCCGCGAACGGAGATCATCGCGTCGCGTTCGAGCGGTATCATGCGAAGCATCGTGCGCTGGTGGAAAAGAAGCAGCAGATCTGCATGAACATGGGGCTGATGGTGCCCAAAACCGCCATGGGCCGCAAAGTCCGAAACACGCTCGCTCGATTGATGTAAATGCGTGCCGGTTGATTCGTGCCTATTCTGAATATCGTTATATCACTTCGTAATTCGGTTCCATAGAGGTGAATTCGTTGATAGAATTAGAGCATGAATTCGATGGGGGTGACATTCGACAACTGCGGCATCACCGAACTGGTGACCGCAGTAGAAACCCTCTCGACCACCATCTCCCACGCCACCCTCATCCCGTTCACGGATTCCGATGTGGTGGCGTTGATGCAGCAGTTGGAGACCTGCAAGCGCAAGCTGTCGGCGTTGGATTCGAAGCTGATCATCGAAGCCTCGGATCGTTCGTTGCCGGAGGCCAGTGGTGCGGGCAAGTTGGTGCCGTTCCTGCGTCAAACCCTGGGCCTGTCCGCCCACGATGCGTCGGTGCGGGTGAAGATCACCCACGAATGCGGCGAGTTCACCGAACCGGGCGGCCACCCCCGCCCCGCCACCCTGCCGGTGGCTGCGGAAGCCTTTGCGGCAGGCGCGCTCTCGCGTGACCACGTCCGCCACATCGTCGACATCATGACGCATCTGCCCACCGACATCCCGGTCGAAACTCGGGTGGATGTGGAGCAGGTGCTGGTGGAACAGTCCTGTGAGGGTTTGTTCCCTGACGACCTCCCGAAGATCGGCCGCGAGATCCTCGCGCGTTTGGATCCGGACGGCACGGTGATCAATGATGCCGACCGCCGTCGCCGTCGCGGTCTGGTGATCGGTCGGCCGGGTGTGGATGGCATGTCGTGGGTGGAGGGCTGGATCACCCCGGAGTTGCGTGCGTGCTTGGATGCGGTGCTGGCGAAGTTCGCTCGCCCGGGCATGTGCAACGCGGAGGATCCCGAAAGCCCTGGCGTTCCGGGTGCTTCCGGCGCTGCCCGCACGCCTGGCGTTGTCGTTGCGCCCGGCTCCATCGCTGCGTCTGGCGCTGCTGTTTGCGGCCTGCCCGGTCCGGCTGTGGCCGGCGGTGTGGTCGCGGGTGGTGGTGTCGGTGCTGCGGACAGCGACGTTGTAGACACCGGCGCTGCGGCCACCAATGTTGTGGCCGCCGGGGCTGCCGCCCACGGCGTGGTGGCCGAAGGCGTTGCCACCCAGGGTTTCACCGCCCAGGGTCCTGCCGGACCGGGTGTTGGCGCGCACGGCCGTGCCGCCCAGGGTGCGGGCGTGGCCGGGGCTGCCGGTGGCGCGGTTGTCGACTCCGCTGTGTTGGAAGCCGCCGCGCGGCGTGACCGGCGCGATGCCGGGCAACGCAACCACGACGCGCTGCTCGCCCTGCTGCAAGCCGGGGTCGACATGAACAAGCTCGGCAGCCATCGCGGGCTGCCCGTGCAGATCACCCTCACCATGAGCCTCGCCGACCTGGAACGCGGTGCCGGGATCGCCACCACCGCCACCGGCGGACACCTCTCCATCAACGAAGCACTCAAAATGGCCGCCGGCAGCAAGCCGGTGCTGGCCGTGCTCGACGGGGATGGGATTCCGCTCTACCTCGGGCGCAGCCGCGAACGGCTCGCCACCCCCGGGCAACGGCTGGCGTTGATCGCCCGCGACAAAGGCTGCACCCACCCCGACTGTGATGCACCAGCGGCGATGTGCGCTGCCCACCACGTGGTGGATTGGGCCAAAGGCGGTCCCACCGATCTCGACAACCTGGCGTTGGTGTGCGATCACCACCACGCCCTCGTGAACGACAGCGAGTACGGGTGGGCCACGGTCATGATGGGCAAGGATTCCCCGCATCGTGGGCGGGTGGGCTGGATCGCGCCAGCAGCGGTCGATCCGTCGCGTACGCCTCGGGTGAACGAGAAACATCACGCCGGGCAGCGGGTCGCCACTAGCATCGCCGCACGCTGCCACCAGTGGGGCCCACAGGCCGCATGAACCCCGGGGCCGCTGTTCCACCCCGGGCGTACGCAAAGCAAACAGAACAGTGTGGGCGCGTCGCCTGCCCTGCCGGACCGGGGCTGACGCCGAGCCGTTTACCGTCGGCCAGCCGATTCCGGCCCACGGACTGCACGCATCACCTACTCGAGACAACCCAACCAACTGCATCCCGCGAAGCCCCTCACCTTCGAGGACTTCCACCAAAGCCCGAGCGCTGCAAGTTCTTTGACAACTCCACAGAGACAGATCCAGAGACAGATCCACCGCCGGTGGGCGAGTGTGCTGGTAGGTGAGCGAGGTTGGTGGGTGAGTGTGCTGGGAGGTGCGAGCTGTTCCCGGTGGCGGCTGGTGGGTGAGAGGGCCTCGCAAGCTCGGCCACCCTCTCTCCCTCCTCCAGGCGTCTTTTATCTTTTCTTCTTTTGGGTTTTGTTCTTTCGGCTTTTCTGCTCCTACGGCCGGTAGCGCTCAACGAAGCGCCGCAAGATCTCTTGTGGCACAGAGATGTTCTCCCGGTGACCGAGCTCGGTGAGTGAGTCTGCCTCGTTCGGGTCGAAATATCCCTCGTGGCGATAGATCTCGATTCGCAGGGCCAGGCCGTGGCCGTCGAGTTCGGGGTGGAATTGGGTGGCGTAGACGTTCTCTCCCACTCGAACCCCCTGAACCGGACATCCGGCCGATCGTGCCAGCAGTACTGAACCCGGCGGGACGTCTTGGCAGGATTCCTTGTGCCCCACGAAAGCCCGGAACGATTCTGGAAGTCCGTGGAGCAGAGTGTCTTTCGCGGCGTTCTCGGTGAGCTCGATGGTCGTCGCCCCGGCGGTCTCGCCGTAGCGCTCGGTACTGACCACCCCACCCAACGCTTCGGCCAGCATGCTCAACCCATAGCAAGCCCCGAGATACGGAAAGTCTTGCCGCACGATCTCGATGAGCAGCTTCCGCAACTCCGGCTCGAACACCTTCTGGTAGTCGTACTTCTTGGCTTCCGGATAGCTGACGTTGCTCGGTCCGCCGCCGACGATGACGGCCCAGTGCGCGTCGAGGTCGATATCCGGCATCCCCCGATTCATCTCGACCCGCACCACCTCGGAGGCCGCTAGCCCGCCCGCTTCGAGGATCGCCTGGTACTCCTGGTCGGAGGCCGCTTGCTCGGGTCGCAGCTGCAACAGCAGACAAGACTTGGGCATGACCAACATTGTCGATGCTCCGCCTCCCCGGGTTGACATCAATCGCGGGATTGACCTCGAGCGGACTCGAGGTTGCAGAGTGGAATCATGACTCGACCGGCAGATTCCTGGAACACCGTCTACGAAGAAGACACCGCCCCGTGGGTGATCGGCGAACCCCAGCCGGCCATCGTCGCGCTCGAACGGGCCGGTGAGATCAACGGCCGCGTCCTCGAACCGGGCTGCGGCGCCGGTGAGCACACCATCCTGCTCACCGCCCTCGGGTACGACGTGCTCGGCATCGACTTCTCCCCCAGCGCAATCGATTACGCGCGCGCCAATGCCAAGTCCCGCGATGTCCCCGATGTCCGCTTCGAGGTGGCCGACGCCCTCACCCTCGGTGACCGCCCGGAGTTCCAGGCCGCCTTCGACACCGTGGTCGACAGCGCCCTGTTCCATGTCTTCGGCACCGACCCGGACACCCGCGCCGCCTACGTCCGCAGCCTGCATGCGGTCTGCAAGCCCGGCGGCACCCTGCACCTGCTGGCCCTCTCGGACGCCGAGCCCGGTTTCGGCCCCCGAATCAGCGATATGTTGATCCGCGAATCCTTCACCGACGGCTGGGAATTGGAACGCCTCGAACCCACCCGCTACCGCGGCCGCGTGACCCCGGTCGTCGCCGATCAGGCCGCCGGTCTCGAGGTGTCGGCCTCCGGCCTGGTCGATATCGCGGCCTGGATGGCACGGCTGCGGCGGCTCTGATACAGTCTGGCTACCTCATCAGAATATTTCCGAAAAGCCAAAGTACCTGTGACCGCCGGTTACAGGTACTTTTGTTTTGATCTCACCCCGAAGTGGTATTGCCGGATTCCCCCGCGAAGATCGTTGCGGGCGCGCAAGATTGATTGCCCGAGGACAGGATCGCGCACCATGGCGATACGCACGCGACTCACCCCAGATCAGCGCAACGCGTTCCTTGCCGCCCAGCTGGGCTGGACCATGGACGCCTTCGACTACTTCCTGGTCGTCTTCGTCTACGCCGACATCGCGAAAAGCTTCCACATGCAGAAGAGCGAGGTCGCGTTCATCACCACGGCGACCTTGATCATGCGGCCGGTGGGCGCGCTGCTGTTCGGACTGTGGGCCGACCGGATCGGCCGCCGCATCCCGCTCATGGTGGACGTCGCGATGTACTCCGTCGTCGGTTTCCTGTGCGCGTTTTCCCCCAACTTCACCGTGCTGGTGATCCTGCGCATGATCTACGGCATCGGCATGGGCGGCGAATGGGGGCTGGGCGCGGCTTTGGCGATGGAGAAGATTCCGGCCGAACGCCGCGGCTTCTTCTCCGGCCTGCTCCAGGAGGGCTACTCCTTCGGCTACCTGCTCGCGTCGCTGGCCTCACTGCTGGTGACCAACTGGCTCGGCCTGTCGTGGCGCTGGCTGTTCGGCCTGTCGGTCATTCCCGCGCTGATCATTCTGATTCTCCGGGCCCGGGTGAAGGAATCGGAGGTGTGGCAGTCCACCCAGCAGCGGATGATCTCCACACGAACCTCGTTCCGCGACATCCTCACCAACCCCGCCATCGTGCGCCGCTTCGTCTACCTGGTCATCCTCATGACCGCGTTCAACTGGATGAGCCACGGCACCCAGGACGTCTACCCGACCTTCCTGTCGGCCACCCAGCACGGCGGCGCCGGCCTGTCCACCGCGACCGCGAAGTGGATCGCCGTCATCTACAACATCGGCGCGATCCTCGGCGGCCTGATCTTCGGCAGCCTGTCGCAGAAGTACGGACGCCGGTACACGATCATCTTCTGTGCGCTGCTGGGATTGCCGATCGTGCCGTTGTTCGCCTACTCCCGTACCGCGGCCATGCTGTGCCTGGGCTCGTTACTGATTCAGGTCGCGGTGCAAGGCGCGTGGGGTGTGATTCCCGCGCATCTCACCGAGATGTCGCCCGATGCCATTCGCGGGTTCTATCCGGGCGTCACCTATCAGCTCGGCAATCTGCTGGCCTCGCTCAACCTGCCGATCCAGGAGCGCCTGGCCGAATCCCACGGCTACCCGTTCGCGCTCGCCGTCACCGCCGTGCCGGTGTTCCTGGCCGTCGCCATCCTGACCGCGATCGGCAAGGAAGCCAAGGGAATTCGATTCGGCGGCTCGGACAACCCCACCGCCGCGCCGGTGACGTCGGGCTGACGTCCCCGGCGCGAGGAGTGAGATCGCTTGTGCGCCTAGCGATCGCGGTGTGCCACCAGCCGCGCCAGGGCGGCCAGATCCGCGGCCGCCGGTTCGTCGGGTAGGGATTCGAAGGCCGCGTCGAGCGCGTTGGACGCGTGGCGCAGGGTGCGCTGCCGGCCCCCGGCCTCCTCGATCATGTCCGCCGCCCGGGCCGCGCGGGCCGCGGTCATGGGGTGGCGGGACTGATACAACCGAGCCAGATCGCGCCCGGCCGCGGTCTCGGATTCCAGCGCGCACACCACCGGGAAGGATTGCTTGCGGTGAAGCAGGTCGCTGTGCGCCGGTTTTCCGGTGACCTCCGGATCGCCCCAGATGTCGATGAAGTCGTCGACCAGTTGGAACACCAGGCCGAGTTCGGTGCCGAAGGTGTGCATGGCGGAGACCACGCGATGATCGGCCCCCGCGCACAGTGCGCCCAGCGCGCACGCGCATCCCAGCAGCGCGCCGGTCTTGCCCGCCGCCATCGACAGGTACTGGTCGACGGTCACCGCGGGCCGGCTCTCGAAGGCGCAGTCCTCGTATTGGCCGCGGCACAGCATCACCGTGGCGCGGGCCAGCCGGATGACCGCCTCCGACGTCACCCCTTCGGGCGCACCGTCGCACAGCACCCCGAGCGCCAACGCCTGCAACGCGTCCCCGAGCAGGGTCGCGCTGGTCTCACCCCACACCCGCCACACCGTCGGGCGGCCGTGCCGGAACGGATCGGTGTCCATCACATCGTCGTGCACGAGCGAGAAGTTGTGTAGCAGTTCGACCGCGGCCGCGGCGTGCACCGCCTTGTTCGCGTCGCCGCCGCAGGCTCTGGCGGCGGCGAAGGTCAGGGCCGGGCGTAGCGCTTTGCCTTGCGCACCGGCGATTTCCACGCCGTCGGCATCGCACCAGCCGAAGTGATAGCCGGCCATCCGGTCGAGCGGGTCGGCGAGTGCACCGACCGCGGACCGCAATACCGGTTCGATGGCGGTGCGCGCCTCGCCGAGGCGGCGGCGGGCTCTTCGCTCGGTGGCGGGGTCCAGCGGCCGGGAAATGGATTCCGGGGCACGGCCGCAGGTTTCGTCGTGCCCGGTGAGGGCCGCGGCGACCGGTCGGGACAGCCCCCACCGGCGTCTGCCCTGATGATGTTGTCCGATGGTGAATTTGCTCGGTTTCGACGCTCGCATAATCGGCCCCGCTCTCTCGGACACGGATGCCACGGCTACCCTGTGGAAGCGCGGCAGCCATGCTACGAAACCACCCGTCCCCCGGCCATCTTATCGGGGACGTCGGAACGATTGCGGCATTTCGGATGGCGCACTCGCATGTGAAATCCCACCCATTAGGATTCTGTGGGCCGAAGTCTCAGTCCGGCAACCGAATCAGACGCTGCGCGTCGTCGAAGAGGGTGCGCTCGGCCACCCGGGTGGCCGCCAGCGCCGCGAGGGTGGTCGCGGCCAGCAGCATGTACATCACGACTATCTGGTAGCGGATGGCGGTGAGCGGATCCACGCCCGCCAGAATCAGACCCGTCATCGCGCCCGGCAGACTGATCAGACCGACCACTTTCGTCGCGTCGATGGCCGGGATGAGCGCGGTCCGCAAGGCCGAACGCTGATGCGGCAGGAACGCCTGCCGCGCCGAAAGCCCCAGCGCCAGGCGGGCTTCCACCGCATCCCGGGCGCGCCGGGCATCCTCGACCAGCCGGCGCAGCGCGATCCCGGTCGCCTGCATCGCCGAGGACACGATCATCCCGCCCACCGGCACCACCACGCGCGCTTGCGTGGAGATGATGCCCAGCACGATCAGCGCGCCCAGCGTCAGGCACGCGCCGAACGCCACCCCGATGGTCGCCGAGCGCCGGGCGTGCGGCAGCCCCGCGCCGCGCCGGCCTGCCACCTGACCGGCGATGACGATCATCAAAACCACCCAGCCGAGCGCGCCCGGTAATCCGGTGTGGCGAAACAGGATCAGCAGGATCGCGCCGACCGCGACCAGCTGCACCCCGGCCCGCGCGGACGCGATCAGCAGCTCCCGCGTCAGATGCAATTGCTGTCGATACGCGATCGCCGCCGCGATCGCCACCAGGCTCAGCGAGGCCCCGACGCCCGTCCAGTCCGGAACCGAGAGCCCGGCCGTCACGACTGATTTCCCGCCTGCGCGACCGGGGTGAGCCGACCGCCCCGCAACGTCCACACCTCGTCGGCGACGTCCGCCACGAAACCCGGGTCGTGGCTGACCAGCACCACACTCCCGCCCGCTGCGACGTGTGCGCGCACGAGGTCCCCGATCGCCGCCGCCGACACCCCGTCCAGCGCCGAGGTCGGTTCGTCCAGCAGCAGCACCTCCGGCCGCACGGCCAGCGCTCGCGCCAGGCAAACCCGTTGCGCCTCACCGCCGGACAGCTCCGCACAGCGGCGCACCGCGAAGCCCTCGGGTAAACCGACTGCCTGGATCAGTTCCTGGACGCGTTCGGCGCTCACCGCCTGCCCCACCCGGATCTCGTCGGCCACGGTATCGGTGAGCAGGACCGGCCGCTGCGGCACCAGCCCCACCCGACGCCGCAGCGCCAGCACGTCCAGCTCGGCGACCGGCGTCCCGTCCAGCAGGACACGTCCGCTGTCGGGTTCGCCGAAGCGGTTGAGCAGGCGCAGCAGCGTGGTCTTGCCGGCCCCGCTGGGACCCGTCACGGCGGTACACCGCGCGGCCGCGAAGGTGGCCTCGACCTCGGTGAGCACCGCCGCCGACCCGTGTCCGAGGCTCACCCGCTGCAAAACGATGCTGGGCACGGACCTACCTTAGGCGTCGGCCGCCGGATCGACCGACGCGGTGGGTCCGCGTCCGCTGCTGACGGACCGGTCTGAACGAGATCTATTGCATCCCCGGTTCTTTGGAATTCCGCAAGATCAACGGCTGCCTCGCCGTACGCTGGCCCACCGTCCCTGAACTGTTTTCGGCACCACTCGGAGGCACCATTGCTGTCCCTGCAAGAGATCTCGGACCGCATGGAAATAGCGGACCTCATGGTCCGCTATTCCCATGCCGTGGACACCCATCAGTGGGAGCTGCTCGACGAGATCTTCACCCCCGACGCCCATATCGACTACACCGCCATGGGCGGTCCGGCCGGTGACCTGGAATCCACCAAGAAATTCCTGGCCACCGTCATGCCGAACTTCTCCGCCTTCCAGCACCTGGTCGCCAACTCCTCCATCCGGGTGGAGGGCGATCACGCGACCGCGCGCACCATGTGCCACAACCCCATGCTCGTCACCTCCGGCGACGGCTCCCGCCGGCTCATGCTCTGCGGCCTGTGGTACCACGACACCTTCGTGCGGGTGAACGGGGATTGGCGCATCCGCCAGCGGGTCGAGGAGAAGAGCTATATGTTCGTCGCGCCGGACGCGGTGCCCAACAGCTGATCGAACAGTTCCCGATAGCCGCGCAGCGCCTGGCGCATCTCCTCGGTGTCGGCGGCATCGCCGCGCGACCAACGGCTTTCGAGCTCCTCACGCCGACGCGAACAGCGGTCGGTCAGCTGCTCGAGCGCCTCGGCCACCAGCGCGTCGGCGCGGGTGACGGCGTCCTTGGGGTCGTCGACGAACATGATCTGCACATCGCGCCAATGGTCGCGCAGCTGTGCGGTTCCCGCATCGTGGCCGCCGTCGTCCAAGCTCTGTCCGCCCAAACCCTGGTCGGTGCCCAAGCTCTGTCCGCCCAAGCCCTGTCCGGCCGGGCCCTGCTGAATGTCCTGCGGCGCGGGCTGGATATCGGGGCTGGCGACGTCGCCGGTCGCGGGCGCGTACTCGTTGTCCCGCTCGCCGCGGCGTCGGTCCTCGCCCTCGACCGGCGGCAGCTCGCCGTGCCGGCCATGCTGGACGTCATCCCGCTGATCGGGCTGAATCTGGTTGCGCGAGTTGAATTCGGTGGTCATGGCGATTCCTCAGTTGTGTTGGGCGGTGCCGGAGTGGCCGCCGTCGAGCAGGTCGGTGAACAGTTCGCGGTAGTCGACGATGGCGGTGCGCATGTCCTCGGTGGACGCACCGCCGCGTCCGGCCCGGCTGGCGATGTCGTGGGCGGCGCGGAAACGGCCCAGTGGCCGTGCGTGTTCCACCGACAGATCCGCCAGCCGCTGGTCGTAGCTGTCGTTGGGATAGCCGCGATCGGCCATCGCCTTGGTCACCAGATGGTCGGCCGCACCCAGCGCGCCGGCCGGGTCGTCGATGAAGCGCTCCTGGATATGGGTCCAGTCCGCCTGGTAGCGGCGCTTCTCCTCGTCCGACAGCTCACGCAGCTGCAGCTGTTCGTGGCGCTTCTGGCGTTCGGCCAGATCCTGTTCGGCGGCCTTGCGATTGGGCGCCTGCTCCAGGGTCCGGTCGTATTCCGGTCCGAAGCGCTCCTTGAGCCGTCGGCTGCGCATCCGCGGTAGCAGCGCCGCCACGATGAGCAGCACGATGACGACCACCAGCACGATGATCACAACACCCCATGCTGTACCCGACATTCGATCCTCCTGGTCGAGTCCGTTCTTGCCGACGCAATTCCTCGACATCGCAGGATCAAACGTGCGGCGTCACTCCCCCTGCAGCAGCTCGATCAGCCCGGCCATGCGCTCCATGTTGTGCTCGAGCACGGTGATGTAGTTGAACCCGAAGCGTTCCCGGCGCTCGCGCAGCGCCTCGGCCATCTGCGCGGGAGTGCCCAGCAGGATCACCGGCAGATCCTCGGGCGCGCCCGCGAACCCGAACGGCAGATGGTCGGTGAGGTAGGCGAGGGTGGCGTCGCGTTCGCCGGGCGTCGCGACGGCCTGGACCAGCAGATTGAATTCCACGCTCGCCGAGCGACTTCCGAGCAACCCTCGCACCTGCTGGGTCTTCTTCTGGGTGTCGGCGGCGGTGGCGAGGGTGAGCAGGCCGCTGTCGGCGCTGCCGGCTCCGGTGAAGGCGACGATGTCGGCGTGCGCGGCGGCCACGCCCAGCGCGCGCTCGCCCCAGCCGGCGATCAGCAGCGGCGGACCGTCCGGCTGTGCGAGGCGCGGGCGGTAGTCCGGATCGGCGAACAGCCGCCGCAGGGTGATCACGGTCTGCTCGAGGTGGGCGACGCGGCTGCCCGCGGACGGGAACGGCAGTCCGGCGGCCTCGAATTCGGCACGCACGTAACCGGATCCGAGGCCCAGCTCGAAACGACCGCCGGTGAGCTGGTCGAGGCCCGCCACCTCCCGGGCCAGCAGCACCGGGTTGTAGAACGGCGTGTTCAGCACGAAGGTGTTCAGCCGCGGCCGCTCGGTCACCTCGGCGGCGAGCATGAGCGCCGGGAACGGCGCGGGCATCCCGAGATGGTCGGGGACGCCTAGGACATCGAAGCCGAGATCCTCGGCGCGGCGGCATTTCTCGATCCAGTCGGGCCGCGAGGCGGGCGACATCAGGTTCACGCCGAAGCGGAAAGGGAGGACCATGATTCTTGTCTACCAGCGTGATCCGGCCGGGCGGCGAAGGCTGCGAACCCGCACGGAACGAATTACTGCACCGACTGCCGCGAATGCGGCCCGTTCGGCGCGACCGCGCGCCATCATGGGATATCGCTCGGCCCGGACGCACCGCGAGGAGTTTGCGCCATGACGAAGCTGCCCGCCCCGGCGCATCAGCGTGCGGAGTTGGAGAAGGCCTGGGCGCACTGGACTTCGGGGGCCGGACCCGCTCCCGCCACCAGTGAGGTGGTGTTGCGGCACGAGGTCGTGGAGTCCTGGGAGCGCTCACTGCGCACGGTGGACCCGGCGCGCGCCGTCGCGCCCGCCACCGACCGCGACGAATTGGGTTCGCGCTGGGCCGAATCGCCGCTGCGCACCCCGATCACCGAGATGGCCGGGGAACTGCGCGCGCTGGCCGAGGATTCGGGGCTGGTCGCGGTGGTCACCGACGACACCGGCACGGTGTTGTTCAGCTGTGGCGACCGGTCGGTGCGCCGGCAGGCCGAGACGGTCAATCTCGCGCCCGGCGGCTGCTGGGACGAACCCTACATGGGCACCAGCGGTGTGGCGCTGTCGCTGCACAGCGGGCGGCCCGCACAGGTCTGGGCGGCAGAGCATCTCGTGGAGGCCCTGCACGGCTGGGTCTGCTACTGCGCGCCGATCCGGGCCGCCGACGGCCGGCAGCTGGGCGTGCTGGATCTGTCCACGTATTGGGATCGCTCCCATCCCCTCATCCTCACCACGGTCCGTGCCCTGGTGACCGCCATCGAAGCCCGCGTGCACGCCGAACAGTCGCGCCCCACCGCCCACACCCGGCTCGAGGCGCTGGGGGTGCCGCGATTGTTCAAGGCGGGCAAACAGATTCCGATGCGCCCGCGTCAGCTCGAGATCCTGACGCTGTTGACGCTGGAGCCGGAGGGGTTCACGCCGGAACGCTTGCGCGAGGCCGTCTACGGCGAGCGGTCGGTGTCCTCGAGCACCCTCAAGGCCGATGTCTCCCGGCTGCGCGCGGCCACCGATGGCCGCATCGCCGACCGTCGCTATATGCTCACCGATCCCATCGCGTGTGACGCGGTCGAGCTGCTGGCGGCGCTGGAGGCGGGTGACCTGACCACCGCGGTGCGGCTGTATCGCGGTCCGCTGCTGCCGGATTCGGATGTCCCCGGCATCGTGCAGTGGCGGGAGCATCTGGACGTGTGCCTGCGCACGGCCGTGCTCGCGGATATCGACCCCGAGCACGCGCTGCGCTTCGGTCAGCGGTGCCCCGACGATATCGAGATCCACGAGCACGCCCTGCGTCTGCTGGCGTCCGGGGACAGCCGTCGCGGGCTGGCGACCGCGCGCCTGCACACCGCGCTGCGGGTGTAGTGACTCAGCAACGTTTCGCCAACCGGACGCCAACCCCGCGCCAACCTCACCGGTCCATAGTGGCCCCCGTCACCGTAGATACGTGATCAGGAGCCGCACCATGATCTACGCCAAACCCGGTACCGACGGCAGTGTCGTCAGTTTCGCCCGCCGCTACGAGAACTTCATCGGTGGTGAGTGGAAAGCGCCGATCGAGGGCAGATATTTCGAGAATCCCTCGCCGATCGACGGTGAAACCTTCTGCGAGGTGGCGCGTTCGAGCGCCGCGGATATCGATCTCGCCCTGGAGGCCGCGCACCGCGCGGCCGACGCCTGGGGTGCCACGTCGGTGACGGATCGTGCCAATATCCTCAACAAGATCGCCGACCGGATCGAGGCGAATCTGGAGCGCCTCGCCGTCGCCGAGACCTGGGAGAACGGCAAGCCGGTGCGCGAAACCCTCGCCGCCGACCTGCCTTTGACCGTCGATCACTTCCGCTACTTCGCCGGGGCGATCCGGGCGCAGGAGGGCACGATCTCCCAGATCGACGCCGACACCGTCGCCTACCACTTCCAGGAACCGCTGGGCGTTGTCGGACAGATCATTCCGTGGAACTTCCCGATCCTCATGGCCGCCTGGAAGCTCGCGCCCGCGCTGGCGGCGGGCAACTGCGTGGTCATCAAGCCCGCCGAGCAGACGCCGGCGTCGCTGCTGCTGGTGATCGAGTTGATCGCGGATCTGCTGCCGCCGGGAGTCGTCAACGTGGTCAACGGATTCGGCGTGGAGGCGGGCAAACCGCTGGCATCGAGCCCGCGGGTGGCCAAGGTCGCCTTCACCGGCGAGACCACCACGGGGCGGCTGATCATGCAGTACGCCAGCGAGAACATCATCCCGGTCACCCTGGAGCTGGGCGGCAAGAGCCCCAACATCTTCTTCGCGGATGTGCTGGCGGCCGATGACGATTTCCTGGACAAGGCCGTCGAGGGTTTCGTGATGTTCGCGCTCAATCAGGGCGAGGTCTGCACGTGTCCGTCGCGGGCGCTGATCCACTCGTCCATCTACGACGAATTCATGGCGCGCGCCGTCGAGCGCACCAAGGCGATCAAAGGCGGTGACCCGCTGGATGATTCGACCATGCTCGGCGCGCAGGCCAGCAACGACCAGTACGAGAAGATCCTCTCCTACATCGATATCGGCCGCAAAGAGGGCGCGAAGGTGCTCACCGGCGGCGAGATGCGCAAGGTGGAGGGCTATCCCAATGGGTACTACATCGAGCCGACCGTCTTCGAGGGCCGCAACGACATGCGGATCTTCCAGGAGGAGATCTTCGGTCCGGTGGTGGCGGTGACCCGCTTCGACAACGAGGTCGAAGCGGTCACCATCGCCAACGACACCCTCTACGGGCTGGGCGCGGGCGTGTGGAGCCGCGACGGCAACACCGCCTACCGGATGGGCCGGGCCATAAAGGCCGGGCGGGTGTGGACCAACTGCTATCACGCCTATCCCGCGCACGCGGCGTTCGGCGGGTACAAGAAGTCCGGCATCGGCCGCGAGAACCACAGCATGATGTTGGACCACTATCAGCAGACCAAGAACCTGCTCGTCTCCTATTCGGCGCAGAAGCTCGGATTCTTCTGACCCGCAACACATCCCAGTCAGACGGGCCGCAAGTCTGCGAGGAGCGTGATGAAGGCAGGTTCCGTATCCCGGGTGACCATCACCGACGCCGCCGGCGAATTGCTGCAGCGGCTCATCGACCACCACGGTCCGGTGATGTTCCACCAGTCGGGCGGCTGCTGCGACGGCAGCTCCCCGATGTGCTATCCCCTCGGTGAATTCCGGGTCGGCGCGGCCGATGTGCTGCTGGGCCGCGTCTTCCCGGATACGGCGTTCTGGATGAGCGCCGACCAGTTCGAATACTGGCGCCACACCCATCTCACCGTCGACGTGGTCCCCGGCCGCGGCGGTGGTTTCTCCCTCGAAGCCCCCGAGGGAGTCCGGTTCGTCATCCGGTCGCGCCTGTTCACCGATGCCGAGGCAGCGGTGCTGGAAGCGGCTCCCGCCCCGCTCCGCGGCAACGAGCTGGCCGGATGAGAAAAGGTGGCGCGGCCGGTTTCTCCGGGTCGGCCGCGCCACCGCAAAATCCGGAGCGAATCCTCTTGTTAGCGAAGCCCGGTGTGCGGCAGCGGAATCCGCGGCACACCGGGCTTTCGCGTGTCAGCGGCCGGGCAGGTAGCGGAAGCTGCGGGCCAGGGTCATGAGGAGGGGCTGCCAGCGTTCCTGGGAGAGGAAGGCGGGCGGGTCGAGGTTGAGGATGCGGGTGGTCACGATGGACTGGGGTTCGGTGAACTTGAGCAGGCCGTCGGGGCCGTGGCGGCGGCCGACGCCGGAGATGCCCATACCGCCCATGGGGGCGCCGGTGGTGCCCCAGGCGGGGGCGTAGCCCTCGTCGATGTTGACGGTGCCGGCGTGGAGTCGTTCGGCGATGCGCTGGCCTTCGGCCTTGCTGGCGGCCCACACGCTGGCATTGAGGCCGTATTCGGTGTCGTTGGCGCGGGCGATGGCCTCGTCGACGGAGTCGACGGGATAGATCGAGACCAGGGGGCCGAAGGTTTCGTTGCGGCCGCATTCCATCGCGTCGGTGACCTCGGTCAGGACGGTGGGTTCGAAGAACAGCGGGCCCAGGTCGGGGCGAGCGTTGCCGCCGGCGAGGACCTTCGCGCCCTTGGAGACGGCGTCGGCGACGTGCTTGGTGACGGTCTCGAGCTGGGATTCGGAGATGAGGCTGCCGATATCGGTCGAGAAGTCGTAGGCGGCACCGAGTTTCGCGGCCTCGACCGCGGCGACGAACTTCGCGGTGAACTCGTCGGCGATGGCGCGCTCGACATACATGCGCTCGATCGAGATGCACAGCTGCCCGGCATTCGAGAAGCAGGCGCGCACAGCGGCTTTCGCGGCCTTGTCGAGATCGGCGCCGCGCGCCACGATCATCGGGTTCTTGCCGCCGAGTTCGGCGGAGAAGCCGATCAGCCGGCGACCGCACTGCTCGGCCAGGGTTCGGCCGGTGTCGGAGGAACCGGTGAACATCAGGTAGTCGCACTGCTCGACGATGGCGGTGCCGACCACCGTGCCCGGTCCGGGCACCACGGCGTAGAGGTCACGCGGCAGACCCGCGCGGGCGAACAGCTCGGCATTGGCCAGCGACGAGTACGGGGTCTGGCTGTCGGGCTTGACCACCACCGCATTGCCGGCCAGCAGCGCCGGGATCGAGTCGCCGACCGACAGCAGCATCGGATAGTTCCACGGCGCGATGACCCCGACCACGCCCTTGGGCACCGCCCGCACCGTCGCCTTGTTCAGCACCGGGAAGGCGCCGGGCACGCTGTGCGGCGCCAGCAGTTGCGGCGCGACCCGGGAGAAGTAGCGGGCCGCGAACATCAGCCCCATGATCTCCTCCTGCGCCGCCCACCGCGCCTTGCCGGTCTCGGCCTGCACGATGTCCATCAGGTACTCGCGGTTCTCCACCACCAGCGCCCGGTAGCGCTCCAGCACCTCGGCCCGCTGCTTGGGGGTGCGCGCGGCCCATTCGGCCTGCGCGGCACGGGCTTTGGTGACGGCGGCGGCGACGTCGGCGGCCGTGCCGACCGGCACCTCGCCCAGGGTCTGACCGGTGAACACCTCGGTGATCGCGCGGTTCGGGTGGTCCTGGGAATCCACGGCCGAGAACGAACGCAGTCGTTCGAACACCGCGGCAGCCGGCACCGGCATCATCGCCTCCTACTTACGGGTAACTTCGGGATACACACAATCTACCCCGCGTCCCGCGCGGCGGACCGCGACTGTGAAATCCGGGCCGCTCACAGCGGCCTTCCGGCCGAAAATGTCGGTCCGGCGAAATGTCCTGAATGCCGCGATCTGGGCTGGTAGCCGCCGATTTCGTAACCCCGCGCGCCCGCTCGACGAACAAACAGCCAGAAGTACCTCGGGACAGGGATCCGCGGCGAGGGCAGCGCCGACCGATCCGGCCGCGATCCCGCATCCGCACGAGGGGTGTGGATGCGGGATCAACAAAACGGCTGTGCCCCAGCGCTACTCGTGCACCAGCACCGGAATCGACCGCGGCGCCGCCACGATCGACAAGGCGCACGAAACCCGCCACCATGTCGTGCGGACCCGGCGTACGGGAATCTCGACGGTGATGTCAAATCCCATCCCGCACAAAAGGACTCGGCACGCGACAGCGCCCGGAGCGCGGTTACTTTGCAGCGATGCGCTTTCCGAAGCTCGGGGTCCGCACCCGGATCCTGGCCATCGCGCTGGCACCGAGTGTGGCGCTGGTGGTCGTCGGCCTCGGCGCGGCCGGGACGCTGGTGGATCGCTCCCATCGCGCCCGCGGCTGGGCGGACGAAATGCAGGCCGGTATCGCGCCGACCCGGGCACTGATCGAGGCGGTGCAGACCGAACGCCGACTGACCCTGTGGCGGCTGGCCGGCCTGGACACCGATGTGCGGCAGCTGACCGCGGCCCGGCAGCGCCTCGACGACGCGTTGCGGGTGCTCGCTCCCACCCAGGAGTCGCTGACCCGCATGGGCCCGGAATCCATGGGCCAGGCCACCGATGCGATCGGCGCGGTGGCCACGCGCCTGGCGGACATCCGCTCCGGCGTCGACGCGGGCAGCCTGGCGCTGCCGGAGGTGTACGCCTTCTACAACCGGATTCCGCAGAGTGTGATGGCCGGTGTCGAGATCGCCGAGAAGTCCGCCCCCGATGCCGCCACCACCGTCGAATTGGCGCAGGCCGCCGATGTGCTGCGCAGCCTGGAGGCCATGAGCCGCGCCTACGCCCTGGGCGCCGCGCTCCTCGACGGCAACACCCTGCCCCCGGAATTGGGCACGGAATACCTGAGCCTGGTCGGCTTCTACCGCACCCACATCGACGCCATCGTCACCGCACCCGACGAGCAGCAGGCCACGGCCGCCAAGGCCCTGGTCGCCACCCCGGCCTGGGCACGGCTCGGCGTGATCGAACCCGTGCTGGCCCAGCGCACCCTGCCCGCGGCCGACACGACGGCGAAACACCCCACCGCGCAGCAGCTTCCGATCGCGATCGCCGACTGGCAGCGCAGCGCCGAGGAGGTCGCCCGCGGCCTGGCCGACCTGTGGCAGGCCGAGAACACCGAGGCGCAGCACCTGGCCGGAGCCGCCGCCTCCGACACCACCCGCACCTCGCTGTGGGCCGGCGCGGGCATGGTGGCGGTGGCGCTGGTGGCCATCGCGGTCGCGGTGGCGCTGGCCGATCGCGTCATCGGCAGGCTGAAACGCCTGCGCGACCGCACCTTCGCGCTCGCCGACGAACAACTGCCCGAGACCATGCGGCGACTGGCCGCCGGCGCCGGACTCGACGCCGAGCTCGAGCAGCCGACCCTGGATTTCGGCGGCGACGAAATCGGCCAGGTGGCCGCGGCTTTCGGGCATGCCCACGCGACGGCGGTGGCGGCCGCGGTCACCGAGGCGCGCACCCGCGAGGGCGTGAAATCGGTATTCCTCAATATCGCCCACCGCAGCCAGGTGGTGGTGCACCGCCAGCTCGAAATCCTCGACGCCGCCCAAGCGCAGCAGCAGGACCCCGCACTGCTGGACATCTACTTCCGCCTCGACCACCTGGCCACCCGTGAACGCCGCAATGCCGAGAACCTGATCGTGCTCGCGGGCGGCCGCCCCGGCCGGCAGTGGCGCAATCCGGTGCCGCTGCTGGAACTGGTGCGCAGCGCCGTCGGTGAGACCGCCGACTACACCCGCGTCGAAACCGGCCGCCTGCCACAGGCATTCATCGCCGGCCTGGCCGTCGCCGACCTCGTCCACCTGCTGGCCGAGCTGATCGACAACGCCGCGAGCTTCTCCCCGCCGCAGTCGCGGGTGGAGATCTCGGGCACGTCGGTGGGCCGCGGTGTCGTCGTGAAGATCACCGATCAGGGTATGGGCATCGCGGCCGGCGAGCTGGAACGGCTCAATGCCTTGCTGAGCGCCCCACCGGATTTCGGGGTCGCCAGCCTGTCGGGCGATTCCCGGCTCGGTTTGTTCGTGGTGTCGCGGCTGGCGGCCCGGCACGACATCTCGGTGCGCCTGTCGGACTCCGATTTCGGCGGCATCCGCGCCATCGTGCTCATCCCGTCCTCGGTGCTCGAGGGCAGTACCCCCGACCGACAGAAAGGCGAAGGTGAACACCTCCCCCGCTGGTGAACTCGATTGGCTGCTCGACGATCTCGTCGACAAACTCGCGGGCGTGCGGCACGCGGTGGTGCATTCCACCGACGGGCTGCTGCTGGGCCGCTCGGCGAGCATGAGCCACGAGGACGCCGAACACTTCTGCGCCATGTCCTCCACGCTTTTCGGGCTGTCCCGCAGTGCCGGACACCGTTTCGACGGCGGCGGCGTGCGCCAGGCCGTCATCGAACTCGACCGCGCGGTGCTGTTCGTGACCGCGGCGGGCGCCAATGCCTGCCTGGCGTTGCAGGCCAGGGCCGACGCCAACCTCGGCATGGTCGCCTACGAGATGAACCTGACCGTGCAGCGCGTCGGTTCCTTCCTGTCCGCGGCGCCCCGGCACCGCGCCTGAAACAGCGGCGAATTGTACTGTGCCGCCGCCGATTACCGCTCCGGGCTCCCGCCCGAACGGCGGCTTGGCCTGCCATTCATATGCATACATGATCCGACATGTCAATCTCGGTCCCGCTCACCGGGATCGGAGCGGCATATGTGACCTACGTCCCGTTACCTTTGCCCGATGTTCAGAGCGAGGCTCGGGGTCCGGACCCGCGTGCTCGCCATCGCACTCGTCCCGAGCCTGGCGCTGCTCGCGATCGGTGTGGGTGGCGCGGGGTACCTGGTGGTCGAGGGCAAGCACGCACGGGAATGGGCGGACGCGTTGACCGCCGCGGCCCCGACCACCCAGGAGTTGATTTCCGCCGTCCAGGAGGAACGTCAACTGTCGATGGCCCAGATGAGCGGCGCCGACGACGCCAACCCGAAGACGTTGGCGCAGGCGCGGGTTCGCCTCGACAAGGCCCTGCAGGGGCTGGCGGCGATCACCCCGACCATGTCGCGGCTCGGGCCCGCCGGCATCGGCGACAATGTCGGTGGCCTGACCACCCTCAGCACCCAGATCGCCGGTGTGCGTGCGCAGATCGACGCCAACGGCATGGCGATCTCCGATGTCTACTACTTCTACGGCAAGCTGCTCGAGGTCGTCTGGATCGGCACCCGCATGGTCGCCGACAACGCGCCGACGTCCGAGGTGGCGCTGGAGGTCGCGAACGGCCTGCAGGTGGTGCAGGCCTCCGAGATGCTCGCGCGCGAGGCCGCGGTGGCCGAGGTGCTGCTCGCGGGCGGCACGCTGCCCCCGGAACTGGCCATCGAATTCTCCCGTGTCGCAGGCACCTACCGGGTGAACCTGGGCGTCCTGGCCGGTGGTGACGGCGGCACCGGTGACAAGGACATGCAGGCCCTCATGAACGATCCGGACTGGACCAAGATCGTCATGATGGAGAACGTCCTGATCTCGCGGGCGCTCGATCCGATCACCGTGCCGCCCAGCAAGCCCGGCGTCACCCCCCAGCTCGCGCCGCTGACCTTCACCCCGCAGGAATGGCGCGACACCGTCACCCGGCTCAACACCCAGGTCCTGCACCTGTGGGACCAGATGAGCAAGCACAACGAGGGTCTGGCCGCCGAAGAGGGCGACCGCAACGCCCGCGACTCCGCCCTGGCCGGCAGCGGCATGCTCGCGGTGTCGGTGCTGGCGTTCCTGGTGTCGCTGGTGCTGGCCAACCGAATCATCCGCCGGCTCAAAGGCCTTCGCAACGAGACCCTGGAACTGGCCGATGTCGGCCTGCCCGAGATCATGGCCAAGCTGCGGGAGGGCAAGCCGGTCGATCCGGTCGCCGAGGCCGCCGTGCTCGACTTCGGCGCCGACGAGATCGGTCAGGTCGCCAAGGCGTTCAACCACGCGCACGCCGCCGCCGTGGCCGCCGCCGTCACCGAGGCCCGCACCCGTGAGGGCGTCAAGGCGATGTTCCTCAATATCGCCCACCGCAGCCAGGTCATCGTGCACCGGCAGCTCGAGATCCTCGACGCCGCGGAGTCGCAGCAGGAAGATCCCTCGCTGCTGGACATCTACTTCCGCCTCGACCACCTGGCCACCCGCGAACGCCGCAATGCCGAGAACCTGATCATTCTCGCCGGCGGCCAGCCGGGCCGGCAGTGGCGAAACCCGGTGCAGCTGCTCGAGATCGTGCGCTCGAGCGTCGGCGAGACCCTCGACTACACCCGGGTCAAGATCGCACGGCTGCCGGAGGTCGCGATCGCCGGCAGCGCCGTGGCCGACCTCGTGCACCTGCTCGCCGAGCTGGTCGACAATGCCGCCCACTTCTCGCCGCCGCAGTCGCAGGTCGAGGTGCGCGGCAATATCGTCGGCAAGGGCGTCGCCATCGAGATCATCGACCAGGGCATGGGCATGCCCGAGGACGAGTTCGCGCGCATCAACGAGATCCTGCGCGACGCCCCCGATTTCGGTGCGAACATGCTGCCCGACGACTTCCGGCTGGGCCGCTTCGTGGTCGCGCAGCTGGCCCACCGCAACGGTATCTCGGTGCGGCTCACCGAATCCGACTACGGCGGCGTGCGCGCCATCGTGCTGGTGCCCACCAGCCTGACGGTGGCGACCTCGGGCCGCACCGGTGAGATGCCGGTCGTGCCACGGCAGTTGGACGCCCCGGAGCCGTCCGCGGCCGCCCTGGCGGTGGCCGCGCTGCCGCAGCTGCCGGCCGCGCCCGCCTCGCAGATCTCGAACTACGAGCTACCGATCGTCGGCTACGAGCCGTTCGAATCCTTCGACAAACCGGCCGCCCCGCAGCCGGCCGCCGAGCCGAGCGCGCCGCCGGCGGGTCCGGGGGTCGCGTCCTCATCGACGCCGCAACCGAATTCGACGGGCCCGTCCACCGGTTCGTTCGGGCCGCCGGTGATGTCCTTCGGCGCCGCGGCGCCGTTCGATCCGCCCACCAATCCGCGACCGAAGCCCCCGACCGAACCGGTCCAGCCGCCGGTTCCGCCCGCGGAAAACGGGTTCCGGGCACGCGATTTCGGGCGATCCCATTACACTGGCTCCGACATCCGGCCCGCGCTCCCGCGTCGGCGCCGGCAGGCAAGTCTCGCACCGGAATTGGCGCAGGAGCAGTCGGTCCCCGAATCGACCGTTCAGGCCACCCGTACGGCCGAGCAGGCCCGAGACCTGTTCTCCGCCATCGAAAACGGAACCAGGCAGGGCCGGCGGGCCGACCCCGGTTCGTTCGGGCCTGAGTCGCAGCCGCCCTTTGGGCACACACAGTCGGAACGACAGGAAGGCGACGGTGACCACCTCAAACGCTGGTGATCTCAACTGGCTACTCGATGATCTGGTCGACCGGCTCGCGGGCGTCCGTCATGCGGTGGTGCACTCCACCGACGGGCTGCTGCTGGGCCGTTCCTCCGCCATGAGCCGCGAGGACGCCGAGCACTTCGGTGCCATGTCCTCCACCCTCTACGGGCTGGCGCGCAGCGCCGGCGGCCGATTCGACGGCGGCGGCGTCCGCCAGGCGGTCATCGAGCTCGAGCGCGCGGTGCTGTTCGTGACCGCCGCCGGCAGCCACGCCTGCCTCGCGCTGCAGGCCACCGAACAGGCCAACCTCGGCATGGTCGCCTACGAGATGAACCTGACCGTGCAGCGCGTCGGCAACTACCTGTCCACCACGCCCCGGCACAACCTGGCCGGACAAGGCAACCCCCGACTGTCATGATGCCGGGGCCGGGGGAACAGTGGTTCGATGACGCGGCCGGTCCGCTCGTACGCCCGTACGCGCGCACCGGCGGCCGGACCATGGGCGCGGGACATGATCTGGACATGCTCACGGTGGTGGTGGTGCCCAATGCGGCGCCACCGCTGCGGCGAGCCGAGCCGGAATACGCGGACATCGTGCGGCTGTGCCGGCTGCCGCTGTCGGTGGCCGAGGTGTCGGCCGCCATGCGGCTGCCGCTGGCTGTCACGAAAATCCTGGTGGGGGATCTGATTTCCGACAACATACTCAACTTCCGGGCCCCGGCCTCCCCCGAGTCCGTGCCCGGTGACCTCAACATTCTGCGAGCGGTACTCGATGGCATTCGAAAACTCTGATACCGCCCAGCCTATGGCCGCCTCGGTGAAAATCCTCATCGCGGGCGGCTTCGGCGTGGGCAAGACCACGATGGTGGGGGCGATCTCCGAGATCACCCCGCTGCGCACCGAGGAGCTCATCACCGAGTTGTCCGCGGGCGTCGACGATCTGCGCGGCGTGGAGGGCAAGACCACCACCACCGTCGCGCTGGACTTCGGCCGCATCACCATCGACCAGAACCTGGTGCTGTATCTGTTCGGCACCCCCGGCCAGGACCGCTTCTGGTTCCTGTGGGACGAACTCGCGCGCGGTGCGCTGGGCGCGGTCGTGCTGGCCGACACCCGCCGCCTGGACGGCTCGTTCGCGGCCATCGACTTCTTCGAACGCCGCGGCGTGGCATTCACGGTGGCCGTCAACTGCTTCGAGGGCGCTCCCCTCTACACCCCCGCCGAGGTCCGCGACGCCCTCGACCTCGACGAGCGAATCCCGGTGCTGCTCTGCGACGCTCGCGATCGCGCCTCGTGCAAGAACGTGCTCATGACCCTGGTCGAGTACCTCATCGAACGCGCAGCTTCCACCGGCGCCCGCGTGTAACCCAGACTGAAGACTCCGGGCTCCCGGCCGCGAAAACCTCCGCAGCACGGCCGGGCCCCGGAACGGTCACCGGGTCAATTCGGTTCGACGTCGGCGAAATCCGCGATCCAGCGATGGTCGCCGCGAGGGCTGTTGGGTTCGCCCGGTCGGGTGACGCCGATGGCCTGCCAGCCCGCCGCCGCCGCGGCGTCCACCTCGTCGGGATGATCGGACAGGAACAGGATCTGATCAGCCGGGACGCCGATGGCGCCGGCGATCTTCTCGTAGGAGGACGCTTCGCGCTTGGGCCCGGCGGTCGACAGGTCGAAGTGGCCGCTGATGAGCGGGGACAGATCGCCGCCGCGGGCGAAGGCGAACCAATCCTTCTGGTTGCACACCGAACCCGAGGAGTAGACGTAGAGCTCGAGTCCGGCGTCGCGCCAGGCGCGCAGCACCGGCGGGACGTCCGGGAAGAACTCGCCGTGCAGGGCGCCGTTGCGGAAACCCTCGGCGCAGATGATGCCCTGGGCGGTCTTGAGCGGCTCGGATTTCACATCGGTGTTCAGCCAGCCGATGAGGATGGCCGCCACCTCGGCGGCGTCCGCGTCCGGGCGCCCGGCCTGGGCGCGGGTGGCGGCGATGATGGAATCCGCTGCGCCGCCCTGGTTTTCGGCCAGCCAGCCCGGCAGCCGGTCGCGGGTGTACCCGTAGAGGTCCTCGCGCACCGCGCTGGTCGGGCTGGTGGTCCCCTCGATGTCGAGCACGACCGCCTTGATCATGCCGGGGCCAGCAGCTCGTCGAGGGTCGGGAAACCGCCGGAGATCTTGTCGCCGGTGAAGTCGCCGATCCAGCCGTCCTGCTCCTCGAAGAACCGCACCGCCACGAACTCCGGCCGCGAGCCCATGTCGAACCAGTGCAGCGTGCCCGCCGGCACCGACACCAGATCGCCCGCGGTGCACACCGTGGCCAGCACCTCGTCACCCAGGTGCAGGTAGAAGCAGCCCGCGCCGGCGGCGAAGAAACGCACCTCGTCCTCGGCGTGGCGGTGCTCGTCGAGGAACTTGGTGCGCGCGGCCACCGCCTTGGCCGGCCACTCCGGGTCGGCGTCGTCGGGGTGGATGCGGGCCACGTCGATGAACTTGTAGCGGCCGTCGGCATTCAATTCGTCGATGCGCGACTGGTATTCGGCCAGCAGCGCCTCGGTGCTGGTGTCGGCGCTGAAGCCCTCCAGCAGCGGCCAGCGCTCGAAGGTGATGCCGCGCTTGCCGAGTTCGGCGGCGACCACCGCGTCGTCGGAGGTGCGCAGGATGACGTCACCGGCGTCCTGGTCGGACATGATCTGCAGCAGAGTCATGAGGGTTCCTTTCTCCGGAACACTGTATTTCTTCAAACGTCCTGGCCGACCGAGATCTCACGGCGGCCGGTCAAGGTGGTCAGTTCGCACATGGCCTCGAGGCATTCGGCGCGATCGCGGGCCTGGGCGAGGGTGTCGCCCCACGCGGTGATGCCGTGCCCGGCGATGAGCAGCACGGGCGGGGCGTCTGGATGCTCGGTCAGGTACTTCTCGATATCCGCGCCGATTCGCGGGACGTCGGCGTGATTGGGGAACACAGGGATGTCGATGACGTCCGGGCGGGCCGAACCGAGGCCCTTGATCAGCTCGTAGCCCGCGAAACGTGCTGTGGTGACCCCGTTTCCGGCGGTCTGGATGGACACCGCCGTGGCGTGCGGCGGATGCACGTGCACCACGGCGTCCGCGCCCCGGACGCGGTAGACGGCGGTGTGGATGGTGGTCTCGGCCGAGGGCTTGCGCCCGGTGCCGTCGACGGGCTTGGAGTCGACGACCGCGACGGTGACCATGTCGGTGGCCGACAGCTCGCCCTTGGGCAGGCCGCTGGCGGTGATGACGGCCGTATCGCCTTGGCGCACCGAGATATTGCCCGCGGTGCCCGGCATCCAGCCGCCGGCGTACAGGCCGCGCGCGATCGCGGCGATCTGCGCGCCCGCGGTGCCGGGCTCGGCAGCGGTCCTCGGCTGGGTCACGGCGGCGGGCTCGGGGTGGGCGGCGCCGCCGCGGGCGATGCTCGGGTCCTCGAGCACGCCGTATTCGGTGACCACGGCGGTGACCAGCTCGCCGGGGGTGACGTCGAAGGCCGGGTTGAAGGTCGCGGTGCCCTCGGGAGCCGTTGCGACGCCGCCGAATCCGGTGACCTCGGCGGCCGCGCGCTGCTCCACCACGATGTCCGAACCACGCGCGGTGGAGATGTCACGCGTCGACTCCGGGGCCACCACGATGAACGGAATCCCATGGTGGCGTGCGGCGATCGCCAGCATGTAGGTGCCGATCTTGTTGGCCACGGCCCCGTCGGCGGTGATCCGGTCCGCCCCGACCACCACGGCGTCGACCTGTTCGGTGGCCATCGCCCAGGCCGCGGCCGAATCGATGGTGAGCCGGTGCGGGATACCGGCTTCCGCCATCTCCCACGCGGTCAGGCGCGCGCCCTGCAGCAGCGGGCGGGTCTCGTCCACGATCACCTCGGCCAGCGCGCCACGCCCGTGCAGCACGCGCAGCGCGCCAACGGCGGTGCCCCACGCGGTGGTCGCGAGACGGCCGGTATTGCAGTGGGTGAGCAATCGCAGCGGCCGGTCGCCGCACAGCCGCTGAATCAGATCGGCAGCCTCGGTGGCGGCGGCCAGATTCACGCGGCCGTCCTCGGCCAGCAATTCCAGCGCCTCGGCCTCCATGGCCGCCACGCCCTCGGGTAACCGGGCCAGCGTGCGGCGCACGCCCCACGCCAGATTCACCGCGGTCGGGCGGGCGTCGGCGATGCGGGCGGCCTCGGCCTCCACGCGCGCGGTGTCGACCACTCCGTCGATCGTCGCGGCGCGCGCCGCGACGACCACACCGAACGCCCCGCACACGCCGATCGCCGGGGCGCCGCGCACGGCCAGGGTCTTGATGGCTTCGATGACCTCGTCGACCGTCGTGATCCGAAGCTCCCGCAGTTCGTGCGGCAGCGCCCGCTGGTCGATGGTGACGAGCGCACCGTCGGCCCACGCGATCGAACTCTGGTCCATCTAGTTCTGTCCTCTTGACTGAAGAATTGCGACTGCACCCACGGCCGTGGGCACACTCCACCGTATCGAACCCGGATCGACGCCTGACCGGCAGGTTTCGGATCAATGCAATCCGAATGCGTGGTTTTCGCGCGGGATGCCCGCACAACCGGTAATGCGGCTGTCGGCGTTGTCAGCTCGCGTCCGGGGCGCATACCGCATTACCCTCGCGGTATGGCGAGACAGCGTCGTACCAGAAAGATCACCGTGACGATGCCCGAGGACATCGCCGCCACGCTCGACGATTGGCGCAGTTCCGGTCGCATCGCCTCGATCTCGAGTTTCGTCGCCGAATCCGTCAAGGCCCGTGTCGACCGCGCCGAATCCCTGGCCCGTCTCGAGAACGCGCTGGGCGGCCGGCCGCCGCTGGATCTGATCAATCGCGCTCGAGCCGTTCAGGGTTTGCCGCCCTTATCCGACGAGGAGGATCCCGGCGACCGCGCCGGCGCGGCATGAGCCCCGCCGCCCCGACGCTGGGCGGCGTCGTCTTCGACACGGCCGCACTCACCGCCTGGGCGCATCGGGTGGCCTATGTGCAATCGGTGGTGTGGGCCACCGCGGACGCCGGGCACACCATCGTCGTTCCCGCCACCGCCCTGGCCGCGGCGCGTGCGCTGATTCCCCCGGGCCGCCTCGACATCCTCTCGGTGCTGCTGGATCTGCCCAACACCGTTATTCAGCCGCTCGACCGGCCAGCCAGCGATCATCTGGGCGACACCCTCGCCGACCGGCCCGACGCCGACGCCCTGATCCCCGCCGGGCACGCGACTCTCGAAGCGGTGAGCCGGGATTGGCCGTGCCTGACCGACCGGCCCGACACCCTGCGCAAGCTGGATCCGCGCGTGCAGACCGACAAGCTGCCCTGAACGGCTGCGCGGCAACGGTTTTCGGTCAGGTGTCTTCAGGCCCGGCCCAGGGCGAGGGTCACGTTGTGGCCCCCGAAGCCGAAGGAGTTGCTCAGCGCGTAGCGCAGGTCCTGGTAGCGCGGCTTGTCGGCCACGACGTCCAGCTCCACGCCGGGGTCGGTGGCCTCGAAATTCAGTGTGGGCGGGACGATTTGCTCGCCGAGCGTCCGCAGCGTGAGCATCGCCTCCAGCGCGCCGACCGCGCCGATGGAATGACCCAGCGCCGACTTGGGCGCGTACACCGAGGCTCTCGGGGTGACCGCCATGATCGCCTTGGCCTCGGAGGCGTCGCCGACCGGGGTGCCGGTCGCGTGGGCATTGACGTGAGCGATGTCGGCGCCGGTCAGCCCGGCCGTGGCGAGGGCCTTGCGCATGGCTCGGGCCGCGCCGTCGCCGTCGGGTGCAGTGCCGGTGATGTGGTAGCCGTCGGAGGTGATGCCCGCCCCCAGCACGCGCCCGAGGATGCGCGCCCCGCGCGCCCGCGCGTGCGTCTCCGATTCCAGCACCAGCAGCGCACCCGCCTCACCGAACACGAAGCCGTCGCGGTCCTTGTCGAAAGGCCGTGAGGCGCGCTGAGGTTCGTCGTTGCGGGTGCTCATCGCGCGCATCATGGCGAAACTCGCGATCGGGACCGCGTCGATACGCCCCTCGACGCCGCCGGCGACCACGACATCGGCCTCGCCGGTGGCGATCAGCCGCCAGCCGTGCGCGATCGCCTCCGCGCCCGAGGCGCAGGCCGAAACCGGTGCGTACACGCCGCCTTTCGCGCCGATCTCCAATCCGACGGTGGCTGCGGAACCGTTGGGCATGACCATGGGAACGGTCATCGGCGGCACCTTGCGGTAGCCGCCGGCGCGCATGGCGTCGACCGCGTGCACCAGCGACTCCCCGCCGCCCAGGCCGGTGCCGACCGCCACCGCGAGGCGCTCGGCCTCGACCTGTGGCGTCCCGGCTTCCTGCCAGACCTGCCGTGCCAGCACCAGCGCCAACTGCTGCACGAACGACATGCGCCGCTGCTCGATCCGGGTGAGCTGCTCCCCCGGCTGCGCCACCAACCGACCCCCGATCCGCACCGGCAGGTCGTGCTCGGTCACGAAATCATCTGTCAGCGCGCCGATTCCGCTCTCTCCCGCCAGCAGCCCCGTCCAGGTCGATTCCAGATCGGCCCCCAGACAGGTGGTCGCGGCCATCGCCGTGACCACCACGTCCGGCCGAGTTTCTGTACCAGTTGTTACACCCATGCCGACATGGATACCTGTAGCACCCGCTACAGTCAACCCGTGCCCCGACCACTCGACCACGCCCGCCGCGCCCAACTCCTCGAAGGCGTCATCGCCTACATCGCCGAACGCGGCCTGGCCGAACTGTCGCTGCGCCCGCTGGCCGAATACCTGGGCACCAGCTCCCGCATGCTGATCCACTACTTCGGCACCAAGGAGGCAATGCTGGTGGCCGCCTTGGAAACCCAGCGCCCCGACATCCCCGCCCTGTTCTCCGGCATCGACTCCGCCGAAGTCCTGCGCGAACGCCTCTCCGCCTCCTTCGCCATCAACACCGAAGGCCGCTTCGCCCCCAGCCTCCCCGTCCTCTTCCAGGTCCTCGGCGCGGCCACCGTCCCCCACAGCCCCTTCAAGTCCTACGCCACCGACGCCATCCAAGTCCTCATCACCGCCATGACCGCCTCCCTCACCCGCATCGACCCCACCCTCCCCGACCCCGAAGCCGCCGCCACCCTCCTCATCTCCGGCATGCGCGGCCTCATCCAAGACTGGTGGATCACCGCCGACACCCCCCGAATCCACCGAGCCGTCACCCTCCTCATCGCCCAAGCCATCCCCCCAAAGGGAAACCGATGACCGAACTCCCCGCCTGGTCCACCGACACCAATTCGCTGGAACTCACCGAAGAGCAATACAACGACCTTCCCGATGCCCTCCGAAAGCTGATCGAGGTCGTCGACGGGAACATCATTCGCCACCAGATCGGCAGCGCGGAATACAGCGACATCGCGCGGCGATTGGCGAACCAGCTCGAACTGGCCAAGCCCGCTGACCCCGGTGTACGAATCTCGACCGGCGTCGACGTGCGCTTCGCCTGGCAAAAGTGCAGCGCTGGCGCCTTTTCCTTCCGTCGTCCCGACGTCACGATCTATCGCTGTATCGACCGAGGAACCAAACTCACGACAGCCGAAGCGTTGTTGGTCGTCGAAGTCGTCTCACCGGGTTCGGGCTACACCGATACCGTCGACAAACTGGCGGAGTACGCGTACGAGGGGATCCCCGTCTACCTCATCGTCCACCTGGATTCGAACTTGTACGTCAAGATGATTCAGGAATACCGGCTGGACTGGGCGGCGCGAATTTATCGCCTCGCCGACACTCACGAGGGCGCGCTTCTGCTCGAAAGCCCTTTCTCCGCGGTTGTCCCGTTCGATCGATTGGATGGATGATCGAGGAGCGCCGGCCTGCTGCGTAAGTCGAGCAAGAATTGCTAGGGGCGGGGCGCGTCCAGGGGGCGGCGGTTGCGGAATATTGCCGTACCGGCGAGGAGAGATAGCGTCAGCAGGGTTAGGCTGAAAGTTGTTGTGGCGGTGGACAGGCCGAGGGAGTCGCTGAGGTAGCCGGTGCTGACCGGGAGCAGGCCGGCGGGGAGGTAGCCGCCGATGTTGAAGGCGGCGTTGGCTTCCGCGAGGCGGGACGTCGGGATGGCGGAGTTGAGGAGGGATAGGCCGCCGAGCTGGCCTAGGCCCTGGCCTGCTCCGGCGAGTAGGGCCGCGGTGATGAGCAGGGTCGGTGAGTGGGTGTGAACCGCGGTCGCGAGCGCGAGCATCGAGGAGGCGGTCGCGGCGGCGGAGATCGTCATGGTCACCGCGCGTGGCAGGGCGCGGGCAGCGAACTGGACTGCGGTGGCGGTGGTGAACATGGCGAAGGCCATGGCGCCGGCGACGATTCGGCTGGTGGTGTCGAGCAGACCGGACAGCAATGCGGGGCCGAGGGAGAGCACGAAAGAGGTGGCGGTGATGCCGGGGGCGAAGACCGCGATGCCGAGGAAGAGTTGGTGGCGGTTCTCGCCGGGGACGCGAGGTACGCGGACCCAGGATCCGGTGCCGCGGCCGACCGGCCGGCGCACTGGCATGCGCATCACCGTGAGGAAAGCCGTTGCCAGCAAAACCATCTCGACCAGGAATACGGTGACGGTCGGAGCCGGAGCCATCTCGGACAGCACGCCGGCCAGCAGCGGCCCGACGCCCGCCCCCAACACCATCGCGGTGGAGGCCAACAGCGCGCCGAGGTGTTTGCGCGCGGGTCCGGCCACATCGGTGACCGCGGCCATGCCCGCCGACACCGCCGCGCCCACGGCGATGCCGGTCAGCAGCCGGGCGATCATCAGCGCGATCACGTTCGGTGCGGTCGCGAAGATCAAGCACGCCACCCCGGCCAAGGCCACCGCCGGGAGCAGCACTGCCTTGCGGCCCAGCCGATCCGAGGCGAGGCCGGAAACCAGCAGTGATCCGAGCAGCCCGACGATGTAGAACGCGAAGACGATGGTCATCGTCCCCTTCGAGAATCCGAAATCCCGCAGCCACAGCACATACAGCGGTGTCGCGGCATTCGAGAGCACGAAGATCGCCGTCAACGGCCACGCCGCCAGCCAGATCCACCAGCGCGGGGCCCCGGGCCCCGTCGAGTCGGCCGTGCCCGCTGGACGGGATTGTGTCGCAACCACTTCCACTACCTCCGGTCTTGTTCGAAAAAACTCGTACTAGTACGAATGAAGTCGAACATAGCATGCTGTACGATGAAAGTCGTACAAGAGCCGATCGTGAGGAGTTCCGCGATGCCATCCCAGGTGCGCTCGACGTTCGCGCTACCGCCGGAACCCCCGGCCGTCCCGGACCCGCTGCCCGAACCCGGCATCGACGAGCTGCGCCTGGAAACCGTCATGGGCGCACTCAGCGACCCGCTGCGGATCTTCATCGTGCGAAAGCTGCTGCTGGACTCCGAGTCCTACGATCACCCGTGCGGCTGGTTCGGCATCGATCGCCCGAAATCCTCACTGACACACCACTTCAAGGCGCTACGCGAAGCCGGAGTCACCCGCCAGCGTCAATACGGCCTGGAACGCCGCAGCCAAGTCCGCATCGACGATCTCGAAACCCGCTTCCCCGGCCTGCTCGCCCTCGTCGCCGCCTGGGAGCCCGCCGACTGACGCCCGCTAGGCTGCGCGGATGCGGACCGAGCGGCAACAGCGACTGATCGACACGGTGGCCTGGGTGCGAATCGAGCACGGCCTGATCCTGTGCGCCCGCCCGCGCGGCAAGGACGTCTTCTACATTCCAGGCGGCAAACGCGAAGGCGCGGAAACGGATCTGCAAACCCTGACACGTGAGATCCGCGAGGAGCTGACGGTCGAACTCGCGCCCGACACCGTCGCCCACGTCGGCACCTACGAGGCGCCGATCCCCGACGCGCTCGTGCGCATGGCCTGCTACACCGCCGAATATTCCGGCACGCTCACGGTCAGCAGCGAGATCGAGGAGATCGCCTGGTTCGGCTACGCCGATCGGCCGCACGTACCCCCGGTCGATCAGTTGCTCTTCGACGATCTGGCGGCCGACGGCCTGCTCGCAGGCTGATCCGAGCTCCGGAAACTGGAACATGTGCCGATGGTGTACTCGCCGGTAATCATACACAGTCTGGTCACAATGTAGAACATGTTCTAGTGTTGGTGGCACAACGCTTCCAGTGCCGGAAAGTTCAGAGGAGCCCACCACCAATGCGTACCGAGATCTGTGATCGCCTCGGCATCGACGTGCCCATCTTCGCCTTCACCCATTGCCGGGACGTGGCCGCCGCGGTCAGTAATGCGGGCGGTCTCGGCGTGCTCGGCGCGGTCGGGTTCACCGCGGACCAGCTCGAGGTGGAGCTGCAGTGGCTCGACGAGCACGTCCAGGGCGTCTACGGCGTGGACCTGGTCATCCCCTCCAAGTACGAGGGCAAGGGCGTCGAGGGCCTGACCCCGGAGGAGCTGGAAGCCCAACTGGCCAAACTGGTTCCGCAGGGCCACCGCGACTTCGCCGAGAAGATTCTCAACGACCACGGTGTGCCGCATCTGCCGCCGGAGGAGAAGCACAACCAGCTGCTGGGCTGGACCGCCACCACGGTCGCCCCGCAGATCGAGGTGATCCTCAAGCACCCCAAGGCGAAGCTGGTCGCCAACGCGCTGGGCACCCCGCCCGACGATGTGATCAAGCAGATCCAGGACTCCGGCCGCCTCATCGGCGCGCTCTGCGGATCGGTCAAGCACGCGCTCAACCACAAGCGGGCCGGGCTGGACTTCGTGGTCATGCAGGGCACCGAGGGCGGCGGGCACTGTGGCGAGATCGCCTCGGTGGTGCTGTGGCCGCAGGTCGTCGACGCCATCGGCGATATGCCGGCGCTCGCGGCCGGCGGCATCGGCAACGGCCGTCAGGTGGCGGCCGCGCTGGCCATGGGCGCGGCGGGCGCCTGGACCGGTTCGCTGTGGCTGACCGTCGAGGAGGCCAATGTGCCGCCCGCGCAGATGCAGACCTACATCGACGCCACCAGTTCCGACACCGTGCGCTCGCGCTCGTGGACCGGTAAGCCCTGCCGCATGCTCAAGAACGACTGGACCGAGGCGTGGGAGGCGCCGGAAAACCCGAAGCCGCTGGGCATGCCGCTGCAGATGATGGTCGCCCTCGACGGCGTCAAGCGCGGGCACCGCTATCCCGAACAGGCCAAGGACGTGAACTTCAACCCGGTCGGCCAGGTCGTGGGCATGATGAACAAGATGGAACGCTCCGCCGACGTGGTGCAGCGGCTCATCGCCGAGTACCTGGAGTCGTGCGAGCGACTCAACAAGCTCAACAACGGCTGATCCCGCTGGGCGGCAAGGCCGTCCGAGTGAATGTGGTTCACGCGGCGCGCCGGGCAGACGTTGCCCGGCGCGCCGCGCTGTAGGCGTCCCGTGCGGCGCGTGGACGCGAGATATCGGTTCGCACGCCCGCCCGGCGTTACCGTGGAGGGCATGGGGAAGGTCGAGCGCGTGCTGCGGACCGCCTACTACGCGCTGCTCTCGGTGCCGGTCGCCTTCGCGCCCACCGGAGTTCGGGCGCGCGTACTAAGGCGGGTGTTCCGGACGCCTTTCTCACTGCGGGAGCCGAGCCCGTGGCGGTCGCTGGTCCACACCGTGCTCGCGGCGGCGTCCGGGCTACTCGCCTGGTTCGCCGCGTTCCTGATGGTGATGGCCGCGGTGCGCGGCATCTTCTACCCGCTGGTCGCGGCGGGTGATTACCAACATTCCTGGGGCGGGCCGACATTGGCGGGAGCGTGGGCGGTGCATTTCGCCGGTGGCGCGCTGCCGTTTCCGCTGTGGATCCTGCTGATCGCCGGTTTCGGTGTGCTCGAACAGCGTCTCGCTCAACGGTTGCTGGGTCGCGAGGGGTCGTGGTGGCCGATCCCGGTGGCGGTCGTGCTGTCCGCGGCAGGCGTGGTGTTCTTCAGAGCCTGGCTGCATCAGATCTAGCGCGACACCGCCGACTCGCCGGCGTCCGGCCGGGGTGTCGTGTGACACCCGTCTCCAAATGCGGCGTGTGGCTTGCCGTTTCGGGTCGCCGATTGCCAAGGTTTGCGGGATATGTTGCAGAAGCTACGCTCGTCCCCCGCGCTGCGCCGCGCGCTGAAAGCGGCGCTGTCGTTGCTGTTCGTGATCGCCCTGGCCGTGGTGGCGGTCGTCCTCGAAAGACACGGGGGCACTACCGAACCGGATTCGAGCGGGCCGCCCCCGCCGTCCGGCCCGGCCCAGCCGGCGGGTTCGGCCAGCGAGATCACCGCGCTGCTCGCGAAACTGAAGGTCGCCGACGAACTTCCGATGACCGGCTATTCGCGCGACCGCTTCCCGCATTGGGACACCAACAAACCCGACCATGGATTCGGCGACACCTTCGCCCCCTACAGTCGCTGCGACACCCGCACCGTGGTGCTGCTGCGCGACGCCACCGGACCGGCGAAACTCGACCCGGCCTCGTGCAAATTCAATCTTGGCAAAGACGCCGGGTGGCGCGACCAGTACGGGGTGATGGACAAGAAGACCAATGCCCTCAAGCCCTACAAGTGGACCACCGATTCGTCGGGCCTGGACATCGACCACATCGTCGCGCTGGCCGAGGCGTGGCGATCGGGCGCGTCGAAATGGGACGACGACACCCGGCGCAATATCGCCAATGACGCCTTGAACCTGGTGATCTCCGATCCCACCGCGAATCGCTCCAAAGGCGACCAGGATCCGTCGAGCTATCTCCCACCCGGGAATTTCCGGTGCGCCTATATCGGGCACTACATCCAGGTGAAAGTAAAGTACGGATTGAACGTCGATACCAAGGAGCAGACCGCATTACGCACCGCGGTGCAGGACTGCATCACCAAGGGAGGCTTCACATAGTCGCCATCGTCGAAATCCGCAGCGAGGCAGCCGTCATGACCCGGGAAGAGGGAACGGTTTCCGGGGATCTCGAAGTGACGCTCGACCCTTCGGGTCACGGGCTGGTGCGCTATCGCGGCACCGCCACCTGGTACACGATCGATAATCTGGACGACGAGCAACCACGCAGCTGGACCAGCGTGGAGGAGTTGGCCACCGCCATCGAAAGCGAAAGCGGTGGCCGCGACGCCGCGGGGAATGTCATGCCGTTCGAGGCGTGATCGTCAGTCGCGCACGGACTTCAGGGCCTCGGCGCGAGTCTTGACCGCATTCGTCATGCCCTCGAACCCGGTGGTCAGCGCCTTGCCCAGCAGGCCGGAGACCACCGGGGCGAGCGCACCCTGGAGCTGGAAATGCGAGACATAGCGGGTGCGTCCGCCCTCGAGCGAAGTCACCGTGTGCGAGCGCTCGCTGCTGAGCAGACCCAACGGCACCGGCTTCATGCTGTAGCTGAATTCCGTACCCGGCGTATGCGTGCGGATGAATTCGCGCTGCCGCTTGGGTTTCGGCCCGACGAGCCGCACCTTCATATCGATCGGCGACCCCGGTTCGAGGGTGGTCTTGCACTCCAGGCAGAAGGGATTCCATTCCCCATACCTGTCCACATCGGTGAGCACCTGCCAGACCAGCTCGGCGGGCGCGTCGATCTCCACGGTTCTGTCGATGACGAAGGCCATGCGAGCACAATACTGAAACGAGTTCTAAGGCGCGGGCCGGGTCGTTCTCCGTTCGCACGACACAGCTTTCGCATCCTCCCAGTACCGTCGGCTCCATGACGCTCGCCGACCGCTTCCCCCTCCTCTACGCCCCGGCCCGCTGGGAATGGGGCGGTCTCGGTGTCCAGTTCTCCACCGACCTCCCACCCGACGAGCTGGTCACCAACATTCACGTCGTCTGCTTCGTCGGTGACCGCATCGTCCTGTGCCGCGACACCCGTGACATCTGGATCCTCCCCGGCGGCACCCGCGAAGCCCACGAATCCATCGAATCCTGCGTGATCCGCGAACTCGCCGAAGAGGCCGGCGCCGAACTAGCAGGCCCCCTCCACCCTTTCGGCGCCCACTACGCGACCACCGACCACCCCACCCCCTACCGCCCCTGGCAGCCCCACCCGCCCAAAGCCTGGCTCTGGTGCACAGCAGACGTCACCCTCACCGGAGAGCCCACCAATCCCGACGACGCCGAACACATCCTGGAAGTCCGTACTTTCCCCCTCCCCGAAGCCCGCCACCACGCCGCCACCGACGCCCCCCACCTCCCCGACCTCCTCACCCTCGCCACCCACCTCCACCCCCGCTAGCCCACCGAGAATGCACTGACGCAGGCCCTCTCTCGGCGTTTGCCAGCCGCATTGCATTCTCACTGGGGGTGGGTGCGCCGGCAGCGTGGAGGGCGGCGGCTACTCGGGTGAGGAAGGGGAGGGCGCGGGTGTTGAGGTGGGGGCGGCTGCTCGGATGAGGGTCCAGCCCAGGGTGTGGAGGTCGGCGTGGCGGTCGATGTCTTTTGTGTATTGGCTGCGGTCGGTCCAGTGCTGGGCGCCGTCGTATTCCACTGCGACCTTCCATTGCGGCCAGCCCATATCCAGCCTTGCGACGAACCGGCCATCGGGCCGATAGACAGGAATCTGTGTTGTCGGGCGAGGGAAGCCTGCACGCATCAGCAAGAGGCGCGTTCGCGTCTCCTGCGGTGACTCCGCACCCGCATCGACATAGCTGATCACCTTCTGCAGCGCGCGGATTCCTCTCGCTCCGGGATGCTCCGCGCAACGATCGACAATGGCCGCCGGGTCCAGCCGGGTCGCGTGACAGAGGGCATCCACTGCTACTACAGCTTTTTCGAATTCCACACCCCTCGCGAGGTCGTACCCGGTGCGCGCTGCGGAGAAGACTCGCAGACGCCCGACCTCCCAGACCTCATCGGGCAGCAGATCGTATTGCCGCGCCACAATTCCGTTCGGAGCCCGTGTGGTACCGGGTGCGACGATCTCGGCGGGTTCCTCCGCGAACCAGCCCACCCAGTGCAAGGCGAGCGCCGAAAATCCCACCAGCACCGCCTGATCGCCGCCCCAGCATGCTGCCGCCGCCATCCTTCCCCGCAGATCGAGCACAACGCCCTTCCGCACATACACCCCTGGATAGACCCGCCGGAAACGTTGGCTGAGCTCCCATCGAGTGACCAACCCTGCTCGTATTGCCCGACTTCCAGATATCGGCCCCTCCATCCCCATTACTCAACTCTTGCCGCTCCACGGTCTCGCGCACGACCGAACGCGAACTCTGCGCCCTCTGGAATCCCGCATCCCGCGATCGGGTCACGGGCACAAGGCGTCTGAGAGGATGTTGGTCCAGTCTGGTTGGTTGTCGAGGGAAGCGTTGAGGGTGAGGGTGACGGCGCGGCCGTCGTGGGTCGCGCCGGAGAGCGTGATGTAGCCGGCGATCTCGCCTTCGTGGCCGTAGAACTGTGCGCCGCAGGGTAGGTCGGTGGAGCCGATGCCGAGGCCGTATTTCATCGGGTTGTTCGGCCACGCGGGCTGGGTTGCGAGCATTTCGCGCAGTTGGGCGTCGGGGACGATCTTGCCGGCTAGCAAGGCCAGGAAGAAGCGGTTGAGATCGTTTCCGCTCGCGATCATTCCGCCGGCGGACCACGCGACGGACGGCTCGGAGCGGGTGACGTCGGTCAGCGTCCCGTCGACCGTCGCGTACCCGTGTGGGTGCGGGCCGCGGAAATCGACCTCGCCCGGTCCCGGCAGATAGGTGTCGGGGAGTTGAGTCGGGGTGAGGATGCGGCCGTTCAGCTCCTCGGAATACGCCCTGCCCGTGACCTTCTCGACCAGCATGCCCGCGACGATGAAGTTGGTATTCGTGTATTTGAACTTCTCCCCCGGCGCGAATTGCGCGGGTTTGCGCAGCGCGATCGCGATCTCCTGCGCCGGGGTGAAGGTGCGGCCCGCGGCGACCGCCCGCACCACGTCCACCTCTGGATCGTCCGAGAGCTCCGGCAGGCCGCTGCGATGCTGCAAAATCTGGCGCACCGTGATTGCGCGACCATCCACCCCGTCGCCGGTCAGTAGTCCCGGCAGATAGGTATCGACAGGCTCGTCCAGCCGCAGCTTCCCTTCCGACACCAGTTGCATGAGGAGCGCTGCCGCAAAGGTTTTCGAAATGCTGCCGACCCGCACCTGCTGTGGCGGCGCCATCGGAATCGGCGCCCCGCTGCCGCGATCGCCGACCCCGGCGGTCAGTGTCACGGTCTGCCCGTGCTCGGTCACCGTCGCGATCGCTCCCGGGCTGCCCGACCGTACGAGCGCGTCGATATCGGCGCGGATCTTCTCGATTCGCTGCGGCGACACCGCCATCGGAGTGGTCGACACCGGCTGCGGAGCCGTCGTGGCCACGCTCCCACAGCCCGCCGCCGCGACCAGCACCACCACCGCCGCACTCCACCCGATTCGCATATCTCGACGGTATGGAGGCGCGCCGGTCCCGGGCATCCGGACAACCCCGGAGATCGTCCCTGAGAATCCACCCCGAGAGACTTACACTGCGGAGGATGCGGGGGCGGACGGAAAATATTCTCCTGCACAGGAATCGGGGGCGGATACATGGTTGATCCCAAGGAATTGCCGGCGGGTCCGAGCGCGGAGACGGTCGTCGCGGTCGGCGGCTGGAGTGCGCGTTACGCACGCGTGCTGGCCATCGCGGGCAATGGCCAGCATGCGTTCGCGCTCGTGGACACCAATGGCGATGGCGTCGAAGTCGATATCGACGAGCTTTTCCGTGACCACGACGGCCGCTGGCTCCCCGGAATGAGCAGCGGCGCAGGCGGTTCCCTCGTCCCCGCGGGACACGACGCCGTCTGCAGCGTGGGCTACGGCGAGGATTGGGATGGTCTTCGCTACGCCTACGGTCGCGGCGACCGCCCTGGTCCCGGCCAGGTCCGGGTGGGAGGGCAGCGGATCGCGGTCACCGTCGAGGAGAGCGGCTGGTGGGTGTGGGTGCGGCCCTGACCGATTCGATCGGTAGACCGGTGGCCGTCGCGAGCCGGGGTAGCTCGGCGCGGATCGCGGCGCTCGGCACCGGTGCGCCGTCGAACATGGAGACCACCAGCGTCGTCTTGTCGAGTTCCCAGGTCCCGGCGATCCGGCCGCCGATCAGTACCAATGGCGAAATCCAGCCGGCGGTCCGGCTGACCTTCGCACGATGGTCGGCGGGCAGCAGAACACTGTCCCCAGTACCGGGGCCCAGCACGTACTGATCGAACTGACCGAGCAGATGGACGGCCGAGGTGGGCTCGGTCGCCGCCAGTTCCTCGAGGTGCTCGGTGAGGAAGAACCCCTTGCGGCCTTCCACCTCGATTTCCGTCAGCTCGTCCCCCAGCTGGGAAAACCATTTCCGCACAATCGTTTTGCTCAAGAAGTTGCGAGTGAGCCAGTTGTTGAAGATCTCCGGGGTCGCCGGGCCGTACGCGCCCAGGTAGGCGCGGATCACCAACGGCGCGGCCACCTCCGGATCCGGGATGCCGGTCCAGCCGGGAATCAGATGTGCGGGATTGCCGAAGGTGATCGAAGTCCCGCGACTCGGTCCGTGACACAGCGCCCCCTGCCAGGCCAGCGGCTTGAGCATCGAACCCCAGCCCGAGCGCAGATGCGTCTCCAGCGGCTGGAAACGGGGTTCGGCGATCAGCTCACCCACGAGTTCGTCGCGGGTGAGCACCCGGCGGTCGAGGATCGCCCCGACCGCCTTCACCAGCGCGGCGACATCCTCGGGCGTCGCGCCGGAAACCTTGGTCCACGCCGGCTTCTCCCACGTTCGCGCCGAAGCCATGAGCGACAACGCCGCCGCACCCAACTCCGGGGTGAGCGCGTGCAGCGTCCCGCGCATCGCCCACGTCTTCACCAGCGTGCCCTCCCCCAGCGCCGCCACCACCGCGCCCGGCGTTCCCTGCGAACGCCGCAGCGCGACAGCGGTTTCCGCCGCCGAGGTCACCTGCGCCTGCACCCCGCACAGCCGCCGCACCACCGCCACGGCATCGCCGTCCGACCGTGGATCCACGAACTGCCGCCGCACCCGCCAGCCGAACACCTGATCCCAGGAAACCTTCACGACGCCTCCACCCGTCCACTGCCGCCGATACGACCGACTTCAGCCTAGAGCCGCCGCACGCTGCCGGATTCCCGCGCGCTCCCCGTACCGGAATCCGGCCGTGCCTCAGAGCCGTTCGATGATGGTGGCGTTGGCCAGACCGCCGGCCTCGCACATGGTCATCAGCCCGTAGCGGCCGCCGGTCTGCTCGAGGTGGTTGAGCATGGTGGTGAGAATCCGCGTGCCGGACGCGCCGAGCGGGTGCCCGAGCGCGATCGCACCGCCGCGCGGGTTCAACTTGGCCGGGTCCGCACCGATTTCGTGCGCCCACACCAGCGGAACCGGCGCGAACGCCTCGTTGACCTCGTATACGTCGATATCGTCAATGCTCAGCCCGGCGCGAGCGAGGACCTTGCGGGTCGCGGGGACGACCGCGGTGAGCATGAGCAGCGGATCGTCGCCGACGACCGCGAAGTTGTGGAATCGGGCGCGCGCTTTCAGCCCCAGCTGAGCCGCCTTCTCCTCACTCATGATCAGCGCCGCCGACGCGCCGTCGGTCAGCGGCGAGGAGTTGCCGGGTGTGATGGACCAGTCGATTTCCGGGAACCGCGCCTTGAATTCGGCGTCGACGAAGGCGGGCTTCAGCCCGGCCAGCCCTTCCACGGTGGTGTTCGCGCGAATGGTCTCGTCGGCGGTGAGCCTGCCCGCGGGCACGATTTCGTTGTCGAACCCGCCCGAAGCCGCGGTGGCCGCGGCGGATTGGTGCGACCGTGCCGCGAAGTCGTCCAGCGCGGCCCGATCGAACTTCCAGCGGGCGCTGATCACCTCGGCCGCGATGCCCTGCTGGACAAGCCCGTTCGGGTAGCGGTGGGCGATCGGCCCGCGGTTGGCGTCCTGGCCCTGCGCGTTGGAGAACATGGGCACCCGTGACATCGACTCCACGCCGCAGGCGATGGCGATGTCGTAGGCGCCGGCGATCACGCCCTGGGCGGCGAAGTGCGCGGCCTGCTGTGACGATCCACACTGCCGATCGACCGTCGTCGCGGGCACGGACTCGGGAAATCCGGCCGCCAGCACCGCGGTGCGCGAGATATTGAACGCCTGCTCACCGCTTTGCGTGACGCAACCGCCGATCACATCGTCCACCAGCGCGGGGTCGATGCCGGTGCGCTCGAGTAGGCTGCCCAGCACCCCCGACAGCAGCGTGGCCGGATGCACTTCCGACAGTCCGCCACCGGTTTTCCCTTTTCCCGAGGGGGTGCGGACGGCGTCGACGATGACGGCGGAGGTCATGACTTCTCCTAGTTCCCACTGCACGGACCGGCTGTGAATTCCGGTTAACATATGAACTGTACCGCACCGCGGCCGCGCCGTCAGCCGCGCGATCTTTTCACCTCCCGGACACCGTGTTTCGAATTGCTAGCCTGTTGCTGTGACTGCGACCGGCAATCGGATCCAAGACCCCTTCTGGGACCTCGAGATGCGGCTGTCCGCGGTGCTCTCCGTGCTGGCGGGATTCATCGGCGCGGCCGCGTACGCCCATTCCGAGGGCTACTTCGTGACCTTCATGACCGGCAATACCGAACGCGGGATCCTCGGCCACTTCGCCGGCGACCACACCCTCGCCTTCGGCGCCGCGGCGATCATCGTCTGCTTCCTCGCGGGCGTTTTCGTGGCCTCGATCTGCCGGCGCTTCTGGTGGAACAACCACCCGCACGGCGCGACCATGCTCACCACCGCCGCCCTGTTCGTCGCCGCGGTGACCGACTACCTGCTGGGTGAGCGCAGTATCGGCCTGCTGCCGATCCTGTTCGTGGCCTTCGGCATGGGCGCGATCAACACCTCGTTCGTGAAGAACGGCGAGGTGTCGGTCCCGGTCACCTACGTGACCGGCACCCTGGTGAAATTCGCCCAGGGCGTGGAGCGCCACATCGCCGGCGGCGGCGGTGTGCGCGACTGGCTCGGCTATGCGGTGCAATATGTTTCGTTCGCGATGGGCGCGGTCATCGGCGGCGTGGTGTCGCTGTTCGTCAACGGCCCCTCCATGCTGAACGCCGCGTTCGTCGGCTCACTGCTGGTGGCCGGATACACCTGGCGGGCCGATATTCGCTGGGTGCGGCGAAACGTGCGGCTCGGGGCCGGCGAGGAGTGAGGTTGGCGGGAACGAGTGCTGAGTCACAGCCGCGCAACACTTGGCTAATTGATCGCAAATGCCTCGAACTGGTCATATTCTGCTGAACATGACAACCAGCAAAGAGGGAGTTTACGAAGGGCCGGTTCATGCGCTGGCCCGTAGTGCGTGGCAGTCGATCCTGGTCACCGGCCTTCTCTCGGTGGTGCTGGGCATCCTGGTGCTGGTGTGGCCCGGACCCACCCTGGTCGTCGCCGGTGTCCTGTTCGGCATCTACCTGCTCGTCTCCGGTGTCTTCCAATTGATCGCGGCGTTCGGCCTGCACATCAGCACCTGGATGCGAGTGCTGTCGTTCATCACCGCGATCCTGTCGTTCATTCTGGGATTCTTCTGCTTCCGCAACGAATTCCAGGCCATCGGGCTGCTGGCGCTGTGGATCGGCATCACCTGGATCTTCCGCGGCACCGCGGTGCTGGTGGCGGCGATGTCGGATGCGGCGATTCCGGGCCGGGGCTGGCAGATCCTGTTCGGCATCCTGCTCATCGTCGGCGGCGGCCTGCTGATCGTGGAGCCGTTCCGTTCCATCACCGCGCTGGTCGTGGTGGTGGGCTGCTGGCTCATCGCGATCGGCATCTTCGAGGTGATCTCGGCCTTCCAGGTCAAGAGCACCGCGCGCCATCTCTCGACCGGCGTCTGACCCGGTACCACCGCGACGGCGGCCGCCCACCCGGGCGGCCGCCGTTTCCTTTGCGCGCCAACCGATCTCAGCGCAGCCGTTTGGGTCTTTTGTCCATCAGCCGCAGGATCAGCGGCGTGAAGATCAACTGCATGGCCAGCGCCATCTTGCCGCCCGGCACCACGATGCTGTTGGGCCGCGACATGAACGAATCGTGCAGCATCGACAGCAGATACGGGAAGTCGATCACCTTCGGATCGGCGAAACGGATCACCACGAAACTCTCGTCCGCGGTCGGAATCGTGCGCGCGGTGAACGGATTCGAGGTGTCGACCGTCGGCACCCGCTGGAAGTTCACGTAGGTGCGCGAGAACTGCGGGCAGATGTGCTTCACGTAATCGGGCATGCGCCGCAGGATGGTGTCGAGGATCGCCTCGTCGGAATACCCGCGTTCGGTCCGGTCGCGATGCACCTTCTGAATCCACTCCAGATTGATGATCGGCACCACGCCCACCAGCAGATCCGCGTACCGCGACACGTCGATGTCCTCGCACACCGCCGCCCCGTGCAGGCCCTCGTAGAACAGCAGATCGCTGCCGGGCGCGAGCTCCTCCCAGGGGGTGAAGGTGCCCGTGGGCTGCCCGAAGGGTTTGGCCTCGTCGTCATCGTGCAGATACCGCCGCACCGCGCCGACCCCGGACTCCCCGTAGTCACGGAACAGGGTTTCCAGCTCGCTGAGCAGATTCGCCTCCGGCCCGAAATGCGAGAAGGTCAGATTGCGCTGCTGCTCGGCCTCGGCCATGGCCAATTTCATCTCGTTGCGGTCGTAGCGATGGAACGAATCCCCTTCCACGATGGCCGCGTTGATGCCTTCGCGGCGGAAGATCTCCTGGAAGGTTCGCGTGACGCTGGTCGTGCCCGCACCGGACGAGCCGGTGATCGCGACCACGGGATGTTTGACCGACATGGCACCCTCCTCGGTGTTCAGTGGCGCGACGCGCGGAACAGCGACCGCGAACCGAACAGCGAGGCGTCGAAGCTGGGCCCCTCGTCCGGTTCGCGGTGATAGCGCTCGATCCGCTCGACCTCGTTGCGGGATCCGAAGATGAACGGAATCCGCTGGTGCAGCTCCTCGGGCCGCACGTCCAGGACCCGCTCGTGCCCGGTGCTGGCCGCACCGCCGGCCTGCTCCACGATGAAGGCGATCGGGTTCGCGCCGTAGAGCAGCGAAACCCGGCCCGGCCGTTCGGGATTGCGGGTGTCACGCGGGTACATGTAGAGCCCGCCGCGGGTGAGGATGTGGAAGGTGTCGGCCACCAGCGAGGCGACCCAGCGCATATTGAAATCGCGCCCGCGCGGACCGTCGCCGCCTTGCAGGCATTCGTGGACGTAGCGGCGCACCGGGCGTTCCCAGAACCGTTCGTTGGCGGCGTTGATGGCGAATCCGGCGGTGTCCTCGGGGATGCGCATGCGCGGGTGGGTGAGCACGAACGCGCCCACCTCCCGGTCGAGGGTGAACCCGTCGACCCCGCTGCCGGTGGTCAGCACCAGCATGGTCGCCGGCCCGTAGAGGGTGAAGCCCGCGCACACCTGCTGCACGCCCGGCTGCAGGAAGTCCGCGCCGGTCGCCTCGCGCCCGTCCTCGGGTGCGCGCAGCACACTGAAAATCGTTCCGACGGGCAGGTTCACGTCGATATTGCTGGAACCGTCGAGCGGATCGAAGGCGAGCAGATACTTGCCGCGCCGGTATTCGCTGGGCACCGGATGGCAGTCGCGCATCTGCTCGGACACCAGCGCCGAGAGCGGACCCGTCCACTGGCTCTCGGCCACCATGATGTCGTTGGCGATGGCGTCCATCCGGCGATGCACGGTGACCGGCAGGTTCGCGGCATCGGTGGCACCCAGGGAGCCGACGATGGCGCCCCGGGTGACTTGGTTGGCAATGATTTTGGTGGCGGTGGCGAGCACGTTGAGCAGCGCCGAGAACTCGCCGGACGCGCCGGGCTGACGATGCTCGGACTCGATGGTGTAGCGGGTGAGGGTCTTCAGTCCTTCGGGCACGATCGCTCTCATTTCGTCATGGAGATGCCCCCTCGCCGGCGGACCCGTTCGAGTCGGCAGGGCTCGTCGAGTCTGCGGGGGCGTCCGCGAACACACTGCTGCCGAGGACATCGCTGTCCGTCAGGGTGATCAGATCGGTGCGGCCCACCGGGCGGTGCAGCTCCACCAGCCGTTTGGCCTGGCGCAGCCGGCAGCGTTCGAGGGCATTGCGCACACTGCGGGCGTTGGCGAAGCGAGGCCGGGCCATGCGCAGCTCCAGATAGCGCGAGAAGGCTTGGGCGGCAGCGGGATCGAAGCGGAAGTTCTCCTGGCGCACCATGAGTTCGGCGATGGCCATGAGTTCGTCGTGGGTGTAGTCGGGGAATTCGATGTGGTGGGCGACGCGGGAGGACAGGCCCGGGTTGGCGGAGAAGAACGTCTCCATGCGATCGGGGTAGCCGGCGAAGATGACCACGAGGCTGGTGCGCTCGTTCTCCATCTCCTGCAACAGGATTTCGATGACCTCCTGGCCGTAGTCCCGCTCGTTCTCGGGACGAAACAGGTAGTAGGCCTCGTCGATGAACAGCACTCCCCCGGCGGCCTTGGCGAGGGCCTCCTTGGTCTTGGGCGCGGTGTGCCCGATGAACTGGCCGACCAGGTCGTCGCGAGTCACCACGTGCACCTTGGGTTTTCGAATGTAGCCGAGCGCGTGCAGCATCTCGGCCATGCGCAGCGCCACCGTGGTCTTGCCGGTGCCGGGGCCGCCGGTGAAGCTCATGTGCATGGTCGGGCGGGTAGCCTGGAGCCCGAAGCGCTGCCGGGCGCGGTCGATGACCAGCAGCGCCGCGATCTCGCGCACGCGGCGTTTGACATTCGCCAGCCCGACCAATTCGGCGTCCAGGCGCGTCAGCGTGTCCTCGACGTCCTTGCCCGCGATATCGGTCGACAGATCCAGCAGGGCGTCGTCGGCCAGCATCTCCGGTGCGCCGGAGGCGGGGCGGTGCAGGTGGTCGGCCGCCGAATCCTCCGGTCGGGGAGGAACATCGACGGCCGTACCGCGCATCGACGCGGGGCTCGTGGCCCCGGGCCGATGCATCTGGAACCCGCCCGCCGGGCGGCCGGCAGCAGGTTGCCGACCGCCCGGTACCGCGGGGTGTTCCGCGCTCACGATAGCGTCCCCTTCCGAAAGGCGTTCAGCCGCCATACCTTTGGCCCGGCTGCTCGTCGAGGGCGTAGGCGTGGAAGCCGTAGTGCTGGCGGCGATCGTCGGACTCGGTGCGCTCGAGCCGGAAGCCCGGTTCGTGCGGCGGGCGCTGGACCAGGAAGCTCAGCGCCGTGGTCTGGCGGCCGTAGGAGGCGTCGTAGGCGTTGACGCGAATGTAGTGGCGCGGGAACGTGGCCCGGCAGGCGTTGATCTCGGCGAGCACCCCGTCGGGCTCGTCCAGATCGAACAGCGGGATGCCCCACATCTCCCAGTAGTTGTTGCGCGGGTGCGGGTCGTCGGTGTATTCGATCGAGACCGGCCAATTGTTCAGCAGGGCGTAGCGGACCTGGGCAGCGATCTCGGTGTCGTCGAGTTCCGGCAGGTGCGCGAAGGTGCCGTGGCGCAGATGCATAGGTGTTCCCTGTCTTCGGGCAGGACGGGTGGTCAGCGCGTGGCCGTCGGGACGGCGTCGGGGGCGTCGGTGGAGGTGTAGTCGAAGGTGACGTCACCCCAGGTCGCGAGCGCGACATCGAGCGGGCGGCAGATCTCGGCGGCGCGGCGCAGCACGTCCGGGCCCTCCTTGAGCAGATCGCGACCTTCGTTGCGCGCCTTGACGACTGCCTCGAGGGCGACCCGGTTGGCTTCCGCGCCCGCGGCGATGCCCATCGGATGGCCGATGGTGCCGCCGCCGAATTGCAGGATCACATCGTCGCCGAAAAGGTCCAGCAGCTGGTGCATCTGGCCGGCGTGAATACCGCCGGAGGCCACCGGCATGACGCCGGGCAGGCTGGCCCAATCCTGGTCGAAGAAGATGCCGTTGGCGGGATTCATCGGAATGTGGTTGTCGCGCAACGTGTCGTAGAAACCGCGCACGGTGTGCGGGTCGCCTTCCAGCTTGCCGACCACGGTGCCGGCGTGCACGTGATCGACGCCGATCAGCCGGCACCACTTGGCCAGCACCCGGAAACTCACGCCGTGCGTCTTCTGCCGGGTGAAGGTGGAATGCCCGGCCCGGTGCAGGTGCAGCAACATGCCATTGCGGCGTGCCCACTTGGCCATGGACTGCATGGCGGTGTAGCCGACCGTCAGGTCCATCATGATGATGACGCTGCCCAGCGACTTGGCGAACTCGGCGCGCTCGTACATGTCCTCCATGTCGGCGGCGGTGACATTGAGGTAATGGCCCTTCAATTCACCGGTTTCGGCAATCGCGCGGTTCACGCCCTCCATGGCGAACAGGAAACGATCACGCCAGCGCATGAACGGCTGCGAGTTGATGTTCTCGTCGTCCTTGGTGAAATCGAGGCCGCCCTTGCAGGCCTCGTACACCACGCGGCCGTAGTTGCGTGCGGAAAGCCCCAATTTCGGTTTCACGGTCGCGCCCAGCAGCGGGCGGCCGTATTTGTTCAGGTATTCGCGTTCCATAACGATTCCGTGCGCGGGACCCTGAAAGGTCTTGACATATGCGACGGGAATCCTCATGTCCTCCAGGCGTAATGCCTGCAATGGTTTGAAGCCGAAGACATTGCCGATCACCGAGGAGGTGAGATTGGTGATCGAGCCCTCCTCGAACAGGTCGAGATCGTAGGCGACGTAGGCGAAGTACTCGCCGGGACGGCCCGGCACCTCGTCGACGCGATAGCACTTGCCCTGGTAGCGGTTGTGCGCGGTGAGCCGGTCGGTCCACACGACCGTCCATGTCGCGGTGGAGGATTCGCCGGCCACGGCCGCCGACGCCTCGATCGGGTCCACGCCGCGCTGCGGGGTCACCCGGAAAACCGCCAGCACATCGGTGTCCTTGGGCTGATAGTCGGGGGCGTAGTATCCCATCGACGCGTAGGACTGCACACCCGGATCCCACCGGCCGCGCTGATCATCGTCGGATCCCGCCATCTTTCCTCCTGCGAACCGGGGTGAGCTACTTGCGATTCCCAGGATGACGGGGCCGTTAACGACAAACAATTCGATTGTTTCTGTTCTCGCTCAACCTTTTCGTCGGGTTTGCTACCGTGGAGTATGGGTACGGTGAGCGCGGTGCGCATGGAAACCTTTCTCGCCGTTGCCAAGCACTCCAGCATTCGCCGTGCCGCCGCGCAGTTGCACATCACCGAGGCGGCGGCCTCGGCGGCCGTGGCACACATCGAGAAACAACTCGGCGCGAAACTCGTCACCAAATCCGGGCGCGGTATCGCGCTCACCGAGGCCGGGCGCGTGTACGCGGACTACTGCCGCAGCATCCTGGGCCTGATGAAGGAGGCGCACGCGGCGGTGCGGGAGGCCGAGACCGGGCGGCTGCGCATCGGCGTGGTGGCGACAGCCGGGGAGTACGTGCTGTTGCGGCTGCTGGCCTCGTTCCACACCCGGTTTCCCGCCATCGAATTGGGGCTGTCGATCCAGCCGCGGGATGTGCTGTTTCTCGAATTGACCCATCACGAAACCGATCTCGTGGTCGCCGGGCGGCCGCCGCACGACACCGGGCTGGCGACCCGGGCGCGGCGGCCGTGTCAGCTGGTCGTGGTGGGTGCGCCGGCACGGTGGCCGGACCCGTGCGAAGCGACGTGGCTGTTGCGCGGCAAGGGATCCGGGACTCGCGACACCACTCTGGCCCTGTTCGATCGGCTCCAGATCCGGCCTCCCACACTGACTCTCGGCACGCACGGGGCGGCGTTGGCGGCCGCACGGGAAGGGCTGGGCATCACGCTGATTCACTCCGACGCGGTCGCGGTGGATCTCGAGGCGGGCAAACTCGAGGTGCTGACGGTCGAGGGGACGCCGCTCAATCGGCCCTGGCATGTGGTCACCACGCGGACCCCGACGCCGACTGCGCGGTTGTTCCTCTCCCACATCACCGATCCGGACCGGGTCGGCGACAAGGCGTTCCGGGGCGTCTGAACTGCGCGAACAGGACCCCGGGCATAGGAGCCAAGATCAATTTCAGGCACACTGGTGCGGTGACTTTCGACCCCGAGCTAGTCCAGCTGGCCGTCGCGCGGTGGGTCGACCGCCTCCACCGGGTCGCGCCCTGCCCCGCCGCCCACATCCCGCCCATGATCGCCGGCGACCAGGGCTTCCTGGACTTCGCCGAACCCTTCTTCCGGGTCACGCCCGAACGGCTCAGCTTCGAGGCGTGGGAGCGCGACCACCCGGTAATGGACAAATCCGCCGCCTCGCCGGAGGAGCTGTCGTTTTGGATCGTCGAGCACCTGGCCCGCCAGATCGCGCTGGACACCGTCCACCAGTACCAACCGCGGCCCGCGGGCATGGACGCCCGGCGCATCTGGTTCCCCGAATGGCATCGGCTGGTCGACGCTGTCGATGCCGAGTGGGGTAGCCGGACGCTCAGCCAGATCGACCGGATCCTCGCGGAATACCCTTACGCCGACCACTGACGGGGTGCTGGGCGTCGCTGGCCGCGAGCTTGCCGACTACCCGGTTGGGTAGGTTCGGGAACCATGGATGCACAACTGGGGCGTCGGGCATTGTTCGGTGCGACATCCGCGCTCGCGGCAGGCGCGGCACTGTCGGCCTGCGGCGGGAAGAAGCACGACAAGCCGGTGACCGCGCCGGTGTCGCCGCCCGCCTCGACGGGCACCCCACCGAACCTGATCATGATCATCCGGCACGCGGAGAAGCCGGACGGATCGGGCAAGCCCTACGGCCTGACCGCGGACGGCGACCGCGACGAGGAATCGCTGACCACTCGCGGCTGGACGCGCGCCGGGGCTCTCATCGGCCTCTTCGATCCCCGCAACGGCGACGGCTCCCCCGCAGCGCTTCGCCCCGGCCTCGCGCGGCCCGCGACCATCTTCGCGTCGAATGCGGGCGCGCACGGCAGCAAGCGTCCCGAGCAGACGGTGACACCGCTCGCGGCAGCACTGGGCTCGACGGTTGACACCCGATTCTCGAAGGGCCAGGAGGCAGAATTGGTGGCCGCCTTGGCCGGTGCGCCCGGTCCGGTGCTCATCTCCTGGCAGCACGAGAACATCGGGTCGATCATCGCCCACCTAGGCCAGGTGACACCGACACCGCCGTCCTCCTGGCCGGGCGAACGCTTCGACCTCGTGTACCTGTTCACGCGAAACGACAAGGGCTGGAACTTCGCTCAGCACACCCAGAACCTGCTCTCCGGCGACTCCGCGACACCGATCAGCTGACACGTCGAACTGTGTTGCGCCAGTTCACGATCGAATCGCTCACAAATTCCGCATGCGCGGCCATTGCGCGGACCAGTCCTGCCTCGGTCCGGTGCACGCCCACAGGGTGACGTCTCGAGTTATCCCGGGAATCCCGAGCCGATAGTCCATTCGGCCTACCGGGGAAACGCTCGCGAACCAGCGACTCAGCTGTTGCTCGTCGCTGCCGACGTACACCACCGTACGAGCGGTATCGGGCGGCGTACCGAAATACCCGAACCCACGATTCGGACTGAACACCGCCGGCAGTCCCGCCGCCTCCCGGTCATGATCGAGCGCCGCCGCCTGCACATACCACTGCGTCACGACAACGGCATCACCGCGCTGTGTGGCAGGCAGCATGCGGTAAGCGCTCACTGTCGCTGCTGTGAGTTCCGCCCAGCCACCTTCGCTGTAGACCGAAGGCCCGAGCGCGGCAGCGCGATTGGCGGCGGGCGAGAACTCGGACGCCGCACGCCACGGCGTCGTGTACACCACGGCCGCCACCACCGACACCACGACGACCGGCCCCGCGGCAATCCGCAGCCAGCGCCCACGCATCGTCGTCAACGCCACACACCCAGCCGCGATCACCATCGGATAAGCCCCGGCCCCGTATCCGGTCCGCCCGCCCCCGATCGCGAAAGCCGCCACCACCAGAAGAAACGCAACCCCCAGAAATCGGTAGGCCCGAAATCGCTCCGCCCGCAACAACTGCCAGACCCCGCACACCACAACGATCGCGCCAACCAGCCCCCACCCCTGCAACACCGACGGCACGAACCACACCGACCCACCCCACCCACCGGTCTGCCCCCGAACCACCGCCCCCATCCTCCACTGCGGCCACCCATGCCCGCCCTGCCACACCATCCCCGGCGCCGCCGCCACGAGCGCCACCCCCGCCCCCACCACAACGCCTTCCGCCGCAACAACTCTCGCGGCCCCACCCACCCCGCAGAAATAACCACCGCAACCCAAAGGACCGGCACCAGCCACTTGACCTGCACGTCCACCGCCGTCACCACCCCCGCCGCGACCAACAACCAGTCCCGCCGAGTCCGCACCCACCGCACCAGCAGCAACGTCACCACCGCCCAAAGCGCCGTGTCGATCCCATTGGTCGACAACGTCTGCGCCTGCCCCAGCACAACCACCGACGTGGCGCAGACCCCCGCCGCCAACACCTGCGCCCCACGCCCACCCCCCAACTCCCGCGCAATAGCCCCACCAACCCTAACGACCACCAGCGACGCCATCACCGCCGGAATCCGCAGTGCCCCAAACGACCTCGGCACCACCCAATCAATCCCCCGCGCCACCAACGGCACCAACGGCCCTTGATCCACATACCCGAACCCCGGCCGCTTCCCGGCAGCAATGAAATACAACTCGTCGTAGTAATACCCATACCGCATAGCAGCCACCCCAGCCACAACGGCAAAAACCACCCCCACCCCCACCACCCAACCGACCGCGAACCGCGGAGCCGCCCCAACTTCCAACCCACGTCGACCCGTGCCGACAACCACCCCTGCCACGCCGCCCGACGCTACCGCCGCAGCCCCCATCCCGCAGTCCGAGCGTTCCTGCGCATTCCCCGGTCAGCGGCGGGTTCCGGAGAGTGAGCCGACGCACAATTTCATTAGTTAGCGACATGCAACTATATTTGGGGCTGTTCGTTCGTTGATTTGCGGGAGGCTCTGATGGCTGCGGCCCCTACCACCGGTGTGGATGCCGGTGATGTCCAGACCATTCGGAGGAGGCTCCGGATCGAGCATGATCATCCGCATTACAAGTGGGTGGCGTTGTCGAATACCACGCTGGGCATGCTCATGGTGACGATCAACTCGTCGATCGTGATCATCTCGCTGCCGGACATCTTCCGGGGGATCGATCTGAATCCGCTGGCGGCGGGCAATGTGAGCTACCTGCTGTGGATGATGATGGGCTTCCTGCTCGCGTCCGCGGTGCTGGTGGTCATGTTCGGGCGGCTCGGCGACATGGTCGGGCGGGTGAAGATCTACAACTACGGGTTCGTGATCTTCACGGTGGCGGCGGTCGCGTTGTCGTTCGATCCGTTCACGCACGGCGGCGGCGCGGTGTGGCTCATCGGGTGGCGGGTGTTCCAGGGCATCGGCGGTGCGATGTTGATGGCCAATGCGGCCGCCATCCTCACCGACGCGTTCCCGGCCGAGCAGCGTGGGTTCGCGCTGGGCATCAATCAGGTTGCGGCCGTGGCGGGTTCGTTCCTGGGTCTGCTGCTGGGCGGTCTGCTCGCGCAGTGGGATTGGAAGGCCGTCTTCTGGGTGAGCGTTCCGTTCGGCATTCTCGGCACGGTGTGGTCGTATCGGTCGCTGCACGACAACGGGCAGCGCAATGCGGGCTCGCTCGACATTCCGGGCACCGTCACCTTCGCGGTCGGCCTGACCGCGCTGTTGACCGGTATCACCTATGGCATTCAGCCGTATGGGGATTCGACCACCGGCTGGTCCAACCCGTGGGTGCTGGCCGGGGTGTTCGGCGGTCTCGCGGTGCTGGTGCTGTTCTGCTGGATCGAGACCAAGGTCGAGCAGCCGATGTTCCATCTGTCGCTGCTCAAGATCCGGGCGTTCGGGCTCGGCAACCTGGCCGGCCTGATGTCGTCGCTGGGCCGCGGCGGCCTCCAGTTCATGCTGATCATCTGGCTGCAGGGCATCTGGCTGCCGCTGCACGGCTTCGACTACGAGTCCACACCGCTGTGGGCGGGCATCTACCTGCTGCCGCTGACCGTGGGATTCCTTGTGGCAGGCCCGGTTTCGGGCAAGCTGTCGGACCTCTACGGCCCGCGACTGTTCGCGACGCTGGGCATGGCGATCACCGCGATCACCTTCGTCCTGCTGGTGGTCCTGCCGGTCGACTTCTCCTACTGGGCGTTCGCGCTGATCATCGCGCTCAACGGCCTGGGCTCGGGCATGTTCGCCTCCCCCAATACCGCCGAGGTGATGTCGGCGGTGCCGGCCTCGCAGCGCGGTGTTGCCTCTGGTATGCGCGGCACCCTGCTCAATGGCGGTATGGCGCTGTCGATCGGCGTGTTCTTCTCGCTGATGATCATCGGCCTGTCCAATACGCTGCCGGGCGCGATGAATTCGGGTCTGCAGGCGCAGGGCGTGCCCGCCAACGTCGCCGGGGAGATCTCCGGCCTGCCTCCGGTCGGCAGCCTGTTCGCCGCCTTCCTGGGCGTGAACCCGATCAAGGCGCTGCTCGGCCCGACCGGCGTCCTCGACCAGCCGGGCGTGCAGAAGGACACCCTCACCGGTCAGGAGTTCTTCCCGCACTTGATCTCCGGACCGTTCCACTCGGGTCTGGTCGTGGTCTTCCTGGGCGCCGCGATTATGATGCTGATCGGCGCGGTGGCCTCCTGGTTCGCCGGTAGCCCCAAAGTTGCGGACGAGGCGGCCGAACTCCGCGAAGCCGCCCGCGAGGGAATCTGACCGGAGGAGATGACCCTGCCCGAGCCCACGAGCGTCGCCGACCCCGACCAGCTCACCGAGGCCGCCGACCTGTACCACACCATCGGCCGCCTGCTGCGCCTCTTGCGCCACTCCGGCGACATCGGGGCCCTCAGCCCCGGCGCAGCCTCGGCGTTGGCCACCGTCGCCCGCTCCGGCCCCCTCCGCCTGGGCGATCTCGCCTCCATCGAAAGAGTCAGCGCGCCAACGATGTCGCGCATAGTGACCGGCCTCGAAAAGGCCGGCTACCTCACCCGAGGCGCCGACCCCGAAGACGGCCGAGCCCAACTCCTCACCGCCACCACCGCCGCCCACGACCTGGTCACCGGCCTCACCTCCGCCCGCATCCAACGCTTCGCCGCCGCCCTCGACCACCTCACCCCCGCCCAACGCGCAGCAGTCCAATCAGGCCTCAACACCCTAATCGGCGCCCTCGACAAATAGCACTTCAAGATCAGGGAGCTCTCAGCGCGGGGATTGGGACAAAATTCCGCGCTGAGAGCTCCCTGATCTTGGTTGCGGTCAGAGTTGTGCGCGGAGGAGGTTGCCGAGTTCGGTGGAGAGCATGAGGTTGCCGGTGGGGGTGACTGCGACGGCGGTGATCGGTTCGGTGGATGCGAGTTGGCAGACGGTGCCGGTGGACGGGTCGACTCGCATGAGGCGGCCGATGCCGCCGGTGTAGAGGTCTGAGATGTAGAGGTTGCCTTCGGGGTCGAAGGTGCCGATTTCGTTAGGATCGGGGCATGGAGAGTTGCGGGGGCGATCGAGTGGCTGTTCGGTGGGCTGTGGTGCTGGGCGGGGGTGGAGTCGTAGGGGCGGCTTGGATGGCGGGGCTGGCGGCTGAATTGGGGCGGCGGGGGGTCGAGTTGGGGTCGGCCGATGTGATTGTCGGGACGTCCGCCGGGGCGATTGTGGGGGCCGCGCTTGTTGTGGGGCGGGATCTGGATTCGTTTGCCGAGGATCCGCGTCCTCCGGGCGGTGCGCAACCGCCCGTGGCCGTTGATGTCGAGTTGCTCACGGCCGCTGCTGCCGCGCTGTTCGATCGGACGGCGGAACGGGATGGCTTGCGGCGCAAGGCATGTGAGTTGGCGATGGCAAAGGAGCCGGCGCAGCCGGTGCACATCGCGCCGATGGAATGGCTGGTCGGTGGCGGCGAGTGGCCGGACGACAGGCTGCGGGTGGTCGTCGTGGACGCGGCCGGTGGCGAGCGCCAGGTCTGGCATCGCGGCAGCGGCGTGCCTTTGGCCACCGCTGTCACCGCGAGCCGTTCCTTTCCCGGACTCTTTCCACCCGTCGTCGTGGCCGACCGGTATTACATCGACGGCGCTCTGTGGTCGCCCACCAACGCCGACGTCGCCCCGGACTCGGACCTCCTGCTGGTCATCGACCCCCTGGCACACCGATTCCCGGCGGAATACCTCCAGTCCGAGCTCGCGACGACGAAGGTCACCACGCTGGTCCGCTTCGGTCCGGATGCCGCCACGATCGACGTATTCGACGCAGCCGCAACGGCTCCGGATCCCATAACCGTGTGGCCGACGGCCTTCCAGGCCGGCGTCCGCCAAGCCGACGACCTGGCGAAGCAGTTGCTCGACGCGGGTTGGCTCGCGCCGCAGCATTAACCGGCCACTCCCCTACCGCGAGCCCATATCAGCCGCACTGTCCGGCGGAATCAGCCAGCGCGCAAAAGTTTCCTCCGGACTGACGGTAATCACGTCGGCCCGCTGCACGAGATCCTCTGGTACCCGCCCATTCTCGAAATGTTCGAGCCCCGGCACGATCACCGCATCGACCCCGAGATTCCCCACCAGCACCCGCAGCCGATAGCTGGGCCGATCCGTCTCCGGCCCGAACACCGCAACCTTCCGCAGGTCATACCCCAACCGCGCCGCCAAGCTCCGAATCCGCAACTCGTCCCACTGCCGCCGCGCCCCCGACACATCCTGCCGCAGGTAACCGATCGCTCCGGGATTCATCCGAGTCCCCTCTCGTGCATCGGAAGGATTCGACGCGCTCTTCTGCGTTACCGAGGTGCCGAATCTGATGGAATGGTGCTGAGTCGACGCTACGGCCGCGTGGACCTATCGCTCCTGGATACGGTGTTGACAAGGTGTTTCCAATCGACGAGGGACGAATGGAACTTGGCTCGATATTGCGGTCCGCCCGGGAGGCGGCCGGGATCGGATTGCGCGAAATGGCGCGGCGTACGCACTTCGCGGCGTCGTACCTGAGCTTGATCGAGACTGGGCGGCGGCCGGTCACGGTGGAGGTCGTGACCGCCTATGAACGAACTCTCGGTCGTGACGCGATCGTCGGAGGGGTGGCGAACGACGACGGGCTCGCAACCCTCGAGTGGATGCGGCGAGTCTCGGGCAGCGATATCGGCAGCGGCAATCTCGAGCGTCTGGAAGCCGCCGTCGACGATCTCGCAGCGGCCTATCCGACGACCCGGCCGGATCAGCTACTGGCACAGGTCGATCAGTACCTGGGCCTGGCCGCGCGCATGATGGACGGCAAGAAGACGCTGGCCGAATACCGGCGGTTGGTGGTCGCGGTGGGCTGGATGTCGTTGTTGGCGGGCACATGCCAAATCGATCTCGGTCTGCCGTTGGCCGCCGCGGGTCGGCTCCGGCTGGCCCGTGCGATCGGTGACGAGGCCGGGCATCCGGAGATTGTCGGATGGTGCCTCGAGACATCGGCTTGGAGCCGTCTGATCGCGCGCGATTACGCAGCGGCGGTGGAACTTTCGCGCGCCGCGCAAGCTGTCGCACCGGACACCTCATCGGCACACATCCAAGCGACCGCCCAGGAGGGTCGGGCGCTGGCGCGGCTGGGCGATCGCGGCGGCACCTATGATGCGTTGCGACGCGTCGCCCGCCTCGTCGCCGGGCTGCGGACGCCGGATCGCCCCGAGCACCACTTCCGATACGACCCAGCGAAATCCGACTCCTACGTAGCCACCACGCTGGCCTGGCTGGGCGACCCAGCCGCGGAGACCTACGCACGGCACGTCCTCACCGAACTCGTCGGCAGCGCCCGAACGCGGCCCCGTCGAATCGCCACCGCCAATATCGATCTCGGCCTGGCGCTGGTGGCGGCCGACAAGCCCGACGAGGCGGCTGACGTCACGCTCACCGCCGTGACCTCGGGCCGCCTTGTCCCATCGAACTTCTGGCGCGTCACGGAGGTGGTCACCGGCATCGAACGCCGCGACCCGCCGGACGCCGCCGGCATCCGAGAAGCCCTTCGCGACCTCTATCGGTAGTCGCGAGCTGGGCCGCGAGAGCCGTTGGCGTTCACGCTGTTTCGGCCAGGCCCTGCTGGAAGCCTTCGTAGTTGACGCCCAGCTCGCCCAGGCGGCGTTGGCGGAGAGCAGGCTCTCCACTCCGCAACTGGCGCGGGTTCGAGGACCATATGGATCCGGTTGCGGGGTCTACTTGAGGGTGCGTGGGGCTGCGGGCGGGGTGACAAGAGCGGGCTGCGGCACCGCGAGCTGGCTAGGGGTTGAGGACTGTGTGGATTAGGTTGTGGGGGTCTACTTGGGTGCGGAGGGCCGCAAGGCGGGGGTGGTTGGGGCCGTAGTAGCGGGAGAGGGGGTCGCCGGGTTCGAGGTAGTTGATGTAGGCGCCGGCGGAGTGGGGGGCCAGGGCGGTGTGGGCGTCGGTGATGTAGGCGAGGGCGGAGTCGTGCGGGATGGGTTCGTAGGCGCCCCATTCGATCATGGCGGCGTGGGTGCGCCAGGGGTAGGCGGTGGCGGTGGGTGGCAGGTCGCGCAGGGCGCCGTCGAGGGTGTTGATCTGGACCCAGCCGGTGCCGCCGACGCTGGAGTAGCGGGTGAGGGCGGCGACGACGCCGGTGACGGTGTCGGGGGTGAGGGTGGAGACGATGTCGGAGCCGTTGGTGAAGGCGGCGCGGGGTTGGTCGGCGGTGCCGCCGGCGAGGTAGAGGACGGTGTCCATGTGGGAGAGGGTGCGCGGGTCGGTGGTCAGCGGGGGGATGCCGATGGCGTCGACGAGTGCGGCCGTGACGGTTTCGGCGGTGCCTTCCGCGCAGACCAGCTGCATCCAGCAGTGCAGGCCGCCCTCGCCGTCGGCGTCGAGGCTGACGTCGGCCCACTGCTCGCGCGGGGCGTCGCGCAGCCACTGCTGCCAGCCGTTGACGACCTGTTCCGCCTGTTCGCCCGAGAAGGTCAGGCGCACCACGTCTTTCGTCAACGCCGGAATCGTCTCGAACGTGAACGAGGTGACGATCCCGAACAGCGGCCCGCCGCCCCGCAACGCCCAGAACAGATCGGGCCGCTCGGTCGCCGTCACCTCGGTGATGCTCCCGTCGGGCAGCACGAGCGTCGCCGCGAGGAGCCGGTCACACGTCAATCCGTGTGCGCGCGAATCGTATCCGTAGCCGCCGCCCAGGGTGAGCCCCGCGATGCCGACGCTGGGGCACATCCCGGTGGGCAGGCTCTGCCCGGTCCGATCGAGCTCCTGATACACCTCGTAGAGCGTGTGCCCCGGCGCGACGACGGCCTGCCCGGCCGAGGCTTGCACGCCCCGCAACCCCCGCACATCGACGATCACCGTGCCCGAGGCCGTGGACAGTCCGGCATAGGAGTGCCCGCCCGCCCGCGCCGCCACCTTCAGCTCGTTCTCGGCCGCGAAGCCGAACACGGTCGCCACATCGTCGGCGGAGGCGACCTGCACGATGGCCGTGGGCATCTCGCCGTCGAACCGCGTATTGAAAACTTCCTTGGCCGCCGGATATCCCGGATCCCCGGGCAGGATCACCCGCCCGCGCAGCTTGTTCTGCAGTCCACGCCAGCGCGCCCCGCTGCCCACGGTCCCGGAGACGGTCGGAACGCTGGACGGATTGCCGGACAATTCCGCCCCGGACGCCACATCCGAGGTCGCCACCCGCACGGCCCCGGCCGCCCCGACCCCGGCGACCACGACCCCCAGCGCACCCCGCAGAAACATCCCGCGGCTGATGGGCCCCCTCACCACGAACCCCGAAACCCACCCGAAACCCGATGCGCCGACCGAAGATTCGTTCTGGACAACACAGCTCGCGACCTACCCATCCCCATCGGACAACACCTCATCAACCGATCATGATTCACCCTCGGATCGCCCGAGAGAAAATCGGCAGGAGTGTCCGACTCGGGTGCGGTGCGTCAGGCCGGATGGAGCCGGTCGCGCAGATACGCCAGAATCTCGTCGCGCGCCTGAATGGTGGGGTGGCCGTCCTCGTCGACGAGGTGCGCGGTGACGACACTGTGCGGGGTCTGCACGATCTGCGCGAAGAACGGCGGCGGCGTCGGATTCGCGTGCTCACCGGAGAGCACCCGCCCGTCGAACCGGTCGCCGAGCAACTGCGTATACGCGGCGAAACGCTGTCCGGTGCACCATTTGTCGTTGTCGAACCGATAGGCGAGCGCGCGCAGATCGTCACGCTCGAAACGCTCCGCGATCGCGGTCGCGTCCTCGGGCGACAGCTCGAGCCCGGCCGGATCGTCGAGCGGCAGCGAGGGATGATTGATCACCGGCGCGATGACCGCCGGTTCGAGCGTCATGGTCAACGCGAAGTTCCCGGTGAAGCACATCCCGACCGCACCCACGCCCGGCCCGGCCGATTCGCCATGCGCGAGTCGAGCCAGCGCCCGCAACCACACGGCAACCGGACTGGTCCCGCCCCCGGCGAAGGCCCGGAACTCCTTGCTGACACACGCCTTCCGCGAGACCCGGTCCCCCAGTTCCGCGGTCGGATACGCCCCATCGACCCCGAACAGCGACGGCACGTAGACGGTGAACCCGGCGTCGCGGACCCAGCGCGCGAACCGCAGCACATCCGGGCTGATGCCGGGCATTTCCGGCATGACGATCACCGCCGGCCCGGCCCCTGCGACGTACACGGTCTTGTCGTCGCCTTCGAGGCTGATCACTCGCGCGGTGAAATCGGCGAGAGTGTCCTCGGGCGTTGATATTTCGGATTCCACAGTGGGATGTTAACCGTGGAGGTAGCGCACCAGCGCCTCTCGCTCGGTCTCCAGCTCGGAGATCTGGCTTTTGACCACGTCGCCGATGCTGACGATGCCGACCATCCGCCCGTCCCGCACCACCGGCAGATGCCGGATGCGATGTTCGGTCATGGTGGCGTTGAGGGTTTCGACATCGTCGTCGGGCCGGCAGGTGTGCACGGCCGCGGTCATGATCGAGGACACCGGCTCGTCGAGCAGGGCCGCGCCCCTCGTATGCAGGCGGCGCACCACATCTCGTTCCGAGGCGATGCCGGATAGCGCGACGCCGTCGGCCGAGACGATCACCGCGCCCACATTGTGTGCCGACAGCACTGCCAGCAGTTCGCGCACCGTGGCATCCGGTGCAATCGTGACGACGCCGCTGCCCTTACGGCGCAGAATTTCCGAGATTCGCATGCCCACCGCCCAACGCTCGGGACTATCTACGGCTATCAGAATGACCCCGATGCCCGAGCGTGACCAGCAACGATTTACGCCCCGATGCCTAACTTCCGGTGAGGGAATCGAGCGCGGATTCGACGGCGCGATGGAAGGTCGGGTAGGCGAGGATCATCTGCCGCAACGTCGCGGTCGGGACTTCGGCATGCACGGCGACAGCCAGCGCGCTCAATACTTCGCCGCCCTGCGGCCCCGCCGAGGTCGCGCCGACGAGCACCCCGCGTGCGGCGTCCTCGACGACTTTGATGAACCCGTCGTTGTCCGTTTTGTGGATCCAACCACGTACGGAGGCGGGCACTTCGGTGTATCCGATCCGGACGTTCAGCCCGGCGGCGCGGGCCTGCTCCTCTGTCATACCGACCGCCCCGATCTCCGGATCGGTGAAGGTCACGCGTGGTACCGCATGGTAGGCGGCGACCTCGTCGCCGTCGCCGAGAATGTCCTGCGCCGCGATGCGCGCCTGATACATCGACACGTGCGTGAACGCCCCGGCTCCGGTGACGTCTCCGATGGCCCACACGCCGTCGGCGGCTCGCATCCGGTTGTCCACGGGGATTGACTTCGCGTTCTCGTCGAGTCCGACCGCCCCGATTCCCAACGCCGCCAGATCGGTCCGACGTCCCGTCGCAACCAGCAGCCGTGCCGCCCGCACGGTCTCGCCACTGTCGAGTTCGAGCGCGAACTCCTGCCCGTCGTAGCGCACCGCCGTTCCATGCGCACCGCTGCGCACCTCGATGCCCTCGCGCGCGAACACGTCCGCCAGCAACCGTCCGGCTTCCGGCTCGTCTCGCGGCACCAGCCGTCCCACGACGGTCACCCGCGCCCCGAACCGCGCGAAGATCTGCGCGAATTCCACACCGACCGGTCCGCCGCCGAGCACGATCAACGACTCCGGCACCTCGGTAGCGGGCACCGCGTCCCGATTGGTCCAGTACGGCGTGCCTTCCAGCCCGTCCAGCGACGGAATCGCCGGAGCCGTCCCCGGATTCAGCACGATCGCCCGCCCGGCGGCGAACACTCGCTCGCCGTCGCCGGTCGCCACCGTCACCTCACCGGGAGCGCTGATCCGCCCCCAGCCGCGCACGAAGCGCCCGCCCGCCTTCTCGAAGCGCTCCACCGCCGCCGCATCGTCCCAATCGTCGGTCGCCTCGTCGCGGATCCGGGCCGCCACCGGCCCCCAATCCGGCTGCACCGCCGCGGTTCCCGCGAGTTCGCCGACCCGCCGCGCCTCGGCCAGCGCACCCGCGGCCCGCACCATCATCTTGGTGGGAACACAGGCGTAGTAGGGGCATTCGCCGCCGACCAGCCGCCCCTCGACACCCACCACCGACAGTCCGGCCTTCGCCAGCCGGGTGGCGACGTCCTCACCGCCGGGGCCCATCCCGACCACCACGACGTCCACGGATTCGGCAGGCATGCGCTCTCCTTCACTCGATGAACCTCCGACGCTAGCCGGTGGCAGTCGCCGCAGGTTTGCGCGCCATGCCGACATCGCCGCATCACTCGGCTGGAAGCCCGGTTTCGCCACGGTGTTCCAGAACCATGCGCGGCGTCGGACCCGGGAGGCCGCGTCACCGCGAGATTCAGGACCGGATGATCGGGTGAGTCATGCCCGAATGGTCGCCTCGCCATGTCATCTCCCCTCGTCCGCGGGACCCTACCGGACGCGGCTCACCGATAACCCCGCATCACCGTGTTGTGCGACAGGCGAATCCGCGACGCGCGCGCGAGTTCGGGCGAAGCTGCCCCGCGCGCCCCCACCAGGCACGTAGCATGCGGAACGTGGCCGCCGATGCGAAACGTCCCGCCGCCGTGCGGGTCCTCGTCTACAGCAATGATGCCGATACCCGCAGCCAGATCATGGTGGCGCTGGGCAGACGACCGCACCCGGACCTGCCGCCCATCGAGTATCACGAGGTGGCGACCGGGCCGGTCGTGGTCGAGCGCATGGACGCCGGCGGCCTGGATCTGCTGATCCTCGACGGCGAATCGGCCCCCACGGGCGGGCTCGGCCTGGCCAAGCAGCTCAAGGACGAAATCGCCGACTGCCCACCGATTGTGGTGGTGACCGGTCGCCCCGACGATGCCTGGCTGGCGAACTGGTCGCGGGCCGAGGCCGCGGTCTCGCATCCCATCGACCCGATCCGCCTCACCGACGCCGTGCTCGGTGTGCTCGGTAATAGCTTCGCGGCCTGAATCCCGCCGCCGCGCGGCTCGTCCGCCAAAGCTCTCCGGCCTGATCTTCGGCCGATCTCGCACCGCGCTGTGATCAGCGCGTTTCCCTGTCACGTGACATCCGCGATTGCGTCGATTCGGTCATAAAAGACCGTTCCGAATTCGATCAAACGCAATCGCGAATCGTCATGTATCTTCTGGTCCGGGTTGTAATCTGTGCCGTAGCTCACACGAGCGCGGGCTCCGGTATCAATGACATCGGTATCAACGACGCCGCCGCCTCACTCGCTGCTGCCATCCGTCATGCGTTGTCCAGCTCGCAGGAGGGGTAGTTCTGTTGTGAACATAGAAGTGCCGACCCTTGTCCTCGGCGCGGTCGCCGCCGCGTTCGGGGTGTTCTCGATTTTCCTGGCGGCCCTCATCGGCCCCAAACGCTACAACCGGGCCAAGCTCGAAGCCTATGAGTGCGGTATCGAACCGACCCCGCACGCCGTCGGCGGCGGGCCGGGAAATGCTGCCGGCCAACGCTTTCCGGTGAAGTACTACCTCACCGCCATGCTGTTCATCATCTTCGACATCGAGATCGTGTTCCTCTACCCGTGGGCCGTGCACTTCGATGCGCTCGGAGTGTTCGGACTGGCGGCGATGGCGTTGTTCGTCTTCAACGTCTCGGTCGCCTACGCCTACGAATGGCGGCGTGGCGGGCTCAGCTGGGATTGATTGGCGCGCAAGCCAATTCACACAAGACGCCGCGCACTGTCCGGGGCGTCCCGATCCGGGAGATGTAGTCCGACATGGGTCTCGAGGAGAAACTGCCCAGCGGCTTTCTGCTGAGCACGGTGGAAGATTTGGCCGGCTATCTGCGCAAGAGTTCGCTGTGGCCGGCGACGTTCGGCTTGGCGTGCTGCGCGATCGAGATGATGGCCACGGGTGGCGGGCGATTCGATATCGCCCGCTTCGGTATGGAGGCGTTCCGCGCCTCCCCCCGCCAGGCCGATCTGATGATCGTGGCGGGCCGGGTGAGCCAGAAGATGGCCCCGGTGCTGCGCCAGGTCTACGACCAGATGACCGAACCGAAATGGGTGCTGGCCATGGGCGTCTGCGCATCCTCGGGCGGCATGTTCAACAACTACGCCATCGTGCAGGGCGTCGACCACATCGTGCCGGTCGACATCTACCTGCCCGGCTGCCCCCCGCGGCCGGAGATGCTGTTGAACGCGATCCTGAAGCTGCACGAGAAGATTCAGGAGATGCCGCTCGGCGTCAACCGCGAAGAAGCCGTGCGCGCCGCCGAGGCCGCCGCGCTCGCCAGCACCCCGACCATTCAGCTGAAGGGGCTGCTGCGATGACCTTCGATGCACCCGCCGGCACGGAAAGCCCACCGGAGGCGGCCGTGGAACCTGACGAAAACACCCAGGCGACAACCGAATCCGCCGAGCCGCCAGCGCCCGCCGACGAAGTGATCGGCGTGCGCACCGGCATGTTCGGGGTCAAGGGCACCGGCGACACCTCCGGCTACGGCCGGTTGGTGCGCACCATCAACATGCCCGGCTCCACGCCTCCGCCCTACGGCCCCGTCTTCGACGAGATCATCGCGCACCTGCGCCTGGCGCTGGCCAAGGGATTCGAGGAGGCGATCGAGAAGATCGTCGTCTTCCGGGGTGAGCTGACCCTGCACGTGCGCCGTGAGCATCTGGTGCGGGTGGCGAAGACGTTGCGCGACAACGAAGCCCTGCGGTTCGAGCTGTGCCTGGGGGTGAGCGGGGCGCACTACCCCGAGGACACCGGGCGCGAACTGCACGCGCTGTATCACCTGAACTCCATCACCCACAACCGCCGGGTGCGGCTGGAAGTGTCTGCGCCGGACGCGGATCCGCACATTCCGTCGCTGTATTCGGTCTACCCGACCAACGACTGGCACGAGCGGGAGACCTACGACTTCTTCGGCATCCTGTTCGACGGTCACCCCTCGCTGACCCGTATCGCCATGCCCGACGACTGGCGTGGCCACCCGCAGCGCAAGGACTATCCGCTCGGCGGAATCCCGGTCGAATACAAGGGCGCGCGCATCCCGCCGCCCGATGAGCGGAGGTCGTACTCCTGATGAACGACATCGGCATCTTTGAAAATGAACCGAGCAAGTCCCAGCCCGCCACCGCGGAACGCCCCGAACGCGCGGTCACCGTGGTCGGCAACGACTGGGACGAGATTCGCAATGCCCTCGACGGGGCCGCCGAGGAACGCATCGTCGTGAACATGGGACCGCAGCACCCCTCCACCCACGGGGTGCTGCGGCTCATTCTCGAAATCGAGGGCGAAACCGTCACCGAGGCCCGCTGCGGCATCGGCTATCTGCACACCGGCATCGAGAAGAACCTCGAATACCGGCCGTGGGTGCAGGGCACGACCTTCGTCACCCGCATGGACTACCTGTCGCCGTTCTTCAACGAGACGGCGTACTGCCTGGGCGTGGAACGGCTGCTCGACATCACCGACGATATTCCCGAGCGCGCCAACGTCATTCGCGTCATGCTCATGGAACTCAACCGCATCTCCTCGCACCTGGTGGCGCTGGCCACCGGCGGCATGGAACTGGGGGCGCTGACCCCGATGCTGTTCGGCTTCCGCGAACGCGAACTGATCCTGGACGTGTTCGAGACCATCACCGGTCTGCGCATGAACCACGCCTACATCCGCCCCGGCGGCGTCGCCCAGGACCTCCCGGACGACGGCGTGCAGAAGGTCCGCGAACTGCTGGACCTGCTGCCCAAACGCCTGCGCGATATGGAACTGCTGCTCAACGAGAACCCCATCTGGAAGGCCCGCACCCGCAATGTCGGCTACCTGGATCTGACCGGCTGCATGGCGCTCGGCATCACCGGACCGGTGCTGCGCGCCACCGGCCTGCCGCACGATCTGCGCAAGTCCCAGCCGTACTGCGGTTACGAGAACTACGAATTCGACGTGCAGGTCGACACCGGCTGCGACTGCTACGGCCGCTACCTCATCCGCGTTAACGAGATGAAGGAATCGGTCAAGATCGTCGAGCAGTGCCTCGACAAGCTGCGGCCGGGCCCGGTCATGGTGGAGGACAAGAAAATTGCATGGCCTGCCGATTTGCAGCTCGGGCCGGACGGGCTCGGCAACTCCCCCGCGCACATCGGCAAGATCATGGGCACCTCCATGGAAGCGCTCATCCACCACTTCAAACTGGTGACCGAGGGCCTGCGGGTGCCGCCCGGCCAGGTATACGTGGCCGTCGAGTCGCCGCGCGGCGAGCTGGGCGTGCACATGGTCAGCGACGGCGGCACCCGGCCGTATCGGGTCCACTACCGCGACCCGTCGTTCACGAATCTGCAAGCGGTGGCGGCCATGTGCGAGGGCGGCCTGGTGGCCGACGTGATCGCCTCGGTCGCCTCCATCGACCCGGTGATGGGTGGTGTCGACCGATGACCGAGATCCTGCTCAACCTGACCACGCGGCCCATCCCCTATCCGGAGCAGGTGCGCGACCGGCTGCACGTCGAGGCTCAGGAGATCATCGAGCGCTATCCGCATTCGCGTTCGGCACTGCTTCCCCTTTTGCACCTCGTGCAATCGGTGGAGGGGTACGTCTCGGGCACCGGCATCGAATTCTGCGCCGAGCAGCTGGGATTGACCGACGCCGAGGTCACCGCGGTGGCGACGTTCTATTCGATGTACCGGCGCCTGCCGACCGGTGACTATCACGTCGGCGTCTGCACCAACACCCTGTGTGCGGTGATGGGCGGCGATCAGATCCTCGCGGAACTCAAGCAGCACTTGGGGATCAAGCACGGGGAGACCACCGCCGACGGCGCGGTCACCCTCGAGCACATCGAATGCAACGCCGCCTGCGACTACGCGCCGGTGGTGATGGTCAACTGGGAGTTCTTCGACAACCAGACCCCGGAATCGGCCAAGGGCCTGGTGGATTCGCTGCGCCGCGGCGAACAGGTCACCGGGTCGCGCAGCGGCATCCCGCTGTGCACCTTCCGGGAGACCGCCCGCATTCTGGCCGGTTACGAGGATCAGCGTCCCGGCGCCACCGACGGCGCCGCCGGGCCCGCCACCCTCGCCGGTCTGCATGTCGCCGAACAGGATTCGACCGGAGGCGCTCAGTGACGAACGGCCATACCTCCCAACGGCCTGCTCTGACACCCGTCCTCTCGAAACACTGGGCGGATCCCGAGGGCTGGACCCTGGCGGCCTACCGCCGCCAGGGCGGCTACCAGGCGCTGCCCAAGGCGCTGCGCATGCAGCCCGACGAGGTCATCGCGACCGTCAAGGACTCCGGTCTGCGCGGTCGCGGCGGCGCGGGCTTCCCGACGGGCATGAAATGGGGTTTCATCCCACAGGGTCCCGGGCCCGACGGCGCGCCGGTCAAGCCGCACTACCTGGTGGTCAATGCCGACGAGTCGGAACCCGGGACATGCAAGGACATTCCGCTCATGCTGGCGACGCCGCACACCCTCATCGAGGGGGTCATCATCGCCGCCTACGCCATTCGCGCCTCGCACGCCTTCATCTACGTGCGGGGCGAAGTCGTGAATGTGCTGCGCCGGTTGCAGGCCGCGGTCGGGCAGGCGTACGCCGCGGGCTATCTCGGCACGAACATCCAGGGCTCCGGTTTCGATCTGGAGATCGTGGTGCACGCCGGGGCGGGCGCGTACATCTGCGGTGAGGAGACCGCGCTGCTGGATTCCCTGGAGGGCCGGCGCGGTCAGCCGCGGCTGCGTCCGCCGTTCCCGGCCGTGGCGGGCCTCTACGCCTGCCCGACCGTGGTCAACAATGTGGAATCCATTGCGTCCGTGCCGTCCATCATCGCCAATGGCGTGGAGTGGTTCCGGTCCTTCGGCACCGAGAAATCGCCGGGGTTCACCCTGTACTCGCTGTCGGGTCACGTGACCCGACCGGGTCAGTACGAAGCGCCCCTGGGAATCACGTTGCGGGAGTTGCTGACCTACGCGGGCGGCGTCCGCAAGGGCCACACCTTGAAGTTCTGGACCCCGGGCGGCTCGTCCACCCCGATCTTCACCGACGAGCACCTCGATGTCGCTCTCGACTACGAAGGCGTGTCGGCGGCGGGCTCCATGCTCGGCACCAAGGCGCTGCAGATCTTCGACGACACCACATGTGTCGTGCGCGCAGTACTGCGCTGGACCGAGTTCTACGCGCACGAATCGTGTGGCAAGTGCACGCCGTGCCGAGAGGGCACCTACTGGCTGGTCCAGCTGCTGCAGCGGCTGGAGAACGGCCAGGGCCACGAGACCGATCTGGACAAGCTCGCCGATATCGCCGACAACATCAACGGCAAATCGTTCTGCGCGTTGGGTGACGGTGCGGCCAGCCCGATCTTCTCCTCTCTCAAATACTTCCGCGACGAGTACGCCGAGCACATCCGCCTCGGCGCCTGCCCGTTCGATCCGGCCCGGTCCACCTTCTGGGCTGAAGGAGCGCGTTAACGCCTCCCCCGCCTAGACGGGGGATTCCACGCTCAGACCGCAACCGCACCATCCGCCCGAAGGAGGTGATCCGATTGGCTAACGTCATCAACACGTGTGTGGCCGCGTTCCGCCACAGCCAGAACCACTCTGGCAGCGTTTCGATCCCGACCGCTCATGTATCCACACTCGCGGCATTGGAACGTTCGTTCTCCGAGTCCAAGTTGCTGCTTGGCTCTCGCAAAACAACTCGAACACGTCATGGTCGTGTAAGCGGGCTGAACTACCACCACCTTTCGGCCAGCCCGCATGCCACGATCGATGAGTTCATTTTTCGCTGCACCAATTGCCGCGTCCGCGGCTTTTCGGGCCATGGTGGACTTAGCCAAGAAGCCTGGACGGAAGTCCTCCACGGCAATCAGGTCATGTTTACTGACAACCTTTTTTGCCCAGACACGCGACTCGTGCCGCGTCTGCCGGGCTGCTCGTTTGTTCAACTTCGCCACCTGATGTGCGGCGCGCTGGAAACCCCGGGACTGGGGTCCCATCTTGCCGCGTCGGCGTCGAGCCATCTTTCGTTGTGCTCGGGCCAGCTCCGCAGCACAACGGCTGCGGTGTCCAAGGTGGGGCAGATCAAACGCCGGATCGGTGGTGGTGGCAGTGCAGGTGACGCCCCAGTCGATCCCGATTCCGGCGCCAGTCGATGGAAGAGGTTCAACAGTCCGACGAACAATGAAGGTGGCATACCAATGCCCAAGCGAGTCATGGGTGACACGCACACTCGTAGGTTCGCTCGGCAACTCCCTCGACCAGACGACCGGGATGCTCAGACCCTTCGCCAGTATCAATCGTCGGTCACGGATACTGGACCCTCGCTTGGTGTATTCCAAAGACGGGTGTGCCGTCTTCCGCGCTTTGCGTTTAGGGCGCCCTCGGCGGTTCTTGGCCGTAAACGAGTGGTCGAGAGCGAGCGCAAAGGTACGCAGCATCTGCTGTTGGGCTACTTGGGACCCTTCGCGGAGCCATTGACACCGTGCGCGAGCGGAGGTCAGAAGCTTGCTCAATGTGGAGAAGGTGGGCTTTCGGCCCGACTTGTACTGGTGGACAGCCTCATTCCACAGAAAGCGGCAGCGATGCCACTCCTGAAACAACGCAGACTCGGCGTCGCGCCCCGGTCGCAATCGGTAGCTGTACCCCACCACCTCCTCCATAGACAAAAGCCTAGCGGACCCCACCGACAGACTTCCCTTACTCGAGAACGCTCGGAAGGAGGCTGGTGCTGTATGTCTCGCATTCGCGAGCAGACCTCAGCACCGAGTATCCGATGACCGCCATCGCTAACTCCAGTACCAGCGGCGGGGTGGCACCCGCTGACCTGGTGACCGTAACCATCGACGGCACAACGGTCTCCGTCCCGCCGGGGACGCTGGTGATCCGGGCCGCCGAACTCATCGGCACCCAGATCCCACGTTTCTGCGACCATCCGCTGCTGGATCCGGTCGGTGCCTGCCGGCAGTGCCTGGTCGATATCGAGGGCCAGCGCAAGCCCGTCGCGTCGTGCACGCAGACCGTGGCCGAGGGCATGGTGATTCACACGCAGCTGTCCTCTCCGGTCGCCGCCAAGGCGCAGGAGGGGGTGATGGAGCTGCTGCTCATCAATCACCCGCTCGACTGCCCGGTGTGCGACAAGGGCGGCGAGTGCCCGCTGCAGAACCAGGCCATGTCCAACGGCCGCGCCGAATCCCGCTTCGACGGGGAGAAGCGCACCTACCCGAAGCCGATTCCGCTGTCCTCGGCGATCCTGCTGGATCGGGAACGCTGTGTGCTGTGCGCGCGCTGCACCCGGTTCTCGCAGCAGGTGGCCGGTGACCCGTTCATCGAACTGATGGATCGCGGTGCGCTGCAACAGGTCGGCATCGCCGCCGGGGAGCCGATGGACTCCTACTTCTCCGGCAACACCGTGCAGATCTGCCCGGTGGGCGCGCTCACCGGCTCCACCTACCGTTTCCGTGCCCGGCCCTTCGATCTGGTGTCCAGCCCGGCGGTGTGCGAGCACTGCGCGTCGGGCTGCGCCCAGCGCACCGACCATCGCCGCGGCAAGGTGATGCGCCGGCTGGCCGGTGACGATCCGCAGGTCAACGAGGAATGGAACTGCGACAAGGGCCGTTTCGCGTTCGCCTACGCCACCGAACCCGACCGGCTCACCACGCCATTGGTGCGCAACTGGAAGGACGGGACCTTGCAGCCCGCCTCCTGGTCGGAGGCGATCACCGTCGCCGCACGCGGGCTGGCGTCCGCGCGCGGCAAGGCGGGGGTGCTGCTGGGTGGCCGCGTCACCATGGAGGACGCGTACGCGTACTCGAAGTTCGCGCGAGTCGCGTTGAACACCAACGACATCGACTTCCGATCGCGGGAGCACTCCGGTGAGGAGGCCGAATTCCTGGCCGCCCGCATCGCGGGGCGCGGCGTCACGGTCGACTACGCGGCACTCGAACGCGCGCCGTTCGTCCTGCTGGTCGGGTTCGAGGCGGAAGAGGAATCGCCGATCGTGTACCTGCGGCTGCGCAAGGCCGCCCGCCGCAACGGCACCCCGATCTACTCCCTCGCGCCGTATGTGACGCGCGGCCTGCAGCGCATGTCGGGCACTCTCCTGCTCACCGCGCCCGGCGCGGAACCGCATGTGCTGGAATCGATTCGGACCGGCCAGACCGACGAGACCACGGCCGGATACACCCGCCTGGGCGAGGTCGCGCAGCTGCTGCGTGAACCGGGCGCGATCATCCTGGCCGGGGAACGCCTCGGCGGTATCCCCGGCGGGTTGTCGGCCGCCGCGCGACTGTCGGACGAGACCGGCGCGGCTCTGGCGTGGATCCCGCGTCGTGCCGGTGAGCGCGGCGCACTGGAGGCCGGTGCCCTGCCCAACCTGCTGCCGGGCGGTCGTCCCCTCACGGATCCTGGTGCACGCCACCAGGTTCAGGCCGCGTGGGGCATCACCGAACTCCCGACAGTTCCCGGACGCGACCTGTCCGGCATCGTCGCAGCCGCACCGTCGCTGGGCGCGCTGCTCATCGGTGGCGTCGAGGTCGGCGATATGCCCGATCCGCACGCGGCCCTGCGGGCCATCGACGCCGCCGGGTTCGTGGTGTCGATGGAGCTGCGCCGCAGCGATATCAGCGACCGCGCCGATGTGGTGTTCCCGGTGGCCTCGGCCATGGAGAAGACCGGCACCTTCCTCACCTGGGAAGGCCGCCACCGTCAGTTCGACGCCGCCCTGCGCGACTCCACCGTGCGCCGCCAAGCCGCGCCCATGCCCGAATACCGGGTGCTGGACGCCATCGCCCAGGAGATGGGCATTCGACTCGGCCTGCCCGACGCGGCCAGCGCCCGAGCCGAATTGGCCGACCTCGGGGCGTGGGACGGCCCGGCCGCCGCCACCCCGGTGCAGCCGCCGCGCCCGCTTGCCCAGCCTAATCCCGGTACCGCGGTGCTCGCCTCGTGGCGCATGCTCATCGACCGCGGCCGCCTGCAGGACGGGGAACCGAACCTGGCCGGCACCGCCCGCACCCCCGTGGTGCGGCTGTCCGCGCACACCGCGGCCGAAATCGGTGTCACCACCGGCGATCCGGTGACGGTCGGCAACGACCACGGCCACATCACCCTGCCGCTGGTCGTCACCGAGATGCCCGACCGCGTCGTCTGGCTGCCCATGAACTCGCCGGGCTCCGACGTGCTGGTGCAACTCGGCACCACGCCCGGCCACATCGTCCGCATTCGACGGGAGGACCACCTGTGAGTGAGCTCGACCTGATAAGGGTGTTCGCGGGGCCCTCCGTGGTTACGCAGGCTGCCTCCTCCGGGCCTGACGCGAACACCCTGGGCATGTTCGGCCACGACCCGTGGTGGCTGGTCCTCGTCAAATCCCTCGGGATCTTCGTCTTCTTGTTGTTGATCCCCATGCTTGCGGTGTACGCCGAGCGAAAGATCGTGGCGTTCATGCAGATGCGCGTCGGACCCAACCGGGTGGGGCCGCGCGGTAGCCTGCAGTCCATCGCCGACGGCGTGAAGATGCTCCTCAAAGAGGACATCATTCCGGCCATCGTGGACAAGCCGATCTTCATTCTCGCGCCGGTGATCTCGCTGATTCCGGCCGTGATGGCGTTCGCGGTCATCCCGTTCGGGCCGCAGGTCACGATGTTCGGGCACCGGACCCCGCTGCAGCTGACCGATATGCCGGTGGGTGTGCTCTACATCCTTGCCATGGCCTCGGTCGGCGTGTACGGGATCGTGCTGGCGGGCTGGGCGTCCGGTTCGACCTACCCGCTGCTGGGCGGTCTGCGTTCCACCGCGCAGGTGATCTCCTACGAGATCGCCATGGCGCTGTGCTTCGCGGCGGTGTTCCTGCTCTCGGGCACCATGTCCACCTCCGGAATCGTCAAGGCGCAGTACGGAACCTGGTACGTCTTCCTGCTGCTGCCGTCGTTCCTGATCTACGCGGTGTCCATGGTCGGTGAGACCAACCGCGCCCCCTTCGACCTTCCCGAGGCCGAGGGCGAGCTGGTCGGCGGCTTCCACACCGAGTACTCCTCGCTGAAGTTCGCCATGTTCATGATGGCCGAGTACATCAATATGGCGACGGTGTCCGCGCTGGCCACCACCCTGTTCTTCGGCGGCTGGCACGCGCCGTTCCCGATCAGCCTGTGGTCGGGCGCGAACTCCGGCTGGTGGCCGATGCTGTGGTTCACCGCCAAGGTGTGGACGTTCCTGTTCGTGTTCATCTGGCTGCGCGGCACCCTGCCGCGTCTGCGCTACGACCAGTTCATGAACCTGGGCTGGAAGCTGCTGATCCCGGTCTCGCTGGCCTGGGTGATGTTCGTGGCGACGTTGAAGGTGTTGCAGGACAACGGCACCCACATCCAGACCGCGGGCATGGTGATCGGCGGGATCGTGGTCGCGGCGGTGCTGCTGGGCCTGGTGCTCAAGGCCGGGCACGCGGGCGACGACCGCACCCAGGCGTCGCCGGATCCCGATTCGACGCGCGCCTACTCCGAATTCCCGGTGCCGCCCATGCCCGCCGAACCCCCGGCGGCCGGCAAGCGCGGGGAGGCGGAGCGGAAACCCGGTCTGCTGGAACCCCTCGGCGGGTTCATGGTCACCGCGGCCACCATGTTCAAGAAGCCGAACACCGAGCTCTACCCCGAGGTCAAGACGCCGACCGCGCCGCGCTATCACGGCCGCCACCAGCTCAACCGGCACCCCGACGGTCTCGAGAAGTGCATCGGCTGCGAACTGTGCGCCTGGGCCTGCCCCGCCGACGCCATCTACGTCGAAGGCGCCGACAACACCGAGGAAGAGCGCTTCTCCCCCGGTGAGCGCTATGGCCGTGTCTACCAGATCAACTATCTGCGCTGCATCGGCTGCGGTCTGTGCATCGAGGCGTGCCCGACGCGGGCGCTGACCATGACCAACGAGTACGAGCTCGCCGACGACAACCGCGCCGACCTCATCTACGAGAAGCAGAACCTGCTCGCGCCGATGCAGCCCGGCATGGTCGCCCCGCCGCACGCAATGTACCCGGGCGCGGACGAGGGATCCTACTACCGCGGTGAAGTCCCCGGCGCGGCAAGCGAACTCGCGGCAGCCGAAGGGGTGCAGAAATGAGCCGTCCGGTCACCACCATCGCCCAAACCGGCCAGCAGATCGTCACCCACACCTCCACCGGTGAGGCCGTGCAGTTCTGGATTCTCGCGGTGATCGCGGTGCTGGGCGCGCTCGGCATGGTCTGCGCGCGCAAGGCCGTGCATTCGGCGCTGTGCCTGGCCGCCACCATGATCACGCTGTCGGCGTTCTACATCGCCCAGAGCGCACTGTTTCTGGGCATCGTGCAGATCGTCGTCTACACCGGCGCGGTCATGATGCTGTTCTTGTTCGTGCTCATGCTCGTGGGCGTGGATTCCGCGGAGTCCCTGCGCGAGACGCTGCGCGGGCAGCGGCTCGCGGTGATCGTGGTCGGCATCGGCTTCGGCATGCTGCTCATCGGCGGCATCGCGCGCGGGGTCGCCGGCCACAGCGTCGCCGAGACCGGACCCGGCCTCGGCGGCAACGACGCCATCGGCGCACTGGCCGAACTGATCTTCGTGCGCTACGTGTGGGCGTTCGAGCTCACCGGTGCGCTGCTGATCACCGCGACCATCGGCGCGATGGTGCTCGCGCATCGCGAACGCTTCGGCCCGCCCACCGATCAGCGCACGCTGTCGAAGGAACGCTTCCGCACCGGCAGCCGGGTCACGCCGCTGCCGACGCCGGGCGTGTACGCCCGCCACAATGCCGTCGACGCGCCCGCGCGACTGCCCGACGGGTCCTTCGAGGAGCTGTCGGTCAGCACCATCCTGCGGCATCGCCGCAATCGCGCCCACACCGAAGCGGTCGTGCTCACAGTCGGCGACGGGAACGGCAACGGCCACAACGGAACCGGCACGAACGGCGACGACTCTCACGAGGAAGGCTAGCGGTGAATCCGGACAACTATCTGTATCTCTCGGCCCTGCTGTTCACCATCGGCGCGGCCGGAGTCTTGGTGCGCCGCAACGCCATCGTGGTGTTCATGTGCATCGAGCTCATGCTCAACGCGGTCAACCTGGCCTTCGTCACCTTCGCGCGCGTGCACGGCAACCTCGACGGTCAGGTGTTCGCGTTCTTCACCATGGTGGTGGCCGCCGCCGAGGTCGTGGTCGGGCTGGCCATCATCATGAGCATCTTCCGTGCCCGCCGCTCGACCTCGGTCGACGACGCCAACCTGCTGCGGTATTAATCCCTCTCCCGCAACTAACGCGGAAGATCTGCGGCTCGGACTGCATTCTCAACTACCCGAAAGGAGGTGAGCGTGTCTTACATCGTCAGCGCCAGCGTGGACGGATTCTGCCACGGCAAGAATCACTCTTGCGGCGTTCCTATCGCGATTGGCGGTGTGCCCGCAATATTCGCAACGGAAAGTTCGAACCCCGAGTGCGATCTGCTGCTTGGCTCTCGCGAAACAGTTCGCACAGGTCATGGTTGTGTAGGCGGGTGGTACCAGCACCACCTTTCGGCCGGCCCGCACGGCCCGCTCGACGAGCGATTTCTTGGCCAGCCCGATGGCACCATCGGCTGCCCTCCGCGCCATCGTCGATCGAGTGAGAAACTTCGACTTGAAGTCTTCCACGGCAATGAGATTGTGTTCGTTGACAACCCCGCGAGCCCAATTTCGCACGGCATAGGCATTCTGGCGAGCAGCCTTTTTGTACACTCGTGCCGTCGCGCGACGCGCCTTCAAGTATCCCTTCGATGGTGTCTGCCCTCGCTGTCGCCGCCGGCGGGCCATTCTCCGTTGACACTTGGCCAGCTGTGCAGCGCACCTTTCTCTGTGTCCGCCGAATGGCAGATCGAATTGCGGGTTGGTTGTGGTGGCAGTTGTCGAAACACCCCAGTCGATACCGATACTGCCTTGTGCTGCAGGGGCAGGAGTGACTTCGCGACGAACAACAAACGACCCGTACCACTCACCGAGGCTGTCTCGATATATCCGCACGCTTGTCGGCTCGGAGGGCAGAAGCCTCGACCAGACAACCGGCATCTCGATCCCGCCAGCGAGACGAAGTCTTCCATCCCTGACCACAAATCCTCGCTTGGTGTACTCCAACGACAGCAGGGACTCCTTGCGCGACTTGAACGATGGTTTGCCTTGCCCCTTCACCCGGAACGAGTTGCGGAGAGCCGTGCCGTAGTTGCGCAGTGTCTGTTGCTGAGCGACTTGAGAACCTTCCCGAAGCCAGCAGGAACGGGCGCGGGCGTTGGTGAGCATTTTCGACAGTTTGGCGTAGGTCGGTTGGCCGCCCGTCTTGTATTGGTGAACGGCCTCGTTCCAAAGGAATCGACAGCGATGCCACTCAGCCTCGAGTGCGCGCTCAGCCTGCTTGCCAGGCCGAACCCGAAACGTGTAGCGCACGGTCTCTCGCACGCGAACAATATACAGCTTCGAGCTACATACTGTTATCCATGGATGAAATCCGATCGAACAACCAGATCGTCTACCGATGTGTCTTCGATGTCGTCTGGTGTACGAAATACCGCCGCCCCGTTATCGATGCATCGATCAGTGAGCGGCTCGCGCAGATCGTGCACAACGTATGCGTTGAGCGCCATGCACAGGTCGCTCAGTTGGAGACGTATCCAGATCACGTCAGACTGGCCGTTTCATGCGACCCGCAGCTCGGCATTCATCGGCTGGTCAAACAGATCAAAAGCCGGACCTCGCAGGAGCTACGTACAGAGTTCTCGTCCTTATGCAGCCGCCTACCAACCCTCTGGACGAACAGCTACTTCGTCGCGACGGTTGGTGGCGCAACAACGGAGGCAGTCAAACATTATGTCGCACAGCAACCCAAGAACTGATCGAATGCGCTCGATCGCCGTCGAGATCGGGCCCGGCAGGGAGGCAAGTCAATGGTGACGTTGTCGCTGCTCCCGGCCCTGCCACTCGCGGGTGCCGTGGTCCTGCTGTTGCTCGGCAAGGTCGCCGACAAGTGGGGGCATTGGATCGGAGCCCTTGTGGCGCTGGGCTCGTTCGGGGTCGCGGCGTGGGCGTTCAGCGACATGCTGGATCGGTCGAACGCGCAACGGGCCGTGCACTACAGCCTGTTCGAGTGGGCGCCGGTCACCGGGCTCAAGGTCGACATGGCCTTGCAGCTCGATCAGCTGTCGATGTGCTTCGCGCTGCTGATCACCGGGGTCGGGTCGCTGATCCACATCTATTCGATCGGCTACATGGCCCACGATCCGGGGCGGCGGCGATTCTTCGCCTACCTCAACCTGTTTCTGGCGGCCATGCTGGTGCTGGTGCTCGCCGACAACTTCCTGGTGCTGTACCTGGGCTGGGAAGGCGTCGGTCTGGCCTCGTATCTGCTGATCGGGTTCTGGTACGAGAAGCCTTCCGCCGCAACGGCGGCCAAGAAGGCATTCGTGGTCAACCGGGTCGGCGACATGGGACTGGCCATTGCGCTGATGATCATGTTCGCGACCTTCGGATCCATCGACTACCGGACCGTATTCGGGGCCGCGGGTCACGCGAGCACCGGAACCCTCACCGCCATCGGCCTGCTGTTGCTGCTCGGGGCGTGCGGTAAGTCCGCGCAGGTGCCGCTGCAGTCCTGGCTCGGGGACGCGATGGAGGGCCCGACCCCGGTGTCGGCGCTCATCCACGCGGCCACCATGGTCACCGCCGGCGTGTACCTGATCGCGCGGGCGAATCCGATCTTCGATCTCGCGCCCGGCGCGCGGGCCGCCGTCATGGCCGTCGGCGCGGTCACGCTGCTGTTCGGCGCGATCATCGGCTGCGCCAAGGACGACATCAAGAAGGCGCTCGCCGCCTCGACCATGAGCCAGATCGGGTACATGGTGCTGGCGGCGGGACTCGGGCCGATCGGGTACGCGGCCGCGATCATGCACCTGCTCACCCACGGCTTCTTCAAGGCCGGCCTGTTCCTCGGGGCGGGCTCGGTCATGCACGCCATGAACGACGAAACCGATATGCGACGCTACGGCGGTCTGCGCAAACTGCTGCCGGTCACCTACGTCACCTTCGGACTGGGATACCTTGCGATCCTGGGGGTTCCGCCGTTCGCGGGGTTCTGGTCCAAGGATCGGATCATCGAGGCGGCGTTCGCGTTCGGCGGGGTCGGCGGCATCGTCACCGGCATCGCGGCCCTGTGCGGCGCGGGCATCACGGCGTTCTACATGACCCGGGTCATGATCTTCACCTTCTTCGGTGAGAAGCGCTGGCGGGAGGGCACGCATCCGCACGAGGCGCCCGCCTCCATGACCGGGCCGATGATTCTGCTGGCGTTCGGATCGGTGTTCTCCGGGATGCTGTTCGCCTACGGGTCCGCGCTGACCAACTGGCTGGCGCCGGTCGTCGGGCAGCACCACGGGGAGGCGTTCATTCCGGCGTGGGCGATCACCTTCTTCGCACTCGCGGTCGTCGCGGCCGGCATCTGGGTGGCCTACGACCAGTACGCCGCCAGCCCGATCCCCGAAACCGCCCCGGCCGCAACGCCTCTGGTGGAGGCCGCGCGCCTCGACCTGTACGGCGACGCCGCCAACGAGGCCGCGTTCATGCGGCCCGGACAGCACCTGACCCGGTCGCTGGTGTTCGTCGACAATCGCGGCATCGACGGTCTGGTCAATACGACGGCCGCGATCATCGGCGGCCTGTCGGCGCGCGTGCGGCGCGTGCAGACCGGTTTCGTGCGCTCCTACGCCCTGTCCATGTTCACCGGCGCGGCCCTGGTGGTCGCAGCCCTGCTGGCGGTGAGGTTGCTGTGAACGAGCTTGCGAGTTCGACGATGGGCACCGTGAGCGATTTTCCCTGGCTCACCGTGCTGTGGGTCGTTCCACTGGTCGGCGCCGCGCTGGCGCTGCTGTTCCCGGCCGGCTGGCGTACCGGGGTGCGCGGTTTCGCGCTGCTGGTGTCGCTGGGCACCCTCGGGGTCGGGATCTGGCTGGCCACCCAGTTCGAGACCGGTGGCGCGCAATACCAGTTCGTCGAGAACCGGGAATGGATTCCGGCGTTCGGGGCCGGCTACACGCTCGGATTGGACGGCATCGCACTGGTTTTGGTGCTGCTGACCGCCGGGCTGGTGCCGCTGCTGCTGATCGCCGGATGGCAGGACGAGCGTGAGGTCGGCAGCGGGCCGCGGGTGGCGCACTACTACGTGGCGCTGACGCTGGTCGTCGAATCCATGGTGCTGATCTCGTTCACCGCGTTGGACATTCTGCTGTTCTACGTGTTCTTCGAGGTCATGCTCATCCCGATGTACTTCCTCATCGGCGGGTTCGGGCCCAAGACCGGGGACCTCGCCGCACGGCAGCAGCGGTCGCGGGCCGCGGTGAAGTTCCTGCTGTACAACCTGTTCGGCGGGCTCATCATGCTGGCGGCGGTCATCGGGCTGTACGTCATCACCGCGCGCGACAAGCTGGGCAGCGGCGGCGGGGGCACCTTCGACTTCCGGGCCGTCATGGAGGCCGCCAACTCCGGGCATCTGGGCGCGACGCCGGCGGTGCTCAACGCGCTGTTCCTGGGTTTCATGTTCGCGTTCGCGGTCAAGGCGCCGCTGTGGCCGCTGCACACCTGGCTGCCCGACGCCGCGGTCGCGGCGACTCCGGCCAGCGCGGTGCTGATGATGGCGGTGGTCGACAAGGTCGGGACCTTCGGCATGCTGCGCTACTGCCTGCTGCTGTTTCCTTCGGCCACTTCGACTTACGCGCCGTTGATCAGCGTGCTGGCGGTGATCGGGATCATCTACGGGGCGCTGCTGGCCATCGGGCAGACCGATGTGATGCGGCTGATCGCCTACACCTCGATCTCGCACTTCGGGTTCATCATCCTCGGCATCTTCGCGCTCACCACCCAGGGCGGGACCGGGGCGACGCTCTACATGGTCAATCACGGCATCTCGACCGCGGCGCTGTTCCTGATCGCCGGATTCCTGGTATCGCGGCGCGGCTCTCGGCTCATCGCCGAATTCGGCGGGGTGCAGAAGGTCGCGCCGATCCTTGCGGGCACCTTCCTCGTCTCCGGCCTGGCGACCCTGTCGCTGCCCGGGCTGGCGCCGTTCGTCAGCGAATTCCTGGTCCTCATCGGCACATTCACCCGCTACCCGGTGGCGGCGATCTTCGCGGCGTCGGCGTTGGTGCTCGCGGCGCTGTACGTGCTGTGGATGTACCAGCGGATGATGACCGGGCCGGTCAAGGAGGGCAACGAGCGCCTCTACGATCTGCTGCCGCGCGAAATGGTGGTCGTGGCGCCGCTGATCGTGGCGTTGCTGTTCCTCGGCGCGTACCCGAAACCGGTGCTGGACCGGATCGATCCGGCCGTCGCCAAGACCTTGACCACCATCGGACAGCACGATCCGGCGCCCGCCGTGCAGCCGGACGCCGCCCCGACGAACACCGGAGGAGTCCACAAATGAGTGGAGGTCTGCTGCTGGCCGGCCTGAATTCGCCGCTCGCCGCGGCGGTTCCGGCGCCGAGCATCGAATACCGGTACCTGTCGCCGATGCTGATCGTGTTCGGTGTCGCGGTCGCCGGGGTGCTGGTGGAGGCGTTCGCGCCCCGGCGCTCGCGCTACGTCACGCATCTGGTCCTCGGGCTCGGCGGATTGGCCGTGGCGCTGGGCGCGGTGATCGGGCTGCGCGACGTACGCGACACCGCGGTGGTGGGAGCCGTTGCCATCGACGGGGTTTCGCTGTTTCTGCAGGGCACGATTCTGATGGTCAGCATCCTCGGGCTGCTGTTCATCGCCGAACGTCGCGCCGACCGGATGACGGTGCGGCGCGAAGGGCCGGGCACCTGGAGCCTGACCGCCTCGCGCGCCGGGGTGGACGGCTTCACCCCGCAGGCGGCCTCGACGCCGGGCAGCACCGACGAAATCGCCGCCACCCGAGCGGGAGTCGCGACCACCGAGGTCTTCCCGCTCACCATGTTCGCGGTCGCGGGGCTCATGCTGTTTCCGGCGTCCAACGATCTGCTGACCATGTTCGTGGCGCTGGAAGTGCTGTCGCTGCCGCTGTATCTGCTGTGCGGGCTGGCCCGGCGGCAGCGGTTGCTCTCGCAGGAAGCGGCGCTGAAATACTTTCTGCTGGGGGCGTTCTCGTCGGCGTTCTTCCTCTACGGGATGGCGTTGCTGTACGGCTACGCCGGCACCGTGCGGTTGCAGGGCATCGCCGAGGCGGTGACCCGCGACAGCGGAAACTCGCACGTTCTGGCCATTCTCGGGGTGGCCATGCTGGTGGTCGGACTGCTGTTCAAGATCGGCGCGGTGCCGTTCCAGTCCTGGGTGCCCGACGTGTACCAGGGCGCGCCGACCTCGATCACCGCGTTCATGGCCGCCGCCACCAAGATCGCCGCGGTGGGCGCCATGCTGCGGGTGCTGTACGTGGCGGTGCCCGACCTGCGCAACGACTGGCGGCCGGTGCTCGCGGCGGTCGCCATCGCCACCATGGTCCTGGGCGCGATCCTCGCGGTCACCCAGACCGATATGAAGCGCATGCTCGCGTATTCCTCGGTCGCACACGCCGGTTTCATCCTGACCGCGCTCGTCGCGGCCACCACCAACGGCGTGTCCTCGATCCTGTTCTACCTCGCCGTCTACGGTCTCGGCACGCTCGGCGCCTTCGCCGTCGTCAGCCTGGTCCGCGACGAGAACGGTGACGAGGCAACGGCATTGCCCGCCTGGGCGGGCATGGGCCGCCGCTCCCCCTGGCTGGCGACCATCTTCTCGCTGTTTCTGCTCTCCTTCGCCGGCATCCCGCTCACCAGCGGCTTCATCGCCAAATTCGGTGTCTTCGCGGCCGCCACCGGCGGCGACGCGGCCACCCTGGTGATCGTCGGCGTCATCTCCAGCGCCATCGCGGCGTTCTTCTACATCCGCGTCATCGTGCTCATGTTCTTCACCGACCCGCCGGCCACCCCGCCGACCGTCGTCTACCCCACCATGACCACCAGCCTCGTCGCCGTCACCGCCGCGGCCACCCTGGTCCTCGGCATCTACCCGCAGCCCCTGCTCGATCTCGCCAAGAACGCGGCGATCTTCACCCACTGACCACCAAACCCGAAGGCCCGCTGCGAATCCCGCAGCGGGCCTTTCCTATCGGGTCGATCGCTCGATGGGGGCACGCCGGTGACGTCTGCCAGAGCATCCGCGCCGGCAAGTCACCGATCTCCCTGCACTCGATGTCGGCAATTCGCCGCGCAGCACGGGCGGTTTCCCGATACGGGACGCTGGTCTAGGTGAGCGATTGCCGGGTCTGGGCGGAGCGGCCGCGGGCCGCTGCTACCGCAGCTGCGGCGGCGAATACACCGCTGTTGATGGCGATCTCGCCGCGCATTCCCGGTGCGGCAACCATGTCTCCGGCCAGGAAGATCCCGTTGCCGCGAGCGATGGCGGGACGGTCGCGCCAGGTGTGGCCGGGCAGGTCGAGGGCGCCGGTCCGGCCTTTCGCGGTGGCCGTGCGTTCGAAGGTGGTGCGGTCGGCCCGTTCTGGAATCGCTTGGTCGGCAAGCCGGCTCAGCCGCTGCTGGGCCTGTTTCGGCGATTCGCCCGCCCGCACCGGCATCTGCAATTGGTACAGCGATTCACCTTTCGGTGCGATGGAATCGTCCTGCATCGTGTAGGACTCGTGGAAACCGGCCTCGTCCAGGTCGAACACAAGTACCCGATCAGCCCGGGATGCGCTCACTGCGACGTCGAGCAGTACCGCGTAGCCGGATTCGCCGCGCAGTGTGTCCTCACCCAGCAGCTTGCGGGCGGCGGACAGCTCGGTGGCCACGATCACGGGCCCATCTTCCGGCAGGGCGTCCACTCGGGAAGCGGTCGACACCGTGACACCGAGATCGACTGCGCGCGTGGCCATCCGGTCGATCACCCGTTGCCAGCCGCCGCGCACCCACCGGACCGCAGGAACCCGCGGGCCGAAGACGCGTTGGAACAACTCCCAGACGAACGCGGCCGACAATCGACCGGTGTCGGCGTCATAGGTGACGGCGCTGATCATGTTCGCGATCTGTTCGGCGGCTTGCGGCCCGAATGTGCTGGTGGCCCAACTGCGGAAGTCCTGATCCACCGGCGGCGGCAGCCACGCGCTCGCCATCGCTCGCAGCACCCCCGCGGGCGGAGTTCGCCGCATCCGTCCGTCGGCGCGGAAGGCCAGTTTCCCTGCCGCCGTGGGGCCGGGCCAGCCGAGACCCGCCACGAAGCCGCGCTGCTTCAGCCAGATGTAGTGCGGCCCGTCGGCGTAGAAGACGTGCGCACCTTCATGCGCGACATAGGGTGCGGCGGTGGCCCGGCCGCGACCACCGAGCGTGTGGTGGGCTTCGTGCAGCTGCACCGGGACACCCGCCTCGGCGCAGGCGATGGCCGCGGTGAGACCCGCTATTCCGCCGCCTACCACGGTGATTCGAGTGTTCATTGGAATCTTTCCTCCTGATCGACGGGTGTGGTCGGGCCGGTACGGCATGCGAGGTACGGTTCAGTCCAGGCGCGCGAGCATCAGCTCGGCGGCAGAGCGCAGGTAGCGGTCGGCGTCGAGGCCGGCCGGATGCGTACCGCCGAAGGCATCGCTGATCAACCAGAAGTGCGCGATGGCGCCGACCAGAACGGCGGCGGTGTCGTGCCAATCCTGCGGCGCGCGTTCGGGTCCGGCGAGTTCGGCGAGCGCTCGGGTGACCACGCCCATCACCACGTCGTACTCCACCCGGCGGAAGACGTCGAGCAGCTCGGCGGGCACGGTGTTGTCGCGCAACAGAATTCGATTCACGTCCCGGTCGTGCTCCAGCCGATCGAGACCGATCCGGCACAGCGCGGTGAGCTGGTCGACCCGGTCGGGCCCGGCCTCGGCCAGCAGGGGCGCCATCGAGAACCCGGGTTCGAGGAACCTCGCCCAGTCGCCGCGGTCGGCCAGTCGCCATTCGACCGCGGTGACGAGAAGCTCGTCCTTCGAACGGAAGTGCCGATAGAGCGCCCCCGATCCGCCGGACAGTCCGGCCGCCTTCTCGATCTGCGCCACCGACGTCGCCGCGAAGCCCTGCACGCCGAACAGGCGCAATGCTTCGCTCATGATGTGCTCGCGAGTGGTCTGCGGCTGGGAACTCATCGCACCTTCCGATGTAAGTAAGTGGTTACATACATCGATTCAACGTCGAGAAGGCAAGTTCCGCAAGGGATGTGGGTCAGCTCACCTCTCGCCCGACGCGCTACGACCCCTCGAAACCGCTGCGCCGCTACGCCCAACCGGACGAGCGCACTCGCCGGACGATGGAACCGGCCGCCTGAATCGCCTGCGACGCGAGGACCTCGGTGCCCAGTTCCCCGGTCTCCTTGACCTCGCGATCCCCCAGGGCCACATCGTGATCGCGAGCTGGCAGTGAACCAGGGCTGCCGGTTCGTTCACCCGTACGCGCGAACGATCTGCCCTGTCTCGTCGCCTTCGACGCAGTGCAGATAGTGGGTCACGAGCTCGTCCACAGACACCGGCCGCATACCGGGGAACGATGACGCGAAGGCGTCCTTGGAATCGTCGATCATGGTGGGGCTGACCGCATTGATGCGCATGCGGCGCGGCAGCTCGATCGCCGCGGAGAGGATGAAGCTGTGCAGCGCCCCGCTGATCACTCCCCCGCCGGTGACGTGCGGCCACGCCTCATCGGCGAAGATGCCCGAGGTGAGGGTGAAAGACGCGCCGTCGGCACAGTGATGCTGGCCGGTGAGCACCAGATCGACCTGTCCGAAGAACTTCGCTTTCATGTTGTCCGCCAACGAGTTCGCCGTCAGTGTCCCGAACTCGTCGAGCGCTCCGTGCGCGGCCACCCCCACGATGGCATCGACGGCGCCCACCTCGCGATAGAGCGCTTCGACGGTGTCATGAGCGGTCAGGTCGACCCGGACATCACCCGAGGCGCGCCCGGCGACAACCACCTCGTGGCCACGAGAACGTAACGCGGGCACCAACTTTCGGCCGATAGTGCCCGCTCCGCCGACTACGACGATTCTCATCGCGGATTCTCCTCCCGAGTTGGTGCGATGCTCTGCGCCAGCAAGGCGAGCGCATCGGCATCAGGCGTGCCAGGACGCGCGTAGAACAGCCCGATCTGCTGATCATCGTCGGGCAAGCTGACCGTCTCGTTCGCCAGGGCCACGCGTCCGACCAGCGGATGGTCGAGTTCACGCACGTAATACGAGCAGGTTTGCACGGGCCGCCGCGCCCACATCTTCGCAAATTCCGGGCTGTCGACGGCAAGTTGGCCGACGAGTTGTTCGAGCAGGCGGTCGCCCGGATGCCGCGCGACCGCCTGCTGCAGAGCCGCGACGGTGACCTGAGCCTTGGCAGGCCAGTCGCGATACAACGCACGGTGATGCGGATCGAGGAACAGCATCCGGGCGATGTTCGGCCGAACCCGCGTATCCGGGGCGTCGATGTCGACATGGCTCGCCAGCAGCGCGTGGCCGAGGGGGTTCCACGCCAGCACCTCGGTCCGGTGGTCGATCACGATCGCCGCTACGCCGGGAAGCGCCCCGAGCAATTCCCGTATCGAAGGCCGCAATGTGCTTCGGCGGGAACGAGATCGGGTCGGCCGCTGCGGCGCGGCGAGCGTTCGCAAATGCTCGTGCTCCGCGGCGTCGAGCCGCAATGCCGCAGCCAGCGCATCGATGACCGCGCCGGAAGCGCTCGCACTCACCCCTTGCTCGAGTCGAGTGTAATAGCCCACGCTCACCCCGGCCAGCTCCGCCAACTCCTCCCGACGCAGCCCCGCGACCCGCCGCGGAGTCGTATCGGGTTCGATACCCGCCGCCGCCGGCGTCAGCCGTTCCCGCCGACTCCGCAGAAACCCGCCGAGATCACTCCCACGTCCATTGCCCACCACCCCATCATCGTTCCGACCACAACCCGCCCGCCTGCCCCAAACATGGGCACCCACAGTCGGCCCCGGAATCGTGAAGCTCGATCAGCACATTCACCACAACCCCCGAGTGGCTTCGGTCGTAATCGGTTGGTTCACAACGCGTTCGGGCCACCGTGGAGCGTTTAGGAGGTCACCGTGTTCAGGTTCGTCGGGTCGGGTGAGGGTTCGTGGATAGCGCCCCCGTCACCCCAGTTGCGGCACCACGGGCACCACGGCCGTAACCGGTGGTGGGTCCACAGCGAAACGGCCAGCCCGATCGCCCACGCCTCCCCCGGTGCCGAGGTGATTCCAGAGCACCACGACGGGAGGTAGGGCACCGCCAACAAAGGGACCAGGAACAGCAGCAGGAACACCGGTACCGCCGCCCGCCTCCGGGCCAGGTGTTCGAAGCGCAACTGCCACCGTCGCCGTTGCGCTCGCGCGGGCGCGTCGGCGGGGACTTCGGTCATGCAGGTAGGGCAGAGCCTAGTGAATTGAACGTGCAGCATCGCGACCGTCACCGCGCCGCTGAACACGACACAGACCACCAGGACCGGGACCGTCAGCCACCACGAGTCGAAGAACCAGCCGACCACGCACGCCACCGCGTACGCCGCCAGCGCGTACCCGGAACGGTGGGTGATCCAGGTCAACGCGCGACCGGTACGGCCGGAATCGTCGTTGAACGCATCCAGAACGTTCACGCGACGCCCCCGGTGTGACCCCGGGTCGCCAAATCAACAGCCGTCAATATTTCCTCATCAGGGTGTAGAGGAGGGAACGGCCCCAACCCATCTCCGGCGGACTGGGACCCATCCCGTGTGGGATGCGGAAACCCCCGGCGCGGTTGCGGTTGGCCGAGGGTCCATCGCGAAATGCGTTGTGGAACAACACCATCGAATTGTCCTGAATTGCTACGTCGACCAACCACCCCCTCCCCGGGGGTCCCGAGCGTCGGAATGGCTTCAGCGGCCAAGTGCGCGCCTATGCGCCGTCCGCGCGAGCGGGCGGAAGGTCCCGCACCGGTGGCATCGTGCGCCGGGCGTAGGTCTCTTCCGGCGTCACGGTGATCACGTCGATTTGCTGCACCAACGTCCCCGGAATCTCCGCTCCGTCGAAATGCTCGGGACTGGGGACTATGACCGCTTCCGCGTCCAACCGCGTGGCCTGCGCCTTCAAACGTGCCAACGGGGGCCGTCCGAAACGGGGATCGTAGATCACCATGTCGGCGAAGTCGTAGCCCAAACGTGTTGCGAGCTTACGGATTTGAGTCTGATCCCAGAACTGGGCCACCCCGGACACGTCGGTCCGAAGGTAGCCCAAACGCGTTGGCTTGTAACGCATTACAGCCCCTCTATCGTCATGTCCGTCGAGTACATAGAAGTCTTGGAACTGGAGATAGAACCCGCCATAGTCCTCGGACCCGTCTCCGCTGGCCTGGAGTTCGAACACGCCCCCAGGGAACTCATATAGCCGTGCGCGCCGGTTCATGTCGCCCCTGTCCTTTGTTGCCGTAGCAGCCCCGGGTCGAATACAGGAGAAACCGAACGGTCTCAAACTCGCGGAATGTCCGAAGGATCGACCCAACAAGCGGGGGTTCCGCCTCGGCCCGGGGGTTGATCTGAGCTTGCGCGCAACGATCGGGGAACTTCCAGAGAAGAAAACGGAAGAATGGGGGTAGTTTCGCGCCCGTACCGTCCCACCGACCCGGAGAGCCCCATGGTCGATATCGACTGGACACCAGATGAACTCGAAGCCCTTCGCGCGGCGCTACGGATGAACAAAGTCGAGTTCTGCAAGCGGATAGGGGTTACTGCGCGTGCACATCGGGACTGGCTGACTGGTCAGACCCAGAACATGCGCGAGGCCAACCGGCGACAGTTGTTCGAGGTTCTCGCCGATGCCGAGCCCGAGCAACGAGCCCGGTTCTGGGAGCTGGTTCGCAAGGGGACAGCCACCTTGGCGACCGATGAGCAAAACACGGAAGGTGTTGCCAGCAAATGAAATTCCGACGGTGCCCAACTCGGGCTGTATTCCTGGGAAGTCGGAGAGGACGACGTGAGGCGACGAGATTTTGGCAAGGCAGCGCTAGCGAGTTCGGCGATCGTGTTGTTAGGGGAGAAACCCGGTCAAATCGGCATGTCCGATGTGGCCCGGTTGCGTGATGGGGTGGTGGCCTTGGAATTGGAGGACCAACGTCTTGGTGGCGGGCGGCTGGTAGATCATGCGGTGATGGAGCTGGCCAAGGCCAAGCACTGGCGCGAGGTCGGCACCTACGACACCGCCGTTGGTGACGCATTCACCATCGCCACAGGGGAATTGGCGGTCATGGCCGGATGGCTGGCCTACGACGCCGACCGTCAGTCGCTCGCGCGACGCTGCTACGCCGATGCCATGGCCCTTGGATGCGAGGCCAACGACCCCGACCTCATCGCACGTACCTGCCTGATCGGCGGCGGCCAACTGCTCGGGCTCGCACGGCGTGGCAAGGCCCGCCCACAGGTCGCCTTGAACCTCGCGACCCGTGCACGAGATCTCATGCGCGGCACGCCGCCGGGCCGGATTCACGCCCTCATCGCCGTACGCGAGGCGCAGGCGTACGGACTCCTGTGCGAGCGTTCAGCATTCGAGCGCGCCATCGCCACCGCGTGGCGGGAGATGGACCAGGCGTCAAGTTTCGAGCCACTCGACGAGTGTCCGCGCTGGCTCTGGGCGGTCACCCCGGCCGAGATTGCCGCGCACGAAGCGCGAGGACGTGCCGAGTTCGAGGAGTTCGACCGTGCGATAGCGCTGTTCGACTCTGTCGCCGACGTCGAACGCTTTCCACGAAACGTGATCAACATTGCCGCCTGGCGGGCCGTCATCCGGGCGCGGGCAGGTGATCTTCGCGGGGCCGTCGCCGAGGCCGTGCCCGTTCTCGACACGCTGACCGGTCTGACGTCGATTCGCACGCTGCGTAACCTGGAGCCTATCCGTGCGTCCGTCGATGAGAAGCCGGTCGGCGGCGAGTTTTCCGACAAGTTCGACGCCCTTCTGACGAAAGCAACCACAGCATGACTACCCTGCCCGTCGGCCTGGAATTCGAGCACTACGACAAGGCCCAGGCGCGCGACCTCCGCACCGTCGTCGAGGAGATCTACCGTCGGTCATACATCGAAGCCATCGCGTCAGGCGACACGTTCGACGAACCCGAGTCATTCATGGCCCGGTTCGATGCGTACACCAACCCAGCCCAAACGTCGCGGTTCGAGCTGGTTATCGCGCGAATCGATAGCGAACCAGTCGGCCAGACTTGGGGCTGGCCACTTCGTCCCAACGCCGCATGGTGGGGCAATCTCGAACTCGACGATCCAGATGCTGACCGCCAGGAGTTCATAACCGAAACCGGCAGGCGCACATTCGCACTCAGCGAACTCATGGTTTGCGCCCAGTACCAGGGCCACGGAATCGCGCGGGCACTTCACGATGACCTGCTCGGCCACCGACCCGAGGAACGAGCGACATTGCTTGTCGAGCCGGAGAACTCACGCGCGTATGCAAAATACGTCAAATGGGGATGGCATAGAGTAGGCACGCTGCGCCCACGATGGCCCGAGGCCCCACGTCTGGATGTCCTGATTCGCGACCTCAGGTGAAGCATTCGACGCTGTCATTCGAGGAAGTTCGCAATGGCGTCCAGCCACACTTCGGGCTGATCGATGTGGGCCATGTGTCCGGCATCGTCGAGCACGACCGCCGTCGCGTTCGGCATCTGCGCCGCCGCCTGCTCCGCCAGCATTGGGGGAAAGACCATGTCATAGCGGCCGTGCAGGAGGAGGATTGGGATTTCGGTCCGGATCAACACCGAGACTGCATCGTCGAGTCGCGCCGAAGGCAGAACGCCTGCGCGGCGCGCCCGATCCCACTCTGAGGAAAACCACACGACACGAAGCCGTTTGAGAAGTTCGGGCAACGCGTCGGCCCGCCACACGTTGGCACGGGCACTAGCAAACGCTGCCGCCCGGGGGCGCTTCGGACCGCTGAGTGTTGGGTCCGACCACACCGCCGCTTCCGATGCCAGTAGTGCATCCCTCTCCGCCCAGCCGTCGTAGGCATTGGCGGGCATTGGGATGATGCTGCTGGACGCAATAATCATGCGCCGAATCCGCTGCGGGGCGGCGGCAGCAAGGCGCTGCGCCAGCAGACCGCCGTAGGAGAAGCCAAGCACGTCCGTCATCGTGATGGCGAAGCTGTCCAGAATCGTCAGCAAGTCAGCGACCGCCGCGTCTGGGTGGTACCGATGAATTGGCAGTCCACGGGCAGAACGGCCACAGCCCCGAAGGTCCGGCAGCAGTAGCCGTTTCGAGCTGGCAAGTCGCCCGAGAGGTTGGCAGAGGTAACTATGATCCCAATCAGGTCCGCCATGGATCACCAGCAACGGTCGTTGAGCAGCACTACCCGCGCAGGCGGTATATAGCTCGATCTCGCCGATTGTTCGGTGCCCAGTCCACACGTCGCGCACCTCCCAGGTGCCCCAATATTCGGCTGGTCCAGCGCATCCTGACCCAGGCTAACCACGGCGACGGCAGCCTCCTACTCAGGTCAGGACGCACATTCCAAGGTCAGGCCGTATGGAGTGCTTAACTAAGATGTCACCCCGGCCAGCTCCGCCAACTCCTCCCGACGCAGCCCCGCAACCCGCCGCGGAGTCGTATCGGGTTCGATACCTGCCGCGCCCGGCGTCAGCCGTTCCCGCCGACTCCGCAGAAACCCACCGAGTTCACTCCCACGTCCATTGCCCACCACCCCATCATCGTTCCGACCACAACCCGCCCGCCTGCCCCAAACATGGGCACCCACAGTCCAGTCGCGGCCGGTTCCGTCGTCGGCGCACCAGGGTCGGGGTCCGGTTACTCGCTGCGGCCCTCGGCGTCGCGGTGGGCGAAGACTTCGCGGGCGGCGGTGAGGGCGTTGAGGGCGGCAGGGAAGCCGGCGTAGGCGGCCATCTGGGTGATGACCTCGATGGCTTCGGCGCGGGTGCCGCCGACATTGAGCAGGCCGTGGAGGTGCACGCGGAGTTGGGGGGCGGCGGTGCCCAGGGCCGTGCAGGCGGCGACGGTGACCAACTCTCGGGTGGGGAGGTCGAGGCCGGGGCGGGAGTAGACGTCGCCGAAGGAGAAATCGATGATGTAGCCGGCGAGGTCGGGGGCGATATCGGCCAGGGCGGCGACGACCTGGTGGCCGGCCTCGCCGTCGATGCGATCGAGCGCCTCGAGGCCGCGCTGATGACGTTCGGCGAGCGTCTCCTCGGGGGAAATCGGCGCGACCACGACCGGGCTCGCGGATTCCGGCCGGTCGGCGAAAACCGTTTTGGCGACGGTCAATCCATTGATGGCGGCGGGAATGCCGGAGTAGACGCTGATGTGGATGAGGGTCTCGACGACCTCGGCCGGTGTGACGCCGACGTTCAGCGCCCCATCGATGTGGAAACGCAACTGCGGCGCCGCGGTACCCATGGCCGCCAGCGCCGCGATATTGGCGAGCTGGCGCTGGCGCAGCGTGAGACCCGGGCGGTGATAGATGTCGCCGTACCCGAATTCGACGGTGTACCGGGCCAAGTCCGGTGCGATTTCCGCGATGCCATCGATCACGGTATCGGCGGAGTCACCCCCGACGGACCGCAGCAGTTCCATCCCACGCTCGTAACGGACATTCGACACCGTCGACTCGGCACCCATCACCAGTTCACCTCACACTCGGAAACCCTTCGTCCAGCGAACCATGGGCAGGCGGTCCGATATTCCCCGGGGTTCGACGGTTGACTTCGAGCGCGCTCTAACTCGTAGGTTCGAGGCATGAGCAAGATACTGATCACCGGAGCCAACAAGGGAATCGGCCGCGAGGCCGCCCGCCAACTCGTCGCCGCGGGGCATACCGTCTATCTCGGCAGCCGTGATGCCGAACGTGGCCGGCGGGCGGCGGAACAGGTTGGGGCGCAACCCATTCAGATCGACATCACCGACGACGCGTCCGTGGCGGCGGCGGTGCACACCCTCGAGAACGAGGGCGGGCTGGACGTCCTGGTCAACAACGCGGGCATGCAGAACGAGATGCGGCCGGACGGCTCGGTGCTCGGCGCGGCCGATCTCACGGCGGACATGATGCGAGAGACCTTCGACACCAACGTCTTCGGCACCGTGCGGGTACTGCACGCATTCCTGCCGCTACTGCAGAAGTCCGGCTCCCCCGTCATCGTCAATGTCGCCAGCGGACTCGCCTCGCTGGCTCGGGCCACCACGCCCGGCCCGGGCTACGACTATCCGGGCGTGGCGTATCGGTCCTCCAAGACCGCCGTCAATGTGCTGACCATCGAATACGCCAAGGCGTTTCCGGGCATTCGGATCAACTCGGTCGAGCCGGGTTACACGAAGACCGATCTCAACTTCGACAACGGGGCGCAGAGCGTCGAGGAGGCCGCCGCGATCATCGTGCGCATGGCCCAGATCGGCGCCGACGGGCCGACCGGCGGGTTCTTCGGCAACGACGGCCCGCTGCCCTGGTGAGCGAAAGACGGTGCGCCCCGGGCCGATCCGGTCAGATCGCCATACCGACCAGGTGCCCGATCAGGTAGGTGGTGAGCATCGCGAGCGCACCGCCCGCGAGGACCCGAACGGTCGCCCGGCCCACCGGGGCTTGCCCGAGGTGCGCGCCCGCCGCACCGGTCAGCGCCAAGGCGGCGAGCACCGCGGCCATGGTGACCGGCACCCGCATCGACTGCGGGGTCAAGATCGCCAGCAGCGGCAGCAACGCGCCCAGCGTGAACGACAGCGCCGAGGAGAACGCGGCATGCACGGGGTTGGTCAGCTCGTCGGGATCGATACCGAGTTCGGCTTCGGCGTGGGCGGTGAAGGCGTCGCGCGCGGTGAGCTCCTCCGCGACCGCCTGCGCCGTCGCCGCGGACAGTCCCTTGGCGCGATAGATCGCGGCGAGTTCGGCGAGTTCCTCCTCTGGCTGCTCGGCCAATTCGCGGCGCTCGGTCTCGAGCAGGGCGCGTTCGCTGTCGCGCTGGGTGCTCACCGAGACGTATTCGCCCAGCGCCATCGACACGGCGCCGGCCGCCAGCCCGGCCACACCCGCGGTGGCGATGGCGGTGGTGCTGCTGGTGGCCGCGGCCACGCCCACCACGATGCCCGCCACCGAGACGATCCCGTCGTTTGCTCCCAATACGCCGGCGCGCAGCCAGTTCAGGCGCGTCGCCAATCCCATCGCATGCGGCTCGGCGGGATGTGCGACCGCCACCGACCCCTCGAAATCGTCCCTCACCAGGGGAACGGTAATGCTTCAGACGCGTTCCCGCCAGCAAAGAAAGGCTCACCGAATTTAGGTAATGCATTGCATAGCAAGCGTTTTCGAGACAAATGGCCAGGTCGTGCCGCGGACGCGGAGATCGCGGCACGTTTGCGACACCGTATTTCTCAGCGGATCGGCCTCGGTGCGTGAGCCGTTCATCGTAGCGTTGACACCGGGCGCGATACGGATCAGTCGAGAAAGCGGCGAGATGCGGCCACAACCGTCAGCGATCGGATTTCTCCGGCACGATGTGTCCGGAGCTCAACAGCGGTGGGACCAGGCGCAGATTCAGCATCTGGCCCGACGCCTCGGCTATGACCTGTGCAAGACACTCGTTTTCGGTCCCGAAACCGATCGCCCGATCATCCGGGTTCGTACCGCCCTGTCCCGCCTGCAGGCCGACGCGGTCATCGTGCCCAGCCTCGCGCACTTCGGCGGCCAACTCCCCGCCGATCTCGCCGAGGTCGCCGACATCATCACGGTCAGCCCCGAGAACACGTACGCGCGCTGGCTGATTCCGCCCGCGGAATAGGCTCACCCGATCACGCGGGTGCGGGCGGATACGCCGCTGACCGTCGTCGCGAGGGGCCGCCCGCGAAGCACCATGCGGCGATGACCGGGTCGCAGATGGCGCAACCCAGGGACGAGTTGTGCGCGAACGGCAGGATCGGGTGGCCTTTGAGCAAGTGGATGACATCCCACGCGGTATGCAGCAGCCATCCGAGACCGATGAAGGTCCAGGACTCCAGTCCACGGTAGGCGACGTACGCGGTGAGCGCGGTAAATGGCAACTCCCACGGACCGAGGCCGCCACCGCTCAGGTAGGCCGCGCCCGCGCCGGCGACCATGATGGCGTTGAAGCGGCGCCGGTGCGGCTCGGCGATCAAGGACATCACGAGGCAGTACACGAGGCCGAGAATGATCGGCATGATGTAAATCATTGCGGGGCACCCGCTTTGGGCTGTGCTCGGTCGGGGTCGGGTCGGCGTTCGCCGGTGACTTTCGAGGCCGGGAGTCGGCCGGACCGGGAGGTGCCCACGAGAGTGTCGCCGTCGACGGTCACATCGAATGCCAAATTCAGGCGAATCGGTTTGGTGACGGACTGTCGCCAGGTGAGCCGGTCGCCCTCGAGGGTGATGTCAGTGAGTGGCACCTCCTCTCCCGCGGCGCGGGCGACACCGGTCAAAGCGCCTTCCCGCGTATGGATTTCGACTATGGCTTTGATCTTGCCTAGCGGGGTGGAGATGGACAGATTCCAGGTGCCTTCGGCGGGCATTGTGTGTATTCCTGACTGTGCGAGTGGGTTCAGAAAGCGGAGGGCGACAGTCCTTGGGCGCGCCAGACGGTGCCGCGGCGCTCGTGGCAGAACAGTTCCTCGACCGCATGCGCTATGCGCGGGCCCATTTCACGCTCGAGCAGGTACAGGCCCAGGTCGAGTCCGGAGGTGACGCCGCCCGCGGTGATCAGGTCGCCGTCATCCACGATGCGGGCGCGAAGCGCATGAGCGCCGGTGGCGTCCAAGAGGTGGAGGCCCAACGGGTGGGTGGTGGCGTGGCGTCCCTCCAGCTGGCCCGCCATCGCTAGGATGAGCGAGCCGCCGCAGACCGTGGCGACCGTGATATCCGGATCGTGCATCGCCTGCGCCAGGAGTGCGGGTAGTTCGGTTTCCAAGGTGCGGCCCAGCAGCACGGGAATGAGTTCGTCCTGCTGCCGTTCACCCGCACCCAGGTCGTGGTCGGGGACCTCGCCGGGTTCGCCGACACGACCGGAAGCGCCGGGCACTACAAGCAGATCCGCGCGTCCGAGATCTATGGATCCGGTGGCGCGCAGCGTCAATCCCGCAGTGCCGCTCGGTACCTCGCGAGGACCCTCGGCGGAGACCAGCTCGACGGTCACCGCACCGTCGGAGGCCGTACCACCGGCGTACAGCACCTCGTACGGGGCGATGGCATCGAGTGGGTCGAAGCCGTCGAACAGGACGACCTGGGTGTGCATTCGTGTTCCTTCGGGATCGGGTGCCATTCGGACCTCCCGAAGTCAACTCGCGCCCGAGATGATCACCAAGTGGCATTGTCGACATGTTTCAACGGATTAACGCCATGGGCGCGAAATGCCTGTTGCGGCAGTGTGATCCAGGTCTTTCCGCAGAGCGAGGCAGTGCTGATCGTGCCGTCGGCACGGTATGTTCCCGCCATGCATACCGTCGCGATTCTCGCGCTGGATCAGGTCATCCCGTTCGATCTGTCCACTCCGATCGAGGTCTTCTCCCGGGCGCGCCTGCCCGACGGGCGGGCCGCCTACCAGGTTCGGGTGTGCGCCGAACGCGACGAGATCGACGCCGGCGCCTTCACATTGCGCGCCCGGGGCGGACTGGCCGAGTTGCGGGACGCGGACACGATCATCGTGCCGGGCATCGCCGACCCCAGGGCCCCGCTCACTCCCGCCGCGGGCGAGGCATTGCGGGCGGCGGCCGCCGGTGGCACGCGGATCGCGTCCATCTGTGTGGGCACGTTCCCGCTCGCCGCGTCCGGGCTGCTGGCCGGGCTGCGCGTCACGACCCATTGGCGCGCGGCCGAATTGCTGGCCGCCACCTACCCGGACCTCGAGGTCGATCCGGACGTCCTCTACGTCGACAACGGCCAATTCCTCACCTCGGCCGGCGCGGCCGCGGGGATGGATCTGTGCCTGCACATGATTCGTCGCGACTACGGTTCGGCGGTGGCCGCCGATGCGGCGCGGCTGTCGGTGATGCCGCTCGAACGTGAAGGCGGGCAAGCGCAATTCATCGTCTTCGACCACACGCCCACACCGCGCGGCTCCGAACTGGAGGCGGTACTGACCTGGTTGCGCGAGAACCTCGCCCGCGACCTCACCCTCGCCGACATCGCCGAGCAGGCCGGAACCAGCACCCGCACCCTCATCCGCCACTTCCGCGACCAGACCGGCACCACGCCGCTGCAATGGCTGCACCGGGCACGTATCCGCCAGGCCCAGCACCTGCTCGAAACCACACAGCACTCGGTGGAACGCATCGGCCGCCAGGTCGGCTTCGGCTCACCGACAGCGTTTCGCGACCGATTCAAGCGCACTACGGGCGTCAGTCCGCAGACCTACCGGCGCACCTTCAGCTGAACGGTCACCAGCCCGGTGGCGTGCCGGCTCATTCTTCCGAATCCGTGTGTGCGAGAGCGGTATTGCGGGCGGTTACTCGGCTGCGCGGCGAGGCTCAGGAAGTGCGCAGGCCATACCGTCCGCCATCCCCGTGGCGCGCACGCCGAGCCCCTGATTGAGCCGGGACCGCTGATTTTCCCACGCGATGGCGGCGGCGAGTTCGGCCAGCTGAGCTCTGCTCAGATGCTTCGAAAGTTGGGCGCGCAACTCCTCGAGATCCAGATCGGTCGGAGTGACCGTCATGGCCTCCGCATAGGCGAGGACAAGCTTCTCCAGTTCGTTGTACGCCGCGCTGTCACGGTATTTCGACAGCTCGGTCACCTGCGCCTCGGTCAGGCCCCCGTAATGGGCCAGCGCCGACCCGATATCGAGGCAGAACTCACAGTTGACCAGCGCAGCAGTCTTCAACTCGGCCAGTTCCTTGAGGTGAGGGTCCACCCGATTGGAGAACATCAGCATCGACTCGTAGATGCCGGTACCCAACAGCAACAGCGGCCGCCGAACCAACCAGCCGGCCAGATCGGTCCGATGCCGCCGAGCGCGCCCGAAAACCCTGAGATAGTTGACAATCCGATTGATCGTTCGCATACGCCGTGTCCCTTCCCCTTCGCGAATGCCGTACCCCATCCTAGGCCCAAAACGACGATGCGTAGTAGAAATTTGCCGAGACCAGGGATCCACTGAGCCTTTTTTCATCCTTGGGTGGCGGCTTGAACCTCGCGGGTTTGCAGGAGGTGGATAGCCTTGACCAGTTGCCCGGCCCGGTGCGGGCAGCAGCGTAGTTTCCGCAGCACTTTCCAGGTCTTGAGCTGGGCGTTGGCGCGTTCACCGGGTGCGCGTAGTTTCGCGTGGGCTCGGTTGGCCTGCTTCTGCGACTCGGGTTTTCCGCGGCCCTTATAAGGTGTGAGCAGGCCATCGACACCGTGATATCCCTTGTCCGCCAGCACGATCAGCCCACACCGCTCGAGTTCGCGCATGATCTGCCAGATCCAGGCGGCCTTGCTGTCGTGGACACTGCCGGGCAGCGCCCCCGACACCCACACGATGTACGCAGCTACCTGCGAGTGCACCACACGCAAGCGAGCGACCACCGCTTGCGCGGTAGCGATCTCATCAGCGATGTCACCCATACCCTCGATCATAGTTTCGAATCCCGCGACACGACAGCATGATCACCCCAACACGCTGTGTAAATTCCTGGCTACCAACACAATTCACCGATTCTGACCAGGATCCGCCCCAGCCATAATCGGACTGTCGTTCACCCACCCCCACCGATCCTCCACGCGCACATCGACAACAGCGCTGGGAGCATCCACAGCCGGTGTAAGCCGCTGCAATTCACCCCAATCCCGAGTCCAATCGTGATCGAGGTAAGCCGGGACGGTCTGCGACTTCAGCAATAGCCCCATCCATCCGACCGGCCCGCCCCCCGTCGCGCCCTCCCAGCTCTCGGACACCTGCGAATTCAACTTGTCGGGCAGAATGCGCCACACCGGAACCTGCGCCACCCCGTCACGATGGTCGAGCGGGTGCTGGCACGGAAATGCCAGTCCCACATGGAAGTCGGTCAATACGGGAGCGTCGTCGCCGACTATCGACTCGAGGCTGGTCAGATGCGGCAGGCGCGGCGGCGTCACCGCCACCCACTGCATGCCGGTCGGATCATCGGCCTTGGCGACCAAGCGAACAGCGTTGGTGCCAGCCGGAATTCGATCCAGATCGATCGGAAGATTGCGCCAGTCCGGTGCACCGCCGACATTCGGCGGCACCAGATCGCCGAGCGCCCGCACGCTGCCGTCCTCGGCGCGATGGGCGAACTCCAGACGCAGCTGTGCGCCCTCGGCCTTGTGGTCACCATCCGCCGCGGCAATGCGCCCCGCGACCGTCAACACCAACACGCGATAACTGGAATCCCGCTGCACCGCAGCCAGATCCATGCGATACCACTGAGTAGTCAAATGCGCGCCCTGCGCCTGCCCCGTGGCGTAACTGCCCATGACCGGAGTACGTTTCGGATCCAGCCCATACGGCAGTGCCACCGTACTGCCATTGATCCCAGGCTCGGCCTTTGGCTTGTCCGACGGTCCGCCGCCCGGCGGGGGAGAAGGCTGTTTGGAACCGCCACCACCTGCGCCGCCGCCAGGCCCCGTCCCCTCCGGCGCGAGGTCGCCGACGCCATTGGCCGTGAACCCGGCATTGTCCGCGCCAAGCCCATCGGCCGCCGCCCCGGTGTAGGGCAGCAGCACCGAATCCTCCGGCTTGTCCTCCACCAGAACGTCATCCGCCATCGCACACGGATGCCCTTGCAACGCGCGCAGATTCGATAACGCAACCGAGTACGCCGGATACTGCGACCAGGCCGCCGAAGCCATCGTCCCCACCTCGAACAGCACCAGCGCGGCAGCCGCAACAGTCAACGGCCGAATAGAGATGCGACCGAAAGCGCGTCCAGTAGAACGACTCTCGCGATACGGCTCCCGGTAGTACTGCCAAGCAGCCACCGCCAGGCACACCGCCCCGAGCCCGAAAATCAGCGAGGCGATGCCGATCCCGCCGATCGCCGGTGCACGGTCAGGCCACCGCACGCCATACCCCGACACATACCACCAGCCGTTCGACCCGGTGAAGCAGAACGCCACCAGGAACAAAACCGCCGCCGCGAACAGTGAGCGCAGATACGGGGCTCGAATCACAGTGCCGCCCAACGCGACAGTGGTAACCGCCGCCAATGCCGCCGCCAGTCCCGCGTACACACCGAAATGATGCGTCCACTTGGTCGGCGTGAATGCCATGAGCACCAGCGACATCACCGTGATCCCCAGCATCCGAGCCACCGGCCCCCGAGCGGTATCCGGAATCCGCCCGCCCTTACGCAGCACCACCGCGAAACACGCGCCCAGGCACAGCAGCATCGCGAGCACCCCGAACCGCCGCGACAACGATCCATCCGGCGTCAGCGACAGCAGCGAAATCCACCGCGCCGGCTCATCCGGCCAAGACATATTGGGCCCGACCAGCTTTCGCACCCGCGTTGCCTCGGAGACCGAGGCGATGGTCTGATCGGCGAACACGACGGTCAACACAAGCGCGCCCGCGGTCAGCACCGGCGCGATCCGGCCGAGATACCCCAGTACCCGGTTCGACTCCTCACGCACCTGGGCGATAAGGATGCCCAGCACTCGCCGAGAGCCAGCAAAAAGCGCTGCCAGACAGATCAACCCCGACGGGCCGGCCGCCAGGGAGAACGCCGCGATCAATACCGCGACAGCCGCCGGCAGCAGCCGCCGCGTGGCAATGGCTCGCTCGATCGAGCACCAGGTCAGCAAGGCGCCCAATGCGATCAGCGGTTCCGGCCGCAGCCCGTTGTTGTACGGCAGCCACATGGCCAGAAACACCAATGCGGCCGTCCATCGAGCCCCACTGCCCCGCACCCGAGATCCCAGCCGCGGCAACACCTCCCGGCTGATCACCCACCAGCACAGAACCCCCGCCAGCAGCGCGGGCACACGCATGAACAGGCTGGCATCGGTCAGCCGTGTCATCTGCGCCAGCAGTTCATAGGGCCATCCGAACGGCGCTTCCGCGACCCCGTACCAGCGGTAATAGTTCGCGGTGTAGCCCGCGACCTTGGACACCCGCGCCATGGTGAGGATGTAGCCGTCATCGGAAGTGTTGGCCCCGATCACATGCCACACCCCGAGCACGACCAGCACCACCGCATCGGTCAGTGTGAGCCGCCACCAGCGCACCGGCAGGAACCGACGCCTGCGACGACCGTCCGCGGCATCGATGAAATACAGGCACACCAGCGCGATCAGCGTGCACAACGCCGCACCGGCCATGGCCGCCAGCTTCAGCACGCTCGGACTCGACGAGAACCGTGAATCGATCTCGGCATGCAGGCGAGCGTCGCTCAACCGCATCCGGTCCAGGTCGGTGTAGACGCCCACGATCTGCGGGCGCACATCCTTGTCGACGGTCGTCCGCAGCGGGCTACCGTCCGCGCGATTCATCCCCGTCAACTCGGCAGTGGTGCCGGAGGCGTCCGAATGCACCACCAGCGCACCACAACCCGCATGCTGCGCCATGTTCGGCGTCACGCCGGCCCCCGATCCCGGCGTGACCGGCAGCGCGGGAACGTCAGCGGGTGGAGTGCTGCCAGGCGCCGGCGTCGCCCCTCGAAGCGGATCCGAACCCGGCGGCACCGCACCGGAGGGCGGCGTCGCGCCAGGCGGCGGTGTAGAGCCGGGAGGCGGCGTCGAACCGGGAGGCGGCGTAGAGCCAGGCGGCGGTGTAGAGCCGGGAGGCGGTGTCGAACCAGGCGACGGCGTAGAGCCAGGCGACGGTGTCGAACCAGGCGTCGGCATCGAACCCGACGCCCCCGACCCCCCACCCTCATTACCCGCCGGCGTATTCGCCCCCGCCCCCGGCGCATCCCCGCCCGGCCCAACCGCCGCCTCGGAAGCCGTTCCCACCCCGGTCATCTCGAACACCGAAGCCGTCAGCAGCGGCATCCCCCGCAGCACCACCGACAGCGTCCGCCCCGCCCCCGCCTTGTCCTCGACCCGCGCGATCAGCCCCTTGCCGTCCGCCCCCGGCGCCTGCACCGGAACCGTCGACAACACCGTCCCCGCCGCCATGTCCCGCAACACCGCGCACGGCACATTCACATCCATCGACAGCGGCACATAATCCACCAGCGGCAAGCTCACCTGAACCGCCTGCGCCTGTTGCCAATCCACGCTCGCCCGATCCTGCCGAACCGGCAGCAACGGTGTGAGCACCGCCAAGACGACACCGAGCACCCCCGCGATGAGGGCGCCCAGTCGAATTCGGAAATCTCCCCCAGAAACTGAACGCACGAACGCCGATGCTAGCCACACCCTCCGCGAAACTCATCGCCGAAAATCCGAGCCGCTACGTTCGCGGCCTCGCCCGGCGGGTATAGCGGCAGGTAGCGGCCTGTTCCCGCGATTCCTCGGTGGCGTGCTCTATCGTTTGCCGGGCAGTCGATGAACAGGCGGAGGACGCGGAAAACGGACTCGGGAGTCGTGATGTCGGAGGTAATCGACCCAGGTGTGGTGCGGACGCTGGTGCCCGCACGAATCGATCGGCTGCCGTGGACGAGATTCCACACCAGACTGGTCGCCGCGCTCGGGGTGGCGTGGATTCTGGACGGCCTGGAGATCACGGTCGCCAGCGCCGTCGCCGACACCCTGACCAAACCCGAGACACTGCACATGTCCTCGACCGCCGTCGGCCTGATCGCGACGGTGTATCTCGCGGGCGAGGTGATCGGCGCGCTGCTGTTCGGCAATCTCTCCGATCGCCTGGGCCGCCGCAAATTGTTCCTGGTGACGCTCGGCGTGTATTTGATCGGAAGCGGTCTCACCGCAGCCACTCTCGGCAATGGCGCGGGCTGGGTGGCATTCCTGTATCTGACCCGTTTCATCGCCGGCATGGGTATCGGCGGCGAGTACGCGGCCATCAATTCCGCCATCGACGAGTTGATTCCAGCGCGCTATCGCGGTCGCGTCGATATCGCGGTCAACGGAACCTATTGGGCCGGCGCGATTATCGGCACGCTCGGCACCTTCGTGCTGCTCAACCATATGAGCCTGTCACTGGGCTGGCGGCTGGGATTCCTCATCGGCCCGGTGCTCGGCCTGGTGATTCTGGTGGTGCGCCGCCATCTTCCGGAGAGCCCCCGCTGGCAGATCATGCACGGCCGCGCCCGCGAGGCCGAGCAGTCGATCGAGGAGATCGAGCACGACGTGGAAGCGACCGGGGCGACGCTGCCGCCGGTGGACGAGTCCAAGGCCATGGAGGTCAAGCCGACCGATCAGATCGGCTATCTGGCCTTGACCCGCGTGCTGTTCCGCGAGTATCCGCGCCGCGCCATACTCGGCGCGAGCCTGATGATCAGCCAGTCGTTCCTGTACAACGCCATCTTCTTCACCTACACGCTGGTGCTGGGCAAGTTCTACGGCGTCCCGTCCGGTTCGACACCGCTGTATCTGATCGCGTTCGCGGTCGGCAATCTGATCGGCCCGCTGACCATCGGACATCTCTTCGACACCATCGGCCGCCGTCGCATGATCGCGGGCACGTATGTGCTTTCCGGTGTGCTGCTGACGGTTTCGGCGGTGCTGTTCTACGCCGGCGTGCTCAATGCCATCACCCAGACCGTCTGCTGGTGTGTCATCTTCTTCTTCGCCTCCGCGGGCGCGAGCTCGGCGTACTTGACCGTCAGCGAGATCTTCCCGCTCGAGGTCCGGGCCAAGGCGATCGCCGTGTTCTTCGCCATCGCACAGTGTTTCGGCGCCCTCGGCCCGGTCGTCTACGGTGCGCTCATCGGCGACGGCGAGCACCCGGTGCGATTGTTCCTCGGCTATCTGCTGGGCGCGGCGGTGATGATCGCCGGCGGGCTGATCGCGTGGTTCCTGGCCGTCGACGCCGAGGGCCGCTCGCTCGAGGATGTCGCGCTGCCGCTGGCCGCCCGGCGCGGCGGCACCACGCGGGCGGAAGGAGCGGGCGCGCCGTTCTCGGCATGAGTCCGGCACGCCCGCAACGGTTCTCAGCCCGTGACCGACTTCATCCAGTCGATGACGACGGCCCGGTAGTCGCCCGTGTTCGGCGCGAGGTTGATGGCGTGCCCGCTGTCGGGCAGCACGAAGGTGCGCAGCTTGGCGGCGGGCGTGAAGTAGGGGTTCTCGGCGGCCTGCAGTGTCGCGCTGTCGGTGCAGATGCCGAAGCCCGGTCCGCAGGCCAGCCGATCGCGGCCGCCGTCGACCAGCAGCACCGGAATGTTCAACAGGCTCGACTCGCCCGGCAGCGTGGTCAGCAGGCCGTCGGGATACTCGGTGAGCGAGAACGCTTCCTTGGTCGCCTCGTCGAGGGCGACCACCTGCGGGTCGTAGCCGACGCCGTAGAAGTTGGCGGCACGGGTGCCCGCCCGCGCCACCAGATAGCTGGAATCGTAACCGCGCCCGACGAATTCGGGCTCCTCGATGGCCGGATGATAGGTGCTGATCACCCCGAGCACGTCCGGCACGCTGAGGGTGTGCGAGTAGCCGGTCAGGATGATGCCGTCGACATCGTGATTGCCCAGCGCCTCCATCATGGAGGTGCTGGAGGTCAGCGAATGCCCGGCGGTGACGACCTTGGTGAACGGCGCGTTGCCCACCAGCCCGTGCCGCATCGCCTGCACCATGACGTGCAGGGCGTCCGCGGTCGTCTGCGCGGTCAGCGTCAGCGCCGGCGGTTTGCTGCTGTCCCCGTTGCCGAGCCGGTCCGCCACCAGCGTCGCGTATCCGGCCCGGTTCATGGCCTGCCGGAAGTTGTAGGTCTCGGGCTGATACGGGAAATCCCAGTAGACATGGTTGTAGTTGGACCCCGACATCAGGATCATGACCGCGTCGGTCGGCCCGTCGGGCAGGCACAGCGTCCCCGCGACCGTGCCTTGCGGCACCGGGAAACTCACGTCCTGACAGTGGCCCGCCGCCGGCTGATCGGCCTGGGCGAGGACCGGGATCGAACACAACAGGGTCGTGGCCGCACACACGGCCAGCGCCCGTAACGAGGTGCGCACGATATGAATTCCCTTTGGCTGAAGTCGATTACCACGGCGCCATCGGCGACCGCACCCGGTTCCGAATCGGGCCATCTTCTGGCGAATGACGATACCCCACACGATGATCCGGGAACTGCCCATTCGAGGAACAAGGTTGAAGATCTAATATGCACGGTATGGGCGCGCGAAATGTGCACTTCGTCGGCAGCTTTCCGGCCGTGAGCACCGAGGATGCGATGCGGGCGATGCTCGACGGCGCGGGTCCGCGCCTGCGCACGCTACCGACCGGCGAAACCACCCGCTACGAGTGGTATGTGCAGCCGATCATCGAGGGCCTGGTGGCCCAGGGCGTGCTGGCGGTGAAACGGTCCGGATCCTGGGATTCCAGCCGGAATCGGGCCGTGCATCGGGCCGCCCCCGGTGCGCGGCTGACCGGCGACATGATGGAGCTGGGATATCTGGGCGAGGCCGGCGAGGCGCTGCCGGTGTTTCAGCGGCTGCGCGCCGAACGGGATCTGCCGGAGTTGTCGTTGCAGATCGGCATGCCGACCGATTTCACCCTGACCTTCATCGCCATGGGCATGTGCGGCGTGCGCAAGCATCGAAAAGCGTTCCGCGACGCCACGGTTCGCGATATCGCGGGCATTCGCGCGCTGGCCGGTGACGATGTCGTCCTGCAGTTCGAGGCGACCGCCGAGACGGTGCTGATGGCCCGCACGCAGCCGCTGCACCGGCAGGCCGATCTCGCGCTGGGACTGGGGCGCGGGATCGCCGAGCTGGCCGCGGCGACTCCCGCGGGCACCCGCATCGGTGTGCACCTGTGCCTGGGCAGCATGCGCAACAAGGCCCGGACCACGCTGCGGGATACCCGCCCGCTGGTTGCGCTGGCGAATTCCATTGCCCGGCAGTGGCCTTCGGGCCGCGTGCTGGAGTTCGTGCACGGGCCGCTCGCCGCCGGCGACATTCCGCCCTCGGTGGATCCCGGGTTCTACGCACCGCTCGCGGAACTCGAGTTGCCGGCCGCGACTCGCTTCTACGCGGGGCTGGTGCACGAAACCCCCACCGAGGCACAGCAAATCGAGACGCTGCACATGGTCGAGACCGCGCTGGGCCGCCCGGTGGACGGCGTGGCCAGCGCGTGCGGTCTGGGGCGGCGGCCCCGGCCCATCGCCGAGGCTCTGGTGGAACGGGCGGATTCGCTAGCGGGATAACGTGTTTCGGCCGGTCAGTTCTTCCGGCCGATGCCGCACAGCACGACCAGCCGGGTCGACTGCTGGTTGCCCTCGAGCCATTCGTTGGCGGGGGCGAGGCCGGGGTCGATCATCTCCAGGCCCTCGAAGAAGCGCCGCACCTCTTCCGGCGGCCGGAATGCGGGCTGCGACGGGGTGTCGACGGCATTGGTGGTGGAGGTGTTCTTGAAGAACGGGTGGGTGTTGGTGGAGGCGTGCTGGATGACCAGCAGGCTACCGGGGACCATGGCCTCGCGCAGGCGGGCGACGGCCTCGAAGGGCTTCTCGTCGTCCATGACGAAGTGCAGCACTCCGACGATCAGAATCGCGACGGGCTTCGAGAAGTCGATTCCCGCGTCGGTGCGCGCCAATTCGAGAACTTTGTCGGGTTCGCGAATGTCGGCGAGGATCGGTGTCACACCCGTGGCGCCGGTCAGCAGCGCATTGCTGTGAGCGTGGACCACCGGATCGAAATCGATGGACGCGACGATGGCGGTGTCGTCGATCTCCTGTGCCACCTCGTGCACATTCGGCTCGATTGGAATGCCCGCGCCGATATCGACGAACTGGCGGATGCCCTCCTGCGCGGCCCACCGAACCGCCTGCAGCAGAAAGCGGCGACTGTGCCATGCGGTGACCTTGGTATCGGGCGCCACCGCGAGCATCCGATCGCCGTATTCCCGGTCGGCGTCGTAATTGTCCTTGCCGCCGAGCATGTAGTTGTACACCCGAGCAGGGTTGGGTCGGAACGGGTCCACCCCAACCGGCGCTCGATTGTTTTCGGACACCGCACCTCCCTCGACACATCTCCGCCGATCGTAACAATCCGGGGTGTACGCCAGAGGAAAACGCGCAGCTTGGCGGCAACCTCCGCGTGGGGGCTCGATCCGAACGGCTCGACGCGCTGGAATGGGTGCCATGACGCGAATCGGATCGCAGCGGGTACCGGTTGGCGCGGAACCCTTGAGCCGGGCCGCGGTGGTGGCGGTGGCGCGCTACGGGGCGGGCGTGGAGGTGTCCGCCGCGGCCCTCGACGAGTTGGCGCGGGTGCGCCGGCACATCGACGAACTCGCGCACAGCGATCGGCCGGTCTACGGGGTGTCCACCGGATTCGGCGCGCTCGCCCTGCGGCATATACCGCCGGATCGGCGAATCGATTTGCAGCGCTCGCTGATTCGCTCGCACGCCGCCGGCGCGGGCGCGCCCGTGGAACCGGAGGTGGTGCGGGCCATGATGCTGCTGCGACTGCGCACACTGCTGTCCGGATACACCGGGGTGCGGCCCGAGACCGCGCGGGCGCTGGCGGGGCTGCTCGACAGCGGGCTGATCCCGGTGGTGCCGGAATACGGTTCGCTGGGCTGCTCGGGCGATCTGGCGCCGCTCGCCGCGGTGGCGCTGGCACTGATGGGGGAGGGCTCGGTACTCGGGCCGGACGGTCCGCGCCCGATCGGGCCGGCGTTGGCCGAGCACGGGCTCACGCCGATCACCTTGGCGGAGAAGGAAGGACTGGCGCTCACCAACGGCACCGACGGCATGCTGGGCATGCTGGTGCTGGACCTCGAGGATCTGCACCGGCTGTTCGATCTCGCCGACGTCACCGCCGCCATGAGCGTGGAGGCGCAACTGGGGACCGACCGGGTGTTCGCCGCGGAACTGCAAGCGCTGCGGCCGCATCCGGGGCAGGCGGTGGCGGCGGCGCGGATGTGGGCGGCGCTGGCCGGATCCGAGATCGTGGCCAGCCATCGCGGTGCGGACTGCCCGCGCGTGCAGGACGCGTACTCGCTGCGCTGCGCACCGCAGGTGCACGGGGCGGCGCGCGACACGCTGGCGCACGCCGCCGCGGTCGCCGATCGCGAATTGGCTTCCGCCATCGACAATCCCGTGGTGCTGGGAGACGGGCGGGTGGAGTCCAACGGGAACTTCCACGGCGCGCCCGTCGGGTACGTCCTCGACTTCCTGGCCATCGCGGTCGCGGATGTGGCGAGCATTGCCGAGCGGCGGACCGACCGCATGCTGGACGTGCACCGCTCGCACGGACTGCCCGCGTTCCTGGCCGCCGATCCGGGAGTGGACTCCGGGTACATGATCGCGCAGTACACACAGGCCGGGGCGGTGTCGGAGCTGAAGCGCTGTGCCGCACCGGCTTCGGTGGACTCCATCCCGTCCAGCGCCATGCAGGAGGACCATGTGTCCATGGGCTGGGCGGCGGCTCGCAAGCTGCGGCGCGCGGTGGACGGGCTGACGACGGTGCTGGCCGTCGAACTGCTCACCGCGGCACGGGCATTGGACTTCCGGGCGCCGCTGCGGCCCGCACCGGCGACGGGTGCGCTGCGGGATCTGGTGCGGGAGCGCGTGCCCGGGCCGGGACCGGACCGGCATCTCGCGCCGGATATCGCCGCCGTGGTCGACCTGGTGCGGTCGGGTGCGGCGGATCACCTGCTAGCACTGGGGGTTTCGTCATGACCAGGATGGTTCGGGCCGCACGCGGAACGGTGCTGAGCGCACGCGGCTGGCAGACCGAGGCGGCATGGCGCATGCTGCACAACAATCTGGATCCCGAGGTCGCCGAACGGCCGGAGGATCTGGTCGTCTACGGCGGCGCCGGGAAGGCGGCCCGGGACTGGCCCAGTTTCGACGCCATCTCCCGGACCCTGCTGGAGTTGGCGCTGGACGAGACGCTGCTGGTGCAGTCCGGGCGGCCGGTGGGCGTGCTGCGAACGCACGAATGGGCGCCGCGGGTGCTCATCGCCAACTCGAATCTGGTGCCGGATTGGGCGAATTGGCCGGAATTCCGGCGGCTCGAGGCGGCCGGGCTCACCATGTACGGGCAGATGACGGCAGGGTCGTGGATCTATATCGGCACCCAGGGGATTCTGCAGGGCACCTACGAGACGTTCGCGGCGGTGGCGGCCAAGCGATTCGGCGGCAGCCTGGCCGGAACCCTCACGCTCACCGCCGGTCTCGGCGGGATGGGCGGGGCGCAGCCGTTGGCCGTCACTATGAACGGCGGAGTGGCGCTGTGCGTCGAATGCGACCCACGGCACGCGCGGCGCCGGGTCGACACCCGGTATCTGGACGAGATCGCCGACGATATGGACGATGCGCTGCGGCGGGTGCTGGCCGCCAAGGCCGAGCGGCGGGCGCTGTCGGTCGGGCTGATCGGCAATGCCGCCGAGGTGCTCCCGGAACTGCTGCGCCGCGAGGTGGAGGTGGACATCGTCACCGACCAGACCTCGGCGCACGATCCGCTGACCTATCTTCCGATCGGGGTCGCCCTCGAGGACTGGGACGACTACGCGGGCCGTAAGCCCGACGAATTCACGCTGCGCGCACGGGATTCCATGGCGCTCCATGTCGGGGCGATGGTGGGATTTCTGGATCGCGGCGCGGAGGTGTTCGACTACGGCAACTCGATTCGGGGGGAGGCGAAACTCGCGGGCTACGAACGGGCCTTCGACTTTCCCGGGTTCGTGCCCGCCTACATTCGGCCGCTGTTCTGCGAGGGCAAGGGGCCGTTCCGCTGGGTGGCGCTGTCGGGGGATCCCGCCGATATCGCGGCCACCGACCGCGCCATGCTCGAGCTGTTCCCGGACAACGAATCGCTGGCGCGGTGGATTCGGCTGGCGGGGGAGCGGGTGGCGTTCCAGGGGCTGCCCGCCCGGATCTGCTGGCTGGGTTACGGCGAGCGGCGGGCGGCCGGGTTGCGGTTCAACGAAATGGTCTCGCGCGGTGAGGTTTCCGCGCCCCTCGTGATCGGGCGCGATCACCTCGACTGCGGTTCGGTGGCGTCGCCGTATCGGGAGACCGAGGCAATGGCCGACGGGTCCGACGCCATCGCCGACTGGCCGCTGCTCAACGCGCTGGTCAATACCGCCTCGGGGGCGAGCTGGGTGTCGATTCACCACGGTGGCGGGGTCGGCATCGGACGGTCCATCCACGCGGGGCAGGTGACCGTCGCGGACGGGACCGCGCTCGCCGCGCAGAAGATCGACCGGGTGCTGACCAACGATCCCGGGATGGGGGTGCTGCGGCATGTGGACGCGGGGTACCCGGAGGCGGAGGCCGTCGCTCGTGAGCGAGATGTGCGAATTCCGCTGTGGGAAGCCTGAATCGGTGATCGGATGAGCACCTATTGGTTTCCGCGCGCCTGGCTGCCGAGCGGGGTGAGCGAGGCGGTGCGTATCGACGTCGCCGACGGGATCATCACCTCGGTCACACCGGGTTCGCCGCCCGCTGGAAATCGGCTGTCCGGCATGGCTGTTCCCGGATTCGCCAACGGTCACTCCCATGCGTTTCACCGGGCGTTGCGTGGACGGACCTACGCGGATCGAGGCCGCTTCTGGAGCTGGCGGGACCGGATGTACACGGTGGCACGGCGATTGGAGCCGGACTCCTACTACCGGCTGGCGCGGGTGGTGTACGCAGAGATGGTGCTGGCGGGATACACCAGCGTCGCGGAGTTCCACTACCTGCATCATCCCGGGCACGGGCAGCGGTATGCCGATCCCAACGAGTTCTCGCATGCGCTGGTCGCGGCGGCGGAGGAGGCGGGGATTCGGTTGACGCTGCTCGATGCGTGCTATGTGGCCGGGGGATTCGGGAAGCCGACCGAGGGGGTGCAGCAGCGGTTCGATGATGGGGACGCGGAGGCGTGGGCGCGGCGGGTCGAATCCTTCGTGCCGGCCGGGGATCTGGTGATCGCCGGAGCGGCGGTGCATTCGGTGCGGGCGGTGCCCGCCGAGCAGATTGCGGTGGTGGTGCGTGCCGCTGCCGGCCGCCCGCTGCACGTGCATGTGTCGGAGCAGCCTCGGGAGAACGAGGAATGTCTCGCGGTGCACGGTTGCACGCCGACTCGATTGCTCTCGGCGGCAGGAGCTCTCGGTCCCCGAACCGTGGCCGTGCACGCGACGCACCTGACGGCCGAGGACATGACGGAACTGTCCGGCGGCTGGGTCTGCCTGTGTCCCAGCACCGAAGCCGATCTCGGTGACGGGATCGGGCCCGGACGCGCGCTCGCCGACGCGGGGACGGGGCTGTCGCTCGGCAGTGACGGGCAGTCGATCATCGATCCCTGGTTCGAGGCGCGGGCGCTGGAACTGCACGAGCGGCTCGGCAGCGGGCGGCGTGGGCGGTTCGAGGTCGGGGAACTGCTGTCCGCCGCTACCGCACATGCCGCATCGGGGTGGAGCAATACGGGAACGATCGCGCCCGGCCGGGATGCGGATCTGGTGTGCGTGGACACCGAATCGGTGCGTACGGCGGGGGTTGACGGTCCCGGAATCCTCTTCGCGGCAACGGCATCGGATGTCACGGACGTGATGATCGCGGGACGCTGGGTGGTGCGCGACCGATGCCACCGAACCATCACCGATGTCGCGGCAGCCCTCGACACCGAGATCGGAGCGCTATGGCGATGAACGCGGCTTCCATGGCCATCACCGGGATCGCCGAATTGACCACGAACACCGATGAATTCGGTGTTCTCCACGATGCGGCCTTGGTGATCGAGGGTGAGCGCGTGAGCTGGGTCGGGCCGTCGCGGTCGGTGCCGGATGCCGATCGCCGCGTCGACGTCGGTGGGCGAGCGGTGCTGCCCGGCTGGGTCGACAGCCATACGCACCTGGTGTTCGCGGGTGATCGCACCGCGGAGTTCGCGGCGCGCATGAATGGAGTTCCCTACTCGGCGGGCGGTATACGTACCACCGTCGAAGCGACCCGTGTGGCCAGTGACGGACTCCTCGCCGAGAACCTCCACCGGCTACGCGCCGAGGCGCTCCGGCAGGGCACCACGTATCTGGAGACCAAGACGGGCTACGGACTGACCGTTGCGGATGAAAAGCGTTGTGCCGCACTGGCAGCCGAGGCGGTGGACGAGGTGACTTTTCTGGGCGCTCACGTGGTCCCGGCCGACTTCACCCCCGACTCGTACGTGGACCTGGTCTGCGGCCCCATGCTCGGGGCGGTGGCCGAGCATGTGCGCTGGATCGACGTCTTCTGCGAGACCGGCGCTTTCGACGCCGCGCAATCCGCGCGTGTACTGCAAGCCGGTCGGGCTCACGGCCTGGGCCTCCGCATCCACGGCAACCAGCTCGGCCCCGGACCCGGCGTCCAACTGGCCGTCTCCCACGCCGCCGCCAGCGTCGACCACTGCACCCACCTCACCGACGCCGACATCGAGGCCCTCGCCGCCTCCACCACCGTGGCCACCCTGCTCCCCGCCTGCGACCTCTCCACCCGCCAACCCCTCGCCCCCGCCCGCCGCCTCCTGGACGCCGGAGCGCGAATAGCCCTGGCCACCAACGCCAACCCCGGCAGTTCCTACACCACCTCGATGGCCTACTGCGTGACCACCGCGGTCCTGCAAATGGGCCTGACCCTCCCCGAAGCCCTCTGGGCCGCCACCGCCGGTGGCGCCCAAGCCCTAGCCCACGACCTGTCCGCCCCAGGCGCGGTCGGTGTGCTGCGCCCGGGCGCTCGAGCCGACCTCCACATACTCGACGCCCCCGCCGCCATTCACCTCGCCTACCGCCCCGGCATACCCCTCACTTGGTCGGTGTGGCACCGAGGCGAACCGGCGCACCCTCGCTCAGGGGAGGTGGGACTGTAGGAAGGTGAGGGCGTCGGGGAGGGAGGCGAGGAAGGCCCCGCTGTGGTCTTTGCCGGGGTAGGCGGTGGTGGTGATGGTGACCCAGGGGTTGTGGGATTGGAGGGCGGGGCCGTAGGCGGGGGTGTCGGTGGGCGGGACGTCGATGTCGGCGGTGCCGTAGCCGATCATGAGATCGGCGGGGATGACGTCTTCCTGGTAGGCGACGAGGGAGCGGATGTCGGCGTCGAAGGTGGGGGTCGGGGTGTCGGGGTCGGTGACGAGGGCGGCGGGACGGCGGGACTGGGCGTCGGCCACCAGGTCCGAAAGGCATTCGGTGGCAGCTTTTTCCACGTACTGCCTGCCGAAGTCGGAGAGGTAGGGCAGGACGCTGCCGGGGTTGCGGTCCTCGAGGGCGGCGAGGTAGTAGCCGGCGTATCCGACCTGGTTGGCGGAGCCGGTGGAGGAGGCGCGGAACATCTCGCGCAGGCTCTTGGCGGGGTCGGTGCGCAGGCCCGTGGCGATGACGCCGGTGAGTCCCCGGGCGTAGGTGGGGTTTCGAGCGTAGAGGGCGGCGGCGCTCATGACCGCGTGCGCGCCCTCGGACTGGCCGATGAGCACCCAGTGACTGGTCAGGGGGACGGGCAGGGCACGCACGGCGGTCACCGCGTCGAGCAGCGAACGGGATTCGACGGCGGTGTTGTAGTAGGAGAAATTGCCGCCGGTGCCCAAGCCCTGATAGTCGGGGGCGAGGACGGCGTAGCCGTGCGCGAGGATCTCGTCGAAATAGGCCCGGTTGCGGTCGGATTGGGGCCGATGCGACGGAGCGCAGTCATTGCCGATGCCGACGGTGCCGTGCGCCCAGACCACCAGCGGCCAGCCGCCCTGTGGAGGGAGACCGGGCGGAAGATAGAGCGCGGCGGTGGCGCGAGCCTGATTGTCGTGCTGATCAGCGGTCGTGTAGCTGAAGCCGAGGGACGCCGCCGCCTTGTCGAAAGACCATGCCCCATCGAGCAATTCGACGCCACCCAATCGGCCCAGGTCCCGGGCGTCGGCTACCGCGGGCGTCGCGGTGGCGATCAGGGCCGCGCAGGCGGTCAGGGCACACGTGCCGAGTACGACCTGCCGGACGGCTTTCGTGACCGTGTATCGAACCGGCATCGCCACCACTCCCTCCCGACGGCACAACATTCCGACCATACCGCCCACCCGGTACCGCGGCTCGATGCTTGATCACGATTGGCGTGCCACGAGCCCACACAGCCCGCTCTGCACGTGCAGATTGTCGACAGCCGCCAGACCGGGAGGAATCGGAACAGTGAGACCGAGTCGCTCGAAGTCCCAAAGCAGCCCATTGTGCACCGACCAGCTCACCCCCGGCGGCTCGGTCAGCAGATCCGCCAGCCCCGAAATCGCCTCGACGGCATGGAGTTTCCCCAAGCAGTCGATGGCTTCGGACCGCACACTTTCCCGGCGGTCATGGCGAGCCAACTCGACGAGCTGGTCGACGGCCGCGGGACCCGCATGCGTCGTATACGTGCGCACGGCTTCCTGCGCCATCGTTCCGGTCGCCATCGCCAGGTACCTCCACGCCACATCGGCGACGGCCGGGTCGGGAGCCAGCAGCGACAACGAGTACATGGCGGACTTGCGTACCGTGAAGCTGGGGTCGGCCACCAGCCGTATCAGCTCACCGGTGCATTGCCAGTCCGCCAGTGCGGCACAGCCGATCTCGCGAAACAATGGATTCGGATGCCCCACCAGTCGCGCGGTCGCGCGAGCCCGAGCGTCGGGTGCGTATCCCGACCAATCGAGGCCCCGCAGTCCCGGATCGAGCTCGTGTCGATCGACTTCAGGGTTGTCCAGGAGCGCCAGCAGTTCGGCTTCGGTCACCGCCTCGCGGCGGGAGTATCGGGCACTGAGCGGCAGCTGCTCGTACGGCGAGATCTCGTCCGGCCAGCCCACCAGATCACGCACTGGCAGCATCCATTCACGCAGCAGCGCAACAGTTTTCGGGTTGCCCTCGACAACCTCTTCTTCGAAGGTCTCGCGCAGCTCGTCGAAGGTCGTGGTGGCCGCCGCTCGAATCCGCTCGTCCGGGTGTGCCCGCAAATCCGCGACCGCGCGCAGCACACGTTGCGTGGGGTAGTACCGCAGCGTGTCGAGCGCTTCCAGGGCCACTTCGAACGCGTCGTCGTGGGCGGCGGCCAGCAGCCCATCCTCCGCCGCGACCGGCTCGAACCAGAACGCGGCCGCCGCGGCGGCCTTGCGTACGGCTGGGTCGGGGTGCGTGAAGGCGTGTACCAGCACCGGGACGAATTCGGCCTCGTCGAAGCCGAAGCCCATGCTCTCGATCGCCCTGGCCTGCAAGGGATGTCGGTCGTCGCTCGCCACCGCGATCACGATGTCGGCCTCGGCGCGGGTCATCAGGCCCAGGGCGTGTCGCATGATCACGGGATCGCCGGTGGCCCACCAGGTTCGGTGTAGTTCACTGGTGGTGGTGTCGTCGAAACCGGTGACCACGTTGGAGGCCCGGATTCGGATCTGTTCGGGCAGGGTCGGGTCGGGTCGAGCACCATGTCGGTCAGCTCGGGGATGGTCCGGTAGTCCTCGGCGCGGGCCAACTCGTTGAAGTATTCGAGGGTCGGTTCCGCGTTCATTCGAAGTCCTGGGCCTGTGCCACCAGGTCGAAGAACACCCAGACGCCGCCCTTCTGGTACGCGTCGGGCGCCTCGGAGCCGCCGAGGAACGGGTATGGGGTGGCGATGTAGACCTCGTCGGCGGCCAGGGGGCCGAGTCGTTTGCGAATCTCGGCGACGTGCTGTGGTTGCAGGACGTAGGTGATGACGTTCGGGTCGAACAGCACCTCGCTGACGAACTCGGTGACCTCGGTGTAGGACCCGTAGTCCTTGACGCCCGGGCTGTATGGGTCGAGGATGCCGTATTCGCCGGTGCGGCTGCTCATCAGGAAGGCGTGACCGAGGTCCGAGTAGCCGACGACCGTGTCGTAGCGCGGATAGTGCTCGGCCCAGGCCGGCATCACCCGGTCCATCCGCAGGTCACCGATGAGTCGGAAGGGAACGCTGGTCACCGTGCCCATCCAACCAGAGCGCCCAGGCAACCAGACCGACCGGGACTGACTCTCGACAGGCCGGGCCGCGGGCGGTAAAGATCGAACCGACCCGTCGGAGTGGAGGCGTCCGTGACCGAAGAATGGCGCAAAGCCGGTGAACGCGTCCGCAACTGGGGCCGCTGGGGTGACGACGACCAGCTCGGGACGCTGAATCTGCTGACGCCCGAGCGCATCGCGTACGCCGCCACGCGCGCGGTCCGGGGCCGCGCCATCCAGCTCGGCATACCGTTCGACGCCTACGGGCCGCAGAGCGCCGGCGGCATGCGGCGCAACCCGGTTCACCTCATGGCCATCGACGGCGGCGACGCCGAGCTCGCGGCCCAGCTCGCCGGCTGGGGCGGCCCGCAGGAGGCGCAGGTCGCGGGCATGTACGCGCGGGGGCCCATGCGATTCAACGACGACTACGTGATGATGCCGCTGCAGGCAGCCACCCAGTGGGACGCGCTCTCGCACGTGTACTACGACGGGCTGCTGTACAACGGCTATCCAGCCGCGTCGGTGACCAGTCTCGGCGCGACCCGGCTCGGTATCGAACAGGTCGCCGAGCGCGGCGGTGTGGTGGGGCGCGGGGTACTGCTGGATGTGGCCCGGCACCACGGGGTCGACCGGCTCGCGGCGGGGACGGTCGTCGGACCGCACGATCTGGACGCGGTGATCGCGGCGCAGGGCGTGGAGTTGCGGCCCGGCGACATTCTGGTGATCCGCACCGGCTGGTGGACTCGCTTCCTGGAGACCCGCCGACAGTCCGAATGGTTCAGCGGCAGTCCGGGATTGAGCTGGCGCTGCGCGGAATGGCTGCACGAGCACGAGATCGCCGCGGTGGCCCTGGACAATCCGGCCGTGGAGGTGATGCGGCCCGAGGACGGGGTGATGCTGCCGCTGCACATGCTCACCCTGCGCGACATGGGGTTGCCGCTCGGCGAGATCTGGGACCTCGAGGCGCTGGGCCGCGACTGTGCCGAGGACCGGGTCTACGACTTCCTGCTGTGCGCGCCGGCGCTGCGCATCCCCGGCGCGGTCGGCACCCCGATCAGCCCGGTCGCGATCAAATAGACCGGGCTGCAAGGTATTTCAGAGAGCCGCTACCACGCAGGCGGCGAGGAAGACCACCTGGACCAGGCCACGCAGGGGCAGCGGCATCGTCTTGACGCCCAGATTCTCGCGGGCCGCGCACATTGGTCGGGAACAGCAGCACCAGCATCACCGCCAGGCAGATCGCGGCCAACGGCGCCGCCCACGGCACGAGAAGTCCCGCGGCCCCGGCCAATTCGAGCAATCCGGTGACGGTGACCAGCGCGGCGGGCTGCTGACCGCGCTGGCCATCCAGGGCTTCGAGCTGCTCGATGCCGAATTGCGCGCTGCCGCCGGTGATTTCCGCGCGGTCGCGGTGGCCTATATCCGATTCGCCCGCACCCATCCGGGCCACTTCGATGTCATGTACCGGCACGATCTGCTGCGCACCGACGACGCGGAGCTGATCGCCGCCCGGGCGCGCTCGGGCGGCGAATTGCATTCCGGGGTCCTGGGAATGGGCCTCTCGGACGATGCCGCGCCCGCCGCCGCGCTCGCCGCCTGGTCGCTGGTGCACGGCTTCGCCACCCTGTGGCGCGAAGGCGCACTGGCGCAGTCGAGCCTCGGCGGCGACGACCCCGAGCAGCTGGCGCACGCCATGGTCGCCGCCATCGAATTCGCCGGGGCACGGGCGACATGATCTCCGCCAACGCGGTATCGAGGTGCTCGGCCAGGCCGCGCGGATCCTCCAGCGGCGAAAGATGTCCCGTGCCCGGAACGATCCGCAGGGTGGCGGTGGGCAGGTGGGGGAGCAGGTGTCGCGAGAGCACGGCGGGCGGCTCGACCCGATCGTGCTCGCCCGCCAGCACCACGACGGGCGCCTCGATCCGGGATGCGGTCGCGGTGATGTCGCGGGCGATCGAATCCAGCGCCCAGGCCGCGTGCGCGGCCGGCGATCCGGCCAAGCTGTCCTGAATCACCTGCTCGCGCAGATCATCCGGCAAGGGGCGGTGGGTGAGCGCCTTCGTGAGCGACCCGGCCACAGACTCCGCATCGTCGTAGGCGTGCACCAGCATCGCTTGCTGTTCGGCGGTCACCACCGGATGCGGTGGCGCCGGGGCAACGAGCGCCACCCCGGCCAGGCCGGGCGAGCGGCGCGCCGCCAGCAGCTGTGCGACCTTGCCGCCCATCGAATGCCCGACCAGCACGAAGCGGGCCGGCGCCAGCGTGTCGAGCACGCGCTGTGCGTCGTCGGCCAGCTGTGCGATGTCGTACGGGCCGGGCAGCGTGCGGGATTCGCCCCACCCACGATGGTCATAAGTGACAATCCGGCCCGGATATCCAAGATGGTCGATCAACGGCGCGAAGGTGCGGTGCGATCCGCCCCAGTAGTGCAGGAAGAGCAGCAGCGGGGCATCGGAGTCCCCGTCGGACAGGTGAATCGGCAGGCATCCGCCCGCTACGGCGATTTTCGTCATGCCTGCACGGTATGGCCGCCAAACCCGTCGCAGCCAGGTAGATTCGAGACCGCTCATGGTCAAAAATGGACAATCGATTCGAACGCTGCGGTATGCGACCGGGCCCGGGTGGGCTACCGGACTCGAGCTGCTCGACTTCGCTCAGCTGCGCCCCATGCCGGTCGCCGGCCGGGAGGTGGTCCGCGGCGACTTTCATGTGCTCGCGCGCTGTACCGGCGGAACCGGTTCCGTCGTGGTCGATTTCGCGGTGCACCCGCTGTCCGCCGGGACGGTGGTCTGGATCCGGCCGGGCTGGACGCACCGCTGGGACGACATCGCGCAGGTGAGCGGCTCGGTCGTGCTGTGCCGGACGGAACTCATGCCGACCGGAGCGCTCGGCCATCTGCCGTCGCCCGCCACGCCGCCGGTGTCGGCGGGGAATCTGTTGACCGACATGGCCTTCGACCACCTCGGCGGCGAATATCGCGCCGAGCCACCGGATCCGGTGATTCTGCGCCAGCTGCTGGGCGTGCTCGCGCTCCGGCTCGCCGCGGGGCTGCCGCCACCGCCCGGCCCCACCGATCTGTTCGACCGGTTCGCGCGGCTGGTCGAGCGGTATCACGGCGAGACCCGCGAAGTCGCCTGGTACGCGGCACAACTCGGCTATTCACCGCGCACGCTCTCACGAGCGGTGCATGCCGCGACCGGTGCCACCGCCAAGCAGTATCTCAACGCGCGGGTGGCGCTCGAGGCCAAGCGAGTGCTGGCTCACGAGTCGGTCACGACCGCGGAATGCGCCCGGCGGCTGGGATTCGAGGATCCGGCCAACTTCACCAAGTTCTTTCGCGCCCAGACCGGCGCCACGCCAACCGGATTCCGGGTCGGCGTGGCGAACTAGCCTGCTATGCCACCCGTCAGGCCGGGGGCGGCGTGGGGGTCCAGCAGGCCAATGGCGGGCCGGGTGGGGTGAGCTGGGACCAGCCGACCAGCGCGCCGATGCCCGCGCCGATCGCGGCGCCCGGGAACGCGCTGAGGGAACCGCCGATCACGCCACCGACGAGCGCTCCAATAATGGCGTTGCACTGATGCATCACCACATCCGGGTCGTCGACCGGTGCCGTATTGGGTGCCGTGACACTGGGCGCGGGCTCGACATCGAGCGGATCCGCGTAGGCCACACCAGCCGTGATCACTGTCGCCGCGGCCGCTAGAACAGCGGCTGCTGTCAATCGTCTGACGATCATCGCTCCTTCTTCCGCTGCTGGTAGAAGTGCTATCGCGAGTGAAAGGCAACCATGTAGCTATTTCAGGAGTACCACTGTCGACCGAACCTATTCGGCGTTTTGCGAATTTTGTGACCACTGGGCAAGCCCACCGTGATCGCCGAGTCGCGGTACGTTCGAAGGTCTATACGGTGGGGGAGAAATGCGGATAGAGATCACCAGCGATCCGGTCGAGTTCCAGGCGCGTGCGGGTGCGTTCCTGGATCGGGATCCTTTGCGGCACAGCGTGCTGTGCACCATCCTGGACAACGAGATCAGCGGGCTCACCATCCCCGAGCAACCCTCGTTCTTCGCCTCCGCGCACGAGAACGAGGTGGTCGGGGTGGCCATGCGCACGGCGGGCCGCGGCGTGTGGCTCGGTGACCTGCCCGAACCCGCGGTACCAGAACTGGTCGCTCGATTCAGCGAACTCCTGCCCGAGATCGACGACGTGCACGGCGACGCCTCCGCGGCCGCCGAGTTCGCGCGGGTGTGGAGTGAGCGGCACACCACGAGCTATCGCGCCGGCCGAGTCGAACGCCTCTACCGCCTCGGCGCCTTGCGAACGCCCACCGCACCCGGCGGACCACGACAGGCGACCCTGGCCGATCTCGAACTCTGCGCCCGGTGGAATGCCGCCATGGCCGCCGAACTGGAGGGAGTCCCGCTCGCACTCGACGACGCGGGGTTGCGCGGGCGCCTCGGCGCCGGACGTTGGTGGCTGTGGGAGGACGGCGGTCGCCCGGTGAGCTTGACCGCGCATCAGGCGGCGGTGCGCGGCTGGTCGCGCATCGGGCCTGTGTACACGCCGCCCGAAACCCGCGGCCGCGGTTACGCTTCCGCGTTGGTCGCGCATGTCTCGGGCAGGTTGCGCACCGCGGGCCTGGATGTCTGTCTCTACACCGATCTCGGAAATCCGACCTCGAACAAGATCTATCGTGCGATCGGGTTCGAGGAGGTGTTCGATCAAGTGCAGTACGTGTTCGCATGACGAAGAGCCGCCGGCGAATCCGCCTGCGGCTCTGTGATTTTCCGAGATCATGATCAGTTCGCGGTGTTGACCGGCAGCGAGAGCACCACCTCCTGTTCGTTCTCGGGCAGGTAGTGCACGCCCACGATGCGGCCGACCTGGACCAGCGACACCATGGCGGGGGCGAGGAACTTCTCGGTGCGCGTCTCGAAGGTGGTGCCGTCGGGGCGGGTGACCACCAGCACCAGATCCAGGCGGGTGTGGCCGTCACGGATCTCGCCGGGGACGCTCAGGGAGCGGACCACGGCCTGGGCCGCGATGCCGCGCCGGGCGATATCGAGCTTGGCCGGGGTGGTGAAGCCCTTGCGAATCATGGCCGCGTTCATGGCATCCTGCGCCGCGGTGGTGTCGCCGGACAGGTCCACCTCCACGCGGTCGAGCTTGCCGGGCAGGTAGCGGACCGGCAGCACCACGCCGGGGCGCAGCAGCGCCAGCTGGGTCAGCGGCACGATCATCTTGGCGTGTGAGGGGAAGACCTTGCCGTCGGAACCCTCGACCCGGAAGTCGATGCGCACCTGCGGCTGTTCGTTGAGGTAGACGCCGGTCTGGCGGACCCCCTCGACCGTGCCCAGACCGACCAGGCCGTTGCGAAACTGGGAGCTGTTGGCGCCGGTGAGCGCGGACATGATGCCGTCACCGCTGAAGGCGAAGACGATGGGGACGATGGTCAGGGCGATGATCGGCAGCGCCATCTGCGGGCCGACCCAGCCGAACACATCGTGGGAGGTGAGGCCGTGCCAGAGGTAGTAGCCGACGGCCAGAACGCCGAAAACGAGTGCGGCGATGCGGATTTGGTTCTTCATGTGCTTTCGTGATCCAGACGTGAGGGTCGGGCCCGCTCATGCCCGATGGCACGAGCGGGGTGGAACAGGGGTTGCTGCGGGTCAGCCGCCGACGACGGTGGAGCAGGCGAAGACGATCTCGAACTTCTCGTTCTTCGGACCGGCCATCGGGTTGCTCATGTCCACGCCGCCGACGCCCTCGCCGGAGACGGTGTAGGTGTTGCCGCTCTTGGTGACCGTCGCGCTGCCGCCCGGCATGCCGTTGCCGAAGCCCAGCGCGTACGGCGCGCCGTTGCTGCCGCCCTTGGTGCCCGCGATACCGACGGCCTGCACGGTGTTGTCGCCGGTGATGGTGGCGCTGGCGGTGAGGGTGCCGTAGGTGGCGTTGCCCTGATCCGACAGCGCGAGCGCCAGATTGCCGCCCTGCTTGGCGCAGTTGGTGTCGAACTTGGCGGTGATCGCCTTGCCGTCGACCGACACCGACGAATTGCCGCCGGCGGGAGCCGCCGTGGTGCCCGGCGCCGCGGAGCTCGCGGCGGAGGTGGCGGTCGCGGCCGTGGTCGTCGACTTGGCATTGTTGTCGTTGCTGCTGCTGCAGCCGGTGACCAGCAGGGCGGTCGCGGCGGTGGCGGCGAGGACCGCGGTGGTCAGGCGGATCGGCTTGCTGTTCATGGTCTTTCCTCGTTCTCGTGATGCTGGCTCCGGGGTGGAACCGATGCCAGAACGGTAGGAAGCCGACGCCGCCTACCGATCCCAACTTCCGGCGCGCGCGAGGCCCCGCGACTGGGATAACCTGGGCGAATGCGACGACCGCGGGCCATGGTGCTGGACGAGGTGTGGCGCCGCCTCGACGGTGTCGAACCCTTGAGCGGCCCACACGGCGGGCCGCTGCGGCGCACCGTCAAGCTCATCCTGGATCCGCTGGTGATCCGGCCGGTGCAGCATCCGCAGTGCGCGGGCGCCATGCTCACCGCCGACGGCGCGGTGCTGCTCGCGGCGCGCGTGCACGCCGCCGCCGATGTCCTGCGCGCCGCCGCCGCCTGGTTCACCCTGCTCAAACAGACCCGCCGGGCGCTGCGCATCACCGAGGGCAATGCCCAGGACCTGTACTTTCAGCGCTGCTTCGAACTGGCCACGGTCAACGGCCTGCCGGACGCGGTCCGCGATCGGGCCGCCGCCGAGACCGCGCTGCGCGCGATCCACGGCCTCAGCGCGGGCCGCACCACCCAGGCCCTCAAGGACTATCTCGCCGAGCCCGGCCGCGCCGACGAGCTGACCGAACTCATCCACACCGCCTGGCGGCGACGTCCGCTCACCGCGGTCCCCGACCATACGGCGGTGCTGGCGGAACTCCTGGAGGGTTGTGCCGCAACGCGATTCGGTGCGGCCGCCGAGGTGGACCTGGACGCGGTGATCGCCGCCTCGGTGGGAACGCACACCGGAATTCAGCTGTGGCAGGCCGAGCCCGGGATCGGCGAACCCGGCCTCCCGCCCGCCGGATCGGAGGTCGCGGCCTGTGAGCTCGGTCTGACCCTGCATCCGCTGCCGCAGCCGCCGCGCGTCGGCGTCTCGGCCTCCACCGCCACCCTGGGCCTGCCCTTCGATCGCACCATCCACGAACGCGTGTTCACCGTCCTGCAAGCCTCCAGCGAGCGCGCGGACCTGCCGCCGATCGCGGACCTCGTCGAGGCCGAGATCGCCCGCGCCTGCTCGCCCTGGGCGCTCCTGGACGAGTCGTTGCGGGCGGCCGCCGCCGCGGGAGCCGCACTGGCGGTGGACCTCCGCCCGCTGGGGGATCCGCGAGCCCGGGACCACGGTGGCGTGCCGGCTGTGCCCGAACCGGCCCTCACCCTGGCGGGGGCTGGTGCGCCCGATGCCGAACCGGTGGATATCGCCCTGGGCCAGCTGGGCGCAAGCGAACCGGCGGGCGGCGTCGCCACCCGCACCGATGGGGCGGTGGGATTGCTCGGCGCCGCAACGCATCTGGAGCGTTCGGTGGCGCCCGTCGGGGTCGCGGCGCGATTGATCAATGCGCGCTGGCAGCGGGAAGCGTATGTGCTGCAGGCGCGGCGGATGACGGTGCGGGTGGATGCGGTGGCCGGTCCGCTGGGGGCGGTCGCGGCGGATCTGCGCGTGCCGTGCCGTCCGTACCTGCGCAGGCTGTGGGCGCGGCTGCACGGCCGGGATGTGCGGGAGACGCCCGTGTACGCCGCCGACGAGCTTTGGGATCTGCTCGACGGGGTGGCGCGGTCGGTGATTCTGGACCATCGGATGCGAGTCAAGCGGGCGCTGGCCGCGAACACGCTGGCCGAACCCGACGATCGGGAATCGAGGGCGGGATGACGAACTCGGCAGTCACCATCCAGCGGTATGCCGACGGGCTGTACGGAATCGTTCCGGCGTCCGGAGCGCTGACGGCGGCGCCGGGGCCCGACACCATGGTGCTCGAGGCGATCGGCGGCCATCTGATCTGGAATGTGCTTGCCGGACCGGCGCTTCCGGCCGCGTCGATCGATGATGTCGATTCCGCGCAGGAGTGGGTCTGGGCCGTCTACGGCGAATCGGTCGCCGTCGCCCTGGACGATTTCGGCCGGGACGATGCGCCGGAAACGACTGTGCCGGTGGCGGAATCGGGGCTGTCCGTGCTCGCGGCGGCCGCTCAGCGGCTGGCGTACGCGCACTGGGCTTCGCGCTGGTGGCCCGCGTCCGTCCTGGATGGCATCGCCGCCCTGGATCCGGCGCTGCTGGATCGCGATATCGCGGCCCTCACCGAGGAGTGCGACGCCCTGGTGGACGGCCCGGACGCGGTCGTGCCGGCCGCTCCCGTGCTCCGCGTAAGCGGCTTGCGTGCTTCGGATTACGCGTTGGCGGCCGGTGACGAACCCCAGGCCGCCGGCGCACTCGTGCTGGCACGCGGGACCGCCGGCTGGGATTGGCGGCGCTGCCCGCCCGGCCTGGTGGACGCCTCCGAATCGGCCGTGTCCTGGCAGCTCGTCCGCGACTCGGCCGCCACCACCGTGGCCATCGCGGTGGCGGCCCACCCGGACCGGGTCGCCGACATTCCGGACCACCTGCGCCCCTGGGCCCGCGTCGATACCGGCCGCGGTGAATTCGATACCGCGCTGCGTCCCGCCCACGACGCCTGGGTCGGCGAATCCACGCTGTCCGCAGCGGATTCCACGCTGCGCATCGCCATCCACGTGCCCGGCTTCGGTCCGATTCCCGACACCGCGCAGCCGCTCGCGGACGCCGATTCGGCCGAGGCCGCGCTGCGTGCTCGCGTGCGGGACTTCGCGGCCGCCCGGCTGCGGCACGCCCTGGACCCGGCCGCCGAATCCCGCTTTCCACCGCTGCTGGCCGAAATCGCCGCCGCGGCCGAGGATTCGGACTTCTAGCATGGCAGCTCAGCGCGCCGGGGGCGGTCCGCCGGACGAGGAATCCGGGGTCGAGAGTCCACTGTTGCGCACGGGAGCCGAAGCGATGGCACGGGGCGAACTGTGGGAGGCACTGCGGATCTTCGAGCGGGCCGTCGAGGTGGAGGACGGGGATTACCGTCTGTGCGCGCTGGTCGACGTCGCGGTCGTGATGGACCAGCTGGGCGACCACGCCGGAGCGGCCGAACGGTTCCGGGAAGCGTTGGCGCGCATGCGGTCCGATGCGCCGCGCATGTACCCGGGCGCGCTGATCGGGCTCTCGCAGGCCCTGCAGAACCTGGGTGATCTGGACGGAGCGCAGGCCGCGCTGGAGCGGGCGCGGGCGGCGCTGGACGGGAAGGACGCACCGGGAGATCTGCGGCTGGCGTGCCTGGTGTCGTCGACGGCGGTGGCCCTGCATCGGCAACAGTGGTGGCGCGCACTGGATCTGGCGGGCGAGTCACTCGCCGCGGCGCGCCGCTTCGGGCCGGAGCGCGCGGGACATCCGCTGATGAACCTGGCCGCTGCGCATTTCGAGACCGGCCGGTGGGAGCTGGCCCAGGATTTCGCCGGGCAGGCGCTGGCCGCTTTCGAAGCCGTCGCGGACAGCGCCGGGGTCGCCGAGACACGGCAGAACCTCGCGCTGATGTACACGCGCACAGGATGTTTCGACGATGCCGAGCCGCTGCTGGCGGCCGCGCAGGAGCATTTCGATGCCGTCGGGGTGGCGCATCGGGCCGGGATCGGGTTGAAGGTCATGGGGTTCATCGCCGAACAGCGCGGGCAAGCCGACCTGGCCCAGGCCCGGTATCGCGCGGCGCTGCACCGGTTCGAGGAGTCCCGGGCCGTGATCGACGCCGCGGACGTGCGGCTGCGACTGGCCGCCACGGCCTTCGCCGCCGGCCGCTACGAGGAGGGTGAGGCCGAACTGGCCGCCGCTCGCGCCACCTACGCCGTCCGCGGGCTCGGCCTGCACTGCGCCCAGCTCGACTACTGGCATGCCGGGCTGCTGGAGCCGCTCGTCGCCCAGGTGCCCGGGTTGCTCGCGCGGGCGGTGGATCTCGCGGTGCCGGCGGCGCTCGCACTGGACGCGGTGCGCTACGAACTGCCCGACGGCGCGCAACGCGACACCTGGAACCGCCGCATCGTGGATCCCGCACTGCGGCTGGCCTTCCGCTATTCCTATCTGGCCGGCGATGCCCGGCTGGTCGCGGATCTCATCGAAAGCCAGTGCGCGGGAACGATATTGGATATCGGCAGGTTGGCATCCGATCCGCCCGCGCCGCTGGATCTGTTCGAGCCCTTCGACCCGCCCTCGGAATCCGCCGCCCCGCTGCTGGACGCCCTGCAGCTCGGTACCGCCCTGGCGGCCGTGGCGGCGAGCGCGGGTCTGCCGGTCGCCCCGCCCGCCCGTATCGCCTTGCCGCCGGACGGGCATGTGGCCCTGGACGTTTGGTTGGACGCCGCCGAACAACGTTACGGCCGTCGGCTGCGCACCGACCGGGTGATCAGCGTATGACCCCGGCCGTCCACCTCAGAATGGCCGACGCCGGGGATCTGTACCTGACCTGGCGCTGGGTCGGCGAGACCGCGCCCGGCGGGGTCGGGGTGGTGCCCGAGGACCAGGTGGCGGCGGCCATGAGCCGGTTCGCCGCCGCGCTGCCCGCGCCCGGAATCGCCGGCGGCCTCGAATCCGCGCTCACCACCGGCGAACTCGCCATGCCGGACGCGGAAAACAAGCTGGCGCAGTTCCTCTCGGCGACGTTTCTGCCCTACAACCTCGCCGTTCAACTGCACGATCTCTACAGCCGCGGCGTCCGGCCGCATATTCGCGTCCAACCCTCGCCGCGTACCGCGCAATTGCCCTGGGAGCTCATCGCGCCCGACCCCGACGTCCGGCTCGTCGAGATCGCGGAGGTCAGCGTGCTCGCGCCCGCGGGCATCGTGCACGCGCCCGCCCGCGTGGCACGCGCCTGGACGGATACCCGCAGCGGCCCGGTGGTCGCCATCCTGGATCCACGGGTGCCGGGGTTCCGGGCCGATTCCGCGCTGGGATCGGTCCTGGGCCGGATGGAGGCGGCGGCCCCGCTGGCCGCGCTGGTCGCGGCGCACGCGGCGGCCGGGCGGCTGACCCCGGCGGTCGGTGACGCGCTGGAAGCGTTCCGCCGCACCGATCTCGACCGCTCCTGGCTCGGCGAGGCCCTGCGCGCGGGGGCCGCGCGGCTGCTGTACGTCGGTCACGTCACCGCCGCCGCCCCCGAATCCGGGCGCAGCGAATCGGCCACCCTGCACCTGTCGTGCACCGCCGCCAGCCCAGGATGCGCGCCCGCCTATCGCGATCACCGGCCGCTGTCGGCGCGAGATCTGCTGCTGGGCACGCATGCGCTGCCCGCGGACCCCGCGGGCGAGAACCGGCCCGCGCGAACCGGACCCGAGATCTGGCCCATGCCCAGCCGGGTGGCCCTCATCGCCTGTGAGAGCGGCGGAGATCTGCGCTTCGCCGAACCACTCGGTTTGGTCGCGGCCATGCTGACCGGCGGTGCCGAACTGGTCACGGCCGGCCGCTGGCCGCTGCCCACCGATCTGGCCTTCCACCGGTTCGCCGGGACATCCCCGGACACGCACCCGTTCCAGGAAGCCGTCTGCGCCATCGACACCGCACACGAGTCCGACGATCCGGTGCTGGCCCTGAATGCCTGGCAGCGCGGCCATTTGGCGGCCTGGCGCGATACCGGGCTGATCGAGCATTCGCCGTTGGTCTGGGCCTCGTTCGCCACGGTCGACGCCCGCTGACCGCGCCCCCGAAACTACCGCCCCCAGAAGTCCGGGGTCACGAAAGGATAACGGGCGCAACGCTCCTCCGATGAGCTGACAGACAGTCGGAACGGAGGGCCCATGGCGCGGATCGTGACAGGTCTCATCGTCGCCACGATGGCGATCGCGGTCGCGCTGATTGCTGGACCGGTCGGCAGCGCGGCTCCCGACGGGCTGCGACAGTGCGCGGTCAGCGACGGCCGCACCCCCGAGACCGCGACACCCGAAGAGGTGGGCGTGGATTCGGCCGGGCTGCGGCGGGCGGTGGACTTCGCCTCCGACCCGACCCGGTTCACCGTGCAGGTCTACCGCAACAACTGCCTGATCGGCGGCGGGCCCAACAATCAGCACATGGGCGGCGTCGCCTGGAATCTGTGGAGCGGCACCAAGAGCGTGGTGTCGATGGTGGCCGGGGTCGCCGTCGACGAACACAAACTGCGCGTGGACGATCCGATCGGGAACTATCTGCCCGCCGGGCTCGGGGACGACGAACATCGCGCCATCACCGTGCGCAGCCTGCTCACCGAGACCTCCGGCATGGAGATCGCCATCGCGTCGGAAGGCGTCACCGGGCTGGTGCGGCTGGATCCGAATGTGGTGGCGCAGGCGCTGGCCATGCCGATCCTGCATCCGCAGGGCCAGACCTGGCAGTACAGCCAGCGCGCCGTGGATCTGCTCGTCTACGTCATCCAGCAGGCCGTCGGCGAGGACTTCCAGGCGTACGCGCAACGGAAACTGTTCGACCCGTTGGGTATTCGAACCACCGACTATCTGTGGGCGCGCGATCGCAGCGGCAACACCTACGGGCACGCCCACCTGGTGCTGCCGCCCGACGACTACGTCAAGCTCGGTCTGCTGCTGGTCAATCGCGGCAATTGGCAAGGCCGCCGGCTGATCTCGACCGACTACCTCACCGAGGCCACCACCCCCGCCGGGGTCAACCCCTGCTACGGCTTCCTGATCACCGTGAACGGGCCGGACTGCGAGGACCTGTTTCCCGGACTGCCCAAGGACGCCATCGAGATGTCGGGCATGCTGCGCCAGGACAACTACATCGTGCCGAGTCTCGGACTGCTGGTGAGCTGGACCGGCGTCACCGTTCCCGGTGGCGCGGTGAGCTTTCCGCACGACTTCCTGCGGGCGCTCACCGGCGCGTTCCGGGACCCGGCGCTGCCCGATCCGGGGCCGTATGTCGAACGGCCCGACACCGATCTGACCGACCCCATGTTCGTCAACCCGGACGCCACCCTCGCCGCGCTCGGGCTGGGACCGATGGCCTACCCCGGCTGCGGTCTGGCGCAGTGCCTGGGCAAGCCGCTGTATCCGCCCTTCGGCAGTTGGCCGCCGGGCTGCTTCATTCTCGGCTGCGCCGGCGCCGACCCGGCGACGCCCGGGATTCGCTGACAGCTATTGGGGCTGACCGCAATTGGAGCAGAACCCCGCACCCACCGGCACCTGATGGCCGCAGCCGCGGCAGTTCGACTGCAGCGACAGGGCGCTGCCGCAGGCGCCGCAGAAGCGGCCGCCGGTGGTGTTCGAACCGCAGGTCGGGCAGGAAACCCGGGCGGGAGTGGCGACATCGTGCTGGGCGGCCCAGTCCTGCCGGTAGGCGGCGTCGCGGATCTGGGAGCCGCGGGCCTCCGCCTGCGCCTGGGCGATCTGATGCTGCACCTGCGGTGAGCAGTTGGTGCACTGGCCGACCTGCTCGTTCCAGCACACGTCGTGGCAGACCCACCGGCCGCAGCCGCCACAGGCGCGGAAATCGTTGCGCACCTGCTCGACCGCACGGGCGAAGGCCTTGTCTTTGGTGCTCGAGGACGTGCCGCCCCAATGGTTGGAATAGCTCTCCGCGGCATTGGAGATCTTGTCGATGGCGCGGACCTGATCGCCGAACAGGTCGCGCAGCACCCGCAGCGCGCCGCGGCCGCGCGAGAAATAGTTCTGTTCGAACGGGGACTTGTAGGAGGTGCTGCAGCGATCGCAACGGAACTCCCACTGGAATCCATCGTCATTGGATTCGTCGTGGTAGTAGCTGGTGAAGACGACCGGACCGGACATGGTCGAGTTATTCCTTTACGGCTGAGCGGAACCCTGTGAACGGACGAGCCCGGAGCCCCCCGGACCGTGTTTCGTCAGGTTCTTATCGTATGACTCGCGCCGCCCGCAACACATCCCACGAATCAGCCGGGACCGGAATCGAATTCAGGCGGCGAACCCGACATCCTGCTCCACGGTGTCGCGGCGCGTGTACAGGTCCCAATAGTGTTCGCCCAGTTCAGTATTGGTCATGCGAGGGATGCTCATGCTCACCCCCGCCGGGACCAGCTCGGGGTGCTCGTCGATCACCCGCTCGGCCTGGCTGCCACCGATCAGCACACCGATGTTCAGCAAGGCGATGCGGACACCGGTGTCGTGTGTCTCCGCGGCCAACTGCAGCACATAGGCGCGCTGAGCAGCCAGGGCGACACCGACATTGGCCAGGTACGGATGCACCAGCCGCGGCGTCGAACCCGAGGAGAACAGCAGCGCGCCCGCGCCGCGCGCGAGCATGCCGGGCAGCAGGGCACGGGTCATGAGGATGGGGGAGTGCAGTTTCAATGCCATGGGCAGGCGTAGATCCGGCAGGTCCACGGCCAGGGTGGAGGGGGCGCGGACGGACATGTCGGCGGCCGCGCCGTGCAGGGCCACGTCGATCGGGCCGAGGGTGGCCTCGATGGCGGCGACCGTGTCGGTGATCTGCACCGGGTCGGTGACGTCGGCTTGGAAGGAGACGGCCTCGAGGCCCTCGGCTTTCAGGTCCGCGACATGCTGGGCGGCCTTGTCGGGGTGGCGTCCGATGACCGCGATGCGAAAGCCCTCGCGGCCGAAGCGCCGGGCCACGCCCATGCCCAGTCCGGGGCCGAATCCGAAGATGGCGATGGTCTTGCTCATGAGGCTGCCTCACTAAGTTGAGCACGGGTTCAAGTTATGAGCCGACGCTAGCATGAAGTTGAACCTATGCTCAACTTAAACCCTGGTTTGTAGGATCGGCGCATGTCCGTGCAGAAACCCCTCCGCCTCGACGCCCGTCGCAATCGCGATGCGCTGGTGACCGCGGCGCGCCAGGTGTTCGCCGAACGCGGGCTCGACGCGCCGCTCAAGGAGATCGCCGCGCGGGCGGGAGTGGCCATCGGCACGCTCTACAACCGGTTCCCGACCCGGGACGATCTGATCGCGGCCGCGGTGGCGGACCGCATCCAGGCGGGCGGGGCGATCGCGGAAGAGGCGCTGGCGCTTGATGATCCGTGGGAATCCTTCGTCCATCTCGTCGAAAAGATCTGTGCGCTACAGGCTTCCGATCGGCTGCTGAACGAGCTCGCGCTGCGCGCCGCGCCGAGCCCGGAGATCGCGGCCCAACGTGATCGAGGACATGCCGTCATGCGCGAAATCATCACGCGCGCACAGGACGCCGGGGTATTGCGGGCGGACTGGGCGCTCGAGGACATCGCGTTCATCACGTGGTCGCATACGCGGGTGGTCGAGCAGACCGCCGGCATCGCGCCGGATGCGTGGCGGCGCAATCTCGCCTTGCTGCTGGACGGACTGCGCGCGGAAGCGGCTCACCCGCTGCCGGTTCCGCCGATCACCGAGGAACAGCTGAACCGATCGCTGGTGGCCGAGCCGGGCCGAGGGTGAGGACCGGGGTCCCGGGGAAGCGGTGGGATCGACTCCGGTTACCGTCGAGGGGTTCGTGCATTCGCTCGTGTGTTGGAGGTAGTCAGAATGGCTTCGATTCCCGCGGTACCGACGTCGCTGCTCGCGGCCGGTGGACTCACCGGCGGTTTCGCCCTCGCCCAGGCCACCAAGAAGCGTCAGCTCGGCGGCGCGGTGTTCGCGGCCGGCACCGCGGCGGCGTTCCCGCGCTGGCGCAAGACCGTCGGCACCGGCGGCGCGGCCGCGCTGACCGGGCTCGCCATCGGCGCGATGGGCGCCTCGCATCCGCTGGCCAAGAAGATCGGCGCCTGGCCGTCGGTGGCCGTGGTGTCGGGCGTGGTGGCGGCCGCCGCCTGGGCCGCGGTGGATCGCCGCGCCTGATCACGTGCCTGCGGGCCGGAAGCGCCATACCGTGGAGTATGCGAACTTTCGTTCATCTGCTGCTCTTCGCCGCCGCCGTCGTGGTGGCGGTCGGGGTTTTCGGTCCGCTGGTCGGCACGGTCGACGCGCGGAATGTTCAGTTCTCCGAGCTACGGGACGGGTTCGCGTCCGGGCGGACACTGGACCAGATCGGGGCGCATTCGGGGGCGTTCACCACGTCGCTGGCCATCGGACTGCTGGGGGTGGCGGCGGTGCTGCTGCTGGCCGCGCTGGTCGGATCGCGGATCCTGGGCTGGATCGCGGTGATCGTGGGCCTCGTCGGACTCGGCGTGCTCACCTGGCGGCTCGACGATCGTTTCGACCACGAGTTGCGCAGCGACTACCGGCATCTGCTCGACGGGGCGTGGGGGCTGTGGCTGGTCGGCGGCGGGCTGGTGGTCGCGCTGATCCTGCTGCTGGTCCCGCGGGAACGACGGCTGCCGCCGCCTCCGCCCGCCGGTCCGCGTTTCTGATCCTGAAGCCGGGTTCGATTTCTGATCTCGAAATGCGCTGTCGGCCAAACTAGTTCGATCGACATCCGAACCACCGCGTAACCCTGGGTCGTATCTAGGGCGAACGAGGAGGTTCGATGACAAACACTGTCACCCTGACCGGCGTCCGGAAACCCTTGGCCCTGATGGCCATTGCCGGAGCCCTGCTCACCGCCGCCGCCGGAATCGCCGCGGCGGACCCGCCCGGGACCGACGCGCACGCGCCCGCCCAGCCCAGCGGTTCGCCGCACACGGTCGTCACCTACGGCTACGACGGATACCCGCAATACAGCTACGTCTACACCGATCCGGCACCGGCCCAGGCGCCCGCACCCGCCAATCGCCTCGCCGATCCGGGCCAGGACCGCACGTGGCAACCGGTTTCGCGACCCGACGGCTCGGGGTGGACCGTGTGCCGCCTCGATGCCGCGACCTGCTGACCGTCCTTCCGCCCGCGCATCGGCGGGAATGCGACGTCCGAAATCCGCATGAATCCTCGCCCGCCGTGCTCTAGTTTCGGTGAATGGCAGCAGCACCGCGGATCGAATCCGACAAGCGCGCGCTGGCGGCGGCCGCCGTCACGGTCATCCTCTGGGCCTCGGCCTTCGTCTTCATTCGCAGTGCCGGACATGCCTTTTCACCGGGCGCCCTCGCGCTGGGCCGCCTGCTCGCCGGCTCGATCACCTTGATCGCGATCATGGCGATCACCGGCGAGCGCATCCCGCCCCGCGCGGCCTGGCGCGGCATCCTGATCTCCGGGGTGCTGTGGTTCGGCGTCTACATGGTCGCCCTCAACTGGGGCGAACGCCATCTCGACGCCGGCACCGCCGCCATGGTCATCAATATCGGCCCCGTGCTGATCGCGCTGCTGGGCGGATTCGTTCTGCGCGAAGGCTTTCCGCCTCGCCTGATGGCCGGAGTCGCGGTGGCGTTCCTCGGCGCGGTGATCGTCGGCCTGTCCAACTCCGGCGGCGGCTCGGCCGCCGCCCTCGGCGTCGCCCTCTGCGTGCTGGCCGCCATCTGCTGGGCAGTCTCGGTGGTGATCCAAAAACCCATCCTCGCCCACGCCTCCGCCCTCCAGGTCACCACCGGCGGCTGCCTCGTGGGAACCATTGCCTGCCTACCCTTTTCCCCCCAACTCATCTCCCAAGCCACCGCCGCCCCCCTCACCGCCACCCTCAGCCTCCTCTACCTCGGCGTCTTCCCCACCGCCCTGGCCTTCACCACCTGGGCCTACGCCCTCTCCCACACCCCCGCCGGCACCCTCGGCGCCACCACCTACGCCGTCCCCGCCCTAGTCATCCTCCTCTCCTGGCTCACCCTGGCCGAAGTCCCCACCCCCCTCGCCCTCCTAGGCGGCCTCCTCTGCCTCTCCGGCGTAGCCCTCACCCGCTCCGGCCCCGCCCGATCAGCCCAACCAGCACCCGTCACTGCTCGGCGCAATTCGTCGGAGTGAGCTGAATTACACAGTGCTGTGGGGGTGAGTGGATTCATGATGCCGGGTGGGGGCGGGCGCTAATACGGTGGGACTGCAATATGTCGTCTGCCGGAAAGTTTGAGTGATGCCGCTTATCAATCTTGGTTCTGCTGCCATCGATCTGGCCAATACCGTTACCGGTATTGCTGCCAACATCACCTACCTGTTGAAGGCGTGGGGGCTGGCCTGATTCGCCGCTTCGGGTGCGCAGGGAAACCGCCTCTTTGGGGGGCGGTTTTCGCGTATTCGGGGTTGGGTGAGGGGGCGGGGGGAGATCGCTTAGGGTCGGTGAATGGTCAGTGCCGCAGCGGGGATGGCGCCGTACAGCCTTGCCGACGTTTTGCCGTCTATTGCGGCCTCGTTCGGGCTCGGTGGGGGGAATGCGCTGGGTGTCGCGGCCAATCGGGATGTGGTGGTGCTGCTGATCGATGGGTTGGGGGCGGAACTGGTTGCGCGGCATCGGGAGAGTGCGCCTACTCTGGCCGCCTTCGCTGCCACGACGCTTGCGGCCGGGTTTCCCGCTACTACGGCGACCAGTCTGACCACGCTGGCTCTCGGCGCACCGTGTGCGACCCACGGCATCATCGGTTACAGCTTCGCCATGCCGGGTGCGGGGCGTCCGCGCTTGTTGAATTCCCTGCGCTGGACACTGGATTCGGCCACCGGGGAGGACGCCCGTGAGGTGTATCCGCCGGAGGCGGTGCAGCCCAATCGCAGTCGGCTCGAGGACATGGCCGCGCACGGGGTGGAGATGCACTATGTGATTCCCGGCTACCAGCAGACCTCCGGGCTGACGCGCGCCGCCTTCCGCGCCCCGGGCGTCCTGCATCCCGCCGCCACCCTGGACGAGCTGCGAGCTGGAATCCTCGCTGTGGCAAACCATTCCGGCACCAACCGGCGCTTCGCCTACGCCTACTTCCCGGAGCTCGACGCCAACGGGCATCTCTACGGACCGGACTCCCCGCAGTGGCTGGCCACGCTCCGCGCTGTCGACGCCTGCGTCGCCGACCTGTTCTCCGCGCTTCCGGCCACCTGCACCCTGCTGATCACCGGCGACCACGGAATGATCCACGCGGACACCGCCATCGACCTCGACGCCAACCCCGCCCTGCACCGCGACGTGGCGTTGATCGCAGGCGAGCCGCGAGTCCGCCACATCTATCTCCACCGCGCCGAGGCGCTGGCCGATACCCATGCGGCGTGGTCGGCCGAATTGTCCACGCACGCCACGGTTGTCACCCGCGCGCAAGCCCTCGACGAGCACTGGTTCGGCCCGACCCCGCCGTCCTCGGTGATCGCCGCCCGCCTCGGCGACCTGATCGCCGTCGCGGAGCACAACGCGGTGCTGGTCCGGCCCGAGGTCGAACCCCTGGAGTCGTCCCTGGTCGGCCACCACGGCGCCCGCACCTCCGCCGAACAACTCGTCCCCCTGATCTCCCGCGGCTGAGCGGGAAGACGAATCAGCCGGCGGATACCAGCCCGGCTCGCCGGCGAGTCTCCTCCTCGGGGCAGGCGGTGGGGAGGGCGCGGCGGCGGCTGGTGCGGACCGCGGCGCTGAAGAGCTGGTATTCGGCCGAGGGAACACAGACCTCGCGGTAGGGGTGGCGCGGGACGACGCGGCGATGCGGGCCGGGAATGACCACACCGCGGCGCGCGTCGGGCGCGGATTCCTGGGCGCGGACCCAGGTCTGCATGGTGTGGGAGTCGATACTGGGCAGGTATTCCACCGCTCGATCCCATTCCAGGCCCTCCACCTGTTTCGGATCGGCGACCGCGGTCACGACGACGGCGTATGCCGTGCCGACGGTGTTGTCCGCCATTGGATCTACCCCCTGTCCATGCTCGACATCTCCGGCGTTGCGCGGGGAGTATTCAGGATACGTCGAAAGATCTTGCACTACTGCGCGTTTCACTGTACCCGCAAGTATTTTGCGGGTATGCCCTGGTCCCGGCGGTGGGGAAGTGGCGCGAATCACCGCCGGGCGCGGCCCCGGAATACCCGCCGGGACCCCTATGTTCAAGTGGTTGCCATATCCACCAAGCGTGGACGCGACCCGAGGAGGACCCGTGCAGTTCGGACTATTCAGCGTCGGTGACGTCACCATGGACCCCACCACCGGCCGGACTCCGACCGAGGCCGAGCGCATCCAGGCCATGGTCGCGATCGCCCGCAAGGCCGAGGAGGTCGGCCTCGACGTCTTCGCCACCGGCGAGCACCACAACCCGCCGTTCGTGCCGTCCTCGCCGACCACCATGCTCGGCTACATCGCGGCCAAGACCGAGCGGCTGGCCCTGTCGACCGCCACCACCCTCATCACCACCAGCGACCCGGTCAAGATCGCCGAGGACTTCGCCATGCTGCAGCACCTGGCCGGCGGCCGGGTCGATCTCATGATGGGCCGCGGCAACACCGGACCGGTGTATCCCTGGTTCGGCAAGGACATTCGCGACGGCATCCCGCTGGCCATCGAGAACTACCACCTGCTGCGCCGGCTGTGGCGCGAGCGAAACATCAACTGGGAAGGCAAGTTCCGCACCCCGCTGCAGGGCTACACCTCCACCCCCGCACCCCTGGACGACACCCCGCCGTTCGTGTGGCACGGCTCCATCCGCTCGCCCGAAATCGCCGAGCAGGCCGCCTATTACGGCGATGGGTTCTTCCACAACAACATCTTCTGGAACCCGGAGCACACCCGGCAGATGGTGACCCTGTACCGCCGTCGCTTCGAGCACTACGGGCACGGCGCGGCCGAGCAGGCCATCGTCGGACTCGGCGGACAGGCGTTCATGGCCGAGACCGAGGCCGAGGCCAAGCGCATCTTCCGCCCCTACTTCGACAACGCCCCGGTCTACGGCCACGGCCCGTCGCTGGAGGAGTTCACCGAGCTGACCCCGCTCACCGTCGGCACCCCCGAACAGGTCATCGAACGCACCCTGGGCTTCGCCGACAATGTCGGCGACTACCAGCGGCAGCTGTTCCTGATGGACCACGCCGGCCTGCCGCTGGAGCTGGTGCTCGAACAGATCGAGATCCTCGGCAAGGAAGTGGTTCCGGTGCTGCGCAAGGAATTCGAGGCGCGCCGGCCGGTCGAGGTGCCCAGCGAGCCGCCCACCCACGCCTCGCTGGTCGCCGCCGGCCCCGACGCACCCCACCACCTGGTCGAGCCCGCCCGCGCGCGGGTGCTCGCCGACGAGAAGAACTGAGGGCCACCATGTCTCGTAAAGTCGTCGTGCTCAGCGCCGGCCTGTCGCAGCCGTCGTCCACCCGGCTGCTCGCCGACCAGCTCGCCGCCGCGGTCGCCGCGGCGGTGGGCGGACGCGGGGAGAGCCTGGAGGTCGAGGTGATCGAATTGCGGGAAGTGGCAACCGATCTCGCCACCACCATGACCACCGGCTTGCCCGCGCCCGCGGTCGTCGCGGCCCGCGAGAAGGTCTCCGACGCGGACGGTGTGATCGCGGTGACCCCGGTGTTCACGGCCAGCTACAGCGGCCTGTTCAAGATGTTCGTCGACGCCTTGGACACCGAGGCGCTCAACGGCATGCCGGTGCTGATCGCCGCCACGGCGGGTTCTGCCAGACATTCGCTGGTGCTGGATTACGCCCTGCGGCCGCTGTTCACCTATCTGCGGGCCGTCGTCGTGCCGACCGGTGTGTTCGCGGCCACCGAGGACTTCGGTTCCACCGGTCTGACCGAGCGCGTGCACCGCGCCGCCTCGGAACTGGCCCAGCTCGTGGTCGCCGAACCGGCCGGGGTGCAGGGCTTCCTGCGGGACGAGCCGGTGCGGCACCGCAGCTCCGGCAACGGTGTCGGGGCGGTGCGCCCGTTCAGCGAACTGCTGGCCGGACACGCCGGAGACGGTCGATAACCAAACGGTAGCTATGGTGGAGGGATGGCCGAGGAACCACTGCCCGCCATCCCGCTCGACTCCTGGCGGCCCACCAAGGAAACCCTGCACCGCTACGCCCAGATCATCGGCAAGGTGGCACTGGCCAAAGGCATTCGCCGCAATCACTGGTGGCATATGACCTACCGGCTCACCGCCCGCGGCTGGACCACCGTGCCACTGGGCACCGCATCGGAAGGGCCGGTGTTCACCTGCGAATTCGATTTCTTCGATCACGTGCTGCGGCTCGCGAACGACCGCGGCACGTGCGAGGAGGTCCCGCTGGGCGGGCAGTCGGTGGCCAGTTTCTACCTCCAGGCCATGAGCGGACTGCGCAATCTCGGCGTCGAGGTCACCCTCGCCCACCCGACCCCCTACGACCTGCCCGACCACGGACGGCCCTTCGACGAGGACGAGCAACACCACGCCTACGATCCCGCCGCGGCCCAGCGGGCGTTCCGGGTGCAGAGCCAGGTCGGCCGGATCCTCGAGGAGTTCAGCGCCACCTACTCGGGCAAGATCTCGCCCGTTCAACTGTTCTGGCACACCTTCGACCTGGCCGTCCAGCGCTTCTCCGCCCGCAAGATCGCCATGCCCGACAGCGTGGATCCGGTGACCCGCGAGGCCTATTCGCGCGAGGTCGTCAGCGCCGGCTTCTGGTTCGGTGACGACAAGATCCCCGCCCCCACCTTCTACTCCTACACCGCACCCGAGCCCGCCGGCCTAGCCGACCAGCCGTTGCGCCCGGCCGCGGCCCGGTGGACGGCCTCGGGCTCCGGCCACAACGCCTATCTGCCCTACGACGACGTCCGCGCGGCCGCCGACCCGATCGCTACCGCCCTGGACTTCTTCCAATCCGCCTACGAGGCGGGATCGCGTCTCGCAGGGTGGGACGCGGTGGGCCTGGCCTGCAACAATGGCATTACCGATCCGGTATTGACCACGCCGCACCTGGGCTGGCCGGAATAACCGGATGCTCCGAATCGTCTCTCCGGCATAGTGTGTCGAAGAGGAGACATGGGATGATCGTCATGGGGAGAGGGCCCACGAGGCTTTCGCGCGTGGAGGAGAGGGGTCCAGATGCGTGACGAACGCATACCGAATCCGACGCTGACGGCGTACCGGGAAACCACGTTCACCGCCGGCCCCAACACGCGGGTCGGGCTGATGGGCGCGCTGGTGCTGGGCAGCGTCATCCTGGTGTGGGCGGCCGAACGCGCCTCCCGCGAGGGCAATGATCACGGCTGGTTCGTCGCGGTGTCCTTCGCCGGACTGTTCGTGGCGCGCGGGCTCTACCTGCGCCGGCCCATCACCCTGCCGCACCTCACGATCGCGGCCATGACGCTGGTGATCTCCAACTTCAGCTATCGCACCGACCACCCGGCCATCGGATTCGTGTTCCTCGCCGCCAGCGGCGCCATCCTGGTGCTGCCGCAGGGCAGCAAACCACAGCCCGAACAGCTGTCGCGGGTGGCGGAGCTGGTGCGGCGCAGCCAGGGAGATCCCTTGGCGCCCTTCGCCCTGCACTCGTCCAAGAGCTACTTCTTCGCCGAGGACGGCTCCGCGGCCATCGCCTACCGGGCCCGGCTCGGAATCGCCGTCGTCGCGGGCGATCCCATCGGCGACGCCGAGCGGTTCCCCGAATTGCTCACCGAATTCTCGCTTTTCGCGGGCAGCCACGGCTGGAAGATCGCCGTGCTGGGCGCCAGCCCGCAGGCCGTACGGACCTGGCAGCGTCGCGCGGTCGACCATCGCGGGCTGCGCGCCATCGCCATCGGCCGCGACGTGGTCCTCGAGGTCGGCCAATTCGACCTGGTCGGACGGAAATTCCGTAATCTGCGCCAGGCGGTGAGCCGCACCAAGAACTTCGGCGTCACCACCGAGATCGTGCCCGAGGTCGCGCTCACCGAACCGCAGCGCGACACCCTGCTGGCCATCGTCGACGAATGGGGGCACGGGCGGCAGACCCGTGGCTTCTCCATGATCCTCGACCACCTGCTCGACGGGCGGCATCCCGGCATGCTGGTGGTGATGGCGCGCGACGCCGACGGCCGGGTGGTGGGATTCCAGCGCTACGGCATGTCCGGCAACGGCCAGGAGCTGAGTCTCGACGTGCCGTGGCGGCGGCACGACGCACCCAACGGGCTCGACGAGCGCATGATCGTGGACCTGGTGGAATACGCGCGCGAACGCGGGATCAAGCGAATCTCGCTGGCGTTCGCGGCTTTTCCGGAGATCTTCGCCGACAAGCAGCGGTCGCGGACCATGCAGGCGGTGTATCTCGCGGTGCGGGCCGGCGATCCGCTCATCCGGCTGGAATCGCTGTACCGATTCCTGCGGAAGTTCAACAGCTTCGGCGATCAGCGGTATGTGATGCTGCGCTGGCGCGAGATCTTGATCGTGGCGATGGCGTTGCTGAGTCTCGAGTTCGTACCGCATCGCAAGCAGTACTGAACAACTCTCGGGGGTAAACCCCCGAAACCCCTTGATCACCAGCGCTGTTACTTCAAGAACTCGACCAGGGCCGCGGAGAAGCCGGGGTCGGCGACGGCGGCCAGGTGATCGCCGGGGACGACGACACACCGCGCATCGGGCAGGGCGGCGGCGAGGCGCTCGGGTTCGGCCGCGAACGGGTCGGCATCGCCGGCCAGTACCAGGGCGGGAACCGTGATATCCGAGAGGGATTCGATGGGCGCCTCGTTCAGCCCGGTCGCCACCATGGCGATGGCCTCGCGATCCACGCCCAGGGCATCGGCGAGGATGCGGAACATGCGGGCGTTCGGCACGATCTCCGCCGGGTCGGCGGTCATGGCGGTCACGATGTCGCCGGATTCGATGACGCGCCAGTCGATCCCGCCGCAATCCACCACACCGCAGCCGATACCGCCCACGACCAGCCGCTCCACCCGCTTGTCGGCGGTCGCGACCAGCAGCGAGACGATCCCGCCCATCGAATAGCCCACCTGCGCAACCCGATCCAGCCCGAGATGGTCGTACAGCGCACGCACGTCGTCGGCCATGGCCCGCCAGGAATAGCGGGCCGCGTCGTGCGGTTTCTCCGAGCGCCCGTGCCCGCGCGCGTCCAGCGAGATCACGTGATGACCCGCCCGCTGCAGCGCCGCCACCACGCCCACGCTCATCCAGTTGGCGTTGGTGTCGGCGACCACGCCGTGCTGCAGCACCACCGGAACGCCCTCGCCCTCCCACACCGTGTAGTTGAGCTCGAGGCCATCCCAGGTGGTGAACTTCGCCATGCCGCGATGCTAGCGGGCGATCAGCCCAGCCGCGCCATGATCGCGCGCGGCAGCAGCGGCATCACCAAACCCAGCGCTCGCCACGGCCATTCGGGGACCGAGGCGCGCACGGCCTCGCGCTCGATCGCCGCGACCATGGAGTTCACGCCCTTGTCCAGGGGCGCGACCAGCTTGGCGTCGCCGGCCTTGGCCGCCATATCGGTGGCGATGAAGCCGGGCTGCACGGTGGTGACCTTGATCGGGGTGCCGCGCAGCTCGATGGCCAGGCCCTCGCCCAGCGCCGTGACGCCCGCCTTGCTGGCGGCATAGGCGGTCTTCTTGCCCGGCAGCCCGCGCACCGCGCTCATGGACGAGATGAGCACCAGATGGCCGGACCGCTGCTGCCGGAAGATGCTCACCGCCGCCTCGGCCTGCGCCAGCGCGCTCACGAAATTCGTGGTGGCGGTGGCCAGGTTCGCGTCCGCGCGGCCGGTGCCGATGCGTGCGCCCTTGCCGATACCGGCATTGACGATGATCCGGTCCAGGCCGCCGAGTTCGGCGCGCAGCTCCTCGAAGACCTTCGGGATGGCGGCGTGATCGTCGACGTCCAGCCCGCGCACCGCGACGGCGATGCCGGGGTGCGCGGCCAGCAGCTCGGCGCGCAGTTCCTCCAGGTTCGACACGCGCCGGGCGCACAGCGCGAGATCGCGCCCGCGCCGGGCGAATTCGCGGGCCATGCCCGCGCCCAGTCCGGAGCTGGCACCGGTGATGAGAATCTTGCGCCTGGTCATGCCGCCACCCTAGCCGCGGGGTTCTACCCGGCCGAGCCGGTGTTCGGCTTGGCGTCCGTCAGATGCCAGGCCCCGCAGTTCTGGGTCGAGAACCCGACATCGGTCGCCTTGATCTCCACCGTGACCGGTTTGGTCCGCACGAAATCGCTGGCGATGATGTAGTAGTTCGGGTCCGGATAGTCCTCGGGGGTCTGGATTTTCCACAGCCGCCGCCAGAAGCAGCCGCCGGTCGCCGGATCCGGTGTCCCGTCGCCGATATAAATCCCCGGCTTGATGTCGATATTGACCAAATAGGTGCCGTCGACCGTGATATCGCCGGCCGGTTCGGCCGCCGCGATTCCGGATGCGGCCATTGTCAGCGCGGATGCGAATGCTCCCGCGGCCACGAGCGCGCCTGCACGCACGATTCTTCCTCCCTGAACAGCTCTCACTGCACCGCACGGTTCCCGGCGTGCGGTGTGTGGGTGATCCCCGCGTTCTCCCGGGGAGGGGTCTACCAGAAAGTGCGGTCTGTTTTCGGGAATTCGCCGGATTTCGGCACATATCCAATCCCCGGCGATGCCCTTTTGGGCTGTCGAACGATATTCATGCATGAGAAGACTTCGCCCGGTCCCCACCGGATGCGCCGACGACTGCGCGCGGCTGTGCACCGACGCGGGTCTGGCGGCCGTGCTCGCCGCCGATCGCGGCCTGCTGCACTGGCGAGCCATGAGCCGCCTGGGTGATCCGGGCCTGGCCGAGCAGGCCGTCCAGGAAACCCTGCTGCGCGCCTGGCGGGCCTGCGCCAGCTACGACCCGGCGCGCGGCAGCGTGCGCACCTGGCTGCTCACCATCGAACGCAACGTGCTCATCGACACCGCGCGCTTCCGGGCCGCCCGACCCGGCGACACCAGCTGGGACGAGATCGGCGAACAGGCCGAAAACCACTGCGCCCGCCCCGATTTCGTGGAGGATCTGACCGACGGCCTGGTGGTCGCCGCACTGCTCGAGCAATTGCCCGCCCCGCAACGCGACGCGGTCGTGCAGGTCATCCTGTGCGATCGCGCCTATCAGGACGTGGCGGCGGATCTCGGCATACCGGTGGGCACCGTCAAGACCCGAGTGCACTACGCGCTGCGGTCGCTGCGCCGATTACCGCTCAGCGCGTGAACCCGCGACGCCTCCGGCACGTCGAACAAGCAGTGGCCGCGGCGCCCGCCGCGGCCCCGAGCGAGGAGTTACCGATGACCGAGAACAGCCCGGCCCCGGCCGGATTCCGCATGGACCGCCGCACCGCCATGGCCACCACCGCCGTCGCCGCCACCGCCCTCGCCGTGGCGGGTTGCAGCAGCGCCTCCGATCAGCCCGCCTCCGCGGCGCCCACCGTGAAGGGCGACGCCCCGGCCGCGAAAAAGGACGGCGGCACGCTCGCCAATACCGCCGATGTTCCGGTCGGCGGCGGGCTGATCAGCGGCGACACCGTCATCACGCAGCCGGCGGCCGGTCAGTTCCAAGGGTTTTCCGCCACCTGCACCCATCTGGGCTGCAAGGTCAACGAGGTGGCCGGCGGATTGATCAAGTGCCCTTGTCACGGCAGCACTTTCCACCTGGACGGCAGCGTGGCGGGCGGCCCCGCGCCCCGGGCGCTGGATGCCAAGGCGATTCGGGTGGACGGGGACAAAATCGTTTCGGCCTGAGTGCCGGGCGCGTCGCCGCGGCCGCCCGGGCCGATTGCGGGATAGTGGCCTGGTGGCCGATTGCCCGCTGTCCGCCGTACGGCCCTGAACAGCGGTTTCCAGACCTCCGACCACGAGTAACAGTTCGATCACGACGCTTGCCAGAAGGTAACTGACTTGCCAGAGTGCTGTTGTTGCCAAAGTGAAAGCTGGGTCTGGTGTTACTATTGGGAAGGGAGGGGCGCTCCGCCCCGAGCGCCGTCCGCTTATGAAACCGAGCATCACCAAGTCCGCGATCATCACCGCCGTCACCGCGGCGGCCATCACGACCGTGACCGGCCTGATCCCGGTCGCCGCGCTGGCCGCGCCGGCCCTGCCCGAGCTGCCGCAGAAGCTCGCCGGCAAAACCGTCTTCCTGGACCCGGGTCATCAGGGTCCCAATCACACCCAAGACGAGAACAAGCAGGTCAGCGACGGCCGCGGCGGCACCAAGGCGTGCCAGACCACCGGCATGACCAGCCTGCACGGCGTCGCCGAGCACACCATCAACTGGAATGTCGCGCAGCTCGTCCGGACCTCGCTCGAGGGGCTCGGCGCGCACGTGGTCATGAGCCGCGCCGACGACACCGGCTGGGGTGGATGCGTCGACGAGCGCGCCAGCGCCGCCAATGCCTCCGGCGCGGACATCGCGCTGAGCATCCACGCCGACAGCGGGCCCGCCACCGGGCGCGGCTTCCACCTCATCGTGCCGCAACTGCCGGTGCCCGACGCCAAGGTCAACGAGGTGCAGTCCGGTGCCGGGCTCGCCGCGTCGAAGGCCATGCGCGACGCCTACATTCAGAGCGGCTACAGCGCCGCCACCTACAACGGGGCCGTCGACGGACTGCAGACGCGCTCCGATATCGCCGGTCCGGCGCTCACCACCGTGCCGGATGTGTTCCTCGAAATGGGCAATGGCGCCAATGCCGAGGACGCGCAGCAGCTCGAGACCCCGGAGGGGCAGCTCAAGCACGCGGTCACCATCGTGACCGGGCTCGCGTCGTATCTGCTCGGGGTGCCGGTGCCGCCGGCGGAGACCGAGAAGCCGGCCGAGGCGGCCACGCAACCGGGACAGGCGGCTCCGGCGCAGCCCGCGCAGGCGCAGGTCGCGCCCGCGGCGGGTCCGGCCGAGACGCCGCAGCCGGTGGCGCCGGTGCAGCCGCAGGCTCAGGTGCCGCAGACACAGCCGCAGGCGCAGGTGCCGCAGTCGCAGCCGCAGGCGCAGGCTCCGCAGGCCCAGGTGCCGCAGACGCAACCGCAGGCGCAGGCCCCGCAGGTGCAGCCACAGGCTCAGGTGCCCGGGCAGTCCGGGCAGACGCCCGCGCAGCCGGGGCAGTCCGGTCAGCTGCCCGCACAGTCGAATCCGGCTCCGGCGCAGTCGAATCCGGGCGATCCGGGGGTTCAGGGCGGGTGGGATGCCTTCCAGGCGCTGGCGGACCAGTTCCTGAATTTCGGGCAGCAGCAAGGCACGAAGCCGCAGACGCAACCCGGCCAGGCGACCCCGCCGCAGGCGACTCCGGCGCAGCCCGGTAGCGCTCCGGCGGCGCAGCCGGGTTCCACTCCCGCGGCCAAGCCCGCAGCCGTTCCGGCGGTGAAGCCGGTCGCGGGCCCGCGGGCGCCGCAGCGTCCGGCTCCGGGCGGGCAGCAGACGCCGAGCCCGGGCGCGCCTGGCGCACAGGCGAATCCGGGTGTGCAGGCGCAGTCGCCGGATCCGGCGGGACAGTCGCCCGACAAGCAGTCGCCGAAGTCCAAGTCCGACGGCGGTCTCGATGTCGACACCATGAGCACGCTGGTGCAGACGGCCGTCAAGTTCTTCGGTCCGCTGGCCAAGATGCTGCTGGGCAATACCGGCGTGGCCCCGGATCTGATCAACCTGGCCTACAGCGTGGTGTCGGTGCTCAGTACCAACATGCTATCCACGCCCGCCACCAAATAGGATCACCTGCTACCAACGCCCCCGCTCCGAATTGTCCGGAGCGGGGGCGTTTTTCATCATCGAAGGTCACCGCCGAGACAAGCGTCCGAGGCTGTCTCCGCTGTCTCGCGACCGGCGAATCGTCGGCTGCGGGCAAATATCGCGCGACCCGAACACGCGCGACCTCAGCGGCCCGCAGCCTGCCTGGACAGCATGGTTGTCACGACAATGCGGCGCACGTGCGGACAACCGCGTGTCCGGTGGTTGGCAAGCATTCGGCGCAGGAGTTGCATGAATTCGGGTCGGGTCGGGTCAGGGAAGGGCCGGCGAGGAACGCTCGGCTCGAGGGATCGGCTCGTCGATAGAGGTGGATGATGGCGTTCGGTGTGGGTTTGTCTATCGGCACGGTGAACACGGTCTGCTCGACAGCGGCCGATCGATCCGGAAAGCATCCCCCCGGCCGTCGCGGGGCCCAGGCCGCGCCGCCCACGACGTGGCGCACCACCCTCACCTTCGACAGCTCCGGTACCGCGCGCGTCGGCCGCATTCCCCGCCACGGGCGCGTGATCACCGAATTCGCCGATCTCACTCAGCGCGGCGCCCCGGTCGCGCGGGTCGGGCACCGCGCGCTGTCGGCCGCCGATCTGGTGGCGACCGTGGCGCACAGCGTGGTCGCGGAGGTCTTGGGCGAGCCGCCGGCCGGCCCGCTGGACAGTGGGGAGGCCGGTATCGCGGTGACGCATCCGGCCGGATACTCCGCCGAGCTGGTCGGCGATCTGCGCGCGGCCCTCGACAGCGTCGGGCTCGCACGCGCCGCCCTGCTGGCCGAGCCGATCGCCGCCGCCACCTGGCTGGCGGCCGAACGTGGGCCGCTCACACCGGGTTTGGCGCTGGTCTACGACCTGGGCGGGTCCGGGCTGGACGTCACGCTGCTGCGGGTGGGCATGGGCGCGCCGAGCAATCCGGTGGTCGGGTTGCCGTTGCATTCGGTCGAATACGGCGGCCGGGCCTTCGGTGACATGGTGGCTCGCAAGCTGCGGCGCACCGCGGGCGCGCAGGTGGTGCCGCGCGGGTTGTCGGACGCGGATTCCGGGGAGTTGCGCGGCGAGCACATTCGCCGGTCGCTGGCGCTGGTCTACAAATGCCTGCGCATCGCGGATGTGACCATGGCGGACGTGGATCGGATCCTGGTGGTCGGCGGTGCGGCCCGCCCGCCCGAGGTGGCGCAGGTCTTGGCCAAGGAGCTGGCGCGTCCGGTGGTGGTCGCCGCCGATCCGGAGCGCACGATCGCCGACGGCGCGGCCCTGGCGGCCCGGCAGTCGCTGCGGGAGCAGGATTCGGGCGGCCATCGCCATCATTCGCTCACCGGTCTGTTCCGGCGCGTCACCCGGGTGGCGGCGCTCTGACCTGATCAATTGCCCTGCTACTGACGGGTTCGCGAGCCATGGCGTGCGAACCCGTGCTAACTAATGCAAGCATTCTGCGAACGTGGTGTTGACTGCCCTCCAGTTTGGTGTAACCATGGGGAACAGATAAAAGCTCCCTATCTGGAGAGGTGACGACGATGTCTCCGACCACGACACCCATCGATGATCCCGTGGTGGCCGAGGCTCAGGAGTACGCGAACAAGCTGCTCCTGCTCTCGGAAGGATCGGTGAACAAGCACTTCGATCCCTACGAGGACATCGACTGGGAAAACCCCGACTTCGATGCCGACGCCAAGCCCGAGCGCTGGATTCTGCCCGCTTCCGCCGATCCGCTGGGCCGCCACCCGTGGTACCAGGCGCTCAGTGACGAGCAGAAGATCGCCATCGGCCGCTACCGGCAGGCCAATGTCGCCAAGGTGGGTCTGCAGTTCGAATCCATCCTCATCAGCGGCATGGTCAACCACACCTTCTCACTGCCCAACGGGGACCCGGAATTCCGGTACTGCACGCACGAGATGTCCGAAGAACTCAACCACACGCTGATGTTCCAGGAGATGGTCAACCGCATCGGCGCGGATGTCCCGGGCATGGGCCCGCTGGTGCGGCAGCTGCGTTTCCTCGGCGTGCCGATCGCGATCATGTTCCCCAATCTGTTCTTCATGGCCGTGCTCGCCGGCGAGGAGCCGATCGACCACATCCAGAAGCAGATCCTGCGCTCGGGCGAGGAAGTGCACCCGATCATGCGCGGCGTCATGAGCATTCACGTCGCCGAGGAGGCGCGCCACATCTCCTTCGCGCACGAGTTCCTCAAGCAGCATGTGCCCGAGGGCAATCCGGCCAATCGCTTCGTGCTCTCCATCGCGATGCCGATCGTCATGTTCATCCTGGGCCGCTCCATCGCGACCCCGCCGAAGAAGTTCTTCCGCGAGTTCGACATTCCGGAGTCGGTGCGCAAGGAGCTGTTCTACGGCTCCAAGGACGCCAAGCAGGTCTTCAGCGACTACTTCATCGACGTGCGCGCGCTGGCCCAGGAGATCGGTCTGATGAACCCGATCGCCAAGCAGGTGTGGAAGCTGTTCGGCATCGCCGGACAGGCGTCGCGTTACCGCTCGGAGCCGATCCGCTCCGGCAAGGTCGCTTAGGAAAGGGGCGCGTCCAGTGCCGTACGTTGTCACCCAATCCTGTTGCAGCGACGCCTCGTGCGTCTACGCCTGCCCGGTCAACTGCATCCATCCGACGCCCGATGAGCCGGACTTCCTGACCGCGGAGATGCTCTACGTCGATCCGCAGGCGTGCGTGGACTGCGGCGCCTGCGCCACGGCGTGCCCCGTCGACGCCATCACCTCGTCGAAAAAGCTGACCTCCGAACAGCTTCCGTTCGTCGAGATCAATGCCGACTTCTATCGGCAGGAACGGCCGCGGCCGCTGCTGGCCAAGCCGATTCCGGCCGCGGCGGTCAAGCCCGGCCGGGAACCGTTGCGGGTGGCCATCATCGGGTCCGGGCCCTCGGCCATGTACGCGGCCGACGAATTGCTCACGCAGCCCGACGTTTCGGTGACCGTGTTCGATCGGGTGTCCACGCCGTACGGCCTGGCCCGCTTCGGCGTCGCCCCCGATCACACCAAGACCCGCAAGGTGGGCGAGCTGTTCGATGTGATCTCGGCGCAGCCGGGATTCGGCTCGTACCTGAATGTGAATGTGGGCGAGCATGTTTCGCACGAGGAGCTGCTGGCGCACCATCACGCGGTGATCTATGCCGTGGGCGCGTCCGCCGATCGCAAGATCGGGGTACCGGGGGAGGGGCTGCCGGGCAGCGTCTCCGCCACCGACTTCGTGGCCTGGTACAACGGCCATCCGGCGCAGGCGAACCGGCATTTCGATCTGTCGCAGCGGCGCGCGGTGATCGTGGGCAACGGCAATGTGGCCCTCGACGTGGCGCGCATCCTGACCGCCGATCCCGAGCTGCTGAACGGTACCGAGGTGTCGCAGCGGGCGCTGACGGCCTTGCGGCGCAGCAATATCGAAGAGGTCGTGATCCTCGGGCGGCGCGGTCCGGCCGAATCCGCCTTCACCGTGCCGGAATTCGTGGGTCTGCTGGGTGCGGATGTCGACATCGTGGTCGAGGGCGAGATTCCCGAGATCGTCGACGGCATGTCGCAGAAGGTCGAGCACAAGCTGAAGTTGTTGCGCGGCTTGGCCGATCGCCCGGTGAGCGGGCGCAAGCGGATCGTGTTCCGGTACCTGTCCGCGCCCACCGCCATCGCCGGGGTGGACCGGGTGACCGGGGTCGAGGTGGTGCGCAACGAGCTCGTCACCGGTGACGACGGCCGGGTGCACGCGGTCGCGACCGAGGAGACCGAGACCCTCGACGCCGGGCTGGTGCTGGCCTCGGTCGGGTATCGCGGCGTGGCGCTGCCCGGGCTGCCGTTCGACGAGCGGACCGGGATCATTCCGAACACCGACGGCCGGGTGACCGAGGAGTCCGGCGGCGCGGTGGTGCCGGGCGCGTATGTGACCGGGTGGATCAAGCGCGGTCCGACCGGGTTCATCGGGACCAACAAGTCGTGTGCGCAGCAGACGGTGCGCCAGCTGGTGGACGATTTCAATGCCGGCCGGTTGGCTCGGCCGCCCCGCAGCGCAGGCGATTTCGACCGACTGGTCGGTGCACGGCAGCCGCATGCGATTCGCGGCGGCGCGGTGAACCGGCCCCGGCGGCGGCTGCCGCTGCTGGTGCGGCGGTGACATTCCCGCCACGGTGACGCTGGACCGGACTTCAGGTCCGAAAGGCCGTCGTTCGCGAACTACTCGCGGGCGGCGGCCTTTTGCGATGTCCGGTACGTCGGATATGCACCCGTTTCGTCCGCAACGTACCGATGTCGTTGTGCGAGTTGTAATGCCGTGTTTGCTCGCGGCGACATGGGTAGTAGTAGAGAAGATTTCGTCGCGAATCACGGACGGTGAAGCGGCCCGCGTGGGGGATTCCCGGGCAGCTACCGACCAGTGATCGGTGATTCGCACTCCCGTACTGACATTGCGGTTTTGTTTTCCGGACACTCCTTGCCTACCGGTTGGTTTGAATCAAAGATTCGCTGCGCTGTAGCCACCGAGAAAGACTGTTCGGTTGCTTTTATCCCGCAGTTGGATTCGATCTTGCTCTCGCAATTGCCTGACCAGTGGATTCGCCATCTTCGCTACTGGACGCGAAATCTTTTCCCCCGATTCTATATTCACGTCCCGCTATCGCCAGTTAACCTGAACCAGCTGTTTGGAAAACGACCGCGACCACATGGTTGGTACGCCCGTGGAGGCCGTGGTCTCGGTGCGTTGACGGGATAGCGATGACAGTTGGCTTTGGCATGAGCATCGGCACAGTGAACTCCGTATGGGCGACCACGGCCGGTGATCGGAACCGGCCCGCGGTGCGCGTTCGTCGGACTGCTGTCACCTTCGACAGCGCCGGCGGCCCGCACATCGGGGGGATCCCCCGGTTCGCCCCGGTGGTCAGTGATTTCGCCGATCTCACGGCAGAGCCGGACCCCGTGGTCATCGGCGGCCGGATCTGGTCCCCGGCGGATCTGGTGGCGGCCGTGGTGAACGGGCTCATCGAGACGAACGCCCCCGAGGCGCCGGCCGTAACCACCTATCCCGCTTGCTATTCGGACAAACACGTCACGCGGGTGCGGCGGGCGCTGGACTGGTCCGGCGCGGCGGACGTCACCCTCATGCCCGAGCCCGTCGCCGCGGTGGAATGGCTCGACGACGAGTACGGCATCTCCGAATCCGGGCTCACCCTGGTCTACGACCTCGGCGGCAACAGCCTCGACCTGGCCGTGGTGCGCACCGAACCGGACCGCGACGAGCGCGGCATCCTGGGCCGGGCCGAACGCTCCCACGAATTCGGCGGACGGCCGCTCGGCACCCTGCTCGCCCGATACGCGCGCAGCATCGCGCCCGACGCCACCCAGCCGGTCTCGGCCGTGGTGCCCGCCTCCGATACGAATCGCCTGCGCAGCTGGCACATTCGCAATTCGCTGCGACTGGTGCGCTCGGTCGTGCACCGTGCCGGACTGCACATGGAGGAGATCGACCGGGTCCTGCTGATCGGCGGCGCGGCGCGGCCCGCGGAGGTGGCGCGGGTGCTGTCGGATCTCGGGCGGCCGGTCATCATGTCGCCGGATCCCGCGCACACGGTGGCGGTCGGCGCGGCCATCGCCGCCTTCCGCAGCGTGGACACCGGGTCGGCGATCGGCCGGTACGCGCCGCGCGCCGCCGTGATCTCCGGGGCCGCCGTGGCTTCCGCGCTGGCCATGTCCGCGGCCACCGTGCTCGGCGGGCCGGTCGCCGGGCCGCCCGGCCTGCAGGCCGCGCCCGAACCCACCGACCCGTCGGGCGGCACCAGCGCCCTGGGTGGCGGCGACGTCATCGTCCTCGACGATGTCGGGGCCCCGGCGGGCGGCCACTCCCATGCCATCGCCACCGTGGCGGCGGTGCGCATGTACTCGCCCGTCGGCGCTCCGACGGTCACCTCGACCTGGGTCAACGGGCGGCCGGTCGACACCACGGCCGGTGGCACCCATTGTGAGAGCCGGGTCGTCACGGATGCGCTCGGGGGTTTCGGCAATGCGCTTGGGACGTACGGCAATCCGGCGCAGTTCATCAACCCGCTGCCCTTCCAGAGTCCGCTGCTGAACGGTTGGACGGTGGGCGCGTTCGCCAATACCCAGATCCCGGCCGTCAGCGTCCCGGGGACGGTGCAGCCGATTTCCGGAACGCTGCCCGGGGGCACCAAACCCGGTACGGGACAGCCCGCTTCCGGTCAGCCGGCCTCGGGTCAGCCGTCCGGCGGGCAACCGGCGTCGAGCGATCCCGCTCCCGGACAGCCCGCGGCGGGTCAGCCCGCCGGCACGCCGCCGGGAAGCACCGCGAGCGGTGACCAGGGGACCGGACAGCCCAGCGGCACGCCGCCCGGCAGCACGGTCGGGGGGAGCCAGTCCGGGACCGGTGGAACCGATACGGGCGGAACGTCTTCCGGCGGTGCGCCCGGTGCGTCGACGCCCGGCGGTGGGACGCCGGCCGGTGGCGGGACACCGGCGAGCGGTGGCGGCACCACCGGTGATCCGGCCGGAGCGAATACCGGGGGAGCGCCGGGCGGTTCGAACCCCGGCGGAGCCGGAGGCAGCGGAACCGGTACGGGCGCAGGCGGAACGGGCGCCGGCGCGGGCGGAACCGGTGCGGGCGGCGGCGGAACCAGCGCTGGCGCAGGTGGAACCGGTGCGGGCGCTGGTACAGGTGCTGGTGCAGGTGCCGGCGGTACGGGTGCTGGTGGGGCCGGTACGGGTGCCGGTGCCGGTGGAACCGGTGCTGGTGCAGGCTCTCCCGGTGGCTCCGCTCCCGGCGGGGCCTCCACGGCAGGTGGCGGAACGGGTGCGGGTGCGGGATCGCCCGGCGGCTCCAACGCCGGCGGCAGCCATGCGGGCGGCGGCACAGGCGGCGGCGCGAGCGCCGGTGGTGGTGCCGGAGCGGGCGGCGGCATGGGCGGCGGCGGTATGGGCGGTGGCGCTGCCGGCGGCGGCGGTCACAGTGGCGGGGGAGGTGGTGGCGGTGGCCATCGCTGACTCATTGCCCGGGCCGGTCCTGTCGGCTGCTCCAGGCGGTCCCTCCGCCTCGCCGACCCCACCCGGCTCGAGCTGGTACCCAACGGCCGCACGGCAATTCGCGCCGCACGCCCCCGGTCAACGCAACCCGTTGTATCCAAAAGCTTTTCGGCAGATCCCGGCCGGTCGTGCTGTCCCACACGTCGGTTCGGGTTGCGGGGGAGGCTGGGCGGTGGAGTCCCGCCACCGGCCCGCTCCCCACGGCGACGCAGGTGGCCGGCGGGCCTGACCACCCCGCCCCACCTCGTCCCCGATAGCGAGCGAGCCGCCCCGGCTCGCTCCCACTGACCGGCGACGGGAACCAGGGACCTGCACCCCCGGCCCCCGTCGCCGAAAGTGACCGGCCCACCCCCGCGTTTACCCAGTGCCCGGGCGCGGTGGTGGGCCCGTCGCGCTCACGCGACCGAATCCCGTTCAGCGAGCGGTGAACCCGCCGTCGATCGCCAGGGCCGCACCGGTCACAAATCCCGCTTCGTCGCTGAGCAGATAGGCGCAGAACCCGGCGATCTCCTCGGGCCGGGCGATGCGGCCCAGCGGGTGCTGGGCGGCGATGGCGGCCTCACCCTCCGGGGTCGCGCCCATGGAGCTGCGGAAAGCGGGCGTGTCGACCGCACCGGACACCAAGGCGTTCACCCTGATCGACAGTTCGGCCGCCTCCAGCGCGACCGCTCGGGTCAGCCCCACGACACCGTGTTTGGCGGCCACGTACGGCGCGACCTGCGCCATGCCGACCACGCCGAGATTGGAGGCATTGTTGAGGATGGCTCCGCCTCCACCGGCCGCCAGCGCCGGAACCTGTTGGCGCAGGCCGTGATAGACCGCGGTCAGGTTGAGCTCCAGTTCGGCGCGCCAACCGGCGTCGTCGATATCCTGCACGGGTCCGAAGGCGTTGACCGCGCCCGCATTATTGAAAGCTGCGTCCAGTCGACCGAATTCGGTGACGGCCGCCGCGGTCAGGCGGGCGACGTCAGCTTCGACGGTGACGTCGGTGGGCACGAACAGCGCCCGCCCACCCATCGAACGGAGCTCCTCGACCATCCGGTCACCCGCCTGCTTACCGCGTGCTCCGAGTACCACGGCGCCGCCCTCGGCGACGATGCGCCGGGCCACGGCCGCGCCGACTCCCGAGGTGGCGCCGGTGATCAGGACGACCTTGCCGTCGAACCGAGTGTTCATGACTGCATTCCTTGCGGTAGAACCAATTTCGTTGACATGTCATAGTCAACGCCGCGGAGGGGAGTGCTTGCTGGCGGAAAACCGCCTTCACGCTTGATGTGTCATGAAACTGGGTCAGGCGGGGGCGAGCAGACCCGGCAATTCGTCGAGTCCGTCGATGATGGTCGCCTGGCTTGCTTCGGGTAGCTGGGAGGTGAGGTAGCCCCAGGGGCCGCGGCGGATGAGGACCGGGCGCATGCCGGCGGCGAGGACCGGCAGTACGTCGTTGTCGACGCGGTCGCCGACGTAGCAGATCTCGTCCGGTTCGACGCCCGCGACTTCGGCGACGCGCACGAAGAACTTCGGATCCGGTTTCTCCAGCTCCCATTCGGCGGAGGTGTAGACCGCGTCGACCGGGAGTGTCATGCGCTCTAGCGCCGACTTCGCCTGTGGCGGCTGGTTTCCCGCGATGATCACGGTGATGCCGCGGCGGCGCAGTTCCCGCAGGGCCGGACGGACGTCGGGGTACAGGTCGTCGCCGTCGAAGTTGTTGCGCAGGCTGTCGGGTTCCGCGGCGGCCCAGGCGGTCTGCTCGGCCTCCAGGTCGATGCCCGGGCGCACCAGGTCGAAGGCGTCGGTGAGCGGGCGGCCGGTGGCCGCCATGCCGCCGATCACACCCAGCAGTGCGAAGCGCGGCACGCCGATGCGGTCGGCCCACCGGCACCAGATGCGCGTTTCGTCGATCAGCGTCTCGCCCACATCGAATACCGCAGCCTTGATCATTCGCCCAGCGTATCGGGCGGCCGACACCGTCGCGGACTCGCGCCACGCCCGCGCGGGCCGCGATCGGGGGCACACTGGAGACCGTCGTGAGGTGTGGGAGGGGAGAACCCGGATGGACGCCAGGATTCGCGGAACCGTCATGCCGGTGCTCGAGGTCGCGCTCGAGCCCGGCGATCGGCTCATCGCCGAGGCCGGGCAGCTGTCGTGGATGACCGATTCCATCCGCTTGAGCACCTCCACGCGGGGTGCGGCGGGCGGCGTGTTCGGCGCGGTCCGGCGTGCCATGGCCGGCGCGGGACTGTTCATGACCGAGTACACCGCGCACCGCGAGACCGGCCAGGTGTCCTTCGCCGCCAAACTGCCCGGCCAGATCCTGCCCCTGCAGATCGGCAAGGACCGCGAATTCCTCGTGCACCGGCACGGATTCCTCTGCGCCGCGGGCGATGTGCGGGTCGCCCTGAGTTTCCAGCGCCGGCTGGGGGCGGGCATATTCGGCGGGGCGGGCTTCACGCTGCAGCGCCTGGCCGGCGACGGCTACGCGTGGGTGGAACTGTCCGGCGAAGTCATCCAGTACAACCTCGCGCCCGGCGAAACCCTGCGCGTGCACCCCGGCCACGTCGGATTGTTCGACGCCTCGGTGGATTTCGACATCACCATGGTCCGCGGCGTCCGCAATGTCCTCTTCGGTGGTGACGGCCTCTTCCTGGCCGCCCTCACCGGCCCCGGCCGGGTGTGGCTGCAATCTCTCACCATCACCAACCTCGCCCACTCGCTGCTGCCGTACCTGCCCATTCCGGGTGTGGAATCGCGCTGAGCTCGGGCGCGTCGCCGATTGATCCGCGGTCGTACGGGAATTCCGCCCTCGGAGGTGGGTCGTGATGTTCACGGGCTTCGAAACGTTCGATGTGGCAACGGAGAGCAGCACGGTGCACGGCCGGACGCGTGGTTCGGGTCCCGCGGTCTTGCTGTTGCACGGGATTCCGGAGACGCATCTGATGTGGCATCGGGTCGCGCCGCGGCTGGCGGAGCGATTCAGCGTGGTCGTGACCGATCTGCGCGGGTCCGGGGACAGTGGAAGGCCGCCGAGTACGGCCGATCACGGGCCCTACAGCATGCGGGAGATCGCGGCCGAGCAGGTGAAGGTGATGGCGGCACTCGGGCATCGCCGGTTCGCGGTGATCGGGCACGATCGCGGGTCGCGGTGCGCGTACCGGATGGCGCTCGATCATCCTGCGGTCGTCACCCGGCTGGGCGTGCTGGACATCATCCCCACCGGTGAGGTGTTCCGGGGCGAGATGGGTGGCGGGTTCTGGGTGTGGTCGTTCCTGGCGGCCCCGGAACCCGTTCCCGAGCAATTGATTTCGGGTGCGCCCGACACCCTGGTGGATCATATGCTCGACTCGTGGTCGAGTACACCGGGAGTGTTCTCGCCCGAACTGCGGGACGCCTATCGGGCGCCGTTCCACGATCCGCGGGCCGTGCACGCCATCTGCGAGGAGTACCGGGCCGCCGCCTCGCGAGATCGCGAACACGACGAAACCGACCGCGGCTACCGCAAGATCGAATGCCCGACCCTGGTGTTGTGGGGCGAGACCGGCGGCATCGCGGGCGACGGGGCCGATCCGCTGCGGATTTGGCGAAACTGGTGGGAGAACGTCACGGGAGAGTCGGTGCCGTGCGGGCATTTCCTGCCCGAGGAGGCACCGGATCGGACCACCGAGCTGCTGCTGCGATTCCTGACCGCGTGACCCGCGAGAAGTGCGTCAGGCCGAAAGTTAGTGCGTCAGGCCGAAAGTTCCAGCGGCAACGCGGCGGTGGCGTAGCGGTCGAGAGCGACCCCGGCCAGCAATGGGTGCGCGCCAAGGGTTTCCGCGTGCGCGACCCCCGGCAGCGCATCGCGCAGCCGGTCGGTGAGCAGACCCGGAGCCAGGAACCACGGCGCGACCAGAATCCGCTCGGCCCCCCGCGCCCGCAACCGCGCGAACGCCTTGTCGAGCGTGGGATCGGCGGTGGCAAAGCAGATCTCGGCATCCCAGCCCGTGAACGCGGCAAGCAACCGGGCCACATCCCCGGTACGCGCATTCGCCGCCTGTGACGAAGAACCCACCGCAGCCACGGCAATGCCCAACCGCGGCATCCCGATGGCAGCACCATCCATCATCCCAGCGGCGGCACCACTCGTCATCCGAGCGGCGGTACCACCCGTCATCCCAGCATGCTTTTGGCTGGGATCCATACCGACAGTGTGGATTCCGGCCAAAAGCATGCTGGGATGACGCAGGGGGTCTTCGCCAAAGAGGGTCTCTACGATGCGATCTCGGAGGGCGATGATCAGGTGGGGGTCCGGGCCCAGCACATCGGCCTGGGTCAGGCGAAGGTTCGGGTGGCGGGTTCGGGCCTCCTCGAGCAGGGCGGGAAGGTCCACGCGCGCGTGGAATGCGCTGCCCAGCAGGAGCGGAACCACCACGGCGTGCGAATGGCCTTCCGTTGCAACCGCATCCACAACCTGATCCACCGACGGTGAGCTCAGATCCAGGAAGGCGAGCCGCACATCGAGATCGGGCCGCTGTGCCGCGATGCGGTCGACCACCGCGCGCATGGTGGCGGCCGAGCGCGGGTCGCGGCTGCCGTGCGCCACCGCGATGAGCGCGGGCGCATCACGCCGTGATCGGGGCCCGACCGAGCCGGTCGAGAGCGCGAGGGCGGGCTGGCGGTATGCGCCGCCCGGCAGGACGGCGGCGACCGCGCCGTTGCCGGGCGGATTCATCTCAGACCCCGGCTTCGGTGGCGAACTCGGTCTCGGTGCCGACCTCGACCGCGGTCAGCGCGTCGCCGACCAGGCCGGCGGCCAGCGTATTGCCGCCGGCCGGGTCGATCAGCAGGAACGAGCCGGTGTGCCGGTTGACGCTGTAGTCGTCGGCCACGATCGGGTCGGCCACGCGGACCGAGATGCGGCCGATGTCGTTGAGCGACAGCGATTCCGGGTTCGGGTCCGCCGACAGGTGCTGCTCGTCGAAGCGCTCGATGAGCGCACCGACGATGGCCTGCGTGGTGCGGGTGCCGTGCTTGAGCAGCAGGCGCGTGCCCGGGCGCAGCGGCTTGTCGCCGAGCCAGCAGACGGTGGCGTCGAAGGAGTCGATCGGCTCGGGCGCGCCGGTGGCGGCCGCGATCACGTCGCCACGGGAGACGTCGACATCGTCGGCCAGGATCAGCGTGACGCTGCGGCCCGGCTGCGCGGAGGCGAGTTCACCGTTGGGGGTGTCGATGCGCTCGACGGTGGTGCGGGTGCCGGACGGCAGCACCACGACCTCGTCGCCCTTGGACACCACGCCCGCCGCGACCTGTCCCGCGTACCCGCGGTAGTCGGGGTATTCGGCGGTGCGCGGCCGGATCACGTACTGCACCGGGAACCGCAAGCCCACCTGGTGGCGGCCGTGCGCGTCCGCGTCCACCGGCACCGATTCCAGGTGCTCGATGAGCGAGGGGCCGCTGTAGTACGGGGTGTTCTCCGAGCGCGAGGCGACATTGTCACCGTGCAGCGCGGAGACCGGGATCTCCTGCACGTCCTCGGCCGACCAGCCGAGTTTCGTTGTCAGCTCCGCGAATTCGGAGGTGATCCGCTCGAAGACACCGGCCGGATCATCGACCAGGTCGATCTTGTTCACGGCCAGCACCAGCTTCGGCACGCCCAGCAGCGCCATCACCGCGGCGTGGCGGCGGGTCTGCTCGATGACGCCCTTGCGGGCATCCACCAGCAGGATCACCAGCTGCGCGGTCGACGCGCCGGACACCGTATTGCGGGTGTACTGCACGTGGCCCGGGGTGTCGGCGAGCACGAAAGACCGTGTGGGCGTGGCGAAGTAGCGGTAGGCCACGTCGATGGTGATGCCCTGCTCACGCTCGGCGCGCAGGCCGTCGACGAGCAGCGACAGGTCCGGGGTGGACAGACCCTTGTCGACCGACGCGCGCGTGACGGCGTCGATCTGGTCTGCCAGTACGGATTTCGTGTCGTAGAGCAGCCGTCCGACCAGGGTGGACTTGCCGTCGTCGACCGATCCGGCGGTGGCCAGTCTCAATAGGTCGGACATCAGAAGTAACCCTCTCGCTTGCGGTCTTCCATGGCTGCCTCGGACACGCGGTCGTCGCTCGCCCAGGATTGGACGCTGTGCGCCACGTTCGGTGCCCTCATCAGAAGTACCCTTCTCGTTTACGGTCTTCCATCGCCGCTTCCGATACCCGGTCGTCGCCGCGGGTCGCGCCACGTTCGGTGAGCCGGGACGCGGCGACCTCGGCGAGGATCGCGTCGTTGTCGGCGGCGTCGGAAATGATTGCGCCGGTGGTGGATCCGTCGCCGACGGTGCGGTAGCGCACCGACTTGACCAGCAGCTCCTCACCCTCGGCCGGGCCACCCCAGCTGCCGGGGGTCATCCACATGCCGTCGCGCAGGTAGACCGGGCGCTCGTGGGCGTAGTAGATGCTGGCCAGCTCGACGTTCTCGCGCGCGATGTAGCGCCAGATGTCGAGTTCGGTCCAGTTGGAGATGGGGAACACGCGCACGTGCTCGCCGGGCGCGTGGCGGCCGTTGTAGAGGTTCCACAGCTCCGGCCTCTGCCGCTTGGGATCCCAGCGTCCGAAGGCGTCGCGCAGCGAGAAGATCCGCTCCTTGGCGCGGGAGCGCTCCTCGTCGCGGCGGCCGCCGCCGAAGACCGCGTCGAAACGGTTGTCGTTGATGGCGTCCAGCAGCGGCACGGTCTGCAGCGGGTTGCGGATGCCGTCGGGGCGCTCGGTCAGCCGGCCGTCGGCCAGGTAGTCCTCCACCGACGCGACATGCAAACGCAGCCCGTACTTCTCGACCACCTTGTCGCGGAACTCGAGCACCTCGGGCAGGTTGTGCCCGGTGTCCACGTGCAGCAGCGCGAACGGCAGCGGCGCCGGCCAGAACGCCTTGATCGCCAGGTGCAGCAGAACGGTGGAGTCCTTGCCGCCGGAGAACAGGATCACCGGCCGCTCGAACTCGCCGGCCACCTCACGGAAGATGTGGATGGACTCGGATTCGAGCGCGGCCAGGGTATCGAATTCGGTCTCGAGAGAGGTCATGACGCGTGCAACCCGCATTCGGTCTTGGCGAGCCCGGCCCAGCGGCCGGATCGCGGATCGGATCCCGGTTCCGGCTTCCGCGTGCACGGAGCGCAACCGATCGAGGGATAGCCCTCTTCCACAAGGGGATTGACGAGAATGCCATTGGCCTCGATGTAGGCGGCCATCTCGTCATCGGACCAGGCGGCGATCGGATTGATCTTCACCAGGCCGAAGCCCTCGTCGTAGGAGATGAGGGGCGCGTTGGCCCGCGTGGGAGCCTCCACCCGGCGAATGCCGGTCACCCAGGCGTTGTAACCCGCCAGGGACTTCTTCAGGGGAACGACCTTGCGCAACCGGCAGCACTCGGCGGCGTCACGCGCGAACAGGTCCTTGCCGAGCAGCTGATCCTGTTCGGCCACAGTGTGTTCTGGCTGGACGTTCACGATGTTCACGCCGTAGACCATCTCGACCGCGTCCCGGGTGCCGATGGTCTCGGCGAAGTGGTAGCCGGTGTCGAGGAACAGCACGTCCACGCCGGGGCGGACCTGCGCGGCCAGCTGCACCAGCACGGCGTCCTGCATATTGGACGCGACAATGTAATTGGCGCCGAAGGTGTCCTCGGTCCACTGCAGCAGTTCCTGCGCGGTGGCGTTCGGGCCCAGCTCGGCATTGCCCTTCTCGACGAGGGCGCGCAGCTCGGCTTCCGGCAGTTTCGTTGTGGTCATTGCTGCTTTTTCCATTGTTCCAGCCCCTAACTACCGCAGATCCGCTTCATCGGCACGCACGGCCCACTGCGCGAAACGCTCACCCTCGTCCCGGTTCTTGACGAAGTTGCGGACCACCCGCTCGATGTAGTCGCCGACTTCCTGGCCGGTGACCTTGTGCTGCCGCAGCTTCCGGCCGAACGCCGCGTCGAAGCCGAGGCTGCCTCCGAGGTGAACCTGGAAGCCCTCGATCTGATTCCCGTCACCGTCGTCGACGAGCTGGCCCTTGAAGCCGATGTCGGCGATCTGCGAACGGCCGCAGGAGTTCGGGCAGCCGTTGATATTGATGGTGATCGGCACGTCGAGCTCGGCATTGATATCGGCCAGCCGCTGCTCCAGCTCCGGGGCCAGCGCCTGCGAGCGCTTGCGGGTCTCGGTGAACGACAGCTTGCAGAACTCGATACCGCTGCACGCCAGCAGGTTTCGCCGCCAGTGCGACGGGCGCCCGTGCAGGCCCAGCGGTTCCAGCTCCTCGATCAGCTGCTCGACCTTGTCGTCGGGGACGTCCAGGACGATGAGCTTCTGATACGGGGTGAAACGCACCCGGTCGGAACCGGCCCGCTCGATGGCCTCGGCGGCCTTGGCCAGGATGGTGCCCGACACGCGACCGGCGATGGGGGAGAAGCCGATCGCGTTGAGCCCGTTGCGCAGCTTCTGCACGCCGATGTGGTCGATGGGCCGCTTCGGCTGCTCGGGGGCCGGGCCGTCGATCAGCTTGCGCTTCAGGTACTCGGTCTCGAGCACCTCGCGGAACTTCTCGATGCCCCAGTCCTTGACGAGGAACTTCAGGCGCGCCTTGGTGCGCAGGCGGCGGTAGCCGTAATCGCGGAACAGCGACACGACCGCCTCCCACACGTCGGGCACCTCGGCCAGCGGCACCCACACGCCGACGCGCTGCGCCAGCATCGGGTTCGTGGACAGGCCGCCGCCGACCCAAAGGTCAAGGCCCGGACCGTGTTCGGGGTGCACGACGCCGACGAAGGCGACGTCGTTGATCTCGTGCACCACATCCTGCTGGCCGGAGATGGCGGTCTTGAACTTGCGCGGCAGGTTGGAGTACTCCTTCTTGCCGATGTAGCGCTTCACGATCTCGTCGATGGCCCAGGTGGGATCGATGATCTCGGTGAGGGATTCGCCCGCGAGCGGGGAGCCCAGCACCACGCGCGGGCAGTCGCCGCACGCCTCGGTGGTCTGCAGGCCGACCGACTCGAGTCGCCGCCAAATCTCCGGCACGTTCTCGATCTCGATCCAGTGGTACTGGACGTTCTCGCGGTCCGACAGATCGGCGGTGTCGCGGCCGAACTCGGTGGAGATCTCGGCGAGGGTGCGCAACTGCTTCAGGTTCAGCGCCCCGGCATCGCAGCGCACCCGCATCATGAAGTAGCGGGCCTCGAGGATGTCGATGTTCTCGTCCCCGGTCCAGGTGCCGTCGTAGCCCTGCTCGCGCTGGGTGTAGAGACCCCACCAGCGCATGCGGCCGCGCAGATCGCTCTTGTCGATGGAGTCGAAACCCTGCTTCGAGTAGATGTTCTCGATGCGCGCGCGCACGTTGAGCGGGTTGTCGTCCTTCTTGGACTGCTCGTTGGCATTGAGCGGCTCGCGGTAGCCGAGCGCCCACTGGCCCTCCGACTTGCGCTTGACCGGACGCGCGGTGCGCTCACGCGGGGCCACGGGCGCCTCCGAGCGCGGACGGTCCGGACGCACCCGGCGCTCCGACGCGGGCTTCTCGGGCCGGGCGGAGTGAGCGTTATCGGAAGTGGCGTCGGTGCTCGACGTCATGGGGGTCGCTCCTGAAGGTCTTGCGGGCAGGCGGGAGGGGCTGGCTCACGCCTCCGATCAGAGAACCGGCTCTGTACAGCGTCAGAACGATGCTGGATTCCGGGAAATGGGAGCCGATCTACCGGAGGCTTCCCGGCAGACAGCTCGCGCTGCAGACACGCTTGAAGTCGACATGGCGACGCGCCACGAGTCGTACTCCAAGTCCAGTCATGAGGGTTATTGTGCCACGTCAGACGGGTCGTTCCGACTGTCGGATCGAATTTTCCCCAGTTTCCCGGGAAATCCCCTGGATATATGTTGCCTTTTGTGACAGGGGTCATAGATCGATCACGTTCCGATCATTGGTCGGTTGATCAACTGTGTGATGTCGATCGCGCGGGACGGCTTTCGGATTCGAGCAACCGGTCGGCATGTATCTGAGCGGGGGAAGTTCTCGCTGATCCGAGGGTGCGAAGTCGCACCACGGCCCGCGTGGGAGTCGATCGTCTGCAATGATCGTGCAAACACGGAGAGCCGGTGGGAGGGGCTGTGGACTGGAATGCCCGTATCGACGCCGTCCGGGCCGCGAATCTGGCTGCCGTCGGACGGTTCGGTCAGCGGATAGGTGAGATCGACGCGGCGGCGCGGGCGGCCATGACCGCGCTCGGGGAGCGGGCCGAGACGCGGGCCGCGCGGGTGGCGCGGGAGGAGCGCGAGCGGCTGTTGCGGCAGGACGCGCAGGTCGCCCGGCGGCGGGACGCCGTCGTGCTGCCCACCGATTGGAGCGAGGCCGACGAGGCGAGGTGGCGGGGATGACCGACTGGCTCAGCATGAATGCGGAAGGCGTTCGGCAGCAGGCGGATTCGTTCCGGTCGGCGGCATCGGAGCTGACCGCGGTGGCCGGATCCTGGGGCAACATGCTCGCGGCGGGGGACACCTACACCGCCGGTGACCTGGGGTTCGAATACGCCGCGGAGGGGCAGGCGCTCGCCACCGGGTTCGGGCATCTGGCCGCTGTCGTGCACAAGTGGGCGGCGGCGTGCTCGGCGTTCGAGAACGCGCTGCGCTACAGCGCCGACACCGTGCAGTCCTCGGATCAGCGGTTCGCGGGCGAGATCGCCGCCGTCGGCTTCGACGATGCCGGCGGACTGACCATCGACGGAAAGTGACCGGCGTGGCGGACAACGCACCGATCGGACTGGGGTCCGGCAATGACGCGGCCTGGGTCACCGTGCACGGCAGCGGCGATGGGGCGACGGCGGTGTGGGCCGGGTACGGCGAGCACTCGGCCGGCGATGTGGCCGTCGATACGGCCGTCCGGTCCGACAGCGGGGCCTACGACCCGCGCAAGGACGTCGACGACATCCTGACCGACGCGGCGGGCGGACTCGACTGGTTCGAGCTGGTGCGTGCGCGGTACCTGCTGGCGGGTGGCTCGGCGGTGATGCCCGCGCTGGAACCCGGCGGTTTGCGCAAGCTCTACTACCAGCAGCGCGGCATGCGGATGAACAATCTGTTCGGGGCCGGGCAGCGAATTCAGGAGGTGCTGCCCCGCATCGATCGGGCGCGCGGTGATCATCAGCAGGCGACCGGGCAGCTCGGCGAGCATTGGCAGGGGCCCACCGGGGAAACCGCGCGCGCCAAGCTGACCGGTCTCAGCGGATGGTCCGACGACACCTACGACACCGTGCAGGTGGTGCCGGGGGTGCTGTCCAGCGTCGTGGACGAGATCAAGAGCTGTGTGCAGCGCAAGGCCGATGCGTTCGCCAAGCTGGACAAGGTGCGACGCATCAATGGCGTCGACATGGGCGGGGGCGGCGATATCAACAGCAGCAACAAGGATGACGCGGCCGCCGCCAACGACGATGTCACGCTGATCATCCAGTACGCCAAGCGCGCTGGGATCGGGGACGACGCGCGGGCGCGGATTCAAGTGCTCGCCGAGAGCGGTGTGTTCGGGCGCGCGCGCCTGCCGCACTACATTCCGGCGGCCGACGTGAATTCCGGCGGGCCCGGGTCGGCGGAGGCGGGCAAGACCAAGTTCGACGATGCGGCGCAGGCCTTGTGCAAGGTCTGGACCGGGCATTTCAAGGAGAGTGCGGAAGGGTATTTCCGCGCGTACTCCACGCTGTGCGAGGACACCCACGCCGCCGTCAAGGGGTATCTGGGGGTGGCTACCGAGGCGCTCACCAAGGTCGGGCAGATCGATGCGCCGCCGATGCCGAAAGATGGTGGGGCGCAGGGCGGTTGGGTGCCTTCCGGGGGTGTGGGGTCGGGCGGTGGAGGGTCGGGCGGCGCGGTGTCGATGCCGGTGTCGACGAGCCCGGCCGGGGTGGTTCCGGAAGCCACCGTTCCGGCTTCGACTGTGCCGGTGACGCCCGCGGTTCCTGTGCCGAGTTCGGGGTCGGATGCGCTGTCGACGCTGAATTCCGTTGCGAGCGGGGCGGGGCAGTTCCTTCAGCAGGGATTCTCGCAGATCGCCTCGACTTTGGAAGGTCTCACCAAGACCGCCCCGGCCGGGACGACTCCGGGCACGGCGGCCGAAACTCCCTCCGCTCCAGGGGCTTCCGGTCCGGCGTCCCGGGCCTCCAGGCAGCTGTTCAGTGTCGACCTGCCGGGTGGTCGGCTCGTGCTGACTCGCTCGGGTGACGAGGCGTTGACCGCGTCGCTCACCACTCCCGACGGCAAGACGCAGCGCTACACCCTCACCGTCAAGGACGGGAAGCCGGTGCTGACAGCGGAATCCGATCCCGCCACCACCGCGGCATCGACCAAGTCCGGCGACGACACCGATCCTCAGAGCGCGGTCTCGCACTCAGTATCGGCCGACACCCACCACGCGGGCACCCCGGACAACGCTGTCTACCAACAGCCTTCGTCCGGCCTACCCATGGGCATGGGTGCGGCGGGCACTGCGGCCAGGGCCGCCGAGAACGAGCCGCCTCGCGGCAGCATCGCCCCGCCGCGGCCGCTCTGGACCGACGACCCCGGCGCGAGTGCCAAGGCCGTGCCGGATCGGGCCGTGCCGGAAGCGGACAACTCCGGACCTGCCACGCGTGGTGAAAGCCCCGCGGCCGTAGCGACTCCGCCGGTCACCGCGGTCCGCGCGGACGGCGTGAAGATCGAGATCGAGATGGGTGGTGAACAGCGTGGAGCAGTGGGAACGCGATGAGATCCGTTCGGCCAACGACTCGTTGAAGTCGGCCCTGGCGTCGGTGCAGGCCGAATTCGATCGAGAGCTGGCGGAGATCGGTGAGATCCACGCCAAGCTGGCCGCCTTGAAGGTGCACGCCACCACTCCGAGCGGGCTCGCGCGCATCACCGTCAACGCGTCGGGCATGGTGACCGAGATCAGCATCGCCGACGACGCCTTCCGGCGGTGCACGCCGAAACAGCTGACGGCCGAGCTGAATACGACGATTCGCGGGGGAGTGGAAGCAGCGGCGCAGGCCCGTGCGCAAGTCACGCAGCCCGTGCGGGCGATCGTCGACGGTATGGCGGATCTGAGCGACATCGTTCCCGGCGCACCGAATCTGAAGGAGCTGCGGGAACAATTCGCGCCCACGACCTTGCCGCCGGTGGACGGCCCGGCCGGGAAGGGTGATCGATGACGAAGCTGTGGTCGGACCCCGAGCGATTGCATGCCGTCGCACCGCGATTCGAGCAGCTCGGCGAGGAAGTCAACGCGGCGCTCGAAACCCTGAAGAGCGGCATCGGCGCGGAGGGGCACTGCTGGGGCGGCGATGCGCCCGGCAAGTCGTTCGAGGCCGAGTATCCGCAGACCGACGCGGACGGCGGTGTGGGCCAGGCGCTTTCGCGCCTGAACCAGCTCATGACCCTGCTGAAGGGCACCGGCGATCGTGTCAGCACCGTCGCGACCGGTCTGCGCACTCAGGACAAGGCCAATGCCGATCCACTGATCGCGAAGCAGAACGAGGTCTGACGGGGGTGGCTTCATGACGTTGACGCGGCCCCCGGTCCCGGGTTTCCTGCTGGACTTCCTCGCCGGGCACTGGCCCGAAGGCGACGAGGACGCCATGCGCCGCCTCGCCGACCACTGGTCCACCATGTCCGGTGCGCTGCAAGCGCTGCAACAGCCCGCCGAAGCCACGATGAACGAGGCCCTCGCCGCCATCGACGGCCGCATCCACGACGCCATGACCACCTACTGGCAGGAGATCGGCGGCGGCGACGCCAGCGAGCTGGCGAAGCTGATCACCATCTGCGACAGCTTCTCCCAACAACTCGAACACGGCGCCACCGATATCGAATTCGCGAAGCTGACGATCTACGCGTCACTGGCCGCGATGGCCGTCATGGCGTTCGTCCCCGGCGTCGGCGAACTCGTCGACGCCGTGGCTCTGGCCGCGGTGAAACTGGTGATCCGCCAGACGATTCTGAAGCTGATCGACCGCCTCGCCGTCAAGGGCGCAACCTTCCTCGCCGAACGCGTCGGCCTGGAGGTCGCCGCCAAACTCGGCGCCGACGCCGCCTCGAACCTGACCCTCACGGTCGCGAAGAACGCAGCCATCGGCGCGGGTTTCGGCAGCACCGTCGACCTCTCCGCCCAAGGCGTCCAGGTCGCCATGGGCCACCGCGAGCAGATCGATTGGGGCCAGGTCGGCACCTCGGCGGGCGCCGGCGCCCTGGCCGGCGGCGTCGCCGGCCCGATCGCCGAACACTTCGCCCCCGTGGTCGGCGACAAACTCGGCGGCATCACGGCTCCCGTGGCCGACAAAATCGGAACCGTCTTCGGCGACAAGGCAGCCGGTGCCACCAACGCCGCCGTAAGCATGACCGGCCAGGGGCTCTCCCAAGTCCCCGCCAACCTCGCCGGCAACGCCGCCGCCGCTACCACCCTGTCCGCCGCCACGGGCCAACCCATCGACGTCACTCACGTCACCGACGGCGCGGGCGGCGGCTTCCTCGCCAAGCCCCACACCGGTGCCCACCCCGCCGACGTCGCACCGGCCGGCGAATTCCACCCGTCCGCCGAAGCGACCCTCCCGACCTCGGGCGGCCACGCCACGGACCCCGCAACCCTGGCAGCCGCCGCCACCACCGCACCGCCGCCCGCAGCACCTGCACCCCAACCGCATTCAACCGTCGACACCCATACCCTCGCCGACACCCGCACCCCTCCCGACTCCGGAACATCCCATCTCACAACGCCTTCCGCCCCCGATCGCTCCCAGCTCCCACCCCCTGCGGACCGCGTATCGAACGAGCGTGGCTATGGGGGAAAGGGTCACGAGGTCAATCACCCTGTAGGAGACGCGCCGCGCCGTCCCGATGAAGCGCGCCCTGCGGCTGAAGCCGTCCGGGAACGTCCCCGAGTACCGCAAGATCATCGAGGAGACGGACGCCCGGGAACCGGCACCGAACGCCCCGGACCGAACCGAACCGGCCACGGAACCACAGACACCCCGGCGAACCCCGTGCGAAACGGAATCCCGCACGATCACACAGGAGACCGCGGCGCCCACGGAGCAGCCCACCCGCACGGTGGGTCGCCACTTGCCGCTCCCGGCCATGTCCCGGCACCCCCAACCCCCGAACCCGTTCTGCCCCAGCAGATCACCCCACACCTGGCTGATCCCCAACCCCCTCATCCCACCCACGCGGCTCCACCCAACGAGCCGAACCCGCACCCCCAGACCGTCGCCCCCGAACCACGCCCACCCCATTCACTCTCCGAGCCGGCACCGGAACCAGGAACGCCCCACAACGCCGCGCCGAAGCAACCGCACCCGGCCCCGGAACCTGAGGCCCCACACCATAATCCGCGCCCATCCCACCCCCTCGACGCGATCATCTCGACGCTTCCTCGCGAATCAATCGACCTGGCTGCCCGATCCCGCAACTGGCGCGAGTGGTCCCGCACCCAACCCCCGGAAAACGGCCGCACCGCCCCCGTCCACCGAGACGCTTCCGTCTCCACCCCACCCCTCTTCGACTTCACCCGCCACCCCCTCACCCCCAACGACCACGCCGCTGTGGTCCGCATCAAGGCCACCATCACCCACGACGGCACCGTAACCCCCCACCAACTCCTGCAAGTCTGGGAAAAAGCCCACCTCGCAACCGACCTCACCTTCAACCGAGCCCAAAAACTCCTCTCCGGCGACACCCTCGTCGTAGACCTCACCCACACCCCCGACCCCACCACCGCCAACCTCAACATCCACATCACCAACCACCCCGACAACCCCTGGCACCCCGACGCGCCATTCACCGCAGCCGCCCAAGAACTCCGATCCCACCTCGGCCTGGACCCCACCCAACACACGGCCCCCCTGACCCCGACAGAACTCCGCCACCTCAGCGACGACATCGCCGCCGCGAACACCCCGGCCCGGTTCCGGGGGTTGGAGAACACACGTCAATATCGCTACCAACATCTGAATCATCTGGAGGACCCGGCTTTCCAGCATGCGGTCCAGGACGCGCTGCGCGACGGCAACCGCTTCCTCGTGGGAGCGGACCCGCGAAACAACGACTACGGGAACCTGATCAATGACGGTGGTCCAACCAAGCCCGGGCGTGGCAACGACTGTCTCGACAATGCTTTGGCGGCGTTGTCCTCGTTCCACGGGGACCCGCAAGTCGCCATGCCGCGTTGGCCTGACGAAAAGCTGGGTGGTGAAATCGACGACGAATCGGGTGAGCTGAACGGCCTCCAACGCGCCGCTGATTTCCTTGGCGGGCAGTGGCAGTCGTTCACCGGGTCCGACTCGTCCATTCCAGAACAGTTCGCAAACCTGCACCATCACATCAAGGAACTCGGCCCGGGCTCATCGGCGCTGGTCGTGAACGAGTGGCATGCGCAGACGAAGGACGGGCAATTCCTCTACGAGTCGGACGGAAGGCCGAAGATCGCCGGCAGTCATGCCACCGTCATCGTATTCCCGCCCGGCGCAAAGGAACCGGTGTGGTGGGATCCGCAGGCCAGCACCATGTTCGACCATCCTCCAAAGAATCTCGTCGGCGAGTCGGCGGGGATGTTCTTCATGTCCGTTCCGTCACCCGAAGGAGTAGTTCATGCCGGAGATCCGCACGTCGGAACAGGCGCAACAGTACCTGGCGCAGATCTTCCCCGATCGTCACGAGTGGTCGATGATCGAGTTCCCGTACGGATGGGTCTGCCGGGCGATGCTCACACCGGAGGAGACGGCAGCAGGCAAGGGCTTGGGTCTGACGGGTCTGGTGATCGATTCGGCGACCGGGACGGTGTTCAAATACCCCAGTTGGTCGCTACGGACGATCGCTCAGGATTACACGCGCAGCAAGGAGACCGGCCAGCCGCTGAACGGCAGCCAGATCTTCCCGCACCGGGAGCGAATCACCGCGACCCGCTCCCAGGAAACCCCCGACACGATCCAATACCAAATCCGGATCGACTCCCTGACCAACCCGCCCACCCCCACAACCGAACACCAGCTCACCATCGACAAGACCACCCAGGCGTTCCAGCCAACCGACTGGATCTCCACGAGAATCATGTCCTGGGCAACCCGCCACCACACCCAGACCGGCCAATGGCCGGACCAGAGGATCTTCGAGCAGTAGCCCCAGACCTTCCCGAGGCTGCCGTTGAACCTCACCATCCCACCGCGGATCCTACGAAATGGGCACGTCTCGACCACGAACCGCAGTCGCTCGAACGCGGCGGTGAATTGGAACATCAAGTCCGAGAAGCGATCAAGGGCACCCACACCAAGCATGGTGACGTTGAGACGATCCTGGAACGGCTTGCGCAGCATCCCGCAGGTAGGGAGATCGCCGAAGCTATTGCTTCGGGCACCCTCCGGGACGCTCCGAGGTTTTGGAAGGTCGTGTCGGATTTCACGCAGCCGAGTAAGACGCCCGGGGCTCTTGAAGCGATTCGGCTCGCACGGCACCTGCAGGACAGTGGATTCTCCGATATCGAATTCGATGTCGAAGCAGGGCACGAGGTCAAGCCGGGCGTTGTCGCGGGGGAGAATACTGATCTGGATGTAATGGCGCGGGACCGAGCAGGCCGCGTCCATGGTTGGCAGTTGAAGGACACGTCGTCACCCAACCCAAAGAATGTGGTAGGCAAGGTGTTCGACTACCTGTATCAGATCGAAAAGTCCAACGCGGACTATCGGACGTTCGTGATCGATACCGTCGTCTCGGCGGCTGAACTGAGGCCACACCTCAGCCGCTTGTTTCGCAACTACTCCAAAACCGGTGTCCAGGTGATTCTTCGGATGCCGGATGGGATCTGCTTCATCCCACCGGATGGGGTCTTCATGCCTGAGGGAGCGCAATGATCGCCAGTACGCCGGTTGCCAATTGGGTTTGGGGACGTGGCCACGAGCAGACCGACACGATCGAACTGTGTCTTCGTGATGTCCTGTTCGCCTACGAGGCGTTGGCTATGCACCGGCTGGCGATCGGGGTTCCGGTGATTCGTATGCAGATTCCCGAGGCGGGAAACCCCCAGAACCTACTGCTGGACACTGAGTTCGCGGGGATCGAAGGGGAGACGGCCGGCGCGGCTACTGATCGTCTGGCGCGGCTGGCTCGCGAATCGCGGACCACCGGTGAAGCCGGACTGGTGCGGTCGACGATCGATTGCGCAGGTGAGATCGGCGTGAAGCCCTCGGTGATCGTGCAGCCAGACCTGTTCTGGCTCAGCACCGCAGCCTTCGAGGACTACGTCACGACGAGTCTGGTGACGCATTCCGATGCTTGGATGGAATACGACCTTCGTGGGCAGCCGCAGCCCGCAGTCTTCGCCACGAACCAGCCCCGCTTGGCTGCCGCGCTCGCGGACGTGTCCAAAGCCCTCGCCGCGGAAACCGATCCAGGCGACGTCACCGACTTCGGACAGCCGACCGAGACCGGCGTCGACAACTTCTTCGAGCCGGACGGCACCCCGTCCAACGTCTGGCACCGCTACGAAGAGTGAATGGGGTCAAGGGCTTTCGATGGGTGGGGTCAGCCGGTGGCGCGGGTTCGGGCGGATTCGACGCGGGAGAGTTCGTCGGCTAGTTCGGGGGAGTGGGGCCAGTCGGGGCGGTCTATGAAGGTGGCGGGGAGGTAGGGGGAGCGGAGGGGGGTGCGGTAGCCGAGGTCTCGGGCCCAGCAGCAGAGGGCGAGGAGGGGGAGGGAGAAGACGGCTTCGGGGTCGTGGCACCAGGTGGGGGTGTCGAAGAAGGTGCGGTGCAGGCGGAGGGATTGGGTGAGTTGCCAGTCGAAGCCTTCGGAGTCGCCGTCGGCCAGGCGCAGGAACAGGTCGAGGGCGGGGCGGTGGAGGAATTCGGTGACCTGCTGGGCGCCGAGGCGGCTGGTGACGGGGAGGGCTCGGGTGGCGGCGTAGACGGTTTTGGGGCCGTAGCGCCACGCCTGCTGCAGGAGGGCGGCCCATTCGTAGTGGTAGTCGTCGAAGGCGCCGTTGCCGAATTCGCGGAGCCGGTCGACGGGGTAGTCGACGAGCTCGCCCATGGCGTCGACGTCGCGGGCGATGAGCGCCCACCAGAAGGCGGCGCGCCAGCCGGAGACCTTGCCGTGGCGGTCGAAGCCGTATTCGATGCCGGGTGCGCGGAAGCGGCGCGTGACGGTCTGCTCGGTGGCGTGGGCGAAACACCAGGTGCGGGGGCGTTGAGCCGCGGGATCGGTCACGAGCATGCGGGCCAGCAGGGTGCCGTCCATGGAGCGGGAGAAGTTGGGGCCGTCGGGTCGCGCGGGCAGCCGCGCCAGGGACACGACCGGCGCCACCGACCCCGCGTCCACCTCCCGAATCGATCTGGCGTCGATATCGTGCCGCGGCACCTCGATCATCGGATCCCCATCCGCATCCCGGAGCCTCCACCCGGCTCACCGAAATCCCCTGGAATGTACCCGGATTCGAGCCCGCGCGCTGGGTCGGCGGGCGCGCGGCGCGGGCGAGTGCGCTGTGACCGACGCAACCGGTCACACTGGAGGGGTGACCTCGACCGTTCCCGACCGCGCGCCCGCCACCGACGACTCGCTGGTGCCGGTGCTGCGCGACTTCGGCGGCGGGCCGTTCGGGATCTACATTCACGTGCCGTTCTGCGCGACCCGATGCGGATACTGCGACTTCAACACCTACACCGCCGGCGAACTCGGCAGCTCCTCGTCCCCACAATCCTGGTTCGAGGCGCTGCGCGGTGAACTCGCCACGGCGGCAAAGGAATTCGAGGAGCTGCCGTCGGATGCGCCTGCGGTCGAGACGGTGTTCGTCGGCGGCGGCACGCCATCGCTGCTCGGCGGGGACGGACTGGCCGGGGTGCTCGACGCCATTCGCGAGAACTTCACGCTCGCGCCCGGCGCGGAGGTCACCACCGAATCGAATCCGGAATCCACCTCGCCGGAGTTCTTCGACCGCCTGCGCGCGGCCGGGTACACCCGTATCTCCCTCGGCATGCAGTCCGCCGCCCAGCATGTGCTGAAGATCCTCGACCGCACCCACACCCCGGGCCGGGCGGTGGCGGCCGCGCGGGAGGCGCGGGCGGCCGGATTCGACCACGTCAACCTCGACCTCATCTACGGCACTCCCGGCGAGACCGACGCCGACCTGGACGCCAGCCTCGACGCCGTGCTCTCCGCGGGCGTCGACCACGTCTCCGCCTACTCGCTCATCGTCGAGGACGGCACCGCCCTGGCCCGCCGCGTGCGCCGCGGCGAACTGCCCGCACCGGACGACGATGTCCTCGCCGCCCGCTACGAACGCATCGACACCCGCCTCACGGCCGCCGGCCTGCACTGGTACGAGGTCTCCAACTGGGCCGCCACCGACGCGGGCCGCTGCCGTCACAATCTCGGCTACTGGGACGGCGGCGACTGGCTCGGCGCGGGCCCCGGCGCGCACAGCCATGTCGGCGGCGTCCGCTGGTGGAACGTGAAACACCCTGCGCGCTACGCGGATCGGGTGATCGCCGGCGGTCTGCCCGCCGCCGGCTGGGAGTCGCTCACCGACGAGGAGAGCTACACCGAGCGAGTCATGCTGACCGTCCGCCTCCGCACCGGCCTGCCCCTAACCGACCTCGACGCCGACGGCCGCCGCGCCGCCGACCGCGTCATCGCCGACGGACTGGCCGAGAAGCTCGGCGATCGCCTCATCCTCACCGACCGCGGTCGCCTGCTGGCCGACGGCGTAGTGCGCACACTGCTGAGCTGACTCGGGAAGACGACACAACCCTTGATCGAATGGGGTGCCCGGCGCATAGACTGGCAGGCGATCTGCTCGTACTGCCGTTTCGTTCTGCGCGGCCGGTGATCTCGAGGCCGCGGCCCGCGCCTGCGTGCGCACCGCAATATCCCTCGGCCCGAGGACATTTCATGTCGAAGTCAGTCGCACAATTCGCTCACGAATCCGGCGCGCGGCAGCGCGGTCGAAACCGCCGTCGGCGCGCCCGCAAGCTGTGGGCGGCCGCAACGGCGTCGCTGCTGGCCGCCGGTGCGATGCTCGGCGCGGGCCAGGCGGCCGCCGACCCGTTGCCGACCATCGTGCTCGTGCACGGGGCGTTCGCCGACTCCTCGAGCTGGGATGGGGTGGCGGCGCGGCTGCGTGACGACGGCTACACCGTGCTGACGCCGGAGAACCCGTTGCGCGGTCCCGCCTACGACGCGGCCGCTGTACAGCGCACGCTCGACGGCGTCGCGGGACCCATTGTGCTGGTGGGGCATTCGTACGGCGGCACGGTGATCAGCAATGTGCACGACGCGAACGTCGAATCCCTGGTCTACGTAGCGGCTTTCGCGCCGACGCAGGGCGAGTTCGCGCTGGCGGAATTGAATCCGCTCCAATACCCGGGCTCCCAGCTGACTTTGGCGTTGCGCCCCACGGTGGTCGACGACCCGCACGGTATCGCCGGCAAGAACGTGGACGCCTACGTCGACCCGGCCAGCTTCCGAGATGTCTTCGCGCAGGACGTCGATCCCGCCACCGCCGCCGGCATGGCCGCCCGCCAGCATTCGCTCGCGCTCACCGCCAATCTCGAACCGTCCGGCCCGCCCTCGTGGTCGACCACCCCCAGCTGGTATCTGGTCTCCACCGCCGACCGCGTGATTCCGCCTGCCTCCCAATGGGATATGGCCCACCGGATGGGCGCGCACATCTCCTCGATCGACGCCTCGCACGCCGGTCTGGTCTCGCACCCGGCCGAGGTCGCCGCGCTCGTGGAGACCGCCGCCGGCCGCTGACAACGAGCCCACCGCGGACGTTTCGACGCGCCCACGCCGGGCAATCATGAACCCGTCGATCGCCCGTCACCGCGATCCGCCGCGGCGTCTGCGCTGAACCGGCCCGGACGCCACCGACGGGCGGTCGCACAGCAACTTGCGCGGAGGCAACTAAACTGGAGTGGATAATTCCGGGAAGTCCGCGCGAACCGATGCCGAGTGAGGAGGTGGGGCTCATGTCGAGCACCGAACAGCGACGGCTCGAGGTCCTGCGGGCCATCGTCGCGGACTACATCGCGACGAAAGAGCCCATCGGGTCCAAGACCCTGGTGGAACGGCACAATCTGGGTGTGTCCAGTGCCACGGTCCGCAACGATATGGCCGTGCTGGAGGCCGAGGGCTACATCGCCCAGCCGCACACATCGTCCGGCCGCATCCCCACCGACAAGGGTTACCGGCAGTTCGTCGACCACATCTCCGAGGTCAAGCCGCTGTCGAACGCGGAACGCCGGGCCATCATGGAGTTCCTGGAAAGCGGCGTCGATCTCGACGATGTGCTGCGTCGCGGCGTCCGGTTGTTGGCCCAGCTGACCCGGCAGGTCGCCATGGTCCAGTACCCGACCGTGTCGGCCTCGACCGTCCGGCACATCGAGGTGGTGGCGCTCAATCCGGCGCGCCTGCTGCTGGTCGTGATCACCGACACCGGCCGCGTCGATCAGCGCCTGGTCGATCTCGGCGAGCTGATCAGCGAGGACGATCTGTCGGCCCTGCGCGGCATGCTCGGCAAGGCCATGGAGGGCAAGCGCTTGGCCGCCGCCTCCGCCTCGGTCGCCGAACTGCCCGAGCACGCCCCCGTCAAACTGCGCGACGTGCTGATCCGCGTCTCGACGGTCATGGTCGAGACGCTCGTCGAACACCCCGAGGAACGCCTGGTCCTCGGCGGCACCGCCAACCTCACCCGCAATGCGGCCGACTTCGCCGGCAACGGCTTCCCGGGTTCGCTGCGCACCGTGCTCGAGGCGCTCGAGGAACAGGTGATCGTGCTGAAGCTGCTGGCCGCGGCGCAGGTCCCGGGTACCGTGACGGTGCAGATCGGCGAGGAGACCAAGCTCGAGCAGATGCGTGGGACGGCGGTGGTTTCCACCGGTTACGGGATGCCCGGTACCGTTCTCGGAGGCATGGGGGTATTGGGGCCGACCCGCATGGACTACCCGGGGACCATTGCCTCGGTGGCGGCCGTCGCCCGATACATCGGTGAGGTGCTCGCCGAACGGTGAGCAAGCAGACGAAACAGGACTAGAGAGCGCACGTGGCACGGGACTATTACGCACTGCTCGGCGTCGCACAGGGTGCGACCGACCAGGAGATCAAGCGCGCCTACCGCAAGTTGGCGCGTGAACTGCATCCCGACGTCAATCCGGAACCGGAGGCCCAGGAGAAGTTCCGCGAGGTCTCCACCGCCTACGAGGTGCTGTCGGATCCGGAGAAGCGCCGGATCGTCGACCTCGGCGGCGACCCGCTGGAATCCGGCGGCGGCATGGGCGGCGGGTTCTCCGGGGCGGGCTTCGGCGGCCTCGGGGATGTGTTCGAGGCCTTCTTCGGCGGCATGAACGCCTCCGGCGGCGGCGCGCGCAAGCCGCGCGGTCGCGTGCAGGCGGGCGCGGATTCGCTGCTGCGCACCCGACTCTCGTTGCAGGAGTGCGCGGTCGGCGTCACCAAGCATCTGACCGTCGACACCGCGATTCTCTGCGACCTGTGCCAGGGCGCGGGCACCAACGGCAACTCCAAGCCGGTGCGCTGCGAAACCTGTGGCGGCGCGGGCGAAGTGCAGACCGTGCAGCGGTCCTTCCTCGGCCAGGTCATGACCTCGCGGCCGTGCCCCACCTGCCGTGGCGCGGGCGAGACCATCCCGGATCCGTGCCGCAAGTGCGGTGGTGACGGCCGCGTGCGTTCGCGCCGCGAGATCGCCGCGCCGATCCCGGCCGGTGTCGCCAACGGCATGCGGGTGCGCCTGGCCGCACAGGGCGAGGTCGGCCCGGGCGGCGGTCCGGCCGGTGACCTGTACGTGGAGATCGTCGAGCAGCCGCACGACACCTTCGTGCGCGACGCCGACGACCTGCACTGCACCATCCGCGTCCCCATGGTCGACGCGGCGCTGGGCACCACGGTGGTCATCGACACCATCCTCGACGGCCCGGTCGAGCTGACCATCCCGGCGGGCACCCAGCCCGGCGAGGCGTCGGTGCTGCGCGGCCACGGCATGCCCAAGCTGCGCGCCAACTCCCGCGGCGACCTGATCGCGCACCTCGACATCGTGGTGCCGACCAAGCTCGACGCCAAGCAGGCCGACCTGCTGCGCAAGTACAAGGGTATGCGGGTCAACGAGCACACCGAGGTGATGACCGCTCAGTCCGAGCACAACTCGGGCCTGTTCGCGCGCCTGCGCGCATCCTTCAGCGGACGCTGATCCGTTGGCCGCCACCGTCTTCTACCTCGACGACATCCCCGAACCGGGTGCGACCGCGGTCCTGGACGGCCCCGAGGGCCGTCACGCCGCCACGGTGCGCCGCATCCGGGTCGGGGAAGCCCTCACCCTCTCCGACGGGCACGGGATCCTCGCCGACTCGGAAGTGGTTGCGGCCGCGAAGGATCGCCTCGAGCTGAAGGTGCTGTCCAAGCGGGTCGCCGAACCCTGGACGCCCCAGGTGACCGTGGTCCAGGCCCTCCCCAAATCCGACCGCTCCGAACTCGCGGTCGAACTCATGACCGAGGCGGGCGCGGACGCCATCGTCCCCTGGCAGGCTCTGCGCTGCGTCTCCAACTGGGAAGCCAAGGCCCGCAAGGGCGTCGAGAAGTGGCGCGCCGCCGCCAAGCAGGCGGCCCGCCAATCCCGCCGCGCCTACATCCCCGACGTAGCCGACCTGCACACCACCCGTGACCTGCTCGAATTGGTCCGTGCCGCAAAGGCGAACGGCGCCCTGGTCGCCGCCCTCCACGAATCCGGCGAATTCCGTTTGACCGAAATGTCTTTCGAGGGCGTCCCCGAAGTGATCCTCATCGTCGGCCCCGAAGGCGGCCTGGACGATTCGGAACTGAAGGCCCTCACCGACGCCGGCGCCGACGTCGTGCAGCTCGGCCCCACCGTGTTGCGCACGTCCACGGCCGCGGCGGTCGCCCTCGGCGCCCTCGGCGCGCTCACGCCGCGCTGGTAGCCCGCGGCCGGTTGCGGCACGAAATGGAATCGGGGGTGCGGCAGTTGGATGACGCGGCGTTGTTTCGCCTGCTGGTAGCGGCTTATTCACTGGGCGGTGTCGGTGGGCGGCGGTAAACTTCTGTCAACGCGTGCGCCATCGAGACCGGAAAGCAGGGCATCGGCACTTTTGAGAAACCCAGGCGAAATCGGCGATCAGAGCATCCCTACTGTCGGCATCGGGGCCGACGGCAACGGTTCCGGACCGGCGGGGCGGACCGTTCGTTCCAGCATCGAATTGGCACCGGAGTCGGTGTTCGGATTCCTGGGTTCGGCTGACGAGAACCTGCGTGAACTCGAGCGCCTGCTCATTGCCGACATCCATGTCCGCGGCAATTCCGTGACGCTGACCGGCAAGCCCGCCGATGTCGCGCTGGCCGAGCGAGTGGTGGCCCAGTTGGTCGCGCTCACCGCGCGCAATCGGGTGGTCACGCCCGAGGCGGTCCGGCACACCTACTCCATGCTCACCGAGGGCTCCTCGGACTCCCCGGCGGAGGTGCTGAGCCTGGACATCCTGTCCCGGCGCGGCAAGACCATCCGGCCCAAGACCCTCAACCAGAAGCGCTACGTCGACGCCATCGACGCGCACACCATCGTGTTCGGGGTGGGCCCGGCCGGTACCGGTAAGACGTATCTGGCCATGGCCAAGGCCGTGCAGGCGTTGCAGACCAAGCAGGTCAACCGCATCATCCTGACCCGGCCCGCGGTCGAGGCGGGGGAACGGCTGGGCTTCCTGCCGGGCACCCTGAACGAGAAGATCGACCCGTACCTACGCCCGCTCTACGACGCCCTGCACGACATGATGGATCCCGAGGCGATCCCGAAGCTCATGCAGGCTGGCGTCATCGAGGTCGCCCCCCTGGCCTACATGCGCGGCCGGACCCTGAACGATTCGTTCATCATTCTCGACGAAGCCCAGAACACCACGGCCGAGCAGATGAAGATGTTCCTCACCCGGCTGGGCTTCGGCTCGAAGATCGTGGTGACCGGTGACATCACCCAGGTCGATCTGCCCAACGGTTCACGGTCGGGCTTGCGGGCGGCCACGGAGATCCTGCACGGCCTCGACGATATTCACATCGCCGAGCTCACCAGCGCGGATGTCGTCCGGCACCGGTTGGTCGGGGCGATCGTGGACGCGTACGAGCGGTTCGAGTCGGAGACGCGGCCGCCGGCGGCGGTTCACTATCCGGGCAATCGGGCGCAGCGGCGTGCCGCGAGCCGGGGAGACCGCCACTGAGCCCGGCCACTAGGCTGTTCGGGTGAGCATCGAGATCGCCAACGAATCGGGTATCGAGGTATCCGAAGAAGAACTGGTCAGCGTCGCGCGCTTCGTGATCGGGCAGATGGACGTCCATCCGGCGGCCGAGCTGTCGATGGTGCTGGTCGATCTCGACACCATGGCCGACCTGCACATGCGCTGGATGGACCTGCCCGGCCCGACCGACGTCATGAGCTTCCCCATGGACGAGCTGGAACCGGGCGGCCGCCCCGATGCCGCCGAGCCCGGCCCGTCCATGCTCGGCGATATCGTGCTCTGCCCGGAGTTCGCGGCCCAGCAGGCCGAGAAGGCCGGGCACGCCATGGATCACGAGCTGGCGCTGCTGACCGTGCACGGCGTCCTGCATCTCCTCGGCTACGACCACGCCGAGCCCGAGGAGGAGAAGGAGATGTTCGCGCTGCAGGCCTCCCTGCTGGAGGGCTGGTACGAGCATGTCCGCCAGGAGCTGCGCCGCGCGGAACTGGCCGACCGCGATCAGCGGCTGCTGGGCAAGACCGGATTCACCGACACCCCCGGTGATCCCTTGGGCCCGGCGTGAATTCATTCGTTCTGCTCCTGCTGGCGATCGTCCTGGTCCCGGCGGGCGGCGTCTTCGCGGCGCTGGATTCGGCGCTCAACACCATCTCGCCCGCCCGGGTGGAGGATCTGGTGCGCGCCGATCGCACGGGGGCGGCACGGCTGGCGCGCATCATCGCCGATCGGCCCCGCTACGTGAATCTCATGGTGCTGCTGCGCCTCACGTGCGAGATCACCGCGACCGTGCTGCTGGCGGCGGTGCTGATGGACTGGCTGGGCGAGGCCACCGCACTGCTCATCACCGCGGCCGTCATGGTGCTGGTCGACTATCTGGTCATCGGTGTGGGCCCGCGCACGCTGGGCCGCCAGCACGCGTATTCGCTGGCGCTGGGCGCGTCGCTGCCGCTGCAGGCGATCGGCTCGCTGCTGGGCCCGATCAGCCGGCTGCTGATCCTGATCGGTAATGCGATCACCCCCGGTAAGGGATTTCGCAACGGCCCCTTCGCTTCCGAGATCGAGCTGCGCGAGGTGGTGGATCTGGCCGGTGAGCGCGGCGTCGTGGACGCCGACGAGCGCCGCATGATCCAGTCGGTGTTCGAACTCGACACCACCCCCGCCCGCGAGGTCATGGTGCCGCGCACCGAGATGGTGTGGATCGAGGCGGAAAAGACCGCCGCGCAGGCGATGTCGCTGGCGGTGCGGTCCGGACACTCGCGCATCCCGGTGGTGGGCGAGAACGTCGACGATATTCTCGGCGTCGTCTACCTCAAAGACCTTGTGCCGTACGCGGATCGGGGTCGCAAGGTGAAGGTGCGGCAGGTCATGCGGCCTGCCGTGTTCATGCCGGACTCCAAGACCCTGGACGCGCTGCTCGACGAGATGCAGCGCCGCCGCAACCATATGGCGCTGCTGGTCGACGAATACGGCGGCATCGCGGGCCTGGTCACCATCGAGGACATTCTCGAGGAGATCGTGGGCGAGATCGCCGACGAGTACGACAAGGACGAGATCGCGCCGATCGAGCAGATCGGCAGCGACCGCTTCCGGGTGTCGGCGCGCCTGCCGGTGGACGATCTGGGCGAGCTGTTCGACATGAAGATCGAGGAGGAGGACGTCGACACCGTCGGCGGCCTGCTCGCCCACGCTCTGGGCCGCGTCCCGCTGCCCGGCTCCAAGGCCGTCATTCACGGCCTGCAGTTGAAGGGCGAGGGCGGCGCCGACGCGCGCGGCCGCATGCGCATCCACACGGTGGTGGTGCGCCCGGCCGAGAAGACGAAAAGCGAACCCGCGGCACGCAACCCGAGCGGCGACGCACACGAGGACGGAGAGGCCGATGATTGAACTGGACGCCGAGGACGGCAAGCTGCTGGTGCTCGCCCGGGGCGCGATGGGCCGCACCGGCGGCGCCGGCGGCGCGGCCGTGCGCGATATCGACGGCCGCACCTACGCGGCCGGGACGGTGGAGCTGGCGGCGCTGCGGCTGACCGCGCTGCAGGCGGCCGTCGCGGCCGCGATCTCCAGTGGCGCAGCGGGTTTCGAGGCGGCCGTGGTGGTCGCGGGCAAGCTGTCCGATCCGGGTGTGACGGCGGCGCGTGAGGTGTCGCCGTCCGCGCGCATCATCTTCACCGACGCCAAGGGTGCGGTCTTCGACGTGCTGGAGGCCGAGGCCGGCAATGCGGTGGGGGAGCGGGATGTCCCGGAAAGTCTCGATCTCGACACCGAATCGGAGGTCTTCGAATGAGCGGCAAGCAGGGTGACGAGGTCGAATTCCGTTCCGGCTTCGTGTGTTTCGTGGGACGCCCGAATACCGGCAAGTCCACGCTGACCAATGCCATGGTGGGGCAGAAGATCGCGATCACCTCCTCGCGGCCGCAAACCACCCGCCACACCATCCGCGGCATCGTGCACCGCGAGCACGCCCAGCTCATCCTGGTCGACACGCCGGGCCTGCACCGCCCGCGCACCCTGCTCGGACAGCGGCTCAACGATCTGGTGCGCGACACCTATTCGGAAGTGGACGTGATCGCCGTCTGCATTCCCGCCGACGAGAAGATCGGCCCCGGTGACCGCTGGATCGTCGAGCAGATCAAGACCATGGCCCCCAAGACCACCCTGCTCGGCGTGGTCACCAAGATCGACAAGGTGAGCCGCGACCAGGTCGCCCACCAGCTGATGGCCGTCTCCCAGCTGCTCGGCCCCGAGGCCGAGGTGGTCCCGGTGTCCGCGGTCAAGGGCGAACAGGTCGAGGTCCTCATCGACGTCATCGCCGCCCAGATGCCCGAGGGCCCCGCCTTCTACCCCGACGGCGAACTCACCGACGAGCCCGAGGAAGTCCTGATGGCCGAGCTCATTCGTGAGGCCGCCCTCGAAGGCGTCCGCGACGAGCTCCCGCACTCGCTGGCCGTGGTGATCGAGGAGGTCCTCGAACGCGAGGAGAACGAGGACACCGACACCGAGGGCCGCCGCTCCGCCGAAGGCATGCTCGACGTCCACGCCCTGCTCTACGTCGAACGCCCCAGCCAGAAGGCCATCATCATCGGCAAGGGCGGTTCTCGCCTCAAAGAGGTAGGCACCAACGCCCGCAAGCAGATCGAGCACATCCTGGGCACCCGCATCTACCTCCACCTCCACGTCAAGGTGGCCAAGGACTGGCAACGCGACCCGAAGCAACTCGGCAAACTCGGGTTCTAGCGGCACACGGGGGCGACTCGTCGGCGGCCGGTCGGTCGCCCGTGCGAGACTGTTGCGGTGCGCTTGTATCGGGATCATGCGGTGGTGTTGCGCCAGCACAAGCTGGGCGAGGCCGACCGTATCGTCACGCTGCTGACCCGGCAGCACGGTCTGGTGCGCGCGGTTGCCAAGGGGGTGCGGCGGACTCGGTCGAAGTTCGGGGCGCGGCTGGAGCCGTTCGCGTACGTGGATGTGCAGTTGCATCCGGGGCGCAATCTCGACACCGTCACCCAGGTGCACACGGTCGAGACGTTCGCCGCCGATATCGTCGCCGACTACGGCCGCTACACCACCGCCTGCGCGGTGCTCGAGACCGCCGAACGCCTGGCGGGTGAGGAGCGCGCGCCCGCGCCGCGGCTGCACACGCTCACCGCGGGCGCGCTGCGGGCCATCGCGCTGGGCCGCCGTCCGCACGAACTGATTCTCGACGCTTTCCTGTTGCGCGCCATGGGTTTCGCGGGCTGGGCCCCGGCTCTCGAGGAGTGCGCCCGCTGCGCTACGCCCGGCCCGCATCGCGCCTTCCACGTGGCGGCGGGCGGCGCGGTGTGCGTGCACTGCCGCCCGCCCGGCGCGGCCACCCCCATGCTCGGGGTCCTCGACCATATGAGCGCCCTCAATCGCGGCGACTGGGACGGCATCGACGGCGTTCCCGACGCGCTGCGCCGCCAGGCCAGCGGTCTCATCGCCGCGCATCTGCAGTGGCATCTCGAACGCCAGCTACGCACGCTGCCGCTCATCGAGCGCACTCGCCCGCACGAGGCCGTCGAGCGTGCCGAAGCCGCCATCGGCTGACTTCCCGCGTGGGCGGCCGCGACACCCTGGGAGTCCCGCTCAGCGGGTCCCCGAACAGGGTTCTGGATCAGTGAGATTCGATACAGCGACCTCGACCGTTAGTCGGCCTAAAGTTCACGGCGTGTTCCTCGCCCCCACTCGAAAACCCGCCCGCCTGTCGACGGCGCTGGCCGCCACCGCCGTCCTCGCCGCCCTCGGCACCGCCGCCGCATCGGCGCAGCCGGTCACCCCGAGCCTGCCGTTCGGCGGCTTCGCGTACACGGTGAAGGTCGAAAAGCCCAGTGAGAGCGCCGGATTCCTCTATTACACCAGCGGCGTGAGCGCCGCCGCGCTGGTGCCCGGCCTGGGCGCGGTCGCCCAGGCGCTGCCCGGCGGCAAGCCCGCCAATATCATCGCCGACCGCTCCGGCAAGGAGATCGCTCGCTACGAACCGCCTGCGGGACAGGATGTTTCGAACTTCCGCACCCAGATCTACCAGGGCCGCAAGGTGCTGACCTGGTGGCAGGGCAGCACGGTCGCCGGGCACGGCTCCGGTGTCGGGATCATCGCCGACGAGAACTTCCACGTGCTCGCCACCGTCGACCCGGGCGGGGCCGGAGCGGATGTGCACGAATTCCGGCTCACCCCCGACGGACACGCGCTGCTCACCTCGTATCCGCAGGTGGACGCCGATCTCACTGCCATCGGCGGCCCGGCGAACGGCAAGCTGTTCGACACCGTCGCCCTCGTGATCGATGTGGCCACCGGCAAGCAGCTGTTCCGCTGGAGCGCGGCCGAGCATGTGCCGCTGACCGAATCCGAGACCAACGGCAAACTCGCCGGCGACGTCTACGACCCGTACCACATGAACTCGATCAGCCTCGATCCGTCCGGGAATCTGGTTGTGTCCCTGCGCAATACGGCCGCCGTGTACGACATCGATCCGACTACCGGCGATATTCGCTGGCAGCTCGGCGGCAAGCATCCGACCCTGGCCGCCGACCCGGACGTCGCCTTCGCCTTCCAGCACGACGCCGAATTCGTCGATGCGTCCACGCTGCGGCTGTTCGACAACAATTCCAGCGGCCTCGAATCGCGGGGCCCGTCGAGCGTGGAGTGGATCCACATCGACGCCGCGGCCGGGCGCGCGAGCCTGGTCCGCGACCAGCGGCACCCCGAGGCGCTGGTGACACCCGCCATGGGCAATGCCGAAACCCTGCCCAACGGCGACACTCTGGTCAGCTGGGGCATGACGCCGCGCATCTCGGAATTCGATCCCGCCGGTGATCTCGTCTACGACGCGGTCCTGCCCTTCGGCACCTACCGCGCCTACGTCGACACCCTCCCGGGCTGACCGGCGACCGGTCCGCCGCTCGGTGGAGGAAATGTGGAGGTCCGGGGGTAATGGTGTGGGTGGCGTCCGCCGTCCGGGAGCGTCGGGCAGGATGGTGGGCGTGATCGGTACTCGGAAATCCTCGACTGAGCAGCTCGAGCAGCGGGTTGTGCGGCCGCCGTCGCCGCACCCGTCGGGAGCGACGCCGCCCGCCATTCCGGCGGAGTTCGTGCCCCGGCATGTGGCGCTGGTGATGGACGGGAATGGCCGGTGGGCGCAGGAGCGCGGGCTGCCGCGCACCGCCGGGCACGAGCGCGGCGAGGCGGTGCTCATGGACACCGTCGAGGGCTGTATCGAGATGGGCGTGCAGTGGCTGTCGGCGTATGCCTTCTCCACCGAGAACTGGAAGCGCAGCCCCGACGAGGTGCGCTTTCTCATGGGCTTCAACCGTGACGTGATCCGCCGCCGCCGCGACGAGATGCACGAGATGGGCGTGCGGGTGCGGTGGGCCGGTCGGCGACCGCGCCTGTGGCGCAGCGTGATCAAGGAATTGGAGATCGCCGAGGAGCTGACGCGCGACAATACGGTGATGACCCTCACCATGTGCGTCAACTACGGCGGTCGCGCCGAGATCGCCGACGCCGCACGGGAAATCGCGCGCCGGGTGGCCGCCGGGGAACTCGATCCGGAGAAGGTCACCGAGGCCACCGTCGCCCGCTTCCTGGACGAACCCGATATGCCGGATGTGGACCTGTTCCTGCGGCCCTCCGGGGAGCTGCGCAGCTCCAACTTCCTGATCTGGCAGTCCGCGTACGCCGAATTCGTCTATCAGCACACGCTTTTCCCCGATTTCGACCGCCGCAACCTGTGGGACGCCTGCCTCGAGTACGCCAAGCGCGACCGTCGCTTTGGAGGTGTGAAATGACCGATCAGCTGACTCCGGCCGAAGAACTCCAGTTGCGTGCCAAAACGCTGCTCGAGCGCTACGGCGTCGACGTCCGCGAGGAGGAGTCCGCCCTCGGCTTCGAATACGAGGGCGCGCTGTGCTCGCTGCGCGGGGTCAACCTCTCGCCGGGTCTGGATGTGCTGGCGCTCATGTGTATCCTGGCCTGGGACCGCCCGATCAAACCGCAGCTGCACAAGCGCGTCGCCGAGCGCAATGCCGCCCTGCAGTTCGGCACCCTCACCGTCATCTCGCGGGAGAAGCTCGCCGACGTGATCCTGCGCTACACCTTCCCGGCCGCCGGCCTGGAGGACGAACCGCTGGCCACCCTGCTGCTGCTCACGCTCTCGGGCGCCAGCCGCGCCCGACAGGGCTTGCTGCCCTAGAAATTTCGCGCCGGCTCAGGCCGGGGTCGACTGGGCCGCGGCGACCGCCGCACGGTAGTCGGGGAGGATCTCGGCGATGCCGCGGGCGAAGGTGTCCGGGTCGGCGTCGCCGAGGATGAGGTGCTGGAGGATGAAGCCCGGCAGCAGACCGAGGAAGATCTTGGCGACCGCGTCGGTGTCGGCGTCCGGGGGGAGCCAGCCGACCTCGCGCATGCGGTCGGCGTAGTCGAGCCACAGCCGGCGGATGCCGAGGATGCCGGTGCGGACGTAGTCGGCGATGTTCGGGTCGGTGAGGGCCAGCGACCACGCCTGGGGGATGATGCGGACCGGGCCGCTCGGCGCGCTCAGGCGGACGATGGCCGTGCTCATGATGCGGACCAGTTCTGGCGGGGTGGGCAGCGGGTCGCTGTAGACGGCCTCGCTGAGCGCGGCGCGCACATCGACGGTGGCGTCGGTGGACAGCGCCTCGACGATGTCGTTCTTGGATTTGAAGTAGCGGTAGACCGCTCCGGCGGAGAGTCCGGATTCGGCGAAGACGTCCTGCATGGTGGTGGCGTGCAGGCCCTTTCGGGCGAAGCAGGTCTGGGCGGCGTCGAGTATCTGCTGCCGGCGGCGTTCCAGGTGTTCCTCGCTGACTCTGGGCATGCGCCCAAATTAAAACGAATATTCGTTCTTGCCTAGGTGACAGTTGCATGTCAGCCTTGTCCCCCGCGCGTTCCCGCGGGGGACGCCCGCTCAGCTCTCGGCGCCGCGGTTCAGCCCTTGGCGCCGCAGTTCTGGCAGGTTCCGAAGATCTCCATGGTGTGGCTGATATCGGTGAAACCGTGCTCGGCGGCAATGGAATCGGCCCACGCCTCGACGGTCGGCCCCTCCACCTCGACGGTGCTGCCGCACTGCCGGCAGACCAGGTGGTGGTGATGGCCGGTGGAGCACTGCCGGTACACGGATTCGCCGGTGTCGGTGCGCAGGACGTCGACCATGCCGGCGTCGGCCAGCGATTGCAGGGTGCGGTAGACGGTGGTCAGCCCGATGCCCTCGCCGCGCTTGCGCAGTTCGTCGTGCAGCTCCTGCGCGGAGCGGAATTCGTCGATGTCGGCGAGCAGGGCGGCGATGGCGCTGCGCTGGCGGGTGCTGCGGACCCCGACGGTCTTCTCGGTCGTTCCCACGATCACCCTTCCTCGGCGTGCGCGACGGCGTCGATGACGATGTGCGCGAGATGCTCGTCGACCAGTTCGTAGATGACCTCCCGGCCGGTGCGTTCGCCGCGCACCACGCCCGCCGACTTGAGGATTCGCAGATGCTGGCTGATCAGCGGCTGGGTCACCCCGAGGGTGTCCACGAGTTCGTGTACGCAGCGCGGTGATTCGCGTAGTTGCAGCACGATGGCGATGCGCACCGGTGCGGCCAGGGCGCGCAGCAGTTCCCCGGCCGAGTCCAGAATGGTGCGCGAGGGCACCGCCGGCGGCTGGGGCGACCGGTAGGGGTACGGGTCGTGGGGGATCGCGGCCGGAGCCTCGGTCGCGACGTGCGAGCGCCGCAGGGGCGCGCCGCTGTCCGTGGTCATCGAACCAACTCCTTATTGGAAACCGATGCCATTCTTATATGCACGGGTGCGCATGTCAAACAGGCGCGCGGCAGCGGGTGCAAACTCGATTGCCCGGGACCGATAGGCTGGAGGGAATCCTTTCAATCTTTCCGGCTGCATCTACGCAAAACATGGATGGAGAACTGTTCAGTGGCACCCAAGTCGAAGGTGGACACCGTCGCCAATCTCGCCAAGCGTCGGGGTCTCGTGTACCCGAGCGGTGAGATTTACGGCGGAACGAGGTCGGCCTGGGATTACGGTCCGCTGGGCGTGGAGCTCAAGGAGAACATCAAGCGGCAGTGGTGGCGGTCCATGGTGACCGGCCGCGACGACGTGGTCGGTCTCGACTCGTCGATCATTCTGCCGCGTCAGGTGTGGGTGGCCTCGGGCCACGTCGCGGTGTTCAACGACCCGCTGGTGGAATGCCTCAACTGCCACAAGCGGCATCGGCAGGACCACCTGCAGGAGGCGTACGCCGAGAAGAACAAGATCGACGATCCGGATTCGGTCCCGATGGACAAGATCGTGTGCCCGGACTGCGGCACCGTCGGCCAGTGGACCGAGCCCAAGGACTTCAACATGATGCTGAAGACCTACCTGGGCCCGGTCGAATCCGAAGAGGGCATGCACTATCTGCGCCCGGAGACCGCGCAGGGCATCTTCGTCAACTACGACAACGTCGCCACCACCGCGCGCAAGAAGCCGCCGTTCGGCATCGCGCAGATCGGCAAGTCGTTCCGCAACGAGATCACCCCGGGCAACTTCATCTTCCGCACCCGCGAGTTCGAACAGATGGAGATGGAGTTCTTCGTCAAGCCGGGCGAGGACGAGCAGTGGCATCAGTACTGGATCGACACCCGTATGGCCTGGTACACCGATCTCGGCATCGATCCGGAGAACCTGCGCCTGTACGAGCACCCGAAGGAGAAGCTCTCGCACTACTCCACCCGCACGGTGGACATCGAGTACCGCTTCCGCTTCGCGGGCAGCGAGTGGGGTGAGCTGGAAGGCGTCGCCAACCGCACCGACTTCGACCTGAAGACCCACTCCGAGCATTCGGGCAAGGATCTGATCTACATCGATCAGCAGACCGGGGAGCGCTACACCCCGTATGTGATCGAGCCGGCGGCCGGTCTGACCCGTTCGCTGATGGCGTTCTTGGTCGACGCGTACCACGAAGAGCAGGTGCCGACGGCCAAGGGCACCATGGAGACTCGCGTCTCGCTGCGGCTGGATCCGCGGCTCGCCCCTGTCAAGGCGGCTGTCCTGCCGTTGTCGCGCAATGCCGAGCTCTCGCCGAAGGCGCGCGAACTCGCCGCGCGGCTGCGCCGGAACTGGAACGTGGACTTCGACGACGCCGGTGCGATCGGCCGCCGTTACCGCCGTCAGGACGAGATCGGCACCCCGTTCTGCATCACGGTCGACTTCGACACGCTGGAAGACCAGGCCGTCACCGTGCGTGAGCGGGACTCGATGGCCCAGGAGCGCGTCGCGCTCGATCAAGTAGAGGGCTACCTGGCCGCGCGCCTCGTCGGTGCGTGATCCCAGGCCCGTAGCCGCCTGATCCCAGGCTCACAGGAAAGACCGGTCAATCCCTGACCGGTCTTTTCTTTATTCGATTGCCCCCGAAATTCGGGGCGGCGTAGCGAAATTGGGTATGCGACTACTCGTGTTAACGGCCCATGACCGGGACACTATTTATATATATGGGCAACGGTGCCTTCTTCTGCCGTAGCTCGATCATCCGAGGTGAGTCATGAGCGAGCGTGTTATCGGCCCCCGCTCGGGGCTGCAATGGGTCTCATTGGGGGACACCGGATCATCGTGCCCCGCTGCCAGGTCGACAGTGGCGGCATTTCGATCTTGGGCTGATTCCTATCTGACCCAACCCAGTGACGAACTGGGCCGCGACGGGCCGGTCTGCCCGTATGTCAAGCCGTCGCTACGGCGGGATCTGATGTGGTTGGCGCAGGTCCCGGCCGCGGAGCCGAGACCGATGTGGGTGCGCGCCATCATTCGGGACGCATTGGAACTCTATCCCGAACTGCCCACGGGGAACGGCAGTTCCAGCTCCGTGCTGCGCGCATTGATCACGGTATTTCCCAATTTGCATGATTATACGCTGATCGACGAAATGCATCAGGAATTCAAGAGCAACTTCGTCGAGCGCGGCGCGATGTTCGGGCAGTTTTATCCGGGCTGTGCACAGCCGGGGTTGTGGAACAAGGATTTTCGGCCATTGGACGCGCCGTTGCCGATGTTGGTGGTGCGTTCGATGATGACGACCGATTTCCCGTTTCTACTCGACCGACCGGAATGGGCCGATGCGTATGTGCGCAAGTTCGCGCCCACGCTGCCCGCGCACGTGCGGTCGGTCATGGTGGGGCGCTTGACTTCTCGGCCGGCGTCCTGGGTGCCCGCCTACGAGGCGCGGCCGGCAGACGAATCCTGCTCGACCAGCAGTTAGGTAGTGCGTGATGACGCGCGAACTCGAAGCGGCCCGTGCCGCAACCACTCTGTCCGAGAACGCGACGAATCCGACCGAGCGCTCCTTCCCGCTCACCCCCGCCCAATCGGGCATGTGGCTTGCGCAGCAACTGGATCCGGCGGTGCCGTTGTTGGAGGCCCAGTACATCGAGATGCGCGGGCCGCTGGACGTGGCGCTGCTGCGCCGGGTGGCGGCCCAGGCGGGACGTGAATTCGGTTCCGGCGTCCTGCGATTCGTCGAGGTGGACGGCGAGCCGCGGCAGATCGTGGAGTCCGGGCGCGAACCGGTCATCGGGTTCCTGGATTTCAGGGACCGGGCCGACCCGGTTTCACATGCGCTGGAATGGATGCGCGGGGATGTGGCGGCGCCGATCGACATGCTCGGCGAGCTCACAGGGATATCTACGGTGATCCGGGTCGGGGAGTCTCATCACCTGTGGTACACCAGAGCTCACCACATCCTCATCGATGGATTCGGTTCGGTGACCATGCTGTATCGGGTCGCCGAGCTGTACAACGCCGCGGTGCGCGGGCAAACGGCGCCTCCCGGCACCGCGGCCTCCCTGTGGGAGGTGTACGAGGCGGAGCGGGCGTACCGGGAATCCACCCGGTACGCCGCCGACGCGGAGTACTGGCGCACGGCCGCGGCGGGCCTGCCCGAGAGCTGCAGCCTGGTCCCGGGCACCGCGCCCGCGAGCGCGCTGGCCCGGGAGGCGCGCGCCGAACTGGGTGCGGTGACGGCCGCGCGCCTCGAGGCCGCGGCCCGCCGCTTCGACTCCAGTGCCGCGGGCGTGGTCATGGCCGCGCTCGCGCTCTACTACGCCCGCCTGACCGCCACCGAGGACGTGGTGCTGAGCCTGCCGGTGTCCGGGCGCACCACCGCGATGCTGCGGCGCTCGGGCGGCATGATCGCCAATGTGGTGCCGCTGCGGGTGCCGGTGCCGCGCGCCGCACGGGTCGGCGACGTGCTCGATGCGGTGCGGGTGGCCGCCTCGGGCGCGTTGCGGCATCAGCGATTCCGCTACGAGGACATGCGGATCGAGGCCCGGGGCGCGGACGGGGCGGTCGATGCGAGCCCGACGCAGCCGGGGCGCGGCATGGTCGGGCCGGTCGTCAACATCATGCTGTTTCCGGCCGGAATCGATTTCGCCGGTGTGGAATCGAGCCTGCACGTGCTGACGTCGGGGCCGATCGAGGATCTGTTCGTCAACTTCTATCAGCACGGCGCGGGCGCGCCGATCCACGTCGACTTCGCCGCGAATCCCCGGCTCTACGACGAGGATTCGCTGAGCAGGCATCATCGGCGATTCCTCGCTGTGCTGGACTCGCTGCTGGATGCCGAGGTCGAGGCGCCGGTCGCCGACCTGAATTACGTGCTGGCGGACGAGAAGTCACTGCTGGCGGGTGCGCAGGGGCCGCTGGCCCCACCGCCGCGGCTGTTGTCGGAGATTCTGGCGGCCGGGATGCTCCGGGCGGGATCGGACGCGGTGGCCGTGGTGAGCGGGGCGCGGCGGCTCACCTACGGGGAGCTCGATGCGCTGTCGAATCGGCTGGCGCGCCGGATGTTGCGCGCCACGGCCGAGGACGGCGCTGGGGTATCGACGTCCATCGGCCCGGAATCGACCGTGCTGCTGGCCCTTCCCCGCTCGATCGAGGCCGTCGTGGCGCTGTGGGCGGTGGCGAAGACGGGTGCGGCCTTCGTGCCATTGGGGACCGCGCTGCCCGCGGAACGTGTGGAACGCATTGCCGCCGAGGCGGGGGCGGTGCTCGGCCTCACGCTCGCCGAATTCGGGGCGGCACTGCCGGATTCGGTGCGGTGGCTGCCGCTCGACGGGCTGGTTCGGGACGAGACGCTTTCGATGGGCCGTGTGGAGGACACGGACGGTCCGCTCACCCCCGCCGAGCTGTCCGGTCGGACTCGGGTCGAGAATCCGGCGTATGTGGTGTTCACGTCCGGGTCGACGGGCGTGCCCAAGGGTGTCGTGGTGACGCATGCCGGGCTGGCGGGGCTGGCCGACGCGATCGTGCGGGCGTATCGGGTCGAGGCGGATGCGCGGGTACTGCAGTGCCTGAACCCGAGTTTCGATGCGGCGGTGCTGGAATGGCTGATGGCCTTCGCGGCGGGCGCGACATTGGTGGTGGCGGAGCAGGATCCGGTGGTGGGCGCGGAATTGACCGGTCTGATCCGGTATCACGGCATCACGCAGGTGTGTTCCACCCCGGCGGTGCTGGCGACACTGGAGTCCGGGGCGCTCGACGGGGTGCGGGCGGTGTCGTCGGGCGGGGAGCCGACCCCGCCGGATATCGTGGCGCGCTTCGGCATCGGGCGGGAACTGCTCAACTCCTACGGTCCGAGCGAGACCACGGTGGCGGTCACCTACACGACCGGGCTGGTGCCGGGGCGCGACGCGGGCATCGGTGATCCGATCCCCGGGGCCGGGATGCAGGTGCTGGATCGCTTGCTGCGGCCGGTGCCGATCGGTATGGCGGGGGAGCTGTATGTCACCGGTCCGGGTGTCGCGCGCGGCTATGCGGGCCGTCCGGGGTTGACCGCGGAGCGGTTCGTGCCCGTGCCTTCGGGTCCGGCGGGTGCGCGCATGTACCGCACCGGAGATCTGGTGCGCTGGAACGAATCCGGTGTCCTGGACTATGTCGGTCGTGGTGACTTCCAGGTGAAGCTGCGGGGCATGCGCATCGAACTCGGCGAGATCGACGCGGCCCTCGACACGCATCCGGGGGTGGAGATCGCGGTGACGGTGGCCCGGCCCGCCCCCAGCGGCGGCACGGTGCTGGCCGCCTATGTGGTCCCGCAGCCCGGGCACGCGGTCACCGAACGCGAGTTGATCGACCATGTCGCGCACCGGCTGCCGCCGTACATGGTGCCCGCCACCGTCACGGTGCTCGGCGCGCTGCCGCTCACGGCCAATGGCAAGGTGGATCGGCGTGCGCTCCCCGAACCCGTGGTGGCGCAATCGGTCTCGCGCGCCGCCGGGAGTGAGGCAGAAAGGGTGCTGTGCGCGCTGTTCGGTGAGGTTCTCGGCACCGGCGAGGTCGGGCCCGACACGTCCTTCTTCGCGCTGGGCGGCGATTCGATCATGGCCATCACCCTGGTCTCGCGGGCTCGCGCCACCGGTTTGGTCTTCTCGGCCCGCGAGGTCTTCGAACATCGCACGCCCGCCGCCCTCGCGGCCGTGGTCACCCGGGTGGAGGACCGTCCGCGGCGGCTGCCCGAACTTCCGGGCGGTGGCGTCGGACGGATGCCGCTGACCCCGGTCGCGGCCTGGCTGGTGCGCCGCCCGGGTTGGCAGCATTTCGCCCAATCCATGGTGGTGCGGGTGCCGGTCGGGGCGGAATCTCGTGCGCTGGTGCGGACCTTGCAAGCTCTTCTCGACCGCCATGACATGCTGCGCGCTCGCGTGGTCGAGACCGAGGAGGGTCTCCAACTCGAAGTTCCGCCGGTGGATTCCACGGATGTCGCTGAGTTGATTTCTCGGATCGACTGCACCACAACGCCTTCGGGAGCCGACATTTCTGAATCCGCGATCGATGACGCGCTGCCTGCGGCGGTCGACAGGTTGGACCCGCTGTCGGGTGTGATGTTCTCCGCCACCTGGTTGGACGGCGGCACCGAGCGCTCTGGTCGTTTGGCGATCGTGATCCACCACTTGGCCTGTGATGCCGTCTCCTGGCGAATCCTGCTGCCCGACTTGATGTCCGCATGGTCCGCGATATCGGCGGGGGCACAGCCGAGCCTGGACGACACCGGAACCTCCGTGCGCACCTGGGCCTACACGCTGGCCGAGCTGGCCACCGCGGTGCACGAGTTCGAGTACTGGCGGGAGGTGCTGGCGGCGGACACGCTGCTCGGGCGACGCCGGCTGGATGAGCAGGTGGACACTCACCGCACGGCCGGCCGGATCGAAGTCGAGGTGCCGCAAGCTGTTTCGGCGACGCTGCTCTCGCGGCTGGCGACAACCTATCGATGCGGGGTCGAGGACGCGTTGCTCGCCGCGCTCACCGTCGCTCTCGCACGCGGCGAGTCGACTGCGACGGGCGGGGAAACCGTCGTCATGGTGGAGCGGCACGGTCGCGACGAGGTCGCCGTGCCGGGTGCCGATCTGTCGCGGACGGTGGGCTGGTTCACCGCGCAGGTTCCGGTCCGGCTGCGGCCGGTCGGGTTGGCGGAAGCCGCGCTGAAGGTGGTCAAGGAGCGGTTGCGGAGCGTTCCGCGTGGTGGTTTCGGCTATGGGTTGCTGCGTTATTCGAACGCGGTGACGGAGCGGGAGCTCGCGGCACTACCCACGCCGCAGGTCGGGTTCAACTATTTGGGGCAGGTTCCCGATGCCGCGGTGACGGGGGACTGGCTGCCGGTGTCGATGGCGAGCCGGCTGGGCGGGCATGCCGATCCGGATATGCCGCTGGCCGCGGTGGTCTCCATCGACGCGGTGACCTTGGAATCCGAGCGTGGGCCGCGAATTCGAGCCATGTGGCAGTTCGCGTCGGAGGCGATCGCCGCGGAAGCGGTGGAATCCCTTACGCGCGAATGGCTTTCGGCGATCGAGGAGATCGCGGAACTGATCGCGCGGCCCGATGCGGGTGGTCTCACGCCCGGCGACCTGCCCTTGCTGACTGTCTCACAAGCGGAAATCGACGGATGGGAACGGAGATTCGGACGGCTGACTGATGTCTGGCCCATGACGCCGTTACAGCGAGGACTGCTGTTCCAATCCCAGCTTGCCGAGGGCGGGTCGGACGGCTACTCGGTGCAAGCCGTGATCGATATCGAGGCCGATCTGGATCCGGACCGGCTGACGGCCGCCGCGCAAGCGCTGGTATGTCGGCACGATGTGCTGCGAGCCGGATTCGTCGCGTCGGATAGCAGTGCCGTGCAGGTGATTCCGGCGGACGTCGCGGTGCCGTGCGCCTATCGTGAGGCTTTCGATGCGACGCCCGAGCAACTCGATGCCATCGCAGCCGAGGAGTTCGCGGTCCCGTTCGCTGTCGATGCCCCGCCGCTGATCCGGTTCCTGTGCGTCGCGGCGGGGAAGCGGCGATACCGGTTGATCATCACCAACCATCACCTGATCCTCGACGGCTGGTCCATGCCGCTGTTGTTCGCGGAACTGCTGGGCCTCTATGAAACCGCCGGTGACGACGCCGGATTCGCGGTCCCGGTGCCGTTCCGCACGCATCTGGAATGGCTGGCGGCCCGGGACGCGCGGCGGGCGCACACCGCCTGGTCCGAGGCGCTGGCCGGTCTCGACGGACCGACCTTGATCGCGCCCACCGCCCCGCGCGCGGGCGCGCCCACCACCCCGGTCGCCCACGAGGTGCCGTTGCCCGCCGAGCTCCCGGACGCTCTGCGGCGTACCGCCGCCGCCCACCAGGTCACAGTCAACACCCTGGTCCAGGTGGCCTGGGCGCTACTGCTGTGCGAGCAAACCGGTGGCACCGACATCGTCTTCGGCGCAACGGTTTCCGGTCGCCCGCCGGAGCTGACCGGCTCCGATCGTATGGTCGGCATGCTCGTGAACACCGTCCCCGTGCGGATCTCCCTCGACCCCGGGGAGACCGTGGGGGACCTGCTGTCGCGCGTGCAGCGCGAGCAGGCCGCTCTCGCCGAACACCAGCATGTCGGGCTCGACGAGATCCAGTCGATCACCGGCCTCGGCCCGCTCTTCGACACCGCCACGGTCTTCGAGTCCTACCCGGTGGACGCGGCCGCGCTCACCGCCGCCACCCGCCAGGCCGCGCTCACGGTGACCGGCATGCGCGCCCAGGACGGCACCCACTACCCCCTCTCACTGGCCGCCTACGCCAATAACGGCCTGCGCCTGGAACTCACCCGCTCCCCACGCTATTTCGACGCCCCAGCGGCCGATGCGCTCGTGGCCGCGCTGTCGCGCCTGCTGATCGCTCTGACGGGCGACTCGAGCCGCCGCGCGGCACAGTTGACCGGCACGCCGGCAGACGCCGGTACGGCAGTGCGCGCCGGAGCGCCTTCCGGTGGGGTCCGCCTGCTTCCAGATCTGTTGTCCGCCAATGGCTCACCGTCCGCTGTGGCCGTGCTCGGCTGGCTCGAGCCGTCGGCCGTCGGCGACATCGAGACCTCGCAGACGATCCAACTGACCTACGGCGAGCTGGATGCCGCCTCGAGTCGCCTGGCGCGTCGGCTCATCGACGCAGGCGCGAAGCCCGAAACCGCTGTGCTGGTAGCGCTCCCACGCTCGATCGACGCGATGATCGCGGTGTGGGCGATCGCCAAGACCGGCGCTGCGTTCGTCCCGGTTGATGTGACGCAACCCGCCGCCCGCACCGCCGCCATCGCGGCCGAAAGCGGTGCGGTACTGGGCATTACCGACGCCGCGTTCCACAGTGAGAGCAACCCGCTACCTGCCGGTGTGCAATGGCTGCGGATGGGTGATCCCGGCTTGGCCGCGGCTTGCGCGGGCCTGTCCGATGCGCCGGTGACCGATGCGGAGCGGCTCGCGCCGTTGCGGGCCGAACAGGCGGCGTACGTGGTGTTCACCTCGGGTTCCACGGGCACGCCGAAGGGTGTGGTGGTATCGCACACGGGGCTGGCCGACATGGTGGCCGCCATGGGCACGCGCGGCGGGGTAGCGCAGGGATCCCGCGTGATGCACTGCCTCAACCCGGCTTTCGACGCGGCGATGCTGGTATGGATGTCGGCGTTCGCAGCGGGTGCGACCGTGGTCGTCGCGCCGCCGGAGGCGAATGCCGGGGCGGATTTGGCGGCGGCGATCCGGGCAGGGGCCGCCACCCATCTCACCTGTACGCCGAGCGTGCTCGCGACCCTCGACGTGGACGATCTGCGCCGGGTGCGGACGGTCGTCCTGGGCGGCGAGCCCTGCCCGCCGGGATTGGTGTCCCGGCTGGGACCGGGCCGGGCACTGGTGAATTCGTACGGCCCGGCGGAAACCACCATCGCCGCCAGCTTCGGTGACCCGATGACCGGCGCGACAGCGGCCCTCCTGGGCACACCGGTTCCCGGCACGACCTTCCTGGTGCTGGATGGCTGGCTGCGGCCGGTGCCGCCCGGCGCGGTCGGCGGACTCTATGTGCGCGGTCCGGGGTTGGCGCGCGGATATGCCGGTCGCGCAGCGCTTTCCGCCAGCCGGTTCGTCGCCGACCCCTTCTCGGAAGGCCGGCGCCTGTATCGCACCGGTGACCTGATGCGGTGCACTGCCGCCGGTTTCGAGTACGTCGGCCGCGGTGACTTCCAGGTCAAGATTCGCGGAATCCGGGTGGAACCCGGCGAAGTCGACGCCGTGCTGACGACGCATCCGCGCGTCGACGGCGCCGTCACGGTCGCGCGCCGCAATCAAGCCGGGGCGATGACCCTGTGCTCCTATGCCGCCGGGGAGACGACGGCCGCCGAGCTGCTGGCCTGGGCTTCGGATCGGCTGCCCCGTTACCTCGTGCCGGCGAGCTTGCAGATGCTGCCGGAGCTGCCGCTGACCAGCAGCGGCAAGGTCGACCTGCGCGCGCTGCCGGAACCGGTACTGGCACAGGCGGAATACGTCGCGCCCGCCGGGGACGAGGCCGCGATCGCGGCGGCCTACGCCAAGGTCTTGGGCCTGGACCGGGTCGGTGCGCGCGACGACTTCTTCGCCCTCGGCGGCGATTCGCTGATCGCCGCGCGCGTGGCGGCACGGTTGTCCGCCGACCTGGGCCGGACGGTACCGGTGCGCCTGCTGTTCGAAGCCCCGGTGGTCGCCGAGCTGGCCGGCCGGCTCAGCGGGGCGGACACGCCCCGGTCGGGCCCGGCACTGGTCCGGCGCGACCACACCGGCCTGGTCCCGCTGTCTCCCGCGCAGCAGCGCATGTGGTTCGTCAACCGCTACGACCCGACCTCCCCGGCCTACAACGTGCCGGTGGCGCTACGCCTTTCGGGCCACCCGGATACGACGGCGCTGCGCCGGGCTCTACGTGACGTCATCGACCGTCACGAAACCCTGCGCACGGTCTACCCCGACGTCGACGGGGTGGGAATGCAGCAGGTGCTGCCCGCCGAAGACGTCCCGCTCGATCTGGACCCGAGGCCGGTCACCGGCGACCGCCTCGCGTCGGCGGTCGCGGAGGTGATCGGCACGGGCTTCGATGTCACCGCCGCGGTTCCCGTGCGGCTGCGACTGTTCCGCGTCGAATCGACGACGGTCGACACGGACCCGGAGCATGTGATCGTCCTGGTCGTGCACCACATCGCCACCGACGGATTCTCCATGGCGCCGTTGACCCGAGACGTCGCTGCTGCCTACGCGACCCGTGCGGCGGGTGTGTCGCCGGCCTGGGAGCCGTTGCCGGTCCAATACGCGGATTACGCACTGTGGCAGCGTGATCGGCTCGGTGCGGACGATGATCCGACCTCTCTGGGGGCGCAGCAAACCGACTACTGGAAGCAGGTGCTCGCCGGCATTCCCGATCATCTGGAACTGCCGACGGACCGCCCGCGTCCCGCGCAGGCCACTCATCATGCCGCCGAACATGTTGCGCGCGTGGACACTCGGCTCGCCGCCGCGATCGAGCGCCGGGCCCGTGAGCATCGTGCGACGCCGTTCATGGTGGTGCACGCCGCGCTCGCGGTGCTGCTGTCCCGCTTGGCCGGCACCGGCGACGTGGTGATCGGCACACCGGTCGCGGGCCGTGGGGAACGCGAACTCGACGATCTGGTGGGCATGTTCGTCAATACCCTGGTGCTGCGCACCGGGATTCGCCCGGAGGAGGATTTCGGCGCGCTGCTGGACCGGGTGCGCGACACCGACCTCGCCGCCTTCGAACGTGCCGATGTGCCGTTCGAGCGACTGGTCGAGGTGCTCGCCCCAGCCCGCTCGCCGGCGCGGCATCCCCTGGTTCAGGTGATGCTGGTGTTCCAGAACCTGGCCCTGCCCGAGCTGCGCTTGCCCGATCTCACCGTGTCGCCGCTCGAATTGCCGCAGACTTCCAGCCGATTCGACCTGAGCGTCACCGTCGTCGGCGACACCGACGGCATGGAACTGCGCTGCTGCTACGCCACCGACCTGTTCGACGCATCGACCGCCGCGGCGTTCACCGACCGCCTGCTGCGGGTGCTGGACGACGGCACCGCCGAAACCTCCACGCCGATCGGCGATCTCGACCTGCTCACCCACGGCGAGCGCCAGCGGATGCACCGAACCGAGCCACCCGTGGCGGCACCGCGAACCCTCGCCGACCTCATGGCCGACGCCGTTGCCACCAACCCGGAGGGCGTCGCGGTGGTGTGCGGGGACCGCGCACTGACCTATCGCGAGCTGGACGACCGGGCCGAGCGACTCGCCCGCCGACTGGCGGCCGCCGGAGCGGGCCCGGAAACCCTGGTGGCCGTGGGTATTCCGCGGTCCATAGAGTCCGTGCTGGCGGTCTGGGCCGTGGCGCGCACCGGCGCGGCATTCGTTCCCGTGGATCCGGCGTATCCGCCCGATCGAATCGCCCGCATCATCGACGTCTCCGGCGCCTGCCTGGGGCTGACCGTGGCCACGCATCGCGACCGGCTGCCGACGACCGTGGATTGGTGGTGTCTCGACGAACACGACGAGCAGACCACACCGGCATTCCTTCATGAAATAGTCAGGGACACAGCCCATCCCGCGTACGTGATCTTCACTTCTGGCTCCACGGGCGCACCCAAGGGCGTGATGGTCACCCATGCCGGGCTGGCGAACCTAGCCATCGCCCAGCGGGATCGAGACCACATCACCTCGCAGTCGCGTGTCCTGCACGTCGCCTCACCGAGTTTCGACGCCTCGGTGGTGGAGCTGCTCATGGCCGTAGGCGCGGCCGCTACCCTGGTGATCGCGCCGCCCACCGTGTTCGCGGGCCCCGAGCTGCGGGAATTGCTGTCCCGCCACCGGGTTTCGCATATCGCGCTGACCCCGTCCGCCCTCGCCACCGTGGACCCCGGCGGCCTGGACGACCTGCGGCTGATCGTGACGGGCGGCGAACCCTGCCCGCCGGAACTGGTCGCCGCGTGGGCGGCCCAGGGCCGCAGCCACTTCAACGACTACGGGCCTACCGAAGCGACAGTCTGGGCCGCCGGCGCGGCCCTGCACCCGGGCGAGCCGATCACGATCGGCCGTCCCGCGCCCGGCGCGCGCGCACTGGTGCTGGACGATCGGCTGCGGCCGGTACCCGACGGTGTTGTCGGTGAACTGTACCTGTCCGGAATCGCCTTGGCGCGCGGCTATTTCGGCCGCTTCGACCTGACCGCCGCCCGCTTCGTCGCCGACCCGCACGGCCACGGGCAGCGCATGTATCGCACCGGCGACCTGGTGCGCCGACGGCACGGCGACCTGGAATACCTGGGCCGCACCGACACCCAGGTCAAGCTGCGCGGCCTGCGCATCGAACTCGGCGATGTCGAGGCCGCGCTGACCGCCGAACCAGCGGTCGCCCGCGCCGTCGCGACGGTGCGCGACGACGGCCACGGCGGTCTGCTGGCCGCCTACGTGGTCGCCGCCCCCGGCAGTCAGCTGGAACCCGCCGCGCTGAAGAAGGCCGCGGCGCAACGACTCCCGTCCTATATGGTGCCGTCGGCCATCACCGTGCTGCCGGAACTGCCACGCACCGCCAACGGCAAGCTCGACCTGGACCGGCTGCCCGCCCCGCAGCCCATGACCGGCGACCGGCAACCGCCCGACGGACCGGTCGAGACGGCCGTCGCGGCGGCCTTCGCCGAGGTGCTCGGCCTCGACACGGTCTGGCGGGGCGATGATTTCTTCGCGCTCGGCGGCAATTCCCTCATCGCCACCCAGGTCGTGGCCCGCCTGGGCGCGACCCTGGACACGGCCGTCCCGGTGCGCGCCCTCTTCGACGCCCCCACGGTCTCCGAGCTCGCGGCACTGGTCGCCGCGGGCGATGCGTCCGGCCGCCCCCGTCCCGGACCGCGTCCGCGCCCGGACCACATCCCGCTGTCGGCGGCCCAGCAGCGCATGTGGTTCCTCAACCGCTACGACCCCGGCTCACCGCTCTACAACATTCCGGGCGCGTTCGAAATCGCCGGTGCGCTGGACATCTCGGTATTGCGGACCGCGATCGACGATGTCGTCGCCAGACACGAGACGCTGCGCACGATCTACCCGCTCGGGGCGGACGGGCGACCGGAGCAGCGGATCCTCTCGCCGGCAACGGATTCCACCCCGATCACCGAACTCGACGTCACGGCCGACGAACTCGGCTCCGCACTGATCGCCGAACTGTCTGTGGGATTCGACATCACCCGCGAGACCCCGCTGCGGGTCTGCGTACTGCACGTCGAACCGGAACGCACGGTGCTCGCACTGGCCGTGCATCACATCGCCGCCGACGGCTGGTCGATGGCACCGCTGGCCCGAGATGTCATGTACGCCTTCGCAGCTCGCACCACAGGCGTCGCACCCGAGTGGAGTCCTCTGCCGCTTCAGTACGCCGACTATGCGCTGTGGCAGCAAGAATTGCTGGGCTCCGACCACGACCCCGACAGCCTCGCCAATCGCCAGCTGGATTTCTGGCGCACCACCCTGGCTGGACTGCCCGACATGCACGCGCTGCCCACGGATCGTCCCCGCCCGACCGTCCCGTCCGGTACCGGCGATCGCATCGAATTCTCTGTCCCCGCAGAGGTTCACGACCGTGTCCAACTGCTGGCCCGCGAGCACGGCGCGAGCCCGTTCATGGTGGTACACGCCGCCCTCGCCGTACTGCTGGCCCGCCTGTCCGGTCAGCCCGACATCGCCATCGGTTCGGTGGTCGCGGGCCGCGGCGACGGCGAATTCGACGACCTCGTGGGCATGTTCGTCAATACCGTGGTGCTGCGCTCGCACATCGACCCGGCCGCCGGCTTCGCCGACACCCTCGACGCCGTCCGCCATGCCGACCTCGCCGTCTACGGCAATATGGACCTCCCGTTCGAACGCCTGGTGGAGGCCCTGGCCCCCGCCCGCTCCACCGACCATCACCCGCTGTTCCAGGTACTGCTCGCGTTCCAGAACGTCCGCACCGAGGCAACCACTTTGCCCGGCTTGACGATTCGCCCCCTGGACGCGCCCGCTCCCGGCGCCAAATTCGATCTCGAATGGATGCTGGCCGAACAGTTCGGCGCGATGGGAGAGCCCGCGGGCATGACCGCGTCGCTGACCTTCGCCACCGACCTGTTCGACCGCGGCAGCGCCGCCGCCATGGTGGACGGCTTCCGCACGCTCCTGGACGCGATGACCGCCGACCCCCTCGCCGGCGTCGGCGCCATCGGCGGCCCGCATCCGCCCGCGCTCACCGTGAATCCCCACGCCGCCCCGTCGGCACCGGTGCGGGAACGGGTCCGTCGCGTCTACCGCGCCCCGCGCACCGACGCCGAACGCACCCTGGTGACCGCCTTCGAATCCGTCCTGGACTCCCCGCGAGTCGGCGTGGACGACAACTTCTTCGACATCGGCGGCAACTCCATGGGCGCGGTCCGCCTGGTCACCGAGGTACGCGACACGACCGGCATCCCCATGCCGCTGCAATGGATGTTCCTCGACCCCACCCCCGCCGCGCTGGCGCGACGCCTCGTCGAGACCGCCGCCCAACCCGACGTCGACCCCGCCATGCGGGTGCTGCTGCCGATGCGCCCGCAGGGCGAGGGACCCGCCCTGTTCTGCGTGCACCCGGCCATCGGATTGGCCTGGTGCTACGGCGGATTGGTGCAGTACATCGACGGGGCGCACCCGATCTACGGGATCCAGTCGCCGGGCGTCACCGACGGCGGCACCGCCGATCGCACCGTTCACGACCTGGCCGTGCGCTATGTCGAGGAGATCCGCCGCGTCCAGCCCGAGGGCCCCTACCACCTGCTGGGCTATTCGGCCGGCGGCCCGCTGGCGCACGCCATGGCCGTCGAGCTGCGCCGCCGCGGCGCGCCGGTGCCGTCGCTGATCATGATCGATTCGCGCGCCGACGTCGCCGTCCCCGACGACAGCGCCATTCCGCCGCTGTCGCTGCTGCTGGCCGAATTCGGCGGCATCGACGTACCGCCCGAACTCGAACACCTCACCGCCGCCCAGGCCGCGGAGCTGCTGGAGGCGAGCGGAATCAGTTTCACCGCAACCGAACTGGAGCACTTCTACGGCGACCTGCGCCACCTGCTGCGCCAGATCGCCGCCCACGACCACGAGGTGTTCGACGGCGACCTGCTGTTCTTCGCCGCCGCCTACAACCCCGATCCCAACCCCAATGTCACCACCTGGCGGCCCTACATCTCCGGCGCCATCCACGACCGGCCGCTGCCCTACGGCCACAACGAGATGATCACCGCGGAGGCGCTGGCCATCATCGGACCGCTCGTCGACGCCTACCTGAAGCGCTGACGGCCGCCCGGTCGGCGCGATACCTCGTGGCCGCTGCCGCACTGGGGAACAATGGGCGCTGGAAACCCGGTCGGCTACGAGAGGTTCGAGCAAGTGTCGGTGAACGGGCAGATGCCGGTGGGGCGGAACAAGCGGCTGCTGGGCGCGGCGGCGGTGGGACTGGGCGCGCTCGGTGCGGGCGAACTGGTCGCCGCGGCCAGGGGCGGCTCCCTGCTCGACGGCATCGGGCGGCTCGCCGCCGACTACGCGCCGATCCCGGTGGTCGAGGAGATGGTGGCGCGCTCCGGGCGCTACGACAAGGAGATGACGCGGCTGGGCGTCGCGCTCGGCGCGGTCACCGCGGCCGCCGGAATGCCGCTGCTGCCGAACCGCTTGCGCACCCCCGCCGCGGTGGCGTTCGGGGCAGCCACGGCGGCCGTGTCCTTGCGCGGCGCGAACCGTTCCCTGGCCGGGGCGCTTGGGGGTGTCGCGGCCGCGGCCGTGCTGCGTTCCGGACTGCGGCATCGTCCCGCTGGTCCGGCCGGCGAATTGCTGTGGGCGGCAGCGGGAACCGGTCTGCTGGCCGCCGCCGAGACGCTGGTGCGCCGCGCGGATCGCCGCTACCGCGAGCGGGTGCGCCGGATCGACCTGCTGGGTGCGCACGCACCTGTGCCCGAAGACGGCCTCGGCGCCGAGCCGGGACTGTCGCCGCTGATCACCAAGGCGGGCAGATTCTATGTGGCGGACGTGAATTCGCGGCCCCCGCGCATCGATCCGGCGCAGTGGCGGCTGTCGATCGGCGGGCAGGTCGCCCACCGGCTGCGGTTGTCGCTGGCCGATCTGGCCGACCAGGCCGTCGAATTCGACGCCGTCATGGTGTGCGTGCACAACACCGCGGGCGCGCACCGCTGCGGCAATGCCCGCTGGTTCGGTGTCCCGCTGACCGCGCTGCTCGACCACGCCGTCCCCGAATCCGGCGCGACCCGGCTGGTCACCCGCGCCGTGGACGGCTACACCATCTCCCTGCCGCTGGCGCCGCTGCGCACCGGCGAATGGCCCGGCTACCTCGTGATCGGCATGAACGGCGAACCGCTTGCCCCCGAACACGGTTTTCCCGCAAGGGTTTTCGTACCCGGGATCTACGGCCAGTACACCGGCGTCAAATGGCTCACCGAACTCGAACTCGCCGACGACAGCCACGTCGACTACTGGTGCAAACGCGGCTGGCCCACCGAACCCCTGTGGGTGCGTCCGCAAGCCCGCATCGACGTGGCCACCGGCGACGCCGCCGGCTCGGGCAAATTCACGGTGGCGGGCGTGGCCTGGGCGCCGCCGCACGGGGTCTCGGGTGTCGAGATCCGCGTCGACGACACCGACTGGCTCCCGGTCGAACTCGGCGCCGAACTCGCTCCCGCCGCCTGGCGACGCTGGCGCACCGTGGTGGACCTGCCCGCGGGCGCCCATACCATCCAGGCCCGGGCGATCGGCCGCTCCGGCGACGTCCAGGACGCCGGACACCGTCCGCCCTTCCCGATCGGCCCGGGCGGCCTGCACACGATCACCGTCACCGCCTGACCTCACATGACATCTGTCATGGGGTGACGGTGACGGACGGGGGAGGCGTCGCGCGGCGGGCCGGCGGACAGTGAGGAGGTGAACGCCTCCACACCCCGCCTCCCCGCCGACGGTCACCGGTCCCTCGACGGTCGGCCGCCACCGGACCGGCCGTCCGAGCAGGCCGGATACGGTGGGTGGGTGTTTGGGCGTAACTGGTGGCCGCGCTGGGCGGATGTGGCCGGAGATCCGGATACCGAAGAGGCGGGCATCCGGCGGCGACGCCGCTTCGGCCCGCTGTTCGCGACCGTGTGGGGCGTGTACCTGATCGACCCGCTGCGCAAGGCCTGGGAATTCGACGATCCGGTCGCGCGCGCCTACACCGTGACCGTCATCGTGGCCTTCGGCGTCTGCTACGTGTGGTCGTACTGGATGCTGGTGCGCGGACCGGTCCAACGGCCCTGGCCGCCGAGCCTGTCGCTGCGGACCGTCGTCGCGCCGCTGGCGGTGCAGGCGCTGCTGATGATCGCGGCCGCGGTCACCCTGCATTCGGCGGTGCTGGGAATGGGCGTCTACCTGGCGTCCTATATCGGCTTCACCACGCCGATCAAACCGGCGATCCTGTTGCAGCTCATCCTGATTCTCGCGACCTGTGTGGTGCCGCAGGCCATCATCGGGCAGCGTCCGGAGTTCGGCGTCATGGAGTCGATCGCCCTGGCGGGCTTCGCGGTCGCCGGGGTGCGGGTGATCCTGGTGCGCAATCACGAACTGTTCCTGGCGCGCAAACAGATCACCGAACTGGCGGTCGCGGAGGAGCGGCTGCGGGTCGGGCGCGACGTGCACGACATCCTCGGCCACTCGCTCACCGTCATCACCGTGAAAACCGAACTGGCCCAACGCCTCATCGACCTCGACCCGCAACGCGCCAAGACCGAGATGTCCGAGGTCGAGCAGCTCGCGCGCGAGGCGCTGGCCGGGGTGCGCACCACGGTCGGCGGGCTGCGCGAGGTGTCGCTGGCCGGCGAGCTGGCCAATGCCCGCACCGCGCTGCGCGCCGCCGAAATCGACGCCGAACTCCCCGATTCCGACGACCTGCCGATCCGCAACAGCGTGGTGTTCGGCTGGGTGCTGCGTGAGGCCATCACCAATGTGGTGCGCCACAGCGGCGCGTCGCACTGCTGGGTGCGGGTCACCCCCGGCAGTATCGAGGTCGCCGACGACGGGGTGGGGCAGCACGCCGGCGCCCGCGACGGCTCCGGGCTGTCCGGCCTGCGCGAACGGGTGCGCGCCACCGGCGGCACCCTCACCCTCGCCAATCGCCCCGAGGGCGGATTCCGGGTGCTGGCAAGCTTTCCGGTGAACGACAAGGAGCGGGAATGATCAAACTGCTGCTCGCCGACGACCAGGCCCTGGTCCGCGGCGCCCTGGCCGCGCTGCTGAGCCTGGAACCGGACCTGGACGTGGTCGCCGAGGTCGGGCGCGGCGACGAGGTGCTGGCCGCGGTCGCCCGCACCGCACCGGACGTCGCCCTGCTGGACGTGGAAATGCCGGGGCTGGACGGGATCTCGGCCGCCGCCGCCCTGCACGCCGCGCATCCGGACGTCCGCATCCTCATGGTCACCACCTTCGGCCGGCCCGGCTACCTGCGCCGCGCCATCGACGCGGGCGCGTCCGGGTTCGTCGTGAAGGACACTCCCGCCAAGGAACTCGCCGATGCGGTCCGGCGCGTCCATTTGGGGCTGCGGGTGGTGGATCCGGCGCTGGCCACCGAAACCCTCACCGCCGGAACGTCACCGCTCACCACGCGTGAACGCGAGGTGCTCGCCGCGGCCGCCGACGGCGCGACCGCGGGCGCCATCGCCAAACAACTGCACCTGTCCGAGGGCACCGTCCGCAACCATCTGTCGGCCGCGATCGGCAAGACCGGCACGCGCACTCGCGTCGAAGCGGTGCGCGCCGCGGAACGCCTCGGCTGGCTGTGACAGCGAGCTAGAAGCGGCCGCCGCGACTGATGCGCCGCGACCCGTCGGAGCCGCCGAAGGAACCCGGGCCGTAACCTCCGCCGCCGAAACCGCCACCACCGCCGCGGTATTGATTGCCCATGCCACGCAGCATGCCGTCGATGAGAATGCCGCCGAGGATGGCGCCGGCGGGGGAGTTGCCCGAGGTCAGGGTCTGTTGCCGGGCCTGCCAGTCGCGGACGGCGGCCTGGGCGGTCAGCAGGGCGCGGGAGCCGAGTTCGGCGGCGCGCTGAGCGGATCGGAGGGCCTCGTCGGGGTCGGTGGGCGAGAGCTGTTCGGCCTGTTCGAGATTGCGCTGGGCCTCGGCCAGCCGGGTGCGGGGTTCGGCGTCGACGCCGCCGCGGCGGGTGCTGATGAAATCGGCGGCCGCGGCGATCTGGCCCCGGGCCGCGGTGAGCGTCTGGTCCAGGCGGCGGCGCAGTTCCTCGTCGGCGCGCTTGCGATCGGTGGCGGCGGCGATGGCTTGATCCAGCGCGGTGTCCGCGGTCACCGCCTGCCGGAAGACGCCGAGCGGATTGGCGGTCTGCTCGGCGGTGGCCCGATCCAATGCGGTGCGCGCCGCGGTGACGGCGGCGGGCAACTCGGCGCCACCGTGCGCCGACAGGTCGGCCGCCGCGGCGAGGTCGCGGCGCAATTCCTCGACGATGCCGGGCAATCCGGCCCGGGCCTGTTCGATATCGGTGGCCGCGGTGTCCACCGCGTCCAGCAGGGTGCGCGCGGCCGCCACGGCCGATTCGGCGGTCCGGATGTCGGCGACCGCCGCACCCTGCTGCCCGACCGGTTTGGCGATCGCGGCGCGGCCGTTCTCGATCGTCTGCTGCGCGAAGCGAATTCGCTCCTCGGCCATGCTCACGTTGTCGCGGATCGGGGCGAGCACCGCGGCCGGATGCTCGCTCACCAGCCGGGCCAGGGTGTCGCGCGCGCCGGGCAGGCGTGCGGTCAGCTCGACCATGTCGCGGGTCAAGGCGTCGAGCCGGTCCCCGGCATTGATCAGCAGGTTGCGCATGGCGTCGAACTCGCCGACCTTGGCGTCGAGGTCGCGGTCGGCGCTGCCGCAGCTGCTGATCAGCTCGATCAGCATGCGCTGCTGCTGATCCGGGGTCTCGGGAATGTCGTCGTCGAGTTGCTGCCGGATCGAGAACGCCTTGGCCAGCGCGGTTTTCGCGGTCTGCAGCGCGGCGGTGAACGGCGCGGTCGCGACGGCCCCGAATTCGTCGGTGGCCAAACGCAATTCCTCGGTGCTGGTGCGAATCGCGTTGTCGGTGTCGACCAGCGTCTCCTTCGACAGGGCGTCCAGGATCACCAGCGGCAGGGCCCGCAGGGCGGCGGTGTCGGTCGGATCGGTCCGGCGCGCGGACTCCAGCGCGGCCCGGGCGCGCCGCTGCTTACGCCACCGCGCCCACAGCCAGACCGCGAGCACCACCGCAGCCACCACGAGCACGAGCAGCACCAGGGTCCCTGTCCCGAGTCCCCCGGAGCCGCTCATGGCGTCCGACAGCCCGGTCGCGGCCGCCAGTCCGGCCCCGGCCCAGTCCCCGGCGCGCAGCTGGGGCTCGACCTGATCGGTGAGCAGCCGATCGATGTCCTTCTCGGTGATCGCACTGGGCGCGGTCCCGGTGAACGCGTAGGCGCGGTCGTCGACCGCCACCGACAACAGCACGTCCCGATCCCCGAATCCGGACAGCTGCGAGGTCTGCTCACCCCACGAATTCGCGTTCGTGCCACTGAAATTGCGCACGTAGACGACCCACAGCCGTTCGTGGTGCTTGGAATACAGCGAGTCGATGGCCTGCTGCAGCTCGGCGCTCTGGCCGCGGTCGAGGGCGTTGGCGTGGTCGGTGACGTAGCCGGGCAGCCGCAGCGGCTCGTCGGCGCTCGCCGGTGCGGCGCGCCCGCCGAGCAGAGCCGATACCAGGAGCACGCCGGTCACGAGAAGGGACAGCTGCTTCGATAGCCGCATCCTCTGAATCTAACTGTGGAACGCGGAGGGTCGGTTTCTTCTGCACACTGTGTCGGCCGCCATGACTACCATCGGGGGCGTGATCACGATCGATTCCCCGTACACGGGACATGTCGCCCCCGGCTCGAATCCGCAGCTGCGGGAAGTGCCCGGCGCGCGCATCGTGAAGATGTCCGTCGGCGGCATGGACAACAACACCTACCTGGTGCAGTGCGCCGAGACCGGCGCGACGCTGCTCATCGACGCCGCCAACGAGTCCGAACGGATTCTGGAGCTGCTGGGCCAGGAGGCCGCGGGCCGCGTCGCGCTGCTCGTCACCACCCATCAGCATCCCGATCACTGGATGGCCCTGAAGGACGTGGTGTCCGCGACCGGCGTTCCCACCGCCGCCCACACCCTGGACGCCGACCCGCTGCCGGTGCGGCCCGATCGCCTGCTGGTCGACGGCGACACGATCCAGATCGGCGACCTCGAGCTGGAGGCCATCCACCTGCGCGGCCACACTCCCGGCTCGGTCGCCCTGGCCCTGACCGACGGCGGCGGGCGCGTCCACCTGTTCACCGGTGACTCGCTGTTCCCGGGCGGCGTGGGCCGGACGCAGTCTCCCGAGCAGTTCACCTCCCTGCTCGGCGATGTCGAAACCAAACTGTTCGACCGCTATCCCGATGACACCGTGGTCTACCCGGGCCACGGCGACGACACCGATCTCGGCACCGAGCGCCCGCAGTTGCCCGAGTGGCGGCGACGCGGTTGGTGAAACTCCGCAACCCACCCACCGATCCGGACTGGCTGGTCCACGACATGACCGACCCGACCCCCGCGGCAGGACCCGCCCGCGGCGTCTGGCGGTGGACTCGGCGTCTGCTGCTGGGCGCGCTCGTCATGGGCGTGCTGGTGGTGGGCGGCACCGCCGTGCGCGTGTGGCAGGTCGCCCGCGTCGACGACTACAGCCCGGCCGACGCCATCGTGGTGCTGGGCGCGGCCCAATACGACGGCACCCCCTCGACGGTGTTCCAGGCGCGACTGGACCAGGCGTACAAGCTGTTTCGCAAGCAGATCGCCCCCATGATCGTCACCGTGGGCGGCAAACAGGTCGGCGACAACTACACCGAGGCCGCCGCCGGCAAGATCTACCTCGAGGATCGGGGCGTGCCGGAGGATCGGATCCTGGCCGTCGAAACCGGTTCCGACACCTTGCAGAGCGTGGAGGCGGTGTCGAAAGCCCTGCTGGCGCGCGGCAAATCGTCGGTGGTGCTGGTCAGCGACCCGTGGCATTCGCTGCGCACCCGCACCATGGCCCGCGACGCCGGGCTGCGGGCGTGGACCGCGCCGGTGCGCACCGGGCCGGCCGTCTATACGCGAGAATCGCAGGTGCACGGCATTTTCCGGGAGACCTTCGCCCTGCTGTGGTATCAGCTGACCCACTTCTCGGCGGATTTCAAATACACGGCGGACCAGTGAGCATCTACACGGCGGGTCAGTGATCAATGAACGCGCGCATCGACTATGACGGGGTGTACTCCGAGGCCGATCGGGAGCGCATGCTGCCCGAAACCGATCGGACCGCGGGGCTGAGCTGGTCACCGTGCCCGGCGCGGCGCAGCGAGTTCGCGCGGGACCGGGCCCGGGTGCTGCACTCCGCGGCGCTGCGGCGGCTGGCGGACAAGACACAGGTCATGGGCCCGCTCGACGGGGACACGCCGCGCACCCGGCTGACCCATTCGCTGGAGGTCGCGCAGATCGGGCGCAGCATCGCCGACAGCCTGGGCTGCGATCCGGATCTGGTGGATCTGGCCGGGCTGGCCCACGACATCGGGCATCCGCCCTACGGGCACAACGGGGAGAAGGCGCTCGACCAATTCGCCGACGCGCACGGCGGTTTCGAGGGCAACGCGCAGAATCTGCGCATCCTGACCCGGCTCGAGCCGAAGGTCATCGACGAGCAGGGCCACAGCTTCGGGCTCAACCCGACCCGCGCCGCCCTCGACGCCGTCATCAAATACCCCTGGGGCAGAACGGGTCCCGGCACCAAGTTCGGGGCCTACGGGGTGGACATGGATCGGCTGGACTGGGTGCGCAAGGGCGCGCCCGACCGCCGCCAATGCCTGGAATCGCAGATCATGGACTGGGCCGACGATGTCGCGTACTCGGTGCACGATGTCGAGGACGGGGTGATCGTGGGCCGCATCGATTTGCGCGCGCTCGCCGACCCGGCGGAACAGCGCGCGCTGGCGGAACTCGGCGCGCGCCGGCACGTCAGGCTGACCGTCGACGAGTTGACCGCCGCCGCGCAGCGGCTCTCCGAGATGCCGGTGGTGGGCGCGGCCGCCGAGTTCGACGGGTCCCTCGCCGCGTCGGTGGCATTGAAGAGGCTGACCAGCGATCTGGTGGGCCGCTTCGCGACCGCGGCCGTGGAGGCCACCCGGGCCGGCTGGGGCGGTCGCCAATTGTCGCGCTACGCCGCCGATCTGGAGGTGCCGCGGATCGTGGCGGCGGAGGTGGCGGTGCTCAAGACCGTGGCGCTGCGCTACGTGCTGTCCGATCCCATTCACCAGGTGCGGCAGGCGGGTCAGCGCGAACGCATCCTGATGGTCGCCGACCGGCTGATGGATGTCGCCCCGAAGGGGCTGGACCGGTTGCTGCTGCCGTGGTGGGAGGCCGCCGACGACGACACCGCGCGGGTGCGGGTGATCGTCGACCAGATCGCCTCCTACACCGAGAGCCGCCTGGAACGCGTCGCCGCCGCGATACGCTGAGTCCGGCGAATGCTGCGGCAGGGGGCGCGATGACACGCGAGGTGGACGGCCGATGACACACGACGTGGAGAGCATTGCCGACCTGGACAGATATCCGCTCGACCGGCGGTCGGTCACCCGCCTGCGCGAGGTGGTCGAGCGGGCCCAGGCCGACTTCCTGGTCAGCGGTGTCACCGTGCTGCCCGAATTCCTGCGCCCCGCCGCCGTCACCGAGATGGCCGCGGACGTGCTGTCCGACGGGCTCGGCGACGCCATGCGCTTCGAATACACCGTGGCCTGCGACCGGATCCCGGACTCCTCGCCGCTGAAGGCGCTGTATCGCTGGGAACCGTTGCGGGAGTTCGTATCCCAGCTGGTGGGGGAGCAGGCGTATCGCTCGGCCGACGAGCTGGGGGCGATGACGGTGCAGATCCACGAGGCCGGGGACGTGCAGGACTGGCACTACGACATGTCCGATTACACGGTGATGCTGCACATCGTCGCGCCGCAGCGCGGCGGCGGGCTCGAATACATTCCGCTGCCAGGGGCTTTCATCGAACGCGGGGGCGGGCTGCCGATGCGGCATCGGCACATGGTCAAGATGCTGCCGACCGTGCCGGGGACGCTGGTGCTGCATGCCGGGCGGCGGTCGCGGCATCGGGTGACGCCGGTGCAGGGGGAGATTCCGCGGGTGAGCGTGCACATGGCGTTCAACGCGCGGCCAGGGCAGCGGTTGAACGCGCATGTGCGGCGGCATTTGTTCGGGCGCGAGGAGTAGCGCGTCAGTCGGCGTGCATGGCCGTGTAGTGCGGGAGGCACTGCGCGGGCGGGCCGTCGGCGACCAGGCGGCCGTCGTCGAAGACGAGGACGCGGTCGAAGTCGGTGAGCAGGTCCAGGTCGTGGGAGACCACGATGAGCTGTTGCGGAAGCTCGTGCAGCAGACGGGAAATGCGGCGCTTGTTGCGCAGGTCCAGCAGCGTGGTCGGTTCGTCGAAGACCGCGTACTTCGGATGTGTCGACAGCACGGCGGCAATGGCCAGCAGCTGTTTCTGGCCGCCGCTGAGCAGATGCGCGGGGTGGTCGCGGAATTCGGTGAGGCCATACTCGGCGAGCGTCTCGGCGACGCGGCCGGGGATGTCGGCCTTGGCGACGCCGTGATGTTTGAGGCCGAAGGCGAGGTCCTCGGCGACCGTCGGCATGACGATCTGAACATCCGGATCCTGAAAGACGAATCCGACCTGTTTGCGAACGGCCCGGCCCTGCTTGCGGGTGTCGAGACCGTCCACAGTGACGCGGCCGGCGGTGGGGATCTGCAGGCCGTTGAGCAGGCGCGCGAAGGTGGACTTGCCGGAGCCGTTGGCGCCGACGACGGCAATCCGGTTCTCGCGCAAGGTCAGATCGAGATCGCGCAGCACCTCGCGGTCGCCGAAGCGGTGCGTGACGCCCTCGATCGCGATCACGCGCGGGCCGGAATCATGGGATACGCCTTGCGGACCGCGACCGCGGCCAGCGAACCGATGACGGTTTTGACGATATCGCCGGGCAGGAACGCCACCGAGGTGGTGAACGCCTTGGCCAGGGAGATGTGCGCGGCCGCGGCCATCCACGGAATTCCTATGGCGTACAGCACGATCGCGCCGCCCAGGAAGTTGATGACCAGCGCGAGGGGGAGGTTGTAGTGCCGGTAGACGCGCTCGGTGAGCAGTCCGATCACCACTGCGCCGATCGGATAGGCGATCACGAATCCGCCCGTGGGGCCCATGATCACCGACAGTCCGCCGCGCCCGCCCGGCAGCACCGGCAGGCCCGCGAACACCATCACGTCGAACAGCAGGATCGCAAGGAATCCGCGCTTGGCGCCCAGAATCGCGCCGGCGAGGATGACGCCGAGGGTTTGCGAGGTGAACGGCGCGAACGCACCCGGCAACTGGATCAGCGGGAAGAAGCCTAGAACCACCATGATTGCCGCGAACAGCGCGATCTGCGCCAAATCCCTACTACGCACCCGAGGCATCCTAAATGGCGACCGGTCAGTCCAGGCCGCGGGCGTCGAGGGCCTCGCCGACACCGTCGGCCATGCGGAGGGTGCGGATCAGTAGCGGCACCAGGAACACCGTGCTGCGCTCGATGCCCCGGGCGCGCTGGGCGGCGCGGACCAGTTCGGCTTGCTCGCGGATCACGGGAATGAAGCGGATGGTCATGGCGACCAGCAGCCCGACGCGTTCGGGCCGGACGCCGAGGGGTCGCAACGGTTTCAGCGCGCGTTCGATGGTCTCGATCATGGCCGAGGTGCGTGTGGTGAGCGTCACCAGATTCGCCAGCAGGACCAGTGTGAGCAGGCGTTCCCCGACGATGATCGCGCTCTGCCAACCCGTGAAGAGCAGTTGCGCGACCATGATCAGCAGCAGGAACGGCGCGAGCCCGAGTACCTGCCGCGCGGTCGTGCGCCACGGAATCCGCGCCAGCCCAGACAAACCCAGCACGCCCGCCAGTGCCACCGCCAGCCATACCATCGACGGCACGAAGAACAACACCGTCCCCGTCACGGCCAGCACCAGCAACTTCGCCCCGGCGGGTACGGCATGCACCGGCGTCCGGGCGTCGTGGTACAGGCTGAGCACGGCTAAATCCTGGCATGCGGCGGAAAGGTCATTCGGTCCGGTGTCCAGGCGTGCGTCCCGGTCGAGCGTGTCGGCTGCGCGCGGCTAGACTCGTCGCGTGGCTGGCCGTATTCCGGACCGCGATATCGCGGCGATTCGTGAACGTGTCCGGATCGAGGATGTCGTGGGTGAGTATGTCGCCCTGCGGCGTGCCGGCGCCGACTCGATGAAGGGGTTGTGCCCTTTTCACGACGAGAAGTCGCCGTCCTTTCATGTGCGGCCCAATCACGGCGTGTTCCACTGCTTCGGCTGCGGTGAGGGCGGCGACGCATTCGCCTTCCTGCAGAAGATCGAGCACGTCGGGTTCGTCGAGGCCGTCGAGCAGCTGGCCGACCGCATCGGCTACAAGATCACCTACGAGGGCGGCGGCACCTCGGTCCAGCGCGACCGCGGCACCCGCGCCCGCCTGGTCGCCGCCAACGCCGCCGCGCACGAGTTCTACGTCTCGCAGCTCGGCGAGCCGCAGGCCGAGGCGGCCCGCAAATACCTCACCGACCGCAACTTCGACCACAACGCGGCCCGCCAGTTCGGCTGCGGCTACGCCCCCAGCGGCTGGGACAGCCTCACGAAACACCTGCTGCGCAAGGGTTTCGACTTCAAGGAGCTGGAGGCCGCGGGCCTGTCCAAGCAGGGCCAGCGCGGCCCCATGGACCGCTTCCACCGCCGCCTGCTGTGGCCCATCCGCAATCTCGGCGGCGAGGTCATCGGCTTCGGCGCGCGGCGGCTCTACGACGACGACACCATGACCGCCAAGTACATCAACACCTCGGAAACGTTGCTGTACAAGAAGTCTCAGGTGCTCTTCGGCCTCGATCACGCCAAGCGCGAGATCGCCAAGGGGCATCAGGCGGTCGTCGTCGAGGGCTACACCGACGTCATGGCCATGCATCTCGCGGGCGTGAAGACCGCGGTCGCCTCCTGCGGCACCGCCTTCGGTGACGAACACCTCGCGATCCTGCGCCGGCTGCTCATGGACGACAACTTCTGGCGCGGCGAGATCATCTACACCTTCGACGGCGACGCCGCCGGCCAGGCCGCCGCCCTGAAGGCCTTCTCCGGCGACCAGAAGCTCGCCGGCCAGACCTACATCGCCATCGCCCCCGACGGCCTCGACCCGTGCGAGCTGCGCCAGCGCAACGGCGACGGCGCCGTCCGCGACCTGGTCGCCCGCCGAGTCCCGTTGTACGAGTTCGTGGTTCGCGGCCTGCTCGCCGAACACAACCTCGATTCCCCCGAGGGCCAGGTCGAGGCCCTGCGCCGCGCCGTCCCCGTGGTGTCCCAGATCAAGGACTTCGCCCTGCGCAAGGCCTATGCCACCAAACTCGCCGGCTGGGTCGGCTGGGACGACATCCAGCAGGTCGTCCGCCGCGTCGGCGACGAGGCCCGCAAGACCGCCCGCGGCGGCAACGTCAAACCCGGCATCCCCGAACGCCAAGCCCGCCAAGAGGTTTCACCTCCCCCGGCGGCCCGTCCCAACCCCCACGACCCGACCTTGCTCCCGCAACGCCAAACCCTGGCCGCGGTCCTGCAATACCCCGCCTACGCCGGCCCCGTCTTCGACTCCCTCGAACCGGAAGCCTTCACCCACCCCGCCTACGTCGCCGTCCAGACCGCGATCACCGAAGCCGGCGGCACCGCCGCGGGCCTCAACGGCGCCGAATGGGTCGCCGCGGTCGCCGACAACACCGACGACCTCACCCTGCGCGCCCTGGTCTCCGAACTGGCCGCCGAACCGCTACCGGTGAAATCCGCCGACGACATGCCCCGCTTCGTCACCGGCGTGCTGGCCCGCACCCAGGAGGCGTGGGTGGGCCGCCAGATCGCCGAGTTGAAATCCAAACTCCAGCGCATCTCGTCCACTGAGCAATCCGACTCGTACATGGCCTTGTTCGGCGACCTGGTCGCCCTCGAGCAGTACCGAAAGAGCCTGCTCACCCAGGCCATGGGCAATTCCGACGACTTCGCCGGCGTCTGAGGCGCAGCGCCCGAGGGGGCGGCGTCTGAGGGCAATGTCTGAGGGCAGGGTCCTAATCCCTCAGCGCCGCAGTTGATCCTGCGGCACGAGAACGGTGGTCCGCTCATCCAGCGGCACCATCGGCTCCAACTTCGGCTGGGTGCTCAGCTTGTCCGAAAGCTTCTGCCGCCCCATCATCACGACCTTCCGTGTGACCGGGCTCTCGCTGATCGCGCGGGTCGTCTTACTGATCTGCTCATACCGAGCCCGCCCGGCCTTAGCGCCCAGCACGTACCCAGCCGCCACACCGATGATCAACCGCAGCATCCCGAGAAGCTCCTCCCATAGACCATTCCGCCCCCACATCCTGCCCGACCCCACCCCACCCTGTCGATCCGGCACCCCGTACCCCCACCACCCAACTTCCCGCAGGTAGGGCCACGATTTGGGAACTGTACAACCGATACGCTAAAGTTTTCCCCGGCCGGTCCGAAAGGGCCAGCCAGGAAACAATCCCCTATAGCTCAATTGGCAGAGCAGCCGACTGTTAATCGGCAGGTTTCTGGTTCGAGTCCAGATGGGGGAGCAATAACCAGGGCGAACACTTCAGTTCGCACCTGGTTTTTTCCTTTTTGTGCCCGTGAACGACACGGAAATGACACGGATTCAGCCTGCGAGGCGATCCAGCGTTGTCGTGAAATCGGGTGCCGCAGTGGGCTGATCGATGTAGTGGCGCTTGGTCACGGAGTCGTTCGCGTGGCCCAACTGCTGAGCGGCGGCCTGCGGTCCGTATTCCTCGGCGATCATCGATGCGACGGTCTTTCGGAACGTCTTCGGCGTGACCCATACGAACTTGGTGTCACGGGCCTGCCGCCACAGCCGGTTGAAGTTGTGCGGATCCCAGATTCCACCGTCACGGCTGGGAAAGACCAGGTCGAGGTCGTTCTCCTCGGTCTCCTCCTTGACTCGCTTCAGTGTCTCGACGACGAACGGCGGGATGACGACCGTCCGATAGCCGGAGTCGGTCTTCGTCCACTTCTGGCGGATCAATCCCTTGCCGTCCTCCTTCTTGCCCTTCAGCCGAATGATGGTGCCGCTGAACGTCAGTCGTGGCGGAGTCGACTCGAGGTCCACATCGGACCAGCGCAGCGCCAGCGCCTCGCCGGGGCGGGGGCCGGTGCCGAGCTCCACATCGGCCACATCCAGCACGCGCCGGTTGCGCTTGGGTCCGCCGGTGTGGGCGGGGACGTCGCCGACCTGTTCGCCCGCGGCCCACAGCTTCAGCTGGGCCCGCAACTCTGTGAGCGTCGCCAGATCGGCGGCACGTGGTTTCTGACGTTTGCGAGGGAGGTCGGCCACTTCGCGGACGGGATTCTGGCCGATGGCGTCATGGCGCACGGCCATGCCCATCATCTCGGACAGAATGACCCGCTGCCGCCGAGCTTTCTCACGGTGGCCGTTGAGCATGATCCGCTTGAGATGGGCGTCGATGCGTGAGGTGGTCGCCTCCCAGACTCGGAGGCCGCCCAGCGCAGACTTGATCTTGACCGTGCCCTTCCGTGCCCGGCAGTCCTCGGAGACCTCGATCTCCGACTTATACAGGTCGAGAGTCTGCTGAGTCACGCCCTCCTGCATCGCCTTCTCGGCAAGCCACAGGTCGGCCAGCTCCGACAGCTTGGTGTCCCGGTTGATCAGTCGTCCGCGATCACCGGTGCGCTCCTTGAGCGCGTTCCGGAGGTTATCCTCGGCTACGCCCTTGGTGGGGCCGAACTTCTGCACCGTGCGGGTGATCCCGTCGCTGTCGCGAAATCGGGTGACCGCGCGGAAACTGCCGTTCGCCTGCTCCTTGGCGGTGATCCGACCATAGGTTCCGATCGGGAGCGATTGTCTGGCCATCAACGTCCTTTTCTGCCGTGGGGTGGGGGATTGCGAGAGCAGATGTTCGATCCGCCGCCGTGTTCGAGCTGTTCTTCCTCCCACGCGAGAAGGTCGTCGAGGTTGTAGCGGCGGAACCGCCCGATATGGGCAAACCGCGGGCCTCGATGTCCAGAGGCCCAGACCGCAAGGGTCTTCTGCGGGATCTTCAGACGCCGGGCGACTTCCTCACTGCTGAGCCAGATTTCGTCATCGGCGTCCATGGCCAACCTCCCTGATCAGCTCGTCCGTCGGCAAGCCCCTTAAGATTGCTGAAGGATTGCCACTCGTAACATGAAGCTGTCGATGCCGCGAGGGCTCAACTGGGTACGCCGGTTTCTGTCCTTGTGCTGGAATCTCACGCCGAACGTATTCGGCGATCGTCCGGCGCGCGCTGCCGGGCGTTAATGGCTGAATCATGACGCGCCTCCTTTCATCTCTGGAACGCCACGCGGACAAGCGCTTTCATCGAACAGCGGCACCCCTGAGACCGTTGAGGTGATCGCTGTGCACCGCCGTCGAGGCCGAGGATTCCTGCAATTGATTGGTGAAAGACGCGTGACACAAGCCCATTCGGATACACCGGATCGCACATCACGCCTTCAGGTACTGCCGCCGCAGATCCCTGGGAAGTCAGTCACGGAGTGAGCTCGGGGATGCGTGAGATGTCTGCGCCAAGATCACTTTCGTGCTGAAGCTCCAGGTTAGGGTCGGCGAGTGACCTGCGCAACAGGCAGGCAAAACTTTCGGAACATGCTGCTCACCGGCGGGATCGTTCCGGGCCGAAGGGCCTCCGGGACGAATGGCTATCGCCATAGCCGAGCGCACGGGAGGATGGGCAGATCAGGAGCCACGTCGTCATCGACGGTGACGGTCAGGCCCGCATTGCCGGCGAGTTCCGCGGCGACACTGTTCACCTGCTCCTCGGTGCCCTGGAAGTCCAGACGAAGTGGGTCCGCTTCGATGTGGATGTGCCGAATCGTGCGCGTTCCGGTCATGACGTCGCACCGCTGACAGGTATGAAGGCTGCGGGGCCACCGTTGTCTCGACGCGGCCAATAGCCGGGCGGAACGGCGGTCCACACGTCGGCGATCTCGCGTGCGACATCGAGCCAGCCGGTCATGGCGATCACGCTGGGTACGAACACTGCGCCGATTCCGTTGGACGGAAGCCCTGCCAGCAACAAGCTCAGGTCGCTACCAGGACGCACTACTACGATCGCCCGCAATTCTCGCCCGGAGCGGCGAGCAAGATCTTGGATCGAGCGCACGGCGGTATCGGTCCGTGCCCCGGGCTGGTCGCTGTGGACGATGCCGTAGGCGCACAATCGGGTGATAGCGAACCCCGCGTCGGTCACGATGATGGCCGTCCGCTCACGCATGCAGACGTTGTGGGCGTGCCCTACTCGTCGCCCGCCGTTCCCGTTCGACGCGCGCGGTGATCCGCTGCACGGTCAGACAATCGCTTCGCATGGCCGCGTGAGCAGGACTGGAGGGCACAAGACGTACCGCCACGATCCACATGACCAGCGCACCCAGGCCAAGACCGATCAGGAAAGGCCACATTACCGAGAACACGATGAATCTCCCTGCCGCTGTACAGCTTCGGGCTGATGAGGGACAACGGGCTCGATCACGTCGGATGCAGGAATCTGCCCGGCGGTGGGTTGAAAGCGGTGATGCTGGTCGAGAAGGCTCGCACAATGGCGGGTGACTTCGAGCACGGACGCAGCGGACGGCAGATGCGAATCGTGCGGTTCGACGACCCACCCGCGTTGGATCGAGCTCGGTGCTGGTGACGGCAACGCGATTTCACCGCCGGTGCGTACCACCGTCACGTTCGACCGCATCATTTCCGCATCCAGCGAAACCCCTGTGTCCCAACGGATGTCCGACTCGAGGAGAAACGTCCATCGCCTCGCACGTACGTGCGCGACGATTGGCCCCCACGGGATTTCTCTGGCCGACATCTCGGCTTTCACCAGGCTGCCCAGTTCTACGGGCATGGTAAAGCCGACGACTGCTGTATCTGCTTTGAGGACAAGGTGGCCACCGGGTTTCAGCATCACTGGAAGTCCGCAATGGCTGTGATAATAAGCGGCTCTGAACTCCGGTGTATCTGCGGTGATGGTTGGTTGACACATCGTTCCGGCTCTCGGGGTCGATGGATTCGCGGTACCGGCAGCGACCGAACAGGGACGCAGGATCTGACGCTTCGGCTCTGCGTATTGCTTTCGCTGTCGAAAGCACACCACCGACCGGAGATCGAGACCATCGGAAACGAGAACTCGATTATGATTGTGTTGAATCCACAGGACAGGACTCGCTTACCGGGTGGAACCCAGCTCGCTTTCCGATTCGGCGTGACTCGTTTTCCGGAAGGACGACCACCGTTGACCAGCATCGAAGACGACGGCCCCTCATCGACCGTGCCCCGTCGCCAGCTCGGGCGCTTCCTGCGCGAACGCCGTGAAGCGGCCGGATTCATCATCGCCGACGCCGCCAAGTTGGTCGACTTGTCACGAGCTGTGCTGCAGCGCATCGAAACCGGCCAGATTCAGAAGGTCCGCCGACAGGACGTGGAAGCACTCTGCAGGATCTACGACGTCGGGGAAGCCGAGACTCGTGCCGCGGTCGATCTCGCGACGCAGGCGCGAGTCAAGGGCTGGTACCACGCCTACGGTGGCCTCTACAGCAGCGCCTTCAACATGTACGTCGGCCTCGAAGCCGCGGCTCGCCAGCTGACCACCTACCACGATCAGCACATTCCCGGACTGCTGCAGACCGCCGACTACGCGAGGGCGATCATCGCGGCGTTCCCCAAGTTCTCCGGTCGTGAGGACGTCGACCGACGCGTCGAACACCGGATGAAGCGGCAAGCGCTCATCACCCGCCGAACGAGCCCTGTGGCGTTGGACGCGATACTGCACGAGTCGGTGCTGCACCGAACGATCGGCGGTCCCAAAACGATGGCAGGCGCGCTTCGTCAGCTGGCCGAGGTGTCTACTCGGCCCAACATCACGATCCGAATCCACCCGTTCAAATCGGGTCTCACGTGGGGAATGCCGCACGGCTCCTTCATCATTGCGCAGTTCGGGCGTGCTCCCAAAGGAGAACCGCTCGAACCGCCAGTGGTGTACATCGAGGGCGGACCGGCTCCGGACGTCTACCTCGAGAAGCCGGACGAAATCCTGGTCTACAGCGAGCTCGCTGCAGCGATTCGGGGTACATGTCTAGATGAAGTGGAAAGCAGAAACCTGCTTCGGCAGGTAGCGAAGGAGTTCGAGCGTGGCGAGCGTTGACCAGGCCGGGACGAAGTGGTTCAAGAGCACCTACAGCGAGGGCGGATCGCAGTGCGTCGAGGTGGCGTGGCTCGATGGGGGTCAGGTGGGCGTTCGCGACTCGAAGAACCCGACGGGACCCTCGCTGATGTTCACCCCTGGCGCGTGGGATGCCTTCACGGCCAGCATCCGGGAAGGCCGATTCAAACGCCCGGTCTGATACGTCCTGTTAGCCTGTAACTGGTCACCGAACTCTGATCGGCGAGAATCCGGGATCTTCCGCGGTTGTAGTCGGCATTGTCTTCGTCCCAGGCGTCCTCGTCCGACTTTGTATGTGACGATGGCAGATATGAGCGTGAACGCCGATTGGCAAGACCAATCGCAGCGGCGGGTGGTGCGTACGTGGGACAACCCAACATCGTTCGTGAGCCTGCCGCTCGAATGCCGTGAGACGTTGGCGATGTGGCTCGCCGATCTCCGTGCGGATGGAAGGTTCGCTAGCCCTCGCCGCCCCAAAGGTTCGCGTTGACCTCGCGGATCTCGGAGATGCACTGTTCGCAGGCTTGACCTCCGGGTCCGACGGGATTCGGCTCGCGGCCGACGACGTCCTTGCAGCGACCGCATAGGCGCACTTCATCTGACACGTCATGAATCGTATCGGGCCGTGGCGGCCGTTCGTTCACCCCGTTGCCGCTCGATGGCGGTGATCTACCGTGTCGATCAAGTCGACGCTGTCGGGTAGTCTTCGGCGTACTGCCGTTAGCGGGGAATTGCCTGTTCAGGGGGTAGCTTGACTGAGGTTGGGGATGGTCTGGCCGCGTTGCGGTCGGAGATCGGGGCGTTCTTCGCCGGATTCGGTCAGCCGGATTTGCTGCGCCGCGCCTACAACGATGCGGTGTTGCTGGTGCCATTGATCGGCGATGACGAGGTCTACACCTCACGGGTACGGGGAATCGATTGGATCTGCGCGTTCACCAGCGAGGAGGAGTACGCCCGCTACATGGTTGCTCGCGGAGTGCTGAAGGATCAGACCTACCACTATCAGCGCCTGCTTGGGTCCCGGCTGGATCGGTGGGCTGCAGCACGACCCGAACCGACCGGAGTATCGATCGACTGTGTGGGCGCACAGCCCGTGGCGTTCCCGCCCAAGCTGTCGGATGAGGTTATCGAGGGGGTGAAGGCGTGAGCGAGGAGCTGAAGGTCGAGCCGGCGGTGCTGACGCAGGCCGCGAACGGGATCAACGGCATCATCGGGCAGCTGTCGGATCTGGGGATCAAGGAGACCGGCGCGATGGGGCGCGGGTTCGCTCTGCTGGCGTTGTCGCCGTTGCAGGCGGGGAAAGCGTCGGTGCAGTCGACGTTTGAAACCTTCTGTAACCGGTGGTCGTGGGGTGTGCGGTCGCTGGTGCAGTCGGCCAACAGCATGGCCCAATCGGTGGGGTTGGCGGCGGGTCGCTATCAGATGATGGACGAGCAGGCCAAGAATGCGCTCAAAGAGGTGTATTCGCACCTGTTCTCCAACCCGCACCTGACCAAGGACCAGATCGACAAGCGGTCGTTGTCGGAGACGTTGTCCGACAACCCGTTCAACGCTCTCGCGCATCCGGACTACAGTGCCAAGTCGTTTCAGGACATGTCCGCCAAGATGCAGCTCGACGCCCAGGTGATCCAGACGGTTGCGCCGCAGGCCATGGCCAATGTCACCGCGCTGGGCAATCCCGCCACCATCGTGGCCCCGACACCCGGTACCACCGCGCCGGGTTGGAACACGGGGGCGTTGCAGCAGGCGGCGCAGATCCTGACTCCCGAGACCGGTGGGGCGAGCGGCGGCAAGGTGGGTCAGTAGGTGGGGATCGGGGACTGGCTCAATAACGTTGGGGACGCGGTCGAGAACGCCGTCGATGAGGTGGAGACCAAGGCGGGCTCGGTCATCGACCGGGGCGCGCACACGGTCGCGGACTTCGCGCGTGAGCACGGCGCGGGTGGGGTCGCCGATGCGATCGATGAGATCGGCGACCAGATCTCCAACGCGCTCGGTGGAGAGATCGTCGAGAAGGAACTCGGCCAAACCAAGGACAAGACCGAGCTGATCCACGGCGAGCCCTCGGCCATCCACGATGTCGTCGGCAAGCTGAAGTCGATGTCCTCGTCGATCGAGTCGACCGGCGACGCGCTGCGCAAGATCGATGTCGCGGACTGGACCGGCAAGGCCGCCACCGCGTTTCACACCGAGTTCGACAAGCAGCCCAAGGCGTGGTGGACCGCCGGGGACGCATTCACCAAAGCGGCCGCGCACCTGGACAACTGGTACTGGGCGCTCGAGACCGCACAAGCCAAGGCCCAAGACGCGATCGAGAAGTGGGAAGCGGCCGACAAGGAAGAGAAGTCGAAGAAATCGACATGGAATGCCTTGTCGGACAAGGAGAAGAAGGCCACCCCGCTGGTCGATACCTGGACGTCGATGCGTGATGAGGCGCGGGCGATCCTGAAAAACGCTCGCTCTCAACGTGACAACATCGCCTCCCAGGTCGTCTCCGGGTTGCAGGCCGAAACCCAGGAAGCTCCGACCGAGCCGCCGTTGTCGCAGCGATTGAGCGCGGACTTCGACGACCTCAAAGGCGTCTACGACTACGGCAAGCTCAGCTTCGGAACCGGGCTGCTGACTTCGTTCTCGTCGATCGTGCAGTTCGCGCGTTCGACCAACATCACCGACCCGTACAACATGTCGCATCCGGCCGAATACGCCTCGAGCATGGCCGATCTGGGCACCGGGATCATCACCGCAGCCGCCGATCCGGGGGCAGTGGTTGATGCGATGCTTTCGGACGCGCGCAAGAACCCGTTCGAGACCGGCGGCGCGATCACCGGCAACATCATCCTCACCATCGCCACCGGTGGCGGGGGATCCGCGAAGGTCGCCGCGGAAACTGTCGAAGAGGCCACCAACGCCGTTCGCCTCACCGAGGTCGCCACCAATGTCGTCAAGGACGCCCCAGGCGCGGTGCCAAAGGGAGTCCCGCACGTCGAGGCCCCCGCGATCCCCGGTCGCGGGGCACCGGCGGTCGAGCGCCCGGTGGAGCCGTCGCCCGGAACGGGCAAACCAGCCGGGGCGCAACCGAATGCCGTGCAGCCGGAAGCTTCTGCGCCACAGTCGCCGGGTGCGGGTGTGCCGAAGCCGGACACAGCCGCTCCCGCCCCGGCCGGGGTGCCGGAGGGCGGGCCGGTGGCCGGTCCGCATCCCGACGGTGCCGCCCCACAGCCGCATCCGGCCGACACCCACCCTGGCACTGTGGAACCGGGAAGTTCGCCGGGGCATGGTGATGCACCGGCGCATCCCGATGGTGCAGCCGCACAACCCAATCCGTCCGCAGAGCCGCGACCTGTCGAGGCCACTCACGAGCCCTCCCCGGCGGGTCCGCACGCGGACCAACCAGGCCAGCCCGGTCTCGCTACCGACCCGACAGGGCAACCGGGCCTGGCAACCGACCGTGTGCCCGGCGACGGAACGCCAGGGCCGCACCAGCAACCCGAGAACCTGCGCGCCCAGCCCGAACCGGGAGGGATTCACCCAGATACCGATTCTGGCGGCCCGCGCTCCGAAAAGCCCGCAGACGCTGTCCCAGAACGTTCACCCGAACCGCCAGCCGGACGCCAACCGGATGCGAACGCCCCAGGCACCACCCCTGAGAAGCTGGAGCCTGCTGCACCACACAACGAACCGCCCGCTGCAGTGCACGACCCCGCTCCCGAGGGGCAGCCTGGTGGACCGGACCATGATGGTTCCCGCCCAGGCGAGCACAACGGTTCGAACCCCGACGGGAACGGCTCACAACCCGACCACAACACCCCACACCACGACCAACAGCCCGAACCTGCCCCGGCCAAGAACCCGACACTGGAGGACCACGCCGGAGCCGATCAACACGCTGGTGACCACGCGCGCGAAGGTGAGGCCGAAGACACAAGCGATCTGACGAAGAAGTTCTGCACCGACGATCCTGTCGACATCGCCACCGGAGCGTTTCTGCTCCCCGAAACCGATATCGACCTGCCCGGTGTGCTCGGCCTGGTTCTGCGGCGCACTCACCGCTCGAACTATCGGTTCGGCCGCTGGTTCGGTCCTTCCTGGTCGGCGACACTGGACATGCGCCTGATCACCGATTCGGAGGGCGTAACCTTCGTCGGCGAGGACGGCGTGCTGCTGGCCTTTCCACACGCCGAGGCCGGAACCGGGGTCGATCCAATTGCAGGCGGTCGCGGCTGGAGTCTGACTCGTACCGAGTCGGGCGGCTACCAGGTACGCGATTCGAAGCGGGAACGCGTATGGCACTTCGCACCCGAACCCTGCCTCGCCGGCCTGGACGCACGGTTGGGCAACCTCGCCGTGTCCGCGATCACCGACCGCCACAACAACCGCATCCGTTTCCACTACGACAGCGACGGCGTCCCGATCGCGGTGTCGCACTCCGGTGGCTACCGGATCGACATCGATTGCACCGCGGGCCGCATCACCGCTCTGACAGTTGTCGGTGACGACGGCACTGGAGGCGAAACCCGTACGCGAGTACGAGAGTTCGCCTACGACGCTGGGCATCTGGTCGCGGTCACCAACGCTGTGGGTGGCACCCTGCGCTACACCTATGACGACCATGCACAGATGCTGTCGTGGACCGACTCCAATGGCAATCGGATGGTCAACACCTACGACGAGGTCGGACGCGTAGTCCATCAGCGCGGCACCGCCGGCATGCTCGACTGCGACCTGGTTTATGACGATTTCCTCGATGGCACAGGGCAATTCACCAGCGTCACCAACTCGCTCGGCGCAGCGACAACGCACGGATTCGATCGCGACCTTCGCCTGCGCGATGTCCTCGATCCGATCGGCGCACACACCCATTTCGACTACAACGCCGACCGCGAACCACTGAAGGTCGTCGCACCCGACGGGGCGATCACGCGCTACTCCTACACCGGCACAGGTGATCTGGCTCGCATCACCCGCCCGGACGGATCCTCGATAGAGATCGACTACGCCGCGCGCCAGCGACCAGCCGCGATCACCGAAGCAGACGGTGCTGTCCGTCGGCAGGAATGGGACGCTAGCGGCAACCTCACCGCAGTCACCACTGCCGGCGGAGTGCGCACCGAGTACCTCTATCACCCTTGCGGCGCAGTAGCCGAGATCCGCGAATCAACGGGTGCTCGAACGATCATCGATATCGACGCCACAGGTCTGCCCGTCGCCGTCACCGACCCGAGCGGTGCTACGACGCGCATGGAACGCGACGGGTTCGGCCGCCCGATCCGGGTAACCGACGTGTTGGGTGCGGTCACACGGTTCGAATGGTCGACCGCCGGGAAGCTGCTGCGGCGCGTCGACGCCGATGGCTATTCCGAGTCCTGGACCTGGGACGGCGAGGGAAACCTGCTGACCCACACCAACCGCGCCGATCTCAGTACCTCGTTCACCTACGGCGCGTTCGACCTCCTCGCCTCGCGAACCGACCCCGACGGATCAATCACCCGCTACCAGTGGGACACCGAGCGCCGCCTCGTCGCCGTCACCAACCCGCTCGGTCACACCTGGAGCTACGACTACGACACGGCCGGGCGGCTGATCGCCGACACCGACTACAACGGTGCCACAACCCATTACACCCACGACACGGCCGGGCGCGTCACCGGCATCACCGCCGCCAATGGCACAACTCGCCGTCTAACCCACGATCAGCTCGGTCGGGTCAGCGAAATCGCCGCCGACAGCGGCGAATGGCTGCGCTACTGCCGCGACGCTGCTGGTCGAGTCCTTACCGCGACCGCTGGCGACAGCGAAAACCCCATCCACACACTGGAATTCAGTTACACCCTCTCGGGGCAACTGGCCTCTCAGCGGCTCGACGACCAACCGGCCATGGTGTTCGACTACGACCCCCATGGTCGGCGAAACGGCCTGACGACGCCCAGCGGCGCCACCACCGCTTGGCGTTGGGACTACCGCGGCCAGGTTCAAGGTATGTCCACAGGTGGACGCCATATCACCTTCGCCTACGACGTACTGGGCCGGCAGACCGGATGGCAACTCGGCGAAATCGCGGTCACCCGAACGCTCTCCGAGATCGGCCGTGTGAGCGAACAACAGGTCGTAGGATTCCCGGGCTCCACCCTGACCCTGGACCCAGCCGCCGCATCCCGCCCGGACCCGCGAGATCTGCGTCGGGACGCCTTCGACTACCGCCCTGACGGCTACCTCGCCGGCCATGCCATCAACCGACAGGGTCCACTCGAGCAGCGCGATTACACGCTCGATCCGATCGGCCGCGTCACCGCGCTCACCCGCAACGGATCGCTGACCTCGGCATACTCCTACGACCCGCTCGGCAACATCCTCAGCGAATTGCCCAGCGACTCACCTAGCTTCGCAGCCGTCAACACACCGGATCGGCAAACGCCCGAACCTGCGTTCGCGCAGCGGAACCCCGGTGGCCACCGTCGCGAGTACCACCGAAACCTGTTGATCAGAGACGGGCGCACCCGCTACCACTACGACTCCGCAGGCCGCCTCATCCGCAAGGTCACCACCCGGATCTCGCGCAAACCCGCCATCTGGCACTACCGCTACAACGCCTTCGACCAACTCATCGACGTCCGCACCCCCGACGGTCAATCCTGGCACTACACCTACGACGCAACCGGCCGCCGAACCACCAAACAGCGCCTCAGCCCCGACGGCTCCACCCAGGACCGCACCGTCTACACCTGGGACGACACCTACCTGATCGAACAGGCAACCGCCGAATCCACCACCCGCTGGCACTACCAGCCGACTGCCCGCGCACCGATTGCTCAAACCACCGACCAGGCAACGGTCGACCAAGAGTTCTACGCCATCGTCACCGACCTCGTCGGCACGCCAACCGACCTTTTCAACCCCGACACTGCCGAACTCGTCGCCACCGCAACAACCGACCTCTGGGGCACCACATCCTGGCACGGAAGCGCCGAGACACCCCTCCGGTTCCCCGGCCAGATCCACGATCCAGAAACCGGACTGCACTACAACCTGCATCGTGTTTACGACCCGGCTACCGGCAGATATCTCACCGGCGACCCGCTCGGCCTTGCACCTGCTTCCAACCCGTCTACGTACCCCTTCAACCCGACCGTGTGGAGCGATCCACTTGGGCTGATGCCAGATTGTTCAGGCGTAACTCGGGACATAAGCGAGAATAGTTACACCATCTCCCATGCCGACAGCGGTAGTGGTGTAATCGCCGATCTTAACGAAAACGGAACATTGAGCATAATGATGCACAATTATCCGGATCTCGGATCTCCGCTGCGGGGTAAGCAGATGTTCGACGAGATCATGAATCATTTCGGTGATCGGGTTCACGAGATCAGGGGCATCTGGGTCTACGGAGACAATCTGGGTGGATTCAACAAGGCCGTTCAAGATGGAGCAACGCTGGTGCAGGCCGCTCGGAGTACGTGGACGGCTCAGCAGGCTTTACGTTACGGCTTCGGTAGAATACGAATTGACGATGCAACACCGAGGCTAGACGGTGATTTCGATCAAGTTCTCGTGACGTTCCGTAGATAGAAATCGAGGTCCATGTATGAATGATGAACTGAAAAGACTCTCCCTCCTCGCTGTTGAGTATCGCGACATAGGGTGCACCGTGGTCGAGGTCGCCGGTCTCATGACAGAGAAACATCCGGAACTCAAGAAATCGCCTTTCAACCTGGCGTTGATATTGAGATCTGCCTTCACGCTGTCTGTTCAAGACCTGCACAACATAACTGCATGGACACAAGGACAGATCTCTAGACAGGTGCTCGAGGAACGACTCGGAGTCGAGCAAAGGTGACCAAGTAAAACTTGAGCGCTGATGCTGATCGCAAACGGAAGCCTATTCGCGTATCCAGTGGGAAGGCGACGGTCAGTCGATCGCCTATCGCAAGCAGGGAACTGGCCCTGCGCTGGATAGCCTTACTGGGAAGCGAACTGATCGTTACAGGCTCGGATCGATCCACGATCCTTATATTGATCTGAAACGAATCGGTTGCGCTGCTTGATGTTTCGGTTGTGGGTGATGATCTTCGGGTGGACATGCGCAGGCTTTCCCCGGGGCAGCAGGAGGCGTTGAGGATGCGGGTGATGGGAGCGATCCAGGCGAACAAGGCTCACAACGGCAAACGCGCCGTCGGGGAACGCGGAAACTCCCTGCTGAAGACGACCTTCAAGGCGTTGCGGCGAGTCAGCCTGTGTCCCTGGCGTATCGGCCCCATCGTCGCGGCTGCTCTGGTGTTGCTGCATCGCGAATACCGACGAACCACCTGACCACGACACGCCGCTACTCGGAAAGGTCCACTGTCACACGCCACCGGATCCAATGTCACATAATCGTCGCGCGGAATCGAGATCGCCGTCGACTTCGACCCGTCCCCCGGAATATGCACCAGAATCAGCACATTCGAATTGAATCCCCCATCGCTGTCATCCCCCGCGTGCAACGCGTCGTACATCGCCTGCGGCAACGGATTCCCGTGCTCGTCCAACCGGCTGTCCAACCCCATGAGCAGAATATTCTGCGTATTCCCCGACGATTTCGGCCCGTCCGGACTAACCCCCGCCACCGTCAACCCATTCAACTCCCGGTGATACTGCCGCCACCCCGCCCCCGTCGCGACCACCACCGCCACCGCCACCAACGCCACCGCCACCCGCCCCACCACCAACACCGGATGCGCCCGCTCGGGCCGACCACCCTGCCGTCGGCCGGCGGGCGGGCGAGGTCTACCTCGTCCCACCCGCCCACCCGGACGCAGCGGAATCGTCTCCGGGTCATACGCAGCCGAGGGCTTCCCCCGACGATCTCGAGCATGCGTCATGCCCACCGAGCCTAGCGCGCAACAACCTCCGCAACTCTGAGAAGCCATCGCTCATCGGCCTCATCAAGCGATTGCCCAGGCTCCAACATCAATTCCGGATCAAGAATCGCAACCTCGTCCGGCCCACCCGTGGTCCACCCGAGTTCATCCGAGCTGCACACCATCCCATACGACGATTCACCGTGGTATCTCCTACACCGCATCTTCTTTCGTCCTGGCAGTCGAGCACCCGGCAGCGCGGCTGGAACGAACTGACCCGGCGTGAGCACCAACCTGCCGCCGTAAACAACCTGCTGTTTCGAACCACCCAGATCGATGGTCGCCAACCTGATGCGCTGCGCCATCGGATGGGGCCGATCCTCCAAGACCCGCGCGACCACTACGCCGCGCGTTTGTCCGTCACAGGTCGGATCGCTCATTCACGGGCCTTTCTTCGATTGTGGGGAGAGTGACGTGGCCGGAATCTTTTTCGGGGATCAACCGCGTGATGGTTCTGGTCGCCAAGTTCCGGTGATGCGTGTTCATGAGCGAGACCCCGACATAGTCCGAGGTGGGTGATTCCGTGAACCCGATCCAGCCGTCGCGACCGATATAGTCCTGCACGTATTGGAACAAGACGGGGCTCTGCTTCCGCATACCACCGATATCGAGCCTGAAAAGGCAGAACCCTACGTAAAAGGTCTCGGCGGCAACGCTGAACTTGCACCGTGCGATATCCGCCCGAGGCAGGCGGTCGCTCAGCAAGTTGATGAACTGGCGGACATAGAACTCTCGATCCTGCATATCGGGTGAGAGTACGAAATGGTAGCGACGCCCCTTCTCGAGGTTTTCCACCACCACATCGAGAAAACGTTGCGGGGCAACCCCTTCCTCGATATCGCCCTCGATCACCTTGAGGTCTTCTTGGAGATCCATTGCCGCGACGATGCTCACCGTGCTGAATCTTTCCAGTTCGAGCGTCTGATAATGATCGAGCATCCCCGCGAACGTCGACGGGCGTTTCGCGGCCTTCCGAGCCGCCTCGTCGATACCGTCCGCGAGGATCGCGCCGATCTTCGCCACAAAAGCAGACTGAACGGCCGCTTCAGCTCTCGTCGAAGCCAAGCTTGCCTCCATGTAGCGGGCGATCGGGCCGTAGTCGAGCGTCCCGCCGGCCCCCGCGATGCTGTCCTCACCGAACATCAGAAAGTCCAGCGACACCCCGAACAGATCTGACATCGCGACCAGTTTGTCCACACTGGGGTTGTTCTGTCCCCTCAGATACTGCGAAAGTGCCGCCGTCGTAATGCCGAGATCATGACTGACCCTTCGACGATTGCCGTGGTACGGCGCCGCCTCGATGAGGCGTTTGAGTGTTTCGCCCAGCTTGATCTCGCGCATGACCAGCTCTCCCGTGGGACGGTGCCTGTCAGATCAAGCACAACTTACACGTCGCGCGTGAGTACTCAAGCGTTACTTGACCGGCAGTTGGAGCGCGCCAATACTGGAAAGGGAGGCAACCTGATCGGGTGGGGAGGAGGTGCCTCCGATGTAGACGCACGAATCAGGGCACAGACCCGTCGAAACTTCTTGGTCCGGACGCGATTTCGCCGACCGCCGACCGCATCCCACGGCACGCGCGGATACCCCTTTGTCCGAAAGACCCGAATTCCAAGCGATTCCACTCGCTATTCACTGTGCGCCGATCGCGCCGACCCGGCAGGCGCGGTGACGATCGGCTCCAAGCAAAGAGCACCGTCATGCCGAACACCATTCCTCAGTACTGCCCGCAGTGCGGAAGTCCGCTCACCACCGAAACACCTTCGACGTCCTCTCCCCCGCCCACGGTACTCCCCGTGCGGGTTCCCCCCACCCCGATTCCCGCGGCCGCGATCGAGCCCGCATCGACGCCCCGGCCGCTCGCCCGGCAGGCCGCGATCACCGCCCGCGTCATCGGCACGCCGGATCGCATCACCATGCCTGTGCCGCAACCGCTTTGGTTCGTGCTCCCCATGGTCATGGTGCTGTGGGAGCAACCTTTCCTGCCCGATTCGGTGCTGCCCACCCTGGCGGCGACGGTCCTGGCCGTGGGGGCGCAACGGCGGCTGGTCCGCAGCCGGCGGGTGTGGGTGGCGCACTTCTTCGGGCGATTCTCGCTACTCGAGCACCGACGGGGAATGCTGTTGCGCCTCGTGGATGACGAAGGCCGCAAATGGGAGTCCCGATTTCTTCCGGTCACGAGCATGGCGGTGCTGGAGAACGATCTGGTGTTCGGCAAGGGCTGGGTCACTCGCCGTGGCGAGTTCTCGCTGCTGGGGCTGACGAACATCCGGACCGGCGTGCATCGCATGAGCCGGTGGCTGGCCGTCTGGCCGATCGTTCTCGCCAGCAGCTCGACTGTCGTCGCATGCACAGCGGCTACGTTGTTGTAGGCCAAAAACGACGATGGTGTAATCGCCACGGGGGGTGGCGATTACACCATCGTTGTGTCGCGGTGTGAATTCAGCTGTCAGGCAGTGGTTTTCGTGTGTTTGCGGGACAGCAGGGGGTAGCCGGCGCAGACCAGGATGCCCCAGACGGCGCCGACGATCAGGGCGCTGCGGCCGTCTTCGGTGAAGAACAGCAGGACTACGACCAGGGCGAGGAAGGCCAGGGCCAGGGCGGTGGTGACGGGGGCGCCGGGGAGGCGGTAGTCGCTGGCGGGCAGCGCGCCCGAGCGCACCCGGGCCCGGTAGAGCAGGTGGCAGACCAGGATCATGCCCCACACGAAGATGATGCCCATGGTGGAGACCGAGGTGATGTAGCCGAACGCCTTGTCGGGCGAGAAGTAGTTGACGGCCACGCCGATCACCATGACCGCGGCGGACACCGCGATACCGGCCGCGGGGACCGAGCGGTTGCTCAGGGAGCCGAGGGCGGGCGGGGCTTCCTCACGCTGGGACAGGCTGCGCAGCATGCGCCCGGTGGAGTAGATGCCGGAGTTGCACGACGACAGCGCCGCGGTCAGCAGGACGAAGTTGATGATGCCCGCCGCGCCGGGAATGCCGATCTGTTCGAAGACCTCGACGAAGGGGCTGCGGCCCGCGTGGAAGGTGCGCCAGCTCGACACCGACATGATGACGATCAGCGCGCCGATGTAGAACAGGCCGATGCGGAAGGGCAGGGTGTTGATCGCCTTGCGCAGGGTGCGTTTGGGGTCGCGGGCCTCGCCGGCGGTGACGCCGACCAATTCCACACCGACATAGGCGAATACCACGATCTGCAGCGCCAGCAACGCCTGCCCGAATCCGTTGGGGAACACGCCGCCGTCGTTCCACAGGTTGGTGACGGTCGGGTTGGCGGCATGCCCGAAGTGGAAGATCAGCACCCCGATGCCGATGACGATCATGGCGACGATGGCGGTCACCTTGATGGCGGAGAACCAGAATTCGCCCTCGCCGAACAGTCGGACCGACACCAGGTTGGCGACGAACATGATGCCCAGCACCACCAGCGCGGTCACCCACTGCGGGATGTCGAACCAGTACTGGACGTACTTGCCCGCGACGGTGATCTCGGCCATACAGGTCGCGACCCACACCGCCCAATAGGTCCAGCCGGTGGCGAATCCGGCGAAGCGGCCCAGGAATTCGTTGGCGTATTCGGCGAAGCTGCCGGCGACCGGGCGGTAGGTGAGCAGCTCACCCAGGGCCCGCATGATCACGAAGATGGCCAGGCCGGCGGCCAGGTAGCAGAGGATGAGCGCGGGGCCCGCCTTCTGGATCGCGCCGCCCGCGCCGTAGAACAGTCCGGTGCCGATCGCGCCGCCGATGGCGATCATCTGAATGGTGCGCGGCGACAGACCGCGCGCGTACCCCTCGTCCTCGGCGGGGGTGGTACCGGTGGCCGGTAGCTGCCTTTCCGATGCAGTCAAATGCCGTTCCTCTCAACGTGCGTGCGACCGGAACCCACCGGTGGTGATCGGAGGCACCGGCCGCACCGAGCTTGTCGGCGGATTGCCGAGCTCGGTCCAACGGCGTGTCACGCTACCGCAGAGGTATTCGGCGTCACAGTCACCCGCGTACGTGGCGCGACCCGCGCGTGCCGACCGGCTGCTCAGCCCGGTTCGTCGATCAGCTCGAGACCGGTGACGACCTCGGTCTCGATGCGGATGACATGGTCCATCGGCAGGTTGATCCAGGGATCGAGCAGCGTCTCGTACCGCTGCACCTGCTCGGGATCCATGACCACCCGTGCCACTCCGGTGACGATGACGCTCCAGCCCTGCCGGGTGTGCTCGTCGAAGGAGTCGGCCTCGTAGGCCACCATCTGGCCGTCGCCCCGCAACAGGCTTGCGCCCAGATGCGCGCGCACGACCACGACGTCCTCTTCGACGATGTGATTGACCGGCCGGATGATCGGAAGTCCCCGGCGCGAGTACACAATCCGCCCGAATTGCGCCCCGGCCAGCCGTTTCAGTGAATCGGCAGCCGAAAGCTCGCGTAGCTTTCGTGCCCCTACGCCGCCCATGCTTTCGATTGTGGTCGATCCGCTGCGATTACGCCAATTGCCTTGTCGCATCTCGTGGTTCATTCGCAGCATCGGCGGTGGCACGCTGCGTCAGCGGCGTGGCGGCACATCCACCACGGCGGGCGGCTTGTCGCTGCGCAAACCCTTCCAGCTGGGCATGCGCAGGCGTTCGCCGGAGTATTCGCGGTATTCCACGTCGGCGACGAGGATCGGTTCGACCCAGTGCCAGCCGCCCGCAGCGGCTTCGGGCGGGGTGTGCGCGAAAGGGCTTGCGGGGATCTCGATCTCGTTCAGCGCACCGCGCAGCACCCGCCGGGCAGCCTGGGTGAAGCCGGTGCCCACGTTCCCGAGGTAGACCAGTTGCCCCGCTTCGTCGTGCGCGCCCATCACCAGCGAGCCGAACGTCGCTCCGAACCCGCCCGCGCCCGGCGTCCAGCCCGCCACCACCACCTCGGTGTGCTGCCGCAACGGTGTCTTGATCCAGGCCGGTGACCGCCGGCCCGGCAGATACACCGAATCCGTTCGCTTCGACACGATGCCCTCGATGCGATGCTCGCGCGCGGTCTCGAGCAGCTTTCCCGCATCCATGTCGACCCAGTGCGGCGGAACCGACAGGGGCGCGGGCAGATCCAAGGCGGCCAAGCGGGCCCGCCGTTCGAGATACGTCAGCCGGGTGATGTCGCGCCCGTGCACGCTCAGCAGGTCGAAGACGAAGAACCGCACCGGCACCTCCGCCAGCAACTGCTCCCCCGGCCGCGCCACGTGCATGCGCCGCTGTAGCAGGCCGAACGACGGCACGCCCTCGCCGTCCGGCGCCACGATCTCACCGTCCAAGATCAGAGATTCGTTGCCGGGCAACGCCTCCAGCGCCCGCACCACCTCGGGGTAGGCCGCGCTCACATCATTGCCGTTGCGGCTGAGCAGGATACATTCCCCGCGCTCGCAGACCGCGATGATGCGCACGCCGTCCCATTTCATCTCGAACGCCCACCCCGGCCCGTCCGGCGGCGGGCCCCCGGTCGCCAGCATGGGCGACGGGCCACGGCGGACGGACGCGGCCACCGCGGCCGCTACCCGTGCCGAAAATCCGACAGAAGGGACACGCCATCAAGTTAGCCACGAGATAGCTCTTGGATCGGTGCGACGCGCCGATCACAGCCGACGCGAGAGCGGTTGTCGAGCAGCGATGCCGGCCTGCCGACTACGAACGCCAGCAGGTTGCTCAACGACGACGCCATGGCCCCCTACGCGGAGATGCTGTGAGCCGTGCGGCGGAAATGCCTTGAGCACCCCCCAGAGAATGTGATGGCGCACCGGCCAGAGCTGCGGTGGGGTCCCCGGGCGGAGGCGCGGTGGGGTCCCCAGGCTGAGCTGCGGTGGGGTCCCCGGGCGGAGGCGCGGTGGGGTCCCCAGGCTGAGCTGCGGTGGGGTCCCCGGGCGGAGGCGCGGTGGGGTCCCCAGGCTGAGCTGCGGTGGGGTCCCCGGGCGGAGGCGCGGTGGGGTCCCCAGGCTGAGCTGCGGTGGGGTCCCCGGGCGGAGGCGCGGTGGGGTCCCCAGGCTGAGCTGCGGTGGGGTCCCCGGGCGGAGGCGCGGTGGGGTCCCCAGGCTGAGCTGCGGTGGGGTCCCCGGGCGGAGGCGCGGTGGGGTCCCCAGGCTGAGCTGCGGTGGGGTCCCCAAAAGAGATGCAGTGGGTCCCCGGCAGCGGTGCAGTGGGTCCCCGGCAGCGGTGCAGTGGGTCCCCGGCAGCGGTGCGGCGGGTCCGCAGCAGCGGTGCGGTTGGTCCTCGGGAGCGGTGCGGTTGGCCCTCGGCAGAGGCGCGTTGGGTCCCCGCAGAGATGCGGTGGGGTCCGGGCAGCGGAACTACTGTGCGGAGATGCCGTGGCGACGCAGCACGTCGAGCACTTCCCCGTGCGTCAGCGGCGAAGTGACGGTGATGGTTTCGGCTGCCTCGTCGATGCTGACGCCCTGCGTGGAATCCAGGCTGCGCGCGGCGCGTTCGGCTTGATCGGCCTCGGCGGCGAAACGCGGAAGGTCATAGGTGTAGGTGGACATGGTGACTCCCGTCTGTGCGGAGGGTCCGCGATCCGGGCATAGCCGTCGCGGGCCCGGCCAAACCGGCCGACACTCCGGCAACCCGCCGCGATAGGAGTTTGACCTGGGGATCAGCGGGCATGCCCCCGACATGTTGACAATCATCGGGCTCATCGCTCTGCTGGGTGCTGTGACGGTGGGGGTGGCCGGCGTTCAGGCCAACAGCGGCGACAGCCACACACTGCCTTCGGGTTTCACTGTTTTCGACCATACCTATGGGGGATCGACCGGACTGTTGTTCGCCTACGGGATTCTCATCGGCGCGATCGGCACGGCGGGTTTCATCCTGATGCTGGCCGGTCTGTGGATGACGTCTCGCCGCGGCGCGGTGGCCCGGCGCGAGTTGCGGCAGTCGCGGCGCGAAATGGCCGCGGCCCGAAAGGAACTCGCGAAACCTGTCCCCGCCGCCGCGCCGGCGCGTAGCGTGGATGCGCCCCGGCAGCCGGCGGTTCCCATGACCAAGACGCCGCCTCGTTTCACGCGGCCGAACTGGTCGGTCCCGTTCCGCAAGAGTCCGGGCGCACCCGCCACCGAACCCGCCACCAAGTAGGACCCCGGTCCGCCAGAGGACACCGCATGCTCGCCGTGCTCGGCCTCGCACTCCTGGACGCCGGCTGGCTGCTCGCCACGCCGGCGTGCAGCTCTCTCGGAATCCTCGTGCTGACAGCGGCACTGATCCGATGGCTGCTGGGCGCGCCCGCCCGCTACCTCGCCAATCCCCGCTACTGACCGCGCCCGACCGGTTTCACACCGGTCGGCTAGCGTCGCAGTCATGACGGTGACGGTGCTGGTTCCCGACGAATACGGTTTCGCCGCGGTCGCGCGGCTGACAGGTGCGCGAGCGTTGCGGTACACCCTCGGCGAGCCGCTGCCCGCCGGCGCGGACGAGGCGGAGGTGTTCGTCCCCGCGTTCCTGGCGGCGCGTGCCGAAACGGTGGAGCTGGCGCGCTCGCTGCCGAAACTGCGATTGGTGCAACTGCTCACGGCCGGGGCCGAGATGTGGGTGGGCAAGCTGCCCGCCGAGGTGATGATCTCCACCGGGCGCGGCGCGCACGGCGCGAGCACGGCGGAATGGGCGATCACCGGATTGCTCTCGGTCTATCGGGAATTCACCGAGTTCGCGGTGGCGCAGCGCGAGCACCGCTGGACGCAGCATCGCACCGACACCTTGCACGGCAAGCGAATTCTGATCATCGGCGCGGGTGATCTGGCCACCGAGTTGCGCCGGATGCTGGCGCCGTTCGACACCACGGTAGAACTGGTCGGTACGTCGGCGCGTGCGGGTGTGCACGGCGCCGACGAAATCCCCGCGCTGCTACCGCATTTCGACGCGGTGGTGCTCATGGTGCCGGTGACCGCGTCCACGATCGGCCTGGTGGATGCCGAATTCCTCTCCCGCATGGCCGATCACGCCATCCTGGTCAATGCCGCGCGCGGGCCGGTGGTCCGCACCGACGACCTGCTGCGCGAACTCCAATCCGGCCGCCTGCGCGCCATTCTCGACGTCACCGATCCGGAGCCGCTGCCCGCCGACCATCCGCTCTGGGACGCTCCGGGCCTGCTGCTCACCCCGCATGTCGGCGGCAGCAGCACGGGAAACCTGCGGCGCGGCTGGGACATCGCCGTCGCGGAGATCGCCCGCTACCTGTCCGGGGAGCCGCCGCGCAATCTCGTCCACGGCGAATACTGAACCGGCACCCGTCGAGGCGAAGACGACCTACAACGTGTCCTTGCCGATCGGCCGATTGATCCCCCGCCACTCCCGCTCCCAGCGGGCATACCGTCTGGCGTCGAGCACGGTGCCGGTGAACCACACGGTTGCCGCGGCGGCACACCAGGTTTCGACCAGGACCGCCAACCCGGTCCCGACTCCCTCCGCGGCCGCCGCCCCCGGCCGCGAGGGCGCGATCGTCGGCTGCCCGTCCTTGACCCATAACGCCACCGCCGACCCCGCCGGCTGCGGCCCGGGTACATCCACGGTGGCTGTGCCGGTCTTGCCGTCGGCAGTCCATTGCACCGCAGCCTGATAGCGCGCCTGATTCCCCACATACCGGTCACTGTCGGGCAGCCGCACCGCATCCGCCGTCTCGGTCGCGGTCACCCTGGTCTTCCCCGCGTCCTGCGCCGCGATCCGCGCCTGCGCCCCCGTATAACTCGCCGTCCCGATCGCCCCCGCGATCGGCACCGCCGCCGCCACCACGATCACGGCGACGGCCCGCAACACCACCTCGACCCGATCCGAGACGCGCATCAGCTTGTTGGTGTTCCACGGCCGCACTCGCCACACGCGAGTCGCCAAAGGAGGACGCATCGACACCTGGACCGCCTCTCTCCACGCGTCGTTGTTCCGATTACATCGGTAGCTGTACCCACTCTGATACGCCATGAACCGGGTGAACGTCAAGGTCACAGCGCCGCGACTTCCGAAAGGGCCCGTCGGCGCGCATCTTCTCCCGGGGGGGCGGGGTTGGGCTCAGTTGCGGGAGTGGACTTCCAGGGCGGCCCGCACGGCGCTTTCCAGGGCGCCGGCGATCCAGGCGGGTTTGAGGGTGGTGTGGTCGCCGGCGAAATGGACTCGGCCTTCGACGGTGCGGGTCGCGTGATGTAGTTCGGTCAGCTGGTTGGGCATGGGGATGGCGGCTTCGCCGAGGGCGTAGTGGGCTTGCATCCAGCTTTGCGAGAGGCCGACGCCGGTGAATTCGCGCAGCACCGTGTCGGTTCCGAAGACGTCGGCCATTCCTCGCAGCGCGTGGTCGACGCGTTCGTCGGGGGTCAGCGAGTCCCAGCGCATGGCGTCGTCGGACCAGGTGTAGCTGGCCAGCACCACACCACCGGCCGGTGCCTGGCCACCGTCGGGCGCGTCGACGTGGGAGGGGAAGTACATGAATCGGTTGGGGTTGTCGGTGACGCAGCCGCCGCCTCGGAAGGCGTGCTCGCCCGCTTCCCAGAATCGAGTTTTGAACTCCAGCAGCACTTTTGTGGCCGCGTCCTGGTGGGTCGCGGTGACAGCGCGGCGCTTGGCATACGACAGGGCAGGTTCGAATTCACAAAAACGTATGGCGCTCAACGGGATCGCGACCACCGCGTAGTCGGCGTCGAGGGTCTGCGTCGAATCGGGGACACCGCTGGGTACGTCGTCCTGGTCGTATTCACCGATCGTGGTGACTCGCACCCCGGCGCCGGTCTGCTCGAGCCGGGTCATCTGCCGACCCATCTGGATCACCGGACCCAGTGCCGTAGTCAGCGCGTCGGTCAATGTGGCGGTGCCGCCCTCGAGTTCCCAGTAGGTCGCGTCCGGGCGGATCAGGGCGTGGTCGACGAGCATCGGGATGACGCCGTAGTGCAGCCGGGAGGTCAGGTTCTCGAGCGTGCCGACAGCCTGGATCTGCGGCAGTTCCCAGCCTTGGCGGTGCAGGAACTCTAGCGTCGACAGCGGTTCGTAATCGTTGAACAATCCCGTCCAGCCGGCGATCTGCTTGTCGATCGGCTGATCGCCGGGCACCGCGTACTTGCCGACCGCGGCGTCCAGGGCCGCCCGAGTCGTCGTGGTGAACGACGCGCCCCCGAAACCCTTGTTGATCCGGGCAGGGTTCGCGGCGTATTCCGCGCGGGTGACCCGGTCGCCATTGACGCGGATCAGGGTGTGCCCGGCCGCGTCCGGGAGCCGATACGCCGGTCCGCCAGCGTGATTGGTCCACGTCTCGCCGGTGAAGGATTTGTAGATCACCGGGGGCGCGGCCACGGGAGACGGCGTGGCAGGCAGCACGTCGGCGTTGTAGAACGGCCTGCGTTTCACCCCGAGCTTGTCGCACAGCGCCAGCGTCAGCGGGTGACTGTCCGGCAACCGCATCGCCCCGGCCTCGGCATACAACCGCGTGTCGGAGAACCGCCCGCGAAACGTCTTCACCCGCCCGCCCGTGCGACTGCTGTTGGCCTCCAACACCGTTACCTCGTGCCCGGCGTTGCGCAACAACCACGCCGTCGTCAACCCGGCGGGCCCCGCCCCGACCACCACCACCTTCTTCGGCGAACCGGCCCTGGGCAGCCCCTGATCGATGAGGATCCTCAAGTACTCCAGGGTCAGATCGGAGTTGTTGTCCCCGACCTGCAACATCTCCCGAGCCAACTCCTCACACGCATCCCGCGCCCCCACGGCGCCGACCGCCGGCAACGCCACCGCCCCGGGCATCCGCACCCCACCCGCGGCGACCCCGACAGCAACCGCACCGGCAGCAGCGAGAAACCCCCGCCGCCCGATCGTCCGTTCCGACATACTTCCGCGAATCCTTCCGGTCCGAAAAGTAGCTCGAGGATGATGAACCAGACGCCAGCAGAAAGCTATAGCAAATTCTCCGCAAATCTCCACGACACACGGCAGCGGTCCAGAGAGCCGCCAATGCCGCCGCACCGCCCAGCAACCACGCGCACTATGGGAGAACAGGCGACGCGGAAGCAGAGGACCGCCGATGTCTCTGGTGTACCGAGCGATATGGCAAGACGATCGCGTCGCGCACTGCGGAAGAACGCTCGAGGAGCTAACGGAGTGGGTGCACGAGAAGTACCCCGGGCTCGCGGTGCCCGAGAACGGGACCGCCGAAGCCAGCGTCCACACCCGCGGCGCACGCCGCGAAGTGGACATCAGCGTCCAATCCGCGGCCGGGACCGCCGAAGCTCTCACCGCACTGCGCGCGACCCTCACCGAAGCCTATTCCGATGGCAGCCAATGGAAGACGACCCTCCGCGTTTGGCAAGACCACACCGCCGGCGACGGATTCGCCTGGGTCGATCTGTCCGTGGTCGGCGAGGACATCAACGTGCGCACGCTCACCCCCGCGGCGCCGCGCTTGGTGCGCACCATGCTGGCGCACGCCGTCGCGCCCCGGGTCGAGGCTCATCCCATCTGGGTGGGCCCGCGCACATTCACCGGTACCGAGGGCGGTGAAGAGCTCGCGGAACTGATCTCCGATTTCGACCGCACCTTGCCGACCGTGGTTTTCGCCCGTGACGATGCGCGTTTCGCGGATCTGGGCCGCCCGGACCGGTATTCCTTCGACGACGTCGTCGCTCGAGTCGCCGTGAAGGTGGCCGGCGTCGCCAATATCGCCATCCTGGATTCGCCCGGCGCCGACGCGTTCACCGCGGCGCTGGGCAACAGCCACGGCGTATGGGACGGAGCATTTCGCGTCTACCTGCGCAACCTCGATCCCGCTGCGCCCGATGACTCCTGGCGTCACCGGTATGTCACCGCGGACCGCTACATGGGCGAGCAGTTGACCGCCGCCAACATCGTTGCCCGCATGCTCAGCACCATCTCACCTACCCGCCGCCCGCCTGAATCCTATGCCCGCGCAAAAGGATTGCTCGATATCGATCGAAAAGGCCAGCGCGACCACGAACAACTGATGTCCTACGCCGACAGTGAGATCGAGCGACTGACCCAGGAGATCATCGAGTTGCGCGACCAGGTCGGCGCCCGCGACGAGCAGATCCTCGGCTTCGAAATCGATCAGCTGGAGACGCTGCAACAGCTCGAAGCCGTCACCGAGAACGCGCGTAAGCTGCGGCAGCGCGTCGATTTCTGCGAGCACAACCACACCGCGACCGTCACGGGCAGCGCACTTCCCGCCGGTGATCCACTCGACGCGATCCCCACCACGGCCGCCAACTCCAGCGACGCCGTCGCCAAAGCCCGCCAGTATCTCTCGGATCGTTTGGTCATCCCGGATTCCGCGCCGAAAGACCTCGACAAGCTCGACTCCGCGGTCAACAGTTCCAGCTGGGGCCAGCATGCGTGGCGGGCGTTCCGGGCGCTGCACGCCTACGCCCGCGCCCTCGAAGCGGATCCGACCACTCGCGGCTTCTGGCAGTGGTGCGAGCATTCCCATGATCCGCTGGCCTGGCCGGCCCGGAACAAACGGCTGGCCATGACCGAGTCGGACAGCGTGATCAATAATGCCAAACGGCGCGCCCGGCGGGTGTTGCCGGTTTCCCGCGAGGTTGCGGACGGCGGCTATGTCTTCATGGGCGCGCACATGAAGATCGCCGAGGGCGGCGGTGATCTCGCGCCGCGCATCTATTTTCATGTCGATACCGGCAACGCCAAGGTGCATGTCGGGTTCTTCGGGCCGCATTCGCACATGCGCAATACCCGATCCTGACGCACAGCCGGGCGGTTACATCGCCGGCAGGCGGTCGCCTTGGACCAGTTCGATGTCCAGTTCGATGCGGATGGTGGTGCCGACTGCGGCTATGCCGGCTTGGACCATGGCGCTGTAGTCGATGGCGAAATCCTCTCGGTGCAGGAGGGTTTCGGCGTGGAAGGCGGCGCGGGTGCCGCCCCAGGGGTCGGGGCCGTGGCCGCCGTAGGTGACGGTGAGTTCGGTGGGGCGGGTGCGGCCGTGGAGGGTGAGGTCGCCGGGCATCAGCCAGGTGGTGGGGGCGGTGCGGCGGAAGCCTTTGCCGTGGAAGGTGATCAGAGGGTAGCGGTCGACGTCGAGGAAGTCGGCGGAGCGCAGATGGTCGTCGCGCAGGGCGATGCCGGTGTCGACGGTGGCGGCCTTGATTTCCGCGTATCCGGTGCTGTGCTCGAAGTTCTCGGCGATGTCCAGGCGGCCGCCGACCTCGGCGAAGCGGGCCTTGATGCCGGCGATGCCGAGGTGGCGGGCGGTGGCCAGGACGGTCGAGTGGGCCGGGTCGATGGTCCAGGGGCCGGGCGGCGGGGTGGCGACGGCGTCGGTGGCGCGTTCCAGGCGCACCGTGCCGAGACTGCCCGCGCCCCCGGCCGAGACGCGAGCGACCAGCGCGATCGGCTGGTGGCCGGGGGCGGTGACCACGGCCGTGTAGGTGCCCGCGGGCAGCGGCTCGGTGGCCGCCGCCCCGGTCGGATCGGACGCGGCGCGGGCGCGCTGGTGGCCGTCGAGATCGGTGACGGTGAGGACCGCGTCGGCGACGGGCCAGCCCTCGGGATCGCGGATCTCGACGGTCAACCCGGTCACGACAGCCTCGCCTCGGGATCGGTGCTGCCGTGGCGCACCGGAAGCGATTCGGGCGCAGCACCTTCCAGGTCGTACCCGAGGTCGACCGAATACTCGACCTCGCCGCCGCGCACGACCACCTGACCGGTCACCGCCGGATACCCGCGCGCGATAACGGTGTACGCGCCCGAGTCCAGGTCGGTGAGGGTGTAGCGGCCCTCGGCGTCGGTGCGGGTGGTCGCGATCGGCGTGCCCGCGCCGTCGAGCACGGTGACCTGAGCGTTGGCCAACCCCTGACCGTCCGCGCGGACCATGCCGACCAGCGCGGCGGTCGGGGTCAGCTCGATATCGTGGCGCAACAGACCCCCGACGGGCACCACCAGCGCGGTTGCCGTGGGACGCAGGCGTTCTGCCGCGGCGACCAAGGTGTAGGTGCCCGCGCCGATGCCGTGGCAGACGTAGCGGCCGTCCTCACCGGAGATCGCCGCACCGACCACCTCGCCGCGCAGATCGGTCACGGTGATGGTCACCCCGGCAAGCGGTGCACCGGCGGCGGTACGCACTTGTCCGGACAATTCGCCCGAACCTTCCAGCGTCAGGTCCAGTTCCGGCGTCCGCCCGTCGACCGACACGTTCACCGCGACCGGCGTATGCCCATTGGCCGAGGCGATGAGCACGAAGCTGCCCGAGACGGGCGCGTCGATGCGATAGCGGCCGTCCTCGCCACCGGTCGCACGCGAAACCTGATGTCCGCGTTGATCGATCAGGGTGAGCGCGGCCCCCGACACCGCACCGCCGTCGGCACGCTGGATCCGGCCGCCGATCGTCGCCCCGCCGGACGCACCGCCGGCAGCGCTCGCCGCCGCAGGCGAGATCCGTTGCGCCGCCTGCACTTCGGCGGCACGCATGCCGTTGGCAGCCGGGTCGGCGTGCCCCGATCCGACCCGCGCCAGCACCGGCTCGGGCTGCGAGATCACCTGCGCCGCACCTTCCCACACCTGATCCTCGGCCCACTCCGCCTCGGCCGCCCGCGCCGTATCGTCCACTGCCGGAGACGGTTCGGCGGCCCCCGGAGCCTCCTGCAGCGGAATCTCCTTCATGAACAGCAGCACCACACACGCCACCAGCGCGACCCCGCCCGCGGCCCAGAACACCCCGTGCAGCGAGTTGGTGAACCCGATCAGAATCGGCTCGCGCACCTGCGCCGGCAGCGCCGCGATCCCGGAGGTGTTGGACTGCACGCTGGCGAGTTTGTCGGCCGGGAAGCCGGGCGGCAGGTGACCCCCGAACGCGTCGGTGATCTTGTGCGGCAGCAGGTTGAACAGGATGGTCAGGAACACCGCGACCCCCAGCGTGCCGCCGACCTGCCGGAAGAAGGTCGCCGCCGCGGTGGAAACGCCCATGTCCGACCGCGGTCCGGCATTCTGCACCGCGATGATGAGCGTCTGCATGCAGCCGCCCAGCCCGAGGCCGATGATGCCGCCGTAGACCAGCGGCTGCCACAGCGCGGAGTCGTAGTGCACGGTCGCGTACAGCGCGGCGCCGCAGGCGATCACGAAGGTGCCCACCACGGGCAGGATCTTGTATCGCCCGGTGCGCTTGGTGACCTGCCCGGAGGCCAGCGACCCGATCATGATGCCGGCCACCAGCGGCAGCATCAGCAGTCCCGCCTTGGTCGGCGAGAACCCGCGCACCACCTGCAGATACAGCGGCACCATGGAGATCGCGCCGAACATGGCGATGCCGACCACGAACCCGCCCACGATGCACACCGTGAAGGTGGAATTCTTGAACAGCCGCAAGGGAATCAGCGCGGCGTCGCCCATCAGGTGCTCGACGAAGACGAACAGCGCCAGACCCACGACCCCGATCACGTAGCAGGCGATCGAGCGGCCCGACCCCCAGCCCCAGCCGCGGCCCTGTTCGGCCACCACCAGCAGCGGCACCACGCAGATGGCCAGCGCCACCGCGCCGCCCCAGTCCACGCGCAGATCACGCCGCTGATGCGGGACATTGAGCACGCGCGCCACCACGCCGAGCGCGAGCACGCCGATCGGGACGTTCACCAGGAACACCCAGCGCCAGCCCTCGAGCCCCCACAGGTGGTCGAAGCCGGAGAACCAGCCGCCCAGCACCGGCCCGAGCACGGTGGCGACACCGAAGACCATCATGAAATAGCCCTGGTAGCGCGACCTTTCCCGGGGCGGCACGATATCGCCGATAATGGTCATGGCCAGCGACATGAGCCCGCCCGCGCCCAGCCCCTGGAAGGCCCGGAATCCGGCCAGCTCGTACATGGAGGTGGCGAAGGTGCAGGCCGCGGACCCGATGACGAACAGGGCGATCGCGGTGAGATAGAACGATTTTCGCCCGTAGATGTCGGCGAGCTTGCCGTAGAGCGGCGTCGAGATGGTGGCCGTGATCAGGTAGGCGGTGGTGGCCCAGGCCTGCTGGTCGAATCCGTGCAAGCTGTTGGCGATCTTGACGATTGCCACGCTGACGATGTTCTGGTCGAGCGCGGCCAGGAACATGCCCAGCAGCAGTCCGGACAGGATGGTGAGAATCTGCCGGTGGGACAGCCGGGGCGGTGCGCTCGCGGGTTGCCCCGCGCGTTCGTCGATCGTCGCTGTTGTCATGTGTCGAAGCTCTATTCCGAATCGAGTGTTGCGGTCGAGTTTTCGATGCCGTCCACGAGCCGGGCCAGCAGACCCGTCAGCGCCGCGCGGTCGGCGGCCGACCAGTCTGCCACCAGCTCGGCGATCCACCGATTGCGCAGCCTCCGGTTCTCCGCGAAGACCCGCCGCCCTTCGGCGGTGGCCTCGAGGACGCAGGCGCGCCCGTCGATCGGATCGGCGCGGCGTTCGATCAGCCCGTGGCTCACCAGGTTCCGGGTCTGCCGGCTGACCGTGGAGATCTCGGCATGCAGCTGTTCGGCGAGTTTGCCGGTGCGCTGCGGGCCGTCGTGGACGAGGGTGAACAGCATGGCGTAGGCCAACTGCTCGAGACCTTCGGGACCATGCTTGATCACCCGATGCCTGGCCCTGCCGACGGCGCGCAACAGCCGAATCAGTTGCGCCCCGAGAACATCGGCGTCCCCCAGCGCCCCCGGGTCCGACAGTTCGGCGGCGCTGGGGTCGCTGGAGGTGAGAGCCATGATCGGTTCCTACTCACACTTACTTAGCACTTACAACTACTTGCTGGTGCCAACTATACGCACGTTCGTCGGCAAACTTCCAGCCCCACCCCCGAGGCCGGCGAACGCCCACCAGACAGACTCTGCCGCAACGCATTTCACGGTCCCTCGCAGCGGATCCGACGGCGCGGAGGCGGGATCGACCCCACGCGCTCGACGCGAGGACGCCTTTGGCGTGTTTGCCCAAGCCTGACGCGTTTCGCACTGGCCGGGTGGCGATTATGTAGCAACACTGAGTATTCCCACCACACCGAGAGGTATGGCCGGTTTACGCGTCTGTACACCGCAGCGAGGAGGCATCGTGTCGTCGTACACCCGGGAGGTCGCCGTCGCCTATGTGATCCACGCGTTGGAGGCCAAGGGCACGGCGACGCGTGACGATTTCGACGTGAACGGCATCGTCACCGCATCCCACGCGATCACCGAGGACTGGGATTTCGCGGCCATGGAGCGATCCCTGTTCTGGGGGATCGCCGCCGGATTCATGAAGGTGTGACGCGTGGCGCGTGCCCGCGAGTGACCACCGCCCAGCGCAATGCCGCCCGCCGCATGGACGCCGGATCGGCGTAACCGAGCAGTTCGGCCTGCCGGCTGCGGCTCACCGGGCCGGTGCTGGAGGCGGCCGCCAGCCGCGCCGAGCGGGCCCGGTCCAGCTCGCGCCGCCACGTGGTGCCCGCCTCGGCCAGCCGTCGTTGCAGGGTGCGCGGACTGGTGGCCAGCCGACGCGAAACCCGTTCCAGCGACACCTCTCCCGCGTCGAGCGCCTCGGCCACCGCCACCGCGACCCGTTCCGGCCACGCCGTCGCCAGCGGCGGAGGCGGCGGCAGGGCCTCGGCCAGCGGTTTCAGGACGGCCGCGAGCACCGGGTCGGCGGTGGTGAGCGGCAGCTCCAGATCGGCGGGACGGAAGACCATCGCATCGGTGTCGGCCTCGAATTCGAGGACGGCGTCGCCGAATACGTCGCGATACGCGTCCAGGCGCGGCGGGGCCGAGCGCCGCAGGGTGACCCGCACCGGATTCAGCGGGCCCTCGATCACCCGCCGCGCCCGGGTGAGTACCGCGGTCAGCCCCCACAGCTGGGTGTGGTCGCGGGTCGCCGGCCCGCCGTCGACCATGTCGAGCCGCAGCGCCGGGCCGTGGTCGGTGCCGACGAGATCGAAACGATGATTGGTGGTGACCGCGCTGACGTATGGCCCGCAGGTCGCCAGGCCCGCGCCGAGCGTGGGCGCGCTGCTGAACAGATAGTCGTAGAGCCCGGTGGCCTTGAGCTGGTATCGGCTCGCCACCCGCAAGGCCACATTCGGGTCGCCCAGCTGCCGCGCCCCGATTTCCCAGAGACGCCAGAAGGATTCGCTGGGCACGTGCACGCCGCCGCCGCTGAGTGTCCAGTCCGGCACCCCGCACTCCCGGATCAGGCGATCGCGATCCAGCCCCATCGCCGTCAGCTGGGAGATCACGAACCGATGCAACAGCGTCTGATCGGTGCCCAACGTCCCTCCAACCCCTCATCCGTCCACCCCGGAGGGCACAGGCTATACCGCGTGTTCGCGGGAAACCAGGTCGATCGGTTTCCGGGTGCGAAATCCACGGATCCCGTTGTCCTCAGGCCCCGATCGCGGCGGCCATGGCGGGCCAGAAGGCGTGCAGGTCGTCTTGCCAGTAACCCCAGGAGTGGGTGCCCGGGTGGGGGCGATAGTCGGCGGGAATGCCGAGTTCGGCCAGGCGGGCGGCGAGGTGGCGGGTGCATTCGCTGGTGGCGGCCTCGATGACGCCGCCCTCGGTGAGCTGGGTGAGCAGCAGTGGGGCGTTCCCGTCGATACGCGGGTCGGTGAGGGTGTCGTGGCCGTCGGGCAGGCCGCTGCCGGCGGCGAGGTAGAGGGTGTGGCCGCGCAGCCGATCGGCATGCAGGAACGCGTCATTGGCGGCCCAGGCGGGACTGCCGAACGGCCCCCACATGTTCTCGACGTCGCCGCCGCCGCGGACGTGAGTGGTCAGGTAGACATACGCCTGCCCGAGCGGGCTGCTGGTTTCCGCGCACCCGCTGAACGCGCCGACCGCCTCGTACAATTGCGGCGCCGCTTCGGCGAGCGCCAGCGCCGAGGTGCTCGACATCGACAGTCCCACAATCGCATTGCGGCCGGAGGAGTGCAGGACGGCGTCCATGATCGGCGGCAGCTCGGTGGTCAGATACGTCGCCCACCTGTTGCGCCCGAGCACCGGATCGTCGCGCTGCCAATCGGTGTAGTAGGTGCCCGCTCCCCCGTGCGGGATCACCACGTCGACCCCGGTGCCGGGAGCGAATCGCAGCAGATCGGTCATCGTCGGCCAGTCGACCGGATCCTCGGCGCGCACCGCACCGAAGAGCAGGTACGCGATCGGCCGTCCGGCGCTGCCGCTTTCGGGCACCAGCACGTCCTGTTCGATGACGCGATCCATGGCCGCGGAATAGACGTACACCGCGAGTTCGTGGGGGCCCTCGCGTTCGATCCGGTCCAGATACGCGCCGTCGGCATGCGCGCTCGCCGTCGCGAGCGGGGTGAGCGTGCAGACCGCGGCCAGCAGGACCGCGAGCACCGCCTCGCGCAGCGTACGAGCATGTTTCATCGACCCGCCACCTCGGCTTTCGGCGGCTGCCGCACGGAGTCGGCCGCCACTTCCAGGTTAGGAAGTCGATCGCGAGGAAACCGTGGATTCCGCTGTCGCTCTGCCCAATCGAGACCTGCGGCTCAGACCGTGTAGCCGCCGTCGACGTCGAGGCATTGGCCGGTGATGAAATCCGCGCGGTCGCAGGCGAGGAAGGCGACGGCTTCGGCGATGTCCTCGGCGTTCCCGAAGCGGCGCAAGGGGATATTGCGGCGGGTGATGTCGAGGGCGTGCTGGTCGAGCTCACCGGAGGAGATGAGCCGCTCGGCCATGCCGTCGGTGAGCATGCCCGGACCGACGCAGTTCACCCGGACGCCATAGCGGCCCTCCTCGGAGGCGAGGGCGCGCGCCACCGCCTCCACCGCGCCCTTGGTGCCGGAGGACAGGCCGTCGCGGACCGGAAAACGCCGGGTGGCGGCGGTGGTGACCGCGACGACCGCACCCCGTGCCGCACGCAGCAGCGGCAGGGTCGCGTGCATGAGGTTGAAGAACGCCGCGGCGTCGGCGTTCAACTGGTCCCGGTACTGCCGCGGCGTCACGGCGCTCAGATGGACCATCGGCACGTGCGGCCCGGCGGCGTAGACCACGGTGTGCAGGCTGCCGAATTCCTCGCGGAACCGGTCGACGACCTCGGCCACGGCGTCGGGATCGGTGAGGTCGAGCGACCAGGCCCGGCTCGTCCGTCCCACCGCCGCAACGTCTTTCGCCAGCCGCTCGGCGGCGTCGCGGTTCGAGCGGTAGGTGAGGCCGATGTGGCTGCCGCGCTCGGCGAGCGTCCGCACGATGGCCGCGCCGATGCCGCCGGTGCCACCGGCGATCAGCGCGGCGCCTTCGCGTTCCCGGAAGTCGTCGATCACTCCAGCTCCTTCGACCAAGCATTTGCTTGGTAATAGTAGCGCAGGGATCACCGACGGCACCCCGGGCCCACCCGCACCGCACATCGCGGCTTCGATCAGGCCGCGGGCCAATCGTTTTCGGTCCGCGCCACCTTGTTGACGTAGTTCGTCAGCGTTTGCAGGGCGACCAGCGCCACGATCTCGAGCACCTGCTCCTCGCTCCACCCGGCCGCCAGCACCGCGGCCGGGTCGGCCTTGCCCCGGGTTTCGGTCAGCTCGCGCGCGAAGGCCACGGCCGCGGCCTCTTTCGGGTCCGCGGAGCTGCCCTGCTTGGCGGCTTCCACCTCGGCGTCGCTGAGCTTGGCCACCCGCTTGCCGGCGAAGGTGTGCGCGGCCACGCAGTACCCGCAGTCGTTGGACGCCCCGACGGTCAGCGCGATGCGCTCGGAGGTCGGCGCGGGCAGCGTGCCGTCCTTCAGCGCGCCCATCAGGCCGAGGTAGCCGGTCAGCACGGCATCCGAATTGGCCATCACCTTGGTCATATTGGGCACTCGCCCCAAGCGCTGACGCACCTGGCCGAACAATGGGTGGTCTTGAACCGGCTCGAACATTCGTTCACTCACTCTCTGATGTGCGGGCGGCGCGGGCGGCGTTGCGGGTGAGCGCGGCGGCGTTCCAGATCGCGTAGACGGTCACCGCGTAGGGCACCCAGGTCGGGTGATGCGCGCCGATCAGCACCGCGGTGGCGATCCCGAGGGCGAGGGCGCGGATCACGATTCCGTTGTGCGCCAGGCTGCGCAGCACCGGCCACGCCGGCGACGCGGAGGTTTCGATTGTTGACACGCCTCAAACCGTAGGGTCGGCGCGGACCCCGCTCCGGGGACAATTCCCGCCAACAACCGGATGCGCGACGCCATCGCTTCCGAACGGTGCGATCAGTGGTCGCGCCGAGTGCGGAGCTGTGGTCGCGCTCTGCCGCAGCCGATAGGGTGCGGCGGTGGATACAGCGGAGTTCGTTCAGCATGGCAGCACGATCGTGGATCGGCTGACGACCACGCAGACCGCGCCGCCCTGGCAACTCGTCGTGGGCACAGGGGTGGCGGCGCTGGCGCTGGTGATCTTCCACCCGACCTGGCGGGTGCTGCGCAATGCGGTGACCATCGCGCACGAGGGCGGGCACGCCTTCACCGCGCTGCTGACCGGCCGCCGCCTCGACAGCATCCGATTGCATTCGGACACTTCCGGTCTCACCGTCTCCAGCGGAAAGCCCTACGGGCCCGGCATGGTGCTCACGATGGCCGCCGGCTATCCCGCGCCCGCCCTGGTCGGGCTCGGATACGCGGCGCTGCTGGGCGCCCATCGCATCACCCTGATGCTGTGGCTGACCATCGCGCTGCTGGTGGTGCTGCTGCTGAAGGTCCGCAACTTCTACGGCCTGCTCTCGATTCTGGTGACCGGCGGCCTGGTGTTCGTGGTCTCCTGGTTCGGCACCGACACCCTGCAGGCCGGACTCGCTTATCTGGCCGCCTGGTTCCTGCTGCTGGCGGCGGTGCGCCCGGTGCTCGAGCTGCAGCGCAACCGCGCCTACGAACCCGATTCCGACGCCGATCAATTGGCGCGGCTGACCCGGATTCCGGGCCTGCTGTGGGTGCTGCTGTTCGGCGCGATCGCGGTGTGCTCGCTGCTGCTGGGCGGGCGGCTGCTGCTCGCGGACGTGCGCGGCGTCTGTGTGCCACCGCTCACGCACAGCACCTGCGCGGCCTCACCCGCTCGGTGAACTTCTCCGACCTCACCGCGAGAACGGTCTCGCTGCAAGGTATCTGGTGAACGACGGCTAACATGCGGAGTGCACCGTCCGGGTGATCGGGAACACCGGATCTCCGCGCGTCTCGCGGCGGGCGCTCGATCGTTGTGGCAAGGAGGTTTTCGGATGGACAGGCCGGCCTGGGCTCCGGAGGGCGTGGACATGAACCGCCCCAGCCCGGCGCGCATGTACGACGCGCTCCTGGGTGGTTCACACAATTTCGAGGTCGACCGCCGCGCCGCGGAACAGGCCAAGCAGCTGGTCCCCGATCTGCCGCGGCTGGCGCTGAGCAATCGCGCCTTCCTGCGCCGGGCCGTGCGGTTCCTGGTGGATTCCGGCGTGCGGCAGTTCCTCGACATCGGCTCGGGGGTGCCGACCGCGGGCAATGTGCACGAGGTGGCACAGGCCATCGACCCCGCCTGCCGGGTGCTCTACGCCGATATCGACCCGGTCGCGGTCGCGCACGCCCGCGCCATCCTCGGCGACAATCCCAACGCCACGGCCATCGAGGCCGATCTGCGCGAGCCCGCGGTGCTGCTCGAGCGGGCGCGCGACACCGGTCTCATCGACTTCGACCAACCGGTCGGTGTGCTGCTCATCGCGGTTCTGCACCTCATGAGCGACGACTTCGCTCCCGTCGAGAAGGTCGACGCCCTCTACGACGCGGTCCCGCCCGGCAGCTACGTCGCCATCTCCCACCTCACCTCGGCCACCCGGCCCGAGGACGCCGCCAAACTGGCCGACAACTCCGCCAACAACAGCCGGATCGGATTGCAGTTCCGTTCGCGCGCCGCCATCACCGCCCTGTTCGGCAAGTGGGATCCCATCACACCCGGTGTGGTGGAATTGCCCTTGTGGCGGCCGGAATCCGACCGCGATCAGCACGAGGAGCCGGGCCGTTCGCTCGGCCTGGCGGGTGTCGGCCGCAAGGTCTGACACCGCTCGAATCGCACCCGCGCAGGGGTGAACGGCGCCGAGGTCAGGGGGACAGCACATGGACGCGGGCGAGCTGGCGGTCCGGTGGGCCGCCATGCTGGACGGCGCGGTCGCGCCGACGCTCACCCGCGCCCAGGTCGAGCAACTGCTGGCCCGCTTCTGCCCGCGGCTGATCGCCGCGGTGCGCGGCGCCGCGGATCTGTCGGTGGCGCGCGAGGCCGCCGCCGCCCTGGTCGCCGCGAACTACCGTGACCCGCTGGCGGTGCATCGGTCGGTGCTGGTGCTGTGCAAGGACCTGGTGACGGCCGTGTGTCCCGAGGCCGAGTGCGCCGACTACTGGCCGGTGCGCGAGCGCGCCATCGAACTGGCCGCCGAGTTCGCGGCCGAGTTCACCGGCGGGCTGCGCAATGCCGCACTCGCCGAACAGGAGACGACGCTGAGCGCCGCGCTCACCGCGGCCCGCGAGGCCGAGGCCCGGCGGCATCTGTCCGAGGCCCGGTTCCAGGCCATCTTCGAGGGTGCGTCGGTGGGCATCGGCACCGTCGACATCACCACCGGCACGGTCATCGACGTCAACAACGCCATGGCCGAAACCCTCGGTGTCCCGGCCGAATCCATGCCCGGCCGCTCGGTCGCCGACATTCTGGGCCCGGTCAATATCGGTGAGGCGTTCGCCCTGTTCCAGCAGTTGCTGTCCGGGGAGATCGACCGCTTCCGCTTCGAGACCCAGCACACCAAACCCGACGGCAGCCACACCGTGGTCGACCTGTCGATGACGATCGTGCGCGACCGCGAGGGCAAGCCGCGCTTCCTGGTCGGCGTCACCGTCGACGTCACCGATCGCAAGCAGCTGGCCGATCAGCTCTGGTACGACGCGCACCACGATTCGCTGACCGGCCTGCCCAACCGGCTGCTGTTCTTCGATCGCCTGGCCGCCGCCGGCGGTCAGGTCGGGGTCTGCTATCTGGATCTGGACGGGTTCAAGGAGATCAACGACCGCCGCGGCCACACCGCCGGCGATCGGGTGCTGAGCGATGTCGGGCAGCGGCTGCGCGCCGCGCTGCCGGCCAATGCGATGGTGGCGCGCCTGGGCGGGGACGAGTTCATCGTGCTGGTCGAAAACTGCTCGGGCCAAGCGGAATTGACCGCCGTCACCGATCGGCTGCTGGCCGCGCTGGAGGATCCCTTCGATGTGGCGGGACTGCTGGTGCGGGTGGGCGCCAGTATCGGCACCGCGCTGGTGGACACCGACGCCACCGCCATCGACGAGCTCATGCACGCCGTGGACACCGCCATGTACCGCGACAAGGCGCTACGCCACCGCACCAACCTGCCCCCGCTGACTCAACCGCCCGATACGGGACTGTCCTAGATCACGAACGGCACCAGAGCCTTTCGCTCGGGCGGGTACTCGTCGAACTTCTCCCGGTACCAGCCGTGGGTGGCCAAGGCGCGCGGCACCAGATTGCCGAAGGTGATCAGGAAGATGACCACGCCGGGCAGCGCCCAGGTGAGGAGGGCGAATCCCGCCCATGCGACCAGCTCGCCCAGATAGGCGGGGCTGGTGACGAATCGGAATCCCAGACCGTATGGAATCTTGTATTCGCTTGCGCCCGGGTTGTTCTTGTCGCGCAGATTGCGAACTATGCTCTCGGAGCTGACCAGTAGCGCGAAACCGGACAAATACACGATCAGTCCGAGAAGAAAGCGCGGGTCGGTCAACCAGCCGCTGCCGTACCGCCCGAGGTAGTCGTGACTGAACAGCGCACCGTTGAGATATCCGTGCAGCGTGGTCACCAGCATGCCCATGCCGAGCACCGAAACGTTGAAACTGCTGGTCTTGCCGGGGACTTGGCGAATATTGAGGGGGAAGAACCAGCCGCGATTGCCGTAGTGCAGAATCCAGATGGCCGCCAGCACCAGGGAAGTCGGCTCGAAGCGGCGTGGACCCGTCAGGTACGCGACCGCGAAGACCACGGTGGCCGGGATCTCCATCAGCCACCACCCCAGCTTCGGATTCAGATTGAGCCCGAGCTTGGTGGTGGCGAAGCGGCCGTAGGGGCTCTGCCCGAACAGGCCGCCGACGAGCACGAACGCCGCGAACGCGAAGGCGATCGTCAGCACGGTGTCGTAGCCGGTATTGCCGGTGTACCAGTTCATTCGCGGTCCTTCGGGTGAAAAAACTAGAACAGGTTCTACCACAGCGGGTGGGCCGGCCGATACCCGTCGGTTGGGCAGGGCGCGGGACCGACGGGTAGGTTGGCTAGAACCCGGAGGGAGGCACGGTGGGTTCGCAGGGTTGGGATGCACTGATCGAATGGATGCCGTTTTTTCTCGAGGAGGACGAGGACGCGGACGAATCCGGACTCGGATGGAACCCGCGCTTCATCCAGATTCGTGACGAACTCACCGGCCGCCGTGCGCATTTCGCGCAGCAGGGCAGCGAGATCGAGGTGATCGTCGCCGTCCCCGAGGACGCCGCCGAGGCCGACCGGCTGCTGGAGGTGCTGCGCGCGCAGCCCGACGGCACCTGGGATCCGGTGCCGCTGCCCTCGGAATCCGATGCCACCGCACCGGATCCGCAGTGGCGGGCCATGCAGCGGGTGCATCAGCAGCCGCGGCTGGCGCGCGAATGGAGCACCGGCTGGCAGCGCGGCGAGGCCATCGAACAGCGTCGCGGCATCGGCGAATCGGTGGTGGCGGTGCTGCGCGAGGGCCTGGGCATCGACGGTGAGCGCTTGCGGTTCACCACCTGGAGCATGGACGCGCCCGGCACCGGCAGCTACGGGCTGCCCGCCGACCGGCCCAGCGAGCGGCAAGCGCCCGTGGTGTGTTCGGACTGGGACGATTTCGAGGCCCGGCTGGACTGGGCGCTGACCACCCTGCCCTGGGACGGCGTCATCAACCTCAGCACCCCGCATCCCGGGCCCGATCCGTGTTTCGTCCAATTCCTGCACGGTCGCCAGCTTTTCAACGAGGCCAGCGGCTGGGATGTGGCCGGCCTCGGTCCGGGCGAATTCGACCGGCGCATGCGCGATCTCGGCTGGAGCTTCGCCCCGCACAGCACGCCCGGCGGGGCGGCGCTGATCTGGGAGGGGCCGCTGGCCAAGGCCGGGTTCAATCCCAGCCTGTGCGACGCGCCCCGGCGCACGGTGGCGACCTTCACCGAGGTGTTCACCGTCGGCCATCCCCAGGATCTGGTGTTCCGCGCCTTCCGCAACGGGCAGCGCCGCGATCCCGAACTCCGTTATCTGGACATCGAACTCGGGATCCCGCGCGACGTGCGGTGAGTCGCACCGGCCGTCTCAGAGGCGGCGCAGCTGGACCGGCAGCCCGTCGGCGGGAGTGGGCCCGGTCCCGGCGACCAGCGGCACCGTATAGCCCTTGGGCACGCTCCAGCGGTACCCGAGCAGCATCCGGTGCATGGTGGCCTTGACGGTCATGCCGCCGAAGTAGCGGCCGATGCACTTGTGCGCGCCACCGCCGAAGGGCGGCCAGGCATAGCGGTGCGTCTTGTCCTCGGCGCGTGCGGGATCGAAGCGCTCCGGGTCGAAAATGTCCGGATCGTGCCAATATTCCGCATTGCGCATCATGGAGTACGGCCCGGCCATGACGAGCGTGCCCTTGGGAATGAAGTAGCCGCCGATATCGGTGTCGGCCAACGCCTCCCGCACCATCTGGCCGACCGGCGCGTACATGCGCAGGGTCTCGCGGAAGGCCATCTCCAGGGCGGGCAGCCGGTCCAGATCTGCGTAGTCGAGGGTCGGCTTGCCCAGCGCCTGACTCTCCGCGCGCAGCCGCTCTTGCCAGTCCGGATTGCGCGCCAGTTCGTAGGCGAGCATGGAGATGGCCAGGGTGCTGGTGTCGTGGGCGGCCATCATCACGAAGATCATGTGATCGACGATGTCGGCGTCGGTGAAGGATTCGCCGTCCTCGGTCTCGGCGTGGCACAGCACGCTGAACAGGTCGTCGCCGTCACCGGCGCGTTTGGCGGGCAGTTCGCGGCGGAAGTAGTCCTCCAGCACCCGCCGCCCGCGCAGGCCCCGATTCCACACGCCCCCGGGCATATTCGTGCGCACAATGGCCTTGCCGCCGTGCACCGCGTCCTCGAAGGCCCGCGCCAGCCGCGTGCCCTCGGGGCCGAGTTCGGCGCCGGCGAAGACCACGGTGGCCTGCTCCAGCAGCATGCGCTTGACGTGGTCGTATAGCGGGAAGTCGGGGGCGGGCAGCCAGGAGTCGACGCCGCGCACGATGCGCGGGGTGGTCAGGTTCAGGTAGCCGATCAATCGCGGCCGGGTGAACGCCTGCTGCAGGATGCGTCGGTGATAGGTGTGATCGTCGAAGTCGCGCAAGAGGATTCCACCCCGGAAGAAGGGACCGATGAGGAATTCCCAGCCCCGTTGCGCGGAGAAGACGTGCTTGCGGTCGAGCAGCAATTCCTCGAAGGCCGCGGGGCTGCCGACGCCCACGATGCGGCGGCCGAAGATGCCCATCCATTGGACCGGCCCGTAGAGCTTCATGCGCTCGCGGCTGAAACTCAGCGGATCGGCGAGGGTGGACACCACGTGGCCGATGCCGGGCGGCCCGTAATCGCCCATCACCGGCAGCAGTCCGCTGCCGGGCGGCGGGTCCGCCAGCGCCTGCGGCGCGCTCGGATAGCGTTGCAGCACCCCGGCGGCGCGGCCCTGAATTCGATGGTTCACCACGGCTTTTCGCACAGCCATGCACCCACGGTAGCGGACGCGCCCAAATCCGTAAACGGTCGTTTCCTGATTTGTGTGCCAAGCTGTCAGGGTGACGCGAGCTTCCACCGGAACCTATCGCGGCACCAGCACCGATGAGCGCCGCGAACAACGCCGGCGGCGATTGCTCGACGCCGCTCTCGACATCGTGGGCACCCAGGGGCTGGCCGCGCTGACCGTGCGCGGGGTGTGCGAGCAGGCCAAGGTGGGTCCGCGCTTCTTCTACGAATCGTTCACCGATCTGGACGCTTTGGCGACGGCGCTGCTGGACGAGGTGCAGCGCGATGCCTTCGAACGCGCCCGCACCGCCATGGCCGAGACCCCCGGCGGGCCGGAGCAGAAGCTCCGCGCCGGGGTGGCCGCGCTGATCGTCGCGGTCACCGACGATCCGCGGCGCGCCAATATCGCCTTCGCCCAGGCGTACGGCAGCGAACTGCTCATGCGCCGCCGCTTCGAGGGCATGCGGCAGGTCGCGGCGCTGCTCATCGAGCAGACCCGGGCGCTGCTCGACCTCCCCGAGGGTGAGGACACAGCCCTGTCGGCGCTTGCGCAGTTGATCACCGGCGGTGCGGCCGAGCTGATTCTGGTCTGGCTCGACGGCGGGCTGAAGGTGGAGCGGCCGGTGCTCATCGAGGTCGTCGCCGACTACGTGGTGGCCATGGTGGATCGACTGCCCGGCATGACCGAGAAGCTGAATTGAATACGGCCCGAACCGGTTACGTCGACCGGCCGAAGCCGCCGGCGCGGATCTCCTCGACCACCAGCTTGGCGGTCTCCGCGCAGGCCGTCGTGCCGCCGTTGGCGTATTCCTTCACCGCGTCGCCGACGTTCCACAGGTTCGGCAGCGGCGTGTCGTGCGGGAGGTCGTAACCGGCGACGGCGCGCTGGGGCGGCCAGTCGTCGCGGGTGACGGCGATGGACAGGATCCGCGCCCGATCGAAACCCGGGATCTCCTCGCGCAGATCCTGCAGCACCAGGGCGGTGTCGGCCTCGGAATCGAAATCGCCCACCGCGGGTTTGGGCACCCCGGTGCCGACGTAGAGATGCCAGCCCGCGGGCGCCATCTCCGGGCAGGTGGCGCTGAAATTGGCGACGTAGCACAGCCGCCGGGTGCGGGCGAAGCTGAGCAGGCCCGGCGCGGTGATCAGCGGTTCACGGCTGGCGAAGTTGACCGAGATCATGCCGCAGGGCAGATCGCGTTGCAGCACCGCACCGACATAGTCGGCCGGGAAATGTTCCGGCCCAACGAGATCCAGCGTCGCCGAGGGGCCGATATCGCTGACCGCGAATGCGCAGGCCACCTCGACGGTCTCGCCGCCGCGGCGGATTCGCGCGCCGGTGACCCGGTCGCCCTCGACATGCAGCCGCTGCACCTCGCTGCCGAGCCAGACCTCTCCCCCATTGCGCTCCACCACATCCGCCAGCGATTTCCAGATGCCGATGGTGCCCTCGGGACAGAAGCCCAGCCGTTTGAACGCCGAGCCGCGGGTGATGTAGGTGAGAAACACGCGGGCGGGCAGCTCCTCCGAGCCGACCGCGAAGATCGAACCGCACATATTGCGGAAGATCCCTTGCACCGCATCGTTTTTGGTGTAGCGGCGCACCCAGTCGGCGGTGGAGAGCTCCCGCTCGGTCGGGCCGCCGTCGTCGCGGGCGGCCGCGAGCAGCTTGGCGCCGTGCCGGGTCAGCTGCTGCACCAGCAATCCCCAACCGCCGCTGCTGATGTCGACGTCGCGGCCGTTGATGCGGTAGAGAATCGGCGGATCCGCCGGGCGCACTTCGAATTTCGCGCCGACCTCCGCGAAGGTCTGCTCGGTGATGCCGCCCAATTCGACGACCACCGCGCCGGTGTTTATCTTGAATCCGTCGATCTCTTCGGTGGAGGCGCGGCCTCCGACCCGGTCCAGACGTTCGACCACCAGGGTGCGGTAGCCGAGGTGCGAGAGCCGGGCGGCCGCGCACAGCCCGCCCGCCCCGGCCCCGACAACCACTGCGTCCCACGTGTTCTCGCTCATGGCGAGCTCCTCGAGCAGGCTCAGCCCGCTGGATTGACCCCCGGCTGAGCGTCGGACATATCGGTAATACGACTCCAATTCTCTCGCACCTGGTCCAGTGTCGGGACCTCACTGAACAGAACGGCCTTGTTCGCGAACAACTGGACACGCTGCACCGCGCCGCCGCCGACCACCAGCACCATGCCGGAATCGGTGTTCTCCTCGCTGACCAGGTAACCCACGATCGGGGCGACCTGGGCGGGCGGTAACTTCTCGAGCATCTCGGCCGAGGCGATGTCGGCGGTCATGCGGGTGGCGGCCATCGGCGCCACCGCATTGATCTTGATGTCGTATTTGCGGCCCTCGATGGCCAGGGTGTTCATCATGCCGACCATGCCGAGTTTGGCTGCGCCGTAATTGGCTTGGCCGAAATTGCCGTACAGCCCGGAGGTGGAGGTGGCCATGACGACGCGGCCGAAACCCTGCTCGCGGAAATGCGGCCACGCGGCGTGGGTGACATTGAACGCGCCGAACAGATGCACGCGCTGCACCGCCTCGAACGCCTCGGGCGTCATCTTCACGAAGCTCATATCGCGCAGGATGCCGGCGTTGTTGACCACGCCGTGCACCGCGCCGAAACTGTCGAGCGCGGTCTGCACCAGCGCCTGCGCGCCCTCGGTGGTGGCGACGCTGTCGTAGTTGGCGACGGCGGTGCCGCCGGCCGCGCGGATCTCCTCGACCACCGCGTCGGCCATATTGTGCCCGGACCCGCTGCCGTCCCGCGCGCCGCCCAGGTCGTTGACCACGACCAGCGCGCCCTCGCGCGCCAGCAGCAGCGCGTACTCGCGGCCCAGACCGCCGCCGGCTCCGGTGACGATGACGACTCGATCGGTTACCCCAGGCATGAGTTCTCCTTGCCGAAACTGATTGCTCTCGTTTCGGAACGTAGCAGGAGCGCCCGGGCGGGCTTGTGCTGCCCGCCACACTCGTCGCCGCACCGGCGGATCGATAGGGTTGGTGTGATGACTCCGCATCTGCACCAGCGCTATCCCGAGCTCGCGCGGACCCTGCCGCATCTGCGGCTGGGCACCAGCCCGACACCGGTGCGGCGGCTGGCGGCGCTCGACACGGTCGGGGCGGATATCTGGCTCAAGAACGACAGCGCCTTCGGTGACGGCGGCTGGGGCGGCAACAAGGTGCGCAAGCTGGAATGGCTGCTGCCCGACGCACTGCGCCGGCGGCGGACCACCATCGTGACCGTGGGCGGGCTGGGCACCAACTGGGGTCTGGCCACGGCCCGCTACGGGCGCGAGCACGGCGTGAAAACCGTTCTGGCGCTGACCGATCAGCCCGAGGACGATCATGTGCGGGCGCAGCTGGCACGGCTGCGCGATTCGGGCGCGGAACTGCATTTCACGCACACCAAGGCGCGCACGATCGCGATGGCGCCGTGGCTGCTGGCCCGCGGCTTCCAGGGTCTGCGGCCGCCGTACTTCCTGACCGCGGGCGGATCCTCGGCGGTCGGCGCGCTCGGATACGTCGAGGCCGCACTGGAATTGGCGGCGCAGGTGCGGGCCGGAGAGCTGCCGGAACCGAGTCATATCGTGGTCCCGGTGGGTTCGGGCGGGACGGCGGCGGGGCTGTCGCTCGGGCTGCGGCTGGCGGGACTCTCGACCCGGGTCGTCGGCGTAATCGTCAACGACACACTGAAACTCGACCATGCGACGCTGTCGAAGCTGGCGGGCCGCAGCGAACGACTGCTGCGCAAGCGCGGCGCCCGGCTTCCCGAGACCCTGTCCCCCACCGGCAATCTCGAGATCGTCACCGAGTATCTGGGCCCCGGCTACGGCTATCCGATGCCGGAAGCCGCGACCGCGCAAGCCCTTTCGGCCGACCGCGAGCAGATGACGCTGGAGCCGGTGTACACCGCCAAGGCGATGGCCGCCCTGCTGGACATGAACGCGCACGGCCGCTTCGGCGCCGGCCCGGTGGTGTATCTCAACACCAACGGACCGCGCTGACCGCTCTCGCACCGGGTGTCACGCCGTGGCGAGCTTGGCGGCCAGGAACTCCTCCCAGGTGCGTTCGCCCACCGCGTGCTCCGGGGTCAGGTTGCCGCCCGCGGCGTAGACGCGCGACGCCTTGCCGGGCGCCTTGATGGTGATCACCGGACGGCGCTTGCCGACCGCCCGCAGGTAGCTGCGCTCGAGCTCCTTCATGGTGTAGACGCGAGGGCCGCCGATCTCCTCGACCAGGCCCGCCGGCTCCCCCAGGGTCAGCTCCACCAGACGCCGTGCCACCTCGGCGGTTTCGATGGGCTGGAACCGGAAATCGAAGACCGGCACGACCGGCATCTTGCCCAGCGCCGAAACCATGGTGAACAGCAGATCGTGGAACTGGGTGGCGCGCAGGATGGTCCACGGCAGCCCCGAGTTCTCCACCACCAGTTCGGCCTCCCGCTTCGAGGCCATGTAGGCCATGGTCTGGCGATCGAGCGCGCTCTCCACCGGCACCCGCTCCGCGCCGACCACCGAGATGTAGACCAGGTGCGGGAACACCCCCGCGGCGTCGATGGCGTCGACCAGGGTCTGGGTCTTGGCGCCGTCGCCCTTCTGGGTGCCCGCCAGGTGCAGCACGGTGTCGGCGTCCGCGACCGCCTCGGCGATGCCCGCGCCGGTCCGCAGGTCTCCCGCCACGTACTCGATGCCGTCGGCGCCTGCGCGCGCGGTGCGGCTGAGCACTCGCACGCACACTCCGGCCGCGCGCAACAGCGGGGTGACCAGCGTGCCCAGGGTGCCGGTGCCGCCGGTGACCAGAACCGTCTTCGCCATGATGACCATCTCCTTCGTCGAGTTCGTGACGCCGGTGCGGCGTTCTGCCTTGGTGACGATGCGGGCCCGGCCGGTGTGACACAACGTGTCCGAGGCCACCCTCGGCGGGCGTCGTAGGCTGGCCGTATGCCCGATCCAGGTTCCGCGCCGCAGCTCGATCGCCTGCTGGAGCTGGTCGCGGGCCGGCGGGTGGCCGTGCTCACCGGTGCCGGCATCTCCACCGACAGTGGTATTCCGGATTACCGCTCGCCCGAATCACCGCCGCGCACGCCGATGACCTATCAGCAGTTCGTCGGGGATCCGGTGTTCCGGCAACGGTATTGGGCGCGCAACCACATCGGCTGGCGGCACATGGACGCGGCGCGGCCCAATCCGGCGCATCGGGCCCTGGCCCGGCTGGAACGGGCCGGGGTGGTCACCGGTCTGATCACCCAGAACGTGGATCTGCTGCACACCAAGGCCCGCCAGCGGCGGGTCATCGATCTGCACGGCGTCTACGCGCGGGTCCGCTGTCTGTCCTGCGAATCGCTCACCTCCCGTCTGTCGCTGGCCGAACGGCTCGAGGCCGTCAATCCGGGCTTCGCCGAAGCCGTCCCGATCGACGGCTCCGAGGTCGCGCCGGACGCCGATGCCGTCGTCACCGATACCGAGTCCTTCCGCATGGTCGACTGCCTGCGCTGCGGCGGCATGCTCAAACCCGACATCGTCTATTTCGGTGAATCCGTCCCCAAGCCCCGCGTGGCCGCCGCCTACAGTCTGGTCGAGGGGTCCGACATGTTGCTCGTCGTCGGTTCGTCGCTCACGGTCATGTCCGGTCTGCGCTTCGCGCGCCACACCGCCAAGGCCGGCCGGCCCGTGGTCATCCTGAACCGGGGCCGCACCCGCGCCGACGAACTCGCCGCCCTGACCCTCGACGCCGGTTGCGCGCCGATGCTCACCGCGCTCGCAGACGCCCTCGCGCCCAACTAGTTTCGGGCCGCACCAACCGGTCATTCGACCGCGGACCAGCTGTTTCGGACTGCTCGGTCCAGTTGTCGGTGGGGTCACCTACCTTGAGCGCATCGTGATCGACCGGGAGGGAGAACGATGGTCTCGAATACGAGTCCCGAGCCGGATGGGCCGGATTGGGAAAATGCTTCTGTGGTAAGGGTTTTGCCCGCTGTGGCGGCGCGGAAACTCACCAAGGCGCCGTTCGTGGAACTGGCCGACGGGCGGCTGCAGGGCGTGGTGTCGAGCGGGTCGGACATCTCGCGGGTGTACGTGGCGTCGGTGACGGCGGGGACGCACGGCCTCAGCTGCAGCACCAACAACAATCGACCCTGTGGCGGACTGAATCAGGGCTGGGCGTGCAAGCACCTGGACGCGCTCATCGAGGAGGCGGTGCTGCAGTACGGGCAGGATCGGGTGGCCCGATTCCTGCGCGTGGAGGTGCCGGAGGGCGGGCGAATCACGCACTGTCTCAATGGCACTCGTGATCCGGTGCCGGCCGCGGCGGTGTTCAGCCGGTTCCTGCGGCATCTGAGCTATCTGGAACTGCCGGGCGGCACCTCGCCGATCCCGGAACTGCACTGGTTCCCGGCGGGGGTGGGTCGCTGATGCTGGAAAGTCAACTGGCCGCACTGGCCGAGGCGCCCGCGGGCGTGACAGCGGCCCTCGAGACCGTGGGCGGTTTCGACGCCGCGCTGGTCGCCGGATTCGCCCGGGTGTCGGAACCGCAGGGCGCGGCCTTGGCGGGATTAGCCGCGGCCGTAGCGGGTTCGCCGCTGGCCGAGGCGGCGGCCGCCGCGGTGGCGAAGGTGAACACGGGCGCGGTCGGCGTGGCGGAGCTGACGGCGCTGGCCGCGGCGCGCGCCGCCCTGCTGGGCGCGGTGCACGACGCACTGCTCGAGCAAGCCGACAACGCGTTGGGCCGCAACCGAATCGAGTGGGCCGTCGAACCGGCCGCCGCCCTCCCCAGCCCCGTGGCTGCGGGGTCGCGGGCCTGGCTGGGTGAGCTGGCCGTCGCCGGCTGGCGCGGCGTGGACCACGAGCTGGTGTCGGCGGCGGATAGGACGGTGGAGTCGCTGCTGGCCGATCCCACGCTGCGACGGCTGGCGGTGCTGCTGGACGGTTTCAGCGCCGAACTGGGTGGCTGCGCGCCGATCGCGACCATGGACCGGGTGCCGGCGCGACGCTGGGCGGATCTGTGGACGCGTGCGCTGCTGCTGTCCTGGCGCGGCGCGGAATCTGCTGCGGCCGAAGCTGTTTCGGGTCGGCTGCTGCCACTGGGGGTGGATGTGCACGAGCACGGGACCGCGGTGCAGGCGCAGGTGTACGGCGTGCTGGAGACGGCGGGCGGACCGGTGCGCCGGGTTCGGTTGTCGGTGGCGGCCGCCAAGGTGGACACCATTGTGGGACCGGCGATCTGGCAGCTACTGGGCGGGCACAAGCAGTTGCTGACCGCGCTGGCCGAGCATCGGGCGCTGGAGCTCACCGAGATGCCGTTGGCCGCCACCGGCGATCTGCTGTGGGACGACGATCGCGCCAAGGCCGGGGAGGCCGCGGATCCCTTCGTCACCGCCACCGTGCAATTGCCGCGGGCGCAGGCTCCGGCCGCCGCGCCTCTGGATCGCGATCCGATCCACCTCGCCGAACCGGTTGTGCTCGAGGGGTACCGGTTCCGCGAGGGCGCACTGGAAATGGGCGCGCAGCGAATTCGAGTGGAACTCGACGCACTGCCGTCGGCGGGACCGCTGACACCGGTCGCGGTCACCAACTCGAGCGCCATGATCGGGTTGCTGCGCTGGGACGGCGACTGGTCGCTGCGTCCGCTGGCGGTGCGGCGCAAGGTCAAGACCGCGCTCACGGTATTGCACAACGGCGATTGGGCGCTCGGGCCGACCGATGCGAAAGTCTCCAAGGCACAGGCGAAGTCGGGCGATGCCGTGGCGGTGCTGCGGGAACGAGCGGGACGGTTGCTGCGCAAATGACCAATCACGAGACGCGACGTCAAGTGCTGTACTGGCGGTTGCTGGCCGGCGTTTTCGCCGGGGATCAGCAGCCGACGCTGGAGCAGGCCAGTGCCGGAATCGTCGAGGATCTGGGGCTGCCGCTGGCAGTGCTGGATCCGGGGCTGTCCATCGACACCGTGGTGCAGCGGTATCCGGAGATGAAGGCGGAGTTCGAACACCTCGACTTCACCGAAAGCGAAACCGCGACCCCCGAAGCCGCCGAGGACTCCGACGGTGACATTCCGCAGCCCATCGGCGCGGCCGATGTCCGCACCGCCGCACTGGTTTCCAAGCTGCTGCTCAATGTGTTCGCCACCGGCTCCGGCCAGGTCAGCGCCACGCAGCTGGCGGGCTGGCAGTCCGACGCCAACTGGCTGCGCCGCAGCCTGGGCGAGGAACAGGCCGGGGCCGTACAGGGCGTGCTCACCGGGCTGGAGGGTGACCTGGTGTCGCGCATGCGACTTCGCGAAGTCCTCGCCGATCCGCACCTGGCCGCGCAGCTGACCCCGAGCATGTCGCTCATCGAACAACTGTTGCGCGACAAGCACAATCTGTCCGGCGTGGCCCTGGCCAATGCCAAGCGCCTGATCCGCCGCTATATCGACGAGGTCGCCGAGGTGCTGCGCACCCAGGTGCAGCAGACCAGCATCGGCACGGTCGACCGTTCGGTCCCGCCCAAGCGCATCCGGCGCAATCTTGATGTGGATCGGACGATCTGGAAGAACCTGCCCAACTGGAACCCGACCGACGAACGCCTCTACGTCGACCGGCTCTACTACCGGCAGACCGCCAAGCGCACCGTGCCGGCTCGCATGATCGTGGTGGTGGACCAGTCCGGTTCCATGGTCGACTCCATGGTGAACTGCACCATCCTGGCGTCGATCTTCGCGGGGCTGCCCAAGGTGGATGTGCATCTCATCGCCTACGACACCCGCGCCCTGGATCTCACCCCGTGGGTGCACGATCCGTTCGAGGTGCTGTTGCGCACCAACCTCGGTGGCGGCAACGACGGACCGATCGCCATGGCGATGGCCCAGCCCAAGATCACCGACCCGAAGAACACCGTGCTGGTGTGGATCTCGGACTTCTACGAGTTCGACCGCTCCCAGCCGCTGTTCGAGGCCATGGAGGCGGTGTACCGCTCCGGGGTGAAGCTCATCCCCGTCGGCTCGGTGAACAGTTCCGGCCGCCAGGAGGTCAATCCGTGGTTCCGGGAACGGTTCAAGGCCCTGGGCACCCCGGTGATTTCCGGCCGCATTCAAAAGCTCGTGCGCGAACTCAAGAACTTCCTCGACTAGGAGACACCCCATGAACGACGTTTTGCGCGCCCCGGCCGAGGTCAAGTACGCCGCGGAGCTGGATTGGCTGGAGTCCATCGACGACGGCCCCAAACCGTTCGCGTGGCGGCTGAGCCCGAAGATGGTGCGGCTGTTCATACTCGGCTCCGAACGCGCCGACGGCCTGGATCGGCAGGTGGAGCAGAAGTGGTTCGGTGACCGCAGTTTCGTCGAGCGCAGCATCGTCACCCTGGCCTCGGACCGGGGACTGCTGCTGATCGGCGATCCGGGCACCGGCAAGAGCTGGCTGGCGGAGTTGCTGTCGGCGGCCATCAGCCGCAACTCGACGCTGGTGGTGCAGGGTACGGCCGGCACCACCGAGGATCACATCAAATACTCCTGGAACATCTCCATGGTCATCGCGAAGGGCCAGTCGCGGGAGTCGATGATCCCGTCGCCGATCATGACCGCCATGGAACAGGGCGTGATCGGCCGTTTCGAGGAGCTGACCCGCTCCACCAGCGATGTGCAGGACGCGCTGATCTCGATCCTGTCGGAGAAGTACGTCTCCATTCCCGAGCTCGACGACGACAATGTGGTGTTCGCGCAGCCGGGTTTCTCCATCATCGCCACCGCCAACAGCCGCGACCGGGGTGTGAACGACCTGTCCTCGGCGCTCAAGCGGCGCTTCAACTTCGTGCGAATTCCGGTGGTGGCCAACAAGAAGAGCGAAGCGGAGATCGTGCGCTTCCGCACCGCGGAACTGCTGCGCCGGCATTCCATCGAGCTGGAGCTGCCGCCAACGCTGCTGGACATCCTGCTCGAGAGCTTCGCCGATCTGCGCGCGGCCGCGGCGTCGGCCACCAGCGATGACGACAAGCTGGAGTCGGCGCTGTCGACCGCCGAGCAGATCGGTGTGCTCGAGGACGCGATTCTGCACAGCCAGTTCTTCGGGGCCAAGGAGTTGCGCGCCGAGACCCTCGCCGGGTCGTTGGTCGGCTCGCTGGCGCGGCGCACGCCCGAGGATCTGGCGATCCTCAACAAGTATCTGCACGGCGTGGTCGAACCGCGCACCAAGGACAAGAAGGGCAACGCGGCGTGGGGCGAATTCCTCGAGGGCGGCCGGGCCGCGATCGCGAGGCTGTCGTGAGCACCGTGACCGCCGCTGCTTCGAGGTCGAATACCTTTGCGGCGCTGCGGGATCAGCTGGCGGACGCGGCGGTCGCATTCGCCGGCCTGCCCGGCGCGGCCGGTGACATCCTGGCGGGCATGGTCGACGATGTCGACCGGGCGCTGTCGGAGCGGCTGGAGATCTTCCCGGTCTGTCACCACTCCCCCGCCTCCGGGCTGGCGATGGTGCGGCGGCTGCGCGAGAAGCAGCCGCGGGTCGTCTACCTGGAGCTGTGCGAGGATCTGCGGCCGCTGCTGGACGAGCTGCGCAACTGCCGGTTGCCGATCGCCTTGCAGGCCTTCGCCACCGAGATCGAGGGTTTCCCGGCGGAGTGGGCGCCGCTGTCGGTGGTCGCGCCGATCACCGAATCCTCGGCCGAGTATCAGGCCATCGCCTATGCGCTCGACACCCCGGGCGTGGAGTTGGTGCTGGTGGATCGCTCCACCGATCACGTCTTCCAATGGGCACCCACGCAGGAACCGGCGCCCGCCGAGGGCGCGGGCGAGGACGGCGAGCCGGGCGACGACGGCCTGCACGGCGGCGCGGTCGGTCTCGAAATCGGTGATCTGCGACCGCGTTTCGCCGAACTGGAAGAGCATCTGCTGCATCACGGCAAGGTGCGGCACTGGTCGGAATGGTGGGACCAGTACGTCGAGCAGCCGCTGGTGGACGCCGACTACGACACCTACCGCCAGGTCATGGTGATGATCGGCAGCCTGTTCCGGCGGCTGCGGCGCGGGTCCACCGTCGAGGACGAGGATCGCGAGCGGTACATGTGGACCCGGATGCGGGAACATCTGGCCGCGAACGAGATCGATGCGGCGCAGGCGCTGTACGTGTGCGGGGCCGCGCACGCGGCGAGCCCGGTGGCGCAGTTCGGCGTGGATTCGACCGCGCCGTTCGAGATCTCGCCGCGCTCGGCCACCACCTGGCATTACGGGCTCATCCCCTCGAGCCACTCGGCGATCGAGGCGCAGTTCGGGCTGGCGGGCGGCGCGGTGTCGATCGCGGCGGCCACCTGGGCGAAAGGGTTGCGGCGCGGGAAGTTGCAGTCCTTTCAGCTGGAGGGGCAGCAGGGTGTGAAGAAACGGGCGGCGAAATCGCTTGCCCCCGCAATACCGGAATCGGCGGTGACGGACCAGCTTTCGGGCTTTCTGTCCCGGCCGCCGGCGCTGGACCCGCTCGACGAGGCCGAGCTGCTGGAGTGGTCGGTGGACATCGTGCGACTGGCCCGGCGCAACGGCTACCTGGCCAGCACCGCCGACGCCATCGCCGTCTTCGAGACCTCGATCCTGTTGGCGGGCTTGCGCAATCGCACTCGCCCGACCCCCTACGACTTCCAGGACGCGGCCGTCACCTGCATCGAGAAGGATCGGGTGCCGGGGCGGCGGGACGTGCGGCGGCTGTGCGAGATCCTGCTGGGCGGCGACCGCATCGGCCAGGTCGGCTACGCGGCGCTGCCCCCGCTGGCCCGCGATGTGCTCGATCGGCTGCGACCGCTGGGTCTGGATCTGTCCAAGCGGACCCTGCAACGCGCGCTGCTGGATCTGAAGGCGACTCCGGAGCTGCGGCCGTGCTCGGATCTGCTGTGGCTGCTGCGGCGGCTGCTGCCGCAGGACGCGCTGCGGCCCATCATGGGATCGCGGGGGTTGGGCGAGACCTCGATTCAGGAGAGCTGGGACATCGGGCTCGGCAAGTATCAGCGCTCGCTGGTGGAGCTGGGCTATGAGGGCGTGTCGGTCGAACAGGTGCTGGAGCAGCGGTTGCGTGCCGCGGTGTCGGCGCCGAACGCGACCGCCGCCACCGCCTTGGCCGCGGTCGAGGACGCGCTGGTGTATCTGCGTTCGGCCCGGCTCGCCGACGAATTGGGCACGCGCGCGGTGGAACTGCTCGCCGCCGAGCGGACGGTCGACGACGCACCGGTGGTGTTGCGTCGTATCCGAGTGCTGCTCAACTACTTCCGCTCCACCGCGACCGGATTGCCGGCCTGGTGCGAACGGTTCGTGACGGCCGGGTACGCGCACTACTGCACGCTGCTGCCCACCGCCTTCGCCGCGGAGGAGACCGGGCCCGCGCAGGTGGCGGCCATGCTGGGATTCCTGTTCGGCATGGAGAATCTGGCGCTGTCGCTGGGCTGCGATCACACGCAGCTGGAATTGGCGGTGCTGCAATCGCATCCGGAGGCCCCGGCCAAGGTGGCGCTGCTGTGGTCGGCGCGCTTCCAGCTGGGCCTGCTGAGCATGGCCGAACTGCGGCAACGCTGTGACGCGATGCTGGCCAATCCGCTGGTGCTGCCGACGGTTCCGCAGTACGTAAGCGGTTTCGTCCACGCCATCGATCCCGCTCCGGGGTTGAAACCCTTTGTGGTGGAGGTGTTGTCGAAGGCTTTCGGCAGCCTGCCGGACGCGGTGCTGCTACCGTGGCTGCCCAAGCTGATCACCACGCTGAAGGATCAGACCGGCGAGCTGATCCCCGGCCTGGTCCGGGAGGCGGGGCGCACGTTCCCGGGCGCGCTACCGGCCGTGGACGCCTTCGTGCCACCCTGGTCTGCCGAATCCACGCCGACCGCAACCCCGGTCGCGGCGGCGCCGAGCGGCCCGGTGACCGAATTGCTGGCCGCCCATCCCGTCGCCTGTGACGCGCTGGCGGCGCTGCTCGGCTACGCGGGCGGCTGGCAGGCGACCCGACCGGCCGAAAACCGCGAGCTCACCGAGCTGCTCGCGCGCTACCCGGCCACCGCGGCCGCTTTGGCCGGGACCTTCGCAGGTACGCAAGGAAATCGATAGAGAGTCGCAAGCGCGTGGCCGTAGATTCGATCGCACAGTCCCCCGCCGAGAAAGTGGAAGGCCATGGCGCTCCGAATCTCCGGTCGCGCGATCACCAGCGACCTGACGCCCGAGACCGCGCACCTGGTGCCCGGCCCCGACGGCGGCGCGTGGGTGCTGAGCTGGCTGCCCGGCTGGGAGTTCACCCGCGAACAGGCCATCGACGGCATGGCGCTGGACGAAATGCTCAGTGACCCCGACTCCGTCGACGGTGACCTCGCGGTGGAAATGGCGGCGCTGCGCGCCGAATCGCTCGGCATCGGGCTCGAGGATGTGGTGACGCGGCTGTTCGCGCGGGTCGTCGAGCGCGACCGCATGCGCCACCGGCAAGCCGACGCGGACCGTTCCGAGCAGAGCAAGCCGGAACGGTCCGTACCCGGCGCGAGTTCTCCGCGGCCGGGAACTCCCCGATGGCTCACAACGCTCCGCTCCGCGCTCCGTGCCCGGACGGTCGAGCTGCTGTGGGCCGGATACCGCCGCCGGCACCCGAATTCGCCGCAGATTGGTTCGCGGGGGTCAGGCACGCAGCGGCCCGCCGCCTGCGATGCCCTCCCGGACCGCTAGCCGGCGGCCCGGCCACCCGGCCGGTCCTCCGATCGCGTTGCGTCAGTGCGAGACTCGCGCTCGGATCAGCGAACAGAAGTAGTTCATGCTGCGCTCGAAGAGCGGTTGCAGGGTCGGGAAGACGGCGCGGGCCTGGGTGCGCAGCATGTCCAGGGCGTCCGGTCCGAGGACCCGGTGCGCCTCGGCGGCGAAGTCGGGTTCGGCCAGCCAGCGATCCAGCAGCGGCGGGTCGACCTCGGGATGGAATTGCAGCCCCCACGCGACCGGTCCGGCCCGAAAGGCTTGCACGGGAGTGGAATCCGTGGCGGCCAGCGCCGGGAGGGCGGCGGTGGCGACAATGCGATCTCCGTGCCAGTGCAGGACCGCGGGTGCGTCGGCGAGCGACCCCACCAGCGGGTCGGCGCGGTCGACCTGCCGCAGCGGCGCCCAGCCGAGTTCGTCCGCGTAGCCCAGGTCGCCCGGCTTGACCTCCAGTCCGGCCGCGCGGGCCAACAGCTGCGCACCCAGGCAGACACCCAATGTCGGCAGTTCCGATCGCAGTGCCCCCGTGAGCAATTCGCGCTCGCGCCGCAAACCCGGGTAGGCGTCGAGTTGGTCGGCGTTCATCGGACCGCCCATGATCACCAGTCCGGCCAGCTCGGCCGGCGCGGGCAGTTCGGCCTCCGGGTCGGCGATCAGGTTGCGGGTGATGGTCGGGATCCGATGGTCGTGCAGAACGTCCAGAATCAGGCCGGGCGTCTCGACCTCGACGTGCTGGATGATCAGGACGGTATCGGTGGGCATCCCTGCAGTATCGCGCAGCGGCCGGGGTGGCTATCCTTCGCATGCCGTCGTACCGACTGTCCCGTACTGGACGGCTACCGCTCCACCTCGATGGCTCGCTCGCGAGCGGGCCGGCAAACAGTCGGCATGCGGTCGCGCGCGGGTTCGGATCGCTTGATTTCCGTCAGTTCGTCATCCACGACAGAGGGGATCGTCTTGCGCATCATGGAGTCCAGCACCACCGATACGGCCGAGTCCGTTTCGCACACCGATGTTTTCGACGCGGTCGCGCACGCGGTGTCGATGGTGGACCGGAGGTTTCGGCTCGACGGCGACTACGAGGTCGGCCGGGAGAAGGTGCGCGAATACGCGGCGGCGGTGCAGGACGATCATCCGGCGCACTGGGACGAGTCGGCCGCGGCGGCGCTCGGCTATCCGAGCCTGCCCGCCTCGCCCACCTTCGCCTCCATGCTCGCCGCGCCCGTGCAGCACGCCATGAGCGGCATGCTCACCGGCTACGACCTGCGGGCCTCGGTGCAGACCGATCAGGTGCTGGAGTTCCATCGGCCGATCCTGGCCGGGGACCGGCTGACCAGCAATGTGGCGCTGCGGTCGTTCCGGCAGGCGTTCGGCGGCGATATGTTCGTGTTCGAGAACGTCATCACCGATCAGCGCGGCGAGGCGGTCATGACCGGGGCGACCAGCGTCATCGCCCGCTCCGAACAGTCCGACGACCATGCCGAGGCCGACCGTCTGATCGGCGAGATCGTGCATCGGGGCATGGACACCTTCCGCCGCCGCGCCCCGCGCCGCACTGAGCTGCCCACCTGGCATCCGAGCTACGCCGCCCATCGCAGCGCCCATTCCCGCGCCGCCGCGACCGTCGCGGTGGGTGACGAACTTCCTTCCCGCACAGTCCTTCTCACCATCGGCGATCTGGTCCGCTACGCGGGCGTGGCGGGCGACGCCAACCCCATCCACTGGCATGCGGGAGCCGCGCGCACGGTCGGCCTGGAACGCGGTGTGGTCGCCCACGGCATGCTCACCATGGCGTATGCCGCGGGCTTCGTCACCTCCTGGCTCGGCGACCCGGGCGCGCTCAAGCAACTCAGCGTCCGCATGAGCAACCCGGTCTACGTCACCGACGCCGGGCCGACGGCCGTCGAATACGCCGGCAAGATCAAGTCGATCGACCCGGACGCCCGCACCGCCACCGTCGCGATCACCGCGATGTTCGAGGGCCGCAAGGTCTTCGGCCGCGCCACCGCGGTCGTCCAGCTGTCCTGATCACGCGCGCCCGGGACGATCCCGTCCCGGGCGCGCGGATGGGGCTGGCGACCGACCGGCATGGTGGCGTCGGGCAGACTGGCGGCGTGGGAAACCTACCTATCGCGGCCGTGGTGTGTGCGTTCGTCGGTGCCGTGCTGTTCGCCGTGTCCGCGGTGGCGCAGCAGCGGGCCGCCGCGGATGTGGCCGAAGGGGATGCGCTGCTGGCCAGATTGATCCGGAATCCGCGCTGGGTGGCGGGGCTGATCGGCGACGCGGGCGGTTTCGGCTTCCAGGTGGCGGCGCTGGCGCTGGGATCGGTGCTGGTCGTGCAGCCGATTCTGGTGACGGCGCTGGTGTTCGCGCTGCCGCTGGCCGCGCATTACAGCGGGCGGCGAGTGACCGGGGCGATGTGGGCGCAGGCGGCGGCGCTGTCGATCGCGCTGGCCTGCTTCCTGGTGGTGGGCGAGCCCACCGAGGGCGTGCCGCATGCACCGTGGCATCACTGGGTGCTGCCGCTGGGCCTGCTCGTCGGCGTCATCGTGGCCGCGATCGCGGTGGCGACGACGGTGAAAGTGCCGACGCTGCAAGCGCTGCTGCTGGGCTCGGCGGCCGGGCTGCTGTTCGGCATCTCCGCCGCGCTGACCCAGAACGTCACCCAGCAGTTCGGGCACAGCATTCGCACCGCGGTCACCGGGTGGGAGCTGTATGTGCTCGTGGCCTGCGGCATGCTCGGCCTGTATGTGCAACAGCGTGGCTATCAGGTCGGTCCACTGTCGGCGTCGCTGCCCGCCTTCACCGTCGCCGAACCGCTGGGCGCGGCCTTCCTGGGCATGACCGTGCTCGAGGAGCGGCTGCGCAGCGGCCCGGTCGGCACCGCGTTCGTCGGGCTGTCGGTGGTGGTGATGTGCGTTGCGGCCGTATGGCTTTCCCGCGCACAGGCCGCGGAAGCGCCCGAGCCGCAACCGGTCGGCGAGTGAACGCGGTCAGCGCGCGAGGGCGATGATCCGCTCGGCGGCGCGGGTCGCGCCATCGGTGCGGATGGCCGGGGCCAGCTCCCGCGCACGGGCGGCGGTCTCGGGCGTGAGCACGCGGGTGAGCGCCGTTTTCAGCGAGGCCGCGGTGACTTCGCCGGGGGCGTGGGCGAATCCGATGCCGAGGGCGCTCACCCGGTCGGCCCAGTAGAACTGGTCGAATCGCTGCGGGACCACCACCTGGGGCACGCCCGCGCGGGCCACGGCCGTGGTCGTGCCCGCGCCGCCGTGATGGACCACGGCGGCGACACGCGGGAACAGGGCCTGATGGTCCACATCGCCGATCGTCAGGCAGTCGGGTGCGTCCTCGGGCACGGTCAGGCCGGACCAGCCTCGCAGCAGGATGGACCGGCGGCCGAGCGCGCGGGCGGCGTCGAGTGCGGCACGGCCGGTTTCGGTGGCCATGTGCATGCTGCCGAATCCGAAGTTGACCGGCGGTTCCCCGGCCGCGAGGAAATCCTCGAGCGTGGCGTCCAGGGGTGCGGGTTCGCGCAGCATCCAGGCTCCGGGCTGCCAGACGTCCCCGCCGCCGGGTTCGGGCCAGGGTCCGAGGGTCGGGTCGGCGGCGAGCCAGGGGCGTTCGGTGAAGATGTGGTCGCGGACGTCGGCGACCGGGGGCAGGCCGTCGGCGGCGCGGCGGGCATTGAGCGGGCCGGCCCACAGCGCGTTCCAGCGGTCGGCATCCTGCTTCCACTGGGTGGCGTTGTCCGCGGTGGCGTCGACGCCGGGGCCCAGCGGGGGCGGTGGAAGGTGCTGGGAGGGAAGGGTGTTCGCGGCGTAAGCGACATAGATGTAGGGGATTCCGTGCGCGTCGGCGATCGAATGGGCGGCGATCTGCAGCGCCCCGCAACCAACCAGCACAGCGCAGTCCGCGACGGCGGCGCCGACCGCCTCGAACTGGTCGGTCACCGTGCCCGCGATCATGGCACGGCGCTGCTCCGGTGTGGGCGGCGTGCCGCGCCCCGCCTGACTCACCCTCGGTCCGACCGGAACGAACTCCAGCCCGAATCCGGCGATCAGCTCCCTGAAATCGGGTGGCGCGCACAACCGCGCCCGCGCTCCCAGCCGCTCCAGTTCCAGCCCCAGCGCCAGCATGGGCTGCACCTCGCCCCGCGACCCGATCGTCGACAGCAGCACCCGCATCGAAACTCCTCCCGGTCGGCCTTCGACCAGCAGTTATAGCCCGCCGTCGGGGCCTTGCGGCAAGCCCCGCCCGGCGGGTTATGGTGAAGTGGGAGGCAATCTCGGTCCCCCGCACCACCTCCCCGCGCCCACTCCGCCGCGCCACGCCCGAAAATCCCGGTTTTCCAGGCGATTTGCATTTACCACCTACCCATAGGCTAATGTTCTGTCCCGCAAGCCGATCGGCCCACAAGGCCGGGTGAGCACGCGGATGTAGCGCAGCTGGTAGCGCATCACCTTGCCAAGGTGAGGGTCGCGAGTTCGAATCTCGTCATCCGCTCAAAGGGGGATTTCCGCGCGATTAGCTCAGCGGGAGAGCGCTTCCCTGACACGGAAGAGGTCACTGGTTCAATCCCAGTATCGCGCACCACAGTTTGACCAGAAAGGCCCGGTCCCCACCGGGCCTTTCTGCTATCCCGAACCGGCCAGTGCCCGGGCCCAGTCGGCCGGAATCGGTTGCACGAGAAGCAATCCCGAAATCACCCTGGGCACCGACCATTAGCCCCTACCGCCGCACCGACCAGCCGACTCGGCTATCTCCGCCTCATCAGCGAGACTGGAACTCGAGTTGTTCGGTGATACCCGGGAAGCGAGGATACGGGTGCGGGTGATCGGCGTGCGGCATGTTGCGGACTGCTCGCTGTGATCGGTGCCACAATCGATGCCTACCGTGACATGGGAGGCACGACTCAGGATTTGCGCTAATAGCCGAACCGCATGGCCGATAGTGATCACATGAAACGAGTACTCGCCTCTGCAGGCATCGCCACCGTCGCTCTGCTCGCCGCCGCGCCGCTGGCCTCCGCCGATTCGCCCGATGATCTGTTCGGCCCGCACGATTGGTCCAGCAGGTTCGCCGCGCAAGACAATCTGATCCTGTCGTCGCGGATCCTGATCAGCCCCTACGGCACCTCCCACCCGCTCATCTGCAGCGGCGGTGACGGCCACTATTCGCTGTTCCCCCACGACTGCACCCAGACCGACGACAACGGCGTCGCCCACACCGTGGACCGCGCCATCCCCTTCGGCGACGGCGGCGTCTACATCTACCGCTGACGTCGATTTGCTTTCACCGCCCACCCATAGGCTAATGGTCTGTCCCGCAAGCCGATCGGTCCTCGCGGCCGGGGTGAGCACGCGGATGTAGCGCAGCTGGTAGCGCATCACCTTGCCAAGGTGAGGGTCGCGAGTTCGAATCTCGTCATCCGCTCAACGATCGACCATTCCCCTAATCCGCGCCCGCGCAATCCCCCACAATCCCCTATCGGCTCGATTCGCGCCGGGGCGATGCTCGGTTTCGGCTGTGCATCAGGCAAACTCGGTGGCGAACATTGATCACGAGCTTCCGGGAGTGAAACGAATGCGCAAGATTCTGCCCTCCGCCGTGCTGGCCGCCGGCGCCGTCGCCGCCCTGCTGGTGCTGCCCGCCGGCAACGCGTACGCCCTGTCCCCCGCCTGCCAGGCCGCCAGCGACGTCCTCAACAGCTACGGCTCGCTGGGCCCGAGCCCCCAGCAGATGCAGGACGCGGCCAACCGCCTGTACGCCATCGACGCCAGCGGACAGGAGCAGATGGCCATCTCCAACTACGCCAACGCCCTCGCCAAGGGCGATGTCGCCATGATCGGCAACGCCGCCCCCATCCTCAACGGAATCTGCGCCCAAACCAACTGATTCCCCCACCTCCGCAGCACGTTTCGGGCCGGGCCACCACGGTGCCCCGGCCCGAAACGTATCCGCAGCCGGATCGATCGCCCAACGACAGAGCCTCAGGGCCGGTCTGTTGCGGGGAGGGTTCGGGGGAGGCCGAAGTGCGGGAGGAGCTCAGGGGTGAAGCAGGTGAGGGCGGTGATGTGGTCGGCGGTGGCGGTGATGGACAGGAGGCTGTAGGCGTGGTGCAGGGGGGTGTGGGGGTCGGCTAGGTAGAGGGCTACGGCGGGTTGGGTGTTGGCTCGGGTGGGGATGACGCGGTAGCGGAGGCCGGGGCGGAAGGTGACTGCGGCGAGGACGCGGCGGGCGGCCTCGGTGCCGCGGTATTCCAGCATGACCGGGGGCATGGAGAGCCGGACGTCGGCGGCGAGCAGGTCGATGAGGGCGTCGAGGTCGGCGCGTTCCAGGGCGTCGGTGAGGCGGGCAACGAGGCGGTGTTCGGCGACCGAATCCGGTTGGCGGGCAAGAGTGTTGGTGTCAGCGAGGTTGTTGTCCACGGTGGCGCGAGCGCGTTTGAGGGCGCTTTGCACCGATTCCTGTGTGGCGTCGAGCATTCGGGCGACTTCGGAGGCGTGATAGCCGAGCACGTCGCGGAGGATGAGGACGGCGCGTTGGCGTGGGGGCAGCAGTTGCAGGGCGGTGATGAAGGCCAAAGAGATGGCCTCGGTGGTCTCGTAGCGGGCGGCCGGGCCGCCACGCGGACACCAGGTCTCCTGGAGTGCGTCCTCGGCATCCTGCAGCGATCCCAGAATGCGATTGCAGTGCACTTGCAACTCGCGGGAGTGCACGGCCACCAGGTCGCCGAACGCGTTCTGATCGCCTGCCCGCTTGGGCGGTCTCCGCGCGCCCAATTTCCCGGTGGCCCCGGCGTCTACCCGATCAGAAGAGATCCCGAGCCGAAGGAGCACGGAAATGGGAAAGATCGTCATCAGCTCGAACAGCACGCTCGACGGCGTGGTTCAGGACCCCGACGGCGAGGAGGGCTTCGCGCGGGGCGGCTGGTTTCACCGGTTCGTGGGCGCCGACGACCTCCAAGCCTGGGTCGCCCGCGAGACCGAGGAACTGCGCGGTGTCGAGGCGCTGCTGTTCGGCAGGCGCAGCAGCGGATGGTTCGAGACCCGAATGCTTTCGCGCGACGACGCGGAAACGCGAGTGAGCCCCGAATGGGCGACCGGGGTGAAGAGCCTCCCCAAATACATCGTGTCCTCGACACTGGACCGCTCCCGGTGGAGCAACGCAACCATCCTCAATGGTGATGCGGCAAAGGAGATTTCGGAGCTGAAGCGGACAATGGACGGCGAGATCCTGGTCTACGGCAGCTACCAGCTCGTATGCACCTTGATCGACCACGGTCTCGCCGACGAACTGCGGCTGGTGGTGTTCCCCGTCGTCTTGGGGACGGGCCTACGCCTGTTCGACGAGACCAGCCAGCGGCCGCTACGTCTGGTCGACATTCGAAAGATCGGCCGCAGCCTGGCTTTCCACACCTACGAATTCCAGCGGAGTTAGGTCGATCAGCGCTCGGCGGGCAGGAACGCGTCGAGCGCCTCGGCGACCAGTTCGGGCTGTTCCAGGGTCTGCTGGTGCGGGGTGCCCGGCAGCACCTGGAACTTCGAGCCGGGGATTCGATCGGCGATTCCGGACATGATCTCCGGGGTGCAGGAGGCGTCCTTCTCTCCCGAGAGAACCAGGACCGGCTTGCCGAAATCCGCGAGCTTGCCTTGAACGTCCATCTCCGCGAACGCATTCCAGGCCGCGACCCAGTCCTCGGGGTGGAAGCGCAGAATCCGTTCCCGCGCGTAGCGCACACCCCAGGTGTTCGCCGCGAGCGCCGCGGGGGTGAACCAGCGGGTCAGCGTGGGTTCCAGCTGCGCCGCGATGCCGTCGACCTCCGCCGAGCGCGCACGGACTCGGAAGGCCTCGGTGAAGGGGTAATCGGTGGTGCCCAGCAAGGCCAGCGAATCGACTCGTTCGGGGTTGCGCACGGCGAGTGTCTGCGCGACGCCGCCGCCCATCGACAGGCCCACCACGTGCGCGGTGTCGAGTCCGAGATTGTCCATGAGCGCCACGACGTCGTCGGCCATGGTCGTCATCGTGAACGGCCGCGGTGAACCGGCCGCCGCGCCGTGGCCGCGCAGGTTGTAGGCGAATACGCGGCGTCCGACCGCGAGCCGCGCCATGACGGGTTCCCACATGCGCCAGTCGATTCCGAACGATCCGGACAGCACCACCGCCGGTCCGGTCTCGCCGAGCGAGGCGACGAGGGTGTCGTGGTCGCTGGCCCGCACCCGCCGCACGGCCGGCGGACGGACGCCCACCACCTCGTCGATGACTTCCAGGGCGTGCGATGCCCGCGGGAAGCCCGCGTAGGCGGAGGCGTGTTCGGCCAGCGCACGCAGCTCCGAGGGATGCCAGCCGTGATGCAGCGCGGCGCGCACATGCCCGGCCAGCTTGTCGTCGGCGCCGCCCATGGCGGCGATCATCGCGACCGTCGCCAGTTCGCGATCGGCCCGGGCCAGCTCGGGTCGGCTCAGCGGGCCCGCGAAGATCGAATCGATCATTGTTTCGTACATTTCGGGCGAGGCCGCGCGCACCGCGGCCAGTTTCTCGTGCGGTTCACCGCCGATCAGTTCCCGGTATTCGCGAACGCCCTGTTCATGACGATCCATCAGACGATTCCTCGATCTCGTAGCGGTGGTCGGATTGCGCTGCGGCTCAGCCGTTTCGGTGTCACTGGCGGCCGATCGATGACACATCTACGAGCGTAGGGACGACTCGAACCCCGAGTGGGGGACTATTCGCGACAATCAGCTGACGTTGGACGCCACTGGTTTCAGACGGACAGATTGACGTAGACCCGATCGACTGTCACGGCCGCTGTGGTTGTCGCGCATCGAAGTCCGGCCGCCGTGTCGCGGGGGCATCGTCGGGTCGCACGCGATAGACGATCTCTACCGATCCGCCTGCCAGTGCCCGTGAGCTCTCGAACTCCAAACCCGTTGCCGTACTGAGTGAATCGGTCAATCGCATCCCCGAACCGACCAGGAACGGCAGCACCACCAATTCCAGCTTGTCCAGCACGCCCAGCGCGCGAAAGGTTTCGACGGTGCTCGGGCCGCCGATCAAATGCACGTCCCCACCGCGGTTCTCGGCGCGCAGCCGCTCCAGCAACCGCTCCGGGTCGGGCTCCACGACCACATCCTCCGGCGTGCCCTCGGGCCGATGCGAGCCCAGCACGAACACCCGCAGTCCCGGCCAAGGCCACCGATCATTGGTCAGCGCCGGCTCGAATGTGGTCCGCCCCATCACCGCCGCCTCGACACCCTGGAGAAACTCCGCGATCCCGTGACTCCCCGGCCCGTGCACGGGATCCAGCACCTGCGGCGGCCACCCATTCGGGGTGGTGACATAACCATCCGCACTGATGCACAAGCGAGCAAGAATTTGCACAGCAATCCTCCTTCGAACGCGGTCTCACAAGATCGGACGCCCCACGCCGCTGAAACTCATCGCTCCCCGGCCAATTCGCGTGTCATCCACACCGACTCGCCGCGTGCGGGATCCGCCTCGACCCGCCCCCCGAACTGAAATCCAAGCTTCTCCAGCACCCGAAACGAGGCCGTATTCCATTCCCGCACCGTCGCCCACAACCGCCGCCGCCCCGTACGCGCCGCCGCCTCGACAACCGCCCGTCCCGCCTCGGTCGCATACCCGTTCCCGTGCGCGCGCCGGGCGAGTTCGTAGGCGATTTCCGGTTCGTCGTACGAGGCATCCCCGACGATCAACCCGCAGTACCCGATGAACTCCCCGGTGGTCCGAAGTTCGATCGCCAACAGCCCCAGCCCAGGTTCTGCAGTCAGCGGATTGGCTACCAACAGCGCGCGAACGTCCTCGACAGTCGGTCTCCCGGCAGCATCGATCCGTCGAGTGGCCCGCACATCGCGCTCCGCCCACAACGCTCGATACTGCGCCGCATCGGAGGGAAGCCACCGCCGCAACCGCAGCCGCTCGGTCGACAGATTCGCCGGAAACTCCGAGTACCCGTCCATCCCTCGAATCTACGTCCCACCGGCACTCCCCACCCGTGGCGATGAGTTTGGCCGGTGGTTGGCGTCTATCTCATCGACACCGTGGCACGGTGTGATGTGAAGCCACCCGGAGAAGGAGTAGCGATGCGGCACCCGCAGGCGAAGGTTCATCGCATGTTCGAGTTGGTCGAGCCGTTGGCTGCCGTGACGTTCTCCGCGGTGGCGGACGAGGCGTTTCTGGCTGTCGGCATGCGGAATTACTGGGACGGGTATTTCGCGGGGCGGGCGGCGCCGTTGGGGATGGCGCCGGCGGCAGTGGTGCATGCGGTCTTCTACAACTTCGCCGATGGCGAGGTGGCCCGTCATATCCCGTGGGTTTGGGGCAAGGTCACGCCGCAGGAGGCGATCGCGCTCCGGGAGCGCGGGAGTACCGCCGCTCTGCGGCAGCGGTTGGGTGATCTGGCCGACTCTTCCGATCTGTTGCGGGTCGTCGAGCTCGCGGCACGGGCGGCAGTCTCCGCGCCGACGGAGGGCCGGGTGCTCTACGCCGGATTGCGTGCTCTCCCAATGCCGACCGACCCGGTGGCCAAGCTTTGGCACGTGGCGACACTGTTGCGTGAGCATCGCGGCGACGGGCACAACGCGGTCCTGACCGCTCACGGTATCGGCGGCACCGAATCTCACGTCCTCATGGCGCTCGCTCTGGGCATGCCGGCGGAAAAGTTCGGCCGGATTCATCACCTGCCGCCGGCGCGATTGGCCGCTGTCGTGGACGGACTGCACACCCGCGGTCTGGTGGACGCGGCCGGTGGTTTCACCGACGCCGGATCGCAGCTGAAGCAGCGCATCGAGGCACTCACCGACGAATTGGCGGCCCCACCCTACGATGTGCTCAGCACCGACGAACTCGACGAGTTGATCGCGAAACTCGAACCTTTCGCTGCCGCAGCAGGTTCCGGCGACGACTGAGCGGATGACCGATGCCATGCGCGAGCGTTGCTAAGTTGAGGGCATGATCACTTGTGTCGTCGAATACGTGATAGACGCTCGGAAGATCGATGCGTTCGAACGTTTCGCCAGTCGATGGATGGAATTGGTCGAACGCCACGGTGGCACCCACCACGGCTATTTCCTTCCCGCCGAGGGTGCCAGCGACAAAGCGCTCGCGCTGTTCAGCTTCTCCAGCCTCGCCGCCTACGAGGAGTACCGCACACACTTCGGCACCGACCCCGACTTCGTGGACGCGGATCGCATCAGGGACGAGAGCGGCTGCGTACTCCGCTACGAGCGAACCTTCATGCGCCCGCTGCTGCCCGGAGGGTCACGCTGACCTTCGACTGGTACCCGAGAAGCGAAAGCGACAGGGCCGCTTATGCTCTCGCCATGACGTATGCATTGTATGCCTAGGCAACTTCATCGACGAAGCCGGTTTGGACCGGGGCCCGGGCTGGCCCGACGACGCGCTGCTGCGCGGCGAGCGAGACGTGGTCAGCGACGACCTGATGATCGGCGATACCGAGCCACTGCAGGTCAACGGCCCCGGACCGATCTTCACCATCGACGGGCAACGGGTCGATGGCCGTGATCTCGTGGGCCGCGATCTGAGCAGCGCGGACTGGCAGATCGAGCAGATCCTGGTGGCCACCGACGGGACCCGCGAGGACGCCCTGCGAATCATCGCCGCGGTCGAGCAGGACGGCGACTACGCCACCGACACTGCGCCACAACACAATCCGGTCGGCGTCGGCGAGGTCGTGACCGTGTGGTCCGACGAACACGGCCAATGGGATCTCGCCATGGTCCGCCACGCCGCCGCAAACTGATGTCCTGACACCTCGGTCGATCTCGATGTCGTCCGCCTTCGACCGAGGTGTCAACCTTGGCTGGCGGCCAGTTGGGCGCGGGCGTCCTATGACCTCACCCCATCCAATCCACAAGATCGAATGAGGTGGTGCCGAACTACGCGGAGGCCGTGGCGCAACCGATCGGTACTGGGCGCAGGCGCTGGGCACCAAACCCGGGGCGATTCACTGCACCGGCGGCCTCAGCACCCTGGCGCGCGCAAGGCCATCACGAACCTGGGGGCCACAAGAGCACTGGCGCTGGCGCTGCAGACGATGGCACGGCAGTTCGCCCGAACTGGCGGACCCGAGCCGTACTGCCAACGATGATCGGCATCCCAATGGGCGACGATCAGTGCCGTAGCGCCTACCGTATGACGGCGGACGGCAGTGGGTGGTCGGGATCGAGGGCGGGCAAACCGTCGATGCTGTGGCCGTTGTCGCCTGCGATCCGGTTCGCGAATTTCTCGTCCGGTTGCTTCGCGTGATGAGCATCGAGAACTGGCCGCTCACCGACGAGTTCGTAGTAAGGGACCGAGTACCCGCAGGCATCAGCGATACGCTCGATGTCGATAACGATGACCGCCCGAATTCCCGGATGGCCGAGACCGAAAAACGTTCGGAGACTATCGAACTCGGGACTGTCAGGTCGCACGACTCGTCCCGTACCGAACAGGCGCAGGATTCTGGAGTTACGAGTGAACGAGCAGAACATGACGGTGATCCGGCCGTTGTCCCGCAGGTGCGCAATCGTCTCCGCGCCGCTACCGAACAAGTCAAGGTAGGCGACGGTGTGATCGTCGATAACGGCGAAGGTGTCCTGATATCCCTTGGGAGACAAGTTCACACGTCCATCGCCGTTGGGAGCCGTGGCGACGAAGAACATCGCCTGCGCCTCGATGAAACGCCGCAGCGAGTCATCCAAATGCGAGAATTCCTTGGCCATGAGCTCCCCCTCTCGACTATGTGATGATCCTATCGGCGATGTTCTTCATTTCGACGGTGAGAGTCCTCTCACCCATCCGCGCTTGCCCGCTCCAGTCTGCGCACGACGCGGCCACCACGTCACGTCAACCCCCTCGGGCGAGTCCCTTCTCCCCTGGCCGATCCGCGTGCAGCAGCCCTTTCTCATCACTGAGTGGCACATAACCGAGGGATTTGTCCGACTTCGCCTCGCTCGTGTGCCACTCAACGTGCTTGCCTTGCTTTCCGGGCCACCGCAGGGTCGGAACACCCGGGCTACTTGGGGCGAATACCGATTTGCCTGATGCGGGGTCAGGCGGTAAGCCAGTGCAGTTCGTGGGCCAGGGATTTGGCGGTGGTGCGGATGCGGTGGTGGAGAGGGGATTGGAGGGTTGGGAGGACTAGGTGGAGGGTGAGGGTGGGGGCGTCGCGGAGGGGGCGCCAGGTTAGGGCGGGGGGTTGGGTTGTGGCTGCTACTTCGCCGGCGGGGGCTAGGGTGAGGTTGTCGAGTAGGTCGCGTTGGGAGAGGTCGAAAGAGACTGCGGGGGTGCGGAATTGGGGGGTGGGGTGGGTGTTGTGGAAAAGGGCGGAGAGTTGGTCGTGGATTGCGGGGTTGGCGGTGCGGTCGGGGAGGCGGAGTGGGTAGGCGGCGGCGTCGGCGATTTCGATTTCCGAGTGGGCGGCTAGGGGATGATGTCGTGCCAGTTGGACTCCGATGCGCATACGGCGCAGCAGGAATCGGCGTGCGCCGCGGGCGGGCTGTTCGCCGCGGGTGATGCCGGCATCGAGGCGGCCGTCGGCGACGGCGGGAGAGATCTCGGGGGTCGCCAGCGGGGACGCGGCGACTTCGAGTCCTGGGTTGCTGCGAATGAGCTTGTCTACCAAGGCCGGTGCCGTCTCGGCGCCCGCGCTGAGGCTGTATCCGATACGCAGTGTGCCCAGTTCACCGGCACCGGCATTGCGGGCGGCGTCCCAAGCTCGGTCCAGCGCCGCCAGCGCGGGCGTCGCGGACTCCACCAAAGCCGCACCGGCCGTGGTCAATTCGACGCTTCGAGTGTTGCGTACCAGCAGGCTCGTACCGAGTTCCGCTTCCAATCGGCGTATCCGGGCGCTGAGTGCGGGCTGTGCGATGCCGATCCGTGCGGCCGCGCGGGTGAAGTTCAATTCCTGTGCCAGCACCAGGAAGTACCGCAGGCTCATCGTATCCGGGGCCACATGCCCTCCCTGCCGATTGATAACGATCCGTTCTGAGTCTATCGCGTACCGATCTTTCCCTCGACCGCACATCGAGCCTTAACCTGCGCATATGACGATTCAACAGACGGCCGGAGGCAGTCGTGCATAAATTGCTGGTCCTCTATCCCAAGCCCGTCGACCCTGACCACTTCCGCGATTACTACGTGAACAATCACCTTCCGCTGGTCAGGAAGTGGCCCGGGGTGCTCGCGTGGCGCTACAGCTTCGAGGTGGCGGCGGCCAAGGGAGAACCGGCGTATTTCGCGGTCTTCGAAGCCGACTTCGCGGACGCCGCCGCACTGGCCGCGATGCGGGCGTCAGAGTTCGGTCAGCAGGCCGCTGCCGATGTCGTCAACTACGCCACCGGCGGTGTGGTCGTCATCGACTATGCGGTGCGGGACGACAGCGACTGAGGCACGACGGCACGCTCCGGGACGGGTTCGGGGCGTGCCGCCCGGCTCGTCGGTGCCGCCGGTCGACGCCGGTGCGCCGAAGGTGGTGTGGGCGTTGGATTTCCAGTTCGACTCCACCGTCGACGGACGGGCGGTGAAGATGGCATCGGCATTCGGCGCTGGGGTATGTCACCCCGACCACGTCCGACGTAGCCCAACCACCCGACTCGCGGCATTTCCGGACACCATGATGGCGGCCATGGAGACTGAATCCGGATCACGTCGCGGCGGGCACATGTCGAGCTCAGCACATCATCGGTCATTTTCAACCTTGAAGCTGTTGGATGACCCAATTTGCGGTGTTGGCGCTTGATCTGAGGGAGGAATGCCCGACCGGCGCGGAGCCGGGAAACAAGTCTTCGTAGAAATTCATGTTCACCCCGGGTTCGTCAAGTACAGAGCAGATGGTGGCCGGCGTCGCAAGCTCATCATTACGTGTCGATAGCACCGAGTAACGGACGCCGGGCTGGCTGACCTGCCCATCGAAAACTGCCTGGTAGACACTCGAGGAAGGCATCATTTGGACGGCATTGGCCTTGTCGGGCGCGACAGCGGCGAGGACGGTGCCCAAGAACGGCAAGGCAGCGACCACCTGGACGGGGGTGACAGGCGAGTTCTCGATCCCGTATGCGGCAAGGAAACCTGCGCCATCGCACCCCCGAGTTTCTGGGGTGAGGAAGACCGCATGGGCCACCGCGGGGGCGCCGCCGAGGACCTCGAGGAAGTAGTTGCTGACGATCGTTCCGGCCGAATGCGCGACAAGATCAACCTGATCAGCCTCGGTAACCTGGCGAACCTTGGTCACAAAGTCCGCGACTTGCCGCGCAGCACTCGGAATATCGCCGGTCCAACGGTTTCCGTTGATGACCCCACCCTGGAACAGGAGCGCGCAGTAGCCTGCCCCGCGTAACGCGGTCAGCATCGTGTCCCATTGCGTAGCGGTGTCAGCGGTGGTTCCATCTCCACCGGGCAAGACCACGATCGGACGGGGGTGTGCTGAGTCGGGAACGCAGTCGATCGGTGGTTCGATCGTATTTCCCGCGGGGATGTTCGCCGCTCCGGAACCCGTATCCGGCGCAGCGACAGCCGGTCCCCCGGCCATCATCGCGGCAGCACTCGCGCAAACCAGCACGGTCGTGAATTTCGCAGGAATTCTCATGTTCGACAGCCCTTCGACCTCAACCTGTGACCCACCCGGACTGTGTGCGAATCCCGCACCAACACAGGACAATACAATCGTCGCGGCAAACAGTCACGACCACTGCGACGTTGCCCGCCCCACGGCGGCCTCGTCACCGAAGCTCCGACGATCGGCGTCAACACGCTCGCCGATCGAATCGATGAGTGTCGCTACATCGACGACGGTGAGGGATCAGCGGCCGGCTCAGCTTGCTGCGGGGGCGCTGTCGGCGACCTGGCGGGGACGAGCCTCTCGAGCCACATACCTACGCTCCAGATGCAGAAGTCACGGCCGCTGTCGCCGGGACTTCCTCTCCGACTAGGAGCGTGGGCGTAAGCCGTCGAGGATGACGGATGCGAGGTGGGTTGCGCGGGCAGGGCTGGTTTGGGCATTGGCGTGGTGGATTGCGGCGAACGCGCCTGCGACCAATGCCATCACATCCGCGACACTGATGTCGTCACGAACGAGGGCTGCAGTGCGCGCGCGGTCGAGCAGGGCGGACACATGACCGGTGAGGGCCGCCGCGACATCGGGGGCGACCACGCGCAGGTCGAATTCCGCTGCGGTGAGCGCGCTTTTGACCGCGCTGTTTTCGGCGCCGTTGGCCATCATCCGTGACAACAGGGTGAACACCGCGGCGGGGTCGTCATCAGCAACCAGGTTCGCGGCGTCGCACACCAGATGTTCGAGCTGATCGATCGAGACCGCGAGGTAGAGAGCTTCTTTGGTGGGAAAGTGCCGGTGAACCGTCCCAGGTCCGACGCCGGCCCGCCGGGCGATCTCGTCAAGCGGAACGCCCAGTCCTTCACGGGCGAACAACTGTTGCGCAGCCTCGAGGATGGCCCGGCGATTGCGGCGCGCGTCGGCGCGCAACCCTCGGGACCCGTCAGGCGGGGGCATGGGTTCGAATGGAATGCGCTGGGGCTGTTGCTTGTTCATCGCACACCTAGCTTAAGCGGGGCGAGGCCCCGTATGCTTATCGCACAACCGGGGCGGCGCACCGCTTAGGGCGAGGCACCCGGATTTCGATCCCGAAGAGGACTTCTCATGACGCTCGACCCTGACGCCGTGGTGCGGCGGCTACAAGAGTGCTTCAACACACGGCAGTTCGACCAGGCCGACGAACTGCACACCCCGAACTTTTTCAGCCACGCGCTCGGCACCACCGGTTTCGACGCGGGAAAGAGCGTCTGGCGGAGTCTCGTGACACAGTTTCCCGACATCCGCGTCGTCGCCGAGGACGTCTTGGTCGATCGCGACCGAGTAGCGGTTCGCTCGTCGGTCGAAGGGCTCCCCGTCGCCGACGGCGGCCCGTCGCCGATGATGATCGAGATCTTCCGTATCGACAACGGTCGGATCGCGGAGAACTGGGCTGTCGGGACGGGATTGCCTTACAGCGCCGAAACCCTTTGAGCCTATTGGGCGAAACTCTTCGAGTGCTTGGGCGATTCAAAATCCACGCTGTTTCGAGAGCCAGGCGGCTACGGCTGCGCCGAGAAGCGAGGGTCAGGCTGAGGGGGCTGTCTCCTGTCGCCGGTGAGGTGGACTGGGATCGCGGCTCGTGGAGGAGAGGATGCACGGTCTGCCCGAATGCCCGGTTCGCGGACACGGGACCTTCGCTGAGTGGCACACCATCGAGGCCGATTCGGGCAAAACGCCTCGCTTATGTGCCACTCAACGAGTGGGTCCGTAGGCGAGATGACTACGCGGCGTTGGCTTTCCGCTGGTGAGGGATTAGAGGCCGGCGCAGCTTGCTGCGGGGGCGTTGTCGGCGACCTGGACGCCGTTGGGTGGATTGCTTTTGTCCTGGATGAAGGTCAGGGTGGGGTTGAGGTGCAGGGAGCCGAGTTGGACGTTGTATCGGCCGGCTACGAAGGTGAATCCGTCGAGGGTGCCTGGCACGCGTAGGCAGGTGTTGCCGTAGATGACGACGAAGGTGCCGTCGGTTGGGACGTAGATGTTGTCGACTTCGCTCCATACGCCGACCGGAAGCGCTGTGGCGCGGGTGGTGTGGTGGCCGTCGGCTGGGTTGATCAATCCGATGTTCGCGCCTGTGCCGTTCCAGACCGAGATGCGGACCACCGCGGCGAGGGCCTGCGCCGTGGGGGAAAACAGTGTGCCCGTGCCGATTCCGGCGATTCCGACGACGGTGGCGACGAGCCTCTTGAACCACATACCTGCGCTCCAGGTGCAGGAGTCCCGGCCGCTGTCACCGGGACTTCGCCGCAGACCCTAGCAGCGAACTGGCATTCTGAAATTTCATTGAGCCACTCTCGTTTCGGAGGGGTCAGTCGACGGCACGGCGGGTCATGCGGCCGCCCGCCGAACGGTATCGCGGGACGCCGTCGCGAAAGTCGTGGTAGGACACCAGAAGCTGACGCGAGTAGCCGGTGAACATCTCCAGCGGGAGGCCGGCGGGCGCGAACACGTCCTTGCCGACAGGCAGGTAGCGCCGGGTCATGACCGGGATCGAACCACCGACGAAAGCGGTGAAGATGCCGGACTGTTGCTCGTCGGCCGGTTCGTAGGTGGTGGTTTCCTCCAGCCCGCCGTCCACCGCGCGGACGGCGATGCGCAACTGGTTGGAGCGGTAGGTGCCTTCGTAGCGCCCGAGATCCTCGGCCTCGATGGTGGCGGTGATCAGATCCGGGACCGTCACGCCCAGACGATTTCGCAACAGCGTCAACAGAATTCGGTCGAACAGCGCCATGGCGCGGGCATCGTTGCCGTACGCGGCGAAGACCAGGTCACGACCGGGCACCGCGACCAGCACCGCGACGCCGCCCGGTGAGGCGCCCGAATGCGACAGGACCTCGACGTCACCGAACGGCATGAGCAGCCAGCCCAGCCCGATCGGCGGAATATGCGGGCTGCCAGTGGAATACGTGACCGTCCGCATGCGGCGCACTGACTCCTCCGACAGCACGCGGGCGCCCGACGGCGCGAGGCCTCCGTCGAGGTGGATGCGACCGAAAGCCAGCAGATCGGCAATGCCGGCGATGGCCGAGGACCCGGCCGGCCCCCAGGTGTCGGGCAGCTTGAACAGATCGGTGCGGCGCGCGCCGTCCTGGCTGGGGAAATGCCCGACGGCGGTGCTGCGCAGGATCGCCTGCGCGGGACTGGTGACCGCGCCGGTCATACCCGCCGGGTCGAACAGATTCCGTTGCAGCAGTTCGTGATACGGCACCCCGGTCACGACTTCCAGAACGCGTCCCGCGACGATCATGCCGCCGTTGGAGTAGCTGATGTGCTCGCCCGGAGCGAACAATGTGCCGACCTGTTCGGCCATGCCATCGACCGCGATGCGCAGCGCGTCGGGACCGTCGGCGTCGGGGAAATACAGGTCGGCGTCGATGCCGTTGGTGTGGTTGAGCAGGTGCCGGATACGAATATCCGCGGCGCCCGCGACTTCGAGCCGAAACTCCGGCAGGTAGGTGACGACCCGCTCGTCCAAGTCGATGCGCCCCTGCTCGACCTGCTGCATGACCAGGGTGGTGGTGAGCACCTTGGTGACCGACCCGAGCAAAAACCCGGTGTCCTCCCGCATCGACTCGCCGGTGACCACATTGGTCACCCCGCAGGCCACCACCTCCTGCTGTCCCGCGTGATACACCCCGGCGACCACGCCGGGCACCCCGCTGGTTTCGACGAAATCGCTGACCAGCGCGTTCAATCCCATGTTCGACATCGTGCCGACCTTTCTCCGCGACTCTTTTCGCTGAGACCCACCGTGACCGCCCGCGCTGACAGCCCACCGACAGCCCGCCGACAGCTAGCCTTCGACCACGATGAATCCCCTGCGACGCCCGGTGCTGTTCCTCGATGTCGATGGGCCACTCATTCCCTTCGGCGGCAACCCGCCCCCGGGCCGAGCGGATCCCGCACTGGGTCCACGGCTCTCGCACCTCCCCTGCGAGCTGGTCTGGGCGACCACCTGGATGCACGAGGCGAACCGATCCCTGAGCCCGGCGCTGGGATTGCCCGAACTGGCGGTGGTGGAATGGCCGGACCAGGACGATCACCGGATCGACGACTGGTTCGGATTGCATTGGAAGACAAGGACGATTGTCGAATGGGCAAATGGCCGGCCGTTCGCCTGGGTCGACGACGAGATCCGGGATGAGGATCGAGAATGGGTGGCGCAGCATTCTCGCGCTGCCCTGCTCCACCGAGTGGATCCGCGAATCGGGCTGCAGGAGAGCGACTTCCACGTGCTGGCGAAATGGCTCACGAGAGTTGCGGCCGAACCATAGCGGCTCAGGTGAAGCGAGGGGTTTTGGTGGTGAGGGCCGCTCGGCCTCGCGGGGTTATGCGGTAGCGGGATTGAGGATGGGTAGGCGCGATGAGGCCGCGGGAAGTGAGGGCGGCGATCGCGGTTCGGGTGCGGTGGGCCGTGAGGGCGGCGGCGCGCTGGATTTGAGGAGCGGTGAGGCTGTGGTCGGGGTGAAGGGCGGCGAGGACCGCCATTTCGGCTTGGGTCATGACGATCACCTCAGGGGCGCAGTCGGTGGCGGCCGACAGGATGGGTTGGCGGAGACGGGATATCGAGGTAGCCGCCGGTGGCGAGGGGAAGGCGAAGAGTGTCGCGACGGGACTCCCGGCTGAGGCGGTACGAGTCGCGAGCGGTGACGGCGATGACAGTGAGGCAGAGGGCGATGATGAGAAGCAGCGCCCATGCGTCCCAGGGCATTTCGGGCTCCCATTCACGAATGTGACGAATTCGGGTGACAACAGAGCCAGTAGACAACTGTTAGACCCAAAACGTGAGCGCCACAGTGGCGAATCGCCGATAATCAACAGGAGATCCAGTTTGGCCTATTCCAGATTGGGGCAACCCAGATAGCGAGGCTAACGAAATGGCCGGGTCGTCACTCCCCCGCAGGGCATTTGGTCGCACTCTTCGAAAGCACAGGATCCGCGCCGGAAAAGTCCAAAATGCTGCGGCGCTTTGCCTAGAGACATCGCCGCAGAGCGTAAGCCGGCTCGAAGACGGACAGAAGATCAAAATATCGACCGCTCAGATCAAAGACCTACTCGACTTCTATGGGATTCCGAATCCGAGCCAGGAGCGCGACGAGGTGCTGACGCTGTGGCAAGAGGTCCGGCAGCAGGATTTGATCGCGAAATCGCAAGGTACGACCAAGGGTTGGTGGCGGTCCTACAGCGATCAACTCGACTCTCATTTCGATCATTATCTGCATTTGGAGGCTGCCGCCAATCGCCTTACTACACATCAACTCTCATTGATTCCTGGATTGTTGCAAACAGCTGGTTATCGCCGAGTCCTGATCAAGGCCGCGCATCCCGATCTCTCGGCGGTCAATGTCGAACGGCGACTCGAGTTCGCCGCGCGCCGGCAGGCCCGGCTCGAGGAAACCGACTTCTGGCTGGATGCCCTTCTGTCCGAAGCGGTTCTGCACCATAACCCCGGCGGCCCAGCCGTAATGGCCGAGCAGCTGCAGCGGTTGGCCGATGAGAGCGAACGTGCCAATGTCTCGATCCGGGTCGTCCCGAACACGGTGCAAGCCGGCAGCGGATTGGTGTTCCAGTCGTTCACCCTGCTCGAATTCCCGCCGCTGGCAAGCCGAATGGTCGAGCCGCCCGTCGTGTACGTCGAAGGTTATGAAGGCGCGCTCTACCTCGAGGCATCCGACGTCATCGCGCGTCATCGCCGGGCGATCAACGACCTCGAGCAGGTAGCGTTGACCGAGGACGCCAGCCGTGACCTGGTGTGGCGCATCGTGAAGGAGTGCATGGCGTGAGCTTTGACCTTTCCACCGCCCAGTGGTTCAAGTCCAGCAAGTCCCCCAATGCCTCGGAGTGCGTCGAGGTCGCCTTCCTGGGTGACGCGAAGTTCGTCGGCGTGCGGGATTCCAAGGATCCGGCGGGCCCGGCGCTCGTGTTCTCCGGGGAGCAGTGGGATCGATTCCTGCGGAGCACCGTCTGGCGGTGATCGGGTGATCTCGGGGGAGGCCGAGATCACCATGGGGAATTTGCCCGGGTCGCTGAGTGTTTGCCATGGTGTATGTAGCCCCTGTCTGGGGCCCGGACGATGGAGCCGTACCCGGTGTGCGACAAGACGGCCTTTCGGAGGTTGTCATGTCGTGGCTGGTATTGGTCGTGTCCGGGATTTTCGAGGCCGTGTGGGCCACCGCGCTGGGTAAGTCGGAGGGGTTCACCAGGCTCGGGCCGAGTGTGGTGTTCGGGCTGGGGCTGCTGCTGAGCATGGGCGGGCTGGCGTATGCCATGCGCGGACTGCCCGTCGGGACCGCGTACGCGGTGTGGGTGGGGATCGGGGCGGTGTTGACCGTCGTCTACTCCATGGCCACCGGTGAAGCCGCTGTCAGTGCGGTCAAGTTGCTGTTGCTGGGCGGGATCGTGGCGTGTGTGATCGGGTTGAAGCTGGTCGGGTGACGGCTATTTCGCGGCGGGGAGGGTGACCGCGTCGGCGGGGATGGCGGGGACCGATTGGACCGTCTGGGTTTTGGCGGCGGGGTCCGGGAGCAGGAGTCGCCAATCCTCGGAGACCCACAGGACCGTTTCCGCTGTCGCGGTGATGCTGGCGTCGGAGTAAGTGGCGTAGACAGTCAGGTCGGCTCGGTCGGGGGTGTAGTTGGTGATCTTGTAGGCGGTGATGTGCGGGGCCACCGTGGCATTGGCCGGAGCGGTGATGGAGATCTGCGCTCGGGCCAGTACCCAGGAGTCCTTGGCGGGGCCGGGGATCAGGGAAAGGGCCGCCACCTGGGGCCATACACCGTCGGGGGCCAGGGACAGGCGGGTGCTGTGGTTGATGGCGGCCAGGGCCGCGCCCTGCGGGGTGCGGGTGTAGCCGGCGGCGGTGGTGCCGAGTTTGCTGGGGCCGTCGTGACCGCCCACGGGGAGTTGCACACCCTGGTAGTTCTCCCAATGGATGTCGGCGGGGGCGCGGGCCGGATCGACGGTGGTGGTCTTGGTGGCGGAGGCGTTGTTGTCACTGACGCCGCAGGCCGAGGCGGTGAGGGCGCAGGCGGTGACGAGGATGGTGAGGGCCACGGCGGCTAGAGTTTGCGCGTGGTGTGCTGGCTTGGCGCGCATGGGGATTCCTTCGGGTGGACCGCGAGGCGGTCGAGAAGTGTTTGCGGTGGCGCTTTTTCGAGTCCGGCTCCGGGGCGGGACGCGCTGATCCTATGGGTCGCGGAAGGTTGGGTTTAACAATTCGTCACTCCTGTCACGGAACCGGTTGTGGGGTCCCAGGATCCGGGTAAGATCGGGTCCGCAACATGATCATCGCAGGTGGTGGGGTTTGATGATGGATCATCGGGACGCTGTTCCGGTGGGCCACCTGTGTTCTGAGCCAGTGGTGTGGAATGCCATGGCATTCGGGGGAATCGGGTCGCGCGCCCGCAGCTGTCGGTTCGGGGAAGGGGAATTGGGGTTATGAAAGCCAAGAGATCTTCGCTGCTGCTATCGATGCTGCCCATCGCGCTCGTCGCCGGGCACGGCGTGGCGGCTGCCGCCCCCGGCCAGCCCGGACTGGCGGTGCCCGGTGACGGGCAGCCGGGGCTGAGCACCCAGCCCCAGGCGCCCAATGCCGCACCCAGCCCGGCGGATTACATTCCCGACCCCCTCCCAGCTCCGAACCGACCGCGGCCGAAGCAGCAGACCGCCCCACAGCCGCAGAACACCCCGGCACCGCAGAACACGATCATCGGGCCGAAGCAGACGCAACCGCAGATACAGCCAACGGAACCTGAGGCCACACAGCCAGATCAGCCTGCGGCGAACGCACCCGAGGTGATGCCCGCGAGTCCGCATGATCTGCGCGTCGGCACGGCAGCGGTGCAGATTCCTGACTTTGTCGACACCAGGACTCGCGACAAATTGCAGACCGACCTCGACAGTGTCGAATGGCAGATCGCCGCCGTGTACGACGGAATGGGTTTCTCGCGAGACGATTCCGATCGCATGGCCGGGTCGACGATGATCGGCGGCGGCGTAGGTGGATACGGCGGCATGATCGTCGGCGCGGCCGCAGGCTCACTCGGCTGCGCGGTGGGCGGCGCGATCGGCGCGCTCGCCGGTGCGGCGATCGCAGGAATACCTACGGCTGGAGTGGGACTCCCAGCGGGGATCGCCGTCGGCGGCATCGGTGGATGCTTGGTGGGGATCCTCCCCGCCGCAGCAATCGGAGTTGGCGTGGGCGCGCTTGGCGGCGCGGCCGTCGGCGGAATCATCGGCGCGGCATCTGTCGCGCTGGGGCCGCACACAGCGGCGCAAGAAGTGCCTGGCGGCCAACCGGTTTCATCGCCTGGGGACTCGACGAGCCAGGTGCAGCCGGTTGCCGCCAATGCCGGCCTGCCAAACGCGTCCGAGCCGGTGGCACAGGTGCCCGCGCCGGTTGCGCAGGTGGCCGCGCCGGTGGTGGAGGCTGCCGCGCCGATCGTGCAGCAGGTGGGGCAGCAGGTCGCGCCGGTGGTGGAGGCGGCGGCTCCGGTGGTGGAGCAGGCCGTCGCGGGGGTGGGGCAGCAGGTGGCGGCGGCGGTGCCGCAGACCGCGCCCATTGTGCAGCAGGTGACGGAAGCGGTGGATACGCAGGTGGATTCGTTGCGGTCGGCGGTGGCGCAGATGCCGGCGTTGACACCCGACGCGTTCCTGGCCGCCATCCAGCCCGCACCGCCCGGTGTGTGACCGAAACGACACGGACGACGTCGTGACCGCAGACAACGACTCCGCAGAATCCAGCCCCGGCGACCTATCCCCCACCCCACCCGCCGCCGAACCCGACTTCACCCGAATCGAACTCACCGCTCCCTACCCGGCCACGCCGCTGGCCGCCCCCGCGGAATCCGCCCAAGGCGACGCCGCGGTGGAATCCGCTCAGGGCGACGCCGCGGTGGAATCCGCTCAGGGCGACACCGCAGTGGAATCCGCTCAGGGCGACACCGCAGTGGAATCCGCCCAGCGCGACACCGCAGTGGAATCCGCCCAGCGCGACACCGCAGTGGAATCCGCCCAGCGCGACACCGCAGTGGACAGCGGCGAGCCTCGGTCGCGTGGCGAATCCGCCGGTGGCCGAATGGCATCCGGGCGGCTCACCAGCGACGCTAGACCGAACAGGTCCGCAACCGGCCGACTCACCGGCGACACCGCACGCGACCGCGCCGCCGACCGCACCGGCGGCGACTCCCCCACCGCCAAAACGACCGGTGCCCGACTCACCGGCGGTGCGACCCCACTCGGCACCGGGAATCGCCGCCTGGCCGACTCCACAACGGACAAGCCAGCCGACGGCAAAGCACGCGGACTGAGCCTCCCCCAGCCAACCCCGACACCGATCACTGGCAAGCAGCCAACCAGCGAGCAGGGCCGCAACGGCACCAGCGCACCGGAAGGGTTGGGCGGCATACATCGTGAGAGCGGCTCACCGAATCCGCCCGAAACGAACAAACCGGAAGGCACTGCCCCGGTCGAGCCCACCCCACCGAACTCACCGCCACCCGAGCCCACGACTCGCGCATTCGCACCAGGTTCGGCCCGCAACGACAGGCACCGCAACCGCTCCGAACACAGCAAATCCAATGCGAGACACGGCGAGCCGAACAGCGAGCAAGGCAAGCTGAGCACTGAGCAAGGAAGGCGGAGCACCGGACAGAGCATGCCGGGCACCGAACAGAGCGAGCCGGGCACCGACCAACACAGGCCGGATGCCGAGCAAAGCGAACCCGGTGCCGAACAACGCGGACCGGGTGCCGAACGACGCGGGCCGGGCGCTGAACCACGCGAGCCGGGCGCTGAACCACGCGGGCTGGGTGTTGAACCACGCGAGCCGGGCGCTGAACCACGCGGGCTGGGTGTTGAACCACGCGAGCCGGGCGCTGAACCACGCGGGCTGGGTGTTGAACCACGCGGGTCGGGTGCTGAACCACGCGGGTCGGGTGCCGATCAAAGTGGGCGGGGCATCGGACAGGGCGGGCAAGGCACTGAACAAAGCAGGCCGAGCACCGAGCGAGGCGGGGACGGCACCTGGCGAAGCGAGCAGAGTACTGGGACAAGCCAACCCGACAGCGGAACGCGCGGGGAGGGAACGAACCCGGCGAGGTTCATAGGCGGACGGGTCGAGAATCCCGACGAGTATTGGTCGGGGCCGACCACGCGACGCAGAGCCCCGAGCGCTCAATCGACCACTGCGGGAAGCCGATCGGACGCATCCGGAACACCCCCGACCGGTACGAGTGCACTCCCCAGCGCTACAGGCCAACAGCCGAGAGCCGGCGGCTCGCGCCCGTGCAGCGCAGACCCGCTACCCAGCACTGGCGACCCGCGGCCAAGTGGCACAGACCAATTGCCGAGCGGTCGCGAGTCGCGGCTAAGTGGCACAGGCTCACTGCCGAACGGTCGCGAGTCGCGGCTAAGTGGCACAGGCTCACTGCCGAACGGTCGCGAGTCAGGGCCAAACGGCACAGGCACACCACCGAGCGATGGCGAGTCCGGGCCTAGCGGTGCGGGGTCACTGCCGAGTGGTGGTGAGTCGGGGGCTAGCGGGGCGGGGGCGCTGCCCGGCGGGGTGAAGGCGGACTTGCGTGAAGGTGGGCGGGGGCGGCCGCCTATGCCGGAGCTTGTGCCTGGCGGGGGTGGGGGGACGGGTTCGGGTGTCGCGGGGGCGGCGGAGAAGGGGGCGGGGTGGGCGGCTTGGTTGGATGAGGCGGCTTGGGCTCGGGCGGAGGGTGAGTCGGGGCGGGAACGGGTGGGGAGTCCGTATGAGTTGATAGCTGAGGATCCGATGGCGGGGCTGGTGGTCGAGGCTCGGCGGCGGGCGGCGCAGACGCAGCGGCGGAGGCGGATTCAGCGGCGGGCCATGGCGATTGCTGGGGTTTCGCTGGCATTGGTGATCGTGGGGGTGGTGGGGTGGCTGGCGCTCATGCCGAAGGAGTCGAGTACGACTCGGGCGGTGCCGGTGACCAGTACCGCGAGTGCGTCCACGACGGCGGCGAATCAGCCGGGGCTGATCGCGTGGTGTCAGGAACGCGCTACGCCCGATCGGGTGAGCGGGGCCAGTGCGGGTGATCTCGGCAGCGGGCCGGGGGTCATCCTGCGGCTCGAATATGCCTGGTACGTGCAGCGGGATCCGGCGGCGGTGCGCGCGCTGCTCGCGCCCGACGCCAAGGTGGCGCCGGAACAGGCCACCCGCGACGCGATCGCGGCGACTCCGGCCGGGACCAAGCATTGCGTGAACATCACCGGTGTGGACGCCGACCACTGGAATGTCACCATCGACGAGAAGCATCCGGACGGGACGACCGCCACCTGGCAGCAGGTCTTCACCACCGCCGTTCGCGACGGCCAGGTGCGCATCATCTCCATCGTCGAGGGAAGCCGGTGAGGCATGGTCGACATCGACGACCGGCTCCGCGCCCCGCGGCCCGGCCAACCCCACACCACACTCCCCTCCGGCCCACGCCCGGCAGGCGCCGGCGCGCAACCCATAGCCAACAGCACACAGCCCTCTGACATCGCGCTGCCGATAGCCGGCAACGCGCATCCAACAACGGACAGCGCACCGCCGACCGCCGGCAACGCGCATCCATCAGCCGACAACGCGGGTCCGTCAGTCGGCAACGCGCATCCATCAGCCGGCAACGCGGGTCCGTCAGTCGGCAACGCGCATCCATCAGCCGGCAACGCGGGTCCGTCAGCCGAGAGCGCGGGTCCGTCAGCCGACAGCTCGGGTCCGTCAGTCGAGGACGTGCGTCCATCGACGGACGGCGCACGTGCCGCGCGTGGGGACGCAGGGCTGTCGGATCCGGGGCGGGGGTCGGGGAGCGGTGGTGCGGCTCGGGCGCAGTCCGGTGCGGCGCGGACCGAGTTCTGGTTTCAGGCAGGGGAACTCGGCGGTGAGGAGGAGGCGGGGAGCGGGCTCATGCAGCCGGCGCCCGCCGGGTCGCCGACGGATGCGGTGCCGTTGCGGGGTGGGCAGGGGCGGCTGGTGCGGGCGGCGCTGCCGCCGGTGCTGGTGCTGGGCGGGTCCGGGTCGTCGGGGGCGACGACCACGGCGCTCGGGCTGGCCGCGGCCGCGGGGGTCGACAGTGAGGGCGGGGTGTGGCCGGTCGTGGTGGACGGCACGCTCGGGGGCGGCGATGTGGCCGCGCGGGGATGCGATGCCGTCGCGCCGGTGAGCACGCTGCAGAAATGGCTGGGCACCGCCGATCCGGGGGTCGCGGCGACCGTGGGGGTGTGCTCGGGGCAGACGTCGACCGGGGTGCGGGTGCTGGCGCGGACGCCGGATCCGTTGCCGCGCAGGGAATCTCTCGTGTCGGTGGCGCGGCATCTCGAAAATGCCGGGCTGCTGGGGGTTTTCGATGCCGGCGCACCCGTCACCAGCCGGTTGGCCGCCCCATTGCTGGCCGATCCGCGGGTGGGGCTGGTGCTGACCGTCGCCGCCCGGCCCGACGCCATCAACCGGCTGCAGCCCGCATTGGGTTGGCTGGACGAGAATTTCGGGGAGTTCGTGGTCGGCGACGCGGTCATCGTGCTCACCGAGCAGGTGCCGGGTTCGATGGCGACCGTCGCCGACCACGTGCACACCCATCTCGGTTCGTGGGTGCGGGCCATCGTCGAGGTGCCGTTCGACCTGCATCTCGCGACCGGCGGCCCGATCACCTGGCATCGCCTCGACGCCGGTACGCGAGACGCCTACCTGGCATTGCTGGGGGCGCTGCGATGAGGGACTACCAGGTTTCCGAACTCTCGGAGGTCACCCAGACCCCGTTCGCCACAAGCCAGCTCGCGGCCGCGCCGCTTCGCACCGCGAGCCACTCCGCCGAGACGCCGAACACGCTGGGCAGCAGGCTCTATGGCTTCGCCGGCGCCGAGAACAGCCCCGCCGCACAGCGTCCCGATTCGCCGCCGCTCGCACCCGCGCTCGGCCACTCCTCGGCTCCCGCCATGGAACCGGTCCCGATGTGGCATCGGGCGGTGCCCACCCGGCTCGCGCGGCCGCCACTGCTGTGGCTGGTGGGCGTGCACGGGGGCGCGGGGGTCAGCAGTCTGGCGGCCAGTCTGAGCTGGGCGGGCGATGCCGGGCAGCGGTGGCCGGCCCGCATCGGGTTGGCCGGGGACATGGATTCGCCGCTCGTGGTGCTGGTCGGGCGCAGTCACCTGCGCGGGGTGAACGCCCTGCATCGGGCGCTGCTCGCACATCAGGGGCAGGCGACGCCGGTGGGCAGCCACGTCGTCGGGGTGCTGACCGTCGCGGATTCGGCTCGGCCGCTGCCGATTCCGGTCGCACAGCGGCGCGAGGAAATGGAAGGGCTGGCGCTGGCGCTGGGCGCGCGCACCTGGCGGCTGGGCTGGCTCGAGCAATGGCGGGCACTGGAACCCTACGAACTGGCGGCCTGGGAACCGGCCACCGAACACACACCGATGGACGACGGGGACCCGACACGCACTCCCCCGCAACCGGTTCGGCTTCTGGCCGAGCAGATCCTCACCGCGGCCCGCGCCGCCGGAGCACGGATCACCGAACGCGCGCGCAACGGCGCGCCATCAGCCAGTCCCTGACCTGAACGAGGTGCGACGTGCATCGAAAACCGCTGCCCCCACTGGGATTGCGACGCTCCGCGCCGAGATCGCGGAGTTCGACACCGAAACGGCAAGGCCCCGTATCGATTCGGCGGAGTTCGGCGCTGTTCACGGCCGCGATCTGCGTCGTCGCGACCGTCGGGGTGAGCGCGTCGGCGGTTGCGCACGCCGGGCCGCCCGACACCACCGTGCCCATCGCCACCTGCCCGTCGCTGTTCGCGCTCGGCATCCAGGGCACCGGCGAATCCTCCCCCGACGCCGCCGTCACCACCGACACCGGGATGCTGTCGGAGGTGTTCCGGCCCATGATGGCCACCGCCAGCGACGCGGGGCTGGTCGACCGGGCGTACGTGCCGTACGAGGCGTCGTTCGGCGGGGCCACCTCGGTCAGCACCGTCACCTACACCAAGTCGGTGGGCGACGGCCTCGACCGGCTGCGCTCCATGGCCAAACAGGTCGTCGACCGCTGTCCCAGTACGCAGTTGGCGATCGCGGGATACTCCCAGGGCGCGCACGTGGCCTCCCAGTTCGCGCAGGAGGTCGGGGCGGGCAAGGGGACGGTCCCGGCCGACAAGGTCGCGGCCGTCGCGCTGTTCGGCGATCCCAATCGCAATGCCAACGCGCCGCTGTTCCCCGGCAAACCCGACCAGAAGCTGCCCACCGGCGCACCCGGGACCGACGGCAAAGCTGTTGCGGGACTGTCGGATCCGCCCGCCACCAAGACCGCGTCCGGGGCGGGGATCGCGCCCGACAGCGCCACCCTCGAGAACTTCGGCAGTCTGGTCGGGCGGGTCGCCGAGTTCTGCACCGAGGGCGATCTGGCCTGCGACACCCCGGTCGGCGCGCCCCTGGTGCGGACCGTCGCCAATATCGCGGGGCAGGTGGAGCTTTCGGCCGGTGATCCGATCGGGTCGCTGAAATCGATCGCGGAGGCGCTGGCGTTCACCTCCATCAAGACCGTCACCTCGGTGGTGAACAAGGACGTGTCGGGGACCTCGCTGGCGGATCTGTCCTATCAGCCGCAGAAGTCGATCTCGCAGCGCATCGCCGACGCCTCCAATCCCAGCACCCAGGTCGATATTCCGGGCGCGTTCCAGGCGCTGCTCAAGCTCGGCACCATCGCCATCAATTCGGTGGTGGCGGTGGTGAAGGACATTCTGACGCCGACCAACATCGCCGAGATCGCCACCGCCGGGCTCGCCAATCCCATTGCGGGACTGGCGGTATTCGGCACCAAGCTGCTCGGCGCGGTGACCAACCTGGTGCCGCCGACCACCATCAGCCGGCTGGTCACCCAGTCGTTCTCGGCGGTCACGCAGAACATCACCGACAACAAGGATCTGCTCGACGTCACCACGTGGGTGCGGTACTGGGACACCGCGCAGAAGCACGATTACACGCATGCGCAGGGCGCGGGCTTCGGGGAAAGCCCCACCGACTGGGTCGGGCAGTGGTTCGCGGCGGTCGCCCACGACCTGTCCGGGGCCGCCGCACCGGGTGGCGTGCCGCGCGGCGGCAGTGACAAGCCGAGTGTGGGAATGGATTTCGCGGGCACCTCGACCGCGCCCACCAGCGTTCCCGCCAACGGGCAGTTCCCGCTCGGCGGCGGGGCGTCCGCGGCCCCGAGCAGCGGGGCGCCCACGCTGACCTTCACCCCGGACACCAGCGCACCCCCGACCGGTGCGCCGCCGACCAGCGGGGCGCCGATCATCGACCTCGGACCGCAGGCGACGCCATGAGCACCACCGAATCGCATTCCACGGCAAAGGAACCGGTCAGCTCCGGGGACGGTCCGGACGCGTATACGGGACGCTGGTCGGACTGGATCACCGGCGCGCCCGCACCCGCGGCGCACAGCACCGAATACGACGACTACGACAGCGAATACGACGAATTCGAGGACGACTACGAGCCGCGGTCGGCGTATCAGAGCGCTCGGACCGCGTACCCGGGGGCACGGGCGGGGCAGAGCGCGGCCCGGCACGCGCTGCCCGACGAACGAGCGAGTTGGAGCGAGTACGGGCGGCGGCCGCTGAAACGGCCGGTCCGCGAGCGCGTCGGCGGGAGCTCCGTCACCGAACGCGGAAGGCAGTGGGCTGTACCGATATTGGGGGTGCTCGCGGTATTGGCGGTGACGGCGGCGATCGCGGTGCAGATCGCCAAGGTCAGCGGTGACAGCGCGCCCGCGAAACCGGGCGTCGCCACGCCGCAGGCCGCACCGCACACCTCGGCGCCGCCGCCCGCGACGACCGAGCCGGCCGCCGCCGGATTGCCCGCCGGGCTCTGCCCCAACGAGGTGAAGGACGGAACCGTACGCGGCAATGGGCCGGGTAGCACCAAGTCCGGGACGGATGTCATTCTCGCGCTGCAGAATCGGTACTACGTCGACCGGTCCGGTACGGCGGTGCGCGCGATGTTCGCGCCCGACGCCACCGCGCCCAGTGTCGAACAGATTCAGGCCGGGATCGACAGCATCCCGGCCGGGACCACCTACTGCGTGCAGATCATGCCCGGCCCGTTCGACGGCCAGCACGTCATGGTCGTCAGCGAACAGCATCCGGACGCGAGCAAACGCACCTGGTCCCCCCAACTCGTCATCACCACCCAAGTCGGCGACGCCACCCTCATCTCCGCCATAGTCCCCGTGAACGAAGACACCCCCAAGTAGGTGGTCCAGGCACTGAGAATGCACAGACGCAGACATCGGCCGAGAGGACCCCTGCACCACAGCATTCTCACCGTGCCAGGGCGCTTGCTGTTGGATTGCGAATGCTGCGGGGGCTGGGGTAGGTGGGGTGGGGGAACTGAGGGTTTGCCATGCGTTTTGGAAATGTGGGGTGGGTGGGCTATCGTTCTTTCTCGCAGCCGGAGGGGTGGAGAGCTCCGATGGGTGTGAATGCGGATGTAGCGCAGCTGGTAGCGCATCACCTTGCCAAGGTGAGGGTCGCGAGTTCGAATCTCGTCATCCGCTCAACGATCTTCTCGAATACAGCGAGTTCCGTGGTGACTGCGGTGGGGATGGCGAAAGCTGTTCGTACGCAGTAGATCTCACAAACATTCCCGGGCATGTCGGGGTCGATTCGCGGTACCTTTTCTAGGTGACCATGTTGCTCAGCGCCTTCCACGACACTGTGCTCTCCCAACACGCCGTGCTCGCCCAGCTCGGCAACCCCACACCGGAGACACCGCCGGTCGCCGACAAGCTGCTCAAGCTCGTCCGGTACTTCACCTGGTTCGTGTTGCTGTCCGGCGTACTGGGCATCACCTACGCGGGCGGCCGGTTCGCCTGGGAGAAGTGGTCCGGCGGCGGGCTCGCCTCCCCGAAGATGGTCGCCGGCGCCATGATCGGCGGCATCATCGCCACCAGCGCGGGCACCATCATGAACGCCGTCATCACCTAACCCCGCCCTCCCCCAGCCGCTCTCCCGGAACCGGCGCTGTCAGAACAGATTTCGCAGCGGGCTGCCCCCAGCAGCCCGGTGCCCACCCCGCACCCCACCTCCGCACGCCCGCCCCATCTCGCCTCCGCGCACCCGGACCATCCCTCACGGCCGGACCACCCCGCACGCCCAGGCCATTCCGCACGCCCAGGCCAACCCCGTTGCCATCAGCACAGGCCCCACCGCCCCCGCCTTTGGCCGCTCCGTCGCCGCTGGTCCAGCTTCCTCAGTCGTCACACCCATCGCCGTGCCCCCCAGGCCCACCGCGTCGCCACGCATTCAGCGAGTTCATCGACGCGCGTCCCGGTCCAATCCCATTGCGGCTGTTCCAGGTCCACCACGCCGCCTGCACGTGGCGACCTTGCCGCGACTGGTCTACGCCCCTCCGCGGGTCGCTGCACGTTCAGAGCCGCACGATCGGCGGACGGCCGAGTTGCTTAGGCGTGCGTCCATGGCCAGTTGGTCGCGGGGGCTCCGGGCCGGGCCGACGGGCCACTCGGGGGCGATATGCGGCGGTTGGTTTGGGTCTGAGCGGGCGCTGTGGGGTGGGGTGGGTGTGGGCGGGGGGGAATTGTCGGTGGGCGCGGATAGGCTCGGCGGACTGGATGGCTCGGATGGGTAGGGGTTGGGTTGACTACTGCGGATGTGGGGGTTGGGCGGGGGGCCGGGGATGATGCCTCGGCGGGGGTGGATTTTGGGCTGGAAGAGGTCAATGAGGTGTTGGCGGGGATGGTGGGGGAGGTTGCGGCGGAGCGGCCTCGGGATGCGGAGTTGATGATGTGCCGGCTCGGGCTGGATGGGGAGGAGCCGGAGACGTTGATGTTGATGGGTGCGCGGTTCGGGGTGTCGCGGGATCGGGCGCGGCAGTTGTATACCCGGGCGGTGGGGGCGATGGTGCGGCAGGCGCTGGCCACGGGGGTGCCGGATCTGGGGGTGTTCGGGCGGCGGTATCCGGTGGGGTGGGGGGACGAGCGGCTGGTGCGGGCACTGCTCGCGGAAACGTATGCGACGGATGGGGATATCGCGGCGCAGGATTGGGCGTATCTGAAGTTGCGGCTGGCAGGGCACGATCTGCAGGACTCGAAACGGTTGGCGGGGTTCGTGTTTCAGCGGATCGCGGGGTGGCAGCAGAAGGGGCGGTGGCATCTGCTGCCCGCGCCGCAGCCGGAGGACGCGCCCGAGGACATGTGGAATACGTGGCTGCGGCGCATCGAATGGGGTGCGGGGACGCCCGCCGCGCTGCCCACGCTGCCGGCCGGTCGGCTGGATTACGACGATGACGGGCGCGGGCGCATGTACTCCGAAAAGCTCGGCCGCGAAGTCACTTTCGATACCGCGCTGCAGGCGCGGCTGCTGCGGCAGCTCGACGCCAGCCCCCGGGTGGCGACCTTCGCAGAGCTGCCCGCCGCCGTCACCTACGAGCTCGACGGCGGTGAGCGCGTCCACTACCCCACCGCCGCAGCCACATTCACCGACGGCCGCACCGTACTCGTCGACGTGCTGCCCCTGGCGCACACCGCCCTGTACCCGCAGCGGGCCCGGGCCGCGGCCGCGCGGGGGTACGCTCACGCGCGCGGGTGGGGCTGGCTCACCTGGACCGGCAGCCGCGACGGCGTCGCCGACCTCATGAAGCGTCCCGTCGACGCGCGCCGGGAAAATCCCCTGGCCAACCTGCTGGCCAAGGGACCCGTCACCTGGCCCACCCTCCACGAGCACGCCACGCGCACCGGCCTCGACCTCCTCGACCTGGCCGCCCTGGTGCTGCGCCACGGCTGGCGGTGGGAGCGCGCCCCCTTCCGCCTATCAGCGACCCCCTGAAACAGCCCGCCCGTCCCCGGGAGCCGAGCAGCGGCGCTGGATACAGCGGCAGCGCGGGCTTGGGTGGGGCGGTTTAGGTTGTGGGGGAACCGAACCAGCGGAGGAGGGCTGCGGAGAGGGCGGGTTGGGTGGAGCCCAGCCAGGCGATGTGGCCGTCGGGGCGGAGGAGGAGGGCGGGGGTGTCCAGGTCTTCGGAGACGTCGATGATGTGATCGACGCGGTCGGTCCAGCCGGTCAGCGACAGGGTGCCGGTCTGGTCCAGGAGCAGGCCGCGGCCTTCGTGCATCAGGTCGTAGAGGCGGCCGTTCTTCAGTGGGATGTCGCGCTGGCGGCGGCCCAGGGAGGCGGGGCCGGGGCCGAAGTCGTAGCGGGTGCTGATGGCGATGACTTTCTCGGTGAGGTAGCGCTTCACCTCCGGGAAGTCCATGAGCTCGGTGAGCAGGCGGCGGATCGACTGCGGGCCCGGGTCGGGCAGCGACAGTTCGGTTTGGGCGCGGGTGTTGTTGAGGACGTCCTCGGCCCAGGGGCGGCGTTCGGCCTCGTAGGTGTCGAGGAGATCGGCGGGAGCCCAGCCGGCGACCGCGGCCGCCAGCTTCCAGCCGAGATTGAACGCGTCCTGGACACCGAGGTTCAGGCCCTGGCCGCCGACCGGCGGGTGGATGTGGGCGGCGTCGCCGGCCAGGAAGACGCGGCCGCGGCGGTAGTGGTCGGCCAGCCGGGTGGCGTCGCCGAAACGCGACAGCCAATGCGGTGAATGCATGCCGAAATCGGTGCCCGCGATGGCACGGACCTGGCGGGACAGCTCGTCCATGGTCGGCGGGACGCGGGGATCGTCGGACAAGCCCGCGGCGGGGGCGCCGACGCGATAACGGTTGCCGCCCAAGGGAACCGCGCCGAAACGGCGGTGCGTCTTGTGCAGCTCCATGACCGCCGCGATCACCTCCTCGCGCGGGGTGGTCAATTCCACCTCGCCCAGCAGGGTTTCGATGCGGCTGGGCTCGCCCGGGAATCCGATGCCGAGGGATTTGCGGACCGTGGAGCGGCCGCCGTCACAGCCGACCAGGTAGCGGGCGCGCAGGGCGGTGCCGTCGGCGAGGTCGACGGTGACGGCGTGCTCGTCCTGGCTGAGGCCGACCAGTTCGGTGGCGCGGCGGATTTCGACGCCCAGCTCGACCGCGTGCTCGGCCAGCAGGCGGTCGGTGATGGGCTGTTGCAGGCCCAGGACGAAAGGGAAGCTGGTGTCGAGGTCGATCGGGGTGTCGGTGTAGATGCCGGCGAAGAAGCCGTTCGTCGGGTGCTGGGTGCCGGCCTCGAGGAAGCGGTCGGCGATGCCGCGTTGGTCGAGGATCTCGACCGTGCGGGCGTGCATGCCCATGGCCTTCACGACCTTGGTCGGTTCGGGGTCGCGGTCGATGACGAGGACGTGCACGCCGTGCAGGCGCAGCTCGGCGGCGAGCATCAGGCCGGTCGGACCGGCACCGGAAACGATTACGTCGAACATGAACCCACCCATCGTCGAAGTTGCCTCGGGTCGGTGATGCGGGAACGGTATTTCCGCAGGTACCGACCTTCGGCCGACGATTCTGCAGCAGGGGTGGGGGCTTGCCGCAAGGGGCCCACTGCGATATACGTTGAAGGGGAGGGACAACTCTCGTGACTCTCAGGGGCTTCGCCCCCGAACCCCCAACAACTCTCAGGGCTTCGCCCCGAACCCCAACAACTCTCAGGGATTCGCCCCGAACCCCAACAACTCTCAGGGATTCGCCCCGAACCCCGACGACTCTTAGGGCTTCGCCCCGAACCCCGACGACTCTTAGGGCTTCGCCCCGAACCCCGACGACTCTTAGGGCTTCGCCCCGAACCTCATTGCGTTCAGGGGGGCTTCGCGCCGAGCCCCTGAACAGTCCTCAGGGGTTCGCCCCCGAAACTCCCAGCTCTGGAGGGCTAGCCCGCGAACCCTGTTCGTGTCCGGAACTCCGCGGTGGTTATTTCAGGACCAGGCCGGCGACTATGAAGGTGACGATCAGTAGGACTGCGAACCAGGTGATCAGTTGCCAGTGGAGGATTGCGGAGCGTTGGCTGGCTACGGTCAGGCGGAGGGTGGCGTCGACGCGGGTGTGGTCGGCTATTTTGCGGCGGGTTTGGGCGAGGTCGTCGGCTTGTTGCTGGGCGGCGATCTCGGCGCGTTCGAGGCGGTGGTTGAGGCGCAGGAGTTGTTTGGTCTTGTCGCGAGTGGCCTTGCGGGCCAAGGCCAGAGCGGTGCGCTGGTTCATGAGTTCTTGGCGTTGCCGTGCGATGACGGCCGCCTGTGTCCGAGTGTGACGTTCCCAGTCGGTCACCGTCGCCCATCCTCCCTGGTGCTCGTCGCGGTAGCCGAAGGCGATCTCCTCGGCTACCCAGCCCGTCATGAATTCTCGCAGGTCCCAAGCGGTATGGCGGGACGCGACCACGCCACCGGGGCCGGAGACGAGCAGGCCGCCGACAATGCGGTACTCGCAGCCGTCGGCCGCGAAGTCGTCGAGGCCGAGCGCCGGCAGCTGCGCGGTCCAGAAACCGGGCGGGCAAATCCATAGCACTTCGCTACAACCGCTGGTCCGCAGCTCGGCGGTGCGCAGGCGGGCGCTCGCCAACTCGGGTGGCACGCTGGACACCTCGATGGCGCAGGTCCGATCGCCCTTGCGCCACAGCACGTACACGGTGTGCGCGCCGACCGTCGCGTCCACACGCGCGTCGTCCGCGCCGGCGGCCAGCAGCCGCCCGCGTAACCAGAATTCCAGCCGTCGCACATCCCAGCGGCAATCCGGGCAGTCGGCTTCCCGGCACCGCTCCCCCGCCGCGTGCCCGCGCGAATCCGCGCCCTGGCGACTGGACGTCGAACGGTCACGAACGGACGAATCCCCCACGGCCTGAGTTGGATTCGCCTGCGGATCCGGATCGGCAAGGGCCACCGACCGCTCGCGCGGAACATCCACTCGCCTCGTACTCACACGATCACCCCAGCCACCACACTCACCGCACGGGCCGCCTCCGTCGTCTCGGAAACCACCAGCCCGGGCCGTCACTTCCAGAGTGCCGCAGTGTGACCGTCCCCTGGCAGGAAAGCGACCACATTCGTTACGCAACCGCGAGCGGCATGTGATCTCCCGGGGCGCGAATTGTCACCGATACCCGGGATGCCGGACCGCGTTGCCGCCGCTACTCTTTCGCCATGCTCCCCCCGCAGTCCCAGAACCCGCAGCTCGGTGCGCTCGCCCCGGCACTGCGCGCGGCGCGCGCCGCCAACTCGGTGGCCTTCGCGCTGCAGGGGTTCTTCCTGGCCGTGATCCTCACCGAACTACCGCAGCAGAAGGACAGATTCGGCCTCACCGACGGCATGATCGTGGCCCTGGTCGCGATCATCTCGCTGCTGGCGGGCGCGGGCAGCGTGACCGCCGAGCGGCTGGCGCTGCGCTGGTCGAGCCGCACGGCGCTGCGCATCGGGCTCGGGCTCATCGCGGTGTCGGGGGTGGCGATCGCGGCCGCGCCCGACAAGATCGCGCTGTTCATCGCGTTGGGCGTGTACGGCGTGGCGGTCGGCATCGTGGACGCCGGAACCAATATGCAGGCGGTATTCATTCAACACGGCTATGGCCGTTTCGTGCTGTCGTCGTTCTACGCGGCGTGGAGCGCCGGCTCGATCGTGGGCGCGCTGTTCGTGTCCGCGCTCGAGGCGCTGCACGTGCCGGTGTGGGCGGCGGTGCTCGTCGCCGCGGCGGTGGTGCTGGCCGGCTGCCTGGGCGCGGGACCGCGGCTGCTGGGCACCGACGAGGCGGAAGCCGGTCCGGCCGAAGGGGAACCGGCCAGTTCGGTGCCGACCAAGGTGTTCCTGCTGTTCGGCGTGGTGATCGCGCTGGCCTTCGCCATCGACCTCGCGGTCGGCAACTGGTCGGCGCTGTATCTGAAGGACGAGCTGCTGTCGTCGTCGGCGACCGCGGCGCTGGCGCTGGCCGCGTATCAGGGCGCGTCGCTGCTGGGCCGGCTCACCGGCGACCTGTGGGTGCGGCGGTTCGGGCCGCGCGCGGTGGTGCGGGTGGCGGCCGCGGTCGGATCGATCGGGCTGGTGATCGTGGTCGCCGCGCCGGGACCGGTGGCGGCGATCCTCGGATTCCTGATCGCCGGAATCGGATTGCCGGTGATCGCGCCGCTGTGCTTCAGCGAGGCCGGGCAACTCACCAGCGGCCGCGACCTCGACGCGCTCATCGCGCGGCTCAACCTGTTCAACTACGCGGGCACCCTGGTCGGCGGCGCGGTGGTCGGCGGGATCGCCGATGCCGCGAATCTGCGTGCCGGATTCGCGATTCCGCTTGCCTTCGCGCTCGCGCTGATCGGGTTCGCGCGCATCTTCCACACCCGCACCGCCACCCCCTCGCCGAGCACCCCCGCGGCCGAACCTGCTTAGCTGGCAGGGTGAGCGATTACCCAGTCATCGACACGATCATCGACCGCGCCGGACTCGACGACGCCGACGCCCTCGCGGCTGTCGCCGCCGCGACCTTCCCGCTGGCCTGCCCGCCCGGCTCCACCCCTGCCGACGAAGCCGCCTTCATCGCCGCGAATCTGTCCACCGACCGGTTCCTGGACTATCTCGCCGATCCCGCCCGCGTGGTGATCAAGGCCGTCCACGATGGGCAGATCGTCGGATACGCGCTGCTCAATATGATGGAACCGGCCGATCCGACGGTGGCGGCCGTGATCACCGAGCGGCCGGTGACCGAGGTCAGCAAAATGTACGTGCTGCCCGGCCAGCACGGCAACGGAGTGGCGGGCGCGCTCATGCGCACCGCGCTCGACGCCGCCCGCGACAGCGGCAGTGTCGCGGTGTGGCTGGGAGTGAACCAGCACAATGCCCGCGCGCAACGGTTCTACGGCAAGCACGGGTTCGAGGTGGCGGGGACCAAGACGTTCACGGTCGGGGCCCAGTTGCATCACGACTATGTGATGCGGCACCGATTCTGAAGCACGAGAGACTGATTCGATCCGGGTTCGCCGGTGGGAGCGCGAAATGATCGCGCTCCCACCGGTTCACGCCCCTAGCACCCGCCCAGTTCGAGACGGCGGCCGGTGAACCGCTGCCGCATGCGGCGGTCGTGAGTGACCAGCACCACCGCACCGGGGTAGCCGTCCAGAGCCTGTTCCAGATCCTCGACGAGGTCCGGGGACAGGTGGTTGGTCGGCTCGTCCAGCAGCAGCAGATCCACCGAATCGGTGGCCAGGCGGGCCAATTCGATCCGGCGGCGCTGGCCGTAGGACAACTCGCCGACCCGCAGGGTCAGCTCCGACGGGCGGAACAGGCCGAGCGACAGGAGCTGATCCGCGTGTTCCTCCGGGTAGCCGACGCGCCCGGAGGCGAAGGCGGCCAGCACGGTCGTGTCCGCCGCCCACGGCGACTCCTCCTGACGCAGATGCCCCACCCGGCCGCGCACGATCACCTCCCCGCTGTCCGCGCTCAGCTCACCGGCGAGCAGACGCAGCAACGTGGTCTTGCCCGCGCCGTTGGGACCGGTCACCAGCAACCGCTCCCCCGGCCCGACCCGCAAAGCGTCCAGCCGCAGACGTCCCTGCACCACAACGGAACTCAACTCCACCACTGGAGACTGGTCCACCACTGGAGGCAGCTCCGCCAGCGGGGACTGCTCCGCCACTGATGGCAGCTCCACCGCCGGGGACTGCTCCGCCACTGACGGCTGGTCCACCACTGGGAACTGCTGCGCCGCTGTTGGCAGCTCCACCAGCGAGGACTGCTCCTCCGCTGATGGCAGCTCCACCACCGGGGACTGCTCCGCCGCTGGTGGCAGCTCCGCCAGCGAGGACTGCTCCGCCACCGGCGAGGTCGCTGCCACCGCCGGCCCCTCCGTCACCGGCGACGACGCTGTCACTGGGGATGGCGCTCCCTCCTCCGCTGTGGCCGAGGCGGTGAGGAATTCGGCCGTGAAGCGCAACGGGTTTGGCGGTGGGGCTTTCGGGTCAGAGGTGAGGCGGTTCACTCGCTCCTTTGCGTTGCGGATGCGGGACTGGGCGCCGTGGCCGCGGCTGCGGGTTCGGAATGGGCCTGCCGCGAAGACTGCCAGGGGCAGTTTGCGCGGAATGGCGTCCAGGCGAGCCACATTCGACTCGGCCAGTTTCTGGTTGCGGGCCAGTTCGGTGCGCCATTGCTGGTATTCCAGTTCCTGGCGCTGTCGGCGGGCGGCCTTGGCGCGCAGGTATCCGGCGTAGCCGTTGCCGTGGCGGGTGATCGTGCCCGCGTCGACCTCGAGGACCGTGGAGGTGATGCGTTCCAGGAAGACTCGGTCATGGGTCACCGCGATCACGGTGCCAGGGTGATCGCGCAGGCGGCGTTCGAGCCAGTCGACGGCCTCGTCGTCGAGATCGTTGGTCGGCTCGTCGAGCAACAGCAGTTCCGGCGCCGAAGCCAGGGTGGCCGCCAGCGCCAGCCGTCGCCGCTGTCCGCCGGACAGGCTGTCCAGCAGGCGATTCCGGTCGAGACCGGGCAGGCCGAGACCGTGCAGGGCCGCATCCACGCGGGCGTCGGCCTGATAGCCGCCGCGCGCCTCGAAGCGGGCGGCCAGCTCGGTGTAGCGGTCCAGCCGGCGCCCTAGCGGGCCGGGCTCCGCCAATTCGGCTTCGGCAGCGCGCATTCGGGACTCCAGGTCGCGAATATCGCGCAGCGCCAGGTCGATTGCCGCGCCGACGGTGGCGGTGGGCGGCAATTCGAGGGTCTGCGCCAGGTACCCGATGCCGCCGGGCGCCCGCACGATCACCTCACCGTTGTCGGCGACGTCACGACCTGCGATGAGCCGCAACAAGGTTGACTTGCCGGTCCCGTTGTCGCCGATCACGCCGACCTTCTCGCCCGGGCGGACGGACAGGCTCACCGCGTCGAAAACGACACGGTCGCCATAGCGTTTGGACACCCCGGACAGGGTGGTTTGGGGTACAGCGGAGGATTGGAGGGTAAGCACAGAGGTCTCCCGTTTTCGGAATGAACGATGACTCGACGCGGAGCGGAGCTCAACGCGACGAACTGATCACGAAAACAGGAAAAAGAAACCCATGAGGGTTGCGACAGTAGCGCGCAACCCGCATGGGCGTCAAGGTTTTTCGGACCGAAGGATCAGGCGAGCAGTTTCGCCTTCAGGGCCGACACGTCGGCGTCGGTGAGCTTCAGGCCGTCGTGGACGTAGTTGTCGAAGCTGCCGTAGGACTGGTTGACCTGGTCGAAGGCGGCATCCAGCGCGGCAGCGGAGACGCCGTTCATCATGTCGCCGTCCTTGGCGCCGCGGTAGTAGTTCGACAGCAGATAGTCGTAGTAGACCGTGTCCTTGTCGACGCCCAGGATGCTCAGCAGCACCGCCTCGGTCCAGCCGGTGCGGTCCTTGCCGGCGGTGCAGTGGAACAGCACGCCGCCCGGGTTGTAGGCGATGTCGCGCAGCACGTTCGCGAAGCCGTCGCTCGCGCCGGGGGCGGTGACGAAGGCGCGGTAGAGGTCGGTGCCGGCGGACAGGGTCGAGGCCATCACCTGCGGCGGGGCCTGGCCGATGACGTCGTCGTGATGCTCGGCCGCGCCGGCGGGGACCCGGTCCACGCCCATGAGCTGCTGCTCGTAGCCGGTGCGCAGATCGTGCACGGAGACCACGTTCAGGGCGGTGAGCTTGGCGAGGTCGTCGTCGGCGGCCTTGGACAGCTCACCGGTGCGGAAGACCAGCCCGCTGCGCACGGTGTGGCCGTCGAGGGTGCGGTAGCCGCCGGCGTCGCGGGCGTTCTGCACACCCGTCAGGCCGAGGGCTCGGGTATCGGTGTCGACCACGACGCTGCTGGTCGCGGCGGGCGGATCGGTCGCGAAGGCGGTCGCGACCGATCCCAGACTGGCGGAGAACGCGATGGTGACCACCGCGGCGGCTTGGACAGCACGGTTGCGCAAGGTAGATCTCCTTCCGGGGACGAAAGCCGAAGGCGGTCCGGTTTTCGTTGACCCTCGAAATTTATTACCTGAGGGGACTCTGAGAACCATCGGGTCGGTTCTTTGTGTCCCCGTGCGCTGCCACGTCGGTCAGGCGTGAGCCGGAGCCTCGAACCGCGACAGCGCCAGCAGGCGCGAGATCGCGCGCAGGTACTTCTTGCGGTACCCGCCGTCGAGCATTTCCTGGGTGAAGATCTGATCCAGTTTCGCACCCGAGATCGTCACCGGAATGCCGGCGTCGTAGAGGCGGTCGGCCAGCACCACGATGCGCAACGCCACCGCCTGATCGGTGACCGGGTGCACGTTGGAGACGAACACCGCGGACACGCCGTCGATCAGCGCGCCGTAGCGCGAGGGGTGCAGCGTGCTCAGATGCTTGGTCAGCCCGTCGAAATCGTCGAGCGTGGAATCCGTTGTGGCGGCGGCCTTCTCGGCCAGCAGCTCCGGCGAGGTCGGCTCGGGCGCGGGCGGCAGATCGCGGTGACGGTAGTCGGGGCCGTCCACGCGCACGGCCTCGAACAGCGCACCCAGCTTCTTGATCTCACGCAGGAAGTCCTGGGCGGCGAAACGGCCCTCGCCCAGCTGACCCGGAAGCGTGTTGGAGGTGGCCACGATGGACACGCCGCGATCGGTCAGCTCGGTCAGCAGCCGCGACACCAGCATGGTGTCGCCCGGATCGTCGAGCTCGAACTCGTCGATGCACAGCACACTGTTGCCCGACAGCCGCTCCACGGCATTGTTGAAGCCCAGCGCGCCAACCAGATTGGTGACCTCACCGAAGGTGCCGAACGACTTCGGGTCGGGCACGCTGTGGAAGATCGAGGCCAAGAGGTGGGTCTTGCCGACGCCGAAACCGCCGTCGAGGTACAGCCCGATGCCGTGCACCGGCTTCTTCTTGCCGAACAGCGGCTTCTTGTCGGCGGCCTTGCGCAGCTTGGTCACCTGCTCGGCGAACTGCTCGGCCTTGGACACGGCCGCGGCCTGGGAGGGTTCCTTCGGATCCGGAATGTAGGAACCGAAGCTCACCTCGTCGAAGGTGGGCGGGGGAACCATCTGGGCCACGAGCTGGTCGGCGGGGACCTCCGGGTGGCGGTCGACGAGGCGTTGTTGCACTGTGCAAGCGTAGAACCGTGTTGGAATGGGGCCTTATGCAGCACATGCCGAATGCGATTCAGCTCACAGATCTCAGCCGCGACGACCTGGTCGAGCTGTACGCCTACCCCATGGAGCCATCCACGCCGTACGTGCGTGTCAACTTCGTCACCAGCATCGACGGCGCGGTCACCGTGGACGGGCGCTCGGGCGGGCTGGGCACGCCCGCCGACAAGCAGGTGTTCGGGCTGCTGCGGGATCTGGCCGATGTGGTGCTGGTCGGGGCGGGCACCGTGCGCGCGGAGAACTACGGTGCGGCACACACCGATTCGGAGCTGCGCGCGCGGCTGCATCGGGCGGGCCGGGGCGGGGACGCGGACGGGACGCCGCCGCGGATCGCGGTCGTCACCGCGCGCGCCGCGCTGGATCCGGAACTCAAGCTGTTCACCGACACCGGGCCGCGGCCGCTGGTGCTGACCACCTCCGTCGCGCCCGCCAACCGGGTGGAACGACTGCGGGACGCGGGCGCGGAGGTGATCGTGATCAGCGAACAGCTCGGCACCGCCGACAGCATTCGTGAGGAACTCGACAAGCTCGGGCTACGGCGTGTGCTGTGCGAGGGCGGGCCGTCGCTGTTCGGCGAATTCATCGCCGCCGGCGCCGTCGACGATCTGTGCCTGACCATATCCCCGCAGCTCGTCGCCGGGTCCGAGGGCCGAATCGCGGTGTCCCCCAAGGCGGCGCCCACCCCCATGACGCCACGCCACCTGCTGCTCGACACCGACGGCACGATCTTGACCCGATGGGAACGCGCGCACACCCGAGGCTGAAACCGCGCCCCGGACCTGGCAGGCTGTAGCGCATGCGCTGGACTCGGGCCGCTCTGCTGGCGTCGACACTGTCGATATTGGTGACCACCGCCTGCGGGGCCGGGCCGTCGAACCGGCCCGCCGTCGCCGTGGAACAGCCGCATCAGGCCGGGGCCGCCGTCACCTCCACCGCGCCCGCCGACGCCACCCCGCCCGCGCCCGAGGTCCCCAAGGCCGACCTGGCGTGGAAGGACTGCACGGCACCGACTTTCAACCTGCTGAGCCTCGGCGCGCCGCCGCAGGGGCTGGTGCTCGAATGCGCGGAGTACACCGCGCAGATCGACGTGGCCGGGAATGTGGCGGGCAATTTCCGCAACGCGGTCATGCGGGCGCGCTACGACCGCACGCCCAAGGATGCCGCGCCGCTGATCCTGACCTCCGGCTCGGACCGGTCCTCGACCGCGACGCTGGCCGGGCTCGCGGCCGGCAACGCCAGCGCACTACTGGCCGCGCGGCCCCTCATCGCGGTGGATCGGCGCGGCATCGGCAGTTCGGTGCCCGTCACCTGCATGACCGATCCGCAGCGCAAGGTGCTCGCCGATCAGGCCCAGTTCACCCGTGGCGCAAGCGATCCCGTGGACGCCATGAGCGTCGCCGGGCGGGAGGCCACCGTGGCGTGCCTGGACTTCCTGGCGCCTTCGCAGGGGGTGTACGACGCGCCGCACGCCGCCGACGACCTCGAGCAGCTGCGCAAGCAGTTGCAGGTGGATCACCTCGCGCTGATGGGGACCGGGACCGGAGCGAACGTGGCGCTGAACTACGCGCGCAAGTACGGGCAGCATCTCGGGCGGCTGGTGCTGGATTCGCCGCAGCCGGTCGGCACCGACGCCAACGGGCGCGCCGAGCAAAGGGTCAAGGGGCAGGAGGCCGCGCTGACCGCGTTCGCGCAGCGCTGCTCCTCGCTGAACTGCTCGCTGGGTGCGGACCCGCGCGCGGCGATCGTGGATCTGGTGAACCGGGCCGGGGCGGGGCAGCTGGGCGATCTGTCGGCGTCGGTGCTGGTGACCACGCTGGGCGGGTTCCTGGGAGATTCGCGCTCACTGGGCAATTCGCAGGTCACCGAGTTCGCGGACGCGCTCGGCGCGCTCGGGCGCGGCGACCACGGGCCGATCACGCCGTTCGTCCTGGGCGCCGCGGCGGGCATCGCCACCGACGGCGAATTCGTCAACCGCTGCAGCGACAATCACGAACCGTCCACCCCGGACAAGGCCAAGGGGTTCGAAACCACCTGGGGCACCCAGTATCCGGTGTTCGGCAAGGTGGCTGCCATCGATCTGATGGCCTGCTCGGCCTGGCCCGCCGCCACCCCCATGAACCTGCCCGACAAGCTCGCGCTGCCGGTGCTGGTGCTGGGCGGCAGCGCCGATCCGGTGGTCGGCCAGGACGGCCGGCCCACGGTCACCGGTGCGCTCGGGGCCGCGGGCGCGCGCACCGCGACCGTCGTCTGGCAGGGTTGGGGTCACCCGACCTTCGCCCACTCCGGATGCGCTCAGCAGTCGCTGGCCGACTACCTCACCGACGGCAAACTCCCCGCCGACGGCACCGCCTGCCCGGCCTGAGATTCGGGGCCGGGCACGCGGGTCCTTCAGCGGGTCGGCGCATGTGTGGGCGGGGTATTCGGTGTACCGTGCCCGAGTGTTCCTTCGACAGCTCGAGCCGCGCACCGCTCGCACCACCGCCGAGGTATTGAACTTCGCACTGTGGCCGCTCGCGATCCTCACCGTGATCCATCGGGTGTTCATCAATGCTGTCAACTACCACGTGACCAATGACTTCACGCCGGTGTACAACGCCTCGCTGGCGTTCCTCAACCATCGGCCGGTGTACGACGCCAATTTCAGCTCGACCGATCCGGCGTATCTGTACCCGCCGAGCGGGACGCTGCTGATCTCGCCGCTGGCCATCATCGACCCGGAGAAGTCGCGGTGGGCTTTCATCCTGGTCAATGCGCTCGCGCTGCTGCTGGCCTGGTACCTGCTGCTCAAGCTGTTCAACTTCACGCTGAACTCGGTGGCCGCGCCCGCGCTGCTGCTGGCCATGTTCGTCTCCGAGACGGTCACCAACACGCTCGCGTTCACCAATATCAACGGCTGTCTTTTCCTGGCGATGATGGCGTTCCTGCATCTGGTGCTCGAGCGCAAAGACCTGTGGGCCGGTGCGGCTTTGGGCTTGACCATCGCGGTCAAGGGGCCATTGCTGGTGCCGCTGTTGCTGATTCCGCTGGTGCGCGGGCAGTGGAAGGTGTTCATCACCGCGCTCGGCATTCCGGTGGTGCTCAACCTGCTGGCGTGGCCGTTGATCGTGGACTACAAGGCGTTCTGGACGCATACGCTGCCGTACCTGTCGGAGGCGCGGGACTACTTCAACAGCGCCATCGTCGGCAATGCCGGGTACTACGGTGTCGCCGAATGGCTGACCTGGACCATTCGTATCGTGATGGCCGGGCTGGTGCTGGCGTCGCTGTGGATCCTCTACCGCTACTACCGCGACGACGAGGTGTTCTTCGTCTGCAACACCTCCGGCATCCTGATCACCGCGACCATGCTGCTGGGTCCGCTGGGCCAGATGTACTACTCGATGTTCCTGTTCCCCATGCTGATGACGGTGGTGCTGCGCAATTCGCTGCTGCGCAATTGGCCGGCGTGGCTGGCGATCTTCGGGTTCATGTCCTACGACAAGTGGCTGTCGGATCGGTGGCAGAGCATCGGACGCGATCTGGAGTATCTGCGCACCACCTTCGGGTGGGGGCTGCTGCTGATCGTGGTGTTCTGCGTGCTCGGCGACCGCTACCTGGTCGCCAAGCGCGAAGGCCGATTGCGGTCCGGTCAGTCCCTGGATCCGGCGTGGATGCACCCGGAACGGTCGGACGAGACCGCCGAGGTCGACACCGCGCCCCGGACGAAGGCCGCCGCCTCGTACTAGCGTGGAGCCCATGAGTTCCGATGCCGACCAGCTACCCGCACCGCGCATTCAGCTGACCCCGCAGGAATGGCGGACCAAGCTGACCCCGGACGAATACCGGGTGCTGCGCGAAGCGGGCACCGAGCGCGCGTTCACGGGCGAATACACCGACACCGAGACCGAGGGCGTGTACTCCTGCCGCGCCTGCGGGTCCGAATTGTTCCGCAGCACCGAGAAATTCCATTCGCACTGCGGCTGGCCGTCGTTCTTCGATCCGGCGAAATCGGAGGCGGTGGTGTTGCGCACCGACGATTCGCTGGGAATGCGGCGCGTGGAGGTGCTGTGCGCGAACTGCCACAGCCATCTGGGTCACGTGTTCGAGGGCGAGGGGTATCCGACGCCCACCGACAAGCGGTACTGCATCAATTCGCTGTCGCTGCGGTTGCAGCCGACGGAGACTCCCGGCTGAAATCGGTTGCGCGGACAGCGTTGCCGGGGCCGCGGAGTGGCTCCGCGGCCCCGGCGACGAGATGTCCTCAGTGCCCGCGCTGGTCGTGCAGGGCGAGCCCTTCCTTCGCCTTGACCCGGCGGTGTTCGATCAACAGCCAGCCCACACCGGCGACCGCGGCCACCGCGGCGATCACGCCCGCGATCACCGCGCGCCCGGGAAAGCCGTACCCGGCCGCGGTCAAGCAGGCCGCCAGGGCCACCAGGGCCAGCGCGCACAAGACGATGCCGGGGAAGTTGTAGCCGTCTTCCAGCGCCTCCCCCGCGTGTGCGCGAGTCGTCCGCGAATCGTCGGGGAACCCGTCTCGATCGTTCTCGGCCATCGGACACCTCCTCATCGGGAACGGCGGAACGGCTGCCCGCCTGCTGCTTCGGCACTACCCGCTGTCGCCGCCCGCAATCTCGATGCGCGTCATGGCGGGGATCACTGCCCCACGTGCCGGCGGCACAGTTCTACTGGGCGGGATCGGGGTTCTTCATCGCGCCGATGCGCAGGGATCCGTCGGGGGTGGGGGCGACATCGGTGTCCGGGGCGGTGCGGACGGCGCCGTCCGCGGCGTCCTGCACAGCGGTGTCCTGCACAGCGGCTTCCGCTTGGCGGACATAGGTTTCGGGGTCCTTGTCGATCGACTCGACACCGGTGTAGTTGCGGGCCTGGTAGGCGGCGAAATCGACGGCGAGACGGTGGCGGCGGGACAGGGAGGCCAGGCGGCGGAAGTCGGTGAGGCCCTCGCGTTCCTCCTCGGCCATGTGGTCGCTGTTGGCCAGATTGGCGGCCGCGACCGCGGCGAACCATTCGCGCGAACCCACCGGATGCCGTGCCACCTCGGCGACGGCGTCGCGAATCTCGTTGTGGTCGTGGATGGCATCGAGGGTTTCCTCCTCGACGCCGGCCGTGCGCCGCGCCGCCACCCCGACACGCAGCAGCTCCGGATAGAAGATCTCCTCCTCCGCCTGGGCGTGCAGTTCGAGGAAGCGCCCGAGCCGGGCCCAGATGGCGGAGAGCACCTGCTTCTCCGACGGATCGATCTGCTCGAGAATCGCGAACAACCGCCGCTGCTCGTGATGGTCGTCGAGGATCAATTCGGTGATGTCCACATTTCCTCCTGATCGACACGGTCGGTGCGGTCACCGATCCCATCCTGCGCGTGCGCACCGGGTACCCAGCCCAGCGCGCCGCCGACGGGCGTCAGCAGGCCCAGATCGGTGAACGCGTCCAGCCAGCCCCGCATGGGCCAGCTGCCCCAGCGACGGTGAAACAGCCGGGCATTGCGCAGAATATCGGCCAGATGCTCCACGGGCGGGTCCGACACCGGGTGATGCTGATGGTAGGCGTGCGCGCCCCCGACCCAGCGCAAGGGCACCGCCGCGGCGCGGGCGCGGAAACCGAAATCGGTGTCCTCGGCGCCGTATCCGCGATAGGTCGGATCGAATCCGCCCAGGCGCGACCAGGTGCGCGCCGCCACCGCGAACGACAGCGACCAGAACAGGCCGTAATCCTCGGCGTCCCAGATCATCTCGTCGGGCGGTGCGGGCCGGGCCGGATGCGGGGCGCGACAGCGGGGCAGATCGGCGAGGTCGTAGCCACCCGGCGGGGGCGGCGGCAGGTAGGTCACCGGCCCGCAGTCCACTGCGTCCGGGGCGTGAGAGTCGTTGCGGGCCTGTTGATATCGCTCGATCATGACCGGGTCGGGCAGGCAGTCGACATCCAGGAACACCAGCAGCTCGGCCCCGCGCTCCAGGGCCGTGGCCGCGCCGAGATTGCGGGCTGCCGCCAAGGGCAGCGGCGTGCGCGCCGGCAGCCATCGCCCGTGAGCGGGACCGGCGCGCAGTTCCGCGAGCACTGCCGGGTCGCCCATGGAGACGACGATGTGGTCGTCGGGCGTCCGGGTGCCGGCGGCGACGGCGCGTAATTGATTGCGCAGGTGGGCGAGTCGGCCCGCGGTGATGGTGATCAACGCCGTCCTCATGTGGACGCCATCCGGACGCCGCCCACTCCGGCGATGACTTCGGCCGCGCGCCGGGCCGCGCCGTCGGTGCCCCACAGCCGCCAGCGCCGAGGATCGCGGGCGGACGCACGCTCGAGCAGCTCGGGCCACGCCTCGGGGGCCGGCCAGCGGTCGAGAACCGTTGCCAGACCGGAGGATCGCAGCGCACGCGCGGTGGCGTGCTGCTCGCGATAGGGCCGGGCGGCGGGGATGACGATGGCGGGGCGGGCCGCCGAGCGGCGGCGATATCGGCCACCGCGCCCTGCCCCGCCTGGGTCACCACCACCTGCGCGGCGGTCAGCACCGGCCACAGCGTGTCGATCCAGCCGTCGACACCGGCTGTGCGCCAACGCATCCGGGGCGTCGCCGCCGCGCAGGCCGCCACGGTCTCGCCGGTGACCTCGCCGCCGCCCGCGCCGGCCAGCACCAGCACCTCGGGCGGACCCGGCTCGGAGTCGCGGCGCGCGGCCGGTCGGTCGCCGAATCGCGAAATGCCGCCCACGTAATGGGTTTTGCGTTCGTGTTCGCGCAGCCAGCCGGGCCGGTAGAGGGCACGCGGCCAGGCGGCGATCAGGGCGTCGGCGAGATCGTGGACGAGGCGGTGCGGCCGGTCGGTGCGGGTGCCCGGAAGGGCCATGGTGATCACCGGAATCCCGTGCAGGCGCGCCAGCAACGCCACCTCGACCGAGACGTCGGCCACCAGCGCCGCGGGCCGGGCCGTCGCGATCCACGCCGACAGGGCCGCCATCCGCCCGCGCAGACCGTCGTCCTGGCGCGGAACCCAGTGCAGCACACCGCCTCCGGTGACATCCGCGGGCGCGGCGGCCGCGTCGTCGCGCGGCAGCCGGACCACGTCGGCGAACACGTCCGGGACCGGATCGGTCAGCGAGGTCAACGCGACCACCGGGGTGTCGAGGTGCGCGCAGATCGCCTGCGCGCGCAGCAGATGCCCGCGGCCGTGATGGTGAATGTAGTAGCCGATCATGCCGAGATCTCCGGCCAGGAGCGCGTGCACAGCGTCCGGTAGCGCGTCAGATAGCGTTCGACGGTGCGATCGTGGCCGCATTTGCCCGACCGCGCGGCGGCGCACCTGCGGCCGCGGCAACCGGACGGCCTCCTCGACGGCCGCGGCCATCGCCGCCGTGTCCCCGGGTTCGACCAGCCATCCGCAGTACGGGTCGATCACCTCCGGAATGCCGCCGCGCGCGAAGGACACCACAGGGGTGCCGCACGCCAGCGCCTCGGCCACCACCAGGCCGAACGGCTCGTCCCACAGCGGCGTGACCAGTGCGGCCGCGCACGAGCCGAGCAGTCGGGCCAGCGGCCGATGCGCGAGATGGCCGTGATAGCACACGCGGTCGTCCAGTCGCGGGGCGATCGCGGTGCGGAAGTAGCGTTCGTCGCTGACCGGCCCGGCCAGGTGCAGGCGACGGCCCGCCAGCCGGGCGGCCTCGATGGCCAGATGCGCGCCCTTCTCCGGCACCAGCCGGCCGAACCACACCAGATCCGTGCCGCCCGGCCCCAATGGCCAGGTGTCGGTGTCGATTCCATTGCAGACCACGTCCACGTCGGGCAGCAGATGCCGCCAGGCGCCGGCGGTGTGCGCGCTGACCGCGGCGAAATGCGAACCGGCGCCGCCGGTGACGGTGATCGCCGATTCCAGCCACGGGGTGGGCGGGGTGTGCAGGGTGGTCAGCATCGGCACCGGCAGGCTGGGCGCCATGGCGATCGGCAGATAGTGCAGGCTGTGATTGTGGATGACGTCGAATTCTGTTGCGGCGTCGGCGATCAGCGTCATCATGACGTCCAGGTAGGCGTGATGGTCGTCGAGGAACGCCCGCGCCGGCATGGACACGTCCTCGGTGGCGGCGCGGCTGGGCGGGATGGGACGCACCGGCAGTTCGCCCGCGTCCAGCACCGGATCCGAACCCGTCCCGGCGAAGAGGGTGACCCGATGGCCGCGGCGGCCCAGCGCCCGGGCCAGCTGCCACACATACGATTCCAGTCCGCCCGCGAACGGCTGCGCGATGGGATACCGATTCGAGGCCACCATCGCGATGCGCAGACTGCGGCCCGACCGGCTCATCGGTGCAGGACCCGTTCGTAGAGGCGGCGGTGCGCCCGCGCCAGCCGGTCGCGTTCGGCGCGGCGGCCGGCCCAGCTCGCGCGCGGCGCGCGGGTACGAGACAGCTCCACCATCGCCTCGTGCAGTGAGACGGGACGGAAGTGCCGCTCGTCGAAATCGTAAGTGGCGCAGGCGCGTTGCTGATGGTAGAAACCGCAGCTCGGGGCGGCGACCGCAGTGCCCAGGTCGTGACAGGCTTCCAGCCAGCCCGAATGCGTGCCGAAACGGTAGGGCAGCACCGACACCGTCAGCGACGAAAGATACTGCCACAGTTCGTCATCGGTGAAGTACGGGTGAATGCGCACCTGCACCCGTGGTTTGCGGCCCAGATCCAGGATCGCCCGGCCCATTCGCGGGTTGTACCAGTGGTTGCCACGTTCGAAGAGTTCGTCGTGCATGTCGATGCGCAGCACCGCGTCGGGCAGCCGGGTCACCGTGCGCGCCAGGGTTTCGAGCACGGGCAGGGGATCCATATTGGCGCGCAGACTCTTCACGTGCGTGCCGATGACCATCTGGTCGGACTCCGGTCGCCGGGCCTCCAGCAGTTCGCGCTCCACCACGTGCGGATGCGGCAGGACCTCGGCGCGGCGGCCGTAACGCTGCTGGATTCGCGCGGCCGCGCCCGGGGTCAAGGTGACCAGCGCGTCCGCGGCGGGGATCAGCATCCGCAGGTTCCGCTCGTGCGCGCCGGGTTCGGGATGATGGGGGTTGCGCAGGTCGTGGACGGTGTAGACGAGCGGCTTGCGGTGGGCGCGCAGCTCGTGGATCACCTGACCGAGCGTCTCGGGCGGCACCGCGTCGAAGCCGAAATGCACATGGAAGACATCGAATTCGTGGTGGTGGGCGCGAATCCACCCGGGATCCAGCATCAGCGGCGGCCACCAGCCGCCGGGCACGGTGCGGCCGTCGGCGGGGGGCGGATCGGGCAGGCGGTGCACCTCGTCCGAACCGTCCACGGCCGACAGGTGCCGCACGTACACGTGCGAGGCGGGCACCGACGCCACCCGGATGGGCCGCGGAGACACCAGTGTGGCCGGGCGTGGATCGAACGAGTCGAACCGAGCTGCGGTCCGAGAACCGGGCATACCGGCGGCCTCCTTCCGAGCGTCCGCAGCGATCCGCTGCTGGCGCTCTACCCCAGCGAGCGGCTGGCTAACGCCGTGGGATCGAGATCACCGCGGCGGTCGCGGGTGGAATGCGCCGTCCGACGTTTGCGACCGGTAGGGGCGGGCATTCGCCAGCTGTCTGCCAAGGCCCGTTTCAAAGGAGGTACTCGATGGCCGCACGCGCGAAGTCCCAACCCGCCGTCCCCGGTGCGCCCGCCAGCGCGCCCGCGACGGAGCAAGAACCGACCAAGCCGCACGAGCCCCTGCCACCGAAATCGGATCAGACGGGACCGGCCACGGGCACACCCACCGGCGCCCCCACCGACACGCCGCAGGACGCGGTCGCGCAGCAGGGCGCCTACCTGACCACCGCGCAGGGCGCGCGGCCCAGCGATACCGATCATTCGCTCAAGGCGGGTCCGCGCGGGCCGGTGCTGCTGCAGGACCATCACCTGCGCGAGAAGATCACCCACTTCGACCACGAGCGCATTCCCGAGCGCGTGGTGCACGCCCGCGGCGCGGCCGCGCACGGCGTCTTCGTCGGCAACGGCGCCGCCCAGAAGATCTGCTGCGCTTCACTGTTCGAGAAGGGCAAGGAAACCCCGGTCTTCGTGCGCTTCTCCACGGTGCTGGGCTCACGCGGCTCGGCCGACACCGTGCGCGACACTCGCGGCTTCGCCACCAAGTTCTACACCGACGACGGTGTATTCGACCTGGTGGGCAATAACATTCCGGTCTTCTTCATTCAGGACGGCATCAAGTTCCCCGATGTCGTGCACGCCGCCAAACCGCATCCCGACCGCGAGATCCCGCAGGCGCAGAGCGCGCACGACACCTTCTGGGATTTCGTCACCCTGCACACCGAGGCGACCGCCCACACCCTGTGGAACATGTCCGACCGGGGCATTCCGCGCTCGTATCGGATGATGGAGGGCTTCGGCGTCCACACCTTCCGCCTGATCAACGACAAGGGAGACGCGGTGCTGGTGAAATTCCATTGGAAGCCGAAGCTCGGCGTGCACTCGCTGCTGTGGGAGGAAGCGCAGATCGCGGCCGGCATCGACCCGGACATGCATCGGCGCGATCTGGCCGACGCCATCGAGTCCGGGGCGTTCCCTCAGTGGGATCTGGGCGTGCAGGTGTTCCCGGACAACGACGAGCAGATGTTCGAGGGCATCGACCTGCTCGACCCCACCAAACTGGTGCCCGAGGAGCTGGCGCCGGTGCAGATCATCGGCACGATGACGCTCAATGCCAACCCCACCAACTACTTCAGCCAGACCGAACAGGTCGCCTTCCACCCCGGGCATCTGGTGCGCGGCATCGATGTCACCAACGATCCGCTGCTGCAGGGTCGCCTGTTCTCCTACCTCGACACCCAGATCAGCCGGCTGGGCGGGCCGAATTTCGCGCAGCTGCCGATCAATCGGCCGCACGCCCCGGTCAACGACATGCTGCGCGACGGCATGCATCAGACGGCCGTGCATTCCGGTGTGGCGCCCTACCGGCCCAACAGCCTCGACGGCGGGTGTCCGTTCATGGCCGGGTCGGCGGAGACGTTGATCGAATTCCCCGAGGTCGTCAAGGGCACCAAGGTGCGCGCGGCCGCGGCCAGTTTCGACGATCACTTCAGTTCGGCGCGGCTGTTCTACGCCAGCCTCAGTGAGATCGAACAGGAGCACGTGGCCAAGGCGTACACCTTCGAGCTGGGCAAGTGCTACGAGAAGGCGATCAAACAGCGCGCGATCGGCGTGCTGCGGCAGATCGACGAGGAGCTCGCGCGGACGGTCGCGGCGGGACTGGGCCTCGCGCTCACCGGCGAGCCGGCGGAGAGCTCGGCGGTCACGGTGTCGCCGGCGCTGTCGCAGCTGGGCGGCACCTGGCCGTGTGACGGCCGCATCGTCGGCATCTTCGCCACCGCCGACACCGATCCGGGCGAGCTGGCCGCGACCGTCGCCGCCGTCGCCGAGCAGTCCATGACGCCGCTGGTGATCGCTCCGACCGGCGGTGAGATCGGTTCCGGCGCAACAGCGGTGCCGATCTCGCGCACCCTGGACACGGCCCGGTCGATCGAGTTCGACGCGCTGCTGATCGCCGGGACCGCGCCGGATCTGCGGCTGGGTCTCCTGCTGCAGGAGGCGCATCGCCATCTCAAGGCCATCGCCTACACGCCCGCGGGCGCGGAGGCGATCACGACGGCCGGGATCGACGAGAAATCGGCCGGCGTGGAATCGGTGGACACGCTCGCCGCGGGCCTCGAAGCGCTGGCCGCGCTGCTGCCCGAGCATCGCGTCTGGCCGCGCGCCGCGGAGTTCCCGCGCTGACCCGGGCGGACCCACAGCCGCACCTACCGGCCGGGTGGCCGGTAGACGGCTGTGCGGTCTGCTCCGACACTCCATCACGCCGTGGCTACACCCCTCGGGCAGCGCGACGGATCGAGTCGCGCAAACAGTATGGTGCGAGCGGGTTTCCGCGCATGCCCCGAATTCTGCGGGCACGGCGGACAACGCCTACGGCAGGGCGGCGATCAGCTTCTCGACATCCACGCGCGGGCCGGTGAAGAACGGAATCTCCTCGCGCACATGGCGACGCGCCTCGGTGGCGCGCAGATCGCGCATGAGATCGACGATGCGGTGCAGTTCGGGGGCCTCGAAAGCGAGGATCCACTCGTAGTCGCCCAGGGCGAAGGAGGCCACGGTGTTGGCGCGCACGTCCGGGTAGTCGCGCGCTTCCTTGCCGTGATCGGCCAGCATCTTGCGCCGCTCCTCGTCGGGCAGCAGGTACCAGTCGTAGGAGCGCACGAACGGGTAGACGCAGATGTAGTTGCCCGGTTCCTCGCCCGCCAGGAAGGCCGGGATGTGGGACTTGTTGAACTCGGCGGGGCGATGCAGGGCAGCCTGGCTCCACACCGGATTGGAGATCTGACCCAATTCGGTGACGCGCCGGAAATCGGCGTAGGCGGCCTGCAGTTCCTCGATCTTCTCGGCGTGCCACCAGATCATGAAGTCGGCGTCGGCGCGCAGGCCGGCGACGTCGTAGATGCCGCGGACCACCACGCCGCGCTCCTCGAGGCTCTCGAAGAACTGCTTGGCCTCCTTGATCGCGGCCTGGCGATCCTCGCCGAGCACGCCGGGCTCCACCTGGAACACCGAGAACATGAGGTATCGGATGGTGTCGTTGAGGGCCTTGTAGTCGAGTCGCGCCATGACACCCATCGTGCCACTGCGCCCGAAGCCACCCGGAATCGGGCAGGGCGGACACGGTGATTCGAATCGCGGGCGAGCGCCGCACGTTAGAGTGGACGCGGGGGTTCACCGGTCAGCCATCGGCACCGATACGAAAGAAGCACACGTGCATCCGACATACGCCGAGGTGACAGCGGCCGCCGAACGCATCTCCGGGCACATCCGGCCGGTGGTGCTGGCGCGCGCGGACGCCGACACCGTGCCGGTCGCCGGCGATGTCTGGCTCGCACTCGAGCACATGCAGCACACCGGCAGTTTCAAGGCGCGCGGGGCCGCGAATTTCGTGCTGGCGCAGCGCGAATCGGGGCAGCTGCCCCGGGTGGGGATCACCATCGCCTCCGGCGGGAACGCGGGCGTGGCCTGCGCCTGGGCGGCCCGGCTGGTGGACTCCGCGGCCACCGTCTTCCTGCCCGATTCCGCGCCCGCGGTGAAGGTGGCGCGGCTGAGATCGCTGGGGGCGCAGGTGCTCTCGGGCGGTGACGCCTACGCGGACGCGGCCGCCGAATGCGAACGCTACGCCGCGGTCTCGGGGGCGCTGCGCTCGCACGCCTACGACGATCCGTACATCGCGGCGGGGGCGGGCACCCTGCTCGAGGAGATCGTCGAGCGGCTGCCCGAGCTCGACACCGTCGTGGTCGCGGTCGGTGGCGGCGGTCTGCTCACCGGAATCACCGTGTCCGCCAACGAACATGGGGTGCGGGTGGTGGCGGTCGAGCCCGAACACTGCCGCGCCTTCCACGCCGCCGTCGAGGCCGGAACCGCCGTGGACGTGCCCGTCGACTCGGTAGCCGCCGATTCGCTCGGCGCCCGCCGCGTCACCCCCATGGCCCTGTCCGCGGCCGCCGCGGGGGATGTCGTGCCGGTGCTGGTGAGCGACAAGCAGATCATCGCGGCCCGCCAAACCCTCTGGGACTGCCGCCGACTCGCTGTCGAACACGCGGCCGCCACCGCACTGGCCGCGCTGTTGTCGGGCGCCTACGTGCCCGAACCGGGCGAACGCGTCGCAGTGATCATCTGCGGCGCCAACACAGACCCCAGCGACCTCGTCACCCGCTGACGGGGTCCCCGGCCCTCACCCCAGCTGGGCGGTGAGGGCGGCGGCGGCCTTGGTGCCGGTGGCGGCGCAGGCGGGGACGCCGACGCCGTCGAGATAGGAGCCGGCCAGGGCCAGGCCGGGGAGATCGGCTGTGGCGGAACGCAGGTCGGCGATGCGGGCGGTGTGGCCGGGGGCGTATTGCGGGAGGCCGCCGGGCCAGCGTTGGACCACCGCGTGGAGGGGGCGGATGTCGAGGCCGGTGACGGTGGAGAGGTCTTCGACGGCGGCCGCGATGAGTTCGTCGTCGGACCAGGACAAGGGGGCGGGGTCGCCGAAGCGGCCGAAGGAGGCTCGGACCAACGCCACGTCGCGGGCGGCGAGGTGGGGCCATTTGCGGCTGGACAGAGTGAAGGCCTTGGCGCGCAAGGGTTCACCGGTGGCGACCAGGATGCCGGAGTTGTCGGGGAGGGCGGTGTCGGCCGGAAGGGCGAGGGCCACCACGGCCGAGGAGGCCAGGTCGATGCCCGCGGCGAGGTCGGCGGCTTCCGGGGCCACCGCGCGCAGGAGCTCCGCGGTCACCGGGGCGGGGGTCGCGAGGATCACCGCGTCCACCTCGCCGACCGGATCCAGCCGCCAGCCGGTGGCGGTCCGCGCGAGCCGGGTTGCGGCAGTGCCGATTTCGGACTTGACGTCGGCGGCGGCGCGCAGGGCGTCCAGCAGTACGCCGTAGCCGTCGCGGAGGCCGCCGAAGACCGGCGTCGTGCTCGGCGGCGGCAGCGCCTCGGACACCGCCCGGGTCAGGCTGGCCGCGCCACGATCCAGGGCGGCGGCCAGCGTCGGCAGCGCGGCCCGCACGCCGATCGAATCGGCAAGTCCCGCATACACTCCCCCGAGCAGCGGATCGACACTGCGCCGGACCACCTTCTCCCCGAACCGATCCCGCACCAGCTCCCCCACCGACATATCCCCGCCCGCGACCCACGTCAGCGGCCGATTCGGCTCCGCCTCGATCATGGCCAGCGTCGCCGCATCCACCAGTCCCGCAACCGATTCCGCCGCCGCGGGAATCCCCATCAGCGTCCGCTCCGGCAGCCGATGCCCGAACCCCTCCGACCACACCAGCGGCCGCTTGCCCGCCGGATGCACCAGCTGCTCCTCGATCCCCAGTTCCCGCATCAACTCCGGAATCTCGGGCCGCCGCCCTACGAACGCCTCGGCCCCCAGATCGACCGGCTCCCCCTCGATCTCGACCGTGCGCAGAATCCCGCCCACCCGATCCCGCCGCTCGACCAGGATCAGCTCCGCCGTCTCCCCCAATGCCCGCCGCAGCCGATAGGCAGCCACCAACCCGCTGATGCCCCCACCGACAACCGCGACCCGCATCGCCAATCTCCTCGTCACCTAGTCCTCGCCGCGACCACACCGACTAGCGCACCCGCGACCCGGCGACCCGCCGACGAGCCGCTCCCACCCGAACCTACTCCCGCCGACCCTGCTCGACGGAGCCCGGTACCCACCACGGTGCGCCCTGACCACAACCCGCCCCAACCACTCTCACCTGGGCTTTCGCGGTTCGACCCCGCCCTGAGTCGCGCCCGGGCAGAAACACCCCACACACAAACGTGATTGATCCCGCGCAAGCGGCAGCCTCACGCCATGGCGCAAGACGTGGATTCGCTTCGGAGATATATCTTCAGAGCGGGGTGGGCAGGCTGTGGATGAGGGCGACCGTGTCGGTGATGACGCCGGGATCGGTGTTGGGCAGCACGCCGTGGCCGAGGTTGAAGATGTGGCCCGTGGCGCCCAGGGTGATCGCCTCGTCGGCCTCGCGGGCGATGCGGCGCACCTCGGACTCGACGGCGGCGGGGCCGGCGAACAACACCGCGGGATCCAGGTTGCCCTGCAACGCTTTTCCAGGGCCGACGCGACGCGCCGCCTCGGGCAACGGGATTCGCCAGTCCACGCCGACCACGTCCGCGCCCGCCTCGCCCATCGCGCCCAGCAGCTCACCGGTGCCGACACCGAAGTGGATGCGCGGGATGCCCGCGTCGGCGATCTCGGTGAACACCCGTTCCGAGTGCGGCAGAACGTATTCGCGGTACTGGGCCAGCGTCAGCGCGCCCGCCCAGGAGTCGAACAGCTGCACCGCGTCCACGCCCGCGGCGATCTGCGCGCGCAGGAATTCGATGGTGATGTCGGTGAGCACGCCCAGCAGCTGATGCCAGGTCTCCGGGTCGGCGAACATCATCGCCTTGGTGCGCTCGTGGTTCTTGCTGGGGCCGCCCTCGACCAGGTAGGACGCCAAAGTGAACGGGGCACCGGCGAATCCGATCAGCGGGGTGTCGCCGAGCGCGTCGAGCAGCAGTTTCACGCCCGCGGTGACCGCGCCCACTTCCTCGGCGCGCAGGCGCGGCAGGGCGCGCACGTCGGCGACGGTGCGCACCGGGTTGGCCACCACGGGACCGACACCGGCCACGATGTCGAGGTCGATGCCGGCGGCCTTGAGCGGAACGACGATGTCGGAGAACAGGATTGCCGCGTCGACGCCGTGGCGGCGGATCGGCTGCATGGTGATCTCGCACACCAGCTCCGGGTCGAAACACGATTCCAGCATGCCGATTCCGGCGCGCAGTTCGCGATACTCCGGAAGGGACCGACCGGCCTGTCTCATGAACCACACCGGCCGCCGATGCGGCACGCCACCGGTGGCGGCGGCGAGGAACGGGGCATCGGTCAGCAGGCGGCGGGTGTGAGTACTCATCACCGCCCATCGTAAAGGGGCCCCGGCGGCGCGCCTCGCACCGCTCGGCACCCCGGGGGTCTACGGTGCCTTTCGTGACACCGCTCGACTTCCGCGACGGCGCCGCCCCGACCCCGGAGCCCGAAGAACCAGCCCGGTTCCGCGCCGCGGTCGAGGCCATGGGAACCGCCTCCGTGCACCCCCGCATCGAATTGGCGCCGATCCGCCCGCCGCAGCGCCTGGCCCCGTACTCCTACGCCCTGGGCGCGGAAGTCACCCGAGCCGACACCACCGTGGTGCCCGTCGACTCCGACGGCGACGCGTTCGGCCGGCTGATCCTGCTGCACGATCCGGCCGGGCAGGAAGCCTGGCACGGGGTGTTCCGGCTGGTCGCCTACATCCAGGCCGATATCGACTCCGCGCTCGCCGCCGACCCGCTGCTGCCGGAGGTGGCGTGGAGCTGGCTGGTTGACGCGCTCGAGTCGCGCACCCCGTTCACCGCGCTCGGCGGCACGGTCACCGCCACCAGTTCGGTGCGCTACGGCGATATCGCCGGGCCGCCGCGCGCGCACCAGCTGGAGCTGCGCGCCTCCTGGACCGTCGGCGACACCGCCATGCGACCGCATGTGGAGGCGTTCTGCGAGGTACTCGCGTACGCGGCCGGACTGCCGCCCGCGGGCGTCACCCGACTGGACGTGCGCCGGGACGAGAACACGGACTGACGTGCGGGCCGAAATCCCGCGCAGGCTGCCGGAAAATAGCCTCTCGCCAGCGAGAACGTCTGTACTGCAACGAAATCGACACCCGGCACGTACGATTCCCAATGGCCCGACGCAGTGTCAAGGCCGGTCGTTTCACCGACGTGACGCGGCTCGCCGTTGCCCAACCCGTAGAGTTCAAGACCATGTCCGTACCAGATGAACCCGAAGCCACTGCCGCGGTACCGTTGCTCGCGCCAGTGGACGGTGTACCGCCGGTATTGGACACCGCCGCCGAAGTGGCGGCCGCCGCGCGCCTGCTCGCCGCCGGCACCGGACCGCTCGCGGTCGACGCCGAACGCGCCTCCGGGTTCCGCTACTCCAATCGCGCCTATCTGATCCAGTTGCGCCGCGCGGGCGCGGGCAGCTTCCTCATCGATCCGATCCCGGTCGACGGCGATCTCGAACCGCTCGCCGAGGCGATCAACGGGCTGGAATGGGTGCTGCACTCCGCCGATCAGGATCTGCCCGGGCTGGCCGAGCTCGGCCTCTATCCGGCGCGGCTGTTCGACACCGAACTCGGCGGCCGGCTGGCCGGATACGAGCGGGTCGGGCTGGCGGCCATGGTGGAGAAGCTGCTGGGCCGCGAGCTCAAGAAGGGCCACGGCGCGGCCGACTGGTCCACCCGCCCGCTGCCCGACGACTGGCTCAACTACGCGGCCCTCGATGTGGAATTGCTGCTCGAACTGCGTGACGCCGTCGCCGCCGATCTGGCCGAGCAGGGCAAATCCGAGTGGGCCGCACAGGAATTCGAGCATGTGCGCACCGCCGAGCCGTCCGGCCCGAAGGCCGATCGCTGGCGGCGCACCTCCGGCATCCACGCCCTGCGCCGCACCCGTCAGCTCGCCATCGTGCGCGAACTATGGACCACCCGCGACCGCCTGGCCCGGCTGCGCGATGTGGCGCCCGCCCGCATCCTGCCGGATTCGGCGATCGTGGCCGCCGCGACCAGCGAGCCCAAGTCCATCGCCCAGCTGCGCGCGCTGCCGATCTTCGGCGGCCCCCGCCAGCGCCGCTACTCGCGCGAATGGCTCGGCGCGGTCGAACGCGCCCGCGCCCTGCCCGACAGCGAACTCCCGCCGCTGACCCAGCCCTTCGAGGGCCCGCCCCCGGTCAACCGCTGGGAACGCCGCGACCCGGCCGCCGCCGCGCGCCTCCAACGCGCCCGCGCCGCCATGACCGACCTCTCCACCGAGGTCGCCATCCCGGTCGAAAACCTCCTCACCCCCGACCTGCTGCGCCGCATGTGCTGGGACGGCCTCCCCAAATCCGCCACCAACGGCGACGCCCCCGCCCTCATCGACGACTTCCTCGCCGCCGGCGGCGCCCGCCCCTGGCAACGCGAACTGGCCGTCCCCCGCCTAGCCGAAGCCCTCTACCCCGAGCCCTGACCCGGCCACCGGTGCCCCAGCCCGCCACACCCGCCGAATCGGCGCCGGGCGCACCGGCTCCGCAGCAGCCGGATCGGGGTTCGGTCAGTCGAGGAATTCGGGTGGGCGGCGGTCGCGGCGGGCTCGGATGGCTTCGTCGAAGTTGTCGGTGGTGAGGCGGACGTAGAGTTGGGCGAGGCCCTCGTTTTGCATGTGGGATTCGAAGGAGTTGGCTTCCAGGCCATTCCAGAGGAGGCGTTTGGTGAGTTCGCCGCCTACTCGGGACCAGCGGATGATCTGGTCGGCGGTGTCGTAGGCCGCCTCGAGGAGTTTGTCGGCGGGGACGAGGCGGGAGACGATGCCGATGCGTTCGGCTTCGGCGGCGTCGACGTCGCGGCCGGTGAGCATGATCTCGAAGGCTCGGGTGGAGCCGATGGCGCGGGGCAGGGTGTAGCTGATGCCGAGTTCGGCGGAGGTGAGGCCGTTGTTGATGCCGGCGGCGCGGAAATACGCGTCGTGCGAGGCGATTCGGATGTCGGTGCCCATGGCCAGGCAGAAGCCGCCGCCGATGGCCGCGCCGTTGACGGCGCTGATCACCGGCTGGTGCATGCGCTTGATCGTGAGCATCACATTGTCGAGCAGGGTCATCGAGCGGCGCGCGATGCTGGTGCGGGTCAAGCCTTCCACGCCCGGCACCTTGCCCGCGTGCTGCAGGTCCGCGCCCGAGCAGAACCCGTGGCCCGCGCCGGTGAGCACCACGACCCGCACCTCGTTGTCGGCCGCCACCTCCTCGAGGGTTTCGCGCAGCGGCACCATGACGTCGAACGCCATGGCGTTCATTCGCTCCGGCCGGTTCAACGTGACCAGCGCGATCTGGGGACGCGGCTTCTCGACCAGCACAAACGACATCCGAACTCCTGACCAGAAACTGTAACCTGTTACAGAATCTACGCGAGAACGTCGACGCCGCATAGAAAACGGACCCGCGATCCGGGATCGCGGGTCCGTGCGAGCTTCGGCCGAGGACTACTCGGCGGCCGGGGCCATGGCCTCGGAGATCTCCTGATTGGTGGTGTCGGACGCGCCCAGCCAGACGTGCACGCGCTGCGCCACCTCACCGGGGGTGAGCCCGAGGTCCTGGTGGATCTTGGCGCGGGCGGCGTGATCCAGGAAGTGTTGCGGCACACCGAGATCCCGGGTGGGAACGTCCACGCCCGCGCTGCGCAGCCGCGCGGAGACCGTCGAGCCGATGCCGCCGTGCAGGCCGCTGTCCTCGAGGGTGACCACCAGGCGATGGTTCTCGGCCATCTTGACCACCGCGTCGGACACCGGCAGCACCCAGCGCGGATCCACGACGGTGGCCGAAACCCCTTCGGCCGCCAGCAGATCCGCGACCTTCAAGGCCAGCTCGGCGAACGCGCCGACCGCGATCAGCAGCACGTCGGCGTGCACCGAGTAGGACGCGCTGCCCGAATCCGCGGGCAGCCGCAGCACATCCACGCCCTCGAAGCGCTCGACCGCCGGAATCTCCTCCACGGCAGCGCCTTTGGGGAAGCGGATGGCGGTGGGACCGTCGCTGACGTGCAGCGCCTCCCCCAATTCCTCCCGCAGCGTGGCCGCGTCGCGCGGGGCGGCGACCCGGATGCCGGGCACGATGCCCAGCAGCGACAGATCCCACATGCCGTTGTGCGAGGCGCCGTCGTCGCCGGTGATGCCCGCACGATCCAGCACCAGGGTGACCGGGAGTTTGAGCAGCGCCACGTCCATGAGCAGTTGGTCGAAGGCCCGGTTGAGGAAGGTGGAGTAGATGGCGACGACCGGATGCAGCCCGCCCAGCGCCAGCCCGGCCGCCGAGGTCATGGCGTGCTGTTCGGCGATGCCGACGTCGAACATGCGCTCCGGGAAGCGTTCCCCGAACGGTGTCAGACCGGTCGGCCCCGGCATGGCGGCGGTGAGGGCGACGATGTCGTCACGCTGCTCGGCCTGGGCGATGAGTTCCTGGGAGAACACCGAGGTCCAGGTGATGCCGGACGAACCGCCCAGCGGCACACCGGTCTCCGGATCGATCTGGTTGATGGCGTGCATCTGATCGGCCAGATGCTCCTCGGCCGGTTTGTACCCGCGCCCCTTCTGCGTCACCGCGTGCACGATGACCGGGCCGCCGAAGTCCTTGGCGCGCCGCAGCGCCGCCTCCAACTGCACCGGATCGTGCCCGTCGACCGGGCCCACGTACTTCAGCCCCAGATCGCTGAACAGCTCCTGCGGCGCGACCGCGTCCTTGATGCCGGTTTTGATGGCATGCAGCATCGAATACGCCGAATCCCCCACGCGCGGAATGCTTTGCACGATCCGCTTGGTGGCGTCGAGCGCGTGCTCGTAGGCGGGCTGGGTGCGCAGCCCGGCGAGCCGCTCGGCGAGTCCGCCGATGGTCGGCGCGTAGGAGCGCCCGTTGTCGTTGACCACCACGATGACCGACCGGTCCGGTCCGGCGGCGATATTGTTCAACGCCTCCCAGCACATGCCGCCGGTCAGCGCGCCGTCGCCGACGACGGCGACCACATGCCGCTTCTGCCGGGTCAGCGCGAACGCCTTGGCCAGCCCGTCCGCGTACGACAGCGACGCCGAGGCGTGCGAGGACTCCACCCAGTCGTGGGGGCTCTCGGCGCGGCACGGATACCCGGACAGACCGTCTTCCTTGCGCAGCCCGTCGAATCCGTCCTTGCGGCCGGTCAGAATCTTGTGCACGTACGCCTGATGCCCGGTATCGAAGATGATCGGGTCCACCGGCGAGTCGAAGACCCGGTGCAACGCGATGGTCAGCTCCACGACGCCGAGGTTGGGTCCGAGGTGCCCGCCGGTGACGGCGACCTTCCGCACCAGGAACTCCCGAATCTCCTCGGCCAGCTCGTGCAGCTCCGGTACCGACAGCCGACGCAGATCCTCGGGCGTGTCGACCCGGGAAAGCACTCCCACGGCTATTGCTCCCTCCGGATGTCTCCTATGTTTGCAACAGTCTACGGAGCCCGCCACGGCCCCCGATGCCAGGAACGAATGTCACCTGCGACATCGCAGCGGATGTGAGGCTGCCCACACGTTACGCCGGTTACAGTGGCCCGGTGGTCCCCTCCGGCGGCGTCGTGGCCCGCATCCTCGAGGAAGTCTACGAGCTGTGCCGTTCCGACACATCCGGAACGCTGGCCGACTACATCCCCGAACTGGCGGCGGTGCAACCCGATTCGTTCGGCATCTGCCTGGCTACCGCGGACGGGCGGGTGTACGGCAGCGGAGATCTGGACACCGCGTTCACGATTCAATCGATCTCCAAACCGTTCACCTACGCGCTGGCGCTGGCCGATCGGGGGCCGGCGGCGGTGGCGGAGCGCATCGACGTGGAACCGTCGGGGGAACCGTTCTTCGAAATCAGCCTGGACCCCACCACGCAGCGGCCGCGCAATCCGATGATCAACGCCGGGGCGATCGCGGCGGCCGCGCTCGTCGACGGCGCCGACGCCGCCGACCGGTTCGCCCGAATCCGCCGTAGTTACAGCCGATTCGCCGGCCGGCAGCTGAGCATGAACGAGGCGGTCTACGCCTCCGAATCGCGCACCGGATATCGCAATCGCGCGATCGCGTACCTGCTGCGCGGCGCGGGCATCGTCGACGGCGACCCGGACGAGGCGGTGGACCGCTACTTCCGCCAGTGCTCCATCGACGTCACCGTCCGCGATCTCGCGGTCATGGCCGCGACCCTGGCCAACAACGGCACGAATCCGCTGACCCGGGAACGCGCGCTGAGCCGGCCGCTGGTCGAGCAGGTGCTGTCGGTCATGACCACCTGCGGCATGTACGACTCGGCGGGCGATTGGGTGACCACGGTCGGCTTGCCCGCGAAAAGCGGTGTGGGCGGCGGGATTCTGGCGGTGCTGCCCGGCCAGATCGGGATCGCGGTGTACTCGCCGCGGCTCGACGCGCACGGCAGCAGCGTGCGCGGGGTGAAGGCGTGCCGGGAGCTGTCGAATCGGCTGGGCCTGCACTTCCTGCACGTGACCCGGGCCGCGCACACCGCGATCCGGGCCGCCTACTCGGTGGCCGAGGCGCCGTCCCGGCTGCGCCGCGACGCCGACGAGATGGAAGTCCTGCACGAATTCGGCGACCTGGCCCGGATCTTCGAATTGCACGGCGACCTGTTGTTCGCCGGCGCCGAATCGGCGGTGCGCGCCGTCGAGGACACCCCCGGGCGACTCGAAGCGCTGGTCCTGGACCTGCGCGAGGTCGGCGATGTCAGCCCGGTCGCCATCCGCATGCTCGACGATCTCGAGGCGGAGCTGGCCGCCGCCGGATGCCGGGTGGCCCTGGTCGATCCGGACGCCAAACTCGGGCACCTGGTCTCCAGCCTGGATCCCAAGGATCCGCGCGGACGGGTGTTCATCGACCGCGACTCCGCCACCGAATGGTGCGAGGAGATCATTCTCGACCGGCACCGGCCGCCCGGCCAGGCATGCCCGGCCGCCCTGAGCCTCGACGAACACCCCGCACTCGCCGATCTCCCCGACGACGAACGAGCCCGGCTGGCAAAGGAATTCGAGACCCGCACCCTCGCCCGCGGCGAGCTGATCGTCGCCCGCGACAGCCCGCGCAGCGGCTTGTTCCTCATCCTCGACGGGCGCGTCCGCTTCACCTTCACCGACCGCGACAATCGCCGCCACCGGCTGATCACCCTCACCCCGGGCCTGTCGTTCGGCGAAACCTCCATGCTCGCGAACGTCCCCTTCGCCAACGACGTCCACGCCGAGACGACGGTCCGCCTCGCGGTCCTGTCCCCCGACCGCTTCGACGCCCTCACCGCCCAGGCGCCGGAAGCGAAACTGGCGCTGCTGCAGCGGCTGGCCGCCACCGCCTACACCCAGGCCGATGCCGCCCTGCGCTCGGTCGCGACCCATCCGTCGCTGTAACTCGTCGCGTCCCGCACCTGGCCGATGCCGCCGTGCACGCGGCGCACGGCGGCATCCGGCCTGCCTCGGGCCGGGCCGTTCGACACCCCTCGATGGTCGTCCGGGCCCGCCCGCAGTCTCAGCGGTAGCCGTATTCCTTCCAGCGGTCGAGGACGCGCTGCTGGATCTCGGCGGGCCAGCCGTTTTCGAAGCTGCCCTTCACCGGGCGCTGGGTTTCGTCGAAGAGGTCGGCGAGCAGGCAGTTGTAGATGACCTTGCCGGCCCGGTACGAATGCTGTTCCACCTCGGACAGATACACCGGCAACGCGGCGGTGAGCTCGGCCGGGAAATGGACTTCGCCGTGCTCGGGGTGGGCGCGGGTGGCGAAGGCCCACACGATCTGGTTCACGTCGGTGATGTCGACGTCGTCCTCGACCAGCAGCACCTTCGGCACGCCGAATCCGGCCTTGCCCGCGAAAACGATCTCGCCGACCCGCTGCGCGAATTCGCCCGACGACACCGGAAGCTTTGTGTGCCAATCGGATTCGGCGGCGACAAAGAGCCAGTGCAGCGCCGACTCGTAGGAGAACCAGGTGGACGCGATCGGCAGTCCGGCCTCGCGCAGCTGATACAGACTCTCGGCGGCGTGCATGGTGCCGGTGGCGGTGTGGTCCTCCTCCACCGGCGGTCCGGCCGCGACGACGGGCAGGATCGCACCGTCGCGGTAGGTGATGGCGGAGACATGGAAGACCGGCTTCTCGGAGGCTTCGACCGCGTTGTAGCCCGGGTACTCGTTCATCGGCCCCTCGAGCACCGTCTCGTCGAACGAGATGTGGCCCTCGATGACGATCTCGGCGGTGGCGGGCACCATGACGTCCACGGTCTCGGCGCGCACCACCTCGATGCCCTCGCCGAAAAGCGCGCCCAGGAAATGGGATTCGTCCGCACCCTCGGGCAAGGGCATGGCCCCGACGAACGGCAGCCCGGGCTCCACGCCCAGGGCGAGCGCGATGGGCATGGGCTTGCCCTGCGCGGCCCACTGGGCCCGGATGATGCCCAGATGCTGCGGTCCGGGGATCAGGCAGGCCAGGGTGGTGCGGCTCGCGATCATCATGCGATTGATCGACCAGTTGGTCCACGAGCCGTCGGGGGTCTGGCGATGTTCATGCCGTAGGTCTGGATGTAGCGCCCGCCGTCGTTGCCGTGGATCAGCGGTGTCGGGAAGGCCAGCAGATCGATGTCGTCGCCGCGCACGATGTGCTGTTTGCAGGGCGCGTTCTCCGCCGCGACCGGCACCGGCGGGATGCCCGGCTTGCGACGGGCCTCCACGATCGCCTCGACGATCTCCTGCCCGGACGCCTCCGCCGGCAGGCCTAGCGCCAGCGCGATGCGGGCCAGCGGGTGCCCGGGACCCGACAAGCCGCCGGGTGCGCCGAGCACCCGGAAGCCGCTGTCCTCGTATCCCGCGATCCTGGTGAACAGCGGCGCGGGCGCCTTCAGGTCGTAGGAGCGGCGAATGATCGCGCCGATCTCCAGCTCCCAGTCCACTTCGGTGTCGATGCGCTGGATCTCACCGATCGCTTCGAGCGCGTCGATGAACTCGCGCAGGCTCTTCAGATGGGCCACAGGGCTTTTCCTTCGTTGGTCACTCGCCCCGGCGGGGCAGTTCGGGGACGTCGACGCCCAGCACCTCGAGGGCGCGCCCGGCGGTGTGGTCGACGATGTCCGCCACCGATTCCGGGTTCAGGTAGAAGGCGGGCACCGGCGGCATGACGATGCCGCCCATCTCGGTGACCGCGGTCATGGCCCGCAAATGCGCCAGGGTGAGCGGGGTTTCGCGGACCATCAGCACCAGGCGGCGACGCTCCTCGAGGGTGACGTCGGCGGCGCGGGTGAGCAGATTGTCGTTGTTGGCGTAGGCCACCGCCGATAGGGTGCGAATCGAGCAGGGCGCCACGATCATTCCCGCCGTGCGGAACGAGCCGGAGGCGATGGCCGCCCCGATATCGGCGGGCCGATAGGTGACGTCGGCCATAGCGGCGAGATCGCCTGCGCTGAGCCCGGTTTCGTAGGCGCGGGTCTGCTGCCCGGCCGGGGTCACCACCAGATGCGTCTGCACGCCCGCCTTGCGGGCCAGCTCCAGCACCCGCACCCCGTACGCGATGCCGGTCGCACCGCTGATCCCCACGACCAAACGCCGCACACCACTCACCGGTCAAGGATCGGGCAACTGCCGGATAGCCATCAATCGAGAAATCCGTGAGAATCGATAAGCAATGCTGATCGAAGATTCTTTCCGAGACACTCGTGTCGACCCGGCCGAACTGGAAGCGTTCGTGATACTGGCCGAAGAACTGCACTTCGGGCGGACCGCGGCGCGGCTCGGGCTGTCCCAGCCGCGGGTCAGCCAGCTGATTCGCAGCCTGGAACGCCGCATCGGCCGGCGACTGGTCGAACGCACCAGCCGCCGGGTCACGCTCAACCCGCTGGGCGAGCAGTTGCTGACCCGGGTGCGGCCCGCCTTCGCGGATCTGCAACGGGCGATGTCCGAAACCCGCACGCTGGCACGGGGTTTGCGGGTCGGTTTCCTGGGGCCCTACGGTTCGACGCTGGACGCGCCGCTGGGGAGTTTCCGGGACCGGCATCCCCGCTGCCCGATCACGCTGACCCAGATTCAGTGGACCGATATCTACGGGCCGCTGCGGCGCGGGGAGGTCGATATCCAGATCGCGTTGACGCCGATCGAGCAGCCGGATCTGACGGTGGGTCCCGAACTCGGCGAGTTCCCGCGACTGCTGGCCATCGCCCGCAGCCATCCGTGGTCGGCGCGGGCGAGCATCGATGTCGAGGATCTGGCCGAGTTGCGGGTCATCGGACCACATTCGGAGGTGAGCCCGGAGTTCGCGCGCGGTTTCTGGCCACCGGCGACCACGCCGTCCGGGCGCACGATCCCGCGCGCCGCGCCCGCCCGCACCGAACCCGAGATGCTCTCCGCGGTCGCCCACAACGACGCGGTGTTCGCCACCACCACCGCCATGCCGACCTACTTCACCCATCCCGAGGTGACGTTCGTGCCGCTCACCGGGCTGCCCGCGGCTCGGGTGCGGCTGGTGTGGCCGGTGCGCACCGACAATCCGAAGGTCGCCGAATTCGCCCAGCTGGCCACCGAACTGGCACGCCCGCCGCTACGCCGCCCGACGTAGCGGTGATTACGTCCGCGTGTGCAGGCGCGGCGGCGCGAACCGGCCTACGCTGGCGGACAACGAGATTCCTTCCCTCTTCAAGGCGATTGTCATGACCGATTTCGATCCCGCGGTCTACGGACCCCCCGACGTGCGGGTCGGCACCGCCGAACGCGAGCAGGCCGCGGCCGCCCTCGGTGAACATTTCGCGGCCGGACGCCTGGACGTCGCCGAATACGACGACCGGGTGGGCCGGGCCTACGCCGCCCGCACCGCGGGTGAGCTGGCGGTGCTCTTCGGCGACCTGCCGCGCCCGCAGCCGGTCGCCCCGCAGCTGCTCGCGCCCGCCGCCGTGCCGCGCCGCCCGGTGGCGGTCGCGCCGATCGCGGTGGCGGTGGTGCTGGTGTTCGCGATCGCGTTCGCGGTGGCGACCCATTTCTTCCCGTTCTTCCTGTTCCCCGTGCTGTTCTTCGCCCTCGCCCGCGGGCGGCGCGGGTGGGGGGCGCGGGGTTACGGGCCGCGCTATCGCCGGCTGTGAGAGTTAGGCTGGGGTCGTGGGTGTCATAGGCGAACTGTTCCCCGGCAAGAAGCTGGAGGACGAGGGCGGCGAGTCCGGCGACGGGCAGCAGCATCGGCCTCGCCTGGCCATCGACCTGGACGCGGGGAAGATCACGCTGTCCCCCGCGCCGCCCGCCGACCCGCAATCACCCGCCGCGCAGGGCTAGTGCGCACCCGCTAGGGTGGGCCGCGACAGGCCGAGGTGGCTCGGCGCGGCCGGGAACAGGGGCGATATCGCGTGACGGACAACCATGATCACTGGTCGAACCCCCATGGCGCGCAGCAGCCGGGCGGGTATCCGCCGCAGGCGCCCTACCAGCAGCCGCAGCCGGACGGCCCGGCGCAGGGGTGGGGGTATCCGGTTGCGGGACAACAGGGTTGGGCGCCGCAGGACGGGGGGCAGCCCGTCGAGTATCCGCCGTATCAGCCGCAGTACCAGCAGCCCGGGTATCAAGATCCTGGACAGCCGCAGTACCAGCCGACGCAGCAGTATTTCACGCCGCAGCCGGGCCCGGAATTCCCAGGGCAGCAACAGTTTCCCGGTTATCCGCAACCGGTCCCGCCGTCGCGCGGGCCGAACCGCATCTGGTTGCTCGTCGGCGCGATCGTGCTGGTGCTCGTGCTGGTCGGCGGCGGCCTGGCGGCCTATGTGATGACCCGGGACGGCTCCGACTCCTCCACCACCGCTTTGCCGCTCACCAGCGCGAGTACCGCCCCGACCGGTAAGAAGTCCAGCCCGTCCGCGACGCCGTCCACCGCGCCCAAGAGCGGTGCGCGGACCGTGGTCGCCCCGGCGCTGGGCATCAGCTACGACGTTCCCAGCGGCTGGACCATCGCCGCGCCCACCGAGACCACGGTCCAGACCGGCACCGACGGTACGCTGTTCGGTTACGCCAAATCCAGTGAGGGCCAGGACTATTGCCCCGGCTCGGCGTTCCGCTCGCTGGTGTCGGTGGCGCAGGTGGACGGGGTCACCGATCTCGGGCTGGCGGCCACCAAGGCGGCCAAGATCTCGATCGAGAGCGGCTACGACGACCCGACCGGCGGCAAACCCGGCGCGCCCACCGCCGTCACCACGACCGCGGGAATCACCGGACAGCAGGTGGAGGCGTCGGGCCCCTGGAAGCCGACGCTGTCCGGCTGCACCACCAACGCCTACTCCGTCTACACCTTCGCCTTCACCGGTCCTCGCAACGCCACCCTGGTCCTGTCCGTCCTCGCCGACCGCGGCACCACCGGCGAACTTCCCGCCGACCAGGCCAAGGCGCTGATCGCCAGCGTGCGCACCTCATAGAATTCCCGGATGCCACTCGTCGAGGTCACCTATCGTCCGGAGCTACCCGATACCGTGCTGCGCGAGCTCGGGGAATGGTTGCCGCATCTGGTGTCCACGGCGGTCGAATGCCCCGAGGAACCCTATGACGGTGATCTGCAACCCGGTGATGTGGAGATCCGTTTCCGGCCGCTGGGGCCGTTCGATCGCAGCGGCATGGATGTGGTGATCGAGGTGCGCTCGAAGTACTTCGCCAGCCGGGCGGCCAATCGGCAGGAGCGCTGCGCCCGCCTGCTCGCGGACGTCGAGAAGTTCGTGGACGCGAATATCGGTGTGTACCTGACGCTTCCGGTCGCGGCCTGGGAGCAGAGCGAATAACCGCCGGATCCTCGGCCATCACCGTTTCAATCAATGATTGAAATGCTGTTTGAAACATGTTTCACTCGTGGGCATGGTCGAGAAGGTGGCGGCGGGCACGCGGGAGAAACTGCTCGCGGCGGCGGAACAGCTGCTGCTGACCGAGCCGTACGACGAGGTGTCGGTGCGGGCCGTCTGCGCGGCGGCGGGCGCCAATCCGGCCGCGGTGCACTATCACTTCGGTTCCAAGGAGGCCCTGGTCGGCGCGCTCATCGAAGCGCGGCTGGGGCCGCTGTGGGCGGACGGCATGGCCCGCGCCAAGGGCGGCCGGGATTCGGTGCCCGAGGTGGTCGACACCATTCTCGCGCCGTTCGTGGCGCTGGCCTCGGATCCCCTGGGCCGCTTGCATCTTCGGCTGCTGGCGCGCTTCGTGCTGGGCCGCCACCTCACCTCCTGGCAGGGGCCGTGGTTCCGGATGGACAACTGGGCCCCGCTGCTGCCCGAACTGGGACCGGCCGCCGCGAAACGCCGCTGGATGCTGGCCTTCGACCTGATCATCATGCGGTTCGGCAGTCCCGAGCTCGACGAGCACGGCATGTCCGGACCGGCGCTGGCGGCCCTGCGCGAATTCGTGGTGGCCGGACTCACCGCACCGGGAGAACACCGATGAACGACATCTTCGCACCGGCCGCACTCGGCCCGATCACCCTGCGCAACCGGGTGATCAAGGCCGCCACCTTCGAGGGCCGCACCCCGCAGGCGCTGGTCACCCCCGAACTGATCGACTTCCACCGCGAGGTCGCCGCCGGCGGCGTCGGCATGACCACCGTCGCCTACTGCGCGGTCGCGCCGGGCGGGCGCACCGACCGGCATCAGATCTGGATGCAGCCGGAAGCCGTTGCGGGACTGCGGGATCTGACCGATGCCGTGCACGCCGAGGGCGCGGCGGCGAGCGCGCAGCTCGGACACGCCGGGCCGGTCGCCAACGCGGCATCCAATCGCGCGCCCGCGCTCGCGCCGAGCGCGCTGTTCAGCCCGCTGAGCATGCAGGCGATGAAGGTGCCCTCCGACACCGAGATCCGGGAACTCATCGCGGCGCACGCGAAGGCGGCGCTGCTGGCCGAGCAAGCCGGATTCGACGCGGTCGAAATCCATTTCGGGCACAACTATCTGGTGAGTTCGTTCCTGAGCCCGTTGCTCAATCGGCGGCGCGACCGGTGGGGCGGCTCACTGGCCAATCGGGCGCGGCTGGCGCGCGAAATCGCCCGCGCCGTAAGGGAAGCCGTGGGCGGGCGGCTGGCGGTGACCGCCAAACTCAATATGGAGGACGGTCGCCGCGGCGGTCTCACCGTCCCGGAGAGCGTGCAGGTCGCCGCCTGGCTGGAAGCCGATGGCACCCTGGACGCCCTCGAATTGACCGCGGGCAGTTCCCTGCTCAACCCGATGCTGCTGTTTCACGGTGCGGCGCCGCGCAAGGAGTTCGCCCAGGTGCTGCCCGGGCCCGCGCGCCTGGGCTTCCGGGCCGTCGGCCGCGCCTTCCTGAAGGAGTATCCCTATCAGGAGGCGTTCCTGCTCGAGCGCGCCCGCCACTTCCGCCGTGAACTGTCGATGCCGCTGATCCTGCTCGGCGGCATCACCAACCTCGACACCATGAACCTGGCACGCGCCGAAGGCTTCGACTTCGTCGCCATGGGGCGCGCGCTGCTGCGCGAGCCGAACCTGTTGCGCCGCATCCAATCCGACGCGAGCACCCGTTCGGCGTGCGTGCACTGCAACAAGTGCATGCCCACCATCTACACCACCACGCGCTGTGTCTTCCGGCCGGATTCGACCCCGGTCGACTTCGACGGCGTGCGACGCACCTGAGCCACAACAACATTGAGGAGCAACCAGTGAGCGGACGACTCGACGGCCGGGTGGCCCTGATCAGCGGCGCGGCCTCGGGAATGGGGGCCTCGCATGCGAGAGCCTTTGTCGCGGAGGGCGCTTCGGTGCTGATCGGGGATGTCGCGGACGACGCCGGAGCCAAGCTGGCCGCCGAACTCGGAGACGCGGCGGCGTTCGTCCACCTCGACGTGACCAGCGCGGCGGACTGGAGCACCGCCGTCGACACCGCGGTCGCACGTTTCGGCAAGCTGAACGTGCTGGTCAACAATGCGGGAGTGCTCGACTTCGGGCCGCTGGGAACGTATTCCGAGCAACAGTGGCAGCGCACGCTCGCCATCAACCTGACCGGGCCGTTCCTGGGTTTGAGCGCGGCCCGCGACGCGCTGGTGGCGGCGCGGCCGGCATCGGTGGTCAACATCTCCTCCGCCGCCGGCATCCAGGGCGTGCCCGGCGCGCACGCCTACACGGCGTCGAAATTCGGGGTGCGCGGGCTCACCAAATCCGCCGCCATCGAACTGGCCCCGCACGGGGTGCGGGTGAATTCCGTGCACCCGGGCGGGATTCTGACGCCCATGATCGGCGTGCCCGAGGGCACAGCCGCCGACCGCGACGCCAACCCGCTGGCCCGGCTCGGCGCACCCGAGGAGGTCACCGCCCTGGTCGTGTTCCTGGCCAGTCACGAATCCAGCTACTGCAACGCGGCCGAATTCGTGGTCGACGGCGGCATGACGGCGGGCCGCCCGGTCTGAGACCTACTGCTTGTAGGTGGCCAGGAACCGGCCGATGCGCTCGATGATCGCCTCCAGTTCGTCGGCGTGCGGGAGCGTCACGATGCGGAAGTGGTCGGGGCGCGGCCAATTGAAGCCGGTGCCCTGGACGATGTGGATCTTCTCGCGCAGCAGCAGATCCAGCACGAACTGCTCGTCGTCGTGAATCTTGTACATGTTCAGATCGATGCGCGGGAACACGTAGAGCGAACCCTTCGGCTTCACGCACGAGACGCCCGGGATGGCGTTGAGCGTCTCCCACGCCCGGTCGCGCTGCTCACGCAGGCGGCCGCCGGGCAGGGTGAGATCGTAGATGCTCTGATGCCCGCCGAGCGCGGCCTGAATCGCCTGCTGCGCGGGCACATTCGCACACAGGCGCAGGCCGGCGAGCATGGTCAGGCCCTCCAGGTAGTTCTCGGCGTGCTCGACCGGGCCCGAGACGACCAGCCAGCCGCCGCGGAAGCCGGCCGCCCGATACGACTTGGACAGCCCGGAGAAGGTGAGGCACAACAGATCCGGGGCCAGCGCCGCGGTCGCGGTGTGGGACAGGCCGTCGTAGAGGATCTTGTCGTAGATCTCGTCGGAGAACACCACCAGGTTGTGGCGGCGCGCCAGCTCCAGCATCTCGCGCACGACCTCGGGTGAATACACCGCGCCCGTCGGGTTGTTCGGGTTGATGATCACCAGCGCGCGGGTGCGGTCGGTGATCTTGGCTTCGATATCGGCGAGATCGGGCATCCAGTCCGCGCCCTCGTCGCACAGGTAGTGCACGGGGCGGCCGCCGTTGAGGGCGGTCGCCGCGGTCCAGAGCGGGAAATCCGGTGCGGGAACGAGGACTTCGTCGCCGTTCTCCAGCAGCGCGGTCATGGCCATCATGATCAACTCGGAGACGCCGTTGCCCAGGAAGACCTGTTCGACGTCGACCTCGCCGAGGCCGAGGGTCTGGTAGTACTGCACCACCGCGCGCCGCGCCGACAGCAGGCCCTTCGAGCTGGAGTAGCCGCTGGAGGCGGGCAGGTTGCGGACCATGTCCTGCAACAGTTCCGCGGGCGCCTCGAAACCGAAGGGCAGCGGGTTGCCGGTATTGAGCTTCACCACGTGATGCCCCTCCGCCTCCAGCCGGGCGGCATGCTCGGCGACGGGCCCGCGAATCTCGTAGGACACGCCCGCCAGCTTGCTCGACTGCTTCACCTGCATGAACGACCCCTTCTCGGTGTGGTTGCCGCACACTCTACTTGGAAATTCCAAGTTTGCACTTTGTTTTTCCAAGTTCTTGGTTACAGTGGGATCGTGCCACGCCGAAGCTACGACCACTACTGCACCGTGAGCCGCGCCCTCGACATCGTCGGCGACCGGTGGAACCTGTTGGTGGTCCGCGAATTGTGTTCGGGCCCGCGCCGATACAGCGACCTGTTCGCCGACCTGCCCGGCATCAGCACCGATGTGCTGGCGGCGCGCCTCAAGGATCTCGAACGTGACGGGATTCTCACCAAGCGCCGGGTCGGGCCGCGCGCGGGCACCGCGCTCTACGAGCTCACCGAGGCGGGGACGGCGCTGCGGCCGGTGCTGGATTCGCTGTCCGTGTGGGGCAGTGCGCAACTCGGGGAACGCCGGGCCACCGATGCGGTGCGCGCCCACTGGTTCGCGCTGCCACTCGGGCACGCCGTCGCCGGGCTGCTTCCGCTCGGCACGGCCACCGTCCACATCGGCGACACCGTATTCCATTACGAGATCACCGAATCCGGCATCACCCATCACGACGGGCCCGCCGAGCACGCCGATCTCGAACTGCGCCTGGATCTCACCGAGGCCACCGAGATCGCGACGGGCACGCGCGCGCTCACCGCCGCGCTCGAGGATCCGGTCGGCTGAACCCGATGCACGCTCGGCGGGGATGCGCGAGCGCGGCACGGGCGCGGGGTGGCCGCGCGTCGGTAGCATCGGCTGGGTTGTGCCCATCCGATCGAGGAGGAACCGTGACCAGCGAGAACGCCATCGGCACGATCACGATGATCGGATCCGGTAGTGCCGGCGCCACTCCCGACCTCATGCGGGTATCGCTGTCGATCGAGACCCGCGGCGACACCGTGGCGACCGCCTACGCGCGCGCCGGGGAACGCGCCGACGCGGTCGTGAACTCGCTGCGCGCGGACGGCGTGCACGGGCGCGACATCAACACCAGCGGGCTGACCGTGCGCGCGGACACCGTCTGGACCGACGGCAACCGCGAACAACTGGTCGGCTACATCGCGGGCACCGCACTGACCATCACCCTGCGCGATATCGCCGATCCGGGCGGCAAGGCCAAATCCCCAGCCGACGGCGGTCCCGCCGCCATCATCGCGCACGCCGTCGCGGCCGGCGGAGATGACGTGCGCCTCGGCGGCCTCACCCTGACCGTCGCCGACGAGGAATCACTCCTGGCCCGCGCCCGCGACGCCGCATGGGACCACGCCCTGGCCAAAGCCGAACAATACGTCTCCCGCGCCGACCGCACTCTGGGCCCCGTCATCGAGATCACCGAAAACATCTCCGGCCCCACCCCCCAACCCCGCCTCGCCTTCGCCGCCTCGAAGATGTCGGCCGAAGCCGCACCGATGCCCGTCGAACTGGGCGAAAGCGAACTCTCCACCACCATCCGCGTCACCTGGCAACTGACCTGAGCCCACCACCGAATCCGATCGACTCCGGGTGCCGGAAAAGCCGTCTCAGAGCTCGACTTTCGCCAGCAGGCCGGCGGCGTGGGTTGCAGTGAGCTGGATGCGGAAGCGGGTGGCGTCGGCGCGGGTGCGGTGCGGGTGGGGGTCTTCGACCAGCATGTCGCGCAGGTCGTGCAGGAGGCGGGTGCCCGCGGGGATGGTGAGGCGTCCGGTGTCGACCAGGTGGCGGACGTTGCGGGCCTCGTCGAGGTCGCCGGTGCCCGCGGCGTAGGCGGTCACCTGACGCAGCGCCGAGCGCAGGCGCTTCTCACAGGCCGCGAACCGTTGGCGCTCATAGTGTTTCACCGCCTGACGCATATGGTCGAGGGCGGTCTGCTGCCCGCGCACCTCCAGTTCGGTGCACAGCAGCGCCACCCGCTCGGCCAGCCGCAGCGGCAGCCACGGCAGCGGTTTCAACCGGCAGCGCACCTCGCCCTCCGCCCCGCCGCCGCGATCGATCTTCATGCGGTACCCGTCCACCAGCAACGCCGCCCGCAACCGCGGCAACCACGGCGGAAGCTGCTTGCGCGCCAACGATTCCCCCCGCAGAAACCGCCGCACCGTCACCTCGACCAGATCCAGCAGCGCCCGATCCGCCTCCGCGCTCCCGCCCAGCGCCGCCAACCGCGCCCCGTAGACGGGCGTCACCAACCGCCCCCAATAACTGTCCGCATTGACCCACAAGTGCCCGTTCCGATACTCCGGCCGCTTGAGATCCACCTCCAGCAGCAGCGCCTCGAGCGAATGAAACCGCGACTGATCCCCATAGATCAGCTCGACCACCGACGCCACAGTCGGATCCGACAACGTAGTCACGACCCCCCATCTTGGCGCATCGCCAATCCCCCCGCCCCCCAACCCAACCGCCGACCATGATCAGGGAGCTCTCAGTGCGGGGAATCGGGCGAAATTCCGCGGTGAGAGCTCCTTGATCTTGATGTCAACGCTGGAGGAGGGTGATGCACTCGATGTGGTGGGTGGCGGGGAAGGCGTCGAAGACGCGCAGGGCGGCGGGGTGGTAGCCGGCGGCGCGGTAGAGGCCGAGGTCTCGGGCGAAAGCGGCGGGGTCGCAACCGATGTGGATGATGCGGTTCGGGGAGCGCTCGGCTAGGGCGTTGACGACGTCCTTGCCGGCTCCGGCGCGGGGTGGGTCGAGGACCACCACATCCGGTGCGGTGCTGGGCTGTTCGTGGATCCAGCGCTCGACGCGCTCGGCGGTCAGAGCCACCTGCGGCAGGTCACGCAGGGCGGCACGTCCTTCGGTGACGGCGCTGCGCGCGAACTCCACGCCGTGCACCGTGCCCGTGTCGCCGACCTGCTCCGCCAGCCGGGCAGCGAAAACGCCCACCCCGCAGTACAGGTCCCACACCAGTGACCCGGGCGCGGCCGCCGACCATTCCGCGACGACATCCGAATAACACTGCGCCGCACCATAATGCGGCTGCCAGAATCCGGTGGCCGACAACTCCCACCGTCGGCCCGCTACATATTGCACAGCCCGTCCGCTGCCCTCGACCACCCGCTCGTCTCTCGGCCCGTGCGCTGCCGCGCGGCGAGCGGCCGCGCTTCGCCGGTCGCCACCACGCCCGGAAGCGCCTGCGCCCCAGACTCTTTCCCGCCGATCACCGCCCCGCCGACCGTGGGCCCGGCGATCGCCGGACTCCGCCTCGGCGGGAGCGACCTCCACGATGTGCCGCATCCCGTCGCCGTCCACGGCCACGACCAGATCCGCGCCGGGCGTCCACTTCCGCTCCGCGAGGCCGTCCACGGCCCCCGCCATCGGCTGCGGACACCGCAGATCCGCGATCACCTCGGTACTCCGATACCGGTGCACCCCGGCCCGCCCGTCCGCGTCGACTACCAGCCGCACCCGGCTTCGCCATCCGCCCTCAGACAGATCCAGCGACGATGCTCCCCCAGCCGGTACAGCGGCACCGCTGGGGGCAGGCCTGCCTTGGCCGGCGATCAGTGTGCCAGCGAGATGGGTTGCGACGCCGCCGATTCGACCCGGCGGCGCGGCGGGGGTCTCGTCCTTGACGCCCAGTCGCACCGGACCGCCCGGACGCGAGAAAGCATGGACGTCCTGGCTCGCCACGCCGCTCGGCAGTCCGAGCGGCACGGGAATGGATTCGACGACGAAGTCGGGTTCCCAATCGGCCAGGCGGCGCAACTGATCGGCGACCACCTGATGCTTCAGGTCGCGCTGGGCGGCAGGGGTGGCGAAGGTGAAGTCGCAGCAGCCTGCCCCGCCCGGACCGGAGACCGGGCAGCGGGCGGGGACGCGGTCGGGGGACGGCTCCAGAATGTCGATGGCGTCGGCGCGGCAGAAGGAGCCGCCGCGGTCCTCGGTGACCAGGGCGCGGACCAGTTCGCCGGGAAGCGCGTGGCGCACGAACAGGACTCGACCCTCGTGGCGGGCTACACAGAAACCACCGTGGCCGGGCGGGCCGACACGGACCTCGAAAACCTGGCCGTGCCAGGTGGATCCGGCGCTCACGCCTCGTCCCCGAAACCGCGGCGGACGTAACCGGGCGCGTTGACCACGTGGCCGGGGGCCGCCTTGGCCGCCGAGGAGGACAGCTGCCAGGGCACGCTGGTCACCATGACGCCCGGCTCGAACAGCAACCGGCCCTTGAGCCGCAGCGCACTCTGGTTGTGCAGCAACTGTTCCCACCAGTGGCCGACCACGTATTCGGGGATGAAAACGGTGACCACGTCCCGGGGCGAGTCCTTGCGCACCCGCTTCACGTAATCGACCACCGGCTTGGTGATCTCGCGGTACGGGGATTCGATCACCTTGAGCGGCACCGCGATATCGCTGGCCTCCCACTGCCGCACCAGCGCACGAGTGTCGGGTTCGTCCACGTTCACGGTGATCGCCTCGAGGGTGTCGGGGCGGGTGGCGCGGGCGTAGGCGATGGCGCGTTTGGTCGGCAGGTGCAACTTGGACACCAGCACGATGGAATGGGTGCGGCTGGGCAGCACGCCGTCCCATTCGGTTTCGTCGAGTTCGCGCGACACCGTGTCGTAGTGGCGGCGAATGAGTTTCATCAACCCGAAGATGGCCGCCATGGTGACGATCGCGATCCACGCGCCCGCCAGGAACTTGGTGACCAGCACGATGCACAGCACGGTCGCGGTCATGGTCAGGCCGATGGCGTTGATCACCCGCGAGCGTTTCATGCGCATGCGCTGCGCCGGATCGGTCTCGGTGCGCAGCAGTCGCGTCCAATGCCGCAGCATGCCGGTCTGACTCAGCACGAACGACACGAACACGCCTACGATGTAGAGCTGGATCAGGCGCGTCACCTCCGCGCCGAACAGCACCACGAACGCGATCGCCGCACCCGCCAGGAACAGGATGCCGTTGCTGAACGCCAGCCGGTCACCGCGGGTGTGCAGCTGCCGCGGCAGGAAACGGTCCTGCGCCAGAATCGAACCCAGCACCGGGAATCCGTTGAACGCGGTATTGGCCGCGAGCACCAGGATCAGCGCGGTGACGATGGTGATGAAGTAGAAGCCCGGCTGGAATCCGGAGAACACCGCGCCCGCCAGCTGCGCGACGAGGGTCTTCTGCTCGTATCCGGCGGGCGCGCCGATCAGGTCGTCGGTGTTGTGCGCGTAGACGATGCCCACCTTCTGGGTGAGCACGATCATGCCCATGAACAGCGTCACCGCGATGCAGCCCAGCAGCAGCAGGGTGGTCGCGGCGTTGCGGGACTTGGGTTTGCGGAACGCGGGCACGCCATTGCTGATGGCCTCCACCCCCGTCAGCGCGGCACAGCCGGAGGAGAACGCGCGCGCGACCAGGAACACGAACGCCAGCCCCGCCAGATGCGATTCCTCGGCCTTGAGCCCGAACCCGTAGGACTCGGCGTGCACGGTCTGCCCCAGCACCCCGATGCGGGTGAAGCCCCAGATCAGCATGATGAACATGCCGATCATGAACGCGTAGGTGGGAATCGCGAAGGCGGTACCGGATTCGCGCACGCCGCGCAGATTGATCGCGGTGAGAATCACAATCGCGCAGACGGCGAACAGCACCTTGTGGGTTGCGACGAACGGCACGGCCGAACCGATATTCGACGCCGCCGAGGAGATCGACACCGCCACGGTGAGCACGTAATCCACCAGCAGCGCACTGCCGACGGTCAATCCCGCGGTGGGACCGAGGTTCTTGGTGGCGACCTCGTAATCGCCGCCGCCGGACGGGTAGGCGTGCACGTTCTGCCGGTAGCTGGCCACCACCACCGCCATCACCAGCGCGACCGCCAGGCCGACCCAGGGCGCGTAGGCGTAGGCGGACAGCCCCGCCACCGACAGCACCAGGAAGATCTCCTCGGGCGCGTAAGCCACCGATGACAAGGCGTCCGAGGCGAAAACCGGGAGCGCGATCCGCTTGGGCAGCAGCGTATGCCCGAGTGAATCGCTGCGGAAAGGGCGGCCGACCAGCATGCGCTTGGCGGCCGTCGTCAACTTCGACACTCCAGGCAGCATAAGGCAGTGCGCGGGTCCCGGTGTTCACGGCGCGACGCGCGGGCCCCGGCGGTCGTAGGGTGACCAGCGAGGACCGCGAGCTTTTCCCGATTCCGGTTTGAACAACTTCGGGAGGGGGAAAGTGCTCGCGGTGAAACTCGAGCGGTACGGTTGCGACCCGAGCAAACAACCAGACCGCACACCACGGTTTTCGGGAATGGGGTTCGTACGGTGTACGTCGTGATCATGGGTTGTGGGCGGGTCGGATCCTCGCTCGCCCGCGCCCTCGTCCGCATCGGCCACGAGGTCGCGGTGATCGATCAGAACTCGAGCGCCTTCCTTCGACTGGGCCGCGACTTCCCGGGACTGTGCATCACCGGCGTCGGCTTCGACCGAGATGTGTTGACCCGGGCCGGAATCGAACGCGCCGGCGCGTTCGCCGCGGTGTCGTCGGGTGACAATTCCAACATCATCTCCGCGCGCGTCGCCCGCGAGACCTTCGGGGTCGAACGCGTCGTCGCGCGCATCTACGACGCCAAACGCGCCGCCGTCTACGAACGCCTGGGCATCCCCACCATCGCCACCGTGCCGTGGACCACCGACCGCTTCCTGCGCACCCTGGTCGCCGACCAGTCCACCACCACCTGGCGCGACCCCACCGGGACCGTCGCCGTCACCGAACTGGTCCTGCACGAGGAGTGGTACGGGCGGACCGTGCACTCGCTCGAGGACGCCATCGGCGCGCGCGTGGCGTTCATCATCCGGTTCGGACAGGGCGTGCTGCCCAACGGCAAATCGATGCTGCAGGCCGACGATCTGGTCTACATCGCCGCCACCTCCGGCACCGTCGGCGAAGCGGTCGCCCTGGCCGGCAACGCACCCGCGAGCGAGGACTGAGCAATGAAGGTAGCCATCGCCGGCGCGGGAGCCGTCGGACGCTCCATCGCGCAGGAACTGCTGCGCGGCGGCCATCAGGTCATGCTGCTGGAACGCCGCCTCGACCACATCGACCCGACCGTGGCGCCCACCGCGGTGTGGACGCACGCCGACGCCTGCGAGCTCGAGACGCTCGAGGAGGCCGGGCTGGAAACCCACGACGTGGTCATCGCCGCCACCGGCGACGACAAGGTGAACCTGGTGTTCAGCCTGCTGGCCAAGACCGAGTTCGGGGTGGGCCGGGTGGTGGCGCGGGTCAACGATCCGCGCAACGAGTGGCTGTTCGACTCGTCGTGGGGGGTGGACGTGGCGGTGTCGACGCCGCGGCTGCTGGCCTCACTGGTCGAGGAGGCGGTGTCGGTGGGCGATCTGGTGCGGTTGATGACGCTGCGCCAGGGGCAGGCCAATCTGGTCGAGATCACGCTGCCGACCGATACGCCGTTGGCGGGCAGGGCCGTTCGCACCCTCACCCTGCCGCGCGACGCGGCGCTGGTGACGATCCTGCGCGGCGGGCGGGTCATCGTGCCGCAGGCCGACGATCCGCTCGAAGGCGAGGACGAGCTGCTGTTCGTGGCCTCCGTCGAGGCCGAGGACGATCTACGCAAGGCGCTCGGCGTCAACGGGTTCGGCAGCGAAACCGCCGACACCACAGAACAAGACTGATCACGGCGGCAGACCCCCTGCACACGACAATGGGCCGGGCGCACTCCCCAGTGCCCGGCCCATTCGCTTCGTCATTCCGGCGTGTTCGCTTCGTCATTCCGGCGTGCTTTTGGCCGGAATCCACCCCACCGTGCGGACTCGGCCTGTGTGGATCCCGGCCAGAAACACGCCGGGATGACAGGAAAGTCGTCAGGACGCCGCCCGCAACTCGGCGCGCAGCCGGTTGAGCGCGCGGTGCTGCATGACCCGCACCACGCCCGGGCTGGTGCCGATGGCCTCCGCGGTCTGCGCCGCCGTCCACCCCAGCACGATCCGCATCACCAGCACCTCGCGATGCGTGGTGGACAGCACCTGCATGAGATCGCGTGCCGCACGCCGGGTTTCCATCGCCAGCGCCCGCTCCTCGGGGCCCGCCTCGTTGTTCGGGGCGTCCGGGAACTCCGCCACCGGATAGGCGGGGTGCAGCTGCGCCCGCCGGAAGGCGTCGGCGACCTTGTTGGCCGAGATGCCGTAGACGAACGCCAGGAACGACTTGCCCTGATCCCGGTAGCGCGGGATCGCCTGCACGGTCGCCAGGCAGATCTCCTGCGCCACATCGTCGGCGGTCACGTGCAGGTGACTCGCCCCGCTCATGCGGGCCGCGCAATAGCGGCGCACCAGCGGATAGACGATCTTGAGGATTTCCGAGACCGCCGCCCGGTCACCGGCCGCGGCCGGACCGATCAGCTTCTCCAATTCCGCGGCCGCACGCCGAGACTCCGACGTCGCCGCACTCGTGCTCTTGACTCCCCGCCCCGCCGGGTGCCGGCGCGAGGCTGCCGTCTGCACCGCGGTCCCGAGCCCCTCGCCCCGATCCTGCGCTGCCACTGCCTTGCCGTCGGTAACCAACTCCGTGATCCTTTCTCCGTAGCTTCTGAGAAAGATCGTGCTCGCAGAGCAGGCTCCGAAATAGGCACCCCAGGGGTGGGCGGGACACCCCCTTCCGGCCCCCGAACGCCCCGAAGGTGTTGCGCCCTGGGGTTTTATGGCGATAAAGGGCCCTCCGAAGGGTGGGGGTGACAGCAGACCCCGGGTCTTACACGGCGGACTCGGTGGATTTCGCGGCGTCGGTCGACTTCACCGGCAGATGCCCGGCCTTGCGCACGGCCCAGAACGTGACCAGCGCGGCCACGGCGGTCAGCGGCCAGCCCATACCGATGCGGGCGGCGGCCAGCAGGCCGGTGCTGTTGGAGTCGTAGAGATGGTTCTGCACCAGGTAGCGGGCCACGAACACCAGCGCCCACACCGCGGTCGCGATGTCGTAGAGGCGCAGGGCGCGCTTGTCGGAACGCCAGCCGGTGCCGTGCCCGTTGAGCGCACCCCAGATGACGCCCGCCAACGGCCAGCGCACCACCAGCGACAGCAGGAACGCGCCGCCGTAGACCAGGCTGGCGTAGATGCCGAACAGGAAGAAGCCCTTGGCCTCACCCATCCGGTAGGCGATGAACGCGCACACGCCGACACCCAGGAAACCGGAGATCGCGGGCTGGATCGGACCGCGACGCACCAAGCGCCACACCAGGATCGCCGCGGCGACACCCAGCGACGCCCAGATCGCCGTGGTCAGGTTGCGCAGCGAGTTGACCGGCACGAACACCAGCACCGGAAGCGAGGAGTAGATCAGGCCGCTGAGGCCGCCCATCTGTTCCAGCAGCGTGGGCTCGGGCTCCGGCGGATCGTCCGGCTCGCCGGACTGGGTGAGCTCCCGCTCCTTCGCGGCCAGCTCGGCGCCCACCAGCGCCTGCATGTCCTCCCCCAGCAACCCGTTCTCCAGGCGCAGCGGCGGCTCGTCGGCAGATCCCGCCGCACCCCGTCCGGCCGTCGAATCGATCTGGACCGTGGGCGGATCGAACGCGGCTGCCGCGCCGAAAGCCTCACGCCGATCGGGGTTCTCGTCGCTGTTGCTGATGGGGTTCGGCATAAGTGTCAGGAATTCCCGCGCAGTTCGTAGTAGGGGTTGTAGATGACCTTGCCGCCGTCGCGCACGCCGACGCGGCCGCGCACCAGGATACGACGCCCCGGCTCGATTCCCGGAATGCGACGCCGCCCGATGAACACCAGCGCGATCGAATCCGTGCCGTCGAAGAACTCCGCCTCCACCTCCGCGCCCGCGGACTTGGGACAGGCCTCGACACTGCGCAACCGGCCCAGAATGGTGACTTCCTCACCGCGCCGGCACTCCGATGCCCGGCACGCACCCGACGCCTCCGACGTCTCGGCGAGCTCCTCGGCATCCAAACGATCCAGGTCCTCCGTCAACCGACGGCTCAACCGCCGGAAATAACCTGACGGGGCATCCTTCCCACCCGCGGATGGCATCTCGCACGCTCTCCTGTAGAGCCTCACGGCGTGGGTCTCACGTCGTTCGTTCTTCCCACGATGCCCGGTGGTTTGCCACCCGGCCGCCCGTGGCCGTACAAGGGCCACTGTAGATGCACCGACCTTCACCCGCCATGTGTGCCCGTCACCAGCGATACCCACTCGGCCGGGGTGCCCAAACCCCGCCCCGGTCCAGCGGTCGCGCGCTGCGGGTGCGACCGGACACGTCCGGGCTTCAGCACCGGCATCACGATGACAGCGATCACCCGGCCGCCAGCTGGCACACCCCTGGCTACCTCGATTCGAGTCTGCGGTGGCACGCGCCACGCCCGTCTCCAAGGGTCGTGCGAGTCACGGCTAGGCTCGGCCGATGCCCGATCTACCACGTCCGACGGCGGCCCCGCCCGCTGCGGCGGCGGCCCCGCCCAGCTCACCGGCCGCGGCGGCGAGTTCCACAGTGCCACCGGCGAGTTCGGCGGCCACGAGCCAAAGCGCGGCGGCCCGGTCGCATGGTCCGGCGGTGGCGGTCGCGCTGCCTGGGACCGGCTCGGACGCTAACTTCGCTCGGCGTGCCTTCGGATCCGCCTGTGCGGCAGTCGATCTGCCGTTTCTTGCCGTCGAACCGGATCCGCGCCGGGTGATCGGCAGCTATCGGGCCGCGCTCGATGACGCGGCGCGTTCGGGGCCGATTCTGATCGCCGGTATCTCGCTGGGCGCGGCCGTGGCCGTGGATTGGGCCGCCCAACACCCGGACTCGGTGTACGGGGTGATCGCCGCACTGCCCGCGTGGACCGGTGCCGACACGACCGGATGCCCGGCCGCTCTCAGCGCCGCCTTCACCGCCGGGCGGCTCCGCGCGGACGGCCTCGAAGCCGTCCTGACCGAGATGCGAGCCTCCAGCCCCGCCTGGCTCGCCGAAGCCCTCACGCACTCCTGGACCTCCCAGTGGCCCGAGCTGCCCTCCGCCCTGGAAGAGGCCGCGGCCTACGCCTGGCCTGAACCCGAACTACTCTCCCGCGTCACCGCCCCCGTCGAAATCATCGGCGCCACAGACGATCCCGTCCACCCGTACGCGGTCGCCGAACGCTGGACCGCCCTCCTCCCCCACGCCACCCTGCACTCGATCACCCTCGACGAACTCGGCGCAGACCCCGCCATCCTCGGTACCCGAGGCATCACCGCCCTCCTCCCCCGCCGCACCCCCACCCCCTGACCAACGGGGGCCGCCTCAGCCCCTGGTCGCGGACGGCGAACGGGGCATCGCCGTGCGGCGGTGCCCCGTTCGTGTTGTGTCGCAGCCGAATCCGGCCTCGGCTCAGTTGAGGCCGAGTTGCTGCATGGCGGAGCCTTCGGCGCCGCGGCGGGGTTCGGTGGGCTGCTGCTCGGGCTGGAAGGCCGGACCGCCCTGCATGGCGGCCATCTGGGCCTGCACGGCCTGCTGCTGGGCAGCGAGCTGCTGCTGGTGGGCCGCGGCTAGCTGGTCGGCGAGCTCCTGGGGTAGGACCACCGGGAGGGGTTCGCGCACGGGTAGCGGCTCGTCGCCGCGGCGCACCACCGTCTCGCCGAGGACCGCGCGGGCCGCGGAGACCAGCGGCGAGTTGTCGTCGGCCGCGCCGGACGGGCCGGCCGCGACAAGGCGCACCATCCAGCGGTAGCCGTCCACGCCGATGAAGCGCAGATCCGCGCCCTGGGTGACGGCGTGCAGTTCACGACCCCACGGGCCCTGCACGACCGACACCTGCGCGCCGTCCTTGCGCAGCGTCTCGGCGAGATCGGCCGCCACCGAACGCCATTGGCCCGCCGTCTTGGGCGCGGCGTAGGCGGCCACGGTGATGCGCCCGTGCTGGGTGGCCAGGTGCACCGCCTGCGGGGTGCCGTCGGGGGTCATCTCGACCTGCAACTGCCCGCCCGGCGGCACCGGGACGATGACCGAGCCCAGGTCCAGCCGCTGTTCGGCGATGGCCTCGAGCCGGTCGGCCACGTCGTCGTAGTCGAACGGACCGGTCTCGCCGCTGCGCTCGGGAATCGGCGAGCCGACCGCCGGCTCGTCGTATTCGTCCGTGTCATAGTCGGATTCGTCGTATTCGTCGTACTCGGTGTACTCGTCGTCGTACCGCGAGTCGTCGACGCTGTCGCCGCCCTTGTTCTTCTTACGTCCGAAAACCATTGTCATGCCTCCTTGCCGGTCGCCTGACCCGCCCCACCGGACCCGGCGGCGAGGCTGGCATGCCCACCGCTGGATCCGTATCCTCCCGCGCCGCGCGTGGTGTCGTCGAGGGTCTGCACCTCCACGAAGTCCACCAATTCGACCTTCTGCACCAGCAACTGGGCAATCCGGTCACCCCGCCGGAGCTCGATGGCCGCCCGCGGATCGTGATTGATCAGGCACACCTTGATCTCCCCGCGATACCCGGCATCGACCGTGCCGGGGGTATTGACGACCGAAAGCCCCGCCTTCGCCGCCAAACCCGACCGCGGATGGATCAACCCGACCGTCCCGATCGGGAGCGCCACCGCGATGCCGGTGCCGACGAGCACCCGCTCCCCCGGTTCGATGATGACGTCCTCGGTGGTGCACAGGTCCACGCCGGCGTCGCCCTCGTGGGCACGCATCGGTACGGGGATGCCGGGATCGAGCCGCAGCAGGGGAATAGGTGGAATACCGGTCACGTAGGCCGAGCCTACGCGTTCGCGCGCGCGGAGCTTGACCTAGTCTGAAGTCGTGTCCGACCAGCCCCCTCAGGTGACCATGGAACCCACGCAGACCGAGCCCCTCTACACCGAGCGCCTCTGGGTGCCGCTGTGGTGGTGGCCCGCCGCGCTCGTCGTGACCGGGCTGCTGGCAGCCGAAATCCACATGGGCGCACCGGGAATCCGCGCGTGGCTGCCGTACGTGCTGCTGTTCCCGATCGCGGCGTGGGTGCTGCTGTGGTTCTCGCGGCATCGGGTGTTCGTCGCGCCGGACGCGGACGGCGTGCCGGAATTGCGCACCGATCGCGCGCACCTGCCCGCGACGTTCGTCAAACGCGCCGCCCCGGTGCCGACCAGTGCCAAGAGCGCGGCGCTGGGTCGCCAGCTCGACCCCGCCGCATTCGTCCAACATCGGGCCTGGATCGGACCGATGGTCTTGCTCGTGCTCGACGATCCGGACGACCCGACGCCGTACTGGCTGGTCAGCACCCGTCATCCGGAAAAAATCATCGAAGCACTCGGCCTGAAGAACGCGGCCGAGTTGTCCTGACCCAGCGCCAAGGGACTGGCTGGTCAGGCCGCGTCGATGATCCGGAAAAAATCATCGAAGCACTCGGCCTGAAGAACGCGGCCGAGTTGTCCTGACCCAGCGCCAAGGGACTGGCTGGTCAGGCCGCGTCGATGATCCGGAAAAAATCATCGAAGCACTCGGCCTGAAGAACGCGGCCGAGTTGTCCTGACCCAGCGCCAAGGGACTGGCTGGTCAGGCCGCGTCGATGATCCGGAAAAAATCATCGAAGCACTCGGCCTGAAGAACGCGGCCGAGTTGTCCTGACCCAGCGCCAAGGGACTGGCTGGTCAGGCCGCGTCGATGATCCGGAAAAAATCATCGAAGCACTCGGCCTGAAGAACGCGGCCGAGTTGTCCTGACCCAGCGCCAAGGGACTGGCTGGTCAGGCCGCGTCGATGATCCGGAAAAAATCATCGAAGCACTCGGCCTGAAGAACGCGGCCGAAATTTCCTGAGGAGCCCGGCCCGTTCGCTCGGCCGGTTCCTGACCGCGCTCGGCGAACCGAGCGCGGGCGACGGAATCCTCTCGTCCCCTACGCGGACCGTGCCTTACGCAGCGCAGTCCATGCAGATCAGCTGACCGCCGGCTTCACTGGCCAGTCGGCTGCGGTGGTGCACCAGGAAGCAGCTCGAACACGTGAATTCGTCCGCCTGCTTCGGGATGACCCGGACCGAGAGCACCTCCTCGGAAAGGTCCGCGCCGGGAAGCTCGAACGATTCCGCGGTATCGGATTCGTCGATATCCACGACGGCGGACGCGGCTTCGTTGCGGCGAGCCTTCAGCTCCTCCAGCGAGTCCTCCGACACGTCGTCGGATTCACTGCGCCGCGGTGCGTCATAGTCGGTTGCCATGTCGTCTTCCCCTCGTCCTTACTCCGTATATCCCGGACCGGCACCCACCTGACCGGCTCCTGTGGGAGCCGGACCGGGACGAGGTGCCGCCCCGCCCGTGGTGTACGTCACGCGTACACCGGTCACAGATCCGAGCCGGATACTCCTCATCCGCACCGGATCGCGCTCGGTCAACGCAGGACATGCCCTTGTTGTTCCCGAAATCGATCCCCAGTTTCACCTGGGTTGTACGATCTGGGCCGCCAGACAATAGCGGACCCCGGGACAAAAGTCGCAATCAAAACCCTCGCGAGTTGAAACCGAGGGTCAATCGTCACCGACGAGGGAACGCATCGAGATCTTCCTCGCCGTCTCCGAGACCTGACCGGAACCTATGGGACCTGGTGGAACCGGCTGCGCCGCCCCCGAATTCCCCGGCCCGCGCCACACCCGATGCCCGACTTGCCGCGGCCCTGCACGCGTCCACCCGCCCGTTTTCGTAGAGTGTGGGCGTGGTTTCACTGATCACCCAAGGTAACTCGACCGATCCCAAGAGTGGACGGCCGTTCATCCGGCGTCGCTGGGAGCCCTGGGCGGCCATGGTGGGTGTCGTCGCTCTGATCTGCGTCGCCGTCTGGGTCAAGGCGCTGACGATGACCGAGAGCGACCAGGGCGCGATGTCCTGCAACTCCCCCAGCCCCGCCTCGAGCACCTCCGCCGCGCAGCCCGCTCCGCTGGGTGAGCGGGTGGGCGCGTCGCGGTTACGGGATGTGGAGCCCGCGGCGCTGGCCTCCTCGAAGGTGCGTGTCTTCAATGCCAACAATCAACGCGGTCAGGCCGCGCACGTGGCCTCCGAGCTGGGCGATCTCGGTTTCGCCAGCGCGCCCGACGTGCAGATCGGCAACGATCCGGTCTATGTGAACGGTGATCTGGAGTGCACCGGGCAGATTCGCTTCGGCGTGAAGGGCCGCCCGGCGGCGGCGTCGGTGCAGCTGGTCATGCCGTGCGCGGAGCTGATCGAGGATCAGCGCCAGGACGACACGGTGGATCTGGTGCTGGGCACGCTGTTCCGCGACATCCGCCCGGATACGGATGCCGAGGAGGTGCTGAAGTCGTTGAAGAACCCGACGCCCGGCACCGCGCCGGCCATCGATCCGAAGCTGCTCGAGGCCGCGCGACACGCCAAGTGTTGATCGTCTCTTTCGCGGTGACCCGGCTCTGATTCCGGCACCGACGCGAAACCCGCACCGGCACAACACGACAGAGTTTCCGAGAGCGAGAAATCGTCGCGGCATCCACGCCGCGGCGATTTTTTGCATGGCTCAGTCCCGTTTGTCCGCTATATCCGGATGCGTCCAGGCCCCTGTCAGGGAACCGGGATAGGGGTGGTGACATCCAGCCGCTCGAACAGACCGAACAGTTCGTCAGCGATGCCGGGCGCGGCCGCCGACACCAAATCCCCTGCGGCGCCCGGCGAGTCGGGCGCGGGCGGCAGGATCAGCCGCGCCCCCGCCTCGGTCGCGACCAGCGCGCCCGCCGCCCAGTCCCACAGATTCAGGCCGTGCTCGTAATAGGCGTCGGTGCGGCCCTCGGCCACCGCGCACAGATCCAGTGCGGCCGAACCGAACCGGCGGATATCGCGAATGTGCGGCAGCACCTTCGCCACCAGTTCGCCCTGGCGGGTGCGGCGCTCGGTCGCGTAGGCGAAACCGGTCGCCACCAGCGCCATCGACATGGAGTCGACGGGGTTGGCGCGCAAGGCGATCGGCGTACCGCCCGGCGCGGTGCCGTCGAGGCTGGACGCGGCGCGATGCGCGCCCAGCCCCAGCCCGGCGCTGAAGGTGACGGCGTGCGCCACGTCGGCGACCGCGCCCGCCACCGGCCGGCCGTCGCGCACCGCGGCCACCGACACCGAATAGGACGGGATGCCGTAGAGGTAGTTGACCGTGCCGTCGATGGGATCGACGATCCAGTGCACGCGGCCGGGGTCGTCGCTCAGCGCGCCGCCGTCCTCCTCCCCCACCACGTGGTCGCCGGGCCGCTGGTCGGCGACCAGCTTGCGGACCAGTTGCTCGGTCTCGGTGTCGACGATGGTGACCGGATCGGTGGGCGTGCTCTTGGCCTGCACGGCGTCCGCGGCGCGCGCACCCGGCCCGAAGACCTCGGGGCGGCGGGCCCGCACGTGCGCGGCGGCGGTCTCGGCGAGATACACCGCGACACGGCGCAGTTCGGCTATGTCTGAAGTGTCGGGGTTCGGAGAGTCAGGGGCGGGCGTGGTGAAATTCGATTCCGGCACGGCGTCCATCGCAGCACAGATCCGGCATCGCGCGCATTAGGCTTGTCGTGCACGACACAGCGAAGCGACTCGTGCGGGACACAGCGCGGCGGCCGGAGAGCTGCGGCTTTCCGGCAATCACTGGGAGAACGAGGAGTGGTCCATGTCCGATCCTGAGCACGCGTTCGGCATCGACATCGGTGGCAGCGGTGTGAAGGGGGCCGAGGTCGATCTGGCCACCGGTGAGCTGGTGTACGAGCGCATCAAGATCGCGACACCGCATCCCGCCACACCCAACGCCGTCGCCGAGGCGGTCGCCAAACTAGTCGCTCAGTCCGGCTGGGAGGGGCCGGTCGGCATCACCATGCCGAGCGTGGTGCTGCACGGGCAGATCCGCACCGCCGCCAATATCGACAAGACCTGGATCGGGATCGACGCCCGGCATCTGTTCTCGGTAGCGCTGGGCGGGCGCGAGGTGACCGTCCTCAACGACGCCGACGCGGCGGGCATGGCCGAGGACCGTTACGGCGCGGCAAAGGATCTCAACGGCTTGGTAATGCTGCTCACCTTCGGCACCGGGATCGGATCGGCGGTGATGTACAACGGCGTGCTCATGCCCAACAGCGAGCTCGGCCACCTCGAGGTCGACGGCCGCGAGGCCGAGCACCGCGCCGCCGCCTCGGTCAAGGATCGGGTCGGCATGACCTACCCGGAGTGGGCGCGGGAGGTGTCCAAGGTGCTGGTCATGCTGGAAAACCTGTTCTGGCCGAACGTGTTCGTGGCCGGTGGCGGGATCAGCCGCGACTATCAGGAATGGATTCCATTGCTCACCAACAGAACCCCCGTGGTGCCCGCCGCACTGCGCAACACCGCGGGCATCGTCGGAGCCGCCATGGCGGTGTCGGCGGGTATCGCGCCATAAGTAAGCTGGTTCGATCGTTACAATGGAACACATGCCCGGCGGTAGGCCGGAAACCGACACCGGCACGAGAGCCGGTTTACCCCCCGACAGAACCGCTCCGCCGGAATTCCACTCTGGCGTGACGCCGCACGAGACCGTCACGAAAGGGCGTACGTGGTAGCCACGAATACCCGAGAGACCGCCGAATCGGCCGACGCCGCCGACTCAGCAGACACCACTGAAGCACGGCCGGTCAAGAAGGCTGCCGCCAAAAAGGCCCCGGCCAAGAAGGCCGCGGCGAAGAAGGTCGCGGCCAAGAAGACCGCCGCGAAGAAGGCCACCAAGGCGACCGCCAAGAAGACGGCGGCCAAGAAGGCCTCGCCGAAGAAGGCCGCCGAGCCCGGCGCCGAGGGTGGCGAGGGCGACGAGGTCATCGACGACGAGTCGCTGGAACTCGACGATCTCGACGACCTCGAAATCGACGAGGACGACCTCGGCGAGGACGAGGAGATCGTCGACGAGGACGAGGAGGAAGTGGCCGAGGGCGAAGCCGCTCCCGCCGCTCCCGCCGCCGGCGAGGAGGCCGAAGAGGCCGACGAGCCGTCGGAGAAGGACAAGGCCTCCGGCGACTTCGTCTGGGACGAAGAGGAATCCGAGGCGCTGCGCCAGGCTCGCAAGGACGCCGAGCTCACCGCCTCCGCCGACTCGGTCCGCGCGTACCTGAAGCAGATCGGCAAGGTCGCGCTGCTCAACGCCGAGGAGGAGGTCGAGCTCGCCAAGCGCATCGAGGCCGGCCTCTACGCCACGGAGAAGCTGCGCGAGTTCGCCGACAAGGGCGAGAAGCTGCCCGTGCAGTCGCGCCGCGACCTGCAGTGGATCATGCGCGACGGCAACCGCGCCAAGAACCACCTGCTGGAAGCCAACCTGCGACTGGTCGTTTCGCTCGCCAAGCGCTACACCGGCCGCGGCATGGCGTTCCTGGACCTCATCCAGGAAGGCAACCTCGGTCTGATCCGCGCGGTCGAGAAGTTCGACTACACCAAGGGTTACAAGTTCTCGACCTACGCGACATGGTGGATCCGCCAGGCCATCACCCGCGCCATGGCCGACCAGGCCCGCACCATCCGCATCCCCGTGCACATGGTCGAGGTCATCAACAAGCTCGGCCGCATCCAGCGCGAACTCCTCCAGGACCTGGGCCGCGAGCCCACCCCCGAAGAGCTCGCCAAGGAAATGGACATCACGCCGGAAAAGGTGCTGGAAATCCAGCAGTACGCCCGTGAGCCCATCTCCCTGGACCAAACCATCGGCGACGAAGGCGACAGCCAACTCGGCGACTTCATCGAAGACTCCGAAGCAGTAGTCGCCGTAGACGCGGTGTCGTTCACATTGCTCCAGGACCAACTCCAGTCGGTCCTGGAAACCCTGTCCGAGCGCGAAGCCGGCGTAGTCCGCCTCCGCTTCGGCCTCACCGACGGCCAACCCCGAACCCTGGACGAAATCGGCCAGGTCTACGGCGTAACCCGAGAACGCATCCGCCAAATCGAATCCAAGACCATGTCCAAACTCCGCCACCCCAGCCGCAGCCAAGTCTTGCGCGACTATCTGGACTAGTGATCCCCATCGATTGGGCCCTCGAGTATTTCGCTCGGGGGCCCAATCGTTTGTTCGGTAACGGATTGCGGTGCCCGACGACATTTCTCATACGAGCTGCCCGAAGCATCATGACAGGGGGCCGCAGCCGATGAAAGTTGTGGGCGCATTGGCGCATATCGCCAAAGGAAAGCCGCGGTCTGGGTTCTGATCACTACGGTTTCGGCGCTGATACTGGCCGGGCCTTCCGCTTTCGCCGAGCCGAGCAGTTCGACCTGGGTGACTCCGGGGGCATTTTGCAAAGACTCCGGTGCTACTGGTCTGAGCAAGGATGGCAAGCATATGGTTTGCGATACCGCGCCTGGCGACTGACGGTTGCGGTGGCGGGAAGGGTGAGGGGCTGCGGGGCGATGTCACCAGCCGGAGCCGGAGCCGCCTGATCCGGTGTTGGACAAGATGGTGCCGATGATCATCTGCAGGATTCCGGCGACTGATCCCACGTACTCCACGGTGTTCCTCCGAGCTTTTCAGCGCCGCTTGTCCGGCGTAGCTGGAACATAACCCAGTTAACATGTGGAATATAGACGTTTCGGTAAAGTTGCTGGTCGCGAGGGTGGCATGCCGTGGCTGAGCGTTGGCTTCGGGTTATCGGTTGCGCCTCTTGGGTTTACGGCCCGAACTTTTCCGGCCGACAGCTCCTCGGCTCTATCGCTGTGCGCCCGTTACACTTCGAAGAGGGGCCATGAGCAGCCTCGGCTCCCTGTGGAGCTCTGCCGAGGAGGGGGGCGGCTATGTGGTTCGGACGGTCTGGGGTATTCACCGATCCGCCAGTGGATCTCACCAGTGCGGAACGCAATCGGGGGGTGCGGGCCGCGCGGCGGGCGGCGCTCGCCGCGCAGCGGAGTTTGACGCGTACGAAGAAGCGGGAGTATCGGCGGTATCGGGCAACTGCCGGGGACAAATATTTGGATTGGTCACAGTGAGCCATTTTCATCCTCGGCTGAGAGGTGTTGGCGCCGTTGAGGATTGGTGCGGCGTGTCGCCGACGTGATTGGCGAAGCCCCTGGTAGATCAGCTGTTTACCACAACCGCTGTTCACCAAGGGCTACCCACGTGTTACTCACCCGTTCGCCGCTCGTGTACCCCGAAGGGCCTTACCGCTCGACTTGCATGTGTTAAGCACGCCGCCAGCGTTCGTCCTGAGCCAGGATCAAACTCTCCGTTGAAGACTCTCGACTTTGCTCTTACGAGCTAATCGGAAGAATTAACCAGAGTCCGAAAACCTTGGCAGATTTAAACGCCAGCTCGGAAATTAAGCTGACATAATTGTCCAACCACTTTCACGGGGGTGAGAATGATTGGAACCAAATAAAATATTTGGCACTGACATTCATCGACACACTATTGAGTTCTCAAAGAACACACGCACACACCAAACGCTCCGAGTTGATCGGATGTCCAGTGAGGCAACTTTTCCAGCCTAGCGGACCTACCCAAAAGAGTCAAGCCCAAACCTAGTGTTGGAGTGTTCATGTCCGGCGCCTTCGTCCAACCTCGTTTCCGCTTCCGAATCCAGCCTCTGAGCTGGGCGTTTCGGTCCCGGTCGGTGTCCGTGTCGCTCTGACTTGGAATAAGTTACGCGGCGGATAACGCAAGGTCAAATCCGCTGGTCGCCAACGTGTTTGCACTGGTCAGAGCGACGGAGACCGGTCGGTTGGACGACCTGGGTCACACCTTTGTGACCCAGGTCATTTCGATCTTGTCGCCGAATCAGTTGCGCCACTGGTCAGTTGGCCAGGGCTGGCGAATCAGCTGGTCGCGCGGCGCACGCCGGCGAAGTTCTTCTTGCCGCGGCGCAGCACCAGCCAAGTGCCGTGCAGGTAGTCGGCATCGGAAGGAGTCCACTCGAGGTCGGACACCTTCTCGTTGTTGACCGACGCGCCACCCTCGTTGACCGCGCGCCGGGCGGCGCCGCGGCTGTCGCACAGCCCGGACTCGACCAGCAGATCCACGATGGTCGAGGACGGAGTCGCCTCCGCGACCTTGCCGTCGACGGCGGCCTCGGTCAGCGCTGCGGCCAGGGTCGACTCGTTCAGTTCGCGCAGCTCACCCCGGCCGAACAGGGCCTGGCTGGCCAGCTGCACCGAGCGGGTGTTCTCCTCACCGTGCACGAGGGTCGTCATCTCCGCGGCCAGGCGGCGCTGCGCCTCGCGGGCGTGCGGGCGCTCGGCGGTGGCCTTCTCGAGTTCATCGAGTTCCTCGCGCGAGAGGAAGGTGAACCAGCGCAGGTAGCGGACCACGTCGGCGTCGGCCGTGTTCACGAAGTACTGGTACCAGGCGTAGGGGCTGGTCATCTCCGGGTCCAGCCAGAGGCTGCCGCCGCCGGTGGACTTGCCGAACTTCTTGCCGTCGGCCGAGGTCACCAGGGGGACGGTCAGCGCGTGCACGTGCTCGCCGTCGACGCGGCGGTTGAGCTCCACGCCGGCGATGATGTTGCCCCACTGGTCCGAACCGCCGACCTGCAGCGTGCAACCGTATGCGCGGCGCAGCTGCAGGAAGTCGTTGGCCTGCAACAGCATGTAGCTGAACTCGGTGTAGGACATGCCGTCCGACTCGAGGCGGCGCTTGACGGTGTCGCGGGCCAGCATGACGTTGACCGAGAAATGCTTGCCGATGTCGCGCAGGAACGAGACCGTGCTCAGCGATCCGGTCCAGTCCATATTGTTGGCGATGATCGCCGCGTTCGGGGCGTCACCCAGATCGACGAAGCGCTCCAGCTGGGAGCGAATCCGCCCGGCCCATTCGGCGACGGTATCGGTGGAGTTCATGGTGCGCTCGCCGACATCGCGCGGGTCACCGATGAGACCGGTCGCGCCGCCCGCGAGCACGATCGGACAGTGTCCCGCCCGCTGGAAACGCTTGAGCGCCAGCAGCGGAACCAGGTGTCCGGCGTGCAGGGAGGCCGCGGTCGGGTCGAAGCCGGCATAGAGGGTGATCGGTCCCTTGGCCGCGGACGCGCGCAGGGCGTCCAGGTCGGTGGACTGCGCGATCAGTCCGCGCCAGGTCAGTTCATCGATGATGTCGCCGCTCACGCCTCTACATCTTTCCGCACGTGAATGAGGAGGTTGCACAGGCCCGGGGTAGTAGCGAAACGAGTCCGGCCCGCCGATCGGGGATCGGCGGGCCGGGAAGCGAATTCGGGTGGCTGACCACCGAACGTCCCGAAGCCCGCCGCCGAGTGTGCTCGGCGGCGGGCTGGAGGTCTAGCGAATATCGGCTCTCACTTGACCAGGTTGGTGAAGGTGGAGAAGGAGGCGCGGCGCTCGTAGGCGATCCAGGCGAAGATCGCGGCCAGCGCCAGCGGGAAAATCGCCATGGCGGGCTTGTCGGCGAGGAACGCCTGGGTGGCGGCGGCGAGCACGGTGAGAACGGACAGGCCCGCGGCGGCGGGACCGGTCAGGCGGCGGACCATGAGGCCGATACCGCCCGCGACCTCCGCGACGCCGATGAAGATCAGCAGGCCGATCGGGATGGACACGCCGGCGGCTCCGTTGTCGATCAGCGTCTGCGGCATCACGAGCTTCGGCCCGCCCGAGGCGATGATGAAGAAGAGGCCGAGCACGATCTGCAGGGTCCACAGGACCCGGTTGCGGACCTTGCTGGGGGCGGCGGTGGTGGCGGTCGGGGTGGCGGCGATGGCGGTCATGTCGAATGTCCTTCCGGGGCTTGTCGGTTCGGTGTCGAACTCGCTTGCTCCATAGGACGGGGGCCGTCGCGGAAACTCATCGCGGCGCGGGAAGAATTTTTCGATCAGCTGTCGAACGCGGCCTTCAGGCTGGTCAGGTGGATGCGGCTGGCGGTGGCGGCGGCTTCCGGGTCGCGGGCGCGGATGGCGTGGTAGAGGTCCTCGTGGGCGTCGTGGTCGGCGGCCGGACCGCGCATGGGGCGGATGCGCAGCATGTCGATCATGGCGTGGCGGGAGCGCGGCACGAAGGCGTTGAACAGTTCCAGCAGGATGTCGTTGTGGGCGGCGGCCACGATGGTGCGGTGGAAGGCGGTGTCGGCGTCGACCAGGCTCTCGACGGAGGCGCCGCTTTCGGCGCGGGCAGCCAGGGCACGCAGGATATTGCGGAGATCGGCGGGCGTGCGGCGGTGGGCGGCCAGGGCGGCGCCCTCGGCCTCGATGGCGATGCGGGCCTCGATCACCGTGACGATGTCGCTGCGGCGCAGCACCGTGTCCCAGTCCTCGGCGACATCCAGGGCGGTGACGAAAACGCCAGCGCCCTGGCGGCTTTCGAGGACGCCCTTGCCGGCCAGTTCGCGGATGGCCTCGCGCAAGGTGGAGCGGCCGACGCCGAGCTGGGCGGCCAAGGTGGTTTCGCCCGGGAGCCGATGGCCGAGCTCCCACTCCCCCGCGCGAATTCGCGACAACAGGACCTCGGCTGCCTGGGCGGCAAGTGGATGCCGTTGTACCTGCGCCACTTTTCTTCGGCCTCTCTACTTGTCTGAGGAGTAAATCGCCTCTAGTCTAGTCGACATGCTTACGGGTGCCCTGCTTCTCCTTCGCCGCCGCGGCGGGGTCTGACCGGACCGGCACCCCGCTAGCGGGCTCGCTGTGCTGCGCCGGTCACCTCTTCCGACGCGAAAGCGAACTCCCGTGAACAACTCTCCCGCCTGGAATCGTCAGCAGCCTTCGGTCATGCCGTCGCATCGGTATCGCGATGTGTACCACAGGGTTTCGGTGCCGCTGACCGAACGCGAATGGCCGTCGCGGCGGATCACCAGCGCGCCGCTGTGGGTGCCGGTGGATCTGCGCGACGGCAATCAGGCGCTGGCCGAGCCGATGGACCCCGAACGCAAGCGGCGCTTCTTCGAGATGCTGGTGGCCATGGGCTACAAGGAGATCGAGGTCGGGTACCCGAGTGCCTCGCAGACCGACTTCGACTTCGTGCGGTTGATCGGGTCGGCCGGGCTGGCGCCGGCGGACGTCACCATCGTGGTCTTCACGCCCGCGCGCCGGGACCTGATCGAGCGGACCGTGGAGTCGGTGCGGGGCATTCCCAACGACGTGGTCATTCACATGTACACCGCTACGGCGCCGGCCTGGCGCGAGGTGGTGCTGGGCAAGACGCGGGACGAGCTGGCCGAGCTGATCGTCGCCGGTGGGCGGGACGTGCTGGAGTTCGCCGGGGACATGCCGAATGTGCGATTCCAGTTCTCGCCGGAGGTGTTCATGCTGACCGAACCGGACTACGTGCTGGATATCTGCGACCGCATGACGACGCTGTGGGATGCCACGCCGCAACGCCCGGTGATCCTGAACCTGCCCGCGACCGTCGAGGTGGCGACGCCGAACGTGTACGCCGACCAGATCGAATACATGCACCGCAATCTGGCGCGGCGAGACAGTGTCATCCTGTCGGTGCATCCGCACAACGATCGCGGCACCGGGGTGGCCTGCGCGGAACTGGCGGTGCTGGCGGGGGCGCAGCGGGTGGAGGGGTGTGTGTTCGGCAACGGTGAGCGCACCGGCAATGTGGATCTGGCGACGCTGGCGCTCAATCTGCATGCGCAGGGCGTGGATCCGATGATCGACTTCTCCGATATCGACGCGGTGCGGCGGACGGTGGAACACTGCACGCGGCTGCCGATTCCCGACCGCCACCCTTACGCGGGCGATCTGGTGTACACCGCGTATTCGGGCACCCATCAGGACGCCATCAAGAAGGGGTTCGCCGAACACCGTGAACGCGCCGCGCGGCTGGGCCGGCCGGAGCGCGAAATCCCTTGGCAGGTACCGTATCTGCCGATCGATCCCGCCGATGTGGGGCGCAACTACGATGCCGTGATCCGGGTGAACTCCCAGTCCGGTAAGGGCGGCATCGCCTACCTGTTGCAGTCGGAGTACGGCCTGGACCTGCCCCGCCGCCTGCAGATCGACTTCGCGCGACATGTGCAGCGGCACACCGACGCGACCGGCACCGAGGTATCGGCCCGCACTCTGTGGGAGCTGTTCAGCGCCACCTATGCGGCGAACCCGACGGACGGTTCCGCACCGCAATTCCCCAGCGGCGCGACGATCGACGAGGTGGTCGCTGCGATGGCCGAGCACGGCCGCCCGATCGAAGTGCTGTCGGTGACCACACACAGTGTCGAACCCGCGGGCTCGACCGCCGCCTACCTGGAATACCGCTGCGACGACACCGTGTCCTGGACGTTCGCCGAAGCCGAAACCGCCTCGCGCGCAACGGCCGCCGCCGCGCGAGCCGCCGCCGCACGCACAGCGGCGCCACAGACGGTCTCCGCCTAGCGAATCGGAGCCCCGGCCCGGCGGAGCTCAGCGGCTGCGCCGGGCTCGACCGGGGCTTTCCCGAGGCCCTCCACCACTCGGGCGGAGTGGTCGGCCCGAGTGGTCATCGTCGACAACGTTCGGCCAGGGGCAGCCGAGTGTGGCCTCAGGCGGTGTGGTCGCCGTCGGCGTTCGGGTCGGGGGTCAGGCGGCGTTCGAGGTCGGCGACGCGGGCTTCCAGGGCGGTGGCGCCGGGGGTGAGTCCGAGTTGGCGTTCGAGGGCGGTGATGCGGTGCTCGAGGGTCGAGATGCGTTGGTGGAGGTCGGGTTCCGGGTGGTGGTGAGGGCCCGGGGCTTCGCGGATGGCGGTGAGGACTCGGGCGCGGACCTCGTCGGGGGTGGCGCCCAGGCTCAGCAGGACCTGGGGCGCGATGCCGGAGCCCTCCTCGACCAGGGCCAGCAGAATGTGTTCGGGGCCGATGTAGTTGTGGCCCAGGCGCATTGCCTCGCGCAGCGACATCTCGAGGATCTTCTTGGAGCGCGGGGTGAAGGGGATGGGGCCGGGCGGGGCGGGGCTTGGCTGGGGACCGACGGCCTGGTCGACGCGGTCGCGGGCGGTGGACATGTCGACCCCGAGACCTTCCAGGCAGCCCGCCGCGATCGGGTCGCCGCCGCGCAGCAGGCCGAGCAGCAGGTGTTCCGTGCCGATCCAGTCGTGCGCGAGGGCGCGGGCTTCCTCCTGCGCCAGGACGATGGCGTGACGGGCGGTGTCGGTGAACCGTTCGAACATGGGCTTCCACCTAGGGGCGAGGTGTCGATTCCACCCACGGTAGTCCTTCTGCCGGCCCGGGCAGCCGTTTGGCGGGGATCCGGCGGCATCGGGACGGTTCCCTGCCGACCGGCTAGGCGGGCCGTTCCAACCGCGGCGCCCGGGGACTGCGGCGATATGCCGAGACGGCCGGGGAATCCGGGAGCCACAGTCGCCAGGGCCGGTCGGCCGCGACGCTGACCCCGACTCGCGGGCCGGCGGAAACCGCTGCCACATCGGTGATTTCGGGTCCGAGTTCGAGGCGAATGGGCGCGGCCGGATCGAAGAGCCGAGTTCCGTAGTCGTCCAGGCCGATTCCGAGGGCGCTGCCGACATTGCCCGGACCGCGGGCCAGACCGGCGTCGGTTTTGGCGGCGGGGCGGCGACCGCGGGCGAGTTCGAGACCGTCGACGATCTCTCCCGCCCGGACGAGGACCGCGCTGGCGACGCCGTCGGGTCCGCTGGTGACGTTGACGCAGGTGTGCATGCCGTAGCTGAAATAGACGTACAGAATGCCGGGCGGTCCGAACATCACGGTGTTGCGGGGCGTGGGACCGCGAAACGAGTGGGCGGCCGGGTCGGGCCAGGGTCCGGCGGGGTCGCCGCCGTAGGCCTCGACCTCGACGATGCGCATGCCGACCGGACCCGAGCGCAGGATGCCGCCGAGCAGTCGCCGGGCGGCACGCAGGGGTTCGACGGCAAGTTCTTCGGCTCCCACGCCGACCCATTGTTCCGCAACGCCGCGTGCGCACCGCACCGCCCTCTCGGGAGGGCGGGCGACGCTCAGCCGCCCGATCCGCTACGCGACGGTCACAGCCACTCGGACACGCCGCCGTGTCCGGAGCAGGTACCGCGACGGTGCTGGCTGAAGCTCCAGCTGCCGTCCTTGCAGTGCGCGGTCGCCCCGTCCGGTGCGGTGGCGCCCTGCTGCGGACGCTGCACGCACGCACCGTCGCTGTTCTCGTATTCGCTTGCGGCGCAAGCGGTGTGCAGAACCGGCACGGCGGTGGCCGGTGCTGCGAGCGCGGTGCTCGCGCCGATGAAGGCCGCGGCGGCCCAGGGCAGGATATGTCGCGCCACCCGGCGCGTGGTCAAGCCGATCACTTCGAAATCCCTTGCACGGAAACGATGTCGAACCGGGAGGCGGACGCCTCCGGCGAGCACCGAACAGTAGCCGAGGAATCGCGCGGCGAACCCGGATTCCTGTCAACCGACCGATTCGCCGGCCGATTCATGACCCGCTTTGAATACCGACGAGTTTGTCCGGATTGACTTGGAAGCGAATGTTTTCGATGAAACCGTCGCGAATATCGAAGGTCAGCGCACCGACCCGGTAGTCACCGAGAATCGAGAGCAGCCCGAGCTCGCCATTGATGACCGCGGGCTCGAGTCGGACACCCGCGCTGCTCGGCTTGGCCATCGCACCCAGCATCCAGCGGGCCACATGATCCGGCCCGTACAGCGGCCGCCGCGCCGCGGTCACCTTGCCGCCGCCGTCGTTCCACAGCGTCACCTCCGGCGCCAGCAATTCCATGAGCGCGTTGACGTCTCCGCCCTGCGCCGCGGCCAGGAATTTCGCGGTGACCTCGGCGCGGGTGTGCTCGTCGGCGTCGAAGCGCGGGCGGCGGGCGTGCACGTGGTCGCGGGCGCGCAGCGCGAGCTGGCGGACGGTGGACTCGGGGCGGTCCAGGAACCCGGCGATCTCGGCGTGCGAGTAGCCGAAGACCTCCCGCAGCACGAACACGGCGCGCTCGACCGGGCTGAGGGTTTCCAGGACGACCAGCATCGCCGTCGACACGGTGTCGGCCATCTCGGTCTCCTCGGCGGCGTCGGTCGTAGTGGTCAGCAGCGGTTCCGGCAGCCACGGACCGACATAGGTCTCGCGGGTGGCGCGGGCGGAGGTGAGCCGGTTGAGCGCGAGATTGGTGACGGTGCGGACCAGGTACGACTTGGGATGTGTGACCGAATCCCGGTCCGCCGCATGCCATTTGATCCAGGCGTCCTGCAGGACGTCTTCCGCGTCGGTGACGGTGCCGAGCATGTGGTAGGCGGTGCCGAAAAGGAGCCGGCGGTGCTCGACGAAGGGATCTGTGGAAGCGTCCTGCATGGCGTCATACCTACCTCACCCGAAGACGGTCGTCGCGTCCTGCGATGTCGCGGGTCGCGCGACCGCCGTTCGACAGCTGGGCCCGCATGGTCAGGTGCTTGCTCAACTTGTAGGTGGGCACCGGGCTGCCGCTAACCATGGCCTTGTACGCGCAGGCCGCCTTGCCCTTCAGATACCAGCGATTCGGGGTGTCGTCGGCGTGGGTGAACTGGATGACCGCGTCGCGTCGCCCCAGGCTGACCGGCTGGTGGAAGTAGCCGATCCGGAAGGGCTGCACCGTCTTTCCGCGCAGCTGCTTCGCCAGGGCGTCCGCGGCGTACGCGGCTCCGGCCATACCGGTCTGGCAGGTGCCGTGGACCTGACCCCAGGCCATGCGGATCGCGGCGGCGTCGCCGATGGCGCGGATCTCGGGGTGCGAGACCGAGCGCAGCGCCGGGTCGGTGACGATGAGTCCGTGCTCGTCCACGACGATTCCGGCCTGCGCGGCCAGCGGCGCGACCCGCACGCCGGTGGTCCACAGGGTCAGATCCGAGGCGACGAGTTCGCCGGTGTCCAAACGCACGGCGTCGGGCAGCACCTTGGCGACCTTGACGCCGACCTTGCGGACGACCCCCAGCCGGTCGAGGACACGCACCAGGTGCGCGCGGGCCCGGTCGCCCATCATGTGGCCGGGCTGTTCGGCGCTGACCAGCGTGACGGTCAGCCCCGGATGCGCTTCGGCGACCTCGGCGGCGGCCTCGATACCGGTCAGCCCGCCGCCGACGACGGTCACCGTGCCCGCGGCCGTGGCGATTTCGGCCAGCCGCCGCGCGAAGCGGTGTGCCAGCCGGGGGTCGTCGAGGGTCCAGGCGTGCTGGTCGGCGCCGGGGACGTTCGAGGTGTCGGTGACGCTGCCCAGCGCGTAGACGAGGTGGTCGTAGACCAGTTCGGTGGCGTCGTCGAGGGTGACGACGCGGGCCTCGGGGTCGATCGCGACGGCGGCGGCCCGACGGAAGACCACGCCCGACCCCGCCAGGATCGCGGGGATGCGGTAGTCGGCGAGTTGCTGTCCGGCGGCGATCTGGTGCATGCGCAACCGCTCGGTGAACCGCTCCGACGGGTTGACCAGTGTGATCCGCACATCCATCTTGCGGGTGCGGCGTGCCAGTCGGACGGCGGCCATCATCCCGGTGTAACCGGCGCCGAGGACGACGATCCGCTGGGTGGTGGTGTTGGCGTTCATCTTTGGCTCCGAAGTAGTCGTCGCTGCTGGGTCGGGCATGAGACAGGACAGCCCCGCCGAACGTGACAATCCATCGCTGTGTCCTGAGTCACAGTGGAACATTCAGGCTCGGTCGCCGGTTGGCATCAGGGTGGCCGGACCCCTCCGGCCTGCGAAAACAGCGTCCGAGTGAGGTGTGATGGCCGTACAGGTCGAGATCTGGACCGATATCAACTGCCCGTTCTGCTACCTGGGCAAGCGGCGTTTCGAGGAGGCGCTCGCGGATTTCGCGCATCGGGACGACGTCACCGTGGTGCACAAGTCCTTCGAGCTGGATCCGACCCTGCCGCACGGGCACAGCGATGCGGTGGTGCCGCACATCGCCGAGAAGTACGGCATCAGCGAGGCGCAGGCCGCCGCCAACGAGCGCGGCATCGGCGCGCAGGCCGCGGCGATGGGATTGCCGTATCAGGTCGAGGGTCGCGACTTCGGCAGCAGCTTCGACATGCATCGGCTGCTGCATTTCGCGCTGGCGCAGGGTCGTCAGGAGCAGTTGCTCGACGCCCTGTACGCCGCCAATTTCGCGGAGGCGGAGCCCCTGTTCGGGGATACCGAACGGCTGGTCCGGGTCGCGGTGTCGGCCGGCTTCGACGAGCAAGCCGTGCGAGACGTGCTCACCGATCCGGAGGCCTACGCCGACGCGGTGCGCGCCGACGAGGCCGAGGCCGCCCGGCTGGGCGCGCGCGGTGTGCCGTTCTTCGTCCTGGACCGCAAGTACGGGGTGTCGGGGGCGCAGCCGCCGGAGGTGTTCGCCCAGGCGCTCGAGCAGGCATGGCGCGATCAGGCGCCGGAGCTGGCGATGGTCGCCGACGGCGACGCCTGCGGACCCGACGGATGCGCACTGCCGCAACGGGATTGAGCCCCGGCTCGCTGCTCGGCGCTGACCGACGGCGGAATTCCGGCTACTGCTTCTGGTTTCGCGTCACGAAGCGCCCGACGGTCGAGGTCTCCGGGCGCACGTACGAGCTGTCCTCACCGGTGCGCACGGCCAGCAGATCGTCGGCGATGACGAATCCGTAGGCGACCACGATCAGCACCGCGAGCTGTCCCCAAGCCACCCAGCCGATTCCGACGAACGCGGTGGCGAGCACGCACACCGCCGCGAGCAGCCGCCACCACGGGCGCGGCAGGTGCAGCACCAAGCGGAAGGCGCACTGGCCCAGGAAGAACAGGGCCACGCCGCCCGAAAGCGCCAGCGCCGCGGCCGTGCTCGCGGGCTGGTTGCCGTGCGCGATGGTCATGGCGATCCCGGCCGCGGTGAGGATGATGCCGAGCAGGATCACGAACAGCGCGTACCCGTAGGCCAGGACGGCGGGCCGGGGCCGCAGCGGGCCGGGAATCGCGGTCAGCGCGTGCTCGCCGCGTTCGTCGTCCATGCCGAAGTAGGCCCACCACAGCACGTAACCGAGGGTGAGGCCGAGGGCGACGCTGGCGATCAGGCCGACGGTCAGGTCCATGCCCGCCAGGTTGGCGCCGATGGCCACCACCGATTCGCCCAGCGCGATGATGATCACCAGGCCGTGACGTTCGCAGAAGTGGCTGGGGCGCACCGCGAATCCGTCGGACCTGATCAGGTACGGGGTGACGATCTGGATCACGATCGCGACCGCCCAGAGCACGGCGCGCACCCGGTCGTGGGTGAGCCCGCCGGCCACCACCAGTCCGGCTGTCAGCGTGTTCAGCGGTCCGAGGCGCAGCATCGCCGCGCTGGCTCGCGCGCCGCCCGCGGTCGCGAACATGAGCGTGTGCACCAGATTCACCACCAGATAGCCGAGGCCGAAGACCAGGCCGGTGCCGTGGAAGGCGTCGGGAATCGCGATGGCGATGACGAAGAAGCCGAACATGCCGACCAGCAGGAATGTTCGCCGCGCCGAGCTGTTGGGCGCGACCTCGTTGGTGAGGAAGACGTACCCGCTGTACATCCACCAGATGATGGCGAACATCAACGCCACCTCCCCCACCTCCCGCCAGCCGGGATGATGAGTGAACACATGCGTCAACTGCGTGATGGTGAAGACGAACACCAGGTCGAAGAACAGTTCCAGCGTGGAGGCCCGGACCTGCCCGCCCTCCGCCTCCATCTCCACCGCTGAACCGGACATTTCACTGCTCACGTGCAGAAGCGTAGGGCCGCCCGCCGGCAACCGCCGCGCACATCACCGCGACGGCCATGACGGATTCGTGACGGCGAGCCCGGAAACGGGCTCGACCAGTGGTTCGGGCACCACGCCGACCTAGGGTGGGGTATGCGGATTCTGGTGGCGGACGACGATCCGGTGGTGCGCGAGGTGGTGCGGCGATATCTGGAGCGGGACGGGCTCGAGGTCGTCGAGACCGCGGATGGGGCGGCGACGGCGGCGGTGCTGGCGCGCAACGAGATCGATCTGGCCGTGCTCGACGTGATGATGCCCGCGCCGGACGGGATCGAGCTGACCCGGGCGGTGCGGGCGGGCGCGCATCCGCAGACGCCGATCATCCTGCTGACCGCGCTCGGCGAGGAAGACGATCGGGTGATCGGATTGCAGGCGGGCGCGGACGACTACGTGACCAAGCCGTTCAGTCCGCGGGAGCTGGCGTTGCGGGTGGCCTCGGTGCTGCGGCGCACCCAGGTGCAGCAGCCGGTGACGACGGAAATACTGCGGGCCGACGGCGTGGAGTTGAATCGGGCGGCGCGCACGGTGGTCGCCGACGGGATGCCGATCGAGTTGACCGCCCGCGAATTCGATCTGCTGGTCTTCCTGCTGGCGCATCCGCGGCGGGTGTTCAGCCGCCAGGAACTGCTGGCGGAGGTGTGGGGGTGGAATTTCGGTGACCTGTCGACGGTCACCGTGCACGTGAAGCGATTGCGCGCCAAGCTGGGCGCCGCGCACCGCATCGAAACGGTGTGGGGACGCGGATACGCGTGGGGCCGAGCCGATCTCGCGGAGGGTACGTCCGGTGCCGACTGATACGCCCGGGCTCATCGGGTATGCGCTGGCGAGCACCCTGCCGGTGGTGGCGATCGGGGCGCTGCTGCTGCGCTACACCCGCAATCGCGCCGTCACCACCAGCATGGCCGTGCTGGTCCTCATCCCCACGCTCGCCACCCTGTGCGGGGTGGTGGCGGTCAGCGATCTCATGTTCGGCGCCGAATTCGAGCGCACCGCCGTGGTTTTGGCGGTGGTGACCGCGGTGACGGTGCCCGCGGCCATCCTGCTGGGCCGCGCGCAGGCGCGCACCATGGTGTGGGAACGCGAGATGCTCGAACAGGAGCGGGCCGCCGAGGCGTCGCGCCGGGAACTGGTGGCCTGGGTCAGCCACGACCTGCGCACCCCGCTGGCGGGGATTCGCGCCATGGGCGAGGCACTCGTCGACGGGGTGGTGTCGGCGCCGGACGAGGTGGCGCGCTACGCGGAACAGATTGTGCGCGAGACGAATCGGCTCTCGTCGATGGTGGACGATCTGTTCGAGATGTCGAAGATCAACGCGGGGGCGCTGCGGTTACGGCTCGAGCCGGTGGATCTGCGCGAGGTCGTCGACGAGGTGCTCGCCGCCAACCGGGCAACCGCCGAACGCGCCGGAATCGCCTTGGCCGCAACGCAACCCGAGGACAAGATCCTGGTGGCCGGCAGTGATCGGGCGCTGGGGCGGGTGCTGACCAACCTGGTCGCCAATGCGATCGCCCACACGCCGCCGGGCGGCCGCATCGATCTCTCGGCGGGCACGGACGCGGGGCAGGCGTGGGCGCGGGTCGACGACACCGGCCCCGGCATCGCGGACGCCGATCTGCCGCGCATCTTCGAGGCGGGGTACCGCGGCAGCTCCGCCCGCTCCCCCGGCGCGGCCGAACTCGGCAGCTCCAGCGGGATGGGGCTGGCCATCGCGGCGGGGCTGGCGGCGGCGCACGGCGGTGAGCTCAGTGTCCGGAATCGTTCGCGGGGTGCGCGTTTCGAGGTCCGGCTGCCGCTGCTCGCGTCCGACGGCCGCTGACCAGCAGGTAGGCGGCGACCGCGGCCCACACCACCGCCAGGGCCGCGAGCAGGCCCAGCGGGTAGTCGCGGTCGAGGATGGTGTCGTTGCCGGGCACCGCGCCACCACGGCCGAGCACCGGGACCGCGACCAGGATCAGGGCGAGGCTGGTGCATGCGCCCACCGTGTAGGCGGGCCACCAGCGGGGCGGGAGCACGTAGTGGCCGAGCACACCGGCCAGGGCGGCCAGGGGGCCGAAGATCAGGTTCTCGGCGAGGATCGCGCCGACGAACCAGGCGGCCACCGACCGCAGATCGGTGGCGCTCATCTTCAGCAGCAGTTCGATGCCGTAGACGGCGACGCCGATGCCGAACGCGCCCAACAGGATTCGAATGACGGTCATGAGAGTTCCTCGATCGAGCGCAGCCATTTGGTCTGCAGGACGCCCGGACGGTTCGGGGCGATCAGGCGGCACGGATAGCCGTGGTCGAGCGTGAGGTCCTGTCCGCCCAGTCGCAGGGCGACCAGGGTGGAGGCGTCCAGCACGTGGGTGCGTGGCAACACCGAGGAGCCGTAGATGCCGGTCGTCTCCAGGGAGACGAAACGCACGTCGCCGCCGCGATATTCGCCGACCGCGGCGAGCAGATCACGCAGCCGGACCCCGGACCAGTGGCCGGTCGCGCTCCAGCCTTCCACGCAGGCGATGGGCAGCACGCTGTCGTACTGGGGCAGCGCCGCCAGGTCGGCACGGGAGAAAGCGCGTTCGCGGCCATCGACTTTCACGGTGAGGGTGTACTGGGGCGAGCGGGCCGTGTCGGTGACGGCGGCCGCCGCGGCGGTCCGGTTGATCGGAACTCCTTGCGGGCCTTCGCCACTGCGTGGGGCGAGCAGCGACACCCGGTGCAGCAGCGGCACCGACTGGCCGATCACCGCGAGGCCCACCGCCAGCGAGCCCACGCCCGCCGCGGTCAGCACCGTGCGGCGGGAAACTCCCGCGCGTGGCGCATCCGGCGCCTCGGCATCGGCGACGGGTTCAGCACTGTTGGCCGTTGCGGGCCGCGAAAGTGCTTGCCGCACAACGGGAAGCTTCACCGCCAGATGCACCAGCACCGCACCGAACGCCACATAGGCCATGGCGTGGTGGGTGGTGGTGAAGAAGAACTTCCACGGATAGAACTGCGCCGTATTGAACAGCCCGGTCACGATCTGGAACAGCACGGCCCCGATCAGCACCGCCACCGACGCCCGCTCCAGCGCCTCGGGCAGCGCCCGCCGCAGCGACGGCTTGCGGAAGAACCGCGGATACACTGCCCACAGCTTCACCAGCAGCAGCGGAATCATCATGACCCCGACCGTCACGTGCGTGCCCTGGGTGACCCGGTACAGCCACACCGGATGCGCGGGCCACCAGAACCAGTCCGGCGGATGCTGAATCAGATGGCTCAGGATGCCGGTCACGAACAGGATCGTGATGCCGGCGCCGAGCGCGATCCCGGCCCGCGCCGCCACCGCGGTGGACCGGGCCGGGGAGATGCGCTCGGTCAGCAGCGGCGGCAGCAGGGAGCCGGAATCGGACGAGACGGCGGGTTCGCGCTCGGTGTCCGCGGTTTCGGTGTCGTCGGTGTGCACCGCGGGCTCCTTCCGGGTCGATCTCAAAGGGGTACAGGCGTTTTCGGTCCTACCAGTTCGGCGACCGAGCGGGCGAAGCGGCCGCGCGAGACCGCCGCGACCGCGATGGCGTCGGCGTAGGTGTCGACGTCGGTCAGGGTGGGCAGGGCGTGGACTCGGAAACCGCTGTGGCGCAACGCGGTTTCGGTCAGCTCACCGGTCCGGTCGGTGGACATGGGGATGTCGGCGAGCAGGTGCGCCGGACGGGGTTCGCTCAGCCCCAGTGCCCACCAGCCGCCGTCGGTGGCGGGCCCGAGAACGGTGTCGCCGGTGGCGACCAGACGGGACGCGGACCGGGACAGCAGATCGGCGTCGGCCTGCGGGGTGTCCATGCCGATCTGCAGGACCGGGACACCGAAGTCGGCGGCGTCGAGGTGCGCGTTGGCGAGTCGCTCGCCGAAGGTGTCGCCGCGCTGCGGGACCACGGTCACCTCGCGCAGGGCGGCGGCCAGTTCGACCGAACGTTCGGCGCGGTCGAGGTCGCCGGTCCAGGCCACGATCCGGTGCCGGATCCCGCTCTCGCGCACCGCGTCCAGGGTGTCGAGCAGCGCACAGGCCGCCAGGTAGGCGGCGTCGACGGGCGAGAACTGCGGTGACAGCCGGGTTTTCGCGAAGCCCGGAATGGGTGATTTGGCCAGCACCAGCAGGGTGGCGGGAACGGATTCGCCGAGGGTCATCGCACACTCCAGAAGTCGCGGGCGGCACGCAGGGTGCCGAGCCAGGAACCGGAGACCTTGGACTCGCCGTGAGTCCGCGGCCGATAGGTGATGTCGCGTTCGAGCACCAGCCAGCCCGCGCGGGCCGCGCCGGTGAGCAGGGCCAGTGGATAGCCGGATCGGGCGTGCAGGTGGCCGAGCGCCTGCAGCCGGTCGCGGCGCGCCACCCGCATGGCGGCGATATCGTGCACCGGCAGGCCGTAGCGGCGCCGCAGCCGGAAGGCGAAGGCCCAGTTGCCGATTCGCGCGTGCAGCGGCAGCGCGCCCGCGACGGCGGCCCGGCGGCGGCCCACCACCATGTCCACGCCGGGACCGAATTCGGCCACCAGGCGCGGTAGCTCGCCCGGATCGAGGGAGCCGTCGCCGTCGAGGACGGCGACGAGTTCGGTGCGGGCGGCGTCGACCCCGGCGTGCACGGCGCTGCCGTAGCCGGGGGTCGATTCGGTGACCACGGTCGCGCCGGCGGCGCGCGCCACCGCGGCGGTGCCGTCGCTGGAGCCGTTGTCCACCACGATCACCCGGTAACCGCTCGGAATTGCTGAAAGTACGCCAGGCAAGGCTTCCGCTTCGTCCCGGCAGGGGATCACCACCGTGACCCCGGGTTCGAAGTCCCTCTCGGTCATGGCCTCGACCGTACGGGTATCCGGGCCGTTTCGACCCCGGGACACGCATGACGAAAGTATGACAAGAGCAGGCAGAATGACGATCCGGACAGTTCCGGCGGGGTTCGGGGCCTAGGGTTTCCGGCATGGCGAACGCTTCTGCGACACGAGTCGCGCGCTACGTCTCCACCCGCGTCGACGGCTACTGCGCCCTCACGGCTTTTCTGCTCGTGCTCGCGGCCTTCCTGGTTCCGCGAATCGAAGGCAAACCGTGGAGCGATCGGCTCTATGCCGGGGCCGCACCGATCTTCGGCGGCTGGCTGCCGCACGTGGGGTGGGGGACGGTGCCCGCGGTCGCGCTCGCGGCGGCGGTGGTGCGCTTCGGGCCGGATCTGGCGCGGCGGCTGTCGTGGGGGCGGCTGTTACTGACGACGTGGGCGACCGCGGCGGGGTGGGCGTTCGCGCTGGCCATGGTGGACGGCTGGCAGCGCGGCTTCGCCGGACGCCTCACCACCCGCGACGAATACCTGCACGAGGTCGGCGGGGTGCACGACATCGGGTCCATGCTGCGCGGATTCTCCGGCCGCATCCTGGATTTCCAGCCCGATTCGTGGACCACCCACGTGTCCGGGCATCCGCCGGGCGCGCTGCTGGTGTTCGTGGCGCTGGACCGCGTCGGGCTGGGCGGCGGCGCGTGGGCGGGACTGCTGTGCCTGCTGGTGGGCACCAGCGCCGCGGCGGCGGTGCCGTTCGCCATCCGGGCGCTGGGCTCGGAATATCGGGCGCGCGTCGCGACGCCGTTCCTCGCGCTGATGCCCGCCGCGATCTGGATAGCCGTCTCGGCCGACGGGCTGTTCGCGGGCGTCGGCGCGTGGGCGCTGGCGCTGCTGGCCGTCGCCACCCGGCTGGGCCGGGGCTGGGTGCTCGCGGCCGTCGCGTCCGGAGTGCTCTTCGGCTGCACCCTGTTCCTGAGTTACGGCCTGGTGCTGCTGGCGGTTCCGGCGGCGGCGGTCCTGCTGGCACGGTCGTTCCGGCCCGCGCTGCCCGCCGTGTTGAGCGCGCTGGCGGTGGTCGGGATCTTCGCGGCGGCCGGATTCTGGTGGCTCACCGGCTATCACCTCGTGGTGCAGCGGTACTACCAGGGCATCGCCAGCACCCGGCCCTACTCCTACTGGGTGTGGGGCAATCTCGCCGCGACGGTGTGCGCGGTGGGGCTGGCCACCGCCGCCGCGAGCTGCCGTCTCTTCGTCGAACTCGAGGTGCCGCCGCTGCATCCGCTCCGGGACTGGTTGGCCCGCTGGCGATCCCACGTCGACCCGGCGGCGCTGGTGGCGGCCGCCGGGCTCGCCGCCATCCTGATCGCGGACGTCAGCGGGCTGAGCAAGGCCGAGACCGAACGCATCTGGCTGCCCTTCGACGTGTGGGCGCTGGCCGCGACCGCGCTGCTCCCCCGCCACAGCGCCCGCTTCTGGCTGGTCGTGCAGGCGGCGGGGGCGCTGCTGATCAATCACCTGATCCTGACGAACTGGTGACCGACCGCACTCAGCGAGCCGGAACGGACTGCGGCACAGCCGAATCCGCGGGGCGGCGATCCGCCCACGGGCGGGCCGCCTCGAGCTCGGCGGCCAGTTGCAGCAGCAGGAATTCGCTGCCGGGCGCGCCGACGAACTGGGTGCCCAGCGGCAGGCCCGCGGCGGTCCAGTAGGTGGGCACGCTCATCGCCGGGCGGCCGGTGATATTGGCGAGCTGGGTGAACGGCACGGCCGACAGGTTGGCGGTCACCAGCTCGCGATAGAAGTCGGTGCGCGCCAGCACGTTTCCGACGCCCAGGCGCAGCAGCGGCGACAGGACGGCGCCGGCGAGCGCGGGAGTCCGGTTCTGCCCGATACGAATCGGCGGTTCCCCCAGGGCCGGGGTCAACAACAGGTCGTAGCGTTCGTGGAAATCGGCCAGAATGCGGGTGTAGTCGTTCCAGCGCGCGTGCGCGCGCAGCAGATCCGGTGCGCCGGCCGAGCGGCCGACCGCGGCCAGCACCTGGGTGTCGATATCGAAATCACCTGGGCGCGAACCGCTCACCCGGCACGCCTCGTCGATGCGGGTGGCGACCGAGGCGGTCCAGACGGACATGAAATCGTGGGCCAGCTGCCGCCCGTCGATGGCGGGGCCGGCCGGTTCGACCGTGTGGCCCAGGTCGGCGAGCAGGGCGGCCGCGTCGGTGACCGCGCGCACCGCGTCGGCGTCGACCGGTGTGCCCAAAGGGGATTCGCTGGTGAATCCGATGCGCAGCCGGCGCGGCGGCTCGGTCACGGCGTCGCGGAAGGGGCGGTCGGGCCGGGGGACGTGATAGGGCGCGCCGGGGTCGGGCGGGCTGAGAATGTCGAGCATGACGGCGGTGTCGCGTACGCTGCGCGACAGCACGCCCTCGGTGACCGCGCCGAAGAGCGGATCGCCGACCGCCGGTCCGCCGGGGATCAGGCCCCGGCCCGCCTTGAGTCCGAAAAGTCCGGTGCAGGCGGCGGGAATTCGAATCGAACCGCCGCCGTCGCTGGCCCCGGCGACCGGGACGATACCGGCCGCGACGGCCGCGGCCGACCCGCCGGAGGAACCGCCGGGGGTGCGGCCGAGATCCCAGGGGTTGCGGGTCGCGCCGAACGCACCGGTCTCGGTGATGGCCTTGCTGCCGAATTCGGGGGTGGTCGTCTTACCGAAGATCACCAAACCGGCCGCGAGCCAGCGTTCGACCGTGAGGCTGTGGCGCTCGGCCGGGACCGAACGCAGCGGGCCGGTGCCGCCCGAGGTCGGGTAGCCGGCGAAGTCCTGGGCGAGATCCTTGAGCAGAAACGGCACGCCCGCCAGCGGTCCGCTCGGATCCGGCCGCTGGGCGAGACGGGTGCCGACCTCCTCCATCAGCAGGCTGATCGCATTGAGGGAGGGATTGACTCGCGCGCAGCGCGCCAGCGCCAGCTCGAGCAGTTCGGTGGGATGAACCTCGCCGCGAGCGACCAGATCGGCCAGCCCGACCGCGTCGTAGCCGAGGTATTCGTCGTCTCTCATGGTGTCTCCTCTCGCGCGGCCACTGCGTGAAGGACTCGCCGCCGCCCTGCCCACAATAGCCGTACCGAGTGGTTACGTAACCAAGTGGAACGGTAAGGTTCGCGAGATGGAACGGACGGAGACGGGCAAGCGGGTCGACGGGCGGACACTGCGGTTTCAGCACCGCCGACCCGAATTGCTCGCGGCGGCGACCGAATACGTCCTCGATCACGGTGTGCAGGAGCTGTCGCTGCGGCGGGCCGCCGAAGCGCTGGGCATCAGCCACGCCACTCTGATCCGGCATTTCCACACCAAGGACGCGTTGATCTCCGAGGTGCTCGAGCACATTCGCGCCGATTTCGAGCAGCGGTTGCTCACCGAGGAACTGCGCACGGTCGACTCCCCGGCCGAACTGCTGCGCGCGGCATGGGAACACCTGTGCCGGCCGCGTGAGCAGCGGCAGTTTCTGGTGCTGTTCGAATTGGTCGCCGTCGCGGCGCGCAGCCCGGAGCATCCGCGCTCACGCCTGGTCACCGACTGGCTGACGGTGATCGAACGTGAACTCACCCGGTACCGGTGGCCCATCCAAACCGCTTCCCGCACAGCCACGTTCATTCTCGCGCAGGTGCGCGGGCTGCAATTGGACCTGCTCACCACCGGCGACCGGGCACGGGTGGACGCCGCCTTCGAGATGACGGTGTCCACCCTCATGCACGAGTACGCCGCGACGGTCACCGATCGCTGAGCGCGGCTACCAGGTCGGTGCGCCCGTGGCGGTCGCGGCGCGCAGGGGCACGGTGGCGAATTCGGCCAGGCCGAGGGCGGGCGTGGTGGTGGCGATGAAACCCAGTGTGCGACGGGCACGTTCGGGGCTCGCGACGATGTGGCGGACGTCGCCGGGGCGGTAGTCGCCGGTGACCACGGGTGGCTTGCCGCCGCAGGCGGTGGCCAAGATCGCGGCCACCTCGCCGATGGTGATGGGGTTGCCGGAGGCGATGTTCAAGGGGGTGAACGCGCCCAACGGATGTTCGAGCGCGGCCACATTGGCGAGGGCGATATCGCTGACGTGCACGAAATCCCTTGCCTGGGTGCCGTCCTCGAAAACACGCGGGGACTCGCCCGCCTCCAGCGCGGAGCGGAAGATGGCGGCGACTCCGGAATACGGTGTATCCCTGGGCATCTCGGGACCGTAGACATTGTGGTAGCGCAGGGCGGTGACGGTGCCGCCGGTGGCCGCGGCCCAGGCCAGCGCGTAATGCTCCTGCGCCACTTTGGAAGCCGCGTACAGGCTGCGCGGGCGCAAGGGCGCGTCCTCGTCGATGGGGGCCCAGCGCAAGGGACGGCCGTCGGGGCCGCAATGGTCGAAACGGCCGTGGTCGAGATCGGTGCGGGTGCGCGGGGCCGGTTCGGCGGGCGCGCCCGAGGAGTCGACGTAGCGGCCCTCGCCGTAGACCACCATCGAGGAGGCCAGCACCAGGTGGCGGCAGTGCGCCCGTTCCATGGCCGCCAGCAGCACCGCGGTGCCGAGGTCGTTGTGGCTGGCGTAGGCGGGCGCGTCCTGGGCGCTGACGCCCGCGCCGACCACGGCCGCCTGATGGCAGACCACATCGATGCCGCGCAGCAGCCGGTCGAGCCCGCCCGGATCGCGGACGTCGACCCGGGCGATGCCCGGCGGCGGGACGGCCGCGCAGCCGTGGGCGGCGGCGAGCATGAGGTCGACGGCGACCACCTCGTGCCCGGCGGCGAGGGCCGCGCGGTGAATGTGCGAGCCGATGAATCCGGCCGCGCCGGTCAGGAGTACACGCATGCGCCGATTCTCGGCCGCGCGCGCCGAATTCGCGCCCGGACTGACCGAGCTCGCGTGATTCGTCACCGTTTGGTCAGTTCGCCCGGATCGCCGCGCGGCTCGCACGACGGGGGATTCGCACGGCGACACGCGGTGGGGTCTTGCCAGGCGCGGATCGGCGGCGCAGAATTCATCACGTAGTGAATTCAACACTCGATGAATTGAGGTTGACCGTGACGGCACCGACCACCACCGGCGAGGCCATCGCCGTCGAGCACCTCGAGGTGCGGCGCGGCGGGCATCAGGTTCTGCAGGACATCACGCTGTCGGTGCCCCGCGGCAGCATCACCGGACTACTGGGGCCGTCGGGGTGCGGGAAGACGACGCTCATGCGCAGCATCGTGGGTACCCAGCTCATCGCCGCCGGGTCCGTGCGGGTGCTCGGGGAGGCCGCCGGGTCGCGCGGGCTGCGCCGCCGGGTCGGGTACGTGACGCAGGCGCCGAGCATCTACGACGATCTGACCGTGGCCGACAATGTGTCGTACTTCGGCGCGCTGTACGGGGCCTCGGCCGACGGGGTCGAAACCGCTTTGGCCGCCGTGGGTCTCACCGACTGGCGGGATCACCGCGGCAACGAGCTGTCGGGCGGGCAGCGCACGCGGGTGTCGCTGGCGTGCGCACTCGTGGCGGATCCGGAGCTGCTGGTGCTCGACGAGCCGACGGTCGGGCTCGACCCGGTGCTGCGGGCCGATCTGTGGGAGCAGTTCCACGCGCTCGCGAAACAGGGTCGCACACTGCTGGTTTCGAGTCACGTGATGGACGAGGCCGAGCATTGCGATCGGCTGCTGCTGATGCGCGAGGGCCGCTTGCTCGCCCAGCTCTCCCCCGCCGAATTGCGTTCCGACACCGGCGAATCCAGCTTGGAGAACGCCTTCCTGAAGCTCATCCGGATGGGAGAAGAACTGTGACCGCGACCCTTTCGCGTCCGGCGGGGCCGCGCCCGCTGGGCTGCTATCTCGCCACCACCGTGCGCATCCTGAAGCAGCTGCGCGCGGACCGGCGCACCGTCGCCATGATCGTGCTGGTGCCGGCGCTGCTGATGACGCTGCTGTATTTCGTGTACAAGAACTATCCGACGCTGCCGCATCAGCCGCGGCTGTTCGACCGGATCGGGATCACCATGCTGGGGATCCTGCCGTTCGTGGTCATGTTCCTCATCACCGCCATCGCCATGCAGCGCGAACGGGTTTCGGGGACGTTGGAACGGTTGATGACCACGCCGCTGGCCAAGCTGGATCTGCTGGCCGGGTACGGGACGGCATTCTCCGTCGCGGCGGCGGTGCAGGCGGGGGTGGCGTGCCTGGTGGCGTTCTGGCTACTGGGGTTGAGCGCGGCCGGCAGTCCGGCGCTGGTCGTGCTGATCGCCATCGTCGACGCGGTGCTGGGGGTGGCGCTGGGCCTGCTGGCCAGTGCGTTCGCGCGCACCGAGTTTCAGGCCGTACAGTTCATGCCCGTGATCGTGCTGCCGCAATTCTTCCTGTGCGGGCTGCTGGTGCCGCGCGGGCAACTGCCCGGCTGGCTGGAGGCGATCAGCAATGTGCTGCCGCTGAGCTATGCGGTCGACGCGCTGCAGCAGGTGTCCACACATACCGGGGTCACCGGGCTGATGTGGCGCGACATTCTCGTCGTGGCGGTATTCGCCGCTGTCGCACTGGGTTTGGGCGCGGCCACCCTGCGGCGGCGCACCGCGTGACGCGCAGCGGGCGGCGTCCGGGCAACTCCGGCACCCGGGAGGCGATTCTCGACGCCGCCCGGGTGCGCTTCGCCGAGGTCGGCTTCGACAAGGCGTCCATCCGCTCCATCGCCACCGCCGCGAGCGTGGATCCCGCACTGGTGCACCACTATTTCGGCACCAAACACGAATTGTTCGCCGCCGCACTGAAACTCCCCGTCGACCCCCGGGACATCCTGTCCCACTTCGCCACCGTCCCCGTCGAGGATCTGGGCGAAACCATCATCCGCACGGTCGTCACCCTCTGGGACTCCGAGATCGGCGTCCCCACCATCGCCGCCTTCCGCACCCTGCTCGCCTCCGACGACCCCGCCCTGGCCCGCACCTTCCTCCTCGACATAGTCCTCGCGGCCATCCGCCCTCGCGTCGACTCGCCCCCCGGCACCGGCGCGAAACGCGCCGCCCTCGCCGCCTCCCAACTGGCCGGCCTGCTGGTGACCCGCAAAATCCTCCGCATAGACCCCATCGCCTCCATGCCCGTGGAAGAACTCGCCGCCACCGTGGGTCCCACCCTCCAGCGTTACTTCACCGGCGAGCTTCCCCTGACGGATTGACCGTCACGACCCCGGCGTCGGCTGTCAGTCCTGGGTCAGGAAGAAGGTGTGGTCTTCGTCGGAGACGTCGACGGCCTCGTCGATGAGCAGGACGGGGATGCCGTTGTCGACCGGGTAGGCGCGGTGCAGGCGAGGGTTGTAGAGGACGGTGTCGCCGGTGGCGGTGTGTACGAGCTGGAGCGGGCCCTTGTCCTGGGGGCAGGCGAGCAGGCTCAGCAGGGTGGCGTCCAGGGTTTCCTCCGACATGTCCGTGAATCTACCGGGCGGGGTCGGGGGGCGGGGAATCGGCAGGGCGGCGGAAGCTGATGTGGCGGTGGCCGAAGAAGCTGGCGACGGCGACGAGACCCATGACGATCACCGCGGCGGGTTTGGCGGGAGCGTGCAGCAGGGAGACCGCCAGTTGCAGCAGCACCATATTGAGGGCCATGCCGACGGCGTTGACGCCGACGAAGGCGACGAAGTCGCGCAGGATGTGGCCGCGGACCCGGAAGACCAGGGTGCGGTGCAGGACGAAGGCCACCACCATGCCGACGGCGTAGGCCAGCGCCACCGACAGGGCGGCGGCCACGTCCTTGGACACCACGCCGTCGAGGATGCTCAGCCAGACGATGGTGAGCACCATGCCCATCAGCGTGTTGAAGCCGCCGACCAGCGCGAAGGCGACCTCTTGCCGGCGCACCAGCCGCAGCAGCGGTCCCGCCGGCACGCCTGCGTCGGGCTCCACGCCGCTGAGCGAGTGTCGCGCCTCGGTCATCGGTCCGAACCGACCAGTTGCCGGTCCGGATCGTCGAGCTGCTCGGCGGCCGGGGCGTCCTGCCCGCGCCGCCGGTCGCGGACATACAGCCACTGCAGCAGCCCGACGCCGACGAGTCCCGCTGCGGCCGCGCCGATTCCGATCTTCCAGCCCGGCGGCCGCCAGGTCACTTCCAGTTCGGCATTGTTCGTGCCGGCCGGAATGTCCACGGCCACGAACACTTTCGACACCGTGTGGAACGGAATCGTCTTCCCGTTCAGGGTGACGCGGTAGCCCGGCCAGCCCAGCCGCGCGAAGGTGACCCGCCCGCCGGTCTCCGAGGTGACCCGCACCTTGCTGGTGCTGTCGGTCTCCTCGATGGAGGTGGCGGTGACGTCGTGGGCGTCGCCGATGCGGCCGTTGACCCCGGAGATCGGTCCGCCGTCGCGTTCGAGCACCCAGATGTACTTCTCGTGCCCCGGCACGTCGACGAAATGCCAGCCGTCGGGCGCGGGTTGGTTGCCGGCGTCGGGGAACATGGCCTTCTGCAACACGACCCGGTCGATGAGCATGAGGTCGGCGAGGGTGCGTCCGGTGGTGGGCTCGGGGCCGAACAGTCGCCGGTAGGCGTCGGGGCAGACGCTGGAATCCCAGCGCATGCACAGCATTTCACCGAAGTAGAAGTGCCCGTTGGGCGTGTATCCGTTGACGTAGTTCTGTTCCAGGTCCTTGGCGTAGTTGCCCCACACCAACGACCCGTACGCGCCCTGGAGGCTCTTGTCGGCGGGCTGCAACAGCCCGCGGTCGGAGAGCTGAAGGGTGGTGCCGCCCTGGAACTTCGGGAACGCCGCCATGGCTTCGGTGCGATTGTCGGGCAGATTCCACGACATCGGCGTGGGCTGCACCCACCACACCTGGAACCAGGCGATGGGCACCATGGCCGCGATCACCAGCGCGGTCGCGGCGGACACCCCGCGGGTGCGGCCCAGCCACACCGCGCCCAGCCCGAGCGCGATCACCACGGCCGCCGATCCCAGATGCCAGGCCACATCGTGCGGATCGGCGGAGAAGGTGCGCACCCACAGCGCGAGCACCAGCACCAGCGCCGCGATGATCCGGTTCTTGCGGTCGCGCAGCGTGGCGAAGCGGCCCAGCAGCACGCACACCAGCACCAGCAGTCCCAGCGCCAGCATGGGCAGCACGCGGGCGGGCCAGCGCAGCGGGCCGACGGTCCCGGGCCCGGCGGTCCACATCAGCGCCATCAACGCGAACAGTGCGATGGCGACGAACTGCTTCCAGTGTCTCTGCGCCGCTTTCCAATCCACGAACGCCAGCGCCGGGATCAGGAACCAGGCGATGTAGGTCATGGGCAGCGGCTGGACGTAGCCCCACCAGGAGGTGAAGGCGGGCATGGTGGTGGGCAGGCTGGCGTTCAGCGATTCCGACCACGGCACCGTCAGGAACTGGTCGTTATTGATCTGCGAGTTGCCGCGCCAGCTGACCTGCGCCGACAGCATCGACGGGAGGAAGGTGAGCAGACCCGCCAGACCCGCGCACACCGCGGCCGCCGCCAATCGCGCCAGCGGGGCCAGCGCCGCGCGCGGCTGCTTCCACAGCGCGCTGCCCTGGCACACCAGGTATCCGACCGCCACCGCGAGCAGCATCAGCACCGCCTCGACCGACGGGAACACGTACTGCACCGAGATCGCCAGATACAGGTACACGAACACCGAGATCGGCCCGCCCTTGCCGCGCAGATACCGCTCCGAGGACGCCCACGCGTGAATCATCCACGCGGTGCCCGACATCGCGGTGAACCAGCTGGCCGAGTCGAAGAACAGGAAGAAGCCGGTGAACGGCATGGCCACCCCGGCGACCGCCGCCCACTGCGGGCGCGCCCCGTAGACCAGGCAGACGCGGTACACCCCGAGGCCGGTGATGATCGCGAAGATCAGCTTCACGAGGGTGGCGTACACGGCGAGATTGGGTACCGAGGGCGCGATCAGATCGATCAGCAGCTGCGGCGGGTTGAACAGTCCCGCTTCCTCATTGGTGTAGTTGCCGGTCATCCACTGCTCGGGGATCAGCAGCGGGAAATGGCCGTCGCGGAAGGCGCGGCCGAAGAACACCCACAGTCCGGTGTACTGGGATTCGCTGTCGTCGGTGAAGAAGTGGCGGGAGTTGGCCAGCACCACGGCCAGATAGCCGAGGACGATGCCGAGCGCGGTGATCGCGCCCCAGCGATACACCTCGCGCCGAGCATTGGTTTCGGGGGTCGCCCCGACGCTGCGTTCGGAGGGCACCGCCGCCTGGGAAACTGAGCTTTCCACCACGAGATCCAGACCCTACAGGGCGGTGCTGTCGATGGCACTTACGCGACCCGGTGTCCCGGCCCGATCGCCCCGCCCGTCCAGCGGACTTGCGCGAACCGGACACCGCCGCGGTGATCGGGAATGATGGGCGTGGTGATCACCCTTCGCGCCGATTGCCGCCACCAGCAGCATGTTAGAGTTCACCGCGGCTCGGGCTCTGTTTTTTGGCGAGGAGTTCCGGCACACACCGTCATCGAAAGTACATTCAGCTGATGCCGATTCCGTCCGCCCGCACCTACGCGAGCGACCCAAGCGTGACCTCCGGCAGCGAGCGCCCGGCGCGGGTGCACGCGGTCTCCGTCGTGGTGCCCGTGTATCGCGGTGAGGACACGATCGCCGCGCTGGTCAGCGAACTGGACAAGCTCGGCGAGCCGGTGACGACGCCGCAGGGCGCGCGGTTCGCGGTGCAGGAGATCGTGCTGGTGCACGATCACGGACCCGACCGCTCCGATGTGGTGCTGCGCGAGCTGGCCGAGACCTATCCGCAGGTGCGGGTGGTGTGGTTGAGCCGCAACTACGGTCAGGACGCCGCCACCATCGCGGGCATGGCCGCCGCCCAGGGCGACTGGACGGTCACCATGGACGAGGACGGTCAGCACGATCCGGCCTTCATCGCCCACTTCCTCGACGCCGCCCTGAACCAGCGCGCGGATCTGGTCTACTCCAAACCGGTCAATACCCGGCCGCACGGGTTCCTGCGCAACCTCACCTCCCGCGGCGCGAAGCTGGTGCTGGCGACCCTGTTCGCCTTCCCCGATTCCACCCGGTTCGAGAGCTACCGGCTGATTCGCGGCGATATCGCGCGGCAGCTGGCGCAGGTCGCCTCCAATGGCGTGTACCTGGATGTGGCGCTGACCTGGGTGGTCGGCGATGTCGCGCAGGTGCCGGTGCAGTTGCGCGCCGAGGGCCGCGAGGAGTCCGGCTACAACTACCGCCGGTTGTTCTCGCTGTTCTGGAAGATGGTGCTGTGCAGCGGAACCCGCGGCCTGCGCGTGGTGAGCATGCTGGGCGTGACGCTGGCGCTGGGCGGGCTCGGCATGGCGGGCTGGGTGGTGTACCACCGATTGACCAACAGCAGTGGGGATCCCGAGGGTTGGGCCTCGCTGATGACGGTGCTGCTGCTGTGTTCGGGCGCGGTGCTGTTCTCGCTCGGCCTGATCGCCGAATATCTCGGCGTCGCACTGCATGTGCTGGTCGGCAAGCCGCTGTATCTCACCGTGGAGACGCCGACGCCGCGGCCCGAGCAGCCGCGGGATCGCCAGTCCCGCAATCCGATTCGGTTCGACGACGAGGGGGCTCCGCGCGCGTGAGCAGTGACCGCATCATCTTCAGCCGCCCGTTCCGCGCCGCGCGCGAACTGCCGAATGTGGAGGCGGTGCTGTCCTCGGACCACAGCCACGGCGACGGTCCGTTCACCGCGGCGGCCACCGCGAAGCTGCGCGACATCACCGCCGCGCCGTACGCGCTGCTGACCACCTCGTGCACGCACGCGCTCGAAATGGCCGGGCTGCTGCTGGAACTCGGGCCCGACGACGAGGTCATCGTGCCGTCGTTCGCGTTCACCTCCAGCGCGACGGCCATGGCGTTGCGCGGCGCGACCGTCGTGTTCGCCGATATCGATTCCGCCACCGGCAATCTGGATCCGGAGTCGGTGGCGCGGGCCGTCACGCCGCGCACCAAGGCCGTCATGGTCATCCACTACGGCGGGGTGGCCGCCGATATGGAAGGGCTGCAGCGGCTGGCGGATTCGCACGGCTTCGCCCTCATCGAGGACAATGCGCACGGGCTCGGCGGCTTCTATCGCGGCCGGCCGCTGGGCACCCTCGGCACGGTCGGCGCGCTGTCGTTCCACGACACGAAGAACGTGCACTGCGGTGAGGGCGGCGCGGTGCTACTGTCGGACGAGATCCTGATGGCGCGTGCGGAGATCATTCGGGAGAAGGGCACCGACCGGGCGCGGTTTCTGCGCGGGGCGGTGGACAAGTACTCGTGGCAGGACATCGGATCCTCGTATCTGCCCAGCGAATTGAACGCCGCCGTGCTGGACGCCCAGCTCGCGGAGTTCGAGACGATTCAGGCCAACCGGCACCGGGTGTGGAATCACTACGCGGCCGCGCTGCCGGAGTGGGCCGCCCGCAACGATGTCCGGCTCATGTCGGTGCCGTCGGATCGCGAGCACACCGCGCACCTGTACTACCTGCGCGTGCCCACCGAACACCGCCGCGACGACCTGATCTCGCATCTGTCCGCGCGCGGCATCGTGGCCCCGTTCCACTATGTCCCGCTGGACTCCTCCCCTGCCGGTTTGAAGCTGGGCCGCACCCCGTTCCCATGCACGCGCAGCGCGGAATTCTCCGCGACGCTGGTGCGACTGCCGCTGTGGCCGGGCCTGTCGGAGGAACAGTTGGCCCGCGTCGTGGACGGGGTCACCAGCTTCACGGTCTGAGGTGCTCCTACAGTGAACTCATGACCCGACGCGTTCCGAGCCAGTGGGAAGAGATCACCGCCGACAATCCGGCGCATTCGACCTGGTACGTGGAGCGTTTCCGGCAGCTGGCCGCCCAGGGCGATGACATTGTCGGCGAGGCCCGTCTCGTCGACGCCATGCTGCCCCGCGCCGCCCGCGTCCTCGACGCCGGCTGCGGGCCCGGCCGCCTCGGCGGCTACCTCCACGAGGCCGGCCACACCGTCGTCGGCGTCGACGTGGACCCCGTCCTCATCGCCGCCGCCGAACAAGACCATCCGGGCCCCACCTGGCTCGTCGGCGACCTGGCCGAACTCGATCTTCCCGCTCGCGGCATCGCCGCCGACTTCGACGCGATCGCCTGCGCCGGCAATGTCATGACCTTCCTCGCCCCCTCCACCCGAGGCGCGGTCCTGTCCGCCTTCGCCCGTCACCTCTCCCCCACCGGACGGGCGGTCATCGGTTTCGGCGCGGACCGCGGCTACGACTTCCCCGAATTCCTCACCGACGCCGCCGAATCCGGCCTCCACCTGGACCTGAAGCTCTCCACCTGGGACCTCCGCCCCTTCACCGAGGACTCCGACTTCCTGGTAGCGATCTTCTCCCGCTCGGCCTGATCCATCGGCGGGCGAATGCGCGGGGCGCGAAAAACGAACGCGCACCGCCGGTCCGGCGGTGCGCGTTCGACGAGAGGGGTCAGGCGAAGAGGCGGGCGGCGAGGTCGGGGGTGAGGACCTCGTAGTTCTCGGTGGTGCGGTTGTACCACCAGGTGTTGTCGTCGGGTTCGGAGCGGCCCGCGGCCTGGACGGCCCGGGTGGACGGGCGATAGGTGCGGCTGCGGGGGATGTCGTCGACGACGTAGACGATATCGGGCCGCTGGTCGGCCGGCAGCACGCGGACGGCCTCGGTGACATCCTTGGGCGCGAGGGTGAAGCCGGACCGGACGCTGACGGCGGCGACCGCGAGAACGCGATCGCGCGTGGGCAATCCGAAGGCGACCTCCATGTCGACCGCGGTGATGTCGTTGAGGGCATCCACCACCGGCTGGGTGTAGACCGGCCCGCGCGGGGTGGGGATGACGGTGTCGCGGCGGTCCATCAGCCAGTAGTCGCCGTCGGCGTCGCGGCGGAAGAGGTTCTCGGTGGGCATCCACGAGTCGCCCGGCGCGAAGACCCCGCGCAATCCGCCCGCCGACACGTCCACCAGATCGGAGACGGTGCCGATGAGCAGACCCACCTCGTTGTCGGCGCAGCGGCGCGCGAAACCGGTGTCCTCGACCTGGATTTCGTCGGTCAGCGGATCGTAGGCGATGAGCTCGACCTTCGCGGTGCCCGGCACCGGACGCCCCTTGGAGCCGACCTTGGTACCGGAGACGTTGGCCAGCACCACATCGCCCTCGATGGAGGCGTAGAACTCGAGGACCCGCGCCGGTTCGAACCGTTCCAGGGTGCGCCGCCACAGCCCGCGCGGCATACCGGATCCGATGAACAGCCGGATCGGATGCGGATGCCCGTTGGGGAAGGTGTCGGCGTCGAGGATGTCGCGCATCATGGTCCAGGTGTAGGTGACCACGGTGACGCCGTAGCGGTGCACCTCCTCCGCGAAGCGCGCCGGATCCAGCGAGCGCGCCAGCGCGATGCGGCTGCCGCCCGCCACCGCGCCGCCCAGGCTCACCAGCAGTCCGGACGAATGATGCAGCGGCGCAAGGCAGTACACGGTGTCGTGGCGGCCCAGATCGGCCGCCGACGCGGTGCCGAAGGCCGACAGCGCCCAGCGGTGATTGGTGACGTACTTGACGTCGAACTTGTCACCGGTGCCGGTCACCAGGATGTAGGCCAGCTCGCGCGCCAGGCCCGGATTCGGCCGATACCAGGCCGGCAGCGCCACCTTCGCCGGATCGATCTGCTCGAGATCGACCACGTCGGCCCCGGCGGGAATGTCGAGCCCGCGCGCGTCGCCGCCGCCGAGCACCAGCACCCGATGCCCGGTGGCGGCCGCGGACGCCAGGTTCTCCGGATCGGTGAGCAGCAGCCGCGTCCCGGTCAGGTCCGCGACCTTGGACAGTTCGCTGCCCGGCGCCAGCAGCACCGCGACCGCACCCAGCCGCGACAGCGCCGCGACGGCGGCCAGCGCGCTGGGCCGAGTCTCCATCACCACGCCGACCCGGGTGGCCGGCCGCACCCCGACCGAGATCAGCCCGCGCACCACATTGTCGATGCGCTGGTTGACGGCCTCCTGCGTGTGGACCCGGTCGTCGAAGAGGAACAGTTCGCGCTGCGGACCGCGCCGCGCCTGCTCGGAGAGCAAGCGGCCCAGCGAGATTCGAGTGTGCGGCTGGATCATGCCCAGCCGGGTCAGCCGGGGCAGCGCGCGGGCGGCCTCGCCGGTGAGTTCGACGGTGCCGCGCAGCGTCTGCCCGGCCACGCCCTCGATGGTCTTGCCCAGGCTGGTCCCCGCCTCGGCGAGGCTGCCGAGCGCGTGCACCGCGCGGGTCAGCCCGGTGCGCGGGCCGTTGCGGACCACCTCGGTGCTCATGCGCTCGACCTGGGTGGGCAGATCGGCACGGCCGCTGAGGTAGTTGACCCAGTCGCGCACCACCGGCCAGGTCTGGCGGGTGGCCGTCGATCCGGACACCAGCCCGAAATGCCCGGCCACGATGCAGGCTTCGTACACCTCGGCATTGGGCGCGGCCCGCACGATGCCGCGGACGGCGGCGGGCTGGCCGATATCGTCGACCTCGCCGACGAATGCCAGGATGGGGCAGGTGATCTCGGCCAGCGAGATGAGCTGGTCGCGGATCACGAAGCCGCCCAGCATCATTCGATTGTGCTTGACGAACTGCTGCAGCAGGTCGGTGAGCGCGGGCCCCGGGTAGCCCAGCCAGCCGTCGGCCTCGAGGAAGCGGCGCTGCCGTTCCTTGGGCAGCAGCGCCTCGCGGTTGTGCAGCTGGCGCAGGAAGTCGATGCGGGCGCGCGCGGTCTTGACCGGGTCCAGTGCCTGAAAGCCCAGCCGCACCATGGAATCGGTGATGGGCAGCCGGTTGAGCACGTGGTCGGTGAGGAAGTCCGCGGCGTCGGAGACCAGCCCGTGCGGCAGGCCGAAGGGCATGCCGGCGACGGCGTCGACCGGGCTGCCGAAGGTCACGATGGACTCGACGCCCTTGCCGTTGCGATAGGCGGCGGTCTGATAGGCGAACATGCCGCCCTGGGAGTAACCCATGAGATGCACACCGCGCCCGGTGATCTCGTTGACGGTGTCGATGGCACTCGAGACGGCCAGCACATGGTCGGCGAGGTCGCGGTCCCAGCCGCCCTCCTCGGTGGCGGGGGAGCCGAAATCGACGACCCAGCAGTCGATTCCGCCCTCGTGCAGAATGCCGACCGCGCCATCGGCGCCGTTCACGTCCCAGATCTCGGCGGTCACCATGATGGGCGGCACCAGCACCACGACCGGACGGTCGGCGACGGTGTCGTCGGGGAAGTAGTGGCGCAGGCGGTACATCCGCTTACGCTCCACCACCTCGTACGGCGACGATTCGATCTCGTGAACCAGTCCCCCGAACCTGATCACCTCGAGCCCGTTCTGTGCGGTCGCGACCAGTCGCTCGATCGGACCCACCACGGACCTCGCATTGAATTTCACGGCTTCACTCCCAGACTTTTCCTGGCCTTGACCAGCGTCACCCGCCCCGACGCGTCCCGATGAGCTTGCCATAGCACCACCCTACTGCGCTGGCGCTGTGACCACCCTCATTCGGCTTGCGCGCCCCGAAGCAAACCGGGCGTTCGGGGTTTACGGGTTACAGCAACATTCCAGGCATCATGTTTTGGCATTCCGGCCCGACCGGATCATCCCGGGACCTACCATCGGTAGCGCTGGAACGCACTGTCGCGCTTGTCAATTCACCCACTTGTCAATTCTCGCAGGCCATTCGAGCCTGCAGTTTCGCCGTGGACTCCACCGCGCTCACCCCGTGGTGGCCCTTCGAGGTGAGGACCGCAGCATGACCATCGAAATGCCCCTTCAGACCGAAAACGGCCAACGCAAATCCCTCAGCACCGCTGCCGCCCACCAGCTGGCGCACACCACCAAATCCGAACCGCAGATGCAGGGCATCAGCTCTCGCTGGCTGACCCGTTCGCTGCCGTGGACCCAGGTGAAAGGCGGTGTCTACCGCGTCAACCGACGGCTGACCCACACCGTCGGCAACGGCGAGGTGGAGTACGTCATCAACGGTCCGCACGCCCGGGTCATCCCGCTCGAGCTGCAGGAGCTGCCGCAGCTGCGCGGCTTCCAGGACGAGGAGATCCTGGCGACCGTGGCCGGGCGTTTCGAGCAGCGGGATCTGCCGCCCGGCACCGTGGTCGCCGAATTCGGCAACCCCATGGATCAGGTGCTGCTCATCGTGCACGGCAAGCTGTCCAAGATCGGGACCGGTGAGTACGGCGAGACCACCAAGGTCGGCATGCTCGGCGGCGGCGACTTCTTCGGCGACGAGACGCTCACCGATCCCGACGCCATCTGGCCGGTCACCATCAAGACGGTCACGCCCACCACCATGCTGGTGCTGGCCCGCTCCACCGTCGAACAGCTCTCGGGCGACATTCCGGCACTGGCCGAACACCTTTCGGCGGTCGCGCACGCGCCCGCGCTGCCGCAGAACAAGTACGGCGAGGCCGAGATCGTGATCTCCTCGGGCCACCACGGTGAGCCCGTGCTCGACGGCACCTACGTCGACTACGACTCGCAGCCACGCGAATACGAGCTGAGCCTGGCGCAGTCGGTGCTGCGGGTGCACACCCGCGTCGCGGACCTGTTCAACGATCCCATGGATCAGGTCGAGCAGCAGCTGCGCCTGACCATCGAGGCGCTCTACGAGCGGCGTGAATACGACCTGGTCAACAACCCGGACTTCGGTCTGCTCAACAACTGTGACCTCAAACAGCGCATCTACTCCGAGTCCGGCGCGCCCACCCCGGACGATATGGACGAGCTGCTGTCCATGCGGCGCAGCACCAAGCTGTTTCTGGCCCACCCCAAGGCGATTGCCGCGTTCGGCCGCGAATGCTCCAGGCGCGGACTGTATCCCGACCCGGTCGAGGTGGACGGGCATCGCGTGTTCGCCTGGCGCGGGGTGCCGATCTTCCCGTGCGGCAAGATCCCGGTCAGCGACACCCAGACCACCTCGATCCTGGCCATGCGCACCGGTGAGAAGGATCAGGGCGTGATCGGCTTGCACCAGACCGGGATTCCGGACGAGTACGAGCCGAGCCTCAACGTCCGCTTCAAGGGCATCGACGATCAGTCGATCATCTCCTACCTGGTCAGCTGCTATTACTCGGCCGCCGTCCTGGTCCCCGACGCGCTCGGCATTCTCGACAATGTGCTGGTCGCCCGGCAGTCCGACTGAGCGGGGTGAGCCGTCATGTCGGTGCTCTCCCGCGCCGCGGCCCCGCCTGCCGCCTCCGAGGTGGCGGCGGCCGTCGCCGCCCTGCTGACCAACCTCGACACCACCGCCCCCGCGGTCCTGGGCGCACCCGCGGCCTCGGGCCCCGCCGATGACCCTCGCCTCGGCATTGCCGCCGCGGCCCATTCGCCCCGACGGCTGCTCGGCCCCTCCGGCCTCGGGGCCCCGAGCCTCGCGATCGACCTGCCCAACCCCCGGGCGATCGCGGAGCTCGCGGGACAGGCATCGCGTCCGCCGTCGCCCGTCGGCGGCGCGATGCCGATCCGGCACCGGCCGCCAAGCTCGGCCGGTGCGCCGACCGGCCCCGGGGCCGCCCGGCGATTCGCCAACGGTCCCACCGGGATCGGGACGGCATCCGCGTCTCGCCCGGGCGGCATCCCGGTCCGGTCGGCACCCGTCACGTCCGCCCCGCCGCGCGGTGAGATCGGAGCCACGCGCCCGGGGACCTCGGGCTCGGCCATCCCCACGCTGTACTGTCCGCCGCCGGTGCGCGACGATCCGGCGCTGGCGGCGACGGTGAACGCCGGAATCATCGCGTGGGCCGAGCGGATCGGGCTGTACGAGGGCCGGCTCGAGGAACTGCACCGAGCCGACTTCGGGCGGCTGATCATGCTGGCGCATCCGGATTGCGACGACGCGGATCGCCTGCTGGCGGTCGCGAAATGCGCGGTGTCGGAGTGGTCGGTGGACGACTACTACTGCGAGGAGGACGCCAGCGACCTCGCGCCGGACGGCAGCAGATCCAGTCCGGAGGCGGAATTGGGGCCACGGCTCGAATTGGCCGCCGCCGCCATGGATCCGGTGCACCTGCCGCCGCGCTATCAGGTCCGCGTGGAGCAGGCGATGCAGGCCGATCCGATCCTGCGCGCGTTTCGGACCTCCTTCGAGCATCTGTCCCACTTCGCGACCCCCGCCCAGGTGGCGCGGTTGCGCAGCGAGATCGCCGGCTGGTTCATCGCCCTGGGCGCGGAGGCCGGGTGGCGGCAGGCGGGTCGCATGCCGCCGGTGTGGGAGTACCTGCTCAATCGGCAGCCGCACAGTTTCCTGCCCTGTATGGCCCCGATCGACGCGGTCGGCGGCTACGAGCTGCCGGCCGCGGAGTACACCGATCCGCGAGTGCGGCGCGTGGTCACCACCGCCGCGCTGGCCGCCCAGATGGTCAACGACCTCTACTCCATGGCCCGCGAAGACCTGTCCAACGGAAGGGAATTCAACCTTCCGACGGTCCTCGCGGCCGAGGAGAACTGTTCGCGCCGCGCGGCCGTGCAGGCCACCGCCGAGGTCCACGACGAACTGGTGCACCGCTTCGAAGCCGAGGCCGGCCTGCTCGCCGCCTCCGGTTCCCCGCAACTGCGCCGCTTCCTGACCGGGCTGTGGTCGTGGATGGGCGGCAACCGGGCCTGGCACGCCGACAGCCGCCGCTACCGGGACGACAGCTGAATTCCCGGTCGGCTCTTACCGTTTCGCTTCGCATCGATCGAGAGGATGATCTGCCATGACCGCGCTTCACCCCCATTCCACCGATGTGCTCAAGACCGAATATCAGAAGTCGGTGGCCTCGTATTGGAACAACAACCCCAACGACGACCGCGTGAACACCAAACTCGGTGAGGTCGACGGGCTGTATCACCACCACTACGGCATCGGCGAACCCGATCTCTCGGTCCTCGAGGGGCCCGAGGAGACCCGGCAGGAACGCATCGTGCGGGAACTGCACCGGCTCGAGACCGCGCAGGCCGACCTGCTGCTCGATCAGCTCGGCGACGTCCGCCCGGGCGACCGGCTGATGGACGGCGGATCCGGCCGCGGCGGCACCAGTTTCATGGCCAACCAGCGGTTCGGGTGCCAGGTGGACGGGGTCACCATCTCCGAATACCAGGTGGGTTTCGCCAACGAGCAGGCCCGCGAGCGCGGCGTCGCCGAGAAGGTGACGTTCCATTTCAAGAACATGCTCGACACCGGGTTCGAGACCGGCTCGCGGCGCGGCATCTGGACCAATGAGACCACCATGTACGTCGATCTGCACGAGCTGTTCGCGGAGTTCGCGCGGCTGCTGGAACCGGGCGGCCGGTATGTGTGCATTACCGGCTGTTCCAACGACGTGTTCGGCGCGCGGTCGGCGTCGGTGAGCTGGATCGACGCCCACTACGGCTGCAACATCCACCCGCGCAGCGAGTACTTCAAGGCGCTGGCGGCCAACAATCTGGTGCCCGTCGCGGTCACCGACCTCACCCCGGCGACCATCCCGTACTGGGAGCTGCGCACCCGCTCCGAGCTCGCGACGGGCGTCGAGAAACCCTTCCTGACCTCGTACCAGGAGGGCAGCTTCCAGTACCTGATGATCGCCGCCGATAAGGTGGGGCGGTGACCGGCACCCTCGACACCTCCGACGCGAATCCCGTGACCGACCGTGAATCCCTGCTCGTCGAGCTCGTCGACGAGCAGGGCCGGGCGCGGGGTTCGCTGTCGGTGGCCGCGGCCCACACCGCGCCCGGACGGCTGCACCGAGCCTTCTCGGTGCTGCTGTTCGACGCGGCCGGCCGGGTGCTGCTGCAGCAGCGGGCGGGCGTGAAGACCCGCTTCCCGCTGCTGTGGACCAACACCTGCTGCGGGCATCCGCTGCCCGGGCAGGACGTGGTCGAGGCGGCCGCCACCCGCCTGTCCGAGGAACTCGGCCTCACCGCCGACCTCACCGAGATCGGCACCTTCACCTATCAGGCACCCGACCCCGACACCGGCCGCGTCGAATTCGAATACGACCACGTCCTGATCGGCACCCTCGATCACCCCGCCCCGCAACCGAATCCGGCCGAAGTGGCCGATATCGCCTGGATCCAGCCGGACACCCTCGCCGAGAACGTCGCCGCCGACCCGGCGCACTACACCCCGTGGCTGGCCGGCGTCCTGACCACCATCGCGGCCGCCCGCCCCTGAAACCCCCACGCGCACAGCCCGTTCCGGCCACGCCACCTGACTGTCAGGCCAGCGCGGGCGATTCGTCGGCGTCCAGGAGCCAGTCGTTGGGGGCGAAAAGTTCGAAATGCACTCGGCGGGCGGGGATTCCGGCGGCCATGAGCTGGGCGCGGACGTATTGCAGGAATTCGGCGCCGCCGCAGAGGTAGTAGTCGGCGTCGTCGGGGAGTTCGACGCGGGTCACATCCAGCAGGCCGTGATCGTCGGCGCGGTACCAGGCGCGCAGGTACACGTCGCTGAGACGGGTGGCCAGGTCGGCGACGGTCTCGCGCAGCGGGTGCGCGGTGCTGGACCGGTCGGCGTGCAGGATGATCGTGCGCCGCGACGGGGATTCGGCCGCAAGGTATTCCAGGATGCCGACCATCGGGGTGACGCCGATGCCCGCCGAGATCAGGACGACCGGCGTGGTCACCTCGGTGTCGATGGTGAGATCGCCACAGGGCACGGTGATTTCGAGCGGGTCCCCCACGCCCACGGTGTCGTGCAGCCAGGTCGAGACCTCCCCGTCGGGGGTGTCCGCCTCGGCGAGCACCCTGCGCACGGTGAAGGCCAGCCGACCGTCACCGCCCCGATTGACCAGGCTGTACTGCCGCAACTGACGGGCGCCGTCGGGCAACCGCGCACCGACCGAAATGTACTGCCCCGGAAGAAATCCCGGCAGCGGACGATCCGGGTCGGCGGATTCCACCACGAAGGTCGCCACCCCCGACGGATCGTCGAGACGCGCCACCGCCCGGGCCGCGCGGAACACATCGCCTGGCTCGACCCCGGCCGCGTCGTAGAGCTCCCGTTCGAAGTCTATGAGAGTCCTCGCCATCAGCCAGTACACGCGATCCCAGGCCGCGGCGACCGGCGGCGTCACCACGTCCGCGCCCAGCACCTCGACGATGGCGGCGAACAGGTGCTCGTGCACGATCCGGTACTCGGGTTCGGTGACGCCCAGCGAGACATGCTTGTGCCCGATGCGCGACAACAGTTCTCGCGGATGCGGCAGGGCGGGATCCACCAGGTGGGCGGCGAAGGTGGCGATGGAGGCGGCCAGCGCCTTCTGCTGCGCGCCCTGACGCTGATTGCCGCGATTGAAGCGGTCGCGCAACAACTCCGGGTGCGCGGTGAACATCTTCGTGTAGAACAGCGGGGTGATCCGATCGATGTGCGCGCCGATCAGGGGCAGGGTCGCGCGGATCACCTCGGCCTGCTCGGGTTCCAGCGCGGGGATCTGATCGGGCGCGGAATCCGGTGCCTGCCGCATGGGTTCTCCTAGGTGTCGATGAGCGAAGCCGACGGGAAGATCGGCGTATGCAGCAGCTCCACGGTGCGCTGGTCCACCAGATCGGTGAGCAGGTACCGGTCGAGTTCGGCGTAGAAGGCTTTCTGCGCGGTCGCCAGGACTCCCCGCAAACGGCAGGCATTCGCGATCGGGCATGGACTGTCGCCCACGCACTCGATGACTTCGTTATCGCATTCGAGCTGGCGGACAATGACGCCGATGGTGGTGGTCCGCCCGGCGTCGGTCAGGAAGATTCCGCCGGTGCGCCCGCGCTGCGACTCGACATAGCCGAGTTCGGCGAGCCGGGAGACGGCCTTCGCGACGTAGTTCTCGGAGGCATTCACCTGCCGGGCAATGAGTTTGACGGTGACTCGTTCCTCGGCGTCACTGCTGACCGCCAGCCGCATGAGCGCTCGCAAGCCGAGATCGGTGAACCGGGAAAGCTGCATGCCTCCAACAGTACTAATTGCGTCACGAAAAAGCATATTTCGCGGGCTGTGCTTTCTAATACCCATATCAATAGGGAATATGTAACCGAAAGCACGAGGAGACAAGGACATTTGTCACTTGTCGGCAAATCCCTGGCAGCGGCCGGCACCGCTGCCAGGGATGTCACCTCAGGCTGTGGCCATGAGTCTCGTCCGGGTGGCCAGCGCGTAGTAGATCGCCAGCGCCAGCCCGCAGCCGATGAACCAGCTGTACTGCGCCGCAGTGTGCATGCCGTACACGTCCTTGGCCAGCACCGGGAACACCGCCGCGATGGCCCCGATCACGGTGGCGATCACCGCGACCGGGTTGAATCCCTTGCGGTACCAGTACTTTCCGGACTCGGCCATGGTGAACAGCTCGTCCACCACGATCTCCCGCTTGCGCACCAGGTAGTAGTCGGCGATCAGCACGCCGAACAGCGGGCCGATGAACGCGCCCAGCACCTCGAGGGTGTAGTGAATCACGTCCGGATTGTTGTACAGGTTCCACGGCGTGATCAGCACCGAGCCGACCGCCGCGATCATGCCGCCCATGCGCCAGCTGATCTTCTGCGGGCTCACGTGCGAGAAGTCGAACGCCGGGGAGATGAAGTTGGCGACGATATTGATGCCGACGGTCGCGATGGTGAAGGTGAGCGCGCCCAGCACGATCGCGAAGGTGGAGTCGATGCGCGACACCGTCTCGACCGGATCGGTGATGAGCTCGCCGTACACCGGAATGGTCAGCGACGCGGTGATCACCACCAGCAGCGAGAACGCCAGGAAGTTGACCGGCAGCCCGAGCAGGTTGCCGCGCCGCACCGCCGCCATGGACTTGCTGTAGCGGGAGAAGTCGCCGAAGTTCAGCATGGGCCCGCAGAAGTAGGACACCACCAGCGCGATCGCGCCCAGCACCACCGGCAGCGCGTCCCAGCCGTGGTATTTCACCGAGCCCAGCTGCAGGTTGATCGAACCCCAACCGGCCTTGTAGATCAGATACCCGCACAGCAGGAACATCACGATATACACGGCGGGACCGCAGAAGTCGATGAACTTGCGAATCGATTCCATGCCCTGCCAGAACACGGCGGCCTGCACCACCCACAGCACCAGGTAGGCGCACCAGCCCAGCAGCGACAGCCCCAGGAAGCCGTAGTCCTTCGCCACCGCGTACGGCGCGAGACTCGGAAACAGCTTGACCGCCACCACGATCAGGGCCGCCGACGCCAGATAGGTCTGAATTCCGTACCAGGCCACCGCGATCAGGCCGCGAATGACGGCCGGGATATTGGCGCCCTTCACGCCGAAGGCGCTGCGGCACATCACCGGGTACGGCACGCCCGCGCGCTGGCTGGGCGCGGCCACCAGATTGCACAGGAAATATACGATCGTGATGCCGATGAGCAGTGCCGCCAGCACCTGCCAGCCCGCCAGGCCGAGCGCGAAAAGGCTGCCCGCCGTGACATATCCGCCGACGCTGTGCACATCCGACATCCAGAAGGCGAAGATGTGGTACGCGCCCCACGTCTGCTTGCGCAGCGGTGCGAGATCATCGTTGGTGAGCCTCGGGTCGTAGGCTGGTGGGGATTTCGCCGCGCTGGAATCCACTGTCGCGGGGGTGACTGTGTCGGTCATGGGGGTTTCCGATCCGAAAAGCCGATTGGGGGGTGGGCTCAAGGTAGGAACGAGCCGTTCCCCAGGGGTTGCTTTTCGGTTTCCGGATTATTGCGTGAGCCGTATATCTTTCCGGCTCACATCATCGTGGCGCTCACGTGACCGACGCCGGTGGGCACTCCGGGCCCGAGACAGCCCATCACCATGTCCGGGTTCATCATGTCGTAGTCGGCGGTGACGCGAACCCGGTCGCCGAGGCCGAAACCGCTCACCACCTGCATGGGACCGACCGTGGGCTGGGCCATGCCGACCGGCCAGGGGCCCCAGAGCGTACTCGTGTCGCCGTTGTTCCAGGTGATCCACACGGTGAGCGGGCCGTCGGCCGGGTGCATGCAGTCCGACCAGGCGATGTGCTCGCCGGTGAAGGTGGCCGAGGTGATGCCCGGGTATCCCGTGCAGCCCCAGAGCCGGCCGACCGAGGTGAAGGTGAGCAGGGTCGGGGTCATGGTGATGGCGCCGTCGACCGCGGTCCAGCGGAAGTCGCCGGCGGTGCAGGTGCCGACGGCGTCGGCGCGGGCGGGCGGGGCGGCGAGCGGGGCCAGGGCGCAGACCGCGGAAACGGTCAGTGTGGCCAGCGCTTTCACGATCGTGGGCACGGCGAGAACATAATCCCGGCACGGGTCGCCGCCCGGGATTGCCGGTCACACGCCGTGTCCGAAAGCCGCCGACGGGGGACACTGGAGTGAATCCCTGGCAGCATGGCCGCCATGGAGCTGATGGCGCGGATCGAAGCGGCGGCGACCCTGCTGGCACCGGTGATCAGGAGGACTCCGGTGGTGGCGTCGCGGGTGCTGTCGGAGCGGGTCGGTCACGAGGTCTGGCTCAAATGCGAGAACCTGCAGCGCACCGGATCGTTCAAGCCGCGCGGGGCCTACAACCGCATCGCCAACCTGTCGGAGGCCGAGCGGGCGCGCGGTGTCGTCGCGGCCAGCGCGGGCAATCACGCGCAGGGTGTGGCCTGGTCGGCGACGTCGCTGGGCATCGAGTCCACGGTGTTCATGCCGGTGGGCGCGGCGCTGCCGAAACTGGTGGCCACCAAGGCATATGGCGCGACGGTGTATCAGGTCGGCGACACCATCGATCAATCCTTGTTCGCCGCACGGGAATTCGCCGAGCGGACCGGCGCGACCCTGGTGCATCCGTTCGACCACGTGGACATCGTGGCCGGGCAGGCCACCTGCGGACTCGAAATCCTCGACCAGCTCCCGGATGTCGGCACGGTGCTGATCCCGACCGGCGGCGGCGGACTGCTGGCCGGGGTGGCCGCGGTGCTGCAACGGCGCAAGCCCGAAGTGCGGGTGATCGGGGTGCAGGCCGCCGAGGCCGCCGCCTGGCCCGCCTCGCTGGCGGCGGGCAAGCCGGTGGCGCTCGAGCACATGTCGACCATGGCCGACGGTATCGCGGTCGGGCGGCCGGGCGAGGTGCCCTTCGAGCACATCGTCGCGAGCGCACCGGACATCGTGACCGTGGACGAGGAGGCGCTGTCCAAGGCGCTGCTGCTGTGCATGGAACGCTCGAAGATGATCGTCGAGCCGGCGGGCGCGGCGGCCGTGGCCGCGCTGATGTCGTGCGGCCCGGACGAACTCGCTCTCGACGGCCCGGTCTGCGCGATCCTGTCCGGCGGCAATATCGATCCGCTGCTGCTGACCCGCGTGATCGGCCACGGCCTCAGCGCCGCCGGCCGCTATCTCGCGGCCCGGGTCACCATCTCCGACCGGCCCGGCAGTCTCTCGCGGCTGCTGGCCGAACTCGGCCGCACCGGCGCGAGCGTGCTGGATGTGGTGCATTCCCGCACCGGCGCGTGGCTGGCGATCGACGAGGTGGAGGTGCTGCTCACCCTCGAAACCCGGGGGGCGGCCCACCGCGACGAGGTGCTCGAGGCGCTGGAGCAGGTGGGATATGTTGTGCGCGTAGAGGATTGATCGGTCGTCAGTGCGCGCCACCGAGTTCCAGCGCGAGCACTCCGGCGATCACGAGCACGATGCCGCCGATCTGCACCGGCGTGATGCGCTCGTCGAGGAACAGGGCCCCGATGGTCGCCACCGCCACCACGCCCACCGCCGACCAGATTCCGTACGCCACCCCGATCGCCATACCGCGCTCGAGCGCCTGCGACAGGAAGTAGAACGCGGCCCCGTACGCGATCACCACGATGATCGAGGGCACAAGTTTGCTGAAGCCCTCCGAGATCTTCAGCGACACGGTCGCCGTCACCTCACACGCGATGGCCAATCCCAGCAGTACCAAGGTCATCACCGCAGGATAGCCATTGCCGCTGCCGCTTCCGCGGAGCCGACCTGCGTGATCAGTCGCTCGTTGGCTGGTGGTTGGTGACCTCGTCGAGGGCTGGCACGTTCTGCGCCTGGGATGGGGTCGGCGGCACCGGCAGCCAGTTCTTCCAGACCGACAACAGCTGCGTGCTGTCACCTGCCGTCGGGAGTTGGTTCCCTCCCACAGCGGATGCCTGGGCTGCTGCCGCGGGGGCGCGAAGTCTAGAGGTGGACCGGTGCGGACATCGGGGCCAGGCCGAGGGCGGTGATGTCGGCCGCGCCCTGGGTCGCGGCCTCACCGCCGGCGAGGATCTTGGTGCGGGCGGACTGGTAGGTCCAGCCTGCCGCGCCGAAGGTGGTTGCGGTGGAGAGCAATCGGTCGCGGTCCTTGGCGTGGAGGGCTTCGGCGCGGTCGACTATGGCTGCGGCCACAGGGTTTCCGGTGACGGCGCTGCGCGCATCGGCGAAATCGACTGCGGTGGAACCATTTCCGGTGATCACCGCGGCCTCGACGTGCAGAGCGACGTACCACGGGAGCCACGCTCCGGCGACACGGGTGCGCGCGTCCTCGAGGTCGGTGCGTTCCAGAGCGTCGGCGGACTGGCCGTGGTGCAGCATGAGCAGGGCGTCGAACACCGCCTGGTAGCCGTCGGCGTCGGCGGGCGGGGTACCGAGTCGCTGGAGGACGCCGGTCCATTCGCGTTCGGCGTCGAAATCGTCACGCAGGCCGTGGATCATGCGGACTCCCGCCACCGCGGCGCCCAGCGCGGCCCGGGCCGGGCAGTCCTCGCGCTGCCACGACTCGAGGAATCGCGCCCCCTGGGTGAGGACCTCGTCCACATTGCCCGCCAGCGCATCCGCCACCAGCAGTCTGCTGGTGGCGGTGTGCCCCACTTCGGCGAGCATCGGATGCTCCGCCAGCTGCCGGCCCCAGCGCCGCGCACCGGGCAGATCGCCTGCGCCGAGCCCGAATTCGGCGGCCGCGTCGAGCGCGTCGATCAGTTCGTGGGTGCCGGCCGGATCGTCCGGGGTGGTCGACAGGACGCGGATGCGGCGGCGTGCGGTGGTCGCGGCGGCGGCCAGATCGCCCGCCCGCCCCTGCGCGGTGGCGAGCACATCGAGCGCGGCCGACTCGGCCAGCGGGTCGCGTGTGGCACGCGCCAGCTCCACTGCACGCTCTGCCTGCGAAACCACCTCCGCCACAGCGGTATCGGTATCAGGCGAAGCAACGACGCGCTCGACCAGCGCCGCGGCCTCCGCGACGCCGATCGCCGCCCGCGCTCCCGCGACCCGCGTGGGGTCGGCCGGAAGCCATTCGGCCAGCGCTGCGGCGTCCGCGACGCCGATCGCCGCCTGCGCTCTCGCGGCCTGGGCGGGGTCAGTCGGAAGCCCTGCCACTCGAGAGGACTCGGACGACTGCGACACAGCGTCGGCCGGATCTGTTGTCGGTGAAGAGCCTTCGCCATCGACGGCTTCGGGGGATGCGGTTGCCCCGGCGTGCAGTCGGTTTGACGCAGGCCCGGTCGCTTCGGCCAGGTGCCGGGCCTCGGTGAGGAGTGCGGTTACCTCGTCCGCGCTGGGGAGATGTTCGAACTTGCCGGGGAAGCGGTTGACCGAGGCGGCCGCGGTCGCGAGGTCCGCGGCGGCTGCGGCGGAATCGCCCGCGCGGCAGGCGAAGTCGCTGGCGGTGCGATAGAGGCGGTACATGTCGTCACCGTTGCCTTGGCAGCCGGCCGCCGCGGCGGCGTGGCGCAGCAGGTCAGCGGCTGCGGCGGGGTCGTCGGCCAGGTAGGCGGCTTGTTCGTGGCGCCACTGGGATTCGCCGGTGAAATGCCTGGCGAACAGGAGTGCGGCGAAGTGTCGGGTCAGGCGGTAGGCGTCCGCGCGCCGGTCCGGCTGCTCGCCCGCCCAGCCGAGCGCCGCGCGGAAATCGTCTGCGACGGTGTCGAATCGGGGACGGATGTCGCCGCGCGACGCCGTGAGCTCCGCCGCCTCGGCGACGCACCAGCGCAGGTGTCCGGCACGGGTGCCGGTCAGCTCCCCCGCCGCGTCGAGCTGCTCGAGACCATACTGCCGGATGGTCTCCAGCGCCCGGAACTGGGTTCCGGCAGTCGTTTCGGTGACCACCAGCAGGCTCTGCTCGGCCAGTCGCGCCAAACCCGCTGCGACCCTGCCCTTGTCGAGACCCGACACTTCCGCCGCCGCGTCGACCGGGAACGCGGTCATGAACACCGCGACCCGGCGCAGCAACTCCCGGTCCTCCGGCGCGAGCAGCTCGTGGCTCCAGTCCAGGGCCGCGCGCACCGAGCGGTGCCGGTCGTCGGCGCGGGCTCCCCCCTCCAGCATGCGCAGCTGATCGTCCAAACCCGCTGTGAGACCGTCCAATCCGAGCGTGGTCCAGCGGGCGGCCGCCAATTCGATGGCGAGCGCCACGCCGTCGAGCCGTTCGCAGAAGGCCGCGACCTGGTCGCGCATGGCGTTGTTGGGCGGCCAGCCGCCGGCCGTCGCGCGGTCCATGAACAGGTCGACCGCGTCCGAAGCGCCTTCTCCGGCAAGCGACATCGGCGGGACGGTGTAGACGCGTTCGAACGGCACCATGAGGCGCGCGCGGCTGGTGGCCAGCACGCTCATGCCCGGGCAGGTTTCCAGCAGCGCCTCCACGAAGGGGGCGACACCGTCGCGGACGTGCTCGCAATTGTCCAGCACCAGAAGCGCATTGCGGTCCGCGAGCGCCGACAGCAGCACCCGGTCGAAGCTGCGGCCGGGCTGCTCGCCGAGGCCGAGCGCCATGGCCACGGTGCCCGCGACCACGCACTTGTCGGGACTGGAGACCGGCACCAGGTCGACGAACCACGCACCGTCGGCGAATTCGGCGGCCACCTCGGCCACCACCGCGAGCGCCAGCCGCGTCTTGCCGACGCCGCCCGGTCCGACCGCGGTCACCTGCCGCTGCGTCTTGATCAGCTCGGCGAGTTCGCCGCGTTCGCGGGTGCGGCCGATGAACGAGGTGAGCGGTTTCGGCAGTGCGGGGGCGGGCCGCGGGCTCGCCGGGCGGGTCGCGGCGGCGTGCTGGGCCAGCGCCCGGCGGTCGGGCAGTTCCAGTTTCCGCAGCAGCGACGACACGTGGCTCTCGACGGTGCGCACCGAGATGAACAGTCGCGCGCCGATCTCGGCATTGCTGAGATGCTCGCCGACCAGCGCCAGCACTTCCGTCTCGCGCGTGGAGATCTCCGACGTCACAGCCATGCGCCCCAGTCTGCCGCATTCCGCGGCCGCGCACGGTACGGCCGGATACCAAGTCGCGGTCCGTGGTGGATTCCGTGGTCGCCACGGATGTGGACGCCGGGGTCCGAGGGCGACTCTGGAAGCACACCGGGTTCACCGATCCACAGGAGCAGATCATGACCACGATGGGCATCAAGACGGTGCTGCATCCCGTTTCGGACCTCGCCGCCGCGAAGTCCGTGTACGCCGCGCTGCTGGGCGCCGACCCGCAGACCGACTCCCCCTACTACGTCGGTTTCGAGGCGCAGGGCCAGCACATCGGCCTGGTGCCCGGCGGCGGCCCGCAGGCCATGACCACCCCGGTCTCCTACTGGCACGTCACCGATATCGAGGCCAAGCTCGCCGACCTGATCGCCGCCGGCGCCACCGTCGACCAGCCCGCCCGCGAGGTCGGAGGCGGCCGCCTCGTCGCCACCGTCGCCGACACCGACGGCAACATCCTGGGCCTCATCCAGGACCGCTGACCCACCCACTCCCGCAAAGGATTTCAGCCATGGCCACCCAGCCCACCGCCAAGAAGACCACCCCCAAGAAGACCACCGTCGGCTTCAGCGCCGAAGAGCGCGCCGCCATGAAAGCCCATGCCGCCGAACTGAAGACGGCCGCCCGCCGCTCCTCCCGCTCCGCCAAGGCCGACGGCGAACAGGACGTCCTCGCCAAAATCGCCGAAATGACCGGCACCGACCGCGAAATCGCCGAACGCCTCCACGCCCTCACCAAGACCGTGGCCCCCGACCTCACCTGCAAAACCTGGTACGGCATGCCCGCCTACGCCCGCGACGGCAAAATCGTCTTCTTCTTCCAGCCCGCCGCCAAGTTCAACTACCGCTACGCCACCCTCGGCTTCAACGACCCCGCCAACCTCGACGACGGCAACCTCTGGCCCGTCACCTACGCCATCCAATCCATGACCCCCACCGTCGAATCCCGCATCAAATCCCTCATCACCCAGGCCCTGAGCTAACCCCTCCCCGCCGCCCCCGGGAGTAGGGTCTGCCCACCACCGCCCCGGCGATCTACCGTCCCCCTCGTAATCCATATTGCGAAAGGTTCGATTCCATGTACTTCATCGCCATGGCCCTGGGCATGTTCGGCCCCCTCCTCGTCCCCACCGGCAGCTCCGACTGCTGGATGGACAGCACGGCCCCCGCCTGCTGGCCGCACTGACCCCGATTATCGAGACCTGTTGGGCGGCAGTCCCGCCCAACAGTCACATCGGGGGCGAAGGGAGTCTCGAGAACAATTGGGGCTCGGATGTTACGGTGGCGGGGTGATCTTCTCTAATGGAAAGGGCGCTGTGCGCCCCTGCCGGTGATCCCCGGCCAGTGGTCGGCCTTCGAGCTGTCGGATGGTCGGACCACTTTTCTTTCTCATGCCCTCGGTCTTGTGGCGTTGCACGGGTCTGGGCCGTGGCCGCAGGGCGGTAGGCCGCTTCCGGATGAGGGCGGTGGGGCTGGGTTTTTGAGTTCGACTGTGCTCGATGGGATTCGGACGCATCATGGCGGGGGCGGGGAGCCTCCTTCTGTTTCGGCGCTGGTCGATATGGTCGCGGCGGTGTTGGCGGACCCTGGGGTGGAAACGCTGGCTGCGTTGCACGATCTGCTCGCGGAACAGAATTCGCTGGATGTGGCCGATGGGCTGGTCGACGGGCTGCGGGGACTGGATTTTTCCGTCGCTGATCTGCGGGCCTTGGCGCGGTGGCTGGCCGAGCACGGGACTCGGCGGAATGCTGTGGCGCTCGGCATGGTCATGCTGGGGGTCGTGGGAGATGCGAGTGATCGGGAATTGCTCTTGCTTCTCGGCACTTTCGACGATCTGACCTTGTACGCGGTCATTGCGCTGGCCAAGACGCAGCCCGACAGAGAGCAGGCTATTTATTCTCTGGCTCGCCGGGTGGAGGGGTGGGGGCGCATCTACGCTGTCGAGCGCTTGCGGGGAACCCAGGACCCTGACATCAAGTCGTGGTTGCTGCGTTCGGGTTTCCGTAATGGCATCCTCGACCAGTACCTCGCCCATATCGCCGCCACTACAGGCGATCTCTATACGGCACTGCTCTCGCCGGCAGTGGACGCCGAGCTTCTCGACGGCGCCTCGGGCATCCTCGCCGCGCTCGCGGACCTGCACGGGCCGACCGCGGACATCCGGCACTATGTGGATGCCCTGCCGTGTATGGCTCGATTCGGCGAACTGATCGGCGCCGCACCTCCGAATCTCACCTACATCAGCACCGCGCGCGACCTGTTCGATGTGCTGAAAAGACCTCCCTCGGAGGCGGATTGGCCGGAAGAGCAGGTCACACGAGTCCTCGATCAGTACAGCGCGTTGCTGGCCCGCCCCGACTGGCGGCAACACGTTCGGACAGCACTCGACCATCCCGCCACACACGAATTCCGCCGTGCGCTCGCGTGCGCCGAGGCCGTGGGCATCGACGCGTTGTCGCATGCACTCGCCCGGATGCGGCAACCTCGGTACGACAGCTATATCTGGTGGTGGGCAGTCAGTCACGCCCCGGAATCCGAGCGCCCGCACCTGGTCCGACTTGCCCGCGAAGTGTTGCCCTTGGAGGAAATGGCCGTCGGGCCGGAACCGGGAAGGCTGATCGGGGCCTCCGACGAGGAAAGCGTTCTCGACTTTGTCCTGAGCTACCTCGGCGACTGCGACGCGGCCGAAGCCGACCTCCTGCCGCTGATAAAAACAGCACTCAGCACCACCGGCACGAGGCTGCGCGGCTTCGGTCTACGGACGCTGGCCAGCCGGTACGGTCCGGATCTTCCGGCCGCGGCCCGGGCCTGGGTACGAGACGCGGCCGCCGTCGAGCCGGACGAAGACCTTCGCGCGGAGTTCTTCGAACTACTGGAAGGCGCTGGGCGACCCGACGAGAAATAAATGGGATGCGGGGGTGGTGCGCTTGTGGTTACAGTGCTCGGCATGTGGCTGATTCTGTTCTCCTGAGCGCGCTTCGCTTCTGATGCCCCGCGGCCTTGGGTCGTGTTGTGGCTTTCCCGATTTTGGCCGGCGATCCACCGGTTGGTCGGTCACGCATATTTTAGGAGGACTCATGCCTGAGCGCTTTTCGCTGCCGGAAATTCCCTCGGAAAACCCTGTCGAGCAGCCGCTTTCGCGGCGGGAGCGGCGGGGGAAGAAGAACGGCAAGCAGCAGGTCGGCGGGGGGAAGGTGCACGATGCCGGTCGTGCGGCCGTGCCCGCTGCCAAGCACATGAATTATCGACGCGGATGACTGACGGCCCGTTGGGGTTCCGGGAACGGAAACCCAACGGCCGTTGGCGTGTCGGGTCAGCTGAGCCAGGCGCGGTGGGTGGCGGCGGTGCCGCGCACCTCTTCCAGCTGCTTGGCGACCTGGGTGCCGGCGGTGCCGCCGCGGGCATTGCGGGAGGCGATGGAGCCCTGGACGGTGAGGACCTCACGGACGGCCGGGGTGAGGGCCGGGTCGACGGCGGCGAACTCCGCGTCGGTCAGCTCGTCGAGACCGACGCCGCGAGCCTCGGCGGCGCGGACGCAGCCGCCCGCGGCCTCGTGGGCGACGCGGAACGGGACGCCTTGGCGGACAAGCCATTCGGCGATGTCGGTGGCGAGGGTGAAGCCCGCGGGAGCCAGCTCGGCCATGCGGTCGGTGTGGAAGGTCAGCGTCGAGACGAGCCCGGCGATGGCGGGCAGCAGCAACTCCAGCTGGGCGACCGAGTCGAAGACGGGTTCCTTGTCTTCCTGCAGGTCACGGTTGTAGGCCAGCGGCTGCGCCTTCAGGGTGGCGAGCAGGCCGGTGAGGTTGCCGATGAGCCGGCCGGCCTTGCCGCGAGTGAGCTCGGAGACGTCCGGGTTCTTCTTCTGCGGCATGATCGACGACCCGGTGGACCAGGCGTCGGCGAGGGTGATGTAGCCGAATTCCGGTGTGCTCCAGATGATCACCTCTTCGGCCATGCGGCTGAGGTCGACGGCGATCATGGCCAGCACGAACGCGGCCTCGGCGGCGAAGTCGCGGGAGGAGGTGGCGTCGATGGAGTTGGCGGCCGAGGAATCGAAATTCAGTTCCGCGGCGATGGCTTCCGGATCCAGGCCCAGCGAGGACCCCGCCAGCGCGCCGGAACCGTAGGGCGACACCGCGGCCCGCTTGTCGAAGTCGCGCAGCCGCTCGATATCGCGCAGCAGCGGATGCGCGTGCGCCAGCAGGTGATGCGCCAGCAGCACCGGCTGCGCGGCCTGCAGATGCGTCTTGCCGGGCATGACCGCGTCCGGATGCGCGGCAGCCTGCTCGGTGATCGCGTCGACCACGTCCAGCACACCGGAAGCGATGTGCCGCACCGCATCCCGCAACCACATGCGGAACAGTGTCGCCACCTGATCGTTGCGCGACCGTCCCGCGCGCAGCCGCCCGCCGAGCTCGGCGCCGACCCGATCGATCAGCCCGCGCTCGAGCGCACCGTGCACGTCCTCGTCGGACTCCAGCGGCCCGAACGCACCCGAGGCCACGTCCGCGGCAAGGGCATCCAGTCCGGCGAGCATGCCGGTCAGATCGTCCTGCGACAGCAGCCCGGCCTTGTGCAGCACGCGCGCATGGGCTTTGGAGGCGCGAATGTCGTAGGGAGCCAGCGCCCAGTCGAAGTGGGTCGATTTGCTCAGCGCCGCCATCGCCGCGGCGGGGCCGGACGCGAAGCGCCCACCCCACAGCGCGCCTTCATTGGTGCTGCCGCCCTGGGTCATTGCGTCTCGTCTCCTCGCGGTTTCGTCGCGGTCATCAGAATGTGTGCGCCCATCCCGTCCTTGGCCGCCGCGGGGACGCTACGGCCGTGGTCTTCGAGCAGGGCGACCGGGTCGCCCTCGGTCACCAGCCACCGGTGCATGGCGAACCAGTCGCGGGGGTCGTGGCGGTCCTCCCACGGATAGAACAGTTTTTCCAGGTCGATCTGGATTCCGGCCTCCGCCATGACCTTGCGCCGCCGTTCCCGGAATTCGTCGGACATGTCGCCGCCCCGGCCCAGATTCAACGCCATCCGGCTGCCGGGCGCGCTGAGCTCCAGCACCTGCTCGAGCAACCGGTTCTGCGCGTCACCGGGCAGATACCGCAGCAGGCCCTCCGCCAGCCAGGCGGTCGGCTCGCCAGCTTCGAAACCCTTGTCCAGCAGGGCGTTCGGCCAGTCCTGCCGCAGATCGACGGCCACCTCGCGCCGATCGGCGGCGGGCCGATCGTCGGCCAGCGCTCGCGCCTTGAAGGCCAGCACCTTCGGCTGGTCGAGCTCGAAAATCCTGGTGCCCGAAGGCCATTCGAGCCGGTAGGCGCGAGCGTCGAGACCGGCCGCCAGAATCACGAACTGCCGGATCCCCGCCCGCACCGCGGCGGCGAAGTATTCGTCGAAGTAGACCGTCCGGGCGATCAGCACGCTGCCCATCGACCAGCCGCGCAGATCGCCGTCGTCGGCGCTCTGCCCGCTCAGCGACCCCGACATGATCGCGTCCCAGCCCGGCGAGGCGACCGCGCTCACCAGCTTCGCCGCGTACGGATCCCGGAACAGGGCGTCCTCGCGAGGCGCGAATGGCGGCCACGCCGAGGGCCGTCGCGCCCACGCTCTCCGTGATGTCCCAACTGTCGTCATCGGTTCGCATGGGCGCGTCTCCTTCGGCCGAGGTCTCGGTCGCAGGCTACTACTTGCTGTTGAGGTCCCGGCGCGCCGCGACCTTGGACGACAGGCCGTGGATCTGCACGAAACCCTTGGCCAGCGACTGGTCGAAGGTGTCGCCCTCGTCGTAGGTGGCGAGGTTGAAGTCGTAGAGCGACTCGTCGGAGCGCCGGCCGTTGACGACCACGCTGCCGCCGTGCAGCACCATGCGGATCTCACCGGAGACGTGCTGCTGGGTGTCCTGCACGAAGGCGTCCAGCGCGCGCTTGAGCGGCGAGTACCACAGGCCGTCGTACACCAGCTCGCCCCAGCGCTGCTCGACCTGCCGCTTGTAGCGGCCCAGCTCGCGCTCGATGGTGACCGCTTCCATTTCCTGGTGCGCGGCGATCAGCGCGATGGCGCCCGGCGCCTCGTAGATCTCGCGCGACTTGATGCCCACCAGCCGGTCCTCGACCATGTCGAGGCGGCCCACGCCCTGCCGACCCGCGCGCTTGTTGAGCTCGGTGATGGCCTCGAGCATGGTGACCGGGCGGCCGTCGATGGCGACCGGAACACCCTTGTCGAAGGTGATGATGAGCTCGTCGGGCGCCTCGAAGTTGACGGTCGGGTCGACGGTGTAGTCGTAGACGTCCTTGGTCGGCGCGTTCCACAGATCCTCGAGGAACCCGGTCTCGACCGCACGGCCCCACAGGTTCTGGTCGATGGAGAACGGCGACTTCTTGCTCACGTTGATCGGCAGCTTGTTCTCGCCGGCGAACTCGATGGCCTTCTCACGGGTCCAGGCGTAGTCGCGGACCGGCGCGATGACCTTCAGGTCGGGCGCGAGCGCGCCGATGCCGACCTCGAAGCGAACCTGATCGTTGCCCTTGCCGGTGCAGCCGTGCGAAACGGTGTCGGCGCCGTGGTATTCGGCGGCCTCGACCAGGTGCTTGACGATCAGCGGCCGCGAGATGGCCGACACCAGCGGGTAACGGCCCATGTAGAGCGCGTTGGCCTGCACGGTCGGCAGGCAGTACTCGTTGGCGAACTCGTCACGAGCGTCCACGACGATGGACTCGACCGCGCCGCAGTCCAGCGCGCGCTGGCGCACGTCGTTCATGTCCTCGCCACCCTGGCCGAGATCGATGGCGACGGCGACGACCTCCGCGCCCGTCTCCTTGCCGATCCAGCTGATGGCGACAGAGGTGTCCAGCCCGCCGGAGTAGGCGAGTACGACGCGCTTCGTCATAGTCCGTGTGCTCCTCGATTGTGCGTATAGGTTCCGGGCCGGTGCGCTCGACTCGCGTGCCGTACCCGGCTCTGCGTGGCGCTCCGTCGTCCTGCAAATGATTATGCACGACGATGCAATCCCATTCATAACCGGGGTCCCGCCGGACCGAACCGACCGCCCCCATCCTTGCACCGAGACCGGCGCGGGAATACAGTACGGACGTACGGTTTGGGGACATCGAGCAGGATCGGAGCGGCCCATGTGGGATCCGGACAAGTACCTGGCGTTCGATGATTTGCGGGCGCGGCCGTTCTTCGACCTGGTGAATCGCGTGGGCGCGAGCAAGCCGCGGCGGGTGGCCGATCTGGGGTGCGGGCCCGGGAATCTGACCGTCACGCTGCGCGAGCGGTGGGCGGGGGCGGTGGTGGAGGCGTTCGATTCCTCGCCCGAAATGGTCGCCGCGGCAAGGGAACACGGCATCGACGCCACCGTCGCCGATGTGCGCGACTGGCAGCCCGCACCGGATACCGATGTGGTGGTGACCAATGCCGTGCTGCAGTGGGTGCCGGATCATCTTGCGCTGCTGCCGGGTTGGATCGCGGCGCTGCCGCCGGGAGCGTGGTTCGCTTTGCAGGTCCCCGGGAACTTCGACGCGCCTTCGCATCTCGCGATCCGGGAGCTGGTGGCGTCCGAAACCTGGCGTGGGCGGCTGGGTTCCGTGGCTCTGGTGCATCGGGAGTCGGTACCCGATCCCGCCGGCTACGCGGCGGTGCTGACCGCCGCGGGCTGCCGGGTGGACGCCTGGGAGACCACCTATCTGCAGCCGCTGACGGGAGCCGATCCGGTGCTCGAGTGGGTGACCGGCACGGCGCTGCGGCCGGTGCGCGACGCCCTCGACGAGAGCGACTGGCAGGATTTCCGCGCCGATCTCGCCCCGCTGCTGCGGGCCGCCTATCCCGAACAGGCCGACGGCACCACCTGGCTGCCCTTCCGCCGGGTCTTCGCGGTGGCGCACAAACAGCCCTGATTCGTGACGACCGGTCGGCACTGAATGCGACATTTCTCCGAAAATGCGCGCATCGGCAGGTTTCTCGATCACCGCGCGCCGGGCTGTGTCACTCTGAGATCACTACCCCCGCGCCAACCGGAGGAATCAGCCATGCTCTCGACCCTCGCTCAGAACGTCGGCACCCTCGGCCACGACATCCTGTCCATCGGCTCGGCCGCGTTGCAGTTCGCGCAGGATCTCATCACCTCGGGCGGCACCGGCCAGGGCGGCGGTGGCGCCTACCCGCCCGGCCAGTACCCGCTCAACTGAACCAGCTGATCACCCGCGAATCGGCGGTGGCATCCCCGGATGCCGCCGCCGATTCCTTTGTCCCGGTGGCTGTTCGGCCTCGGCCCGCCGCCGCATTCCGAAACATCACCGTATTCTCCCGGCTACCTCGAATTGCAAAGATGTCGGTCTGCCAGCAGGATGGCAACGCCCTGATCTTGGGGCGAAGATTTACCACGGAGGATTCGATGAAGTTGCGTATTGCTGGAGTTCTGGGCGCTGCCGCAGTGGCCGGGACGGTGGCGGTGCTCGTACCGGGAACCGCGCAGGCGGCGACCGGCACCCTGGTCTCCAATGGCCGGGTCCTGGTGAATCCGACGGGCTGCGTACGCATCAAGCTCACCGACGAGGACACCACCGTCGTTTCGAACGGCACCGATCAGACCGCCACCTTCTACGCCAGCATCGACTGCTCCGGCGACCCCATCGGCACGGTCGCCGCCGGCGCCGACGGCACGCCCCCGATGGCCGGCAGCTTCACCATCAACTGAGGCAGGCCCCGCGCGAATCGGCGGCGACATCACCCGATGTCGCCGCCGATCCCGTGCCGATAGCCGCGATCATCCTGCGGCGCAGTGCGATTCAGGCCAATTGTTCGATCTTGGCGGCCAGTTCGGCGCCGGTCATGGGCTCGCGGGCGATGACGGCGATGGTGTCGTCACCGGCGATGGTGCCGACCACTTCGGGCAGGGCGGCGCGGTCGAGGGCGCTGGCCAGGAAGTGGGCCGCGCCGGGCGGGGTGCGCAGCACGGCGATATTGCCGCTGGCGTCGGTGGAGACCAGCAGATCGCCCAGCAGTTTGGACAGGCGTTCGGTGCCGCCGGTGACACCGCGCACGGGGCTGCCGTCCTCGGGGACCACGTAGACGCCCGCGCCGCCGTCGGCCGCGCGCAGTTTCACCGCGCCGAGTTCGTCGAGATCCCGCGACAGGGTGGCCTGGGTGGTCTCGATCCCCTCGGCCGACAGCAGTACGGCCAGTTCGGATTGGCTGCGGACCTCGTGCTGCGAGAGGATCGCGACGATGCGGGCCTGCCGTCCGGCGCGGGTGCGCGCGATGGCCGCACCCGCCTTCCCGGACGCGACGGGAGCGCGACGTTCGCCGCTGCTCACCCCTCACCTCGCTCGAAACGCTCCAGCAGCCACACCAGCAGCGCCTTCTGCGCGTGCAGCCGGTTCTCGGCCTCGTCCCAGACCGCGCTGTGCGGGCCGTCGATGACCTCGTCGGTGATCTCCTCGCCGCGATGCGCCGGAAGGCAGTGCAGCACGGTCACATCCGCGGCGGCGCGCGCCAGCAGATCGGCGTTCACCTGGAAGGGCCGGAACGGCGCGACCCGGTCGCGGCCGTCGTTCTCCTGGCCCATCGAGGTCCACGAGTCGGTGACGAGGGCGTCCGCGCCCTCGACGGCGGCCTGCGGATCGTTGCTGACGACGATGCGCGTACCGGTCTCGGCGGCCCGCTTCTGCGCGGCCTCCACGATCCAGCCGAACGGCTCGAAACCCTCGGGCGCCGCGATGGTCACGTTCATGCCCGCGGTGATACCGCCGAGCATGAGCGAATGCGCCATATTGTTCGCGCCGTCGCCGAGGTAGACGAGGTTGCGTCCGCTCAGATCGGAGCCCTTGCGCTCCTTCAACGTCTGCAGATCCGCCAGCACCTGACAGGGGTGGAACTCGTTGGACAGCGCGTTGACCACGGGAACCGTTGCCGCCCCGGCCATTTCGTCCAGCCGCGCCTGCTCGAAGGTGCGCCACACGATGGCGTCGACGTAGCGCGACAGCACGCGGCCGGTATCGGCGAGGGTCTCCTCGCGCCCGAGCTGGGTGTCGCGCCCGTCGACCACGACCGCGTGCCCGCCCAGCTGCGCGATGCCCATCTCGAAGGAGAAACGCGTACGGGTGGAGTTCTTCTCGAACATGACCGCGACGCCGCGCGGCCCCGCCAGCGGCCGCCGCGACTGCGGCGCGGCCTTCAATTCCGCTGCCAGCGCGAGGATTTCGGCCTGTTCGGCGGGGGTGACGTCGTCGTCACGCAGGAAATGCCGGATGGTCACTTGGTCTCCTTCTGGGCCTGGGCGGCATCGAGGATGCCGGGCAGGTCGGACAGGAAGTTCTCGGCCTGGGTCTCGGTGAGCACCAGCGGCGGCGCGAGTCGAATCACGGTGGGCTTGGCGGGATTCAGCAGGTAGCCGGCCTCCCGCGCGACGGCGTCCACCTCGGCGGCGGCGTCGGCGGTGAGCTGGATGCCGATGAGCAGGCCCGCGCCCCGGACGTGATCGACCAGCGGGTGGTCGAGTTGCTCGATCCCGTCGACGAGAATCTTGCCCACCGTCTCCACGTGCGAGAGCAAACCCTCTTCGTCGATGGTCCGCAACACGGCGAGCGCCGCGGCCGCGCAGACGGGGTTGCCGCCGAAGGTGGTGCCGTGCATGCCGGGCTGCAGCAGCTCCGCCGCCGGGCCCTGCGCGAGCACGGCGCCGATGGGCAGGCCGCCGCCCAAACCCTTGGCCAGTGTGATGACATCGGGCACGATGCCCGACGCCTGATGGGCGTAGAACGCGCCGGTGCGCCCGATACCGGTCTGCACCTCGTCCAGGATCAGCAGTGCGCCTTGTTCTTTGGTGATGGCGCGCGCCTTGGCCAGGTAGTCGGCCGGCGGCACCACGACGCCGCTCTCACCCATGATGGGCTCGAGGAAGACCGCGGCGGTGTCCTTGTCGACGGCGGCGGCCAGCGCCAGCGCGTCACCGTAGGGCACGTGCACGACGCCGGCGGGCATCGGTTCGAAGGGGGCGCGCTTGGACGGCTGGCCGGTCAAAGCCAGTGCGCCCATGGTGCGTCCGTGGAACGCCTCCTCACAGGCGATGATCTTGGTGCGTCCGGTCAGCCGCGCCATCTTGAACGCGGCCTCGTTGGCCTCGGTGCCGGAGTTGCAGAAGAACGCCTTGCCGTTGCCGTCTCCGAAGTGGGCGAGCAGCCGCTCGGCGAGTTCGATGACGGGTTCGGACGCATACAGATTCGACACGTGCCCGAGCGTGCCCAGCTGCTGGGTGACCGCCGCCAGGATCGCCGGATGCGCGTGCCCGAGGCTGTTGACCGCGATGCCGCCCAGGAAATCCAGGTAGCGCTTGCCGTCGGCGTCGTAGACCACCGCACCCGCGCCGCGCACCAGCGCCACCTTCGGGGTGCCGTAGTTGTTCATCAACGCGGTCGACCACCGCTGCTGAATATCGGCTGTGCTCATGCTTCCACCTCGCTGGCGCTCGGCTCCAGCACGAGCACACTCGTGGCTGTGTTCATTTCCCGCTCGCTACGCTCGCTCATGCTTCCACCTCGCTGGCGCTCGGCTCCAGCACGAGCACACTCGTGGCTGTGTTCATTTTCCGCTCGCTACGCTCGCTCATGAGATCTCCTGTGCGGGGGTGACCATCGTGCCGATGCCCTCCCCGGTGAACAGTTCCAGCAGGACCGAATGCGCGACCCGGCCGTCGATGACGTGCGCGGTCGGCACCCCGCCCTCGACGGCGCGCAGGCACGCCTCCATCTTGGGGACCATGCCCTCGTCCAGCGACGGCAGCAGTTTCGCGAGTTCGTCGGTGTCGATGCGGGTGGTCAGCGACGACCGGTCGGGCCAATTCGTGTACAGGCCCTCGACATCGGTGAGAATGACCAGTTTCTCCGCGCCTATGCCCTCGGCCAGCGCAGCGGCGGCGGTATCGGCATTGATGTTGTGCACCACGCCGTCCGCGTCCGGCGCGATGGTGGACACCACCGGAATCCGGCCCGCCGCAATGAGATCCAGCACCGCGGACGGCTCCACCGAGGTGACGTCGCCGACCAGGCCGATATCGGTGGCCTCCCCATCGACCAGCACACTGCGCCGGGTGGCGGTGAACAGGTGCGCGTCCTCGCCGGAGATGCCGACCGCGTACGGCCCGTGAGCGTTGATGAGCCCCACCAGTTCCCGGCCCACCTGCCCGAACAGCACCATCCGCACCACGTCCATGACCTCGGGCGTGGTGACCCGGAACCCGCCGCGGAACTCACCGGTCATGCCGAGCTTCTTCAGCATCGCCGAGATCTGCGGGCCGCCGCCGTGCACCACCACCGGGTGCACGCCGACCGTGCGCAGAAACGCCATATCGGCCGCGAACGCCCGCTTGAGCTCGTCGTCGATCATGGCGTTGCCGCCGTACTTCACGACCACGATCTTGTCGCGGAACTTCTGCAGCCACGGCAGCGCGTCGGCGAGGACGTGCGCCTTCTCCAACGCCGAAAGCCGTTTCAGCACATCGCTCATGAGCTGTAGGCCGAGTTCTCTTCGACATAGCCGTGCGAGAGGTCGGTGGTGCGCACGGTGGCCTCGCCGTCACCGAGATTCAACTCGACCAGCACCTGGATGTCGGGTCCCGACAGGTCCACCTCGCGGGCTCCCGGCGCACCCGCGCCGTCGACGCACACCGGAGATCCGTTGAACGACACCGACACCCGGTTGGGGTCGAGTTCGATGGGCGCGATGCCGATCGAGGCCAGCACGCGACCCCAGTTCGGATCCGAACCGAAGAACGCGGTCTTCACCAGGCTGTCGCGCGCGATCGCCCGCGCCCCGATGAGCGCTTCGTCTTCGCTGACAGCGCCTTTCACGGTGATGTGCACCCGCTTGGTGACGCCTTCGGCGTCGCTCATCAGCTGCTCGGCCAGATCGTCGCAAACCGCGAGCACGGCCGCGTTCAGATCGGCCTGGCTCGGCGTCACCCCGGACGCGCCGTTGGCCAGCAGCAGCACCGTGTCGTTGGTGGAGCAGGACCCGTCCACATCGAGCCGGTCGAACGTGTAGCCGGTCGCGTTGCGCAGCGCCTCGTCCAACTGCGCGGGCGTGGCCACCACATCGGTGGTCAGCACGACGAGCATGGTGGCCAGCGACGGCGCGAGCATGCCCGCGCCCTTGGCCATGCCGCCCACGTTCCACTTGTCCCGATGATGGAACGCCGCCTCTTTCGGCACGGTGTCGGTGGTCATGATGGCCCGGGCCGCCTCCGCGCCGCCCTGCAGCCCGCCGCCCATCTCGTGCACGATCTCGGTGACGGCCGGGATCAGCTTGTCCATCGGCAGCCGGTCGCCGATCAAACCGGTGGAGCAGACCGCGATCTCGCCCGCGCCGGTCTCGGTTCCCCAGTTGCTCAACGCCTTCGCCAGTTCCTCGGCGGTGGCGTGGGTGTCCTGGAAGCCGCCCGGACCGGTACAGGCGTTCGCGCCACCGGAATTGAGGATGACCGCGCGCAGCCGCCCGCCGGTCAGCACCTGCTGCGACCACAGCACCGGCGCCGCCTTGACCTTGTTGCGGGTGAACACGCCCGCCGCCGCGTAGTCGGGGCCCTCGTTGAACACCAGCGCCAGGTCCGGCTTGCCGGACTTCTTGATGCCCGCCGCGATGCCCGCGGCCCGGAATCCCAGCGGTGCGGTGACGCCCTGGGTCCGCACCAGCTTGCCGTCGTCGATTGTCACGGTGCCACTCCTACGGTGGAAAGTCCTGCGGTCTCGTCGATGCCGAGAGCCAGATTCATCGATTGCACCGCGGCGCCCGCGGTGCCCTTGGTCAGGTTGTCGATCGCGCCGATCACCACCAGCAGTCCGGCGTCGGCGTCCACGGTCACCTGGAGGGTGACGGCATTGGAGCCCAGCACCGAACCGGTCTGCGGCAGTACGCCTTCGGGCAGCAGGTGCACGAAAGGCTCGTCGGCGTAAGCCTTCTCGTAGACGGCGCGCGCGGTGGCGGCGTCCACGGTGGTGGGTGCGGTGCAGGTGGCGAGGATGCCGCGCGGCAGCGGGGCCAGCACCGGGGTGAAGGACACACGCACGTCCGTCCCGTCGGCGGCGGCCTTCAGGTTCTGCGCGATCTCCGGGGTGTGCCGGTGCGCGCCGGCGATGCCGTAGGCGCGCAGCGAGCCCATCACCTCCGAACCCAGCAGGCCCACATCGAGTTTGCGGCCCGCGCCCGAGGTGCCGCTCACGGCGACCACGTTCACTCGCGGCTCGACGATCCCGGCCGCGACGGCCGGGGCCAGCGCCAGGCTCGACACCGTCGGATAGCAACCGGGCACCGCGATCCGGGTGGCGCCGCGCAACCGGTCACGCCCGCCGGGCAATTCGGGCAGGCCGTAGGGCCAGCTGCCCGCGTGCGGGCTGCCATAATACTTCTCCCACGCGGCGGCGTCGGTGAGCCGGAAGTCCGCGCCGCAGTCGATGACGATCGTGGACTCCGGCAACGCGGTGGCGATCGCCGCGGACTGCCCGTGCGGCAGGCCCAGGAACACCACGTCGTGACCCGCCAGCTGTTCGACGGTGGTGGGCGCGAGCACCCGGTCGGCCAACGGCAGCAGGTGTGGCTGCAGCTCACCGAGGGTGGCGCCGGCATTGGAGCCCGCGGTCAGCGCCCCGATCTCGAGGCGCCCGCTTCGGTAGGCTGGGTGACCGAGCAGCAGTCGCAGCACTTCACCGCCCGCGTAGCCGCTCGCGCCGGCTACCGCGACCCGCAGGGGCCCGTTCGAGACATCCACCATGTGATGATTATGCACGACTGTGCAAGCTCATTCACAACCGGGCGGAAATCTGACAGCGAGCGCCGCTTACGGCACACTCGACAGCGCCATGTACGACGACGCCACCCAACCGCTGCCGGTCGTCGGCCCCGCCGCGGGCCGCAGCCGCCGCGCACCGGAGACGCCCACCCCGACTCCCCGCCGGTCGCGACGTGCCGAGCCGGCTTCGACCGGCCGGCGCGCGGGCAAGCGGCGCGCGGAAGACAAGCCCGGCAAGCCCGCGCGCACCCCCGCGCAGCGCGAGCGCGACCGCCGGCTGCGCATCGCCGGCCGCGGGATCACCGCACTGGTGGCCGCCGGCGTGATCGGTATCACCGGCATGGTCTGGTACGGCCGCATGGATTTCGATCAAGGCTTCGTCCGTTCCGGGGCGATCGCCCCCGAGGACGTCAACCTCGACGGCGATATCAATATGTTGCTCATCGGTCTGGATACCCGAAAAGACCTGGACGGCAACGACCTACCCAAGGCGATCCTCGACCAGCTGCACGCCGGTGACGGCTCGGAGGGCGGCTACAACGCCAATTCGCTCATCCTGGTGCACATTCCGAAGGATCTGAAGCACATCATCGCGTTCTCCATCCCGCGCGACGACTACGTACCGGTACAGGGCATTCCGGGCTACGACCACGCAAAGATCAAGGAGTCCTACGGTCTCAAGAAGTACGACACCGAGGAGAAGCTCAAGGCCAAGGGCATGGCCGAGGGTCCGGAACTGGAGCGTCAGGGCCGAGAAGCCGGGCGCGCCAGCATCGTCCAGACCGTGAAGGCGCTCACCGGCGTGCCGATCAACCGGTTCGCGGAGATCTCGCTGGCCGGTTTCTACGATCTGGCGACCGCGCTGGGCGGCGTAGACGTCTGTCTCAATCACGCCGTGGACGACAGCTATTACTCCGGCGCGCAGTTCCCGGCCGGGCCGCAGCACCTCGACGGCTCCGACGCACTGGCGTTCGTGCGCCAGCGCCACGGCCTCGAGAACGGCGACCTCGACCGCACCCACCGGCAGCAGGCGTTCCTCACCTCGGTCGCCAATTCCATGAAGAGCTCTGGCACGCTGGCCAATCCGGGCCGGCTCAAGGCGCTCATGGACGCCGCGCACAAGGACGTGGTGCTGTCGGACGGCTGGAACCTCACCGACTTCGCCACCACGCTGGGCCGCGCGGAATCGCCGACCGTGGAGTTCCGCACGCTGCCGGTGCTGCGCTACGACAATATCGACGGCCAGGACGTGAACATCATCGATCCGGTCGCGATCAAGAAGACGGTGCGCCAGGCGTTCGGCGTCTCCACCCAGGCCGCGCCCAGCACCCCGGTGACCGCCCCCACCTCGACGCTGGACGTCGCCAATGCCAGCGGCACCCCCGGACAAGCCGCCAAGGTGTCGAAGCTGTTGACCGCCAAGGGTTTCCCGGCCGGCGACGTAAGCAACGCCACCTACGCCGACGGCACCACCTCGACCATCTACTACGGCACCGGCGCCGACACCGACGCCAAGCAGCTGTCGGAGATGTTCGGCGGCATCCCGGTGAGCCCCTCGACGCTGCTGTCCTCGGGCCACGTCAAACTGGTGGTGGGCAGCGATCTGGACCTCACCACACTGGATCCCACCAGCGCCACCACCACGCCGGTGCCGACCACGACCGCCGGATCGTCGACGAGCGCGGCCACCTCCGACGCCGCCACCTCCGACGCACCCGACTCCGGGAAACCGGTCACCACCCAGATCGGCTCGAAGATCCCCTGCGTCAACTGATTCCGCCGAGGAGCGACGCCATGACCAAGACCGAGCTCTTTCGCAGTCTGCACCACGGCGCACGGCCGCTGGTGCTGCCCAATGCCTGGGACTACGGGTCGGCCGCCCTGTTGGCCGAGGCCGGGTTCGCGGCGGTCGGCACCACCAGTCTCGGGGTAGCCGCCGCGGCGGGGCTGCCGGACGGGACGGCGGCGACGCGCGACGAAACGCTCACGCTGGCACGGCGACTGGGCCGATTGCCGATTCCGGTGACGGTGGATGTCGAGGGCGGGTTCAGCACCGACCCGGGTGAGGTGGCGCGGTTCTGCGCCGAACTGGCCGCGGCGGGGATCGCGGGCATCAACCTCGAGGACAGCCGAGCCAATGCGGGGCTGGCCGATCCGGTGGCGCACGGCGAGGTGATCGCGGCCGTGAAGTCCACGGCGCCGGAGCTTTTCGTCAACGCGCGCACCGATACCCACTGGCTGGGCCTGGAGGTGGATTCCACGCTCGCGCGGGTCCAGCATTACGAGAAGTGCGGCGCGGACGGCGTTTTCGTGCCCGGGCTCACCGATGCCGACGGTATCCGTGCGCTCACCGCGGCGACGACCGTCCCGCTGAACGTGCTGTTCTCCCCCGCCGGACCGGCCGTGGCCGAGCTGGCGGAACTCGGCGTGCGGCGGATCAGCACCGGGTCGCTGCTGTATCGGGCGGCCCTGGCGGCGGCGGTGCACACGGCTGAATCGGTCGCGCACGACCATCAGCTGGTCGGCGAGATCCCCTCCTACGCAACGATTCAGCGGCTGCTCGAGACCTAGCGTTCGAGGGCGCGGGTCAGCTCGGCGGTGTGCAGCTTGTCGGGATTGCGGATGGCGTACAGCGCGGTGACGCGGCCGCCGGTGATCTCGATCAGCTCCACCGTGTCGAGTCGCCCGTCCAGGCCGCGCAGCAGCACCGCGGGCAGCGCGTTGTAGGTGCCGAGTTCGACGGTCATGTCCCCCAGCAGCTTTCGAGCCAAGCCGAGCAGGTAGCCGGCGACCCGCTGCGCGCCCACGACCGGGTGACGTGCCGCGTGGACCCTGCCGCCGCCGTCGGAGATCTGCACGACATCGGGGGCCAGCACCTCCATCAGGGTGGCCACGTCCCCCGTCCGCGCGGCCCGCAGGAAGGTGCCGATCACCGCGCGGCTGGTGTCGGAGTCGGGTTCGAAGCGTTTACGCCGCTCGCGCACGTGCGCGCGGGCGCGGTGCGCGATCTGGCGCACGGTGGCATCGGATTTGCCGACCATCTCGGCGATCTCGACCATGCTGTGCCCGAACACCTCCGCGAGCACGAACACCGCCCGCTCGGTCGGGCCGAGGGTTTCCAGCACCAACAGCATGGCCATGGACACCGATTCGGCCAGCAGCACATCGTGACTGGCGTCGGATTCGGTGCGCACGGGTTCGGGCAGCCAGCTGCCCACGTACTCCTCGCGGCGACGGCGCACGGTGCGCAGCTGGTTGAGCGCCTGCCGGGTGACGATCTGGGTGAGGTAGGCACGCGGGTGCCGCACCTGCGCCGGATCGGTGGCGCGCCAGCGCAGATAGCTGTCCTGCACCACGTCCTCGGCATCGGCGGCGCTGCCGAGCATTTCGTAGGCGATGGTGAACAGCAGTGGCCGCAGCCGGTCGAAGGCGTCCACCTCGTCGCGGGGACCGGATTCCGTGCCTGCGGTCATGATCGAAGCCTAGCCACGGCGAACCGGACATCACCACCACAAGCCACCACGTCGATTCACTGGACACCCTGTACAGTCATCCGAAACGATCATCCGTCCGAGGGGAATTCCCATGTCCGCCACCGCATCCACCCGGCTCACCCTCGCGGGCCGCTTCAACCACTACTTCAGCACCTACCTCGCCCCGCTCACCCGCTTCTACGGCCGCCTGCACCGCCGCCTCTACCACCGCTTCGGCGGCACCCGCTTCACCACCCTGTTCGGCGACCCGGTCTTCGAACTCACCGTCCCCGGCCGCACATCCGGCGAGCCCCGCCCGGTCATGCTCATGCAGGTCTGGTCCGGCGACGACCTACTCGTCTGCGGCTCCAACGGCGGCAACCCCGGCACCCCCAATTGGTGGAAGAACCTCGTGGCCGCCGACCACATCACCGCCCGCGTCGGCCGCGACACCTTCCCCGTCACCGCCCGCGTCGTCACCGACGAGGCCGAATACGAATCCCATTGGCGCACACTGACGGCCGCCTACCCCCACTGCGACACCTACCGAGCCCTCAGCCCCCGACGCTTCCCCATCGCCGTCCTGACCCGCATCTCCTGACCGTCTCGGAGCATCGGATCCAGGTACACCGGAGCAATTCTTTCCCCTCTCAACGTATATCGAACCGGGGGGATTGCGGCAAGACCCCCGTCATGCCGCAATATTGCTGGCCGTAGCCACAACCCACGAAACGGAGTACTGCGAGTGCCTGAGTCGAATGCCGACGTGATCATCGTGGGCGCGGGCCCCACCGGCCTGATGCTGGCGGCCGAGCTGCGGCTGGCCGGGGTGCGGCCGCTGGTGCTGGAGCGGAGCCCGCGGCTGCGGACGGTGCCCAAGGCCAACGGTCTCAGCGGGCAGATCGTGCAACTGCTGGGCTATCGAGGACTGGCCGGGCGGCTCGCGGCGATCGCCACCGACGCCGACCCGGCGGCCGCCATCCCGTTCGGCGGCATGCACGTGAGCTTCGGCCCGCTGGCCGCGCCGCCGCTGCGGGCCATGCACCTGCCGCAGCCGAAACTCGAACAGCTGCTGGACGATTGGGCGACCGAGCTCGGCGCGGAGATCCGCCGCGGGTATCAGGTGACCGACGTGGAGCAGGACGAGACCGGGGTCACCGTCCTGGCGGACGGGCCGGACGGCCGGCAGCGGTTCGCCGCGAGCTATGTGGTGGCCTGCGACGGGGCGCGCAGCCGCGTCCGCG